>NZ_AP042466.1:0-1755389 GCF_055392855.1 Thermoproteus thermophilus
AGATCTATCCGCAACTTAACCGGGTCTACGACGAACATATACCTATCAGCTCTCGGATCCAAGATCTTCCTATTGATGGCGAAGAGGTTAGCCATAGATACCGTCGAATCCGACGGCTTAATGCCGACGCTCAGTATGAGCTCCCATATCGCCTCCGGGAGTATCCCGCGATTCCTCAACCCGGCCAGCGTGGGCATCGTGACGTCGTCGAATTTAACCCTAAGCGCCTTCAATTTCGACTTGCTGAGAGAGCCGCCCTCCACCTTCAATCTGCCGAAGTGTATAGTGACGGGCTGTCTCCAGCCTAGGTGTCTGAACACGTAGGACTGCTTCACGGTGTTCACGCTGTGTTCCTGCGCTCTCAAGACGTGCGTGACGCCCATTAAATAGTCGTCGACGGACACGGCGAAGTTATACGTAGGCCATACCTTGTACTTAGACCCGACGAGCGGATGGGGCGTTTTATCGGTGTCTATCACCCTGAAGGCCACCCAGTCCCTGACGCTCGGGTCAGGATGCGACAAATCCGTCTTAACCCTCAACACGGCCTCGCCCTCGTCGAAATCCCCCCGCAACATCCTATCCCAGAGCTCTAGGTTGTCCTCGACGGAGGCATCCCTATGGGGGCAGGCCTTGCCGGCGTTTCTGAGGCGCCGCCATTCCTCCGGCTTACATAGATCGACATATGCGCCGCCTAGCTCTATTAGCTTCCGCGCGTATTCGTAATACACCTCCATTCTCGACGACTGCACGTACTCTTCATCCCACCTAACGCCGAGCCACCTCAAGTCCTCCCTTATCGCGTCGTAGGCGTTTATCTCCTCAGTGACCAACGGCTTTTTAATTCTAGGATCTGTGTCCTCGAAGCGCAGTATGAACTTCCCCCCGTATTTCAGCTTGTAGGCATAGTTCAAGATGGCCGGTCGGGCGCTGCCCAGGTGGAGCACGAAGTCGGGATTAGGCGCAAAGCGAACGACGACTCCTTTCCTCTCGTCGGCTCCGGGCAATGGAGGTAGCGCCTCTACGCTGGGCCTCTTCTCCTCCTTCTCCCTCCTCTCCTCGAGCGCCTCTGGCCATCTAGACGCGAGCAACGCCCTCTGCTCCTCTAGGCTCATCGAGTTGACCTTCTCGACGATGGACTCCACCAACGCTTTTACCTCCCTAGCGCGCGGCCTTAAGTCCGGCCTCTCGGCCATTATCTTGGACATGACGGCCTTAGGGTCAGCCTTCCCTCCGTACTTAACCGCATTTATCAGCGCGTATTTAAGGACGACGTCCTCAACGTCCATTCCCCAAAGCCCTCTCCACCTCCTCTAGGTCCTTCATCGAGTCTATCGAGCGCCAGAAGACGTCTTTATAGACGACGGCCCGCAACCGCCTCTGACGGGCCAGCTCAGGGAAGGCTGTCTCCTCAATGTTGCCCTTGGGCGGCAACAGCTTGAGCACCTCTCTCCTCATGGCGTACACGCCCGCGTTGATAAAATAGCCCTCGAGTATCGGCTTCTCGCGGAAGCTCGTGATGCGGCCGGACTCGTCGAACTCCACGACCCCGTAGGGGCTCCTTAACGGGACTAGCGCTATAGCCGCGTCGGCATCCTTCAACGCCTCCAAGAGCGGTTCTATTGATAAATCTGTGATTATATCGCCGTTGACCGCCACGAAGACGTCGTCTTCCAGAAACGGCTCCGCGTTCTTTATAGCCCCGGCCGTGCCGAGGGGCTCCTCCTCGACGCTGTAGAAGATCCTCACGCCGAACTTCCTCCCATCTCCCAGCGCCTCGAAGACCTTATGGCGGAGGTAGCCCACGGCCAAGACGAAGTCCGAGATTCCTTGTCCTTTAAGCCACTCGATCTGCCTCACCAATATGGGCTTGCCCGCCACCGGCAACAAGGGCTTCGGCAACTCGTTCGTCAACGGCGCGAGCCTCTTCCCGAAACCGCCGGCTAGAACAAGCGCGCGCACGTAGTTATTGAGCCCTATTTAAATAGAAGAAATAGACGGAATGTGAGGCTCTATTGGTGTGAGGAGTTGAATGTGCCCGTGTTTGAGCCTCGAGACCTAGTCGATAGGTGCAGTAGGCTGATCCCGGTCCGCGTGACGGAGCCGGGCGACGTGAGGCCGGCGTTTGAGGCGGATATAGAGATCATTAAGCAATCCATCGAATACGAGCTCGGCGATAGATCCCTCGCCGATATAGTCCCGAACGACGAGGTGGTCTTGTTGAACAAAATACCAGGATACGCAGACCAGGCGGATGAGGTGGTAGTGCGCGGAAGGATTATAGGACATAGATTCTACGACTTGCTCGAGGGCAGGTGGAGGTTTAGGCCATTGTTCGAGGGGGTAAGCGAGTTGTTGGCCCGAAAGGCCGGTTGGTGGGCCGTCGTCGACATGGACGAACTGCCCGTCGGCTATGATATACACAAGGACAAGATAATAGAAGGCTCCCTCCCCGACAAGCGCTATACACATGTGGCCGTATCGACCAGGGACGGCTCAACACACGGCGTGGCCAAGCTCTTCAGAGGGGGGAGGCTCCACGTGGTCAAGTCTTGGAGGGCTAAGCCGAGGCTTCCCCCTGGAAGGCCCAGCGATATGAGGCTCTTCGCTGAAGTTAACGCGCGCTATATAGAGAGAAAAGCCGAGAAGGCCGTGGAGTTCTTGAGGCGGGTCTTCTCGCAGTACAAGTTGCCGGTAGTAGTCTCCTATTCAGGCGGTAAGGATAGCCTAGTTGCTTTGGACCTCGTGGCCAGGACTGGGCACACGTTCACGATATTGTTCAACGACACGGGGCTCGAGGCGCCTGAGACGTACCAGAACGTTAAAGAGGTAGCGGCGAGGTACGGGGCCGACTTGTTAATTGCCTCGGCGGGCGACATCTTCTGGAAGGCCTTAGACGAGTTCGGAGTCCCTGCGCGCGATTATCGTTGGTGTTGCAAGGTGATAAAGCTGGCGCCGATAACTAGGGCCTTGACCGAGCGGTTCCCCCAAGGAGTCATATCCGTGGTGGGCCAGAGGGCGGCCGAGTCGTTCCAGAGGGCTAGGCTCAAGCCGGTGTCCACGAGCAAATGGGTCGTCAAAACCGTGGTGGTGGCGCCAATACAGGACTGGACCGCGTTGGAGGTGTGGGGTTATATATATCTCCACAAGTTGCCCTACAACAAGGCATACGAGAGGGGTTTCGACAGACTTGGTTGCGTGATATGTCCGGCCAACGAGATGGCCGAGCTGGAGCTAGTGCGCATCAGCTATCCCGGCATATACGAAAAGCTGGAGGCTAAGATAGCGCAACAATACGGAAGCGAGGCGTATATCAAATACGGCCTCTGGAGGTGGAAGAGGCGGTTGCCGGGCGACATGTCGAGGTTCGTGAAGATATCGATCAAGGCCAAATACCCCTTTGAGGTGAAAGCTACGTCCAACTCGGTGGAGCTCATCGGCGCTAGGCCTGATCGCGACACGGCGTTGCAGTTGTTGAAAATGCTCGGAGATGTGAGCATCGAGGGCGATAGGGTGTTGGTGAGGCGGAAGGGGGCCTTGACCGAGATATCGAGCGACTTGTCGACCGTGAAGGGGGATAGGGCCGTTGACGCGGCCGCATTAATAGCTAGGGCGTCGGTGTGCGGCCACTGCGATTTGTGCATACGTTGGTGCCCCACGGGGGCTTTAAGAAGAGGCGATGACGGTCGTTTCGTGGTGGACGAGGATGTATGCATAGGCTGTCTATTGTGTTCAAGCGCTTGTCCCTCGGCACAATACTTAGTCTATCGCAGAATAGGCTCGAGGGAAGAGTTTAAATAAAAGTGGGCTGTAAAAGGCCGATGATAATATACACCGATCAGTTGGATCGGTTGAGGGAGATAATACAAAAACTCGCTGTGAAGAGGGCGGAGCCCTTAGTAATAAGGGGCGAGAACATCGATTTTGTGTGGCCGCCCAGCGCTCCTCAGCTCCCGTTGGATCTACTCGATATCATGCCCCCCAACACGTACGTGATCTTGAAGGGCGATACCATAACCGTAATCCCATGAAGTCCTTGAAGAAGGTCAAAGTCTCTTCCCTAAATATAGACCAAACAGTGAAGCAGAAGCTTATTGAGATCCTCGGGGAGAACGAAGTAGTTTATCTCGATATAATTGATGATCATATTAGAATAGTTCTATGATAATTGTAAATTCAGAAAATATAGATAAGATATTATGGACCTTAAGAGATGTTCAAAAGGCCGTCGAGGCTACGCCGATAGTTTTCGGCAGAAGGCAAGTCGGAAGATACGTGATACGTTTGGGCAGTATAGGCTTCTTGTACAATGCCGTGAATGAGCTTATGGAGCGGATAGTCGCGGCCAGCAACATGGCCGACAAGCTCTCCTTAAAGGAGTACTCTGTGGTCGTAGAGCCCGAGCGGACCTACATTACGCCGGAGCGCTTGCCGGAGATAATCCCCCCGCTACCCAGGAGCAAGCCCGTCGAATCTCTCGCCGAACCTCAAATCGAGCTGGACATGTGGGGTTGTCGCGACATAACGCCGGGCTATCTGAAGTTCTGCGTAGGCAATATCGAAATAGCGTACTACTACGGAGGAGAGGCATGACGTTGTTCCTCACTTTGGACGAGCTCGAGGCTGTGCTCTCCTCGCTTAAGGAATACGCTGAGAGATACAGAGAGAATAAGGAGTCGCTTGCGTCCATGGAGGAGCGGTACCTCAAGTTCGTCGAGCTGGCGAGGGCCTTCGGCGTCGATTTGAAGATGGCAGAGGGCGTGGAGCTGTACGCGGGTGGGGCGCTTCCGGATAATTCGCAATTTTTGGATAATATAAATAAAGCATTGGCTCTCGTTAGACGTATTAAACAGAGTTATGGTAATCTGAAAGTAATAGTAGATATACAAATAGATTTAAAGAAAATAATTATTAAAGTATAATGAAGAATACCAGGTATCTTTTCATAGTGGAGAACCCCGGCTATACCCCCTCTCAAAGATCACAATTGCTACGCGATTTGAGGAGCTTCTTATCGGTCCTCAACTTGCGGGTCGCCTCTAGACATATCGAGATAGTGGTCGGAGGAGTGGACCCCGACGTCGCGAAGGCCGAGATCGAGGAAGTCTTAGGACCCGTCGTGGCTATAGTCGACATAACCGACGAGGGCTCCCTCGGCGGAGGCGACTTGGCCCGATTCGTCGATCTTTTCAACGCAGAGCGTTTTTGGGAGGCGCACGCGGAGCTGGAGCCCTTATGGCGCAAAAGCGGCGATAAGATCGTCCAAGCTCTGATACTCGTATCTGCGGCGTTTATCAAAATACAAGAGGGGTTGCCGGATAAATTCGTGGCATTGGCCGAGGAGGCCTTAGAGCTCCTCAAGGTAGCCCCGCCTAGGTTAGGCTGTATCGACTTGAACAAGTTCAAGGAGGATCTCTCGAAGTCGTTGGTCTCAAGAACTCCCTTTAAGATAACTTGCCTTTAGGGCCTCCACTATTCTGGGCAAGATCTCCTCAACTCTTCCCCTGATAATCACGTCTGCGGCGTGATCGAGCTCCGTAGGTCCTCCGTTTATGATGACCAGCTTGGCCCCCCTCCTTTTGGCTATTAACGGGAGCCTATTCGCGGGAGCCACTGCCAGAGAGGACCCGATTACTACGAATAAGTCCGAGAGCTCCGCCAGCATCACGGCCTCGTTCAGGGCCTCTTGGGGGAGCGGCTCGCCGAAGAAGACCACGTCTGGCTTTAAGATGCCGCCGCACACCTTGCATTTAGGCGCGGCGTTTTTATATTCGCGTATAACCTCCGCCAGAGGGTACTTCATACCGCATTTAGTGCATACGGCGTATCTCAAAGAGCCGTGTAGCTCCACCACCCTCTTTGAGCCCGCCTTCTGGTGGAGGCCGTCCACATTCTGCGTGATCACGGCGCATAGCTTGCCCATGGATTCAAGCTCTGCGAGCGCCCTATGGGCCGGGTTGGGGTTTACGTCCTCCTTAATCACAAACGTCGAAATGAAAATGCCCCAGACCTCGTCGGGGTTTTCGTAAAAATAGCTGATCTCGAACTTGGAGGGGTCCAGCACCCTCCAGAGGCCTTGAGGACCTCTGAAGTCCGGTATGCCGCTGGCCGTGGAGACGCCGGCGCCAGTTAGCGCTACAACACAGTTAGACCTATTGAGTAGGTCGACGACTTGAAAAATCTCCTCCATTAGTAAGAACCTATCTCGTATTTTAAGTTGGAGGTAGCGGGTCTACTGCTACTCCGTACTTGGCCTTCCAGTCGTTTAGTATCTTCTGCTCGTCGGGCGTCAACTGCCTGCCGAGCCTGTACCAATTGGGCTTCTTCTTGGCATCCTCGGGCGCTTCACTGGCTTTATATATACATTTTACGGGACACGCCGCGACGCAAGAGAAGTCGTCATAGCACTTCTCCCATATTAGGCGGGCTTTTGCGTTTTCATCCAGCTCTAGGGCTTGCCAAGGACATACCGCAACGCAAGCTCCACAAGATATACATAAATCTTGATCTATGACTACTCTTTGGTATTGGGATAGATCTCTTTGCTCCGCCATAGCATACGCTTTTAATGGATCTTTTTATCTTTTGCTTATTCTCACCATTAAGATTATCGATATATTTATATTGATATTTTAAAAATAAAAACCTATAAATAATAGTTAATCTTCAATTTAAAATTATAATTATCTCCTAATAATTTTAAATAAATCTATGTGACCAGAGGGGCGCATCGCGCGATCCTCATCGCATAACGATCGGCACTAGGTACTTGACTTCGTAAGTCATATTTCCTGCAACTGAGGTAATGTTGATACATATTAGCAAAATATATAATGAATAGTTATTACTATATTTTGTTAAAAAATAATTATGTTTACAATTACCATAAAGCGTTATGAGATAGTAATATCTGTCTATTGAAAGGTCGTTTATAATTTTAAAAGTATATATTCCAAATAATATCACTAATAAAAATATAATAATTATATAAATTATTTCTATTTGAGAAATCATTTATCTTGTAAATAATAATTTCATTAATCCAATCATCTCGATTATATCATGTAATAGTAATATCATGGTTAATAATACTATAATAATTAGTATATGATATAACATCCGCATATTCTAATTAGATTTATCATATTTTTTATATCATTTTTAATATAAAGATCTATTAATTTTAAATAGCTAGCTAGATCCGCGCCCATCGAGGCCACGACGACTAAAAGGGCTATCGATACTGCGGTCTCCAGTATTAGGTAGAGGAATTCCTCGACCGTCTCCACAAGACTCATCAGAGTTTAAAGCTGCTGAAGTCCAGCAACGATATGCTGGAGAGGAGATCCCTCAAGGAGGACTCTGTAAGCCTTCTGCAGATCACCTCCTCGATCACGTCGTCTACATGTCTCGACTCGGATAGGGCTTCTTCTATAGTCCCCCTAGCCACTATCTCATATACGCGCGCCCTAGTCTTGCCGGGCGCCTTCCTGACGACTCTCCCCACGCGTTGTAACATCTGGCGTTTCGATCCGCTGCCGCTTACTATGACCGCCACGTCTGCGTCCGGCACATCCACGCCTTCGTCTAAAACCGTCGTTGTGACCACGACCCTCGATACGCCCGAGAGGAAACGAGAAAACGCGGCGTCCCTATCGCGCTCTTCCGACGTTATGAGCTCGGCGCGTACTAAGTCGTGCAACTCGTCATATATCGCCTTGGCTTGTTCCAGAAACTGCGTGAAGACCAACACCTTGTGCCCCAACGAGGCCTCGCGCTTTACTATCTCCACTGCTACTGGTATCTTAGCCGACGCTTGCGACGCCATGTTCCTGAGCACTATGGCGTTATTCGTCGTCGCCTCAGCCGACTTATACCTCTGCTCCTCCTCGGCGTTGAGCCTTACGTAGACCCTGTAGTGCTCGACGGGGACTACTAGGCCGGCGTCTATCATCTCGCCGTATGTAGCCCTATATACCAGAGGCCCCACGGCCTCGTATATCAACATCTCGTTGCCGTCTTCCCTCTTAGGCGTAGCTGATATGGCCAACCTATAGGGGGAGTCCAACGCGAGGGCCACCTCCTTGAAGGTCTCTGCAGGCACGTGGTGGGCCTCGTCGAAGACCACGAGGCCGAACTTTCCTACGAGCTCGTCGATGTACTTAACCGCCGAGTTGTATATAGCCACGGTCACGTCCCTCACTTCGTGCCTCCCCGCTCCCAGCATCCCTGCGCTCACGCCCAAGTACTTCCTCAACCTCTCAGCCCACTGCGACGCGAGTTCTTGGGTAACCGCGAGGATTAGGGCCGTGGTGGAGGCCTTGGCCATCGCCGACATGGCTATGAAGGTCTTGCCGCCGCCCGTGGGCACGGCTATAGTGCCCCTTCTGCCCGCCCTCTCCCAGCTCTCGACGGCCCTCTCTTGGAATTCATATAAAGAAAATCTTTGTTCATATTTCATAGATTTATATTGTATATCTTTATTTATTATAATATATCCATGTTTTTTCAAAATATTAGAAATTTTATCTTTTATGAATATAGGATATTCTAAGATCACTTTATCTTGAGACCTGGTTATCTTGACGAGTTTTATGAACGTCTGTCTCACCTCGCCGTCTTTACCGACTATGTTATACGCAAGCTTTAAGAGGCCCAGCTCTGATATCAACTCCTTACTGGCGAAGTTCAGCACGGCCTTGGTGGGCCATAGCTCGACCCTCCTCCAGGCGACCCTCTTCTCGTACAAGGCCCTCAATCGTTCTGAGCTCAACGCTATCTCGACAGCGTTTTTAATAACGCTGTCGAGATCACCCTTAAGCCCAATGCCTTTGACCAACGCTTTGAACTCGTCTGCGGCGCGTTTCACGTATTCCTCAAAGCCTTGGACCTCTGCTATCGCCTTCTTGTCGGAAGCCACGAAATCTCTGATGAACCTAGTCGCGGACACCAAATACGATGAGCCGTACGAGGCCACTACATAAGGCTTTAGTCTGTCGGGCAACTCGCCCGTTATCAACACGGCATCGCCGGAGCTCGGCCCAATGGCCCTCATGACCTCGTCGGTCTCCTCGTCGTTCAAGTCCAACAAAGTCTTTAGAGTATAGATCGAGACAGGATCTTTGACCCGTCCCACCCAGCCCTCCCCAGTCCATCTAAAGCCCATCTTCTTGAGCTCCTCTTTCACCTTCGAGATCCTCTCCCAGCTCCACTCCCTGGTTATCTCTACGCCGTTCACTACTACGCGAAACCGCACTGATAGTTGTGAATTTTAATTGAAGAGCTATCCCACGTATGCTCGACGATTACATGAACTGGGATCGATATATCCTCAAAGTGGTGGATTTCCCTACGAAATACCGATACGATGATCGCGTCTACGAGATCTCGCAGACAGATAGACTCTACGTAGCGGGCATGGGAGGCTCCGGCGTGGTTGGGGATCTAATCAGAGATCTATCGGTTGTGAGAGATTGGCCTTTCGAGGTGATAGTAGTAAAGGACTACTTCTTTAAGGGCAAGGGCGGGCTCATGTTAGCTGTGTCGTACTCGGGCAACACCGCCGAGACGTTGACAGCCGCTAAGCTGGCCTTGGAGAGGGGCATGCCGGTGATCGCCATAACTACCGGCGGCAAGCTAGCCGAGATGGGCGTACCGGTCGTCAAGGTGCCTAAGGCCTCGGCGCCCCGCGCGGCGCTGCCGCAAATGCTCACGGCCGCGTTGTTGATACTAAGGAGGATTTACGGCGTGACGTTCGATCTGCCCGACGCCTTGCCGTATAGCCGAGAGTTGGCCGAGAGGTTGGAGCGGGCTTTATCGGAGAGGCCGACGGTGGTGGCCCCCGCGTCGATGCAAGGTATCGCCTACAGGGTGAAGAACGAGGCCAACGAGAACTCGAAAATAGACCCGCTGGTGGAGATACTCCCCGAGGCCCACCATAACTGGATAGAGGGGGCGAGGGGGCCCGTCATGGCCCTCACGAGCCCCGACATACCGCCCGAGCATAGGCTACGCGTTGAGCTGACCTTGCAGATAATCCCCGGCGAGTTGTTCGAAGTGCCGATGACGGTGGGCGGCATCTTGACCTTCTTAAAACACGTGGGTATAGCCACTGTCAAGATAGCGGAGAGGAAGGGCGTAGATCCCTTCAAGACGCCGAGGATAGACGAGCTGAAGAAGAGGTTGCCGTAACGGCAAATGTCCTTATCGACGGCGCTCGCGTTATTGGAGCTGGCCGCGTTGGCCTACGCGTCTTACCAAGACATCAAGACCAGGGAAATCGACGCCTGGATAATCGCGGCGATGTACGCGCCCGCCCTAGCGGCTGCGTACTTGTCGTGGGGGAAGCCCCTCTATATCATGTCGCCTATCTTAGGCGCGGTCTTGGCGTTGATAATGCGCATCACGGGGAGCGGCTACGCCGATTCGCTCACGATATTAGCCACGTCCTTCTTCCCGCCTCCGCTCCCCTATTTGCCGACGCCTGTAATCGTCGTCATGGGGTCCAGCCCCTCGATATTCGCCACGGTTCTATGGCTCTTCTTATCCAACAAGGGGAGGCCTTGCAAGATGACGTTGGCGGAGAGGTTCACTCACGCGTGTATCACCAGAGAGGAGGCGCTTAAAAATAAACACAAATATATCATAGGACAAGCCAAGGATTTAGAGAAATATAAAGCGCCCGAGGACGTGGAGGGCGAGTACGTCGTGGCGAAATACGGACTTCCCTATGTGGCGCATATGGCCTTGGGCTTCGCCGTCTACGCGCTCTTGTTGATCGCTAGAGGATTTTGAAGTCGTCGAACTCCCCTCTATACTCCTCCTTGATAACTTCGACCTCCTTGACCTTAACCCCTTGCGGCCCCGCGTAGGCCCATCTAAGCACGGCGTCCACGTCCCTCTCACGGCCCTCGAGCACGGCCTCCACATTGCCGTCGGACAGAAAACGCACCCAGCCGGACACATTGTTCCTCTTGGCGACTTCGCGGAATATCTGGCGATAGGGCACCCCAGGCAAGTTCAATTCGCCTTTTATAAATAAATGAAGTCTGACCTTGTCGCTCATTATTTCTCCTCCTCTTCGGCCTCGACGGCGCGGACGCCTATGGATAAAAGTCTGCGGAACACTCTATCCATCAAGCGCACGTAAACGCCTCTGTAGCCCAAGAACGTCCCGAACTCGCTCCTCCTGACAGTGATCAACAGCTCGGGCCCGGCGAAATCGACATCCAATATGTGTTTAACTATCCAGCCTACGGGGTGAAGGGCCCTTACCCAGTTCTTGAAGTCCAAGCTCATCTCCACGAGCCTTAGGCGCAACCCAGTATCGTTCTCGACGTTCTTGATACGTTCGCCTCCTCTGCCCACTGCTCTGCCCAGATGCCCTTCCTTCACGAAGACTAAGGCGTCGGGGACGTCGCCCTTTATGCCCAAGGACTCCTTGTCCGATTTGAACTCTATAGCTGTGATCACGTCGGCGTCGGGGGCGTAGACGCGGAACGCATCTATCACGTAGCGCTCGGCGTCTGAGAGCCGTCTTTTGCGCATTCTGAGCTCAAGAGCTAGTTTGATCCCGCGACGGGCGCCTGGACGGACTATGTCCTTAACGCCCAAGTCGACGACCACGGCCTTCTCCTCCCCCAGCAACGCCTCCCTTAGCAACGTAGCTCCGTCCACCTCGCCGCTATCCCCTCGTTGGAAGACCGGATCGCCGGCCACTATCAACTTGCTGTTCCTCCCCAGCCTCAACAATATCTCGGCGGCACTGTCAGGCTGGACGTTCTGCGCGTCGTCCAGAAATATCACCGAGTCGTCGAAGGTCCTGCCTCTGAGGTAGTTGACATCGGTTACCACGACAGTCTCCTCCCTCAACAACTTCTCGATCTCCTCGCGAGTCGTGTACTCTCCCAATATGTCGTAGAGATATGTCGAAGCCAATTTGTAGTACATCTCTCCGAGCTCCTCGGGCGTTAAGGACCTTCCGGTCGACACGTCCACTATCGGCCTAGCTATTATGAACTTCTTGTACTTGCCGCTCTGCACAGACGATATGCCGTATGCTATGCTCAACAAGGATTTGCCCGTGCCGGTGGGCCCGAACAGTCCCACTATCTCGTTCTCAGGGTCCGAGAGCGCGTTGAGGGCTCTTTCTTGGCCTACCGTCTGCGGCTTTATCTTATCGATCACGCGTAGGCGAGAAACGCTATTTAAAAACTATGCTCGCAACGAATACTTTAATCCCAGAGCTCGGAGGCCCCTATGGCCAAATACCTCCTAGGCAGGGACTTCGCCTTTCCCGAGTACGCTCCGCGGTTCCCCCGCCATTATGATTTCCAAGTCCTCAAGCTGGAGGCCGACTTAAGCTTGGATATTTTAAACAAGGAGGTCATCGGCGTTGTTAAATATCGGCTCAAGGCACTCGGCGATATCGAAAAGGTGACGCTCGACGCGGTCGAGATGGAAATAACGGAAGCGTCGACCAAATACGCATACGACGGCGAGGTCGTGTCGCTCGACGTAGGGCTTAAGGCGGGGCAAGAGGCGGACGTCGAGGTGAGGTATAGGGCTAGGCCTAGGAAGGGGATGTACTTCATACTCCCCGACAAGCATCACCCCTACAGGACGCCCATGGTCTGGACGCAGGGGGAGAGCGAGGATAACAGATATTGGTTGCCTTTGCCAGACTCGCCCAACGTGAAATTCCCCTGGAGGCTCTCTATAACGGTCCCCAAGCCGTACGTGGCTGGCAGCAATGGAGTACTGGTAGAGGTCAAGGAGGACGGCGATAGGGCCGTGTACGTCTGGGAGATGAGGCATCCCATGTCGCCGTACCTCATAGCCGTAGCGGCCGGCGATTTCGAGATAATAAAGGAGAAGTGCGGCGGCGTCGAGCTGGAGTATTGGATACCCAGATACCCGCGGCGGGATGGAGCTTGGGTCCCGCCCCCCGACTCGTACCGCTACTCCTTCCACCACACGTGCGACATAATGAAGTTCTTCGAGGAGTACTTGGGCGTCCCCTATCCTTACGAGCGATACGCCCAAGTGGTCGTGCAGGAGTTCATATACGGCGGCATGGAGAACGCCACCTTCACCATACTAACTGATTGGACCCTCCACGACGGCCACGCGCATTGCCCCTATTCTGGATTCCCGTGTAGCGATGAGGACTTCTCCTCCGATCCTCTAGTGGCTCACGAGATGGCCCATCAATGGTTCGGCGATTTGGTCACAGCAAAGGACTGGGCCCATATAACGATAAACGAGTCCTTCGCCACGTTCCTCGAAGCGCTCTGGACTGAGAGATCTAAAGGTAGAGATGAGTATATCTACGAACTTTATTTGAATTTCAAGGCTTATCTGAACGAGTACAACTCCCGCTACGCTAGGCCTATTGTGACCAATATATACGCCATACCGGAGGAGGTCTTCGACCGCCACTCCTACGAAAAGGGCTCGGTGGTCCTCCACATGTTAAGGAGCTTGTTGGGCGACGAGGTTTTCAGGAAGGGGCTAAGGCTGTTCCTCGAGCGGTTCAAATACAAGAACGCCGACGTAGAAGATCTCAGAAAAGCTCTAGAGGAGGCCAGCGGAAGGGACCTCGAATGGCTATGGCGCCAGTTCTTCTACTCAGCCGGGCATCCCGTCGTGAAGGCCTCGTGGAGCAGAAACAACGGCGTGAGGCTCGTGTTGGAGCAAACGCAACCCGACGACAGTTTTCCGGTATACACTCTTCCTCTAGAAATAGATCTAGTATATGAGGACGGGAGCCGGAGGAGGATCTCGGTGAATTTCGCCGAGAAGAGACTCGACGTGCCGTTGGGGGATAAGGTCAAGTACGTCTGCATAGACCCGGAGTTCAGGCTGTTGAAGTCCGTTGAGTTAAACATCCCCGTCGAGGTGCTCGGCGCCATGCTCCAGGATGAGCACGTCTATTGTAGGCTTCAAGCAGTGGAGGCCTTGCGCAAAAACGGCGGCCCGAGGGCTGTAGAGTTCCTCTCGAGAGCTTTGAGGGATAAGTTCTGGGGCGTAGTCGCCGAAGCGGCTAGGGCTCTAGGCGCCATTGGCACCGCCGACGCCGCCAAGGCGCTCATGGAGGCCTACAAGGAAGTCGGACATCCGAGAGCTAGGAGGGCTATCGTCGAGGCGTTGGGCAATACGCGGAGGAAGGAGGTCGCGGAGTTCCTCGATAGGATCCTCCATGATCCCGGTGAAAGTTACTACGTGAGGTACGAGGCGGCTAAGGCCTTAGGGAAGACCAAGTGGGAATTCGCCGAGCATAGCTTGAAGAGGGCCTTGAACTACGGCGGACATGTGGATATAATCAAGAGGGGCGCCATAGAGGGCTTAGCCGAGCTGGGCACGGAGGAGGCCTTGGACTTAGTCCTACGCCACGTCGGCGAGGAGAACCCCACTTGGATTAGGGTATCGGCTGTTCAGTCGCTCTCGAAGTTCGGCCCTAGGCAACAAGTGATAGAGGCGTTGAGGAGGGCCCTCCGCGACGAGAACTTCAGGGTCAGAGCGGCGGCGGTGGCGGCCGCCTTGGACTTAATGGACTCGAGGCTCTTGCCGGATCTACAAGAGAGGGCGGAGCGCGATGTCGACGGTAGGATCAAGAGGATGGCTCGCGAGGCCGTTGAGAAGATAAGGAGGGCCATGGACCGCGGCGCTGAGTACCAGAAATTGAGGGAGGAAGTCGAGAAGCTCAGGGACGAATACAGGAAAATGTTGGACAGGCTAGCGCGCCTCGAGAAGTAGCTAGAGCACGAAGGCCAAGTAGGCCGACGGCGCAAAGAGGGCGGCCCACGCGCCCACGTTCCACCTGAAGATCTTCGCGCCGTCGAGGGGCCCTAACGGCAGAAGGTTGAAGAAGGCCACGAAGGCGTTGAGCCGCATTAAGTACACGAGGAAGCGTATCCCCAGCAGGCCTAACGGCAAGAGGTACAACAAGGCCAAGGAGATCAGGGAGATCGCGATGTTGGTCAGAGGCCCGGCAAGAGATATATATCCGTCGTGATCGCTCGTGTAGCTGTAACACGAGATAAGCGTATAGCCCGATATGAACAAAAGCGGCGATCTAGCCAACGCGCCGAACAGCGCGTTCACAGCCAGAGTCACCAAGAAGCCCGGCGGGTAGAGCACAAAGCGCGACCAACAGCCTCTGCTCCTGGCGACTTGTCTATGGGCCAACTCGTGGGGGACTATAGCTATGGTTATAGCCAACGTGGGCAACAAGATGCCGACAACCGGGTCGAAGAAGTTGTAGAAATAAGCGATGGCGGCCGAGAGCACCGCGAGGACGAACGAGAGCGGTTCGTTTATATTATATAGGTTCATGCAAGCCCTTCGACGCCATTATTAAAACTTTAATCGGAGCGCGAATTGTCCTCACCGCTCAGGACAAGGGCCTCTCCTCATTTTAATACGATCCGAATTCGACATGCCCGTATATATCATAGACCACCCCTATGCGCAACACGTCTTGACGAAACTCAGAGACGTCAAGACGTCCAGCTTGGAGTTCCGCAAAGGCCTAGTAAAGTTGGGGAGAATAGTGGGGTATGAGCTGGCCAAGACGTTCCCGAAAAGGGAGGTGGTCATCCGCACGCCCCTCGGCGAGGCCAAGGGCCTCGTCCTAGAGGATCTGGACAAGGTGGTGATAGTCGAGGTGTTGAGGGCAGCCATGCCGTTGGTAGAGGGCCTCTTGAAGGCATTCCCCGAGGCTAAGATAGGCGTCGTGGCGGCCAAGCGGAGGGAGGAGGGGGGCGTAATCGACGTGGATATATACTACACGAGAATTCCCGAAGTTAACGGCCACGTGGTCGTCGTGGCGGACCCGATGTTGGCCACCGGCGCCACGCTGTCCTCGGCCATAAGGGAGGTCTTAAAACGCGGGAGTCCCAAGAGGCTCATCGCGGTGTCTGTGATAGCCACTCCTGTGGGCATAGAGAGGGTGTTGTCGACGTGCCCCAGCGCCGAGGTCTACGCGGTGGCCATAGACGAGGTGTTGAACAAGGACGGCTTCATAGTGCCGGGCCTCGGCGATGCGGGCGATCGGGCGTTCGGCGGCTAGGCCTTGACGCAGCCCAAGTCGCCGAGGGCGCTCAAGTCGCTGGATCCGTCGCTACCTTCGATCGACCACCAATTGACTAGCTTGGACCACGACGGGATCGGATATTCCAAAACTTTGCCTATCGACGAGTACTCTATGGCGGGGACCAGCTCGACGGGGTCCCACGGATAGGCCTTCAGCTTCAAGGCCACACGCCAAGGTATATACAGCGATTTGCCCGGACAGAAATATTGTAAAACCCATTTTCCATCTCTATTTAAATAGAAATAATATCCTTTTATAAATTTAGTTAAATTATTTTCCACATAAATATATATTCCACTATAGTTTATATATATCTTTGGTTCTATATAGATATATTTAACCTCGGCGCGGAACAACTCGACGGATCCGAGGTCCACGACGAGGTCCCCGTAGGGTCTGAGATCGCCCGATATGTACGTATTCCCGTTTAAACACCCGGCGGTCCAGTAGGCGTATCTGCCCTGCGAAACGACGAGGGGCAACCACCGCATCGGCACACAGCCCGAGGGGAAGAAGCCAAGCGCGGTCCTGGGATACGCTATGACGCTGTTTACCAACTGGCAAAACGTTGAGTTGATAATAGAGCTAGGCGACAACATGCTGGCGAAGAAGTCCGAGATCGTGTAGTTCATCTCGACGTCGGCAATGTAGTAGTAGCTGACGCCGGCGCCTTGTGGCGTCGCGAACTTCACCCAGAACGCTCCGTTTTTGTCCGGCGTCAGGATCCAGCCGGGCGGTGTCGGCGTCAACGCGCATCCCGGCGTTGCGTTAGGCAAAGGCACGGCGGAGCCGGGAACTATCAAATACGGCGTGTAGGGCTTTAGCTCGAACGTGCCGAGCGATATGTTATACGTCGTAGTCGAGGGCCACGTCGAGCCGATCCAAGCGCCGTTGGTATACCTAGCGCCGCTGGCGTTCACGTATATCGTCAAGTGCACCGGATTTTTCCCTAGCCATATTACGGCTAAACCGTAAGCGGCTCCGCGCAACGCAGCGTTGCCGACGAACTGGCCGTTCCACCACGCGTTGCTGACGTCTACGCAGTAAAGGGACCTACACGGGACGAGCGGCACCAAGGACCAGACCACTACGCCCGACAGCTGTATAGTTCTGCCGCTCGACGACCGCGTAGCGCCGCTGATAATTGGCGCCGACACGTAGCTGACAAAACCGCTACGCGAGGGCCACGGCTGTAGCACTGCCGCGTATACATCTACGGGGTAGGCGGGTCCTTTCGGAGTAACGAACACGACGCCTTGGGAGGCCCCCGCGCGTCCAGTGACTGGGTCGACGACGACACCGTCGAGACTATAGTTGCTAGGAATCAGCGATGCCCAGACGTAGCCGTCCGGCGACGAGCGGTAGGACCATCTGGAGTACATCATGGCCAACCCGTAGGTGGGGATATCGGGAAGAGGCCACACATCGGGATAATAAACGGCCGGGAAGGACCACGGCGTTAGGACCGCCGTGGCGCCGAAGCCTCCGATCTCGGTGGGTATCAAGGCGCCTGGATAAGCGCCGTTCCAGGCCACGTTATCGCCTAGCGCGCCGTCTATTACATATCCTCCGGACCCTTTGTACTTCAGTACTACATACTGCAGATAATGACCGCCGTAGATCAGGTAGCCGTATAGAGACGTGTATATGTCCTCTATACCTCCTTGAGGCATGTAGAAGTCCAGCGAGCCTCCGCTCAGCCATATCTCGGCCGAACCGAGCCACACATATGGCTCCCAGAGGGCCTCGGCCGGCAGTTGCAAGTACGTGTATAAGTTGTAGTAATCCCAACCGCCGCTACCTGTCGCAAGAGACGATAAGGCGAAGGGGCCGAGCGATGGCAATTCGCCGGGCATGACTACTGCCAGGAGGTGGCTCACCGCCGTGGGGAAATCGCCCCACTGCGATATACTGGCCTCGACTATGGCGCGGCCGGTCTCCGGGTCCAGCAAGGCCACGCGCCCCTCCGATGTTTGGTTCAACAAGATGTAGCTGGTCCTCAACGCTACCACTCCCGGAGCGTCCGGAGGCACTATCCTGAGCGGGTTGGCCCAGTACTTGGGCACGAACCACGCCTTGAGGTAGATCTCGCTGGGGGCATCGCTTGTTAAGCTGAACGACCCGGAGAGGACTCCGGCGGGTCCCTCGGGGCTCCAGCTGAAGTAACTGGGGGAGTACGAGGTCTTAAACGGGTTGTCCTGCGGCAACCCCACGGCCAGATCGCCGAGCACGAGCTCCGTCGAGTTCACAATCGCCTTAACGCCGAGCTCTCCCGAGTTTATCTGCCCCGCCGCTAAGCCGCTTAGAATCCTCGGCTCCCGCACGGCGATAGAAATACTCACGTAGTCGTTCGCCTCGGGTCCTTGATACCACTTAGTCGGCAAGTAAATATAGGGCGCTGTTATCGCGAAAGTCCACGCGTTGCTCCAGCTGTTGCCGCTCACGGGCCAGCCCCCGCTTGTGGAGGCAGATTCCATATGTAAATCTTTTATGATAGCTAATGTACCTTTCTCTATTTTACCAGAACAATTATAGAATACATAGTATTCATCATAATTATATGAATAATAATTAATTAATATAGTAATATTAAACGCGGCATCGGTCGGCGTGGGGTCGCCGGCGAGATAGACGGAGCCGCCCATGAGCCCGTAGACGACATGGCCCCCCGACGTTGCGATATAGCTCTGCTTGCCCTCGACGGATACTACGGACTGGGATCCAGCCCTCGGCAATCCGGCGAAGTTGAGGTCTATGTTGACCGAGATGTGCAAAACGGGCGGTTGTTGGTCGGTTTCCAACAGAGTTGAGTTGATCAAGACGCAGTGAGGGGCCTGCACCGCCGCAATCGCCGTAAGGGCTAGCCCGAGGACCGGCAACAACCACCTCATGGAAAACAACTTAGGACGACCGACACGGGAAAATCGACTATCCTAAAAACGCCGTTTTTAGAAACGGCTATGATGAAAGTGACGTTTGGGCTGAGGTATAAGCCCCCCGTCAAGTAGGCCGCCTCGACCTTCGTGGCGTTGACGTAGAGCTCCGGCAAGTAGTCCAAGCTCGACTCCACGACGATGCGAGCGACGTGGGCGACGCCTCCGTTAGGGGCCATCGCGACGGTGCAGTTGACTACGGCTAAATAGAGCGTGTAGTTGATAGGCCCCCATGATCTTGAGAGCCTGACGGCGACGGGGCCTCCGTGATATATTATCAACGACTTATTAGCCCCCGTCAAGGCGATAGCTGTGCCGTTGCAGAACAAGACACTCGGCGTCGCCCAGTACTCTGCGCACTGCACGGCGGTTACGTTCAAGGACTCGAGCTTGAGCTGGTAGAGTATCTGGGAGTAGTCTATCTGCGAGTAGCGCGGTTCCATCGAGGCCATCACGGCTATAGCCCAAGCTACTATGGCCAAAGCCGCAAGCGCGTAGGCGATGGACCACTGGCCTTTCATGAGCCGACGCAGGAGGCGTAGGCGACTCCATCGACGATATCTAGGCACATGGCCCGCGCGCACGTCAACGCCTCGCCGGGCGCTAAGGGGGCTCTGCCCTTCACATGAGCCTTAGCGTATTGCGCCATCAACGAGGAGTTGTCGAGCGCCGTCCCGCGCACGAGATACGCCGACGCGTTGGTTTGGATTAACGAAACGGGGCCTCTCACGCAGAACGAGCAGTCGGAGCACGGAGGCGCGTCGACTTGGGCTGACGAATAGAGGAGCAGAGAGCCCACAATGAGGGCCGCGACGGCCAACGAAACGACTGCCGTGACTACGTATAGGTCCATGTTCAACTAGACGCGATGGTGTAGCCGTAGACGCGCCAGTCGGCTACGCAGCCGCCGTTGGCGACCCCTACAACTACGCCGTAACGGCCGGGCGGCGGAGGGGCGAAGCCCAGCCGCGTCAAGTTGTACGAATAAGACACGGCGAGGAGGCCGGGTATTCGCCAGACGACCCTCAAGGAGTTGTTGGACGAGTCGTAGAGAATGTATGTGCTCCAGACAGAATCGGTGGGCCACGCCTTGCTCGGGTTGAACCTTGTCGGGGCCACTATGCCTATGCCGGACGTCGCGTTCAAAACAGCGACTTCGATAGATCCATCGTACTTCCCGCCGTCGTAGGGGTTTAGCTGTACGAATATCTGCGGACCCCTGCCGGCCGGCACATAGTCGGCTCCTCCGAACGGCAGGATGCGTAGGCCCTCGTCGGACGGCGCCACTGGAGTCCCTGAACTGCTCGGCGCGAACAAGGAGACGTAAAGCCCGTCTGCTAGACACGTGGAGCTGGAATAGCCCCACTCGACCTCTACGACTAGATAGCCGCCTTTCCAGTAGATCGACGACGTGGTGTAGTTGTACGAGTTGCCCTTGGGATTTACCGAGGGGCCTCCCCGCGACGAGATCACGCTCCCGGCCGGCAACTGGCCTGCGTATTCGTTGGGTACGGCTACCGATAGGAGGCCCTCCGCTATCTTCGCGAGCCCTCTTTCGCCAGAACCTATTAGGACGAAGCGGTACTCCCCTCCTGACGGAAACCACAACTGAAACGCGCAAGTAACGCCGGCGCCTGGGCCCTTCGGGTCAAGGAGCTCGATAGACGTAGGGCCCAACGACGCGTTCCCCAAGCAGTATAACGGCTTGGCGTACCACGTGGATCCGTCAGGCGCTGTGTACATCATGGCCAACCCCTTGAGCGATCCTCTCAGCACTGTGACAGACGCCACGACAACGCCGTTTTGTTCCGTTATGGTCGCCGACGCGCTCAAGACGCCGGCGCCGACGAAGCCCATGTCGATGACGACTAAGGCTGTAAGAGACGTCAAGGCCACTGCTACGCCCACGATCACTAGAGCTGTTATGGGGACCTCGGCCTTCATGAAATACACATAACAGCCAAGATCCTCCCCATGGACGCCGGGACTCCGTTAGGACAACTCCTCGTGCCGCTCCACGGAGGCGGACACCAGAGCCCCGTATACGGATCCTCTCCTATTTTGAGCGGGTTGTCCTTCGATATGGGTTTCCCGTTGAGCGCAAAGGAGGAGTTATAGAGGCAAGTATATCCGCCGGGCCAGAGCTTAAATGTGGCGACCCAAACGCCGTTTACGCCGGCCAAGGCCTCGGCCACGTATGGAGAAGGCGTCCCCGCATCGACGGCTACGAAGACGCCGCCGGAGTAGAACACGTGGATCCAACGCGCGGGCGCTCCCTGCGATTCCGATAGGGGGATCGTGAGACTTGCGTGCGGCAACGACGCTATTTTGAGGACTGCGAAGAGCAACAAGACGGACAAGGCCGACGAGAACACGGCCGCCGCGGCCAAGGAGGTGATCTGGCCCCTCATCTCAAAGGCGTTATGTACAGCCTCCCGTCAGGCGTCGTGGCGACGAGGACGACCCCCGGCACGCCGCCTATTAGGGGCTTCCCGTTTAGGTAATAAATCCGCGAGGCCGGCACGAAGAGGCCGCAGCCCATGGAGCACCCGTCGGGGCCGCAGGAGATCTTGCCGAGCGCGACCACTAATAACGCCGAGCCGTTGTGTTGGAGCGCCAGCTTGGCTGCCTCGCATAGGCTCCACGACGTGTAGTTGCCCAACGCCGCCGACGCTAGGGCCGCCGCTAGGCCGGAGATGGCCAAGAAGACGGCCGCCTCCACCAGCTCCTCCATGTAATTACCTACACGTCAAGTTCAACACAGTTATCGAGAGGCCGAGGCGCCCTCCTCTAGATATCTCGATCCAGCTCCCGTTTATATAAAGCCAGCAGGTCATGCCGGAGGTCAAGTACTCGATGTGGCTCAAATCGCCGTGTAACGTATAGTTGTAGTACTGGGGCCAATACCGATATATCGCCGACAACGACGGCGATGTGTAGGAGATAGGTTGCACTAGGGCCAACACGGCGAGCGCGATGGCCGTTATTACTATTATGGAGTATACGTCGAAGTCCATGAAAGTTAGGTGCTACAGGAATAGGCTCAAGAGGGCTTGGGGCCTTATGTTTCGAAGACCCAAGCCTGTTTTATTAGTCGGCGTTAATTCGGTGCACGGCTTTTTCTTGCTCGAGCCTGTCTGGGCGGTGTTCCTCGACGACGATATGCGCGTCGTCGATGTCGTCTTGCTCAAACCGTGGGGATTCCATAAGGAGGTCGGGGCTAGACACGTCCTAGAGCTACCAGTCGAGGAGAGGCCGCCGAAAAAGGGGGAGGTTTTGGAGATATACTGCGACTAGGTCGCGCCCGCCGTGAAGACGCCCCTAGCTAGTTGTATAGTCCTACCGCTTGAGTCCACGCCGTAGATTACATAGCTGTACTGGATACCATAGGTGAGGTTGCCGAGTTTGAAATAGCAGACCGCGGACTGGCCTGTGTACAGCTGGAGGCCGGAACTCGACAATTTATTCGTGCCGTTGTAGTAGCAAGTACCGTCTATGGGAGGGTTATCTGGCTGACTCCCTTGCTCCCAATACTGGAGGTACAACCCGTTAAGCTTGCCGTTAAGCACTTGCACCTCCACTGTCATGACGTTGCCGCCCACAGTGGCTATTACCTGCGCCCGAGTATTCGCCGATGCCGATTGGCCCATGCGCATCATAGCCAACGCTATTATCGCGGCCACCGCTATCACTACTGCGAGTATTATCAAGGCGTCTATTCCGCCCGCTTGTCCTCTCAACTTCATGAAAATTACGAACACCTCAACAAGATCACCACCACTCGCAACGGATAGGCGTTGGCCGAGACCGCCTCCTCGGCGAATTTAAACCCGCCAGGACACATGGGGTATACGTAGAACAACGTGTCGTTGGCGAAATAGGGAGGGATCACGACGGCGTTGCCTATCAACAAGGTGTTGTTCTCGGCGGTATAATACACGCCGTAGATGGGCGAGGCGTTAGCGCCGATGGATACGGAGTAAATCCACCCGGCCGGCGGTATACAAGAGGCGCAACCCGGCGGCGAGGGGCCCGGCATGAGCGCATAGCCGTCCCCCTTAGCCTCGTAGTGGACCTTCGCTACGTATACGTGCACGTAGTCCAGCAAGGCTATGGGCCTCAGCGCTTTTATGGCCGTGGCCGCCGCCAGCGCTGGGTAGGAGGTCCTCGCGCCGTATAGGGCCAAGTACACGGCTACGGCTATCGCCGCAAACGCCGCCAACGCCGACGCCGTCGTTATTATTTGCTTCAGAGACAGAGTGCCCTTCACGACCAAAACGACCAGAGGAACGCCACTAGGTAGTAGAACGACGTGCCCGCCGCCCCTCCCAGAAGTAGCCCCAGCCAGCTACCCCTCGTCGGAAATACCATCACGGCGATGAAGCCGGCCACCATTACCGACAAGAGCTGGGCGGTCGCCCTCTCGACCTCGCTGGGAGGAAGCGGCGACAACACGGCTTGCCCCGTGTACGGCACCAGCTGCAACGCGGCCGTGGATACGGCGAGGGAGTAGACTAATATAATCGATGCCGATAAGTACACGGCTATAAACGTAGTCGCCAACGACGTGGCTCTCCTAAGTCCCTTCTCCTTCTCGCCTAGGAGGGTCTGTATGAAGTCTATGGCCTCGAGGCTCGGCCCTGCCCAACTGACGGCGTTGAGCATGGCCTTGGCCAGCTTGTACATCAAGGACGGTATATCGTAGAAATAGGCCACCATCCACGCCGTCTTGTACGTGGATGAGACCTCCCTCAATGCTAGATCTGTCGGCACGCCTTGAGATATGCGCGATGCGAAGTCCCTCAACATAGCTGGGATTTCGTGGGCGAGCCTGAACCACCCCAGACGTCTCTTAACAATCAACCACGCCAACAGCACCATCCCCGCTGCCAACGCGCCGAGGGATAAGGGTAGGTCCGAGAGGAGCGAGGCGTAGGCGACCAAGGCGCCGGCCGCCAATGCGGCCAACGCGGCTGGCCCGTAGACTTTCACGGGAGATAGGTCTTTGGGCATGACCCTATATATCAAAAGCCCTATCAACAACGAGAAGAGGACGGCGATCCCCAACAAGGCGTATAGATCGATGGCTAGTAGGCCGTATGCGTACAGGAAGAGGAGCAATAACGGCGCGAACATCAAGCTCGAAAGCGACGAGAATAGGCCGGTGAATTGTTGCATGGATGCCTCCAAGCGGCCCAACGCGATGGACTTGACGGACTGCAAGAAGGACTGCACTAGGACTTGTTTCTGGACTCCCGCCTCCTCTTGCGACACCGCAAAGCCGTATTGCCTAACGACAGAGAGCCTATCCGACGAGAGTGCCGCGGCGGGATCGGGCGTTAGGCCAGCGAGGAGCATCTCGCGCGCGTGTTCCTCATCGACGTCCTCGGCCGCTATCGCGGCGCGCCTCAGGGCCTCGGCCGACGATAGATGTTGTAGGTACGTCGCGAAGATAGGCGCTATGTGGATATAGAACTCCTCCCTGTTCATCCTTGTTTGAACAACTGCGATAAACTCTTCTTAACGCCGTTTTCCTCCACGACGAAATGATCAGGCGCCTCGAGTATTTTCAACAAGTGGCCCAGTATGTGGCCTCTCTTGACTGATTTGTTAGCGGCGACTGGCAACTCCTCGATTATCTGCGACGGCGTTAAGCCGGACCTATGCCTCTTGATTATGTAATCGACTATGGTCGACAAGGAGAAGCCCTTGTCCATTACGTCCTTGACCACTAGCCAATCCGCGGGCGTCAAGGCTATTCCCTCCTTTTCCAGCCTCCTCGCCGCCGATATTAGCTTAGAGGGCTTCACGCCTATCGCCTTGGCGGCCTCGCAGAGCTCCTCCGCCGCCTCCCTCGTGTAGCCCTCCTCGATCAACTTCTCGCACTCGCTCATTTGCACTTCTCCAAGAGGGACAAGGCTATTCTGGCCACAGCCCCCGCATCGCCCGCGGTTTTCGCCACCTCCTTCAATACGAGCTTCATCAAATCGCCGTTCAACATCTCCACGACTTCGCTGGGCGCTTTTTCCAACGACTTGAGGAACGACAAGGCCCAGTCCTCCCTCCCCTCGACTATCGTAGACGCCTCTGCTATGTCTAGCCCCAAGTCGCCGTCCCCTCTTTCCTTGATCTTCAACTTCATGAAATCTTACTATAGCCGAGCTTGAGGGCCTCCTCCTCTATCGAGATCCTCCTTCGCGAGAACAGCTTTAGCAACGCCTCCCGGGCCTCGAGAGGCTCCAGCTCCTTGGCCGCGACGGCCTTGAGGACGTTCGCCCTCAGCTTAACCTCGTCTAATACCTTGACGTCGTAGGTGGCCTTTGTGTAGGAGTTCAACGAGGTCAAGACGTCTGAGGGGGACGCCTCTACGACGGAGCCGCCGACGGCTATCAACGCCCTCCACTCCTTGAGATAACGGCGGCCGCCCGACGCGCCTAGCTGGAGTATCATGGTGTTTGCCAATGCCTCCACAGGAGCGCCGGACCTGTTTATCCGGAGAATTGCGTCGTGGATAGTATCGGCGTGTATCGTGGTGAGCCCGCCGTGGCCCGTCAACTTGTACGAAATCAGCGTGTTGAGCTCTTGGCTCGTCCTGGCCTCGGCGAGGGCCACAACGGTGGCTACAGTGCCGTAACGGAGCGCTTGGTCTAACGCCTCGGCTAGCTTGGACTCGGAGGGCACCGATATGTGTAGTATCTGCCCCTCGAGCGGCGCCCAGATCTCCCTGGCGCCTCTCTCGATAACTACGACTTGATACCAAGGCGGTATGAAGTACAACAACAAGTTGAGCTGCGTGGTCTTGCCGGTGCCCATGGCGCCCGAGAATACCACGGTCCACCTGGCCTCAGCAGCTATTGTGGCCAACGCAAAGACCTCAAGGCCTGAGAGCTCGCCCTCGACTTTCTCCGTGAGCGGCTCAAGCGCTTGTCTGGACTCATAGACACCCAGAAGCCTCTTGGAAGGCCTAGGCGTCTCGCTCGTCTTCCTTATATTGACGTTGTACTCAATGAGGTCGGCCGCTATGCGTACCTTATAGACCGAGTCCTCCCTGGTCTGGAACGGCCTCTCCAAGGTCAAGCCCGGTATTAGTTTCTTTACTAAGATAGGCATTAGGGCCTCCGGCACGACCACGTTGGTCGGCATGCGCGCCTCGTTCCGCACGGCCACGACGCGCCTGAAGCGGCCCAACTCGACGACCTCTGCGTATATCTTGTCGAGGAGCTCGGCGGGCCTTCTGGGTAGCTCGGTCCACCTCCCGGGCGGCGCCAGCGGTTGCGGAACCACGATTTCCGTCAACAAGTCGTCCCTCATCAACGCCTCCAACACGCCGTAGCCTCCGAACTCGCCGCGGCCCGACCAGCGATCGAGGAAGTAGTGGACCAACTCCTTGTTCTCTCTATAAAGGCGTAGGGCGTTTCTGAACCACCTCCACCCGCTTACCCCGCGGCTGGGCGATAGAGCTGCGAGGGCGTCCCTCATGGCCTTGTCGTATTCGTTATCGTCGGGAGGCACCGCGCCTCGTATGACGACTAGCGCCAAAGCCTTCTCCAAGAGGTCCGGGAGCGGCGGGTCCACGACTACGTATTCCCCGTCCTCGGTTATACAGAGGTCGGTGGCGTAGTTGCGTTGCACTATGACGCCCTTTTTGACTAACACGCAACGATCCGTTAACGACTTATCGGCCTTGGCTAATAAGACGCCTGCGAGGGCCATCTATTCCTTTATCCGCCGCACTAGGAGCGAGATCGCCTCTCTGTTCCTCCTATCGCTGAGTATAGCCTTATGGATCCTCTCCGCCGAGTACTCTTGGGGCATCTTAACTCTCGTGAGGAACGCGTTAACCATTTTCACGCCCGGCGTCTTCTCGTCGCCCTTTTCGAGCATGTTCGCGACGACTAAGCTAGCGTAGCGCATGTATCTGCCGTAGATCTGCATCTTCACATCAGCTATCCTAGTGATCAGCCTTCTGTCCGCCACGAAGTACATCAAGGCCTTCAGCTTCCTCTGAAGGGACTCCAGCCACGTCAATTGCATGGCCTTAGGCGTATCGACTATGACTGTATCTACCGGCAGACGCTCCTCGGCCACGGCGTCCGGGAGAGCTGCAAGCGCCTCGAATAGTGCGTTGAAGAGCTCCGAGTCGCCGATCTTGCCCGCCTGGTATAACGCCGCCGCTTCGTATCCCGGTATTACGTAGAGGTTCGGTTTGACCTTGTGGACGTACACGTCCTTGCCGTAGCTGCCGGCCAGCCAGCCGGGCCTCTTAGGCACTCCGAATATAGACGAGAGATCGGCCTTCTCCCAGTCGGCGTCGACAACCAAGACCCTCTCCTTCTCGAACGCAGTGGTCACCGCCAGGGTGGTCTTGCCGACTCCTCCATCTACGGAATAAATAACGGCGAACTTAATCCTCATGGAATATCCTATCAATGGCGTTGGCCCTGTAGGCTATCATGTAGGCCTCGGCGAATTCTACCGCCTTCTGGAGCGCGATGTGTAAGGACGACTGGCTCAACGCAGGCACGATTATGGCGGAGCCTCTCCACCCCACCTTGGCCACGACGGGGGGATTCCTCGATATCTGGACCACGATCGATTCGTCGTAGGGGTTCACGAAGAGCCTATAGCCCTCCATGTACTCTAAGACTATTCTCCTCAAGCGTAGGGGAACGCCTCTGTACTTCACCTCGATCCTATAGCCGGCGCCTCTGGCCTTCAAAACTGCCTCGAAATCTCCTTGCCTATAGCTCATATCTGTTAAGCAAGTCGATTAACTCCCTTTTGAAGCTTTGATTGGAAAGCCCTCTTATAACCCTCATCACTATGGCTCTGTCCTCTTCGTCCAAGTCGGCTAGGCTGGGGCTACGCCTCTCGATACGCCGCTTGAACAGAGCAAGGGCCAACGAGTCTATATCAGGCTGGCGTCTCTCCTCGCATAGACCGCACAGACACCTCAAGGATCTAGCAGAGGAGCCCGGCGGCATTGCGAGGAACTTGGAGATCGCAGATTTTATGCTCTTAGCCAACGGCACGTCGTCTTGTTCGAGGGACGCCAGCTCCGGGCAGACGTACTCCTTGAGGTATTTCTCGTTGACGCCGACGCCGAGGTCCCTCAACACGATCGCCACGGCCGTGAAGGGATATTGCGGCTCCTCTAACACTTCGATGAACAAGGCTTTTAGATCAGGCACTAGCTCCGCCAACATGTCGTGTAGCCTAAGCGATAGCACAAAGTGAACGCCGTCCTTTCGGAACGAGAACAAGGGCAGAGGACTAATGCCGCCGTATATCGATGTCGTTAAATAGAGTAGTTTATCCTCCAGGGCTGCCGGCACAACTTCCGGATATGGGTCCAGCACCACGGCGTCGTCTATGCCCGCCAAGGCCCTCCTAAGCTCCGTTATCCCCAAGAGCTCGGCCTTGACCGTCATGAACACTTGGGCAATATGTCCACTAGTATTCGCGACATGAACGGCTTCCAGGCGAGCTCGCGCGGGCTCGCCAATGCGCCGTCGGCCAACGAAAGCCATGCATCGACATGGGGGCCCTCTAGTCTAAGGCCAAATCGCGAGTAGGCGACTAGGTTCCGCGCGACGTTCCGCACGGCCCTCGCCTTGATCCTCTCGTCGTATATCATCCTGTAGGCGAATTCCGCCCCCCAATCCATCAAGAACCGCAGACAGCCGGCGTATCTCAATCTGTCGACTCTCAGAGCGCCCTTTGGAGAGCAAGGAGGCCGCACGGTCGCGGGAGTCCTCAACTGGTCTCGTGCCAACTCCAACATCCGGGAGAAAGCAGCGCAAGCCTTGCGCTTGAGGTCGGAGCCGGGCGCGTCCGAAAACGCTCTGAGGACCCAGCTGTTGGCTATCTTGAAGAAAGCCGCCAGGGCGTAGGGCTCGGCGTCGACGGACAGGAGCGCGTGAACAGCGTCGGCCATCCTGTATATGGACACGTGCTCCATGAACTCCCTAAGTGGCTAAAAACTCCTTAGATGTGAACCAAGATGCCTATTTTGATGAACCAAACTATGAAAAGTATATAATAGAGATTTTTAAAAGGCATTGTCTCTTCGTGCAGCAAATTTTATAAATCGATATCCCGCGCGCTTTATGAGGACAATAGTGGTGGCCTACGACGGCTCCCAACACTCTAAAAAGGCGCTCGAGACGGCTAGAGCCTTGGCCGAGAGGTTCGGCTCTAAGATATACGTGGTCCACGTAGTGGACACAGCCGTTTTATCGCTCTCCGACGCCTTCTCGTCGCCGAGCGTAGTCGAGAGCTTAAGACAACGGGGCGAGAAGGTCTTGAAGGAGGCCTTGAGCGCAGCCCCCGGCGCTGAGGCGAAACTGCTCGAGGGCGATCCTGCCTACGAAATAGCCAAATTCGCCAAGGACGTAAAAGCGGACCTAATAGTCGTCGGCAGCAGGGGCCTCTCCACTATACGCAAATCGCTGTTGGGCAGCGTCGCGGGGAGACTGGTCCAAGAGAGCGACGTGAGCGTCCTGGTGGTCAAATAATCTTTTTATAGGCAAGCGCGCTGGGCGGCATGGACAAAAACGGCATCTTGATAATGGTCTCGGCGTTGTTGATCACGGTGGCCGTGCTGGTATTCGCCGTAGGCCCCTACAAGAAGGGGCCCGTGTATAAGCCCTATTGGCAACAAGTGAACATAACGAAGTTGGCCCTTCAAGGACAACAAATAGGAGTTGTGGTGTACAGAGGACAGGGCGGCTGGGCCGTGTTCGGGTATCAAGACAACGTGACAATGCCCCAGAGGCAAGAGCTCTTGGACGTGTTGAGGCAGTTGATCTCGGAGGCCGAGGCCAGGGGATATACTGTGATCTTAGCGCCTTGGGGCGTCGATAACAAGACCAACGCCCTCTTGACCGCGCTTTATAGAGGCGCCATATCGCCGCAACAATACTTGAGCGGCTACGTCAACGTCTCGGGCGTCGTGAACTACACAGCCATTAAGGCGGCCCAAAACTACGCCCTCGAGCTGGCCCAGACCCTCGGATCGTATATAGCATACCCTGGAATACCCCAAGTGCCCAACAGCCCCCCTATAATATACGCCTATCTGGTATGGAGGGGGTGTTCCTATCCCGTCTACGAGCCCTTCGAGCCTCTTAGGGACTCGAACTACACGAGCTGGGCCTTCTGGGTTCGCAACGCCATAGCCAATCTGCCTAATTTAGTCGGCCAGCCCGGTTGTCAATAGCGTTATAAAATCGGTGTTGGTCTCCTCATGGGCAGGGAATATCCGACGTATCCCTTGGTCGGAGTCGGCGCCGTGGTGTTGAAGAGAGGCGAAATACTGTTAATCAAAAGGGGCGCGCCTCCGAATAAAGGCAAGTGGTCCGTGCCCGGCGGCCTCGTCGAGGTCGGCGAGAGGCTCGAGGACGCCGTTGTCAGGGAGCTAGCCGAGGAGACGGGATTGAGGGGGGTCGCGAGGGGCCTCTTCGGGGTCTACCAATACGTCGAGAGGGACGAGTTGGGGAGAGTGCGCTACCATTTCTTATTGCTCGACTACTTAGTTGACGTGGAGGACGGCGCCTTGAGGCCCGGCACTGACGCCGAGGAGGCCGCGTTCGTCCCGCTGGCGGAGGCTTTAAGGCTCGACTTAACCGAGACGACGAGGCGGCTCGTCATGGACTTGGCCGTATACGGGCCCAAGCCCTTGGCTAGATGCTAGATTTCCAGAACGCCAGGAAAAAGCTCGTCGAGGACCTAATAGCAGAGGGCGTGTTGCGTAGCAGGAACGTGATAGAGGCCATGTTGAGGGTTCCCAGAGAGGAGTTCGTCGCGCCGGAGTACAAGCTCTCTGCCTATAACGACACCCCCCTTCCGCTACTCGGCGATGCAACCATATCTGCCCCTCATATGGTCGCCATGTTGTGCGAAGCGGTGAGGCCCCGCGAGGGCATGAGGCTCTTGGAGGTGGGCACTGGATCGGGCTATCAAGCCGCTGTATGCGCCGAGGCGATTGGCAGAAAGGGCAAGGTGTACACTATCGAGATAGAGTTGCCGTTGGTTATATACTCGGCCCAAAACCTAGAGAGGCTCGGATACGCCGACGTCGTCGAGGTGCATTACGGCGATGGGTCGTTGGGATTGCCCGAGCGCGCTCCGTTCGACGCCATTATAGTAACGGCCGCTGCTAGCGAGGTCCCCAAGGCGTTGCAAGACCAACTGGCGATGGGAGGGAGACTTGTCATACCGCTAGAGGAGAGGGGCGGCCAAGTTTTGTACCTCTTCACGAAATTAGAACGGGGGTTCGCTAGAGAGAGGCTCGCCTACGTCTCGTTCGTGCGCCTTAAGCAACGACGTAGGTGAGCTACGGCTCCAGCCTATATCTGTCCCTAGGGTATAGAACGGCCTCTCTGACGTTGTCGAGCCCCAACAACGCCATCAAGAGCCTGTTAAAGCCCATGCCGAAGCCGGCATGCGGAGGCATCCCCCACTCGAATACCGAGAGGTGGCTCTCGAACGCGGCGGGGTCGAGGCCCCTCTCCCTCATCTCCTTCTCGAGCACCTCTCGTTGGTGGATGCGCGTGGCCCCCGACACTATCTCGATGCCGTTGAGTATTAGGTCGTAAGATTCTGTCCTCTGAGGGTCGTCGTCTTTGCGTTTTGTGTAAAATGGCCTGAGCGAGGCGGGGAAGTCCACTAGGAAGTACAAGGGGCCGTAGAACTTGGTAAGCGCCCTCTGCATCTCGACGTTTAGGTCGTCTCCCCATTTAATGTCATAGCCCAACGATCTGAGCTTGTCGACGGCCTCGTCGTAGCTCACGCGAGGTATTCTGCCCACTTCGTCTACGGTTGGCCTTATCCCGACCTTCTCGAGCCTCTCCCTCCTGGCGTTCAACACAGACGCCACGGCCTTCATGATCTCCTCGAGCAAGTCCATCACGTCGTTGTAGTCCATGAAGGCCCCCTCGCCGTCTATTGAGATGAACTCGTTGAGGTGGTAGTCCGTGTTATGTTTCTCGGCTCTGTAGGCCGGCGCTATCTCGAAGACCCTCTCGAGCGATGCCGTTAATTGTTCCTTATAGAGCTGGGGGCTTTGCGCGAGATACGCCACCCTCTCGAAGTAGAGCACCGTGAAGAGCTCGGCCCCTCCCTCGGTGCTTGTGGCTATTATCTTCGGCGTGAAGACCTCTACGAATTTATGTTTGTATAGGACATCTCTAATTGCTCTTAAAATCTCCGAGGCCGTGGTGAAGATGGCCAAATTCCTCGGGCTTTTAAGATCGACGGAGCGATACCTCAGCCTAGTGGGGAGGTCTGAGGTCCCTCCCCAGAGGTCCACCGGCAAGGGCTTCGCCTTTGCGAGAACCCACATCTCGGACGGGAACACCTCCACGCCTGTTTTCGCTATTCGGCTCGCCTCGACGACTCCCTTGACGGCTATCACGTCCTCTTTGTTCAAGTGAGGTATTTTGGACAAGAGCTCTTCCGGCGTCCTCCCGCTCTTGAACGTGAGCTGGACGAAGCCCTCTCTATCCCTCAGAATCACGAACTTAACTCTGCCCAGGTCTCTGATCTCCCAGACCCAGCCGGCCAACACGACCTCCTTCCCGTGCATCTCCGGCGTCACCTCGCTCGTGAAGTGCGTCTTGCGCGGGATCACAAAACCCTATATCTCCATCCTATATAGGCTTTGCCGATGGCGTTGAAAAGCCAGGACGCGTTTACTCTCCCAAAAATTATATTTTAATTTCTCTTTCTTTTATAACATCTATTTTTATAGTAGATCCGATAATTCTATTCAATATTTCTTGAAGCTTCTCTGGCCGCACTGGCAATCGCCTTAGCTCCCTAGAGGGGATCTTCACCACCGTCTCGCTGGTGCCGTCGGGCAGCCACGACGTAGAGATAGTCAACAATCTCGCCGGGGACACAAGCTGGGCGATTATCTCGTTGACGCTGCCCTTCTCGACTATCTTCACGCTCCTGCCCATAGCCGCAGAGAGGTCCCTCTCCAGTTGCATCTGAGCCCCTTTAGGCAATTTCTTATAGCCGCGGAGCACCACGACGACGAACGCGTCGGTCTCGTAAGCCTTTACATACTCCACATCGGTTAAATTATATTTCCTCTCCAGCTTCATCAAGGCGTCCACGACGTCTACGTCCAGCCAGCTGTACTCGCCGCTGTCGATCAGCCCTTGGCACTTAGGGCATAACATCCTCGTTCTTATGCAGAAGTCGCAAAACGGCTTCCTCATCAAACGCCATATTCGTTGTGCTATTTAAATTTCTTTGAACGATATTATGAGGACGCTTTTTTCCTCCTCTCTATTATTTCCTGGCGCCGTTTGTCCGAAGTATCTATGTTAGTTATCATAACCTTACTCGGATGTATGGGATAATAAACGGTCTCGCCTCTACTATTAGTTCTAGTGGCCCCCTCTACATAGATACGGATCCTCTTCAGATCTACTCTGACGACCTTCCCGGTAACGCCCTTGAAATCGCCCCTCATTATCATCACGGTATCGCCGACTCTGATGGGCAACCTCGTTACGCCCAGTTTTTTGCGCAAATCGGGGGCCAGCTTGGCGTTGAGGAACTTGTGTCTCAGATGCAGAGGCGCCTCGGCCAAGGCCTTTCTCTGCTTCCTGGGCTGCTTGCTGGCCGTCAACATCGCCTCCGTCTAAATTGCCTTATTTATACGTTTTGAGCCGCTCCTCGGCCTTCTTCAGCCCGTCCAAAACGCCGTCCAACTCCCCGGCAATCCTCTTGATGCTTTCCAGCGACTTATCGATCTTGCTCAGTAGCTCCTCCAAGAGCCTTTCAACCTCGGCAATCTCCACGAAATACTAGGGGTATTTATTGGGATCGTTTGCGCTAAAACGGCTGTTAGGGCTACTATGGTCCTAGTGACTAGTGGTGGGCCCGCTGTGATTTCCTGGGTCTTTTGCTCGTGTTGGGGTTTTTGTGGGCTTATCCTCGGTATTCTCTAGATGGGGGTTTCAAGGTTTGGTTTAGTGCAGTTTTCCTAGTTAATCATTACAATGGAGATAATAAAGTTTATGTAAGTTAAAAGGTAAATCACATGGGCAAACTTGTTAAGGGGTTGGGAATAGTGGGTTTGGCGTTGTTCGTGGCTGTTTTCCTGCTACTTACCGGCCATGGGTCAAGTGGTGGTTTAAGGCATGGTGGCCGATTAAGTGCTCCCACTAAGTCGTTGGGCGTTTTGCCCGCTGGCTCCATACCCGTTAATGCCCCGGTCTTCGTCGTTGGCCCCGACTCCCTACTAAGCTTGGTTAGGGGTTTGTTGCCCAATGCCTCGGTCGCGCCTATCACGCTGGGTCGATTACCCGAGACGCCAAATGGTAGCGTTGTGGTTATTGATTGGGGCTACATAAGGCCATTGCTGGTTAGTGGCCGCGCGTTGAATCTCTCAAGTCCTGCCCTTGGTGTACTGTCTAGGTTGTTTTCTAGGGGCGATTTCGTGGCGTTGTACGGTAATGCCAGCGATGAGGGTTTAATGGGCATCGCCCTAGCCATTGCATGGGCCAGGGGTGTGAATAACGAGCTAGTCCTCTACGCAAGCAACTCCTATGCATTCAGGATGCTACTAACGGCAGTCCCGTTGATACCAGTGAGGGGTGAAATCATGGAGGTGGCCTACGGGGGCAAGGGTTGGCTAGCTATAACACCAATACACACAAACCAGTTGATGAGCTACGTGATACCATACATAATGATAAGGAACAGACAAATAAACATATTAACAATGATGCAGAACGCAGATCCCGTCACAGACCCGTGCTGGGAACTATGGTATAATCAATTCTATCCAGCATCGTCAAACGGAGTCTATGAGAATAATAGGGTAATGCTAATATGGTTAGCACCACAGTGGGGCGGACTCAACCCCAATTATTATGGAAATAGTTTGGAGGCGTATCAGGATGGTAATGGCACATTCTACATCGACTCTTGCATAGAATTCAATAACAACGGCGGTACTGGTGACGGCACCGCAATCATAAGCGTATCGGTTAATAACTACATAGACTATGCACTCACCTCCACCGCAGTTAATAATGGTGGTTTTGAAGATTGGCAGCTCGGAGCCATGGACTACTACACGGGCTACGAGGACTACGTTAACGGGCAATCAAACGCCATCTTCGGGAGTTATAATGGACTCAGTGGGGTTCAACCGCAATCAACGTCATCAACTGCGGAATACAGTGTATCAGTGGGTATAGGTCTAGAGGGCCTAGAGCTTGAATTCATAGTAACCCTGCCCTCCGGTAGCAGTGAGAGTATAAGCCTAGCCGCACCACAATCGACTTATTATCAAGTACCATTTATAAACTTGGGCTTTTATGAGGATAACTTCACCTGGGCCTTCAGCATAAGCAATGGTAATACAGCGGCGGAGGGTTATTATAATGCCTTTGTGGATACGTTTGGCGATGCGGAATTATTCATACCCAGTTTTAACCCAAGCAACTCCTACTTGGCGATCCTGCCCGTGTACTTTGAGAACCTAGTGGTTACTTCGGAGTACTGGGTGCTCACTAGAGATATCTGGGAGCCATACTGTAATTATGAGCTTATGTGGACTGATGCTCTATGGAATGTTGCCATAATACCCACTACTCAGATATCAACAAACAGCTATTTATTCAACTTCAACTACACCGCCGCGGGCTACATCGTGGGAAATGCGCCAGTAAACAGCTACCTAACAGGACTAACCACCGGAACAGCACCATGCTACAACCTACCATCATCACCGTAAAGGGCAATGCTGACTATCTTCGGTTAAAAATACGATTTTTAATCGCTTGAGAATCCCCCGCCTCACTCTCCAATGCGCCCGGAGCCCACCGACACTGAGGTGGTTTTTGCGTATATCGTGAGCAAACAATGAGGGGCCGCCAAGCAGGACCAATAAATTAACACCCCTTACGAGCCATGTACACTAGATCAAGTAAAGCACCGCTTATCTCCTCGCTCAGGAAATAAGGAACAAAGACGGACAAAGCTGGTGGGCCCGCCGGGATTTGAACCCGGGGCCTCCCGGTTATCAGCCCTACGCGGGACGTTTTGCGCCCCAGGGCGCTCCAACCTGGCTAAGCTACGGGCCCCTTTACATACAGCTCAGTATCATTGACGCGCGTTATTTTTAAGCTTTTCCGTCAAGACGGCTGATCGCCAGCCGGACGCATTAGCTCCACGGAGCTATCGACAACGCCGCCTATGCTGGGGCCTCGTTCAGTCGACAGCTAATATATAACTTTTTAAAGGGATGGATGGACGGATGTGTGCAAGGCGTAGGCAAGCTCAAATTAGGCCTAGAGGAGTGGCGTAAAATCGAGGGCGATCTGGCCAGAATAGCCGCCTCCGACCAGCTAGAGCTCTTGCTCAACTTCACGCTCGTCGCGGCCGCGGACGAGGGGGTTGAAGGACACGAACACGAGGAACACGGCCTATTGCCAAGCGATCAAGAGTTCGCCAAAGAGGTCGGCGATTTCATGGACTACGCGATCAAGACGTACAAGGCAGATGCGCACCCCCATTTCCACGGCAATCACGGGACTGTGTTGTTCGTGATAAGAGCTCCTCCCAAGGAGCTGATAAAGGCCTTTAGAGATCTGATCGAGTACGCGAGGTCTAACTGCGAGAAATGTGCAGTGCACGGAATAGACGGCGAGTTCCATTTAGGCGACGACCTCGCCGGTATATATTTCGGCGATGTCTACAAGGTGACCTTCATATTTCCCGCCGAGGACGGTCGACGCCTTCGCGTCTACGAAGTGCATCCCTGATACACTCGAGGACGGCTTGGGTGTAAGGGCTTTTTACTCTCGGCAAGTCCTCCAAGGAGATGTGGGGCAAGCCGCCTATCCACACGCGTCTGTGCGAGAAGCCGGGCTTGTCTATGGTCCACAAACACGGAGTTGGCTGTATCTTCTCCGCGTCGCTCTCGGCCACGACGACGTCGCAGTCGCAGCCCATGTCCACGTTGCATCCGAAAACGCGCGCCCAGCCTGTTAGACCGCCCAGTACTTCGACGCCGAGCTCGACCAGCTTCCAGTAGAGCTCGCACACGTCGTATTGAAATCGGTTATATTTCTTCGAGGAGCTCCAAGTCTACGTCATCGATGATTATGTAGAGGTCCTCGGGCCTCACCTTGTCCAGCACGCGTGCGGCGCGCGCCAGCGGGATCTCTACGTATTCGCACAACCCCACCTCGTCGCATTTCCGTTTGATCCACACCCTAATCCTCACGTTCTAAAAATCGCTTATATCCATCTGTCTAGGGGATCTCGAGCTCCTCCCCCGCGACCAGCGGCACGTATATGTTATCCCTCCCCTTGGCTCGCATCGATCTTGCGAGGGGGAGCGCCGAGGAGGGATCGGTATGGAACAACACTATCCTCGTCTCCTCGTCGAAATAGTTTATGAACTCTGCCAACTCAGATCGACCTGAGTGCGCGGAGAAATCGAACCATTCTACTCTGGCGCGTACTTTAACCGCGGTCCCGTCCACGAACGCCTCTCCTTTCGCCAACACCTCGAAGCCCGGCGTATCCGGCGCTTGGAAGGAGGGCAGTATTATGGCGTTTTTCGGGTCCCCGGCGAGCTTCTTGAAGTAGTAAAGAGATGCGCCCCCTTTGAGCATACCTGCGGGCGAGACTATGACCGACGGCTCTTGGCCCACGGCCCTCTTCCTCACGTAAGAGTTCGGTATCTCCACGGCTACGTCTATGGCCTTCTTGTATAGGTCGTAGTCGTTGAGGAGGTGTGGGTATTTGCCTATTATGGTGTTGACTTGTCTAGCCAAGCCGTCGACGTAGATAGGCCCCACTTCGTATTTGGCTAAGACCAACATGATCTCTTGCGCCCGCCCCAACGCGAACGACGGTATCAACACAGTGCCGCCGCCCTCCACCACTTCCTTTACAGTCTTGACGAACTCGCGCTCCAGCGTTTCTCTCGGCGGGTGGTCGGCCGCCGCGTACGTCGCCTCCATGATCACGACGTCCGGCTTTTTTGGCAGATTGTAGATGTCTGCGCCTCTCAACAAGGCCGTGTCCTTCAAGTTGAAATCGCCTGTAAACACGACGATTTTCCCCTCGGCTTCGAGAACCGATATGGCGCTGCCGGGCACGTGTCCGGCGTTATATACTGTGAGCGTTATGTCCGGCGCGAGCTCCACAGGCTCGCCGTAAGTCAGAGGCACTGCGCTCTCCATAGTGGCCTTGACCTCCTCGTGCATGTAGGGCAGATAGTAGCCCGAGAGCTTTATCATGTCTGTGTACATCACGTCGCTAAGCTCCATGGTCAGCGGCGTCGCATATATGGGGGGCTTGACGGAGACATAAAGCGATGGTAGAGCCCCGCTGTGATCTAGGTGGGCATGGCTGAGCACTACCGCTATGAGGTCCTTCGGCCTAATGTGTTCCGGAAAGATGGGCCTACCTTGTGAGTCGAAGTTAACTCCATAGTCGAAGAGGATGGATCCGGTCGCCGCCTTGACCAACACAGCAGCCCTCCCGACCTCGCCTGCGCCGCCTAGGAATTTAATTCTCATGACGCGATCTTTATACTAAAAATTAAAAAACAAGGCATGCGGGCTACGCCGTGTTTTGCGCGAGTCTCGGAGAGGTTGATCTCCGAGGGCGCGAGCGTAGGGCGCAACCGTCGCGTCGCCTTGAGGCAAAAACAAGGGGCGAGTCGTAGGGCCAAAAGCAGAGGGGCTACTACAAGCGCGCCGGCGCGGCGGCTCTCTTCCAGCCGGTCAGCGATATGCCGGTTATCTTAGTCCAGACCTTGGGGTCTATTCTGAAGGACTGCTCTATCCTCTCTCTGTGGAAGTTGTTATACGTACAGAAGGGTATCACACGGCCGTCCGGCGTCGCGTAGTGGATATCGCAACGCTGTATTCTCTCCACGTCGAAGTTCATAACGTCCATGAAATGCATTATGCCGAGGCCGACTATGTTGAAGAAGAACTGGCCCAACGAATCGTAGTCCTTCTTGACTAAGAAGTCTTGTATGAGCCCCCTTATCTTCTTGTGCTTAACTGTGCGCAACAACTTCATGGCTTTCGTGGCCGCTACGGCCTTCCAGACAGTCCTCCCCCTCTTGGCGGTCTTATATACGTCCCACGCTATCCTCTCGAAGGCGTCGACGTCCACGAGCTTAGTTATCGGGTAGATCCTCTTTTCGTCCTCGTCGTAATATATGAACGTAGCGGCGCCGCATACGGGGTTCATGGAGAACAAGGGCTTCGGCGAATCCGTCAACGCCTCGACCATCTTGGCCACGGCGACCGGCCAATTCGTGGGCCTCCAGTCCCACCTACTGATGAGCCCGTTGGTCTGCTTCTCGATCTCTATTATGGTATCGGGGATGGTGATTCTGAGCTTTCGCAGCTCCTCCTTGCTGTACAGCCTAGCGCGGCCCGCGAAGGAGACGGGCTGTATGTTGATCCACCTTATCACGTCCCTGTTCTGTATTGCGAAGTCCAGTATCTTGCCTAAGTCCTTATCGTTGTAGCCCTTGGCCAAAGTCACGACGGGGACTATCGATCTGTGGCCGAGCTTTCTGGCGACCTCTATCAGCTTGCGCCTAACGGCTGCGTAGGCCTTGGGGTTGTACATGCGATGTCTCACGACTCCCTCGTTGCCCTCGTCTATTGTGTCGAATTGTAGGTACAACGTTGAGAGCCCTGCGTCGAGGAGCGCCTTGTAGAACTCGGGCTCGTTGGCGAGCCTTATGCCGTTGGTGTTGACCTCCACGTGGGTGAAGCCCAGCTTCTTGGCCATTCTGATTATCTCGGGCAAGTCGTCCCTCAAGGTAGGCTCGCCTCCCGATATCTGGAGGGCGTTCGGCGGCCAAGGCCTCTGCGCCCTCAAGGCCCTTAACATGTACTCTATCTGCTCCAACGTCGGCTCGTAGACGTAGCCGGCCGCGCCCGCGTTGGCGAAACACACGGGACACGCCATGTTGCATCTGTTCGTGACGTCGATAATTGCGAGGACCGTATCGCTCTTGTGTACTGGGCACAGCCCGCAGCCCATGGGGCAGGAGCCCATCTCCGTGTAGAACTGTAGATCCGTATAGGGGTTTGCGAGGCCCTTGGCTATGTACTCGGGCGCATCCCACTGGAGGAAATAATAGTACATCTCGGCGTCGCCCCAATAGAGGTCCTCGAATACGCCGTGTTCGGGACAGACCTTCTTGAGCCATATAGCCCCGTTTTCCTCGTAAACCACCATCGGTATTCTCTTGTTGCAGACAGGGCATACCGAGAGCGAGGTCTTGACGACCCTTGTGTGCTCGGGCAGGGCGAACTGCCTCTTGACCGTGTTCTGCCACGCTTCGTTGAGCAACGTAGCCTTATATCTGCCGGGCAGATTAAAACGGCTTAAATCGACCAATTTGGCCGGCCTTACGACCTCCAGCACCTGCTTGCTCATAGCGCCCCCCAAATGTCGGCTTAAAAATTTTTTAACGAAATTCCGTAAATTTCGTGAACAAGGCCCTCAAGGCCTTCGGCCTCGACGAAAAGGACTTGGCGATATACGCTTTCTTGGTGGAGAGGGGGCCCTCGACGGCGAGGGAGGTGGCGGAGGGGGTAGGAATGCCGTATACTAAGGTATACCAGCGCCTAGAGGCTCTCGAGGTCCGCGGCTTCGTGGAACGCGTTGAGGGACGGCCCGCCAAGTACTCGGCCAGACCGCCGGCCGAGGTCTACAAGGGGCTTGTCTCGCTCGCGTCGTCGGTCCTCAAGGCCTTGAAGGAACAACTGGACTTGCTCCAGACTCTTTACGAGTCCAGACATGGAAGGGCCTCCGCTACCTTCATAGCGCTGATAAGGGGCGAGAAGGTGTTCGGCCTTATAGAGGAGGTGATAAGGTCGAGCGAATCGGCGGTATATGTTGCATTGCCCTACGCAGAGCTCGTCGCGCCCGGCATTATTTCGGCAATAGAGGAGGAGTCTAGGAGGATAGAGGTCAGGCTCTTGGTAGCCGAGAGGATAGCCAAATATATAGATCTGCCGCCGCGCGTCGAGGTGAGGGCGCTCGACGATATGTTCGGAGGCGGGGCGCTGGGCAACTCCGCTCTTCTCGTGGTGAAACACGGAGAGGGCTTACTCGGCATACACAGCAACGAAAAATACCTCCTCGATATAGCCAAGACCTATTTCAACTATCTATGGGATAAAGCCAAGCCCGTTCGGAGCTAACGCCTACCGCCGATTAAGAGGGCGCTTGCTTGATCGCCATGAGGGCCGTCCAGCGGCCAGGGGCGCTAATGAGATAAACCGATGAGAGACGAACGATCGTGATGACCCATTGGTGAGCCCCTTGATGGATGATAGAGGTCTGGAGCACTGATTATAAATACACGTACTCGGTCCACTCGAGCTGAGGATAGGAGGAGACTAAGCCGGCCACTATGCGTCTATAAAGCTCCTCGGTCTCCACGACTTTGGCCTTGGTGAACGACTCGCTGCCCTCGACTTTGACCACGACTCTGTACCTCTCCCCCGACACCCTCCTGGCGATCACCGAGATAGCCTCGACGATAGGCGGCATGGCCATAGGCGGCGGCCTCTTGGCCACATACTGAGGCGGTATGGGGCTCGCCCTAGCCATTATCTTGCCTATGCCCTGCGCCGGGCGTCTGCCACGCCCTCTGCGGCCCACTATGTGTATTAACGAGGGGCGCGACCTCAGCGCGAGCAGATACAACAAAGTAGTGTAGTCGAAGGCCTTCTTGAGCGCCTCCACGGACTCTAGCTTGATCTCCTTCGCGTCCAGCTCGAGGGAGGGCCTCCTGCAACCGTCTAATTCCTTGGAGATGAACTCGATGAGACTTTCGTATAAGTTAACCGCGTCGTATAGCACGACCACCTTGCCGTAGTCGTTGAAGGCGAGGCCGTACGGCTCCACCTTAGCTACGACGTAATTGTCGCCTTTGTAAACCCCTATTTCGCCGAGGTCTGAGACCACAAACACGCCGCAGTTATCGTGCATCGCCCTAATCCTTCCCCCCAAATATATGTTTAGTCGTCACCTCAGGCTTGCCCTTGTCTCTCGAGAGCTCTATCACCTCTACGTCTACGCCGTTGGCGGCTACTTCTCTGGGCAGCTCCTCGGTCTGAGTCGCCACCACTACCTGGTACTCGTTGCCGAGAGATGCTATGAGCTTAGCCAAGGCAGACCTCACGTGGGGGTCAACATACGGCAGGGGGTCGTCTAGTAGTAAAAATCCCAGCTTCGGCCGTAGCAACTCGCGTATTGATATCACGAGCGATAGGGCCACTGCCAGCCTTTGTCCATCGCTTAGCCTAGATATCCCTATTACGTTGCCGTCGGCGAGCTTCGCGTCGACCTCGTATGCTTTATCCCTTAAGGAGAGGTCCACGGACTCGATGTCCTTATATGGGTATATCTTGGCGAAATTCTTGGCCAACTCATTCTTGATTTCTTTAATTATTCTTTCTTTAATATTTTGTTTTAGCATATCTAATTTATTAATTATATTACTTAATCTATTATACGAATATATATATTTGTCAAGTTTAGACCTCAACGCGTCCAAGTCTTCGTCCACATAGTTCAAGACCTCGGAGAGCTTCCTAAGTTCGTCGTATATATCGGCTTTCCTCTTCCTTATCCTGGACAACTCATCGGAGATCTTCTGGAACTCCTCCTCGGACTCCAACACGGTCCTTCCGATGCCTAGGTTCCTCAGATCGCGCTCCAGCGCCTCTAGCTCCTCTCGTAACCGCCTCGCCCTTAAGGCCTTGTTGTACCTCTTGGATACCTCTTGGATGGCCTCTGGCGTGACTTCCTTCAAGAAGCTTGTCAAGAGCTGGAGGCGTTTCGAGATCTGCGCCGCCGACTTCGTTGCTTGCTCCAGCCTGGCGCGGACTCTGTTGGCCTCCTCCGAGAGCCTCTTGAGCTCATCCTTGGCCTTGAGGTATTCGGACACGGGGACTAGCAGAGACTCGAGCTCCTTGTACGCGCCCTCGAGGGCCTCGAGCTCCTCCTTCGTCTCCTCCATCTGCCTCAGCTCTTGCGCGTATACGCGTTCGAGTTCGCTCAACCTCGATGCCGCGTTGGCTTTATCCAGCCTCGCCCCGCACACGGGGCAGAAGTCGGCGTTGGTCTCAAGCACATAAGCCAAGACGTGTCTAAGGGATGATATGTAGCTGGTCCTCCTCTCGAGCTCCTTGGCCTTCTCCCTCAACGCCTCGAGCCTCCTCTTGGCCTCACTCGGCGCTCCGTATTTCTCCTCGAGTTCCTTGAACCTCTTATAGGAGGCCTCGAGTTGTTCGATTCTTATTCTCAACTTAGATATCTCGGCCTCCAGCTCGCTCAACCTAGCCGCTAGGGACCTCCTCTGAGCCTCCGTCGACGACAACGCCTCCTCCAGGGCCGATCGCGCCTTGACGAGCTCGCCGTAGGCGTCCTGGAGAAGCTCGGCGAGTTTGCCCGCATCTGGCTCCTTGGAGATACTCTCGATCACTTGAGGCCCTACTATGTGCTCGAACTCGGACAAAACGCCGACGAACTTATCCCTCAGCTCCTCCATTTGGCCCAGCTCGGCCGTTAAGGCGTATCCGGACTCCTCGAGGAGCTCCAGCTCCGACTTAGCTCTATAATATGCCTCTATCTTGTCCTGGACGTTTGCTATCTTGTCCACGTACTTCTGCCTCTCCTCCAAGAGTCGCCTATACCTAGACGCCAGTTCCTCCTCCTTCTTGGATATCTCCTCCAGCTCTTTCTCGAGCGCGGCCCTGGCCTCCTTGAGCCTTGTCAAGTTTCCATATCTATCTATTATATTTTTATATTTTTCATAAAATGATATTTTTATTTTTATTTTTTCTAATTCTTTCATTATATTTTTTATAGTATTATTTATGAGTCTTTGCGTATTCTCCAGCACGTCTATCTGAAGTATCTTATCTATAGTAGAGGTCCTCCTTAGCCTATCCCCGTGGATGAAGTCCTCGAGGGCGTAGTGGGATATGTATATCACTCTGTCGTAGTCGTCGCTAGAGACGCCGGTGATTTCCTGCAGTTTCCTCTCGGCCTCATCGTCGACGTATCGCTCATCGCCTATCCTCAGCTCCAGCTTGCCACGGCCTCTTCTGTTCAGAGTACGTCTAATTACCGCCCTCTCGGAGCCGGCAGATAGCTCGAGCTCCACCAAGGCCCCCTCGGCCTCTATGTTTATCAAATCGGCAAGCTTAGCTATCCTCCGCCTCACTTCCATTTCTTTGCCCAACAACGCGAACTCGATGGCTTGTAGCAACGACGATTTGCCGGCCCCTACTCTGCCCACTACGAAAGTCAACTGCGCTAGCTCGAAGCTGTATTCGCCGGAGTATACCTTAAAGTCCTTCAGCCTAATCCTCGATATCCTCCACATATACGCCCCACCGAGCTAAGATCTCCTTCATCTTCTCCTTGGCGGCCCTAGGGCCCGAGGACTTATAGGCCTCGACTAAGGCCAACACTAGATCGGCGTCGGACCCCTCGAGGTTCCTCCTCAACTCCTCCTCGATTATCTTGAAAAGATCCACAAATATACTATCGCCTTAATATTTACGCGCTCCTTCTCCTGAGCAGTTTAACCCATTCGTTCTCCGCTATGGACGACGGCGTCTGTTGCTCCGGCCGGCTCGGCGAGGGAGCGGGCCTCGCGGCGTATAGCTCGCGCCTTAACTCCTCTAACGCTTTATCCACATATGCTTTTAATTTCTTGAACAGCTCATCCTCGATCCTCTTGCCTTCCCTGCCCACGGCCTCGGCCACCGCGGCGTTGACGGCGTTTAGAATTCTGGCGAGATCTAGTTGTTGCGCTTGCCTTGGCCTCGCCTTGGCTTGTATCTTGATCTCGACCCCCTCTAAGCCCTTCGGCGGATCGACTGAGATGAGGCCGACGCCTAGAGCTCTTAGGTGTTTCGGGTCCACCAAAGGCAAGGCGTCCTTCAACACCGCTATGAACGCCTTGTCGAAGTCTTGTTGCAAGAGCTCGTTGATGCGTTTATATATTTCCGTCTCCTCGTAGAGATCTGCGAAGTGCATCTTGACGAATACCTTATTACCCCCATCGTAAAAGACCAAGTAATCGTCCTTCTCCGACTCGAGCTTAAAGCCGAGGACCTCCGAGAGGTATCTGATCAACAGATACCTAGCTAGTTCCACCGATTATGTACCAGCCCTCTTTATATATGTTGTCCCATTTAAGCGAGAGGGGCAAGGCGTATCCGTATATCACTGAGCCCCGCCACACGGAATACTGAGGCTCCTTGACCATCCTAACGCCCACCCTGGCAGCCAGCTCCTTGTTTACCTCGCCGAGCATTATCTTTATCTTATCTACGCTGTTTACGGCGTATTCCTCTAAGCCGGGGGGCACGTCCCACTTGAAGGCGCCGCCGCTTAATATCACGTTGGACGCTACTCTATCTTGGACCTCGACCGATACGCTCCGGAGCGACGACGTGATGGCCGACGCAAGGTCCATCTCGCCGTACAACGTCACATCGCCTATGACGGCGTCCTCTATCTTTATCCTGCTCTGGTCTATGTAGCTCTTGAACTCCTCGTGTCTCGGGTCGAAGATTATTTCTCCTATCAAGAAGCGCGTCCAGGCGTACTCCTTCGGTATCTCGATCTCTACAATAGGGGATAACTTCACCTTAGCCACGAACTTCTCTGGGTTAGATCTGGCAGTTGCAATCGCTTGTTCTAAGTCGCGGGGCACTAGGCCTATGGCCCTTTTAACCACCTCGGCCGCGTACTCCTCGCGAGCTATATCGCCATATCCCATATCCTTGAGTATCTCGCGGGTTATCGCGTTGGCCTCGGCGCCGCCACGGTTCAAGGCGACGAGGCCCTCCCTTATCAAGGCATAGGAGATCGGCGCGACTTGTATGTTGCCGTGGCCGCCTTCTATTATCACGCAGTTAACTGCATTTTCGGCTATGGCGACGGCCAACGGCTGGGGGAGCGCCGTGACGGCGTATATCGGGATCTCAGACGCTATCCTCTCGAACGTCTCGAAGAACCCTCTATACATGTAGTCGGGGGCAAGCGCCGATAGGGCTATGGAGACGAGCCATCCTCTGAACTCCGGATCCGCCACGGGGAATTGGGATAACGTGTAGCGCGCAAGCTCCCTTATGACCGTCCACGCGTCTTCGTCGTCTCGCCTCACAACTCCGTCCTTCAACGGATATTTCATATTGCGCTGGACGTCCCTGACGCTGGACAAGTAGTTCCGCACATCCTCGTCGCCGACAACTAGCCCTCTGGATAAGATGTCGGGCGGTATCCTCATCTTGACGGATTCCGGTATGTCGCGGAGGAAAAGGCCTCTGGTCTGTACTATTCTAGGCTCTGCTAAGGTTATGGGGCCGTATTTCGTGTAGCTAGTGCCGAAGTCCGCCCCGAAGACGTACTTCAGTCTGTAGCTGTCGCTGAGCTCCACCACGTTGGGTTATGCCGGTTTTATTTTTATACTCCCTTGCTCTATCATTATATCCACGGTGTCGCCCACATCTACTTCGCCGAGTGACTCCGCCTCTTCGTCCGTTAGCCAGATAGTGAGGCGGGGCACGGCGATCTTGTTGAGCGAGAAGGGAAGAGACTTCACTATCTGGGTCACTAACGGCATTATTTCCCTCGCCATCTGGGCCGCTTGCTCGTCAGGCGGCGACATGATAAGAGGGCCCGGGAGATCCCTCTCCTCGACAACGTCGATTTTAATATAACGAGTGCCGGTCGGGTCGCTGACTAGTTGTTTGCTGACCACAACGCCCTTGACGACGACCACAAGAGCGCGCACGGCCTACTAATTAAATTTATCTTGACGCGCGGAAGAGTCGGCGGGCGCTTCGTTGCTACGGCCCGCCTAAGGGCGCTGAGTCTGAAAAAAGTTATGCCATTTCGAGGACTACCTCGATCGCCGCGACTGTGCGCTCCCTGCCGCCTTGGCCTTGGACCTTGTCGCTGAGCAGCTTAACGTCGCGTATGTTGACCTTGCCGGGGAGGAAGCGGTCGCGCACCATCACAGCAGCCGCGACGGCCTTCGAGATGGCGGCGCCGCGCGCCTTCAACACCACCTTCTTCGTCCCGGCGTTGAACGCCATGACCGTGGCTATTATGTAGTTTGTCGTCGGTTTCTTCCCCACGAGTATTGTCTGTTCTGTTGCCGCCATGGACCGCCATACTAACGACCCTTTTTAAAGATTGTTGCGTGGTTCTCCTCACAGTCTTGTGGAGGCGCCCCGCGAGCTCGCGCCGAGGTGCAGATAAGCGTTAAAAACAAGACGTGCGAGCGTAACGCGTGGAGGATTTAATCTATAAAGCCGCCTATGGCAGAAGGCGGGAGGTTTTACTCGTATTATATAGCGAGGGCGCCGTGAGTTTAAATAAACTGAGGTCTAAGCTAGGGGTCTCCCCGTCTGCCCTCCTCTTCGACATATCGGCCTTGGAGGCGTTGGGGCTGGTCAAAAGGGATGGGAACATGGTGGAATTAACGGATAAAGGGGCTAAAGTGGCCTCGGTATTATCGTCGCTCGCCCCTCTGAGGGGCCTCTCGGCCTTGGAGGCGTTGGGGCTCAGGCCTCTCGTGGTCCCCATGTTGATCGCCCCACATTTAGAAGTCGCCGTGCTTATGTTATTAGCGGCATGGGGCGTTTCTCTATACATGTCGAGGGCTACACTTGCCGGTGTCATATACATATTTATTTTTAATAATATATTTTATAGTATTGCTATATCTATTATTTCTTTATCTATTATTATATTATTAATATATTTTATTTCGCATAGGAGGATTCATCCAATACATATTATAATAGGTTTATTTCCCTTATTAATATATCCTACTATTTTTTTAATAGTAAATAATTACTATTTTAATTATACTATGAAGTTTATATTGTTATTTTTAACATGTGGCACATTGGCTACCGTGACATCCTACGATGGGGGATATAAATACGAGGCCGCATTACTGGCTTACCTTTCTGGCATGTTCGCCTTACCGGTGCTAGTCTATCTTGCGCTACATGTTTATATATAGCCCGAGGGAGGACACCTACGTAACCTTGAGGCTAATATCGAGGCTGAGGGGACGTTTCGATATTTGCGTTGACGTAGGCGCCGGTTCTTGTGCGCTCTCAGACGCCTTGGCGAGGCTGTGTAGGATAGTAGTAGCCGTCGACATCAACCCCTACGCTTGCGCCTCATGTCGAAGACATGATGTATTGTGCTCCCACGGCCTATCGGCGGTGGCGAGGGCCGATCTAGTCGTCAGCAATCCGCCTTATCTGCCTCCGGAGGAGCCTCCGAGCGATTGGGAGGCCTTAGCCATATACGATTACGGGTTGATCAACCACGTGTTGAGGTGGGTCTTCGCACATAGGCCGCGCTTGCTCGTCTTGACCTTCAGCACCTTAGGTAGAGCCGACGCAATAGAGGAGGTAATCTCCGTGTTGGGCCGCGTAGTGGACAAGGAGGTGGCCCACTACTTCTTCGAGGACATAATCTCTATCGCCGTGGAGCCCCTACGCCCCAGGGCTCCTTGACGCGGCGCATTCCGCATCACGCAACTCGGCGATGGGCTCTGCCATATGGCGTCTATACAAAAGCGTGGAGGGGGTTCGAAAAGGTCGTCTAGATGGCTATAAACCGATGGGCTATCACTGGCGTTGGGGCTCTAGCCTCTGGAAGTTCTTGAGCCTTATATGCAACAAGGACTCCAGGATATCGCTTATGTACTCGTTTATCCTCACTGCGCTGTCCCTAGCCAAAGAAGTTGCTGGATCTGATAAGTCCATCTCCTTCCTCATTTTGAGAGACCACTCGGTCAACTCCTTATATAATGTAGCGAGCTTCATATCGTCTAGGCCTCCGCCGAATAGCTCCAACAACGCCCCCATGTACTCCACGGCCCTTTCGAGAATAGGCTTGACTATTCTCAAATCTATCTTTTCTTCTTGATTAATATAGGATATCTTACATATATGATCTGCTATTCTTTCTATGGATTTAGCTATTATTGTATACTCAACTAGATCTCTGGGATCTTCTACTTTCAACTCAAGCATTATATATCTCGATATAGCGGCTCTCTTCAATTGGCGCTCTACCAGCCAGTAGAGCCTATCGATCTCGTCGTCCCTCTCTGCTACGTCCTTTAAGAGTTCTATATTATCGGTGTCCAGTCCTCTGATGAGATCCATCAGCATGTTGTCCGCCAACTTGAGCATTTTGTACACCACGTCGTTAATCGCCAGCTCGGTGGCGGCCACCATCGCTTGCACTACCAGCTTATCGCTCGACTCCTCGGTTATCTCCATATCTATGACCCGCCTTCTCACGAAGTCCTTGAGGTGTTTTCGGAGCTGGGTAGCGCCAGGGGCGAACTTGAAGGTTATCACCTCGGCCCCGGCTATGTACACGGACATGAATATCTTCTCGAGCTCCTCCAAGCTCATCTTCTCGCCAACTTCTAGCTCCACGGCGAGCGAGGCGCGTCGCCCCAGTTTACGCGGGATGAGGATTAACGTGTTGTCGGGCTGAGGCACTATGAGCACTTCATCCCCAGGGGATAGATTAGTTCGTCGAGCCCACTCCTTAGGTAAGCTAACGATAAGCGTCGCGCCGCCTGTCAACTGCACCTTACGGACCTCGCCCTCCATGGTACTATCTAGAAGACCTATATATAACTATTTATTGCATATACTTACGCCCTAGATATATACAGAACTTCTTTATATTTATAGTTTTTATTTTAATTAATTAATTAGATTATAAATTATTAATTTTTAATTTATGTAACATTAATTTAAATATTTTAATTAGCAGAAGGCCTTCCAAATGTCCTCACGGCTCATTTCAGACGTGTGCGCCGGTCCTCTAGGCCGTAAACGGGCGGTCGACTATTTGAGGACCTCCTCGAGGGGCCGCGGCGTCTTAATCGATGAACTTCCCCTTCTTAATTTTATCCCGAAGGTAATCGTGGAGGAACTTAAGCCCATGAGTCGATAACGCCTCTATTTCGACTTTTTTCCTCTTCTTCAAGAACAAGTTTATCTCTTGAGTCCACTCAGGCTTCTGGAACCAAGGATATCTGAGCAGCTCTTGTGCCCTCTTTACGTCGCGATCGTTAGCTGCTATGACGTAGTTGTCCGAGATCTTATAGGCGTCTATGTCAGTGGCCGTTAGCCCGAGGAACTTGGCTTCGGGCGTGGCCAACCGCTCGCTTTCGTAGCTGAGTTTTATAGAGCCGCTTTTATAGACACTATATATATACCATCCATAAGGATCGCCGTCCGTCAGCACGTAGACCGGTAACTTGTACTCTTCATTGAGCCTTCTTATGAAGCGCCTCGTCGCCCGATCCGGCATGCCCTTGGCGGTCACCAATATCGCGTTTTCCTGGCTCCAGAACTTCTCCCGAACTAGGCGTTGGAATATGGCGTCCTTCTCGATGACGAGCACGTAGGCCGCCTCTACCTTCACGATCTCGAGCGCGTCGACGTTGACGGGCAGGCTGAGGGCAGTCTCGCCGAACTTGCTGGCGTCTAGCTCATAGCCTTGCGATCTGACGATTATGGGTCCGACTACCTTGCCCTTGACGTCGGCCGACACGCCCATCTCCTCCCTCAAGACGTTGGTGGCCACTTCTATATCCTCGATAACCGAGTTGGACTCGCTTTGTTCGTCCCAAGTGTTCTCCCTATGCGTCCTCCCCAGCGGATCCTTGAAGACTATGGTGTGCTTACCGTTGTAGTACAAGTCGCGTATCGTGGGGTATACGTCCTCCCTTATCGCCTCGACGATTAGCCTCAACATTAGGACCGTCTGCATAAACCTCCTCGCCTCTTTCACGTCGAGGAACCTCCTGTGTATCTTCTCGGGGCCCAGCTTCAGCATTTTGGCCTTCTCGTCCCAGATGGTGTTGCTGAGGGTCCTCGCAGGTATCTCCATCACGGGCTCCTTCTGCTCCAGCACGGTCTTGGTGAGCGCGAGGCCCCATCCCTCTAGTCTTTTCAAGAAGTCCTCGCGATTTGTCACAAATCGGCGTGTCGTCCAAGATTTAACGTTTAGCCGCCGCTACGAGCCCACGGCCAAAACGACGGGCCGCTACTCGGCTACGGCCTCTGTTTGTCCTTGCGGGGCCGACGCTATGGCGCGTTTGATTAAATCCTCCGCCGCGACGCCGAGTTTTGTCTCTATCAGCCTATTGAGGCTCTTGGCTATCGCCTCTTTATCCTCGCGGGCAATCACTGATAGGTTGTAGGCGATCTCCTCCACGTATTTAGCCAACGAGATGTACTTGTTGAGGAGCTCCATCTCCTTCTCCTTCTTGGACAAGTATATCCTCAACTTCCTCGCAGCGTCCCTCAAGGCCAACCTCATCTCCTCCTCTATCTCTTGTATCTCCGCTATGGCCTCCTTGCCGGCCGAGGCGTATGGCACCTTGGTGGAGCAGACATGTATTATCACCGCGAGGGGAGCCGGGAACTTGATCCTGTAATTCTCCCAGTGGAACTCGTCGACGACTTTCCTCGCTACGTCCGCCCCCTCGTCGTAGAGCAACGGTATCTTGTTGGCGTATCTCAATAATATGGGTTTATCCACAGGCGCTATCTGACCTCCCCAAGCTATCGCGGCCTCGACTATAAAGGGATGACCAGAGTAGCTACTCGGCTTCCTAGTCACAGCGAATACGGCCTCGGCGCCTAATATGGACTTAGCTCCGACTTCGAGTAGCTCCGGCCCTGCCGGCGATAACCAATCGGCCCTAGGCCTCCTCCAGCCCTCATACGCCTTCATCTTCTCCACCAACGCAATCAATTCCTCTTGCGTCAAGGACCCGGCCTTCCTCGAGGGGTCTATCCCGGCCCACTCTAGGAACGACTTGGCTAGCCCCTCACCAACTCCGTCGAAATTATTAATCAAGAACTCGGCGAGAGTCGCCTCCTTGTTCTCGGCTATCATCTGCTTCACCGTATCGACATCTACGCTCTTGGGATGAGGCAAGCCCTCCTCGGGAGGCGGCGGCATTCTGATGGTGCGCCTCTTCAAGAAGAGCTCGAGGTCAGGTCCCTTGAAGTATATCTCGGCGTAGGGGGATATTATGGCAGTCCTCTTGAGATATTCCTCTATCCTCTTCTTGGAATTGAGCCAATTGCCCTCTATAACTACTTTAACGGCAGTTCCATGCCATTTATATTTATTTTCATATTCTTTTTTATCAATTATTATAGGTTCATTCTTAGTAGTATCTATCATAATTCTATATTCATATATTTTGTCAGAACGCAATGTGGCGGACCTAACCGAAAGCGGCTTGTTTGTAGTGCTCTGTGCATACAACACGACCATCTTAAGGCCGAGCCCGAACACGCCTCTATGCTGTTTTATTTTGTACTTGGAGCTGTAGAAGACTCGCCCGAACACGTTGGGGATCTCGTGGCCCGGTATCCCGACGCCGTTATCCTCGACGTATACCGAATACCAACTCTTGGCCTCGTCGACTGGCTTTATGGAGATTGATATATTCGGCAATATGCCATAGGGCTCGGTGGCGTCTAAGCTGTTCTCCACTAATTCCCTAACTGTCTGATAGAGGGCCCTGGCGGGGTTCTGAAAACCGGCTATTTCTCGGTTCCTCCTGAACCACTCTGCGACAGGGAGCGCCTCATAGGAATAGGTGATGGTCACATGGGGGGTAAGTGGGGCTCTTATAAGTGTATTCGGCGTTATTTACCGCGGCCAGATGGGGGCGGCCCTTGCTCCGTCGGGAGTCAAGCATGCCTATAAGTTATGCGGCATCGCTCGGGCCTTGGGCAACCGCGTCGCGTGTCTGCTCTTGGACGCATTTAGCGACTCTTATTACCTTCGTGGCAGCGTCAGGCGCGTCGAAGCCGAAGACGTAGCCGTTCGCCTCGATGCCGAGGCCTCCTCTGTCGAAGACCACGTCGTAGCGGTCCGCCCTCATGGCCTCTACGATGTTCTTAATCGACTCCTCCTCGGTGTTGCTCGGACCTACTATTGTATATTTATAATTATTATTTTTAAAACAATTTATAATTTTATTGTCATATTTTATATTTATAACAGCTTTTATATCTTTATGTATTTTATTTATATCTAATATCAATTTCCCTAAAAACCTTGAGCCCCATAGCTGAGGCTCCGACGTAACGACTAAGGTCTCGCCTACGACGGATATTCGGCCCGGATACCCCATAGGGCCCTCTTCGCTTAACTCCACTATATTCATTAAAACTCTAGGTACTAAATTTATTATATATTTATTTGATTTAAGCATATTAAAACTTATATTTATTTTATTTTTAACTTCATTTATAATTGATATATTTTTGCATATATCGCAGTTCTTCAAATACGGCACAACGCGTCTGTGTATCTCACAGAACCTCAAAGTCGATAACAGAGATAGGGCGAAGTTGTTCACGTACTCTACAGCCTCCGAGAAGTTCTGTTGGTCTATCGCCGTCACTACGACCTCGACTATTCTGCGCACCTCCTCGCCTGATAGCCCTATCTCCAAGAGCCTCCTCTCGTAATGCTCATCGTCGAGCTTGAGATAGGCGCTTACGGCCGGCTGAGATATGCCGAGTATTTGGCCTATGCGGCTCTGCGAGAGGCCGCGCCTCGATAGTTCGTGAGCTATGAGGCCCTTCAACGGCTGGACGACTCTCTCGGACAACAACTCCAGAGGGAACACGGGATGATCGCAACGTGTATATTAAGAGTCCACGTTGAAACTTTATTATTCCGCGGTGATCCTATATCGAGTGATAAGCCATGTAGAGCTACAAGTAGGCGATAGAAAGGCCTCAGGCGAGCTCACGCCGTTTACGTTTGTGGTAGGTAGTGGGAAAAGTCTGTTCATAAATTATCTCTATAAAATAATATCAAATATTGGTAATAAAATACCAAAAATATACTTTAATAAATTTATTATAACTTTAACTATAAAAGATAAGAAATTCTCGCTCCAGAGGAGCGGAGACGTATATAGACAAGTCCTGGAGGGAGACGGCACGCGGATCGTCTTCGAGTACGGCTCTGCGAGGGGGGTTAAAATAAGCAGGATTTCCGAGCCTTTCGAGTTGACTATTAAGAACGCAGATGTGCTGATGCCGTTAGTCGAGGTGGCGGAACACGTCTCGATCTTAGCCGATGAAGATATCGAGTCCATTAACAAGACGGTCGGGGAGTTCAGGAAGACCTTCGGCTTAAGGGCGTTGTTGTTAGGCCCCTATATCAACCCGAGGGCCTCTCACGACGTGTCCGGCAACGCGTCTAGGCTGAGGCCGGACGGCGGCAACTTAGTCGGCGTTCTATCTGCGTTGGCGCTCAAGGACCCCGACGCGTACGACAAGCTCAGGACGGTCTTCAGAAAGAGGGGCATTAAGCTGGCCGTGGGGCTCTCCAAGAGGGGGGTATTGGCAGGCTTTGCGTATATGAGCGGCGTCAAGGTGCCTATCTCCAAACTGCCCTGTAGCCTGAAGACGGCGTTGACAATAGCGACGGCCATAGCGACTAGGCCCGATTTGTTGCTAGTCGACAACTTCGATTATTGTTTCAACGAGGGGTTCGCCGACGTGCTCAACGCCTACGTCGAGGAGCAGATCTCGAGAGGGCAGATAATTGCTGAGATACACAAACACGAGGTGGCCGACGCGTTCAGGACCCAATATAAATCCGTGCTCTCAATCTCCCTATGATTACGTATACTATACGTATACTTCGAGTTTTTTCAGAATCTCGAGAGCTCTCTGCAACTCTGCTATCTCTCGTTGAGCTATCTCGGCAGCCTCCTCCAACACCTCGCGCGAGGGGCCTCCGAGCTCGAACTCGTACAACACGTAGTTCAACACTGCCCTAGCGCTTAAGCCCTCAACCTCTCTTAGGCCCTTCCTGAGGATGTCGAGGGGGTCCACGTAGCTCCCTCAGAACCCTTATTAAATCGTTTAGGGCCTTCCTGGAGAACCTGACCTCTACGTGAACCACGTCATCGCCTGCGTCGAGCCTAAGCGCTCCTGTATATGCTTTTTGTTTATTTAGTCTTATATATACCTTATTTTTAAAAATTTCCAAAGAATTTATAAATATTTCAAAATCTAAATCATCAAATAATTTTAATATATTTGAAAAAATTTCAGTAGCCGCACACCCCTCAACCTTGACGCGCAAGGCGATGATCTTGTTGCCGTGATATCCGGCGAGCTCCTCGACCGACACAGCGCCCGGCACTACTGCCGTCAAGGCCTTGGCCACCTTGCCGCAGTCCTCGGTCGCGTGACAATAGGCGGTCGCCGAGATGTACCTGACCGGACACTCCTCCACTACATCACGTCGTGCGCTAATATTTAAATTGGGCAGATGAGGGGCTACTATGTTCCCGCCCGCCATGGCAGGCTACGACAGAGCAATAACGATATTCTCACCGGAGGGGAAACTCTATCAGGTGGAGTACGCAGGGGAGGCCGTAAAGAGGGGCTGGCCTACTGTGGGGGTCAAGTGCTCCTCGGGCGTTGTGTTGGCCGCCGAGAAGCGCAAAATATCGCAACTGTTCGACCCGACGTCGTTAGAAAAGATATATATCGTGGACGATCATGTGGCCATATCGCCGTCGGGCCTCCTCGCCGATGCGAGAGTCTTAGTCGATTACGCCAGATCCGTCGCGTTGACCCATAGGTTCCTATACGACGAGCCGATAGACGTCGAGGTCTTGACGAAGGACATCTGTAACTTGAAACAACAATACACGCAATTCGGCGGCGCGAGGCCCTTCGGCGTTGCTCTACTCGTCGCTGGTATAGATAGACAAGGCCCCAAGCTGTTCCAAACGGATCCTGGCGGCGTCTATTTGGGCTACTACGCCACGGCCATAGGCGCTGAGTCCACGACTATAATCGAGTTCCTCGAGAAGAACTATAAGTACGACATGGATATTTCGCAATGCATAGAACTAGCTCTCAGAGCTCTGAGCACGGCTATGGAGACAGTGGATGCGGATAGAATAGAGGTCGCCTATGGCGATGTCCAGAACAAGGTCGTCCGCAAGATGACCAAGGAAGAGCTGGCCCCGTTATTGGGCAAGATCAAGAAATAACCCCCCGCGCGCAGAGCTCGGCCACCGTTAATAACCTCTTGGCCAGCTCGCCTGGGGTGAGGCCTTTGGCAATACATTTATTGAAATATATAATTGCCTCCAGCCCCCCGCCCTCCTTGCCGCATATCCTCACCAGCTCCGCCTCGACGCATTCGCGCATCGGCGCCCCGAGGGCCTTGGCCATGCACTCAAGCGGGACGGGCCCCCTGATCTCACACGGAACATAGTATCCGTTTTCGCCTAAATATCTCGTATAGGCCATATCGCACTCTATATGGACGTCGCCTCTATCGGCCACATATACGCTCACGCCTCAGCCACGGATGTTCTATTTAAGCGTGAGCTCAAAGATTTATTTCGGCTTATGTAGAGTGCTGACATGACCAAGGTCGCCATAGCCAAGCTAGAGCGCGCCGGGGAACATTTCGAGATCCTCGTGGATCCCGACGCAGCGCTGGAGCTGAAAATGGGCAAGAACATAGGACTGGACAAAGTGTTAGTGCACGAGGAGATATACAAGGACGCCCGCAAGGGGCTCAGGGCGTCCGAGCAAGCGTTAAGGAAGGCCTTCGGCACAACCGACGTGCGCAAAGTCGCCGAGATCATAATAAAGGAGGGGGAGATACCGATAACCGCAGACCAAAGGCGTAGGATGATAGAGGAGAAGAGAAGGCAAATAGTAGAGTGGATATCGCGCAACTGCATCGACGTGCGCACCAAGACGCCTGTGCCGCCTCAACGCGTGGAGAACGCGTTAGAGCAGACGCGGGTCGCCATAGACCCCTTCAAGCCAGTCGAGGAGCAGATAAACCACATACTCAAGGAGTTGCAGAGAGTGCTTCCGATAAAGGTGGCCACCGTCAGGATAACGCTGAGCGTGCCCTCTGAGTACGCACAGAAGGTGAGAGGCTTCGTCGGGAAGTCGGCCAAGATAGTGAACGAGAGGTATAAGTCTGACGGCTCTTGGGAGGCCATCGTCGAGGCGCCCGCCGGCCTTCAAGACATGATTATAGGGAGGGTCAACGACATAACTCACGGCGAAGGCGACGTCAAGATACTCGAGGTAGTGTATTGATGAAGTACGTATCGCCTCGCCAGATCATATTCCCGGGAGACCTCGTCGCGACGGCCGACGAGGTAGTGGAGGGGGCCGTATACCTGGACGAGGGCAAATATAGGGCGGCCTCGGTGGGCTTGGTCGAGTTCAGGGAGAATAAACTAGTGGTCGTCCCCCTCGAGGGCTCGTATAGGCCTAAGCCGGGCGACGTCGTCGTGGGCTACGTAACCGACGTGTTGGCCATGGGCTGGGAGGTCGACATAAGGGCCCCGTTGCCGGCGTGGTTGCCCGTGGGGGAGGCCACGGCCAAGTACGTGGACCTCGAGCGCACCAGCTTGACGAGCTTGTTGAACATAGGGGATGCCGTGATAGCGTCCGTGAAGAGCGTGGACCTAACGGACGAGTTCCCTGTCACGTTAACGCTGAGGGAGGGCGAAAGGCTCGGCAAGATCGAGAACGGCTTCGTCGTCGAGATATCGCCGGTCAAGGTGCCCCGCGTTATAGGGAAGAAGGGCTCCATGATATCGACGATATCTGAGCTGGGTTGCGATATTATAGTGGGCCAGAACGGAAGGATATGGGCCAAATGCCCCAGCCACGGAGCCGAGTTGGCTTTGTTGCAGATATTAGCCAAGATCGACAGAGAAAGCCATGTGGCGGGGCTGACCGATAGGGTGAAGGCGTTGATTGAAAGATATAAAAGCAGTGCTGGGCCGAATAGCGCATGAAACAACCGCCTGTGCCTCTGCTCGTCGAGGGCAGAAGATCCGACGGAAGGGCGCCGGATCAAATGCGCGAGGTAAAAATAGCTATAGGCGTGGTTTCAAACGCCGACGGATCGGCCATGGTATCGTACGGCAACACCACTGCGATAGCCGCCGTATATGGGCCTAGGGAAATGCATCCTAGACATTTATCGCTACCCGATCGCGCGGTCATGCGCGTCCGCTACCATATGGCCCCCTTCAGCACTAAGGACGAGCGCAAGAACCCAGCGCCTAGCAGGCGCGAGATAGAGATATCGAAGGTGTTGAGGGAGGCGTTAGAGCCGGCGATATTCCTCGAGCAGTTCCCCCGCTCGCGCATAGACGTGTTCGTGGAGATAGTACAAGCCGACGGCTCGACTCGAGTAGCGTCGTTAACCGCGGCGTCGTTGGCGTTGGCGGACGCGGGAATCCCCATGAGGGACCTCGTCATAGGCGTATCCGTCGGCCTAGTCAACGACACGGTCGTCCTCGACCTCAACGGGCTCGAGGACAACTACGGAGAGGGCGATATGCCTGTTGGCTACATGCCCAATTTGGGCAGGATAACCCTATTGCAGCTAGACGGAGCTTGGACCAAGGAGAAATTCGCCGAGGCCGTGAAGCTCGCTATAAAAGGCGCCGAGTACGTCTACGGCAAAGCCCGCGAGGCGTTGAAGGCTAAGTATTTCGAAATAGCGGAGGAAGTCGCTAAGTGATGGCTTCCATATCCCCGTACGGCAAGCGCTTTATATCGTACTTACGGCGTAACCAGATAAGGAGGTTGGCCGCCGCCGGGACGAGGATAGATGGCAGATCGTTGGACCAGCTGAGAGAGATCAGCATTAGGACAAACGTCGTCAACACGGCTGATGGCAGCGCCGAGGTCCTCTTGGGCAAGACCAGAGTAGTTGCGGGGGTTAAGGTGGGCCTAGGCCAACCTTTTCAAGACGCGCCGGATGAAGGAGTACTGATAGTCAACGCCGAGATATTGCCCCACGCATCGCCCTATAGCGAAATAGGGCCGCCCGACGAGACGGCCATAGAGCTGGCCCGCGTCGTCGATCGCGGCATCCGTCACAGCGGTTTCGTAGACTTCAAGAAGCTGGCAATAGACCAGACAAAGGTCTACGTCCTCTGGGTGGACCTCTACGTCCTCAACGACGACGGCAACCTCGTCGACGCCTCCAACCTAGCGGCGCTAGCGGCCTTGAGATCGACCATGTTACCCGTAGCCGTTAAGGACGAGACTGGCATTAAGCTTGATAGGAATAATAGATCAGCCTTGCCCTCAGACCTCTCCAAAGCCCCTATCGCCGTCTCGATAGGCAAAATAGAAAACCGCCTTCTAGTGGACCCGAGCCTCGAGGAGGAGCTCTCGCTCGACGGCCGCATCACCATCACGTTATCCCAGGACCGCATAGTCTCGGTGCAGAAGACGCTCGGCTATTTCACCACGCCCGAGTTAAGCCAAGCCTTAGATCTAGCCTATGCTGTGAGGGACAAAATAAGGGAAGTCTTGCTCAAGAGCCTCGTCTAACTAAATTTAAATAGACCCCGCACAGTGTCGGGCATGCCCTTCAGCCATACCCGAGTAGTGGGCCCTGCCGGAAGGTACGGCGCACGGTACGGCATGGGCCTCAGGAGGAAGATAACCGCCATAGAGGTCAAACAAAAAGGCCTTCACCGTTGTCCCAACTGTAGATCTCTTGTGAGGCTGAAGAGGCTGGCGTTCGGCATATGGCAATGTCCTAAGTGCGGCTTCACCTTCGCCGGAGGCGCTTGGATACCTCAGACGATACTCGGCAGGACCTTAACGCCCGAGGAGCTAAAGCAGGTGGAGATACAGAAGGCTAAGTGGAGGGGGTCTTCGCAAGAGGCCGCCTCGTGACGAGAGTACTTGCGACCTCCTCCCGTTATTATTCCAAAAAGGTCAACGAGTTCTTGAACGAGCTCGCGACGTCTTTGCCAGGGGTCGAGAAGATAACGCGCGGCAAGAGGTCCTACAAGGCGTTGCTGGAGGAGGCCGTGGCGAGGGGCGCGAGCTACGTGCTCTTGGTCAACTCGAGACGCGGCAACCCGGCATCTATGGAATTCCTTAACGTCAACAAGCGAAGTTGGCTCCCTTATTCCATCACCATATCGGGCGTTAAGATGAGGGAGGACCTCGACGTCTACATAACGAGAAAGCCCAAGGCCAACACGGCCGCGATAGTCGACTACACGGCCAGCGAGCTAGTGGACTTGTTCTTGGAGGTCTTCGCGTACACTCCTTACTACTCCGTAGATTTAGAGAAGCTCAAGGGACGTTATGATACCTTGCTCGTGATCAGGGGAACTCCCGGCGAGTATCTAGTAGAGCTCGTCGACGGGCGGGACCTAGGTCCACGAGGACTTTCGTTCAAAGTCAAGGGCATTAGAATATGTACGAAATATCTGTCGAGGTAGATAAAAACGATATAGCCGAGAGGGTATTCAAGGCGTTGGAGAAGGAGGTGGTATTTCGCAGAGGCAGAATAAGGGTGTTCGAGGAAGGCGGTAGGCTTAGGATAGTAGGATACGCGGCCGACATAGCGAGCGCCAGGAGCTTGGCCAACACGATCTTCAGAGCCTTACACGTAATAGAGGAAATCGCCGAGCTCTAGAATAAAAAATATTAATGAGCTGTCCGACCCCCTCATGGCACAACTCCCGCCATCGCTCCAAGACTTGGTTAACAGATTCCAACAAGCGCAGAACCAACTACAGAGCGTGTTGCTCAGAAAACAACAATATGAGGCGGAGTTGCGCGACGTCGAGAAGGCCCTCGGCGAGATAGAGAAGCTCTCGCAAGAGGCGAAGATATACAAATCAGTCGGCAACTTCTTGTTGCAGATCAACAAAGACGCCGCGTTGCAAGAGTTGAGGGAGAGGAAGGAGCTCCTCGAGTTGCACATAAAGACGCTCTCCAGACAAGAGTCGATGCTCAGAGAGCAGCTCGATAAGCTTAGGGACGATATAAATAAGGAGCTGGCCAGGTTAAGGGGCGGTGGAGGAGCCCAGCAGACAGGCGCGGCGGCAAAGGGAGGAGGTTGAGGTGGCAGAGTACATATCGCAAGTGGTATATGATTATATAGTCAAGGAATTAGGCGACGACATAATAGAGGCGGAGATCGAGGTGGCCTTCAGGGGGGATTCCGTTGAGGTCTCCGTGGACGCGGGAGCCGGCTTGCTTGTCGACGACGAGAGGTTGAGGGAGGTCGTCGAAAGGGCGGCCGAGATAGGCGTCGCGGTCGCCGATATGATTAAGGAAGGGGTAATATACCCGGGGGAGGATAGACGTCGTGTACTTAGAGAAGCTCTTAAGCGTATTGAAAGGGAAGCATAGGGTTGCGATAATCACGCATAGACATGCCGACGTGGACGCCTTGGGATGCGCCTTGATCTTAAGGGACGTCCTCTACTATTTGGGCTACGAGGCCTTAGTCGTATGCCCCGAAGGAGCCTCCAAAGACGCTAAGCCGTACGCCGAATGCGCCGAAGCGCCTCCGTCCGACGTGGAGGCTGCTGTACTAGTCGACGTGGCGTCGCTTTCGCAAGTCCCCAAGCTCGACGTGCCGTTAGTAGTCTTTGACCACCACGCGGTTGGGGACGAACTACCCGGGGTAAGGGACGAGAGGCCCAGCTGTAGCGAAATGGCGTTGGAATTAGCGCTAGAAGTCGGCGTGAGGCCTAGGAGAGACTCCCTGGTGGCCGCGGCATTAGGCATATACGCCGACTCGGTCAAGTTGCTGAGGGCCGACTCGAGGACCTTAAGGGCGTTGGCATATGCAGTAGAGGAGGTGGGACCCCTGGAGAGATACGTTAAGCGCCAAGAAGATCCATCGGCCAGAGTAGCTAAATTGAAGGCGTTGGCCCGTTTGAAGATATTCAAAACCAAGATAGGCGCGGTCTGCGCCACGCACGTCGACGCATACGAGTCGGATGTGGCCAACTTACTCATATCAGCTGGTTGCGACGTATCTATAGTCGCCTCGCGCCACGGGGACGAGGTTAGGATAATATATAGATCCCAATCAGTCGACGTGGGCGAAATAGCGGCGAAAATAGGCGAAATTTTGGGAGGGAGCGGCGGGGGCCACAGAGGCGCCTCGGTCACCTTGTTGAGGAGGAGGATCAACAAAGCCGAGCTCCCCGAGCTGTTGAGGACCGTCGTGGGCTTGTTAGACCCCGATGCGAGGCCTCTTAGCTGATCAGCTCAACGCGTCTGATCCTAAGGCCGCAGGAAGGGCATCCGAGCACTATGTGCCTCACTAGGGATCTGTATTTGGCCGAGAAGAGCTTCTCGGACACGAACACCTTGAGCCGCGAGCCGAGGCAGTTCGGACACACGTCGTCGTCGCCGAGGCTTTGGCCTATCTTGAAGGGCTTATAGACCATCGCGTGGCCCACAGCCTCCTCTAGGCCCTCCTCTATGTCGTACGCGTTGACGCCCATAAGCTTCACGTTGAGCCCCCTCCCATACCATCTATTTATTCGATCCAAGATGCTCTGTAGTTCATCGATTATCAAGAACGGCCTATACGCGACCACTATTAGTACATCGCTCTTGAAGAGCCTCAGCTCGTCGGCGAGTTCCAGAGGATCTACGTCGAATATATTGCTCCTCTCGGGACACCAGAATGAGATATATAAGCCGCCCAAGGCCGCGTACAAGAGGCGCCCTCTCCTTTCAACTACCTTGAATCCTCTCTGGGCGATGTACTCGTCCACTTTACTGCACTCGTCCACGGGGAGGTTTTAACCAATTAATAAGACTACATACATCCTAGACACTTAGAGCGGGCCTAGCTAGGCCTTAGTTGCCGGCTCGGCCGAGGCGATACTGTTAAATGCGAGATTTAACGCCGGCCCATGCGTTGTCCCATGTATAGGTCCACCTCGGAGGGCCTCCGTTGTATCTTGATACCTCCCGAGGAGTGGCGCATCAGCAAGTCGCGTCTGGAGGGCTACTGCAACAACGGGGGCTCCGGATGTCCTATTTACGCAAAATACATCTCAGTAAAAGGCTCTACCTGATCCTCAAGAGAACGGCAGATACGGCGGCCAAGGCGCCTACTGCTATTATCAAGACTAAGGGGAACGCGGCGCGCCCTCCTCCGTTTTGGGCTCTATAGGCGGTTATCTCCAACGCGAACTCTGATGGGTTAACTGCAGTCGGTAAGGACAGAGTAAACTGGTACCTCACTTTACCGGTGCCGTAGATCTCCTCGTAGGTCCTCGCTATGGAGCTAAAATATTGATATTTTTGTATGGATTTAGTTATATTATATCTATAATTAGAAATAATCGAGCTCGCTAAACCGGCGTAGGGCAACTCGCCCCTAAGTGCTATCAACACGGCTCTGAGCTCCTCGGCCGTGTAGTTCAAGGCGTTAGACGCCGAGAGCAAATACGCCACGCCGCTGTTTAGAGGAGTTGCCAGCTGGCTTACTTGTTGGGCCGCCGCTGATAGGTTGTTCGCTATACCGCTCAGAGACTTAGACGCATTGATTATAATCGGCGGTAGCCCCTCCAATAACGCCGTGGCGTTCTCCCTCGTCGCTATGGCCGTCTGGTTCAACACATCTCCCACTTGCCCCAGCTGGTTGCCGATATCTACCAACGCGTTCCTAGTGTTCGATACTATGTTTATCAAAGCAGCTACGGAGTCCGCGGCGGAATTGACGACGGATTGGAGACTCTGTATTGTGGATATGGCATAGTCGAGCTCTTGATCTAACTCCTTAGTTATATTTTTAATTAATGTATTATTAGTCTTAATATTATTTATTTGATTTTTAATAGATATTAAATTATTATATATATTATTTAATGAATTTTCAGTATTTTGAAGCGAGGAATATATCGTAAGGAGATCGCCCCTTATTGAGTCGAGAGTCTGCACCGACGTCGAGAGCGAGCGCTCATACGCCCTTATGGCTATGGCTTGGCTCTCCAACGCGCTGGAGAGAGTGATTAAGTAGGCGTATTCGTATTGGACTAACAAGAGAGATCTATTCAGAGTGGACGCGACGCCCGCCAGGGACGAGGATAGTGCGGACAATTGAGAGTTCAATGCATATATAGCGTATCTCGACGCGTTGAGCCCCTTGGCGCCCTCTCTGAAAGCCGTCGAGCTTAAATTTAATAACTGAATTAATCTATCTAAATTATTAGTAGTATTATATATTAAATTATTAAGAATATCTACAGCATACGTTAAATTATTAAGATAATTATAAGTACTGTTTAAGAGCGAAATCGTGGAGTTGGCTTGTTCTATATAGCCCGATAAGTCGACCGCCGCTATCACCGACACGGTCGGCAAGTTCACCGCGCCGAAGCTGCCGAAATCCCTCACCCTATAGGATAACGAGAAGCCCGCCCTATCGCTTATGAAGAAGGCCCACTCATAGACGGTCGAGCCGCCGATGTTCTCGACGCCTGAGGGCGTCATGTTGCTGATCACCTCGACGCCGGACGGCTTCTGGACGAGGATTGTGATAGGCACGTTGAACGGCATATAATTTTTTATCATAATATTAATTTTAATAATTGAATTATTAGAACAATATAAAATATTATTTATTAATGACGCATTAATATAAGTAATATTATAAAAAACAACTACAGGAGGAGGATAAGACGCGTTGGCCTCGACATAGATAACACTGGCGCTGAAGGGGGGTATAGTCTGTCCCAAGAACTCCATGGGCTCGGACGAGTTGTTGACTACGAAGTACATGTACTGATACGCGGACGACACAACGCCGTTGTAGCTGGCGCTGGTTGAGATAATCAACGTAGGCTGGATCGCAAGAGCCGCGGCGGCTATCACGATCAACAGAAACACGGGCTTGGTCAACGCCATGCCGAATCGAGAGCTTTGATCCTCTCATATATCTCTTTCGCCCTCTCTAGGTCTATCTTGATCTCGCCCTTGGGGATCTCGCCATCTGTGACGTAGCCGCCCCTCACCGAGTATACCTTATCGGCGATGGCGGCGACGTCGGGATCGTGTGTGGCGATCAACACGGTGACTCCCCAGACCTTGTTCAGTGCAAGTATTAAGCTGAGAATCGCCGAGGCGTTATCTAGGTCTATGTTTGAGGTGGGTTCGTCTAGGATCAAGAGCTCGGGGCTATTGGCCAAAGCTCTGGCCAACGCCACCCGTTGTTGCATGCCGCCCGAGAGCTGGGCCGGCAGCCTATTCGCCGAGTCCTCCAGACCTACTAGCCTCAACAACAGTTTGGCCTTTGTCTTGGCCAGATCCCTGGGCATTCCGGCGGCTAGCATTGGCAACTCCACGTTCTGGAGCGCTGTGAGGTAGGGGATTAAGTTGTAGGACTGGAACAGATAGCCTATCTTCATCAGCCTAAAGCGCTCGAGGCTCTTCTCGTCGAGGTGGGTTATATCGGTGTCCAAGACGACGACTCTGCCGCTGGTCGGCCTATCCAGAGAGGATATTATGTTCAACAAAGTGGTCTTGCCGGACCCGGAAGGCCCCATGAAAGCGACGATGGCCGCCCTCGGGATCCTCAAGGTGACCCCCCGCAAGGCGTGCACCTCGCCGGCCGCCGTCTTGTACACCTTGTGGACCCCCTCGAGATAAACGGCCTCGTTCATCTCAGTACCTCCAGCGGCCTCAAGGTCACGGCCTTGTACACGGGGAGGAGGGCTCCAGCCAGCGCCACCGCCAACGAGATCGCCACGCTTAAGGCGAAGAGCGAGGGGATGAACGGGATTGGCACGTCGAAGAGGTACCCCATATCTATAAGCATCTTCTTGACGCCAATGGCCCCGAAATAGCCCGCCGCGCTGCCGGCGACTCCGCCCAGTAGCCCGACCACGACTATTTCCACGAAGAACGTCAATGCCACGTCGCGCCCGGAAATGCCTGTGGCCTTGAGGAGAGCAACCTCGCCGATCCGCTCCCTTACCGTGATGGACATCACCGTGAAGGTCGTCAGAGCTCCTGCCAAGAACGCTATGGTTTCTATCACTAAGAAGAACAAGTTCAACATGTTGAAGACCCTATCCACGGTGGAGAGGGCGCTCTGCTGGGTGTACACCTCAGCTTGGGGGTATTTCTGCTTCAAGGCCTGGGCCAACGGCTGTACGAGGGATTTGTCCTTCAAGGTGATGAAGACCATGTTGTAGAAATCGCCGAGCCCCAACTGTTGTTGTAGCCAATCCAGCGGGACAACCACTAAGTTGAGGCTCATCGGCCCGATGAACCCCTTCAACAAATTGCTCATCACTCCCACCACGGTCACTTGAAGCCTGATCGGCGGCGCCACGCTGCTCTGGTATACGTACAAGGTCGCTACATCGTTCAGCCGAACCCCTAACGTGGATTCTACCACGGCCTCGCCTCCGCCGTGCGGCAACCTCCCACGCTCTAGCTCTATGTCGAAGTAGCCCATATCGCTGAGAGGAACTCCCAAGATAGTGACCGTCTTGTTTCCCAACGTGCCTGTCAACATGACCACGGGCTCAGCGCTTTGGACATACGGCAAAGACCTCAAGGCTGAGACGAAAGCATAAGGTATATCTATAGAATTTGAATAAATAAGTATATCAGCTGGAAATATTTGATATAATTGATTTTGAATATAAATTTTAGCTCCTATACTTATCGTGCTCAATGCGACCATCAAGGCGGCCCCTACCGCTATTACAATAGCCAAGAGCACGTACCGCGTCCTCCTGGCTTTCAAATCGCTAAGTGCCAACATCACGACGTGGCGATAGGCCATCGTAGTTATTTAGCGTATTATTATTTACCGCCGTGAGGCGAGTAGTTGCGTACGCGTTGTTGGCGTTATGGCTTGCGGCCTACGCCTACATGGCGTTTTATTCGTGGAGGGTCTTCGACGTCTTGGTATACTCAGAATCTAAGCTCATGCCTAAGGACGTAGAGCCTGCTATAGTTAATAATATATTAAATAATACTAATAATTCTAATTATAAATTAACATTTATAATTGTATATGGACCGAATCTTTCATATAAATTAAATGAATTGAATAAAACCTTATCACAAGAGGGATATAGCGCGATCTCGCCATTAACTATACAATATTATTCACAAAAAATATATTGGAATACAATAAATAATATAATAAATAATTATACTGACTCATTTTCAAAAATTTTAAATAATATATACAATATGACATCACGCAATTGCGATCTGCTCCGCGCGTTGAGGAGCGCGTACCATGACGCGCTGGACAACGCGACAATGTTGCTCTACGCCACCTATGGCGCCGTGGCTCTGAACATAAGCAATCCCCGCACCCAAGCGTTCCTAGAGTATTACAGGAACTACTCAGCCCACTACGACATCGATACGGCCGTTAAGTTGGCCGCGGATAAGGCCTACGGCAACGTGAGTTGGCTCCTCCAGGGCGTGACTTGGAGGAACTGGGCCTCCGAGAGCTCCGCGGAGCTCGTGGCCGAGCGCTTGCTCTCCACGAAGCTCAACTCCTCTCTCGTAAAGCTCGCCGAAAATGTGACCGAGTTGGGGGTCGAGAAATACCTATATCTGAAACTCGCGTCGAGCCTCCCCTCGTATCTCCAGCCCTATATCCCCTACGTGCTTTGCGTCAATAGAACCGAGGAGGCTACTGAGATCTTCAAGCGCTCGTTGCTAAACAACTTGACGTCTATGTATCCGCCCCCCACGATGTACACAATACCCCAAGCCGAGGAGCTCCTCCACGGCGACATGTACGCGTTGGTGATAGCTAACGGCACGGGGACGCCTAAGTTGAACTACAGCTGGGCCGTGCCCGTATCGACCGACGTGTTGATGTCGCAGTTCACCGAGATAGTCACTTCAGAGGTGCCCGACATAGACAAGACCACTTCCATCGTCATGTTGGCCGTGTTGTTGTTCGTGTTCGGGACGTTAATAGCTCCTCTCGTGGTCCTCGCCGAGGTGGGCCTCTCGTATTTAGCCGTCCTGGGCGCCATATACTTAATATCGCCCTATATGCCGCCGTATTACCTATCGGTGTACATGGCCGCGCCTGTGATCTTCGCCTTAGGAGTGGACTACAACTTGCTCATGTTGGGGAGATACGCGGAGGAGCGGAACAAAGGAGCCGACGTTCACGAGGCGACGAATAGATCGCTTGAGTACGGGAAACGCGCTGTGTTGACGAGCGCCACAGTGGCAGGACTCGCGTTGGGGAGTTTCGGCCTCTCGCCGCTTCCCTTTATGCAGACTATAGGCCTAGCGCTGGGCCTATCCGTCTTGTTCGTGCTCACAACGTCGTTTACGGCCACGCCGGCGTTGTTGACAGTGTTGGGGGATGGGCTGTTTTGGCCGAGGAGGATAGAGGATATAAGACTACACGAGGGTAGATCTAAGTTTTTAGCAAAAACTGTGGATATATCACTAGAAAAATCAAAATTAATAATAATTATATTTACAATAATATCAATTATTTTAGCTATTTTTATTATAAATAATTTAAAGATAACGACCAACCCCATATCAGCCATGCCCGAGACGGCCGGCAAAAAGGCGTTAGCTATAGCGGAGATGTATTTCAGGAATGTGACGGCCCTCTCCACGACATATTTAGTATTCAATAGAGAGCCAAATTCAACTATAATTAATTATATAAAAAATCTTGAATATTTTACAAATTATACTATATTTAAAAAGAATAATTACTATATAATTGAACTTAAACTCTCGGTGACGAGTACCTCGGACGAATTGCTGGCGGTTTACGACAACCTCTCAAGATTAAGGAGTTATGGATTATTATATATAGGAGGTGATGCTGGATGGAAACATATATATTTTACATATATTTATTTATATTTTTGGCATTTTCAAATATATATAATACTCGCCACAGTGATAATAGCGTTGATGGCCGCGTTGAGGAGCGTCTTGACGCCTCTGAGGCTCGTGGCAACGGTGCTGATGTCGGCGGTTTGGGGCATCGCGATGAACATAGCGTTGTTCCAGATGGCGGCTGGCCAGCAGACGTATTGGCTACAGCCGGTGGTGCTAATGAGCTTGCTCATAGCGGTGGGCACCGACTACGACGTCTTCATAGTCTCGAGGATAAGAGAAGAGGTGGAGAAAGGCTTGGACGACAAGACTGCCATAAGGACCGCGATAGTCACGACCGGCCCCGTGGTGACGGGCGCCGCCCTTATACTCGCGTTGGCCTTCCTCTCCATAGTCCAGTCGCAGCTCACCGTCTTGGAACAAATCGGCGCTACGGTGGCCTTCTCGGCCATATTCGACGCGTACGTCGTCAGGCCGTTGTTGGTGCCAGCGGTGATGAACTTGTTGTCTAAATATAATTGGTGGCCCTCTAGGATACATGCGCGTTAAGGCCCTGCTCCTGGATTTCTTCGGGACTCTCGCAAAGATAGACGACGAGGAGGCCTACCTAAGCGACGTAGCGGACGGACTCTCCTCTGCGTTGGGGCTCGACGAGGGGAGATCGCTCGAGTTGTTCCTCCAAGCGAGGAGGTTGGCTAATGCGGTGAGGGAGGCCTCCGGGGTTGAGATACCGGTGGAGGGCCAAGCGGCGCTTATCGTGGCGTTGTCGGGAGGGGGAGACGCGCAAGCCGTCCGCGGCGCGTTGGTCAACGCTATGTTGAGGCATTTAGTGCCCGTGGACGACTCGCCGAGTTTCCTAAAGTGGGCATCCGCCAACTTCAAGACTGCCATAATCTCCAACGTAACGTGCAAGTGCTACGTGGAGGAGTTCTTGAGGAGGATCGGCGCATCGGTCAACGCCGTGATAACATCGGACGTGGTGCGCTATAGGAAGCCTCACAAGCTCATGTTCAAGATAGCCCTCAAGCGCCTCGGCGTGGGGCCTGAGGAGGCCGTGATGGTGGGCGACGACGACGTAGACCTCGGCGCCAGGGCCCTCGGGATACTTACCGTAATAGTCGGGGATAAGACGCAAGGCGATCTGAACTTCAAGAGCTTGGCCGAGCTAAGGCAGTGGCTCGAGGAGGCAGGCGCTTGGAGGAATAAATAATAACGCGAGATCAGCTCCCAGCATGATCTGCAACTCCTGGATCTGCCGCGAGATCAAGAGGCCCGATCGTTGCGTCGAGGAGAAATACGACGTGTTGGTAGTGGGCGCGGGCATAGGCGGACTAGCAGTGACGCAAGAGCTTGCAAAATACGGGTTCAAGGTCGGGCTGTTCAGCGAAGGCCCCAAGGGCGGCCACAACTCGCTCGACGGGGAGCCGACCGCATCGGGGGTCCCCGCCCGAGAGTACATCGATAAATACTCCGTGGAGCCTCAGAGGGCCGTCTTCGACGGCGAGGTGCTCATCTCGGGCGATCGGTGCATCAAGCCTGTGTATAAACACCTAGTGTTGAACACAGGCGGGCTTGAGATGTATCTGCCGATCCCGGGCACGCCTCAGATAATCCAAGCCTCGGAAGCCCTCGAGGCGAAGCCGAGCGGTAAAAGGCTGTTGGTGTGGGGGACGAGCGAATGGGGGCTTAGAGTTGCCATGGCCCTCGCAGAGGCCGGCAACGACGTCGTCGTCGCGGACAACTCGGCATATCTCCGAGACGTCAAGTACTACCAGAGCGTCGAGGATAAGCTTCAAAAACTCGGCGTGGACGTGATATATTCAGCGACGGTGGAGAGGTACAAGGACGGCGAGGCTAGACTACGCATCTATCTCGGCAAGAAGGGCGTAGAGAGAAGGCTCGTGAAGGCCGACGCCGTCGTGTCGGCTGTGAGGACGGTAAACTTGTATGCGCCGTTAAGGCTCGGCCTCAAGGTGTTCTACTCCTTTGAGCTAAACTCGTTAGTGCCTCGGCGTAACAGCTTCGGCGAAGTTTTGAGGTTGGACGAGCGGGGCAAATCCGTAGGCGGCACTAATATCTACCTAGTCGGCGAGATCTATGGCGCTATATATGCACACCTTGAAGAGGCCCACGCCAAGTTGCTGGCGGCCTATATAGCCTCCAAGGAAGGCGTCGAGGACAAGGACAAGGTATCAAAGGAGCTCGACGACTTCAGAGCTAAACTGGCTCTGGAAGTCAACTGGCTTTACAACCTCGACTTAAGGCTCAGCAGAGGCACCGATTACAGCGATCTATACGTGGAGCCGAACGTGATAGACGCGCCCGGATGGCCCTATTTCTGGCCCAATGCGCTGGACGAGATAGACGGCGACCAGGTGCTATGTCCTTGCACTGGGCTAAAGCTGTCGGACCTCATGAAGATGGTAAATAGGCTTAACAAGAACAGAGTCGAGATAAAAGTAACCAGCGACGACGTGAACAAGCTGAGGCACGTCAAGTTGCCCACAATAGATCAGATGCGAGGCCCCAGCCCTTGTTTCGAGGCCCTCTGCATACCGAATATAGCAATAGTGGCCGGCGCTATATATGCGGCGAAGCCGTCTTATCTGTTATACGGGAAGCCGAAACAGCTCTACGAGTCAGCGCTTTAAACCCTCTTCATCGATCGGCAGCGGCCTATCATCATGGTCGAAAAATGATCGGCTGTATAAAAAGAGCCGTCGAGGACGCGCTAGAGGGGGCCCCTCTGGACGAGGAGGAGAAGCGTTGCCTCGAGGAGCTAGGTCTCTACAGAGACGGCCTCCTGGCCCCTCGGCCCTATATCGTATTCAAAGCGCTCGAGGCGGGCGCCTCTTTGGACTTGTCGAGAATTTCTCGACGACTCAGCTGGAGGGAGTTCGAGGAAATAATACTCTACTTGCTCGAAGGCTGGGGATTCTCGACCTTGAGGAACGTGAGGCTCGAGTGCGGAGGCCGCTGGGCCGAATTCGACGTGATGGCCAGATCCGATAAGTACTTAATAGTGATAGAGGCCAAGCGCTGGAAATACGGAGGGGGGAAATGGGGCGAGGTGGTACAAGAACACCTAGAGAAGGTAGAAAGATGCCTCCCGAGGCTGAGGCTCTTAGCGCCTAAGGTAATCCCTCTAGTGGTAACTCTTACCTCCTTTAACGCCGTGGTGAAGGGCGTTCCTGTGTTGTCCATATCTTTTCTTGTCGACTTCTTGAGGAACATCGATAATTTGGGCGATCAAATTCTTGTGTTGACGTAGACAATCCTCGCAAGCGTACACGTAGAGGTCCATCCTCAACTCCGCCTTAAGCTTAACTATGTAGAGCGTGTTTTGTTCTTTCAAGCAGAAGAAACAGCGGGTCACGCCTTCTCGGTCTTCTCCATAGCTGACTCCGGCGTGGCGATTATCTCGGTTGTGCGGCCCGGCAATATATAGTGCTCGGCCAGCTCGAGGATGCCCGCGATCAGCAACAAGAGGGGGCCGGCCGAAGAGAAGGCGTTCGACAAAACGACGAGGATTAAGCCGTCCCTCTCCGCGAATATGAGCGGAAGAGGCGCAGAGATCACGACGGCTAACACGCCCACAAATAGGGATCCGTGCCTGGGCCTAACGCTCTTCCGCAACTCGTAATATCCTATAATAATCATTATAATAATAAATATTATATATTTAGTAAAACTAGGTAATGTAAATATATAATATCTATTAGATCCAACTTCTATATACATTGGATTTACTTGAAATATAAGATTAGGCCCCACGGCGTAGATTAAGTAATTTATCCCAGGTAACGCCGATAAGGCAAGCGCAACTAAGCCGAGCCAGAGAAGCCTCATTACATGTCGCTACCTAATGCCTTTTTAAGTCTGACACCAGCTCAGCGATTTGAGCCCACTCACCTATCGCCAGACCCTTAGTTCATCATCGCTTGTACTCCACAAGACATCTTAAAAACTGACGTCGTGCCTGGATTAGGCTGACGCGTCGGACCAGGAGAGGTCGTTGAGTTGCACGAGCCTAAAGAACGGCTACCGGCCTAGTTCTATCTCAAATATAACTTAAAAAATCCTCTAGAAACCTTATAGTTAGATAGTCAAGATACATATCGCCAACAGCTATGAGCTTTTTATTATTTTTCTTTAAAATATATAAGTATTTATCGTTAACCTTAATCTGGGCCATATCTAAGTCTAGATCTACGAATTGTCTAAAATCTTCGGGTAGAACGCCGTATTCCTCTCGTTCTACTCTCACGTAGTGAAAGCCCAAGAGCTCCGCCAGCTCGGAGATGCTCGATGGGACGTAGCCGACTCTGCCATAAGGCGGGATGAACTTCTCTATCCTCTCCCTCAACAGAGCCAACTGGTTTAGTATCTCTTGCTCGCCCGGCGTGTAGACCCTCGGCTGTTGGGCCGGAGGAGGCGAACCCCTTCTGGCCAACAAAAATATAATTAGTGCCAACACGGCGATAGCGCCTGCGGCTACAGCTGTCAATAGGCCCAGTTGTAAAAGCATGAAGCAGATTCACTCGCATGATATAAATTATTCGATCAAGAACACGGTATGCTCTTGTAAAAATCCAGCCGCTAAGTCGATCTAAGCCCGCCCTCTACGCCGTTTTCCCGCCTCCTCCTTAACAACTCGGCGAGGTTGTGGAGGTTCGAAAAAGCCAATAGGGCCAGCCCGAAGAGTACTAGCGATTCCTCGTTGCTCACGACTCCCAGTATTACTAAAATAGCCCCATAGCCCATTATTATGTACACGAACACGCGACATCGAGAGCCGGCGTTTTTATCCGCCACGATTACTTTAGCAAGTCCCGACGGGCTCCACGAGGAGCGGCGTTCCAGTCTTCACAACCCTCACCCTACACCCCCTCTTGATGGGGACCTCCGATACGGCCCTCCAATATTCGCCCATCACGACGACGTAGCCCGGGGCGTTGGGGCCTATGTCGTCCACGGCGACTCCCTCCGCCCCCTGCAACGTCAAGAAGGCCTCGGACACGGGCCTCTTTAAGTGGACAACAACAGCCTTCCACGCTATGAACGCCACAACGCCTATGAGGACCGCGACAAGAGCCGCCGCGGTGCCGACGAGGGGCCAATAGTCGGCTAAAACTACGGGCTGTCCCCGTAGCTGAAACGGAGGAAAGAGGCTCAGGAAGCCCAAGATTATTAGGACTGCCCCAGAGCCCTCGAGCAGACCGTGGGTGTAGCCGCCCGAAAACATGCCGGCGAATAAGAGCACAACGCCCATCACGAACAAGACGGCCCAGACCCAGCTCGTCGATATGTACGGCAAGACAGAGAGTAGGAACAACACAACGCCCAACGCGGCGGCCAACGGGTGCCCCGACGCCAAGGCCACTATTATCACCAACAACGCCACGAGCGACAACACGCTCTCGACTACTGGGTCCATGAGCCACGCTTGTAGCATCTCGCCCAAAGTGGCCTCGATGTAGACGATGCGGGGGCTCTCTACGTAGACCACGACCCCTCTCCCGCCGAGGGTTATCGCTGATCCGTTGACTTCGTCTAGGAGTTGTCCTATATCGCTTGCCATGAAGTTTATCACGTGATATCTCAAGGCCTCCTCGGCGTTTAGGTTCAAGTTCAGCTGGACGCAGAGATACGCGTAGCTGGAGTTCCTCCCGTAGGAGGCCATGACGGCGGCTAAATAACTAGCGAAAGCGTTTAGGACCTTGGAGTAGTTCACAGGCGTGGAGCCCTCCACGGGCTGACAAGAGCCGATCACAGTATGGGGCGCCATGGCCGCTATGTGGGCGGACAAGAGTATGTAAGTGCCGCCCGACCACGCGTAGCCGTAGTCGGGGTACACAAAGCCTATCACCGGGACCGGGGAAGCCCCTATGATCTGCATGGCTTGGAGCGTCGAGTCGGCGAGACCCCCCGGCGTGTTTAATAAGATCAACACAGCCCCTGAGCTCTGCTCGGCCGCGCTTATGGCCCTCGATATCTGGGAGACCGTGTAGGGCCCTATCGTGCCGTCTACGTTGACTACGTATACTTCCTTTACGTAATAAGCTTGTTGGGCGTATACGAACTGGATCGAGATCAAAAGGACTACTAGGGCCCACTTGTTCATTTATTTCTCTTGGCCCCCTCCCTCTTGTTTTTGTTGAAGCGCTTTGGATAAGGCTAAGGGCAACGAGACGAACTCAAGCGACGAGGGCGTTATGATTATCAAGTTGTGCTCCCTCGCCATCTCGAGCAACGCGTCTATCTGCCTCAGCTGGACCGCGACGGGGTTCTTCGCGTAGGTCTCAGCCGCCTCTAGGTATATCTTGCTGGCCTCGTACTCGGCGGACGCTATGGTTATCTTAGCGCGCCTTAGCCGCTCGGCCTCTGCTTGAGACGCCATGGCCCTCACTAATGCCTCGGGTAATCTTATGTCGCGTATGGCGACTCCGGTGACCTTGACGCCCCAAGGCGTGACGTGTTCGTCCACTATCTCGGCTATCTTCTTAGCGATTTCCTCTCTATGCGACAACAACGTGTCGAGATCGACCATGCCCACCACGTCCCTCAACGTGGCGGCGGCGAAGGTCGCCACGGCCGGCACGTGGTTCTTCACTGTCACGGCCACCTTCAGCGGATCTACCACGCGTTGATACACGGCGGCATCTATAGTGACCTCCACGTTGTCCTTAGTGAGGGCCTTCTGTTGGGGCACGTCGACGACTTCGATGCGGAGGTCGTATCGTACAATTGTATCTATGATAGGGATTATAAACACGAGGCCCGGCCCCACTAAGCCCGTGATGCGGCCCAGCCGGAATCTGACAGCCCTCTGGTATTCAGGTATGACCTTTATCGATGAGGCCAACAACGAGATGATTATTATAAGGACTATGAAGGCCAACACAGCTGCCAAGATTAGTCCCACTTGCAAGAACATGTATAAGACGAACTCCCCTAAATAAATTGTGAGGAATATGTGGGGACGGTCTGAGATCTGATGAGAAACCCGCGCGGCCGATCAGCGACGAGAAATTGGCTTCATCTATCGCCCAGTCCTGGGCTCATCACACGGCCCTCGACGCGAACAAATTAAAAACGAGGAGAACAACGATTTATGCTTAAGCTAGACGAGATCTTAAAGAGCCTTGAGGAGATAGACAAGGCCATCAAGGAGGCCGAAGCGGTTAAACAAAGGGCTTTGAGCAACGTCGACGCCATTGTCGATAAATATTCGGCGAGGCTCAACGAGGTCGTCGAGAACATCGTGAGGAAGGCCGTAGAGGAGTATAAGGCGAAGGCACTCGGCGAGGCCAGAGAGGAGGCGTCGCGCATATTGGAGGAAGCTCAACGACGGAAAAGCTTTATACTCTCGTCGTTTGAGAAGAAGAAGCAAGAGGTGCTCGAGGCCGTTTTGAGACAACTCGGCCTATAATCATGAGCGCGATCCTCAAGAGGCCGAGCCTAGGCCCAAGGGTCAGAGGCCTCAGGACGAGGGCCTTGCCCAAGGACAAGGCCATTGCGCTGGCCTATGCGAGTACGCCGGACGAGTACCTCAACGTGCTCAGAACTACGCAGTATCAAGTCCCTATAGATAAACTAGCCCCGGAGACCATGAAGGACTTGAGGGAACACGTGATTAAGACGTACATGAACAACGTGAGGGAGTTGTACCTCGGCTCGCCGCAAGACGGGAGGGAGATCATAAAGTTGCATCTAAAACGCTTCGAGTACGAGAATATAGAGTACATAATCACCGCGATTAGGTCCGGCAAGAACCCGGAGGAGTTCGTGGTGACGGAGCCCTTGGACTTCACAGGCAGACGCTACGTAGTGACGTCGCTGCTCAGCGCGAGGAGCGTCGAGGAGGTGGGGGAGAGGCTCAGAACATTGGGGCATCCGGCGGCCGAGGCCTTCGACTTCTTGCAGAAGTTCGGTTACGATAAATTCACTATATTCATCGATAGACAATGGATTTTGGACTACACAAGATCTCTGAAAGAGATAAACGATAAGTCTGTCAGTAGATTAATAGATACACTTACTACATATTTCGATATAGTGCTCGCCGTGAGGGCCAAGATATGGGGGCTTTCACAAGACGAGATATCCGCGTTGACCACCGGCATGCCGTCGGGCGTAGTGAGGGAGATCTTCGACGCGACGGCCCGTGGCGAAATAGCGAAGGTCCTCGAGCTCGTGTCTAGCATAAAGCCTTGGGGACAAGTCGTTGCGTCGTTGGCCTCGGAGGAGCCCACGTTCGAGAACTTGTCGGTGGTGCTCGACAACGCCTATCCGGCAATCATGAGGAGATTAGCGGATGTTTGTATAGTCGAGTGCTCCGAGTTCTCGCTGGGCTCTTTACTGGCCTCGTTGGAGTACATGAGATCTGAGGCTATGTTGATAATCAAGGCCGCGGCTATGTTGGTCGAGGGCGTTTCGATCGAAAAAAGGCGTAGCTACTTCGCCCCGCTCACTCTTATTTAGAGGCTAGTATAAAGCTCACCAGAAGCCCGTATATAGCTATCGCCTCTGCCAACGCCAAGAAGATGAGGTACCAGACGCGCTCTTGCGGCCTCTCCACGAGGGCCGACATGGCGGCAGCCCCCGCTATGCCTACGCCTATTCCGGCGCCAAGGCCTGCGAGACCCACCGCTAGACCTGCGCCAATATATTGGCTACCTGACGACGTGGTGGCTTGCGCGAACGCCATAGCGCTTAGCAATAAGAGGGGGAGTAGGTACTTGCCCGCCATGGCTCCCCTATTCAAGCCACTTTTAAATATTGTCTCAACTTCTCGATCTGGTAATCTATTTCCCTTATAGACTCTTCGAGATCTTTGTTGGCTTCATCCAAGATCTTTTCGAGCTCTTTATCTATGAGTTCTTTTATCTGTAACTCAAGGCCTTTGGTCGACATTTGATCACAATACACGGCCGCTTTTTTAACTTTTCATCACCGAGCCGCCGCGGTTATTATCCTCCGCCTTATGAAATCCTCCCTTTCTTGTTCCTCGAGCGCTAGTTTTATGTATTGTATGCTCTCCTGGATCCTGGGGACTATAACGTAATCTATGGCGTTTATCATGCGTTGGTACTCCCTCACCCGGTTGAGGAGCGCGTAGAACAAGCTCTCCTTCTCGGCGAACGCGAGCAATTTAGGCAAGAGCTCGCGCATTTTGACTAGGGCCAAGTCGAGCTCTGGCGCCTCGGCTAGGAGGCTATAGGCGGGGTATTTGCCGTAGCTCTCCACCTCGAGCCCCATATAGAGGCCCTTGTTCACTAGGACTACATTGGCGACCTTCGGGGTTATTTCGGCGAGCATGTCCAGCCTATCCGGCCCCTCCTTGGCCACCGCGGCCTTGAAGAGATCCGCGATCTCGGAAAACGACGTAGCTATCTCGGCTCGATCCCTCTCTAGCTCCGCGATCAAGGCTCTTATCCTCTGTATCGTGCTGTTCCGGGCGTCCTCGAGAGTCTTCTTCACGCGCAGAAACAGCTGTAGCCTCCTCCGCTGGTTTATCAACTCCAGCCTAGAGGGGCTGACGCGCGACGACACGTATGCAGTAGGAAACCTCTTTAAATGTTGCACTAGACCTAGTGTGGACGTCAAGGCGAGCGTCAAGGCCAAGAAGACCGTCGGCGTTAAATCCGACGATGTAGTCAACGCCGAGAGGTATATCGTCGCTGGCGACGACGGCAAGCACTACCTCTTGGCCCTATCCGGCGACAAGCCTTTATACATATATTTAGTATCTTACGATTTAATAGAATATAAAATTCTAGGAGAAACTAAAATAACATGTATAAAATGCGGTGGTCCTTTAACTAAGTTCTATATATATAAAGACATCTACGGCGAGTGCGACAAAGGGCATTTAAACCACGTTGGAATCATCGTGGCGTGGCAGAGGCCTGGAGAAGGGTCAGGAGAGTAGTAGAGGACAGCGATATAGTGTTGGAGGTCCTCGACGCTAGGGATCCCTTGGCCACCCGCAACTCCGACGTCGAGGAGCTCGCGCGCTCGTTAGGCAAGAGGATCATAGCCGCGATAAATAAGGCAGATTTGATCCCGCTCGAGGTCGGCTTGAAGTGGAAGAGGTGGTTTGAAGCGCAGGGGACTCCCTCGGTGTTCTTCAGCGCCAAGGAGAGGCTGGGGACTAGGAAGTTGATGGCGTATATTAAGAGGCTCGCGCCGGCCTTGCCGGTCAAAGTCGCCGTTGTCGGCTACCCCAACGTCGGCAAGTCCACTGTGATAAACTACCTCAAGGGCAGACATGTGGCCTCCACGAGCCCTAAGCCGGGTTGGACCAGAGGCGAGCAACTCGTGAGGGCCAAGAGCTGGCTGTTGGTCATCGACACGCCCGGCGTTCTACAAGCTGAGAAGACCGAGGACCGCGCCTTGGCTGTTATAAGAGGCGCAGTCGATCCCGGCAGGGTGGACGACGCAGTGCCATACGCCGTGGCCTTAATAGAACGAGTGATGAGGTTCAACCCCAAGGCCTTGTCCATATACGGTTACGAGGGGACTTCGGCCGAGGAGGCGCTTGAGTATGTGGGAAGGCGTTATGGGAGGTTGACGAAGGGCGGGAGGGTGAACATAGACGAGGCAGCTCGAAGAGTCCTCGTGGATTGGATCGAGGGCAAGCTCACCTATTGGTACGAGCCTGACGACGCAGCACGCCGCGGCTGAAAATCGCTCGCCCGCGAAAGGCGTCAGCTCGGACGACCGCGGCAACGCGCCAGCTCCTCCCTCAAATCGCGCTCGTATACCTCGCCACCCGGCGCCCTCTCTTTGAACAACTGCGCCTCGAATACGTAGACCTTGGTCCTCTCGTCGAGCCAACAGTCGGCGTGGAGCCACGCCTTCATGCAGCCGTGTGATAGGAACTCCTCCGCGGACCAACACTCCTCGACGGGTACTTGCGGGAGCAGAAGCCCGGAGTAGAACCCCCTCTTGATCACTATGCCGTGCCTCCCCACCTCGACGGACTTGAGGTATTCCTTGGGGTTCTGAGGCAACAACGTCAAGGGGCTCAGGACGGATATCTCGAACACCGCTTCGCCGAGCTCGTCCGCGGTCATGGCGGGGAAACGGGGATCTTGACAACAAGCAGCTATAGCGCTGTATATAGTCGCGTAGGCGACATTTCTGTAGCCCTCGGGATAGCCTATACAACCTCGAAGCTCTAGCCTACCTCCCGACAGCTTCTCGATGGTGGTGAAGACGCCGTAGTTATCCTTAGTTAATTTAGCCGGCGTGTCCGGGGGCGGCTCTATTATGGTGCCCCTCGTCAAGTACTCCTCGACGGCTCTCCTGGCCAACCTCACCAGGAATGCGCCCTCCTCGAGGGAATAGGGGCGGAACATGTGCTATAAATACTTAGGGTAATAAAGAGCTATGCCTCGGTGTTCGGTATGCGGCCGCGAGGTCAACATGGCCAACGTGGCCTATATACGCGGCGAGGTCTTCGTGTGCGACAGCTGTTTTCCTCAATACTACGTCAAGGAGATATGTAGGTTGACCCAACGGAGGCTGAAAGGCGAGAGCCCGTTGGCGTGTATATATTGTAAGTACAAGAAGCTCTGCGATGAGTACATCTCCAAGACTCTGAAATCACTTGCCTAACACCGCGAGGAAGAAGCCGGGCGAGTCGAAGACGTTAGGCATAAAACGCCGACATTCGCCGCACCCCCACCCCTCGACGGCCCTCGGCACGTCTATCTGGACTAGCCTCAGCCCGAGCTCCTTGACGGCCCAAAGCACGTTGCCCTCGTTCTCTGCATATGTCAAAGTACAAGTGGAGTATATCACATACTTAGCGATCTTGGCGGCCACGGCTATGAACTGCCGCTGGTAACGGGCCAAGACCTCCACATCTCTTTTAGTCACCACGTGGCTCAGCTTCGGCCTAACTCCTAGATCGCTACAAGGCGGATCGACCAGAGCCACGTCGGCCCTCAAGCGCGGATAGTCTCTGTCGACGTATCTGCTGTCGTGCGCCAAGACGTCTATTAAGCCCTCGAGGCCGAGCCTCTTGGCGTTTTCAATTATCCTCTCGGTCTTCGGCCTAGATCTGTCGAAGGCTATTACGTGAATGCCCAGCTGGGCTACATGAGTCGTCTTGCCGCCCGGCGAGGCGCATAAGTCGACCGCCCTCTTGGCGCCGAGCGTTGCGGCCAATCTGCCGACCCACATGGCCGGCATGCTCTGATCGTAGAAGTAGCCGTTGGCGTATTCCTCGAGTTCTCTCAGCTTAGGCGCGACGTACACGCTCTTGAGGACCCTCACTGCGAGCCCCCTTCTGAGCTTGACCATGTCCGACTCGTCCATTTCGGCGATGCCGTACGCCACGACTTGCCCATCGGGGCTCACCACGTTGACCTCATCGCCCCTCTTGACTCCCGAGGCCTTGAGAACGCCCGGCGCGAAGAGATCAGCGCCCATGTACACGCTCTCGGCAGCCCGCTTCTCGGCTATTACGATCTTCTTAGCCGAGGGCACCTCGAAGGGGCCCTCGACGGGCACCCATAAGGCCTCCTCTAAGTACTCGTCGCGATGGACAGGGAGCTTTTTCGACAACCTCCTGGCCAGCTCATCGGCGCTTATTTTAGCAGTATTTACCCTTATATAATAACGGCGCGGTGGCCTCTTTATTGAGGCCATTATCTCCTCTATCTCCTCATCGCTTAGGTATTGCGAAAGCTCGTCGTATAGCTCTCGGTCTATTCTGATCCCGTCAAAATCAATCCACATTAAGATTTTTTGACCAACTGGAAGAGGACCTCCTTGGCCTTAGCAGTGGGATTCGACCTGACCAAACGCCAGAGCTCCGAGCTTTCGTCCAAGACGTACCTATAACTGCGGTTCTTGCCCAGCCCCTCGACGCTCGCTCTTACTAAGTTCTTCTCGGAGAGGTCCTTGAGAAGCCTCGCCGCTCTGAGTATAACTCTATGGTCCGGATGACCCGCCATCTTGGCCAACGAGGACGCCCTTATGCTTACAACTCTTCCTCTCGAATTTTTTATCAATGATACTAGAGCATCAATAAGTTTACGCTCTAGACGATCCAAGTCCATATGCACTGCCTCAAGCTCATTTTTAAGCTTTTCTTTTATATACATCTAAATCCATTAAAGGGTCTGTCTTAAAAAATTATCTGGTCAATGGGCTAAGACGATTTAGCCATCTTAGGCATCAGAAGCCTCTTTATGTTCCTGTCGAGGGGTTGCGTCAATAGGCCCAGCTCGGTTATTATAGCCGTTATGTACTTCGGCGGCGTTTCGTCGAAAACCGGATTGTAAACCTCTACGTCGGGCATCGTCACGTATACATTTCCTTTACTCGTCCTCACAGTCCTCACCTCGTCGGGATCCCGCTCCTCGATCCTCACCTCCTCCGGCTTGTGCTCGAAGTCGAAGGTGCTGACAGGGGCGGCCACGTAGAAAGGCACGCCGAACTCGTGGGCCAACACCGCCTCGTTCAAAGTGCCTATCTTGTTATAAACGGTGCCGTCTGCTAGAATCCTATCAGCGCCGACTATGACCGAGTTGACCATTCTCCTCTTTAGGACGAGCCCGACCGCCGTGTCGGCTATTAGCTTTACCCTAACTCCGTTCTCCCTCAGCTCGTAAGCGGTTAGCCTAGCTCCTTGTTGCCACGGGCGCGTCTCGGGCACTACGACGGAGACGTCGATGTTCAGATATTTAGCTACATATATAGGAGCCGTCGCCGTGCCCAAAGCGCCAGTGGCCAACGAGCCCGCGTTGCACTGGGTGAGGATCCAGTCGCCCGGTTGCACTAGCTGCACGCCGTATATGCCCATTCTCACCTCTGCGTCTAGTTCCTCATCGAATATCTTGTTGGCCTCCTCGACTAGGCCCTCCCTCAGCTCCTTGACCGTCTTGACGGCTTCGACCAACGCCTTGGCCCTCGCGTACATCCTGTTCAAAGCCCAGAAGAGGTTCTGGGCCGTGGGCCTCGTCTTGGAGAGCTTCTCCTTGGCCGCCTCCAGCAACTTGAGGGCCTCGTCTAGGCTCTTCGCCTCCCTCTCGAAGAGAGATAAGGCCATCCCGTAGGCCGCTGTAATCCCTATGGCCGGAGCGCCGCGCACGGCCATCTGCTTTATCGCATCGGCGACGGAGTCCACCGTCTTGAGCTCCAGGTACTTGGTCTCAAAAGGCAAAAGCCTCTGGTCTAGGAGGACGAGCCTATCCCCCCTCCACTCTACCACCTTGAGCTTAGGCCTATAATTGGCCTTTATCTCCTTGACTAGCTCCTCTACGTTCATGGAAGATCGATCTGAAGGAGTTTATTTATGCATGCCCCTTAAAGCTAATTTGACCAACGCCAAGTTACGCAACGCGTCGTAGGAAACTGGCAGCTTCTTGCCGAGCTCCCGCAACACTTCGTCGCAACGCTCCACCTTGGAGCAGAAGCACGAATAGTCGGGGCACTGCGCCAAGGCCTCTGCCACGGCCGGATCCATCTCGGCCAAGGCGGTGAGGACGTGCGCAATTGCTCTAATAAAAGCGGCTGTGAGGGCCCCCACTAGTTCGTCCACGGACAAGAAGACGTAGTCCGGCAACGTCACGACCTCTACTCCGAGCTCCTCGGCGAGCTTCTTGGCCGACTCGTCGGCGTAGCCCCTGCAGACGACCATCGGCGTTGCGCCGAGGAGTTTGGCGTTGATGTAGGCTTGCCTTATTCCCGAAACGTCGATCTTACCGGCCTTTATCTCGACAGCGTAGAGCCTCTTGGAGGAATCCTCTGCCAAGACGTCGACCTCCCCGACCTCGACGCCCTCCCGCATTATCTTATAGCGATGGGCGAGGGGGGTGAGCCCCAACGCCGGCAAGAGGTCTAATATAAAGGTCTCGAACTTGACTCCCATGTAGTTCAATATTTTTTAATAATTCTAGCACTCCAACTCGATGAGGATAGCGGTATTAGGTTGCGGAAACGTGGGCCGTTTCATATCGCAACATCTAGCCGAGAAAGGACACGAAGTGGTCTCCGTGGACGTCAAGGGCGGCGATTGCCCCGGCATGGTCAAAGGCGACGTCGAGTCGATCGATCTGGGAGCCGTCGATTTGGCTATAAGCGCGTTGCCGGGCCCCGTCGCCTACAAGGCCGCGCACCGCCTCCTCGAGCGCGGCATAGACTTGATAGACATATCTTACATGCCGGAGGACGCCCTCTCCCTACACGACGTCGCCAAGGCCGCGGGCGCCCGCTATATACCTGACGCCGGCATTGCCCCGGGGCTGTCCAATATGCTAGTCGGCCGCCTCGTGTCCGAGATGGGCCGCCTCGAGTACGTGAAGATATACGTAGGAGGAGTGCCCAGAACGCCCGTGGGGCCTCTCGGCTATTCTATAACTTGGTCTCCTCACGACCTCATAGAGGAGTACACGAGGCCTGCCAGAATAGTACGCGACGGGAGGCTGGAGCTCGTCGACCCGTTATCCGATATCGAGATCGTCGATACGCCGCTCGGCAAAATGGAGGCCTTCTACACGGACGGCTTGAGGACTCTGCTCAAGACTTTAAGAGTCCCCAACATGTTCGAGAAAACCCTTCGTTGGCCGGGGCATGTGGAGCGGATAAGGCTCTTGAGGGACTTGGGCCTCACGTCGGACGAGCAGATAGAGGGGGTGAGGCCCAGACAAGTGCTTGCCGCATTATTAATGCGTCTCAAATTCGACGTGCCCGACGTGGTGTACATGAGGGTTGTCGGCGGGCGCTCCGACGAGCGCATAGCCTACGAGGTCTTGGTGGAGCCGTCGGGCGGCTGGTCGGCCATGCAGAGAGCCACCGGGCTCACAGCGACGGCGTTGATATCAGTGGTCAAGGACCTCGATCCAGGCGTCACTCCTCCGGAAGCGATAGGCATGAGCAATAAGCTGATGCCGAGAGTGCTCGCCTACATCAAACAAAACGGGATCTCGATAAGCGTGGAGAGGGTGACCAGATCGGTTTTGTGATGCCGGGCTTAGAGGATCAGCTAAGGAGGCCTGTTCGCGGGATGCGGGATCTAACGCCGGATCTCTATTACGCTCTGAGGCACGTAGAGGAGGCTTTGACGAGAGTGGCCGAGGCCTTCGGCTATCGCCGAGTGGAGACGCCCGCGATCGAACACTTCGAGGTGCTCGCCAGGAAGGCCGGCCGCGAGATCGTCAACGAGATTTACTACTTTAGAGATAAGGCGGGCAGAGAGCTGGGCCTACGTTTCGACATGACAGTGCCCATAGCCCGCGTGTTGTCCTACCGCTTGGATGAGCCCAAACCTGTTAGGTGGTACTACTTCACCAAGGTCTGGCGCTACGACGAGCCGCAACACGGCCGCTATCGGGAGTTCTACCAATTCGGCGTCGAGCTAGTGGGCTCTAAAAGCCCTAGGGCAGACGCCGAGGTCCTCGCCTTGATGGCCCGCTCCGTGGAGGCCGTGGGGGTGCACGACTACGTCATAAAGCTCAACGACCGCGCGGCGATGGATAAAATACTAGCCTCGTTGGGGATAGGGGCGCGCGAGGAGGTCCTGCGCGTCTTGGATAAAAGAGGCAAGGTGCCCGAGGAGGAGCTGCTCAAGATGCTCGTCGCAGTCGGCGTGGACAAGAGCTCTGCAGAGTCGTTGATTTCTCTCATAGCCGAGCCTCGCCCGATAGAGGAAGCTCCCGATTTCTTCTCCAAATACGATAAAAGCCTCGGCGAGAGATACGGCGCGGTGCTGAGGGCTCTCGACGCGTATGGGGTCTCGAAGATAGCGCTGGACCTCTCAATAGTTAGAGGCCTCGACTACTACACCGGCATGGTCTTCGAGGCGTTCGCGGGCGAGTACAAGCTAGCCGTGGGGGGCGGCGGCCGCTATGACGACTTGATCGAGCTATACAGCGGCGTGAAGACGCCTGCGCTCGGCTTCGCTATAGGCGTCGAGAGGCTGATGGAAGCCGCAGGGATCTCGCGCGTCGAGATGCCGCTCGAGTACTACATATACCCTCTGACAGAAGACGCCTACAAGCTCGCCGTGAGGGTTGCGGAAGCCTTGAGGGAGAAAGGCGCCTCCGCGGCCGTCGATTTGGGCGAGATGACGTTGAGGGAGGCCTTGGAGCATGCGGCGAAAACCGGGGTTAAATACTTCGTCATAATAGGCAAAAAGGAGCTCGAAAAGGGAGTCGTGAGGATAAGGGATATGTACAAACGCGTAGAGCAAGAAATCGAGCTGGACAAGATCAGCCGACTATGATAGTGCCGCTCTGCCTCTTGAACACCCGGTAGCCCTCCTCGAGAGCGCCTATTGCGGCCCATTTGCCGCCTCCCTTGATGAACCTAATGGCGGCGATTACTTTAGGGCCCATGGAGCCCGCGGGGAACTGGCCCTCGTCGTATAGCCTTTCCAGCTCCTTCACCGTTACGACCCCGAGCCTCCTTCGCCTTGGCGTATTGAAGTCCACGTACACTCCGTCGACGTCGGTGAGTATCACTAGCGCATCTGCGCCCAAGGCGTTCGCCAGCACTTGGCTCGCCAAGTCCTTGTCGACGACGGCCTCGACGCCGCCTCGTTCCGAGACGGGGACTCCCCCTCCGCCGGACGCTACCACCACGTAGCCCCTCTCCAAGAGGGCCCTTATAGCCTCAGCCTCGACCACCGCTATGGGATCGGGCGACGGCACGACCCTTCGCCAGCCCCTCGCCGAGTCTTGTCCGATAGTCCATCCGTACCTCCGCGCCAGCTCCTCGGCCACTTCCTTGGGATAAGCAGGACCCACGAACTTAGTGGGCCTCTTAAATGCAGGATCGTCCTCGTCGACGAGGACTCTGGTGACCACAGACACCGCCCTTCCTCGCCCCAATCTCTTATCTATCGAGGCGACAAGTAAATAGCCCAAGAGTCCCTGAGACGCCGCCACCAAGGCGTCTAGCTTGAAGTATCTACGTCCGGCCGCTAGTTGTAACTCGTCGAGTAGCCCCACTTGAGGCCCATTCCCGTGGGTCACTACGACGCTGTGTCCCTCCCGAGCTATTTCGGCGATAACGTCGGCGGCTATCTCTATGTTTCTGAGATGCTCCTCTTGGTCTATGGGCTTGCCAGGTCTCGTGAAGGCGTTACCCCCCAGAGCCACCACTACTAACACCCGCCATGTAGCGTGTCTGAGAAATAAGGTTTACTATATATAGAGCATATTTAGAATTATATAGTTAGCGTAAAGAGGCTCAAGTCCGCTGGCCCTGTTGCAGGTGCACTAAGGGGGGCATTCCCAGCTCCCTCAGAATTAAGGACGCCTCGAACATGACCATCTGCATTAAGGGAGTCGCTATATGTGGCGGCAAGTTCCTCACGTCGACGTCCCCTTGTATTAGGGCGACGCCGCGTATGGTCAAAGTGACCGAGCTCGGAGATGTCGTTAACGCCAACGCGAACGGCAACTCCACCACGTTGCCCCTCTTTATGGCCCTATCGCCCTCCACTTGATAGCTTACGTTTATCTGCAATGGCGTGTTTGGGGGAGGGACGGCCACCCTCTCGGCGTGTATGTAATCGAAGCGCACTCCGGCGAGGCTCACTTGTTATAATGAGCTGTTTTAAACATGGCCTTGCTGATACTAGACAGGAGCTCGCGCTTGGTGTTGGCCAAAGACGCCGACGTGGTGGTCTCGCCGCTCTGCGGCGGGCAACCGCCTGCCTTAAGGCTGGAGCGCCCCTTCGCTGAGCTCTTCGGCAAGGCGGCGCGCTCTGTTTACGGAATCGACATAACGCCGTATTTAATAGACCAGAGAGCCCTCGGCCTATCCGAGATGGACCCAGTGCTTCTATTAGCGCAGCTGCCGCTAGAGGACGCCCACTTGGCCTACCTGTTGCCGTACAGGGGATCGCCCTCCAGTTGCATATCGGCATATCCAACGCCATCGCTTGCTGCGATAGCGGCTATGAGCGCGGCGCCCAAGTCAATAGCAGTGGACTTCCGCTGGGACTCCAGGGGATTGGCGGAGACTGCGGATGCGGCGATCCGCGCCGGCGTGAATTTACAGATCTTGACATCAGAGCTCGTGAACGTTCCAGGGCTCGTCTATGTGACCGACTCCGTCCCTGGCTATGTGAGGCGCCGCATAGCCGGAGCGTTGAGAGGCAACGTGGACCAACGCGGCGAGGAGTTCGTCCCGGTGGAGCGCCAGCCGTCGGGTACGCCGTGGGAGGAAGTGGATTACGGGAGGGCGCTCGACAGAGTCGCGGAGGTGTTGGGCATAAGGCGCGAGGGCCTCGAGGAGGTCGCGGAGCTTGGCTATTTGGCGTACAGGACCGTGTTGGACTTAGGAATAAAGCCGAGACAACTCGGCTACTTGGCCAAATGGGGCCTTCTGGAGCCCGTGGCGGGCGGTTTCCGCGTCGGAGTTAAGCTCCTGTACTTATTGTCGTTGGATTCGGCCCGTCGTTTGTAGCTCATCGATCGCGCGTCCGGTTTCTCCTCATCGATCTCCATGAAACCTTTATTTAAATACAGAAGTTTCGGCCCCATGGAGGAGCCTCTCTCGACCGTGTTGTTGGCCGCCGCTATGTTCCTGCTAGGCGTAATAATAGGGCTGACCGCGGTGTTCTTGGCGGGGAAGTCGGCAGCTCCCCAGTCCGGCACAAAGGCCGTGGTGTACGGAGGAGATAATCCGGTGACCATCACGATATCCCCGCCCTGCCAGCTCATAATTAATTCCACAGGAGTCTACAACAGCTGTACTGGTCTAGTAAAACGCTTGAACGGCACGTTGGGGAACTACACTATCGTGATAGGATAAGGCCCCAGTCGTGACGCTCGAGACAAGGATTAAACGCCCCGTCTGACTCGGGGATCCAGACGTCGGACCTCCCCCTTATTATGGCATCGGCCAGCCTCCTCGCCGCTGCCGGGCCCACCATGCTGCCGTAGCCGTTAAGGCCTCCTATGACGTAAAGGTTGTCGAGGCGCTCCACTTTGCCGAACAGAGGCCCTCCTGTCGGCGAGCCCTCGCAGACTCCGGCAGTCGCGTAGAGCGGGATCGCCCAACCCCATCTGCGCGAGACGAGCTCGGCTATCTTCCGCGCATAGCCGGGCGGCGGGTTGCTGTAGGCCTCGCCGCAGCCATCGCCTGCTATGTAGAATGGCCACGGCCCCGGCCTCCCATACCAAGACAACACGTAATCCCCCACGCTGAGCCCCCTGAGGCGCGCCGGCGCGAGGAGTAAAACGGCGTAACACGAATACGGCTTGAGGGGCAGTTTGATCCCGGCCCTCGACGCAAGAGCCGAATTCTCGGCGCCGGCGGCCAGTACCACTACGTCGGCCTTGATCTTGCGCCCGCCCACTACGGCGTAGGCGATTCTGCCGTCGACGGCCAGCTGGGCCTTCTCATCGGAAAAGCCCAGCTCTTTTCTGAGCCTCCTCACTATCCTTCGCACCGGTATCAGGTAATCGGTGGTTATCACGGCTATTTCCCCTCGCTCTAGCCTCAAGCCCTTGAAGCTATGCGCCACCTCGTACCTCACGCCGGCTTTCCTCAAGCTGGAGAGGTCGGCGGTTGCGGGCAGTATATCCACAGAGGGGATCGGCTTAACGGCGCCCAGCGATTTGTATAGTTCAAGGCTCTCCTTGGCCATCTCCACGTCGTTGGGATTTGGCATGGAGAGCGTCAGAACCAAGGAGGTCAAGGGGTATTCGATGGGCCCCCCGAAGCCCATCACGTCCACGCCTGCTTTTTTGAGGAAATACGCCGTGAACACGCCCGCTATCCCTCCGCCTATCACGACAGCCCTCACGCCGCTCACCAATAGTGGCTTATAAATATTTTTAGAGAGGCTTGGACATGAAGGTCAGGAAGAGGTGGGGCGCCTTCTCAGTTAGGCTCGAGCCCGATTTAGTCGAGAGATACGCTTGCGTGGTCGTAGACGCGTTCTCGGTAATCGCAGCCTTGTCGCGGCCCGAGGAGCTCTTCGAGGCCCTCGCCGAGGCCGGCATAAGGGCTAAGTTGGTGTTAGACGCATGGAGCGAGACGCAGCTCGCCAAGGCGCGCAGATACCTGGAGCTGTGCCGACGCTACGGCCTCGACTGCGTCTTGTCCGAGATAAGGCCGGCCGAGGAGAAGGCGGTCGAGCTGGCGTGCGAGGAAAAGTGCGCCGTATTGACCAGAGATTACGATGCCGTGAGGAGGGCCTCGGAGCTTCGTTGCGAGGTCCCCATCCTGATAGCGAAGGGCGGAAGGGTCTATCGCGTCGTAGAGGCCAGCTTTAGGTAACCGATGTAGACGACGCCGTGAGACATCGACTACTTGACGGCCACGATAGAGGGGGGAGGGACCCTCCTGGGAGGCATGTGCCCCCATTGCCCTCTTGCCCTTCATCTTAGTCGGCCACTGGCCTCATCCTCGGGGCATTCACGGCTTGCCGGGCGGGAGGCGTTGCCTAGCCCTGCCTGGCTAGCGGGCGCCTTTCACACTATATAATTTTTTAGATAGTGGAGATTTAAATAATTATCTCGCCTTGTCTATTCCCGATCTGGCTTCTCGGCCTTCAACGCGCCGTCGTGGACTTCGCCGAGCTCGCTCACGCCCGTGGCTATGAGGTCTCAAGCTAACACTAAACTGAGGAGCGCCATGCGGAGCGGAACGCCGTAGGCCGCTTGTCTAAAATATGCGGCATGCTTAGTCCTATCGACGGAGGGGTCCAGCTCGTCTACCCTGGGCAAGGGGTGGAGCACGATCAAATCCTCCTTAGCTCCTCTGAGCGACTCGGCGGTTAGCCTGTAACTGCCCTTGACTCGCTCGTATTCGAGAGGATCGGGGAAACGCTCTTTCTGGATCCTGACTATATAGAGCACGTCTAGATCCCCGAGCACCTCGTCGAGTTTGGAGTAGGCCTTCCAGCGAAGGCCCCTGGCCTCTATATAGTCGAGGGTCTCCCGCCGGGGCCTCAAGAACTCGGGCGATATCAAAGCGACCTCCACGTCGTACAGCGCCAAGCCCTCTAGCAGTGAGTTCACGGTCCTTGCGTATTTCAGATCGCCCATTATACCGATCTTAAGGCCGTCTATTCTGCCCCTCTCTCTCCAGATAGTGTAAAGATCCAGCATGGCTTGCGTCGGGTGGTTGAAGGAGCCGTCTCCTGCATTAATGACAGGCGCTTGCGCTATCTCGGCGGCCAACTTAGCCGCCCCCTCGAGCCTATGTCTGACCACGATAACGTCGGCGTAGGCGTCCAGCATTCTTATCGTGTCCGAAAACGTCTCGCCCTTCTCGACGCTGGTCCCCTCGGCGCTCGAGAAGCCGATCACCTCGCCTCCGAGCCTCTTCATGGCCGTCTCGAAGCTCAACCTAGTGCGCGTCGAGGGCTCGAAGAAGGCGACGGCCATGACTCGCCCTTTCAATATGTCCAGCCCAGATTTTACATAGGGCTCCATCTCCTTGGCCTTCTCGAAAAGGACCTCCAGATCGCTCCTGCGGAAATCCCGCATCGATATCACGTCTCTGCCCCTCCAGGACACGCTGACGATTAGCTTGAGGATAAAAGTATTATTAAAACGCGGGATAAAGCCCTCATGCGCCCCCTCGTGGTGGCGCTCGACGTAGCGCCCAATAAAGCCCTCGAGATCGCGAAGGCCCTTAAAGGCGAGGTGGCGGGATTCAAAGTCGGCTGGGACCTCCTCTTGGAGGCTGGCCTAAACGCGGTGAGGGAAATTTCGGCGCTGGGCCCCGTCGTGGTGGACATCAAGCTAGCCGATATACCGTATATAGTGGAGAGGGTGCTCGAGAAGTTGGCCTCTGCGGGGGCTTGTTGCGCCATAGCCCATGGCTTTCTATTGCCTAGCTTGAGGAGAGATCCCAGGCTATACGTCTTGGTCAAAATGACGGTGGAGACGCGTTATGACTCAGTCTGGCAGGAGCTCCTTCCCTACTTGCAGGGCTTTAGAGGAGCCGTGGCGCCCGGGAACGACCCCACCGTAGTCTCCGCAGTGAGGCGCGCCTTGGGCTGCTCTGCCAGGATTATCTCGCCGGGCATCGGAGCGCAGGGCGGGAGACCCGGCGACGCCATAAGGGCCGGGGCCGATTTCGAGATAGTGGGCAGATACATTATAGAAGACCTGTCAAGGATCTCCGAGTGGGATGGGCTCAAGCCCTCTTGTAACAGCTCGATCTAAATTAATTTAATATCCAGTAGATCACATGGCCTCCAAGGAGTTGATTGTGAGCAAGATCAAAGACGGCACCGTGATCGACCACATTCCGGCGGGCAGAGCCCTAGCGGTGTTGAGGATATTGGGGATAACGGGCAAGGAGGGGCTCAGAGTTGCGCTCGTGATGAACGTGGAGTCCGAGAAGCTAGGCCGTAAGGACATAGTGAAGATCGAGGGCCGGGAGCTCACGCCGGACGAGGTCGACGTGATATCCGCCGTGGCGCCAACGGCGACTATAAACATAGTGAAGGACTACGAAGTGGTGAAGAAGTACAAGGTGAGGCCTCCGCGAGCCATAAAGGGTAAGTTCAAGTGCAGGAACCCTAACTGTATAACTAACCAACATAGGGAAAACGTGACTACTTCTTTCATCTTGGTGAAGAGCGATCCGCCTACTTTTGCGTGCGAGTACTGCGGCCGTTACCACACACTCGACGAGTTGGTCTAGGGGAATCTCATGGGTGCAAGCGACCTCTTAACGCGGTTATCTTGGCGCAAATCCACAAGAATTAGGGCAAAGAGCGTTTACGTGTTTAAGTCTCTGCGTTGCATATATCCACATAGACGCGAGGCCGTTACTTGACCACCACGATAGTAGGCGGAGGGATAGTCGGCTCGAGCTCGAGGACCTTATCGCCGTACCCACAGATGGGCGTGTCGTTGAGGGGTTGCGCCAAGACCTCTTGAACGACTCTCGTCCCAGAGACCCACACTATCCTCAACGGGAGGTAAGTGTCGTGCATCCAGAAACACCAAGTGGAGTTCTTATCGAAGAGGAACAACATGCCGACGGCGCCCACGCCTCTGGGGTCGTAAGACGTCGCGTTCATGTAGCCCCTCGTCTGCCTCGTTGGCGTATCGGCGACGTATACAACGTAGGGCGATCCGTCTAGCGTTACCATAGTCGTCTCCGCGAACGGGTCTCCGGAGGCAAGAGGCGCGCGGCCGCGCGCGATCAAGTAGACGAGCGCCAAGAGGGCCGCCGCCAGCGCTAATGCCGCCCAACGTTTCATAAACTATGAGTCAAGTAGTCTATTCTGCCGCCGTCGACGACGAGGACTTGGCCCGTTATGAAGCGGGCTTCCTCGGACGCCAGGAAGGCAACGGCCTTGGCTATGTCCTCGGGAGCGGCTAAAGCGCGTAGGGCGGTCCTGTTGATTATATCGGCCTTAGCTCTTTCCACCTCCTCGCGCGTTCTGCCCCTGGTTGTGAGGTCCGTCTCAATCCAGCTGGGCGCGACCGCGTTGACTCTTATTCCGTATTGGGCTAAATCGAAAGCGAGTCTTCTAGTCAAGGCTATTAGGGCGGCCTTAGTGACGGCGTAATACGTGGTGTTGGCCAAAGCGGTCCCGATACCCGCTATGGAGGCCACGTTCACGACCGCGCCGCGCGATTTTTTGAGATATGGTAAGGCCTCTAACGTGACGTATATAGGACCCTTGACGTTTATAGCCCACATCCTATCGAAGCGCTCTTCGTCGAATTGATCAAACGGCATCAGCTCCATAACGCCCGCGTTGTTGACCACCACGTCAATTCCTCCAAAGGCCCTCGCCACCTCCTCCACCATCCGCTTCACCTCATGGCGTTTGGATACGTCGGCCTTGAAGATCTCGGCCCTGTCGCCGAGTTCCCTCTTTAAGGCCTCAGCAGCCTCCTTAGACGAGTTGTAATTAATAGCGACGTAGGCCCCTCTGGCGTGTAGCTCCCTAGCTATGGCGGCTCCTATGCCTCTGGAGGCGCCGGTCACCAACGCGACCTTCCCCGACAACATGTCCCCCTCATACATGTTTTTTATATATTTGAAAACAACCAAGTAATGGCCGAGGCTACACCTCGCCAGTATTGGTCGGCCGCGGTGTCGACCATGCTAATATGGGGGCTTGAATATTACGATATAATTCTCTTCGCTTCTCTGTCGAGAGTGTTCCAAGAGCTCTTCTTCCCCGAGAAATCGCAATTAGTCGCGGCGGTGGCTACTTGGGGCGCGTTCGCGATAACGTATCTGGCGCGCCCCCTAGGCGCTGTGGTCTTCGGCCATATCGGCGATAAGTACGGCAGGAGGATCTCCACGATACTAGACGCGTCGGCGGTCGGGGTGGCGGGGTTGGCCATAGGCCTTCTGCCGACGTACAACTCGGCAGGGATAGCGGCCCCCATAGCGCTCTATGCGCTAAGGTTCGTCCAAGGGCTCGGCATAGGCGGAGAGGCAGGAGGAGGCGCCACGTGGGCTCTCGAGCAAGCCCCTAAGCGCGTGAGGCCCTATGTAAACGGCGTGATGTACTCCGGCCTTTCGTGGGCCGTCTTCCTCACCTCGGCCTTGACCCTATGGGCGGCGGGCTATTTCGGAGAAGCCTTCAATACAATTGGCTGGAGGGTCCTCTACTTGATAGGCGTTATCCCTGCGTTTGTAGCGCTCGCCATTAGGCTCTTTGGCGCCGAGTCTCGCGAGTGGCTAGAGGCGGCGCGTAGGGGGAGGACGCTCAAGGCGCCTATCGCCGAGGTGTGGCGCTACTGGGCGAACTTCTTGATACTAATACTGATAAATTTAGGGCTTACTCTATACTACTACAGCGGCTCGGGCTATTGGTCATATATTATGCCTAACGTGGTCGCCCCTAAGCTGGGCTTGGACTCAAAAACCGCGTACGCCTTCGCGTTACAGCTAGGCGAGTACGGAGGCCTCGGCGCCGTGGCCGGCGAAATTCTGAGCGGATTCCTAGTATCTGTCCTCGGCGTCAGGCGGGCGTTCTTGCCGCCCTCTATCGGCCTCCTCGTCGCGGCGCCTACGACGACTTACTTGGCGTTTACCCTAAACGGAGCGGCCCTATACGCGTCGTTCGTAATGGGCTTGTTGTTCGGGCTGGCGGCCGCCCCTCAGACTTTGTACTTCGTCGAGTTGTTCCCGCCGGAGGTCAGATGGACCGCCGTGTCCTTGGGGTGGAACATCAACGCGCTCATAGGACCGTTGGGCTCTCTGGCCGCTCTGCTGGCAGTCGCCGCCGCTCCAAACGACGCCGCGGCGTTGGCCCTCTACGGCTCCTTAATAGCGTCGGCCAGCGCGTTGTTGACCGCCATAGGGTCCCTCATTAGGCCGAGAAGCTTTTAACCGGGACTTCGGCCTTTTCCGTGAAGGAGCTCAAGAGAAAGTTCGGCGATAGGTTCATCGACGACCCCGCCGTTCTTTCGCTGTACTCCCTCGAGGCCTCTTTCGAGAGGCCTGCCGCAAGCCCCCTTGGGCTGGTCTACCCCGTGACGGAGGAGGAGGTCCTCTGGCTGGTCCAGTGGGCTTACGAGACAGAGACGCCTCTTTTCTCCCAAGGATCGGCCACGAGCCTCTCTGGAAACACTATCTTGACGAGGCCAGGCCTCATAGTGTCCTTCGAGAGGATGAACAAAATCCTCGAGGTCAACCCCACCGATTCCTACGCGGTGGTGCAGCCGGGCATCAGACTAGAGGAGTTAAATATAGAGTTGTCGAGCTACGGCGCGTTCTTCCCAGTGGATCCCGGCTCGGTCAAATCGGCGACGGTGGGCGGCGCCATAGCGAACGGGGCCGGCGGCATGAGGGGCGCTAAGTACGGCACTATGAGGGATTGGGTCTTGGGCCTAAACCTAGTCACAGGCCGCGGCGACCTCTTGAGGATAGGATGTAAAACGCTCAAGTGCAGAAACGGCTACGACCTAGTGAGGTTGATAGTCGGCAGCGAGGGGACGTTGGGCTTAGTTACGGAAGCCGTGTTGAGGATAGCTCCGTTGCCCGAGTCGGCCGTCGCAGTGCTCGTCTACTACGACTCGCTCGACGCGCTTGTAGAGGACGTAGTGCGCATCAGGTCGGCCGGAATATGGCCCCTATTTGCCGAGTTCTTAGGCCCCGCCGAATCGAAAGAGGTTGGGCTCGAGGAGAGGTACACGTTGTTCCTCGGCGTCGACGTCAATAAGGGAGCCGAGGATAACATGTTGGGCAAGCTCAAGGGCCTCGTGCGAGGCCTCGTGGCGAAGGAGGCCGTAGGCCTCGGCCCCTCTATGGAGCTGCTGGAGCCCCGCAGGAAGCTCTTCAGCGCCCAAGTGGCGTTGATGCAAAGACAGCTCGGGAGCGAGGGCGTCTTGATAATAGAGGACATAATAGTGCCCGTGTCAAAGCTCCCCGAGGCCGCCAGAAGGGTTGTCGACCTAGCCGAGAGGCTCGAGGTACCCCTATCTTTAGGAGGCCACGTGGGAGACGGGAATTTACATCCCACGACGTGGTTTAAACGCGGCGATCAAGAAGGCGCCAAGAGAGCCTTGGCGTTTATAGAGGGGCTCGGCAAAATCGCCGTGGAGTTGGGCGGCAGCGTCTCGGCCGAGCACGGCATAGGCACGCTGAAGCGCGAGTTGTTGAAGATAGAGCTGGACCCCCGCGTGTTAGAGTACATGCGCGCGCTCAAGTCCGTCTTTGACCCCAAGGGCATACTCAACCCCGGAAAGATCCTATGAGCCTAGATAAATGGCAAGAGCTGTTCCAACGAGCGGCCGAGGGCGCGCTCGTCCGCATCGACGGCATATTGAGGGATTACGGCTACGTGCAAGAGCTGGCGAGAAGAGTTAGGGAGGTCAAGCTCGAGGTCATCAAGAATTTGGACCACTACATAGAGCAGACCAAGAAGTCCGTGGAGAGCTTGGGCGGCAGAGCGTACTTGGCCGAAACCGCGGAAGACGCCAAGGAGATAGTCGGCAAGATAGTCGGCAAGGGGAAGGTCGTAGTGTTCGGCAAATCCAACACAGCGCTGGAAATAGGGCTGAGGGAACACCTCGAGAGGGCCGGCAACGAGGTATGGGAGACCGATCTCGGCGAATTCATAGTGCAGATGGGCGACGATAAGCCGTCCAATATGATAGTTCCTGCGTTGCATTTAAGCAGGGCGGACGTCGCGCGGATATTCAAGGAGAAACTAGGCATAGACGTCGGCGATGACCCCTCGAGGCTCGCCGCCGCTGCCGGCGACTTCCTCCGATCTAAGTTCATAAAAGCCGACGTGGGGATAACGGGAGCCAACGCCGTGGCGGCCGATACAGGGGCTGTTGTCAACGTCGAGAACGAGGGCAACATCAGAAAAGCCACGGTCTTGCCCCAAGTCCATATCGTCGTGGCCGGCGTCGAGAAGATAACGCCCACTCTTGTGGACGCGATAAACCAAGCGATCGTACAAGCGGCTTACCACGGCCTTTTCCCTCCGACGTATCTCGAGGTATCGGCCGGCCCCTCCTCCACGGGGGACATAGAGCTCACGCGAGTGAGGCCGGCCCAAGGCCCGAAAGAGTTCCACCTAGTGCTAGTAGACAACGGGCGGAGGAAGGCGGCCGAGGATCCTGTTTTGAGGGAAGCCCTCCTGTGCGTTAGATGCGTTAGATGCGGTTTCGTATGCCCCGTCTATAGGGCAATAGGGAGGGATTTCGGCGAATCCCCCTACGTGGGGCCGGTCGGCGTTATGTGGCTCGCTATCACTAAAGGCGTAAACGTCGCTGGGCCGGCGGCCATGAAGTGCGCACACGCTGGAAATTGCAAGGAGGTATGCCCTATGCGGATAGACATACCCAAGGTCATCCATTACGTGAAGACGCAATACCTCAGACAATTGAAGGTTTAAATACAAGCCTATAGAGATGCGTGAGAGGACAGATCTCCGTCGAGCAAGCCATATTGTTAGGCGTGGTGTTGACCATAGCGGTGGCGGTCGGCTGGTACATGTACACGACGTTCCTGGCCTACATACAGTCGGGCGCCAGGATATCGATATTCCAAGCGACTATCAACAGGAGCGGCTATCTGCAACTGTACGTGATGAACCAAGGACCCGTCGGCAACGCCACCATCATCGGAGTGTACATAGCCGATAAGTTGTGTCAGCCCGCGTCAGCACAAGGCCCGGCCTCGATAAACGGCAATAGGGTCTACCTCGGCATGGGGGGCCCTGCCTTGTTGTTATATAACTGTAAGGGCTTCGCCGGCGCTCCCGGCACTACAGTCCAAGGCTACTTGATCTTGGCCAACGGCGCCTCTTTCTCGTTCACGGCCTCTGTGACGTAGCGGCGCACGCGACGGCCTTCAGCCCTATGCGCCAACACAGCGCTATCGCGCGGACCGCCTAGCGGCGTTGCGGGCGGCCTCGATGACCTCCAGCGCCAAGGGCATGTATTCGGCCAGCTCGCTTAAGTTACCCCTTTCTATTTTCAATTTGCCCAGAGGCACTGCGGCGAACGGCGATAGTCGCCCCTCTAATATTTTCAATAGGTCCTCGTACCGAGCGGACAAGGCGTACGTCGCGTAGAACCTGCCGCGCAGTAGCTTCGCCTCGACGCATTTACCAGCGTCGAACTTAAAGAGAAGAGTTATCTCGCCGCCTAGCTCTCGCGGCGCCTCTGTCGCCGTGATGGAGAGCTCAGGCGGCGCCTTGGCGAGGCCGGACAAGCTTTTGCAGATGTCGGCAACCCACTCTTGGGTCGGCAGAAAGCTCATAGCATTTCCAGGGCATATTTAGTTGCATCCTCGGCGTTTTCGGCCTTGACGACCGCCATGAAGCCGGATTGATGTTTAAACACCACTCGGTCCCCCGTCAATTTTCTGAAGTCTATTCTGTCCTTATGCCTATCGGGCCGCCACAAGGAATAGGCGCCCGGGTTCCTGAGATCCTTTACTGCTATTATGACGGGCTCGTCCTCCCGCACGACGGAGAGGTCCAACAAAGCGTTCCATATAGCGGTCGGCGGCGCGTTGTCATCAACGGCGACGCCCTTTATCGCGCCCTCTATTAGGGCGTAGCGCCTCCCCTCCACTATCTTGATAGCCTTCATACTCTCCTCGAAGTATTTCGAGAGGCCTCTCTCTACATATTGGGCCAATCGCGGCACGGCCAAGACGGCATGCGCGGCGAAGTCTATCCCGAAGCCCGTCTTGTAGGCGTCTTGGCTCAAGGCGACGGAGACAACGTCGCCTCCCGCGGCGCGCCTCATCAGCATTAGCTGGGCCAACGTGCGGGGATAGCGCTCTGGGTTGACGTCTAGTGAGAACGATATCGCGTAGGCCTTGGAGTATTCGTTGAAGTCAGCCACGTCGAAGTCGGCGGTTGCTGCGCCGGCCACTAGCTCGAGGAATTCGTAGTCCTCGAATTTGCCCTTGGCGGTCATGCCGAAATACGCCGCGAGGCCTTGGTTCAACGAAGCGCCGTAGAGCCCCAACCATTTCTTGGCCGCGATGGCGCCGTACCTATCGACTAAGTCGGCGGCCATGAACAAGACGGAGACCCTGGGCCTCGGCGTCAGCCTCAACGCCTCGACTGTCTGCATCAGAGACGAGGGTAGCTCGACGTACTCAGGCTCGCCGTTGGGCGCGTGGTGGTCTAGAACCGCGACGTCGTGCCGCTTCAGCGCATCGTAATTCTTGTAGCCTATATCTGCATATATCACGGGGCGGCCGCCCTTGGCTATTTCGAGCAGCTCCTCCGGCTGTCCCAGTCTGTATACGGCCTCGGCCCCTGCCTTGTACAACAACGCGGCGGCTATAGTGTCGTCGGCATGCGCCGTGCCGTTGTGGACCACTACTACGAAACGACCGCCGGCGATTATCCTCCTCGCGGCCTCGACCTCCTCCTTATATCTCGTTATTATGTCCACGCGCGCTATAAGCCCTCTATTTAAGCCTCCTCCACGCCGAAGGTCTGCATCTTCTTCAACTCGTTCAACACCTCGCTTAATTTGGCCATAACATCGAGGTTGTTCTGCTTAATTACGGGCGGTAGCTCGTTCAGCCTCTGGACGCCTCTGGTTATTTCGTCCAATGACATCCTTATATCGTCGAGCTTAACTGATATCAAGTAAAGGGAGGCTATTAAGAACTCATCAGTGCTTAGCTTCTTCCCCTTAGCCAGTTTCTCCAGAACGGGGGTGGCCGCGCTTTTGACCAACGAGTCGAGCCTGGCTCTCACCTCCTCACCCATAAAAAGTATATGCCGAAATAGTTATTAAACATACTGTTCAACTTAGCCTCTCAGGTCGAGCTCCACTCCTCGCTCTTTCAAGGCCTCGATGACGGCTCGCCTCACATCGCCCTTCAAGCTCTTCTTGTAGACCACCACGATCCTCGGCGGCTCGACGTGTTTCGCCAGAGCCGTCAACACCAGATCGGCGGTGACGACGTCTTTGTGTATTATATGGCCGACGTCGATTCCGCCTAGGACTTCTCGTTTCAAGAGGGAGTAGTGCAAATCGCCCACGGACATCGCCACGGGTCCTCCCGATGTCTTGAACTCTGCCAACCCCTCGAGGGCCGAGGCAAGTGCCCTCAACGCCTTCTCGTCACCCCACTCCCTCTCCGTGCTCCCGACCTCGACGAAAGTGACGCTGATCCGCTCGGTGTTGGGCCCGTGGTGCGTCGCCTCGAGCTCGCAATCGTAGCCCTCGGGCCTCTCCTCGCATATCCGCCTAAATAGCCAAGATTTAAGGCTCGCGTGGGCCACGGAGAGCGACGGGGATGTGCCGGGGGTATGCGCCGTGAACATAGGCCTCGGCTTAGCCATCTCGTGCCGGGATGGCACTACGAGATGCTCCACTCCTAGTTTCTCGAGATCGCCCTCGGGCGGCATGTCCGTGGAATCGCCGTTATGCACAACGGCCAACAAATCGCCGCGCCTAGACAAGGCGAAGGCAACTGCGCCTGTCGAGGCCTCCAACCCGAGAATCCTCGCGACGCCCTTAGCTACGGGATCCCTCGAGATTAGGATGGCTATCACGGCGTCAAGATAGCCCTGCCGAGGACCCTCCCGGCCTCCATATCTTCGTGGGCCTTGATAGCCTCTTGTAATTTATACTCTGTATACACGGGCTTGATGAGGCCCCTCCTCAACAAGTCGAGCCCCTCGTATATATCCCACGGCTTGTAGGCCATATGGCCCATCACCGCTATTTGTCTAAGAATTATCAACGCGGGGCTCAGAACTGCCCGCTCGCCAGTGACGTTCCCAATCAGGACGACCACGCCGTTTCTTTTAGCGAGCCTTATGGAGTTCTCCAAGGTGGGGGATCCGACCGTGTCGAACACCACGTCGAAGTCCCTCATGCCGTCTTGATATATGCCGATGCCCAAGGAGCTATACGCCTTGGCCTTCTCGGCGGATCTCGTGGATATGTACACGTCGCCCCCTCTGAGCATCGCTACTTGTGCTAGATAAAGCCCTGTCCCGCCCCCGCCGACTACTAACACCTTCTTGCCCTCGACGTCAACCCTCCTCACGGCTGCTACGGCCGTGGGTATTACGTCCGTCGCCAGGACTGCCTCCCGCGGATCCACCCCATGGAATGGAAACACGAAATTGGAGGGCACGACCACGTACTCGGAGTACGTGCCGTTTCTGTGCTCGCCTAAATACTGGGCGTTTCTACAGAGGTTCTCGAGGCCTCTTCGGCAATAATCGCACGTGCCGTCGTAGAGGGCAGGCGCGAGGAAGACCCTCTGACCAACTAAATCCCTATCGACGCCGGGCCCGACGTCCGCGACCCTCCCCACGCCCTCGTGTCCCGGAACGACGGGGAGCTTGACGTGTGGAAAGGCCCCCTTCCTCACCACGAGATCCCTCCCGCAGACGCCGGCCGCCTCGATCTTGACGAGGACCTCCCCCTTCCCGGGCCTTGGGTCTTCCACGTCCTCGAGCCTCAGCGCATCGCGCGGTTCGCCGAACTTGGCGAGCTTCACAGCTCTCATATAGCGAATACGCGCTGGGCTTAAATCAGTTACAAGTACAACGCCTCTCTGCCTTAGCCCTTGCGAGGGCCTCGGAGGGCGGCAGCCCGCTCGCCACGTACATCTCGAAGTCGTACTCGGTGGTGTATCCCATCTTCCTGAGCTCCTCAGCCGCCTTAAACACGTCCCAGTCGTGTTCGTAGATAAGCCTCGCTATTTTGTTGAGCTCCATTATAGGCTTGGGCCTAAAACGCAAGAAGACCGGGGTGAACAAGTCGAGATACGCCCGCCTCGAGCCCCTTATTGGGACCTCGCCGACTTCCCCCCTCAAGGCTCTGAGCACGTTCATGGAGGCCTCGGTGACGCAGCTTGACGTGAGCTTTTCGAGCAACGCAGAGTCTTGGGGCTCGAAGGAGTAATAGCCCAGGAAGCCCCCGTTGGACGCGAGCAGAGCGGCCCTCCTGACCAAGTACTCCCTGCTCAACTCGCCGTCGGCGCCGAGGCCCACTACGGCCACCTCGACCTTAGCCCCCAGCTCCTCAGCGATCTTCAAAACCGCCAACGAATAGGAGTCGGCTAGAGGGGAGTGGAGATCTTGCTCGCATCCGCAAGCCAGTACATCGCCCCCTACGTCGACTCCGGTTATCTCGTCGAACCGGGAAACAAGCGCCTTAGCCACTGCGCTGGGCGGCTTGTCCGGCGATATCGCGTAGACCCCTCTCCCCAACACGGACGCGACACAAGCGCCTTGAGGCCTTATGGCCCTCCCGCGCCTCACGGCCCTCGTGTGCGGGCCCAATACCAGTAGGACCCCATCCCCCTCGACGCCGACGAAGTCCTTATAGGTGAGAGGGCCGGGCTCTGGGTCGACCACGTAGCGCTCCCACGGCAAAAGGCCCACCTCGGCGCCTAGCTTAACCGCCAGCGCGCCTGCGCTGACTACGTCGCCTCCGCCGCCTATGGCGAAGACGAGCCTCATCGGAGGCTCTTCAAGAGCTCCACGTAGGACTTGGCCACGTCGACGACTTGGGAGATCTCGACGTATTCGTCCGGCGCATGCGCCGTGAATTCGGGGCCGGGGCCATAGGTCACTGTGGGGATCCCCCGCCTCACGAAGAACCTAGCATCGAGCCCGCCTATGCAGATAGTTTTCCTCGGAGGCCTTCCGCGCGTCTTGGCCACGGCGCTTTCAAGCGCCTTCACTAAGGGGTGATCCGGCGGCACCACCGCCGCCTCCGATTCGTTTATGACTTTCACCTCTACTCTGTGGTCGAGCCCAGCAGCAGCCCTTCTTATGAACTCCTCGACCTCCCTCTTGACCTCCTCTACGCTCTCCTCCGGTATCAGACGCCTATCGAGAGTAAATGCGAAATAGCCAGGCACCACGTTGGCCTTGACGGACCCTTTGACCTCTCCGCCCATAGTCAAGGTGGGGACGGCCCCTCTCGGGTCCTCGAACTCGTATTTGCTACGCCTAGACGACAACGAGGGGATATACTCCTCGATGATCTTGTTGGCTATCTTAACGGCCCCCTCGAAGGCGTTTAGGCCAAGCCACGGCGTCGAGCCGTGGACTTGCTTGCCGTAGACCTCGACTAGGAACCAGACCAAGCCCCTATGGCCTATCCAGATGTTGTCGACCCCCGACCCTTCGGCGATGACGACCCAAGGCGCCTTGACCTTGCCCGATTCCGCCAAGTAGCCGGCCCCCGACTCGCCTCCTATCTCCTCGTCGGGCACGAAGGAGATCTCGAAGTTCCTCAAGCCCTCCCTTATCGCCATCTCGGCGGCCAGAGCTATCGCCGTCAGGCCGCCCTTCATGTCCACGGCGCCTCTGCCGTAAAGTCGCCCGTTCACGTACCGCGGCTCGAACGGCCTCGTCACGCTCCATGCCGACTCCGGCCCCGGGGGGACCACGTCGTAGTGGCCGTTGAAGTGGACTCTCGGCTCGCCCGCTCTAGCCAAGAGGATATATCTGGGGTGATCGGCGCAGTCGGGACAGGCCTTCACGACAACGGGCCTCGGCACCTCGATCACCTCGACGTCCATCCCCAGCCCTTTGAAGTACTTCTCGGCGAAGTCCACGAACTCCTTGTACTTCTCGCCGGGCGGGTTCACCGTGGGGATCTTGATCATCTGTGAGAGCAACTCCACCGCCTTGTTCTCCATGATCTGCTCCAAGATGTGCTATATAATAAATTAGCGCTTTGAGCAGTAGGGCTTGATGTACTTAAAAACGTCGCTCAGCCTCGGCCTTTCCTTGTACACGACCACGTAGTGCGGCAAGGACTTCCACGTGGCCAAGGCCAACCTCTCGTCGACCAACACGAGCAAGGGCACCTTAGCCGCCGCCAGTTTTTCGTACTTCCTGGCGATGTACTCGGGCGTCCAGAAGCCTACTATCTCCACGTATAGATCGCCTATCTTGAAGTCGGGTATCAAGACCTTGTTGCCCACCACCAACGCCTCTGGCTCCCTCTCGACGACGCATATCCTCGAGACGTTCTTGTAGAACTCCTCCTCGGCAGTGCTGTCGAACTGAGGCGGCTCTAGATCTCTACGAGCCAGCTTCGGAGCACTCAATTTGGCCTCGACGAATTTATAGACCTCGTCGTGGAGGCTCACGTCGGCCTCGATCCGCCACTCGTCGGCCGCGATTATATACGGCACCAGCTTGGCCAGCCGAGTCCCGTAGCGCTCGGTCTGTTTCACGGCAGAGACGGGCCCGTCTATGTCTAACTTCAAGCCTGGGCCGGCCCGCTCGGCTGAGTACATCAAGCCCAACCCCTTAAGCGCTCTGATGATCTCCTTGACGCGGCCCCCCTCGGCTACCACGTATGCGGTCATGCGCCTCGACCTGAACAAAAGCGTCTGGATGAGGGAAGTGTTGTACAAGGCCAGTAGCTCCTCGGCGGTTATGCCGGGCCCTTTAACTATCACGAGCTCGTCCTCGTGTATTTTGGCCAACGCCTCCTCGACCCTCTCCGGAGGCACCTTCAAGCGCGAGGCGACCGTAGCGATGACCCTCGCCCTCGCCGCCTCGTCCACGATCGGATAGGCCTTAGCAGCCTCGCGGAAGACCTCGAGCCTTATCTTGGTCAAAAGCCTCTTGTCTACAGCCTCAAGCTCTATAGTCCTCTCGACTAAGTGGGCGAGACCTCTAGCCAGCTTCGGCTCAAAGGGCGCCTCCTCTACGGCCGCCCTCGCCTCGCCGAGCTTTATGCCGGGCTTATAGACGCCTATGACGTATTCCGCCGGCCATACGTCGTATAGGTACTTGGGCGTTATGTTAAGCCCTCGCCTCTTAGCCCTTAAGAGGTCCAGCGGTATCACGACACGCCCTTGCGCCTCCTCTTGGACATATCGACCTCCCTAGTCCTCGCGGTTATCACCTCGTAGATCTTAGCCTTATGGGGCTTAAGCCTAAGGGCCCTCCCTATCCTTTGTATGTATTGTCTGCTCGAGGAAGTCCCGCCGAGTATCACAACGACGTCTACGTCCGGCACGTCCACTCCCTCGTCGAGGACCTTGCCGGTGACGACGGCCCTCACCTCGCCCCTCCTGAACATGTCCATCACGAGCTCTCTTTCTTGGTCCGGCACGTCGTAGGTCACCTCGGGTATGAGGTAGCGCCTAGATACCTCCCTGGCCAACGCAGTGTATTCGGTGAAGATCAAGACCTTCCCGTCCGGATGTCTCCTCAGTATATCGGCCACCGCCTCCACTTTGCTCTTGCTCTCGAACAGAATACGCCTCATTTCGTGCCAAGCCTCCAGAGCTCTCCTGGCCTCGCGGCTTTTACCCGCCAACTTCACGAGCTTGGCGAAATCCGAGGGGGATCTGAACTTCAAGCCCTTGGCTCTGATATATTCTTTATATACTGCCTCGAGCTCCTTATACCGCCTAGCCTCCTCCTCCGAAAGGCTCACCCTCACAACCTCTACGTCGAACTCCGCCAAGTACTTGCCGGCGGCCTCTGAGACCCTCATGCGGTATACGATAGGTCCGACCAACTCGGGCAATAACGTGTGAAGGTCGTCAGCCCTCTCAGGCGTCGCGGTAAGCCCCAGCCTATGAGGGGCCGGCGATAGCTCGGCTATTTGCCTATAGGACTCGGAGGGCAAGTGGTGGACCTCGTCGAGGACCAAGAACGGGTACTTATTGCCCAGATGTTCTATGGATAAATACGCCGAGTCGTAGGTTATCACGGTTATGCACATCTCCCTCTTCTCGTCCCCGTACCAGACGCCCACTCTCCCCGGGAAGTACTCAACGAGTTTCCGCTCCCATTGCTTCACTAGCTCGACCGTGGGCACTACCACCAACGCGGCCTCCCCTAGAGCGGCGATGGCCTCAATGGCCACGTAAGTCTTGCCGGCCCCCGTGGGCATTACCACGACGCCTCTTTTCCCCCTCAACCAGCTCCTCAACGCCTCTTCTTGGTAGGGCCTAAGGGAGGGCCTCTTGGCGGCCTCCAAGGACTTACACGCCGGCTCGAGCACGCGGTCCTCGTAGGCTACGCCCAACGAGTCGAGCACCGCCTTTATCTTGTAGTAATACATAGCTAGGGCTCTGTACTTGCCGATTCTTCGATCGAACTTGACGAACGAGAGTCCCTTGATCTGATCAGGCACATCCCCCGACATCACTATAGTGCCTCTATCCCAAGTGAGCAACACATCATGATAGGGCTATTATTATATTGCTTAACCGCATCGATCTCGACAAGCCCCGGCGAGCTCAGCCGGCGGCTGGGCCCTCGACAGTAAAGTTTATTCTTCGCGCCGCGGGCGATGCATGCGGCTCGCGTTTAAGAACGTAGTTCTGGGCGGGACTTTCGACACGCTACACTCGGGGCACGTAAAGCTGTTGGCCACCGCCTCGCTCATAGGCGAGGAGATCCTGATAGGGCTGACCAGCGACTCCTTCGCGTCGTCCTATAAACAGTACAATGTGAGGCCCTTCGCGGTCAGGCTCGCCAACCTCAAATCGCTTATGAGCTTGATAGCGCCCGAGAGAAGGGTCGAGTACGCCGCTATAAACGACCCCTATGGGCCAGCGATAGCGAGGCCTGAGCTGGAGGCCATAGTCGTGAGCAGGGAGACGCTTCGGCGCGGGCTCGAGATAAACGACAAGAGGATCGAGCGCGGCCTCCCGCCGATGGACGTGGTCGTGATAACGACTGTAAAGGACGGCTACGGCAACGTGTTATCGTCCACGTTTATAAGGAGGCTGTTAGGAATCAAGTAACGTCACGATTTCTCTATACGTTTCCAGCGCGTTTTCGCAATTGCCTACGCAAAGCGTAGGCCCTCCCAGTAGATCTATCCTGACGTAGTTGGAGGCCTCGCGTTTTAGGAACTCCAATACGTTTGTATAGACTATATCGCTGTGCCCGAAGTCCCTGAAGAGGACTAAGTAGTTGTACGCCATAGACCATGCCGTGTAGGGGTCCGGCCTCGCTCTGATCCCGTATTGTAACAAGTCCACTTTAGGCGCCTCCGGCCTTATTTTGACTAGCCTCTTCGCGATCTCGGCGGCGAAGCCCACCGCTTCGTCGTCTACATCCCTATCGAGGGGGCTATGATATATGTGCCAAATGTCTTCGAGAGACGATATCGTCACGGCGGGAAGGCCCCTCACCTCGTAGTTCAGCGAGTCGAAATCGGCGCGGGGGCGCTCCACGGGCAACAAGCCCTTCACAGCATCTGCGAGGTAAGGCATGGCGTAGGCCTTAGGCGAGCCGACCCCGATCACGTCTAGGTTCACGAGAAGAGTAGGCCGCCATTTCTTGAAGTACGCTAGAGAGCCCCAAGCCCAGTACAACGACGGGACGTGCGGCCCCGTGCCCTCCTCTGCCGTGAACAGCCCCAAGGCGATCGGGTAATCCTCGGCGACTAAGTCCAAGAAGGCCATGACGGCCGCCTCGAGCCCGCCGCAGTTGTCCGAGCCTCCGTAAAGCCAGTGGTCGTAATGGGCTGATATCATGGGGCTGTCCTCGAAAGTGTTCATAGCTACTATGTTGTAGGAGTACGTCACCTTCGCGTCGACTACCAGCTCGAGGCGCGCTCTTTTGCCCAAGGCCTTCTCGACGTCTGGCGGAGCGCTAACGGCCGGTATAGGCGGCGGCGCTGCGTCGTACTTGAAGCCGAGCTCGTCCGTGACCACGATCCTCCTCGGCGTTTGTCCATAGAACACCACGGCCGATGCGCCGCGCTTGGCCGCCTCGATGACCACGTACTTAGCGTCGTTTAGATCCCTGGAGGGGAACGGCGCGAGGACCATGTTGCCCTCGACGTCGTCGCCCATGCCGACTAGCCTGCCCTCGTAGGCGCCGCCTCTCGAATACGGCATGGCCAACACGTCGTAGACGACTCCATCCACCTCGAGCCGAGAGCCCTTATCCTTCCAGTAGAACACCTCGACGGGCGAGAGGTGGAGCCACACGTTGGGTATGTCGAGCATCGAGACTATGAAGTTCACGAAATCCCTCTCCTCAAGCGAGCCCGCCACTAGGTCCTTGTACTCCGCGCACTTCCTAGCCAGATCTCCCACGCATCTGATAGGCCGAGTTTTAAAATCAACACAGCAGAGGAATGTTTAAAACAACTTAATTTAGTTTTTATCTAGGCGAGAGGGCTGATAGTTGACGACATGAACCCGGCATGATCGGTGACGCGCATCGCCTATCTGAAGCGTTTGTCTATCAGCTCCCAATCCTCCTTGCTCAAGCGCCACCCCATGGCGCCCGCGTTCTCCTTAACGTGCTCCTTGTTACCGGCCTTTGGGATGGGCACGACGGTCCCAAGGCCTATATACCAATTGAGGGCGACTTGTATAGCCGTCTTGCCGTACTTCTTCCCGATCTCGTTCAATAGGGGATCGCCAGCAAGGACGCCTTTTTCTAAGGGCGTATAGGCGAGGTAGAGCAAGCCCTCTCTGCTCGCGTACGGTATGACCGACGCCTCGTCGCCTCTGTGTTTTAGGCTGTATCTATTCTCGACGGCGGCCACATCGTATTTCTTGGCACATCCTCTAGCCTCCTCTATGCCCCTCACGTCGAAGTTGCTGAGGCCCCAGAACCTCGCCAAGCCTCTGTTTATGGCCTCCTCGAAGGCCTTAACAGTCTCACATATGGGGACCGAATCGCTGGGCCAATGTAGCAACACTAAATCGGCGTATGTGCCCAGCCTCCTCACGCTGGCCTCTATGGACCTCAGAGCGTCGTCGTATCTGGCGTGGTTCGGCCAGACTTTAGTAACGACGAACAGATCATCCCTCTTGAACTGCTTGATGGCCCTGCCCACCAGCTCCTCGCTGTGCCCTCCTCCGTACATCTCCGCCGTATCGATCAAGGTCATGCCCAACTCGATCCCGGTCCTCAAAGCATCGACCCAGCCCTCGTCGTTGCTGTAGTCGGGCGTCCAGAACCCTCCGCCGATACCCCACGTGCCCATGCCTATCGCCGAGACGCATCCAACCGATTTCACGCACTTCACGTCCTTCACAACACGTTCGTTGTGTTTCAATATAAGCTATACGGCCGCCAATATGACGCCCGCCAGAGTCAAGGCGAATCCAACGCCCGAGAGCGAGTCGAGCCCCTCGCCCAACTTGTAATAGGCAGCGACTTGCGTTATGGCCGGGGATATAGCCGTCAGTATAGTGGGCACGTTAATTCCCGCATAGTAGGTGGAGAGGATGAATAGGGGACCCCCTACGCCGTAGCTCAAGATGCCCGCTACGAATATCCGCGGGCTAATCCTAGGGGCTCGGCGCCTCGCGATCTCCAACGCGCCGACGGTCGTCAACAACACGACGGCTCTTGTGAAGGTAAAACTCCAAGGATCGACGACGGACGAAGCGAGGCCTAGCGCCAAAAAAGATATGGAGTAGAAAATCGCCGATAAGAAGGCCAACGCAAGCCCCTTGATAGATCCGCGCCTAGCCCTTATTAATATCGAGAGGCCCGCCATAGCGGCGTAGCCGGCGATTATATGCCTTATAGATATCCCCTCAAAGAACGCGTCCAACAACGGCACTATGACTATATAGGCATAGGAGACCAGATTCGCCAGCCCCACCTCGGCGTATCTCAAGGATAGGAGATAGGCGTAAGTGCCCAACACCGGGCCGAATATGGAAAACATAGCGCCGTAGAGCCAAGCTTGTGGCGACAAGTGGAGGCCGAACGCCGCTAAGGGGATCGCCGATAACATAGCGGCTACGGCTATGGAGAACAAATCGTCTAGCGCGCTCTCTGTGGCCCCAGTCTTGTAGAGGAGGGGCGCTATTCCCCACAACACGGAGGCCGCTATGGCGAGCGCTACGCCTATCCACATGCGACGTCCTCTTCGCGGTCAACGTCTATCAACACGCCTGGGTCTTCGACCTCCACCCCTAGCGCCTTGACCCGATCGAGCACGGCCCTTATCCCCACATCACCTTCTATCCAGAGCGCATAGGGGAGGACTCTGCGGCTGATCGCGACAGGGTTACCTCTGGCGCCTCTGAAGGTCGGGTACACCACATCGGCCTTATCGATATGGGCAAGTAGCTCCTTATAGGTCTCGGGCCTCACAAGGGGCATATCGCCTAACGCTATCACGTAGCTTTTGAAAAACGGCGCTGCGATCAAGGCCGCCTTGAGGCTAGCGCTCAAGCCCAGCCGATACCAAGGGTTGTGGACGAAATACACGTCAAGGCCGGCGCTCTTCACAGCGGCGCGGAGCTCCTCGGCCCTATGGCCCACCACGACATATACAGGGCCCACGTCCGCGGCCACGGCCGACCTGATGGCCCGCACAACTAAGGGCTCGCCGCAGTAATCGGCCAGTAGCTTAAAGCCGCCGAACCTTTTGGACTCGCCGGCCGCGAGCACTATCACCGCAGCGTCCATCAAAGCATCTGTTGTAAGTTGGCCGTGACCTTCTCCACGATGGATCTAGCCGTTGCGTCGACTATAGGCTTGCCGAGCGCCGATATGAGGCCGCGGGCGTTGCCTTGGAAAATCCAGCGCGCCTCAGAGCCCTCTCTGAAGAAGCTTATCGTGAAGTCCACGACGCTCTGGAGGCCGTTGGCGGAACCGACCACAGTGGCCTTGTCCTCTTGTACTTCTGAGTACTTGAACCTCACGTCCACAACGCCCCTCAAGCTACCCACGCCTACGGACATCTTTGCCCTATACCACTCCCCCTCTTTCGTTATGGAGGTAACTCCCGGAAACGCCCTTCCGACGACTTCAGGGTCGAGGAGCTTCTTGAAGCTGGCCGGATCGCTCATCCTGATCCTCCCCTCGTACCTCAGCTCCATGAGGCGTAGGCCATTCCGGTTATATTAATATCGCGATACTTATCGTGCGTAAACAAATATATAGAGTCTATAATTAGCATGGGGACGTCAAGAATAAAAGTTAGGTCCTCTCAGTGGTACGACGGCATCGACAACGCGCCTCACAGGCCCTATTTACGAGCCGTGGGGTTTACAGAGGAGGACTTCGGAAAGTCTCTCGTAGGCGTAATCGCCTCTTGGTCAGAGCTGGGGCCTTGTAACATCCATAACCTCGAGCTAATCCGCTACGTAAAGGAGGGGGTCAAGGAGGCCGGAGGCGTGGCGTTGGCCGCGCCTACTATTGTAGTAAACGACGGCATAAACATGGGCACGCCTGGGATGAGGTACTCTCTCATTAGCAGAGACCTCATCGCGGACACAATAGAGGCCCAGATAAACTCGCACGGAGTAGACGCCTGGGTAGGGATAGGAGGTTGCGACAAGACCCAGCCAGGCATAATGATGGCCATGGTCAGGCTGAACTTACCAGCCGTCTACCTCTACGGCGGCTCCGCCGAGGCGGGATGGCTCGGCGAGAGGGAGTTGACGATCGAGGACGTATTCGAGGCGGTGGGCGCCTATCACGCCGGCAAGATCACGCTGGAAGAGTTGAAAAGAATTGAGGAGCTCTCCTTCCCCACCTACGGCACTTGTCAAGGGCTCTTCACGGCGAACACCATGGCGCTAATAGGAGAAGCCCTGGGAATTTCCCTACTGGGCTCGGCCTCGCCGCCGGCCACCTCTGCCCGTAGGCGGAAATTCGCCGCTGAGGCGGGTCGCGCCGTTATTAAAGCCGCGGAGCTCGGAATAAAGCCGCGCGACGTAGTCACATACGACGCGCTTTACAACGCTGCCGTGGCTCTCTTCGCCACTGCCGGCTCTACTAACGCCATTTTACACCTATTGGCCATCGCGCACGAGGCCGGGGTGAAGTTCACGCTCAAGGACTTCGACGAGATCAGCAGAAAGGTCCCCGTAATAGCCGCCTTAAGGCCGGCTGGACCCTACGCCATGCAGGACCTAGACCGGGTGGGAGGCGTCCCCCGCGTATTGAAAAAGTTGTACAAGGCGGGGCTGTTGAGGCCAGAGGCCCTCACCGTAGAGGGGGAGCCCATTGGTAAGCTATTAGAAAAGTGGCAACCCCCAGCCGTGCCAGACACGGGAATTATCTACGAAGTTGAGAAGCCCTATAAGCCGTACAGCGGGATACGCATATTATGGGGCAACTTGGCGCCGAGCGGGGCCGTCATGAAGATAGGCGCCGCGGGAGCGCTTAGATTTGAGGGAAAGGCCCTAGTCTTCGACAACGAGGCCGACGCGTTCAAGGCGGTTGCCAAGGGCGAGGTGAAGCCCGGCCACGTAGTTGTGATACGCTACGAGGGCCCCAAGGGCGCCCCGGGCATGCCCGAGATGTTGAAGGTAACTGCCGCCATAGTGGGCGCAGGTCTCGGCGAGTCCGTGGCGTTAGTGACGGACGGCCGCTTCTCGGGAGCTACCAGGGGCATAATGGTAGGCCACGTAGCGCCGGAGGCAGCCGTGGGAGGGCCGATTGCGTTGGTACAAGATGGCGATAAGATAGTAATCGACGGGGAGGCGGGCCTCTTGAAGCTGGAGGTGTCGGATGAGGAGCTCGAGCGCCGCAAGAAGTCTTGGAGCCCGCCCAAGCCCAACTACTCGGGCGGCCTCTTGGCTAAATACGCTGCGTTGGTTCAACAAGCCGACGTAGGCGCGGTGACCACGCCATCGCCTTTATACGTGGACTACTGACCGCCCAAAATAATTATTATTAACGAACTCGACGCCATGGCTGTGACGCCCATCGTCGGGCTGGTCTCCGGCATCCTCTTGACTATAACGGCGGGCATAATGGTGGAACAGCTAGTCTACTACTTCGGCGCACGGCTAGGCCGCTCCACGACGAGCGTGGCCATGATAATAGCGCCGATAATAACATCCAGTCCGGAGCTGGCTGTCTTCCTAATCGCTTTGTTCCAGGGAAAGGCAGATGTGGCGTGGGGCTCCATAGTCGCCCAGCCCTTCATGGCCTCGACCGTGATATACCCGGTCGTCGTCCTCACGGCGTTATTCTCTTGGGCCTTGGGGCGAAGGGCGACGCGTCTGCCCCACGTACATCGACGCGTGGCGGCGCCTCTCTTGCTCTTCACGCTCCCCTTAATGCCTGTGTTGCTCCTACACCCCGAGAAGTACGGGCTCTACGGCAGACTCTATGGCTTGTTTATACTCCTAGCTTACTTCGCCTACGCCAAATATACCTTGGGCAAAGAAGCCGAGATCCGCGAGCGCCCGCGCCTATATTTGGGGAACCCCGCCTTGCAGACAATAGCGACTATAGCGGCTATGTATTTCGGCGGCGAGCTGCTCGTCCACGGCATAGTCGACATAGGCTCCGCACTGGGGCTGGACGAGACGGCCTTGGCGGTGTTGTTGGTGCCCGTGGCTACCGTGTTGCCCGAGTCGATAGCCGGGCTCGTGTTCATTGCCAAGGGGAAAGACGACGAAGGCATCGGCGTTATAGTCGGCGAGAAGGCGCTTTACGGCACGTTCTATCCCGGCTTGGCTATGGCCCTAGGCATCTACACGCTGGAGCAGTCGGCCGCTATCGCGTTGATAATAGCCATAGTGGTATCGCTCTTGGAGGCCTTGGCCATATGGCGAGGCTATTTCGGCCTAACTGCGCCGTTGGGGCTGGCCGGTTATGTCTGGTATGCCCTACACATCTAAGATAGTAAGGACGATACTCTCAGCCGCCGATCTGGGCGAGGCCGTCTCTAGGGCGGGGGAATTCGGCCGCGTCAGAGCAGTGGCGGTCGGCAAAGGCGCCTTGGCCATGCTGAGAGGCCTAGAGGCCGTCGCCGATATCGTGGACGGAATAGCCGTAGCGCCTCAAGCAGGCCCTGTCCCGCGTTCGGTGAAATTGTACATATCCGACCACCCGATTCCCACTCGCAGAAGTTTTGAAGCCGGCCAGGCCGTGCTCGACTACGTGGAGTCGTTAGGACGCGGCGAGACCTTGGTCTTGTTGATATCCGGGGGCGCGTCGAGCTTGGTGGAGGCGCCTATAGTCCCCGAGGAGGACCTCCTCGAGGTTTGGGGCCTCTTGTTAAAGAGCGGCATGAGCATACACGAGATGAACGCCGTGAGGAAGAGGTTATCTAGAGTGAAAGGAGGGAGGCTGGGCTATATGGCCGCTACTAAGGGCGTCGAGGTGGTCAACTTAATAGCGAGCGACGTCCCTTGCGACAATCCGTCAGACGTGGGCTCCGGCCCCGGAGTCCCCGACGACACGACGCCTGATGAGGCCTATTTATATCTAAAGGCGAGGGGGCTTTGGGAAAAGTTGCCGGACAGCGTTCGCCAAGCGATCGAGTCCAAGAGAGGGTCCAGGGATACGCCATCGGACTTCCCGCATAGGGCGGCGATCGTGGCGAGGAACCGCGACGTGTTGGAGGCCTTACAGCGCCTAACAGGCGGCGTCGTCGTCACGTCTTGCCTAGTCGGCGAGGCGAGAGACGCGGGCAGGCTAGTTGCCTATATGGCCAAGGAGGTAGGCGTTCCTTTGATCCTAGGCGGCGAGCCCTCCGTGACGGTGAGGGGTAAGGGCAAAGGCGGAAGGACGAGCGAGTTCGCCTTGAGCTTCGCCCTCTCATCGTCGGGTGATCTAGCGGTCTTGGCCCTCGCTACTGACGGCCTAGACGGCAATACCGGCGCCGCAGGCGTATGGGCAGATCCCGGCCTGCTTAAAGACGTCGTGAACGCCGGCATGGACGTCGGGAGGCTCTTCGAGGAGAACGACACCTTTAAGCCCTTCGAGGCGACCGGCCGCGCCATCTACACGGGCCCGACCGGCTCCAATCTTAACCTAGTCTTCTATGTGGACAAATGGGAGCGCCTAAGGGGCCTCTTAGAGGGCGGCTAAGTATAAGAAGGGCGAATACACGGCCATGTTAATCGCAGTGAGCACGAGCCCTCTCTTGGCGAACTCGCCGAATTTGATAGTCTCGCCGTACTTGCTCTCCACGACCTCGAGTATTATTATATTAGACGCGGCCCCGAGTAGGGTCAAATTGCCGGCTATCGTAGCCGCCGACGCTAGAGTGAGCCAAGCCCAGACGTCGTGAGGCCCGTATCCGATCGACTTCATGTATTGGATAAAGAGCTCGGTGAAAGGCACGTTCGATAACGCTTGGCTGAAGAGGAGCGACTCCACCGCTATTGCGGGAATACCCGTCAAAGGCCCTTCTCTTCTCGGCATCAGCGCGCCCACGGCAGTCTCGAGGAGCCCGCTGTTCCATATCCCCCTCATGGTTATGAACATGGCTATGAAGAACACGATAGTGCCCCAGTTGACGCCCTCTAATATCTCCCTAGGCCTCGAGGAGAATACGTACGTAGCGGCGGCCGCGACGAAGGGTATAAAACCTATGCTCTCGACGTGGGGGAGCCCAGCGAGTGCCAGAACGTCGTTGACCAAAAGCGCTATGACGACTGCGATGAGCGCGCCGCCGGCTAAATAGGCATCGCGTTTGTTCTTTATGAATTCCGCGGGCACGAAGAAGGTCTCTATTCTCCTATCACCTATGCGATACCACCTTGAAACGAGAAAAGGCAATATCAATAAGTTTATCAAGGTCGGCGCTAGGAGGTATTTTAAGAAAGTAAGAAGAGGCGCCATCATGCCGGACTGCACCGCTATCAACACGTTTTGAGGATTACCTATGGGCGTCGCAACGGAGCCTATTGTGACCGAGAAGGCGAGGAGCAACGCGAAGGGCTGTAGCCCGGTGCCGGCTATCCGTGCGGCGGTCGCCGCGATTGCGGGCCCCATGAGCGCTACCGAGTCGTTGACCGTGAAGGCTGCCAATAAGCCGAAGAGCAACGACAAGAGCAAGAGTAATTTCCTCGTAGAGCCCGCCTTGGCGAGAAACCAATACGCCGCAGCGTCTAGAAGGCCCGACGACTCGGCCATGGACACTATCGAGAACATGCCTATTAAGAAGAGTATAACGTCGAGGTCCACGAAGGAGCCTAGCTCGCCGATCGGCGACAAGCCGCCGATTACCGCTATAAATGAAGCGAACGCCATTATGGCCCAAGCGGGGATGTGCGGGAACCTCGACTTCAATATTAGCCCTCCGACCAATACGGCCAGGTCTGTAGCCGCTATGGCTTGTTGAATTAAGCCCATGGCTGCGCGGAGGGATGCGGCCTATTTAAGCTAATGCCGTAGAAGTTTAAGTATAAGATTAAAATAAAACGGCGACAGCGAATCCATCCCACGTTGATCTTAAAGTAAATTTATAATGGGCTTCGAACGCACGGACATGAGGGCCGTCGTGGTTAACTTTGGAGGACAATACGCCCACCTCATAGCGAGACGGCTCAGAGAGGTCGGCCTCTTCGCTACTTTGATCCAGCCGGAGGAGCTGGAGGAGGCTCTGCGCAACGGCGACGTGGCCGCCGTGGTCCTCTCTGGAGGTCCTAAAAGCGTCCTCGACGAGGAGGTCGAGATAACGCCGGCTGTGACGGAGGCGCGAGTCCCAGTCTTGGGCATATGCTACGGGCACCAGCTGCTCGCGAAGATTCTGGGCGGCAGAGTGGAAAGAGGGCCGGGCGAGTACGGCAACACGAGGGTGAGGATACTCGAGGAGGACCCCTTATTCGAGGGCCTGGGCCCTGAGGAAGTGGCGTGGATGTCTCATGGCGATTACGTGGCCGCCCCGCCCCCTGGCTTCAAGGTGTTGGCCATATCGGAGAGGGGATATATAGCTGCTATGAGGTCGTCGGATAGGCCTATATATGGAGTGCAGTTCCACCCGGAGGTCTCCCATACCGCTAAGGGCAAGGTTATATTCAGGAACTTCGTCGAGAAGATAGTCGGACTTGAGCCCTCCCAGCGCTGGGACCCCGTCTCGCAAATACCTAGAATAATCGAGCAGATACGCGCCTCGGTAGGCCCCGACGAGAAGGTCCTCATAGCTGTCAGCGGCGGCGTCGACAGCACGGTGACCGCCGTCCTAGTGGCTAGGGCTATCGGCGAGCGCGCCGTCCCCATCTTCGTGAACCATGGGCTGTTCAGAGAGGGCGAACCCGAGGAGGTGCTATCGGCGCTTAGGAGGCTCGGCTTAAACGTAGTGTATGTGGACGCATCTGAGAGGTTCCTCTCGAGGCTAGAAGGGGTCGAAGACTGCGAGGAGAGGCGTAAAATAGTCGGGGAGACCTTCGCGGAGGTGTTCGCCGAGATTGCGGCCAAGATAGACGGCGCTAGGTGGCTGGCCCAAGGGACTTTGTACCCGGACGTCGTCGAGAGCGGCGCGGTGAAGGGCGCCGATAGGATAAAAAGCCATCACAACGTCGCCGCGTTGCCGCAGTGGCTAGGGCTAAAGGTCCTCGAGCCTCTCCGGGATTTCTACAAGGACGAGGTCAGGGCCATCGCCAAGGCCCTAGGCTTGCCCCAGGAGATCGCGATGAGGCATCCGTTCCCAGGGCCGGGGCTGGCCGTGAGGATCATGGGCCGTTTAACGAGGGCCAAGTTGGAGATAGCCAGAAAGGCCTCGCGCATAGTCGAGGAGGAGTTGAGAAAAGCCGGTTTATACGACGACGTATGGCAAGCCTTCGCGGCCGTGGGGGACGACAAATGGGTCGGCGTGAAGGGGGACGCCAGAGCCGTGGGCCACGTAGTTATCGTAAGGGTAGTGCAGAGCGAGGACGCGATGACGGCCGACTGGCCCCTGCTCGATAAGGAGATACTCTCTAGAATATCGTCGAGGATCACCTCCGAGGTGCCCGAAGTCGTGATGGTGGCCTACGCCGTCACCCAGAAGCCCCCCGCAACTATAGAGCCCTGCTAATAGGCGAAATCCTCGCCGACGCAGGAGAGATCGCCCTTATATAGGGCGTAGCCCACTATAACGCCGTCGAATCCGGCCCTTTTTAACAGCTCTAGGTGGTCGCAACTCGACACCCCTCCGGCGTAGTACACCCTCTCGGCCACGCGTCTCAGAGCCCTTACGTCGGCCATTAGCGGTCCGGCGCCTGTGCCCTCTACGTCAACCGACGTATACACTACAGCCGCTAGGCGGCCCGCCGCCGTCAACAGCTCCAACGCGTCCTCCAACCTCAAGAGCTTGGTCCTCCAGCCGTGCCCCATCACCCATCCCTCGGAGACGTCGAGGGATGCCACTAGCCTCCCCGGGAACGACTTGGCCAAGTCCTTGAACAAGCCCGGGTCGTTAAAAGGCAGAGTGCCCACGACTGCGTACTCGCAGATGTCCAACGTCCTCTTTACATGCTCTTCGCTCCTCAGCCCTCCGCCTAGTTGACAAGCGCCCTCTAACACGTCCGCGACCGCCGCGGCGAGGCTTAAATTGACGGGAACCCCGCGCTCCGCCCCGTCCAAGTCGACTATGTGCACTAGGGGGGCCCGGGAGAACTTACGCGCGAGCTCCACCGGATCGCCCACGAAGACGTATTCCCCTCGGCGCCCTCTGATCCTCTTAACCGCTCTACCCCCCTCTAGATCTATCGAGGGTATGACGAGCATAGGTTTAAGACACGGGCGCGTTAAGGGCCGTGATGAAGTCTCGGGGAGTCGGATTTGTGAAGCCCGCGGTTATCCAGCTGATCTCTCTACTCTGGCCGAGGCATATAGGCGCCGGTACTCGTCGAGGGCTCGTGTCAGGCGATCTCGACGCCGAGCGGATGAGGGGTTGGAACATTATTTGGTCGTGACGGGCTTATTCGAGGGCGCGAGCGCTTGCCGCAACGCGAGCCCTAGCGCCTTGTGGGCCGCCTCTATCACGTGGTGGGGATCCTCGCCGGACGCTCTGACGTGTATAGTGGACTTAGATTCGGATGCTAACGATCTGACGAAATGCGGGAACATATACGCCGGATATCCGCCCAGCACGACTGAAGGAATGCGGGCCTCGACGACCCAGAAAGGCCTACCCCCCATGTCGAGCGCCACCACGGCTTCGGCCTCGTCCATGGGCACGATGGCCCAGCCATATCTCGCGATAGAACGCCTATCGCCGGCTAGCTCTGCCAAAGCCATGCCTAGAGCCAGCCCCACGTCCTCTATAACGTGGTGTCCCTCGTCTAGCTCCCTTAAAACGACCGCCTCGACGCGTCCTCCCAAATCCGCGTAGTACAACAAGGTCTCCACCATGTGCGTGAGGAAAGGTATGGGGGTGCTCACGGACGGGAAGCCCCCTCTCTGGAGCTCCACAACAACCCTGGTCTCCTTGGTCTCCCTAATCACCACGAAACAACGGCCTCTATATAAAATATATTTACCCGAGGCCGAGGCTCCGTGGTCGCGGTCAGGATAATTCCTTGCCTCGACGTAGACGGCAAGAAGGGGGTCGTAGTAAAAGGCGTTAATTTCCAAGGCCTAAAGGAGGTGGGCGACCCCGTCGAGTTAGCCATGCGCTACGACGAGGAGGGCGCCGACGAGCTCGTGGTATTGGACATAACGGCCAGCGTGGACGAGCGCCCCACTTTCCTGAAAGTAGTGAAGGAGGTCGCCACGTCGGTGACGATCCCGGTCACAGTGGGAGGCGGCGTCAGGTCTGTGGAAGATGCCGATAAGTTGTTCAAGGCGGGGGCGGACAAGGTCTCCGTCAACACGGCGGCCGTGAGGAGGCCTCGGCTCGTGTTGGAACTCGCCGAGCAGTACGGCTCCCAGTCCACGGTGGTTGCGATAGACGCCAAGAGAGTCGACAGGGGCTATAGGGTGTACATACGGGGCGGCAACACGGCGACTGAGCTGGACGCCGTTAAGTGGGCCGAAGAGGCGGCGGGGTTGGGGGCGGGGGAACTCCTGGTCACTTCGATAGATAGGGACGGGACCAAGATGGGATACGACGTGGATTTGATAAGGGCGATCCGCTCGGCGGTCGAGGTGCCCATTATAGCGTCTGGAGGCGCCGGCGAGTTCTCCCACTTCTACGAGGCCGCCGTAGCGGGAGCGGACGGCTTGCTCGCCGCTAGCTTGTTCCACTTCGGCGTTGTAAAGATAAGGGAATTGAAAGAATATCTGGCGTCGCGAGGTTTAGAGGTTCGCTTGGATTACTGAATCTTCTTTTATTTAATGTATATTTTACAAAAGTAATCATCTTCTTGCTACAAGATATTAATAGAGTATATTTATCTATTTTACTGAAGAGCTATCAATACCTTGGTCATGGATACAAGGTCAAGGTTTTAAGTGCTCGAGAAAAGAACATCATGCGCGAGGTTTGGATAGTCGGCTATGCCAGGACGCCTATAGGTAAATTCGGCGGGGCCCTCAAGGACGTCAAGACGGCGTATTTGGCGGCGTTCGCCATACGCAAGGCCCTCCAAAGGATCGGCCTAGAGGGCAAACTCGTCGAGGAGGTCGTCATAGGCTCGACGTTGCAAGGAGGGCAAGGCCAGAGCTTAGCCAGACAAGCCGCGCTCTACGCCGGACTGCCCGCGACCACAAGCGCGTATACCGTGAACAGGGTCTGTTCGTCGGGAATGCAGGCGGTCATAGAGGCCTATAGGGAGATAGCGTTAGGCGACGCCGATATAGTGGTGGCCGGCGGCGCGGAGTCCATGTCGACTGCGCCCCTCGCCCTCGCCTCCGAGACGCGTTGGGGGGTTAAGCACTTGATAGGCAGAGGCCAACAAGTCCTGGACCTCATGGTGTACGACGGGCTCACCGACCCTACCAACGGCTTATTGATGGGCGAAGAGGCCGAGATGGTGGCCAAGGAGTGGGGCTTGACTAGGCAAGAGCTCGACCAAGTGGCCTACGAGAGCCACATGAGAGCGTGGAGGGCTACCGAGAACAAATGGTTCTTGGACCTCGAGCCCATAGACGATAATCTAGGCGGAGTGCACGTGAAGTTAGACAGAGATGAGGGGATAAGGACCGACACTAGCCTCGAGAAGTTGGCTAAGTTGAAGCCCGCCTTCAAGCCAGATGGAGTGTTAACTGCCGGTAACTCTAGCCAGCTTTCAGACGGCGCCGCCGTCTTGGTCCTAGCATCGGCCGAGAAGGCCAAAGAGCTGGGCCTTAAGCCGGTGGCCAAAGTGCTAGGCTATTCGTGGCACATGGTAGAGCCCTGGCGTTTTGTAGAGGCTCCCATATACGCGGTCCAGAAGCTGCTTAAGAAGTTGGGGATGGGCGTGGACCAGTTCGATTACTTCGAGAACAACGAGGCCTTCGCGGTCAATAACGTGTTGTTCCACAGAGTCCTACAAGTGCCCTACGACAAGCTCAACGTGTTCGGAGGCGCCATCGCGCTGGGGCACCCCTTAGGCGCCTCGGGCGCACGCGTGATAACTACTCTAATCTCCGTCCTCAAGGTCAAAGGAGGGAGGCGCGGCATAGCGGCTCTGTGCCACGGCACTGGCGGCGGGACAGCCGTGGCCGTAGAGCTCATCTAGGCGTGAGGCTTATCGAAGCCCTCCTAGCTCTGAGTCCCCGGAAGCTGGAGTCCGATTACCGATCGCGAGAACTGCCGAGGGACTACGTAGAGCCTCCTTTAGCGGTGAGGCTAGACGGGGTGAACTTCGGCAAAGCCTTAGCGGATCTCCCGGGTCCCCGAAACGCAGGTGTTCATCGCGCGCTATTCGCATCTGCAGTCGAGCTGGCCAGATCCAGCGGGGCGAGCTGGGTCTACGTCGTCAGCGACGAGGTGAACTTGATATACAAATCCCTTCTGCCATATAGGGGCAGACTCCTGAAGCTCATCAGCGTATTGCCGTCAGCGCTTTCCGCAAAGGTCACGGCGTTGTTGGGAAGGCCGTTATATTTCGACGCGAGGATCGTGAAGTTATACGACGAGCACGACGCGGCTCGTTACGTGGCTTATAGGGCGAGGATCGGCTTAAACAACTACGCCATATCCTTGGCCAAATCGAGGGGGCTCGTGGGGAGCACCACGCCGAGTATAGATCATATTCTGAGGGGCCTAGGCGCGGTGGATCTATCTCTGGGATGGGGTGCATTGGCCGCGGAGGAAGACGGATGGAAAGAAGTAGACCTATGTAAATTCCTGGCCAGATACGGGATGTGTTGAACTACTCCCCTATGTTCATCGTCTTAGCGACCAGTCCGTCCGCGAATTGAAAACTACCTGTACTTACTCTCTAGGTAGTTCAACAAGTACGCTGGGTTGTAGACCTCGCCCGTCGCCCTCCTCACGACCTCCTTAGGCGGATACACGGCGCCCCACTTATGTATCCTTTCGCGCAACCACTCCTTAATTTCGCCGAATTTGCCCTCGGCGATCATCTCGTCTAGCTTGCCCATCGCGTGGCGTATTTGAGCCGCTATCACGTTCCCGAGCGTATACGTGGGGAAGTAGCCTATGCTTCCGTGGGACCAGTGTATGTCTTGCAAGACGCCCTCGGCATCGTTTTTAGGCCTAACGCCCAACAACCTCTCCATCTCCTCGTTCCATAACGCCGGGATGTCCGAGACCTTGACCTCGCCCGTTATCATGAGCTTCTCGAGCCTATAACGGAGTAATATATGCAAGTTGTACGTCACCTCGTCGGCCTCAGTCCTTATGAGGCTGGGCCTAACTACGTTGAAGTAATAGTAGAGATCCTCGTCGGTATATTTAGCGAGAAACGGCAGATGTTTTCTTAATATAGGCGCTATATGCGACAAGAATCCTCTGGACCTCCCGACCATGTTCTCCCAGAACCTCGACTGGGACTCGTGTACCCCCAGCGAGACGCCGGTGCCCACGGGCGTGAAGGCCAAGGCCTCGTCTATCTGCAGCTCGTAGAGGGCGTGGCCGAACTCGTGCACAGCGGAGAAGAGCGGCTCTCTGAAGTCCTTAGGCGGGTAGCGCACGGTTATCCTGACGTCAAACGGCGAGGCCAAGCCCGTGGTGAACGGGTGAGGCGATACGTCGATTCTGAACCTCCTCTCCGGATAGCCTATTAGGGCCAAGACCTCCCTTATGGCCGCCTCCATGTCGCGCCTATCGTAGGGCTCCTCCTCTAACCGATGCGACTTAGGCCAGCCCCTGGCCTCTAGCTTCTCGAGGAGGCGCCTTATGCCGGGCTCCAGCGTCGAGAATATGGAATCCACGTCGCGGGACGTCAGCCCCTCCTCGTGTAGATCGAGCAACGCGTCGTAGGGATGTTCGTCGTAGCCCAATTTGTCTGCTATCACGCGGGCGAGCTCTATTATCCGCTCTAAATAGGGAGCGAACACCTTGAAGTCTGCCTTCTCCTTAGCGTTCCGCCAAGCGACGAACGCCTCGCTCGTCACCTTGGCGAACTCGGCCACGACCTCGGGCGGCACTCTCCTATAGAATTTCAAATCCCTCTTGAGCATGCGTATAATACCTCTTTCGATATCTGTTAAATCCTTTTCCTCTTCGGCTTTATCTATTAACTTGATAAACGACTCATCTAGCATAAGTTTTTGTATAAGCTTGGCTATCTCTGCGCTAGCCAGCGACCTCCCGCCTATGCCCTCCTCGGGCATGTTGACCTCTCTATCCCAGCCCAGGACGGCGTTAGCGTGATTTAAGGCCCAGATAGTCTTGTAGCGCTCGAGGATTTCCCTAATGGTGTTGGATCTGACTTCCATAGGCGCTCGTTATGTTGTATTTATAGAACTACTCTATCGGGACCTCGACCTCCTTGACCGCCGACATAGCCATGAGGAGTTCTCTGATCGTGGCCTCGGGCCTCGCTCTGAGCAGAGATACTGCGAGCTTGGCGCGCTCGGGACAATATGCGCTCGCGACCTCCCAAGCCTCCTCCTCCGTCAACACGTCCGGCAGTTGGACGGACACCGCAGAGAGTATATTGCCGAGCGGCGGCACCTTGGAGGCCAGCTTCTCGTACACCTCAGGGAGAAAGGAGACGACGAAGCCCGCTTTATCGAGGCCCATGTTCCTGATTCTGTGCAGTGCAGATGCGGCTTGGAAGAACTGGGGATCCTCAGGGCTCGGTATCCACTCGTCGAGGGCTACGACGACCCTGTCTTGTGCTAGGTCCAACGCCGAGGAGAGCGTCCAGGACGGATCTCCTTGAGCCAACGAGAGGATGCCCTGGAAGCCATAACGCCTATAGACGTCAGTTATCTTCGACCGGGTCTTGGACTCCGCGGCTAACCTCCACGCAACTACGGCGACGACGTGCGCCATATCCCTCTGGGGTAGCTCCGTTGCGTCTACATAGATACAGTTTACCCTTTCGCAGAGGGCGTACAACACTTGGGTCTTGCCCATGCCCGATCTGCCTATCAGCGCCGATAAGGGATACTTAGACGCAAGAGCAGCCAGCTCCTCGAGCGCCTCGGCCCACCTCCTCCCCACTAGCTTAAACCCGCGCCTCGCCACCGGCCAAGTCGGTATGGCGCACGACACTTACAAACAAGTAGGCCCTAATATTAAACCGCCTCGTGATACCCTTTCTATACCCCTGTATTCTTTATGTAGCCGTATCCCTTGCCGTTTATATATATCTTCTCGTCTCCCCCCTCTAGCAGTATATATCTACCGCGCCTCTCCGACAAGAGCTTCGCGAGCCTTTCCACGAACTCTGCATCTGAGATGCCGAGTTTGCTCACAACGAAATCCTTGACGGCCCTCAGAGGGGCGTAGCCGGTGGGGCCCGCCGAATGCTTTATGGCTTGGTCGAGCACATCGCCGAAATTCGCCTCCGCCCGCCTGCCCTCGAGCCTGGACACCCTCTCCTCGAGCTCTACGAGCTTCCCCAAAACGGACCCCCACTCTACGACGTATCTAACGCCTCGGCCCACTCGCTCGGGCCTTGCCCCGAGCCTCGTGGCCAGCTCGTCGACTGTGAGGCCCAGTTTACGCGCCACGCGCTCCAAGTCGCTCCTCCTGACATATGCCTTGTAATCGCCGAGCCCAGCCGCCGCGTCCACGACACTGGCCGTTAACCGGTTAAAAACGGCATAGGTCAAAATCCGTTATGGACGTAGCCGAGCGGATGATCGAGAGGATCTCCTCCCTCATCCAGCTTAGGGAGGAGGAGTTCGTAGCGCCTGTTTTGCGGCGCGCCGGCGTTGGCCTCTTCGAGCTACTCGTCGCCATTGTATTGACCCAGAACACGTCGGACAAGAACGCGTTCCGCGCTTATTATAACCTCAAGCGCGCGGTAGGGCGCATAACGCCGCAAGCAATGCTCTCGTTGGGCGAGGAGAAGCTGGCCGAGCTTATAAGGCCTGCCGGCATGTATAGGATAAGAGCCAAGAAGCTCCTAGAGCTCTCCAAAACGCTCTTAGAGGCGGACTTGTCGAAAATAGCTGACATGGACATAGGCGAGGCTAAACGTTTCCTCACGTCGTTGCCGGGCGTCGGCGAGAAGACGGCTGATGTACTGCTCGTCAATATGGGCAAGCCCGCGTTCCCCGTTGATACGCACATAACCAGGATCGCAAAGCGTTGGGGCATCGGCAACAAGTACGGCGAAATAAGCAAGTGGTTCATGGAACACGTCCCCCAAGAGAGGTACCTCGAAGTTCATCTGAAGTTGATCCAGTTCGGCCGAGACTATTGTAGGGCTAGATCGCCTCGTTGCGCCGAATGTCCAGTCAAGGACCTCTGTCCATGGCCGGGCAAGCTCAGCGGACCAAGAAGGCCAAGGACTTCTTAGGGCCTAGCTTAAGCGCGATCGAGTCGCCGAATACTTCGACCTCGCCCTCGCCTGCTATCGCTTCCACGGACCTTGCGCCCTTGGCCGCCACCGCCGCGGACAAGGCCTCGTAGGAGTGGTTAACCGCTATGAGCAGCTCGCCGTCTCTCCCGGAAAACCTGGAGATCTCGATTCTCGGGTCAGACGAGGCATAGGGTATCTCGACGCCGGCCATTTGGGCCAATGCCGCGTAAATTCTGTGATAGCCCCTCAACCAATCCACGTGCTCCGCTTCAGCTAATACCAGCTCTATAGGTATCGTCGACAACACAGCGTTTTTAGTCGCGGTTATGACGGGCCTATTCCTATGGTCGACCGCCACGACCTCGGCATCGACGGGCTTCACCGAGTACGTGTATACTGGGGAATCTGCGGAGAACTCGAGCTCTTCGCCCGCCTTTATTGGCCCGAAGTCTCGGACGAACTTGATTCTGAAAATCCCTCTGTAGTTGATCCCGATACTTCCCGGCAATAACGCGTTCTCCACGCCAAATAGCTCGCGCCACAGATGGGTGGCGGCATCGTGTAGGGCAACCGCGGTCCCGAACTTCCTGAAAACCGACGCGTACACCAAGCCGCCGGACGACGCCACCTCGTGGGCCAAGCGCCATGTCGTCGCCAGCGCGGTGGGCACCGAGGGGAATATCAACAACCTCTTTGTCCTCAACTTATCTCTGGAGAGCTCGTATACCGCCGATACGCGGAGGCCCGCCATGAAGCCCAGCGATAATCCCAACAAGGCCGGCTTAACTCCCGGCCGATCGCGCCAGTTGCGCGGGACGAACTCGTAGTCCTTGAATATATAAAACGGCACCACGACGGCGGCCGGCGCCTCGGGCCGTCTGAACCTCTCGCCTAGGCCCAGCTCTTCCAGCTTCGCGAGATCTTGCGAAAACCTCCTCACCACGTGGGCGGCTGGCTTTGGAGTTCCGTCGGCCTTTATTAGGCCGAACCCGAGTTCCAACAGCCTCCACTCATAGGGCGGATCCCCCTCTTGGGAGAAGTCGGAGAAACACCAGATGAAGGCGCCCATGGCTCCGTGAGCTAGCGAGGACCACAACACGTCGTTTACGAAACCTGCGTGTTGCTCCTCAGAGAATTGATATGTGCTGAAGCCGAACTCCTCCAAAAGGACCGGCAAGTCGCCGTCGTTTGAGAACAGCTCTATATACGCGGGGTACATATAGGCATGTCTCACCAAATTAGTGTCGTAGAGGTATAAGTGGGGTCCCACCCAATCGACTAAGTCCTTGACGTTCGGCGTTTCTTGCAGATAGGAGTCGCTCACGTCGCCCGACGAGAAGGGATGGGCTGTATCCGCGGACTTTACGGCCGAGGAGTACGCCTTGAGCAAGCCCAGCGCCTCCTCCCTGCTCTCGGCCCTCTTCACGAGGCTCAGCTCGTTGCTCAAGATCCATCCGCCGAGCGCTTTATGGTCCTTCAGCGCTTCCACTATTCTTGAAACGGCCTTAACTCCCCTCTCCACGGTGCCCGGGGAGTACACGTCCCAATCGGGCGCCCAGGGTATCGCCCAGTTGCGGCCAGACATATGGCCTACGATGAGCGTAGGAAAGCCCACAAGCCCGCGCTCGCCCAGCATATCCATGAACCGCCTCAGCTTGGCCATCGCCGAATCCGACACGCCTCCGTAGTTGTCAAAGAAATCCTCGGCTAATATGAAGAAACGAACTGCTCTTATCCCCAATTCCTTCACGACGTTGAGGTCCTCTGCGAGATCGTCTGGATTCCACTCCTTCCACATCTTTATGTTATGCTTACGCGGCCAGTAGTTCACTCCTAGCAGGAACATGACAAGTGCGATACTACTTAAATTATTTCCATTCGCTTTCTCTGGACCGATACCCGTAAAGCCTTACTAACTTGTCGAGCGAGTCGACGAATTGCCTCTGGGCAGGGGCTATGAGGGGCCCGAAGGCCTCGGCGATAGGCCTCTTCTGGTCGAGCTCCACGCCGTCTGCTATGTTTAATACGATAGAATGGACAGTGGCTAGGCTGACGGGCTCCTTGAGCTTCAGCCGTCTCCTGGACTTTATCCATAAGGGGACTTTTATCAACTCGTCGTAGAGCCAATAGCCGTGGCCCAACGCGCCGTATTCTCCCAACATTTGTCCATGATCTGATAAAATTATTATTGAGAAATTTTTTAAATATGATATTATATTTCTCAGAATTCTTGAAAGGTATAAGGTTTGTCTAGGGTAATGTTTCCTCCACGTCTTGACTATGCCGGGAGGCGCTCCGCCACCTATAAGCGCTTTTATGTACGCCCTACTCGACCGAGCCCAATCCGTCGCCGTGTAGGGCTCATGCATCTCCATGAGGTTTATGAACAAGAAGAGAGGACCGTCGCCGGACAGCCCTCGGATTATCTTGGACGCGAGCCTCGCCCCCTTCTCCCTAGGGATTCCTAAGATCAACAGCTCCACGGATTTAGCCAGAAGCTTTAGGGAGGACGCGGGGCCGTTTCTCATAAAAGTCCTCAACACTGTTTTTATCGTAGCCCCCTCCTCGAAAATTTCCCTTATCGCCATTACCTCTTCGTCGTTGAGCTTTATGCCTCTGTTAAGGTAACCGACGCTTAGTTCGTGAAATTCGTCGAACTCGAAACCGAAATAACCGCTCACGTAGGGGTTCGCCGAGAGGCCCACGGTCTTATATCCCAAGTCCTTGAGGTAACCGAGCAGCCCGCCCCTAGTCTTGTTCATGAACGCGACGGACTTCTCCCTCGTGAGCCCGAGCCAATTCCATCCAATCCACTTGTTCGGCTCATGGACGCCGTGCTCCGATGGGTACAAACCGCTCAACATCGACACGTGGGCCGGCAACGTCCACGGAGCGGTGGTCCAACCTTCGTATTTCCTGAAGCCCAGCTCGAGGAGCCAGTCGAAATAGCCCGAGTAGTCCCATCTTAATGTGTCGAGGACTATAAGGGCGATGTTATCCACACACAGCAAGCGCCGGTCCGGTTTATATAGGTCGCTCACGCCTCGTGAGCGGAATTGTTGTGAGTACACTCAAACTATTACACAATAAAGATAAGTAAGATAGGACTATAAAGGTTAAATACGCGTATTAGTACGCCAACCATGCGAGGATACACGTTAACGGAGAAATTTAAGTCCATATTTGCCAGACGCGGTCGCTCCATAATACTCGCATACGACCACGGAATAGAGCACGGGCCCACTGACTTCTTGGAGAATCCCGACTCGATAGACCCGGAGTATGTGTTGAAGATAGCGCGCGAGGCGGAGTTCGACGGCGTGGTCTTCCAGAGGGGAATAGCCGAGAAGTACTATGACGGCAGCGTGCCGTTGATATTAAAACTCAACGGAAAGACGTCGTTATACAACGGCGCCCCCATCTCGGCGCCCAACTGCACCGTTGAGGAGGCCGTGAGCTTGGGCGCAAGCGCCGTGGGCTTCACGATATATGCAGGCAGCGACTACGAGTGGAAACAAATCGAGTATCTGGCGCAGATAAAGAAAGATGCCTTGAAGTTCGATATACCGCTAGTTATATGGTCCTACCCGAGAGGAGGTAAAGTCGATACTAAGTACAACGGGAATGAGCACCATCCCGAAGTCGTGGCGTACGCGGCCAGGATAGCGCTAGAGCTCGGGGCCGACGCTATGAAGATAAAATACACAGGGGATCCCAAGAGTTTCGCTTGGGCCGTCAGAGCTGCAGGCAAAGTGCCCGTGCTCATGTCCGGAGGGCCCAAGACCAAGACAGATGAGGAGTTTCTGAGACAAGTAGAGGAGGCCATTAGCGCAGGGGCCCTCGGCGTGGCGGTGGGGAGGAACGTCTGGCAGAGGAAAAACGCCGTTGAGTTCGGTAAATTGTTGGGCCAGATAGTCTACGAGGGCAAGAAGGTGACCGAGACCCTCAGGGTTGCTCCATGAAGATCGGCGTACTAACCGGCGGGGGCGACGCGCCTGGGCTTAACATAGCTGTTTATACATTTGTAAAGCTAGCTGAGAAAAAACATGAGGTATATGCGATATTCCACGGCTGGAAAGGCCTCCTCAATAGGGAGGTTAAAAGGATCACGTCGGCCGACTTGTTGGACATCGCCTTCGCCGGCGGCACCTATATAAGGACCTCGAGGACTAACCCGTTCAAGGATGAGGAAAGGGCGAAGGCTCTGGCTAAGAATGTCGAGGAGCTGGGCCTAGACGTCGTGGTGGCCATAGGCGGAGACGACACGTTGGGCGCCGCGGGTGAGGCGCAGAGGCGCGGCGTCCTCGACGCGGTGGGGATACCCAAGACGATAGATAACGACGTGTGGGGCACCGAGTACACCATAGGCTTCGACACTGCGGTGAACGAGGCCATCAAGGCCGCCGAGAGCTTCAAGACGACGTTGGTATCGCACGAGAGGGTAGGCGTTGTGGAGGTCATGGGGAGGGAGGCCGGGTGGATTGCCTTGTTCACAGGCCTAGCCACAATGGCGGATTTCGTCTTGATACCCGAGAGGGAGGTCGGTTGGGACTTCGTCGCAGATCGCGTGAAGAGGGCATATGAGGCCAAGAGGTGGGCCCTAGTGATCGTGTCGGAGGGCATTAAGTCGTACGGCGGACCTGTCGACGAGTTCGGCCACGTGAGGCTAGGCGGCGTCGGCAACGAACTCGCCCATTACCTCGAGAAAAAAACGGGCATCGAGACTCGTGCGGTCATACCGGGCCACATAATAAGAGGGGCGCCGCCGAGCGCTTTCGATAGAGTGCTCGCGGTGAGATACGCCACAGCGGCATACGAGGCCGTGGAGGAGGGGAAGTTCGGCGTCATGGTCGCCTATAGGGATGGAGGGATAACCTATATCCCCATAACCGAGGTCGTAGGCAAGAACAAGTTAGTGAGCGGCGATTGGCTAAAGCTCTACGAGACTTATTGGGGCTCCGAATAAGGCGGTTATTTCGGCGTAAAGTTTTTAAAGGTCTAAATCAAAAAGCGATCAGGGAGCGCTTTTCTGTTATTTTTTGCCGATTACATCCGCTTATCAATAAGTGGATATTCGCTGAAAAACGCCTATTTTTTGTAGTTAAGTTTTTATATCTACACTATCTCTAAGCACATGGCGACGGCAGAAGAACTAAGGCTAACGGATAGACAAGTCCAGATATTGCAACATCTACTACAACGCGCGCAGCCCATGAGAGTCTATACCGTATACGGCGATCAAGATGAGATAGCGCGGGAGCTCGGCATGACGAGGCAAGCCCTCGCTATACACCTCAAGAGGCTCAAGGAGCTCGGCCTAGTGAGGACAGGTCGCGAGTTCGTCGACGTAACGGAGAAGGCGGTTAAGTTCCTCAAAGGGCAGAGCAACGACGTCATAGTGCTAGTGAAAGTAGAGCCTAGATATCGCGATAAGGTCTACGACTTCTCTAAGAAGTTGCCAATAGAGAAGGCTCTCAGGTTAGCCGGCGAGTACGACTTAGCCGTAATAACGCAGGAGACCGTGTTGGACAAAGTCCTCGATGCCCTGAACAACCTAGAGGGCGTTAAGGAGACGAAGACGTTTATCAGCATAGGCGCTATAAAGGAGTAAATATAAAAAATATAAATTTCTCCGCCAGTTTTAGTACCCATTTTTTATTTCATAAGCTTGCGCGATAGCCAAAATCGTCCTCACTACCAAGTCTATCGAGACTCCAATATCCGTGGCGGTTATTATGTGGCTTAGGGCAATTGCGAGGCGGAGCCGCCTAGGCGGCTTACTCCATTCTAGTTTAAAGCTTAAATAGATCTAGAGATATATGTAAAGGGCCCGTAGCTCAGCATGGACCAGAGCGGCGGCCTCCGGAGCCGTAGGTCGCGGGAGGGTTGAAAGTCCCCGCGAGTTCAAATCCCGCCGGGCCCGCCACGCTCGCCTTGTGGCATTTCCGCCTCAATTAGGCCCTTAAAGATGTGAGGTCTGCGCAATACGCCATAGCCACTCGAATTGGTCGTAGTCAAGCGTTCTTACCCTCATGACGCCTTATCGGTTTTCATATTTGGTATGCGGGTCGACAAAGATACAATTTAGCCGATGTCAATCCGAAAAACAAAACGAGGCCGCGTCAAGCTTATATTATAGTCGTCTCCATCGCCTTGTGAGGTTGTCGTTAATTATAACCATAATCGGCGCAGCCCTCGTGGCGATCGCAGCCGTGCTCTTCTTCTTGGGCGCCCCGGCCAGCTCCCTGAACGTTGCGGTTAACGAGTCCCTGAGCCAGCTAAGCGAGGCTACGTCGCTCGGCCTAGCGCCGAGGGCCAACATAAGCTTCGTGTTCCCACAACCCACTATACTCTTGATAAATTCATCGAGGCCTCCCCAAATAATCCCAGAGTTAAGGATCGTCGAACAAGGCCCGATCATAGCCGTTGCGGTATCGCCGAACGTCACAATCTACGTAGTCAACAACTATAGCGAGCCTATCTATGTCAAATACGCCACAGTTACTATAAGCCCAGCGTTGTCGAATGCCGTGTTTTTCGCCCTGATATCCCTGGGGTTGGGCTTCGTGGGGTTCATCGTGCTAGTAATAGGCGTCGTGCTCTACGCGTTGAAGAAATAATTTTAACTACCAGCGTTCTCTGTGGACTCGTTTAGAGTAGACGTTGTCATGTTGAGGGACGGCGTTCCTATCCTCGATTCTGAGACGGCGCTTCTGCTCGAGCACATAGACGAGACGGGCTCAATCTCGGCAGCTGCCAAGAGGCTGGGCCTCTCGTATTCCAAAGCTTGGACAAAGATCGCCAAGGCCGAGAGGGCTCTCGGCGTAAAGCTCGTGGAGCTCAAGAGGGGCCGCGCAGGAGGCGCGAGGCTGACTGAGGAGGGCAAGCTGTTGCTCTCGCGCTATCTCGAGTTCGTCAACAGAAGGCTAGGCGGCTTAGGGCCCGGCGATTTTTGCGATTTCGTATACGCCGGAAGTTCTGATATATTCATCGAAGAGCTTTTGAGAAGGCTTAAGGAGGAGGGCTTCTGCGTCGAGATCAAATGGGTAGGCTCCATGATGGGCCTCGTCATGACGTCGTTGGGGCTGGCCGATATAGCAGGGATCCACCTCTTGGACCCATCGTCGGGTGAATACAACACCCCCTATTTAGAACGGCTGGGGCTCTCCCAGTCGGTGGTTCTTTATAGAGGATATATGAGGTCCATAGGCTTCGCGTTTCGTCACGACGTCGATTTCAAGGGCCTAGAGGACCTGCTACGTTACCGGCTGATCGCGCGTAATCCCGGCTCCGGAACTCGCATCTTGTTGGAGAGCTTAATCGATAGGCTAGCCGCCAAGACCGGCGCATCGAGGGCGTTTGTAGTGAATAAGATAAGGGGCTACGACACATCGGCGAACACGCATCAAGAGGTCGCCTCGGCGATATTGAGGGGCGACGCCGATGTGGGGCTGACAATAGCGGCTATCGCCGAGCGTTTCGGGCTCGTCTATAGACACATCGCGTTGGAGAGGTTCGACATAGCCGCCAACAAAAACAGCTTAAGAAAGCCAGCCGTGCGCCGCCTACTCGAGTTACTTAAACGTGAGAAGCCCCCCGAGGGCTATACGCCGCTTAGGGGCGCCGGCGAGAGGGTTTTAATATAGGAAATCGGCGAGTTGGGTATGGCCAAGGTGGTGATACATTCAATCCAAGACGGCCCCAACGAAGTGCTCGTCGACGGCAAGCCGGCGGCCTACCTGTGTCGTTGTGGCGGCTCGTCAAGGAAGCCCTATTGCGACGGCACTCACAAGAAGATCAACTTCAAGGCGCCCGAGGCCTACGTGGAGATCTTGTAACAACGTTTTTTAGGGGTAACCGGATAGACTAAGTGCAGATTTTTCTGGCTACTGAGAGCGGGGTCTTCGAGCTGATGCCCACAGGCGGCGCTCACAGGATCTGTTGCCCCGAGCTCCAGGTAGTAGACATCGCGTTATTCGAGGGACATCTATACGTCTGTTCGCCTAAATCGGGCTTGTTCGAGGTCGGCGGAGGTCGCCTCAAGAGGCTGGCCCCCAACCCGTGTTGGCGCTTGATAGTGGCCGATGCCTCTTTGTTAGCCTCCGTGGAGGGCCCTGCGCTTCTCGACGCGCTTTCCGGTTCCAAAATCGCCGACTTCTCAGAGTACGCTGAGAGGCTTCGGTGGAGGTTCTTGGGGGGACCCGCCCATATCGTGGACGTCGCCAACTTCAAGGGGCTTTACGTTGCCGCGGTCGAGGAGGGGAGCCTCCTCGTAGGCGAGGATCTGAGGTCGTTGAGGCCGACGCGTTTTTGGGGGGACCTCCACGCGCTTTTGGCCGATAGGGGGAGGCTCTACATGTCGACGTCTACTGGAATTTATTACACCGACGACTTGGAGAAGTTCAACATGAGCCTCGGCCCCACCGGCTACACGCACGCGATAAGGCGTTGTGGAGGCTATTTGGCCACCCACGAGATATCCGCCAAGCCCCTCTGGATCTCGCCGGATGGGATCTTGTGGCGCAACTTGCCGCTCGAGTTGCCCAAGCCGGCCTATGGCACCACAAACTTGGCTTGCATAGGCTCTAGGGCCATCTACGCGGTGAGACAAGCGTACGTGATAGACATCCCGAGGCTCATAGTAGAGAAGATCGCGTCGGGTATACCCTTGGTGTTAAACGTGATAACTCTCTAGGCCGCACGTAGCTAGATCGGCTAGAGGCCAACGCCTCGACGTCCAGCCACGCTAGAGATGGCCGCCGTATCCGCGTTTCAACACGGCGCGTTGCGTAAAGATTTAAGTAGATGTCGGGTTAATCTCGTGGAGATAGATTCGTTGATAAGAGATGTAGCCAAGGTCCGCCAGTACCTTGATAGGTACTTCTTTAAGTTCTCCGACGAGATAATGGGGGCCCTCATAGCGATAATCAGCAGGGAGAACTACATTATGATAGGGCCGCCCGGCACCGCCAAGACCATGTTAGTGGCCTCGATATCGAAATTACTCAAGGCGCGTTGGTTCTATCGCCTCTTGACTAAGTTCACGGAGCTGGAGGAGATCATAGGCCCTATCGACGTGGTCGAGTTACTGAAGGGGAACGTGAAGAGGATCTACGCCAACTCGATAGTCGAGGCGGACCTCGCGTTGTTAGACGAGATATTCAACGCGTCGAGCGCCATACTCAATACGTTGTTGACCATACTCAACGAGAGGGCAATCTTCGACGGGGGTGTCGTCGTGCCCGTAAAGACGTGGACTGTCTTCGGCGCCTCTAACAGAGTTCCCGACGAGGAGGAGCTACAAGCGCTGTACGACCGCTTCCCGCTGAGGGCTTTCACTAAATACGCATCCCCCGAGGAGACCGAGGATCTCTTGAAGACGGGCCTAGCGTTGAGGCAAGAGTTCGAGCACATGGCCCATCTAATGACCATGGACGATGTGAAGAACTTAAACGAGTACGTCAATAAAATGGTCTACGAGAACAGAGATGCGCTGGTGAAACACATCTCGCCGTTAATAGCGGCATATCTGGACCACGTGGTCATATCCAATAGGACCAGGGTGAAGGTGCCCATATACGTGATGGCCTACTTGACGATCTTAGGCGTAAGGCCCAGCGATCTAGACGCCTCGAGCGTGAGGGCTGCCACTATAAAGGTGTTGAAATACCTGGTACACGACAAGGAGGATCTCAGCGAGTACGAGGCCTTCGTGGCGTCGCATATGCCGGGCAACTTGTCGACGCTTTACGACATGATTAACGAAATAAAGGCGTTGATAGCGAACAACGCGGTGACCATAGCTCGCGAAAAGCTACGGGAGGCCGAAGAGCTCTTGGACAAGGCATATGCCGACCCGACGCTGTATAAGTTCTTCATGACGGAGATGTCCGAGATAAGGAACGCCCTCAATATGCTGAGGAGCCAACTCTAATGGGCGCCCTACTCAACGTAGACTACTCCGACGAGCTGACCAGGCTTAGAGTGCAGGAGATAATACGCTACATCCAAAGGCTCGGATTGCCCATAAAGCTCAACAAGATCTCCTACGAGTACGTGGCAGATTCATTTTACGCCCACTACCGCGTGCCCATACTCTCGCCGGCGCCTCGCAACGAGGACGACGCTTTGTGGTACGTCTTCTTGAAGTCTTACCTCTCCTCCGACCTCTACCAAGAGGTCAGCAAGCTTAGTAAATACAATTACTCGATATCGAGATCGGCCTCTGTTAAGCTTCTAAGGGCCTTCAACAGCCTTATATCGCGCATAGAGCGCGGGACAGTTCAAGGCATGAAGGAGGGCGATGAGAAGAACGTGCAGAGGCTTATGAATAACCAAACACTAAGGCAAGAGATAGCGAACTTGTTGAGGTTCTACATGGGCAACGTGAGGAACCTCGATAGGATAAAGAAGTCGATATCGAAAATACTAGGCGACGATGTTGGCAAGGAGGTCGCCGACCTCCTATTCGATGTAGATATAGACCCTTATAGGGCCAGGCTGGCTAAAATATTGGAGTCGCTGGTTAAGATCTTGAGCAAGGTGGATCCCTACGTCGAGGAGGGCGCCGTGTTCGAGCGCGTAGGCGTGCCCTCAGGCATCAGGAGCATCAGGAGTTTCTCCGACCTCAAGAAGGTGACGAACTTAAGCAAGGCGATATACACAGCATCGCCGACCTTGTTCGCGTATAAGTTGGCCACCAAATCGCTTTCGGTCAAAGACGTCTCGTTGGATGCGAGGGAGAAGATCTACATGTTAGTCGATAAGTCCGGCTCTATGTTCTATTCCGTATACGACGGCTTCGCGATGGACATGACGCAGAAGATAACTTGGGCTACCGCCATGGCGGTAGCCCTCATGAGGCATAGTAGAAAGGTGATATTGAGGTTCTTCGACCAAATGGTATATCCTCCGTTGACTAATATAAAGGATGTAATAAAAGCTCTATTAAGGGTGTTGCCGTTGGGAGGGACCGACATAACGTCGGCTGTGCACACGGCCGTTCTGGACTCTAAAAACGCCGGATTGAGGAACTATAAGCTCGTGATCATCACAGACGGCGAGGACGACTTCGTGAACCCCGAGGTGTTAAGGCAAGCAAAGGCCGCTTTCAAGGACGTCAAGGCGCTCTTGATAGGCGGATCCAACTCCGTGATAGAGTCCGAGATACCCACTATAAGAGTGGATTCCACAGATGTGGAATCTCTTAAATATATTTTGAAAAATATATAAAAAGAAAATCTATATAGAGAAATCTTTTAAATACTCGGTGTATAGCGAAAGCCATGAAGGTAAAGGAGATATTGCGCAGACCGTCCATCACTATACCCGTGACGGCAACTGTGGAGCAAGCTGCTGAGGCCATGGCGAACAACAACGTAGGCCTCTTGGTGATTATAGACCCCAACAACCCCAAAAAGCCCCTGGGGGTAATAAGCGAGAGGGATATAATAAGGGCTATAGCCCGTAAGATCCCCTTGACGATAACAGTCGACAAGGTCGGCACTATGGGGAATTTCATCTGGGCGAAGGAGGACGAGACCGTATATAGGGCCGCGTACCTTATGAGGAAACACCATATAAGGCACTTGGTAGTCTTAGATCAAAATGGGGAGCTAGTCGGCGTATTATCGATAAGAGACCTCATAGCCGAGGACAGGATAATAGAAAGCCTCTCGGCAGAGAGGCGGCCTGCTACAAAAGAATAAATAAGCCCGCTTTTCGACGTTCATGAACAAAAAAGCGGTTCTACTGGCCGCTGCGGCTGTTGTCGTGATCGCGGCGGCGCTGGTTCTCGTGACTCAACGCGCGACGCCCCAGTTCCCCAAGTTCTTGAACTTATCGAATATATCCTATCCCAACGGCGTCTATGTCTACGACGTATATGTAGGCAACTCGACACTACCGTTGACCTATGTGGAGTATAATGGAAGCGTGTTGTTGGCGTCGAGTCGGAACGGAACTACTGCATACCTGTTATTGTCGAGGGAGAGAGTAGCCGAGTATTATAGGACTAACAACAGCACGATTATATTGATCAACTATCCCGATCCTCTCGGGTTCTCTTGTACTAACTTCACGAGTACTCAGATAATTGAGGGCGTGGCGGTCACTGTGGCCAACCGCCTATGTTCAGCCCAGCAGTTCTCCGCGCTCACTAGTTTTCCCCAGATCGCATCGGCCCTCTCGCAAGTACCTCCTCCGCAAGTTCTGGCCCTTAAGGGCGTCGCGTCGACGCCCTTTGGACCAGCCGCCGTCTACACGAACTCCACGACGATGCCATATCTCTTCTACACTATAAACTTTACATATTATATATATTTACTTACTAATAAAGTAATATATAAATATAGTATCTTAATATCAATAGCTCAATATACATATAATGTAACTTATTTACTGAGATCGATGCAACCTCTCAACGCCACATACTTGAGGGCTATCGGGAACCTCTCGAGCAATTTACCCATAAAGGACATGGGAGGCCTCTCCTTGGCCAACGTAGCCGAGAAGATCGGCATGGTCGTATCAAAGGGGCAGCCCACGATCTTGGCATTCTTAGGGCTCAACGACACGTCCTCGGCTAGACTGCTTGTCGAAAACTACACCTTGTTTAACAACGTCGGCTTAATAATCCTAGATCCGCCGAATCAGCCCTTGATATACGCCGAGAGGCTCAGATGCTTGTACTCTAGCCTTCAAAACAAAAGCGCTCTTGTAGATGTGTTAAGGGACTACTACAGAGGTCTACTGAGCAACGCGCCCAACATCGGCTTATTGCCCAATAAGACTTGCCCAGTCCCCATATCGGCGGAAAGCGCTTTGCTCAACTTAGCGTTGCAAGGCATCGGCGCATCGCTCCAGAGCGCACCGTTGCCGGTATTGATAGTCATATACCCTAACGGCACATATACCGCGATAACGGGGTACAACCCCTCTGCATTAAAGGCCGCTTTGGGTAAATGAAATGCAGGGCCTTAGTGACGGACATAGACGGCACATTGACGGTTTCTAGGAACACGTACGAGCTATCGCTCGAGGCCCTCTCAGCGCTCAGAGCCTTGAGGAACGCGGGCGTGAAGGTGGCGATCGCGACAGCTAACGGCCTCGACTACGCCCTATCTATATCTAGGTATATAGGGGTCAGCTCCGTGATCGCCGAGAACGGGTGCATGGTCAACATAGACGGCACCACGTATGAGCTCTGCCGAGAGGTTCGGCGGGAGGAAGTCGTCAAGATAGCCCTCTCCACGGGCTTGGTCAGAGAGAGCGAGCAGAATAGGTGTAGGAAATACGATTTGGCCTTCCAGCCCTTAGCGGATCCCGAGACGGCCATTAGAGCGTTGAGAGCAGCGTTCGGCGACGAGTTCAGCGTGACTTACAGCGGTTATGCTATACATGTGAGGCCTCGGGGAGTCGATAAGGGCACAGGCTTGAGGTTTCTGTGCGATAAATGGGAAATACCCTGCGAGCTGGTGGCAGTGGTGGGCGACAGCGAGGTGGATGTGCCGATGTTGAGGCTTGGGTGGGGCATCGCCGTCGGCAACGCCGACGAGGAGGCCAAAAAGGCCGCGCGTATCACGGTTGAAGCCCCCAGCGGGCTCGGGTTTGCGGAAGCCGTCGAGTTGCTCTTGAGCGGAGTAGCTTGCTCTGAAACATAAGTAATATAATCTTAAAAAATGGAACGTCCGTGAGTTTAGTCGAGGCGGGCATCTTGAGCAGCAACTTTGCCCGGCTCGCTTTAATGAACGCAGCAATAAGGCCGGACCAGAGGCTTGAAAGGCTTTATTCGATCTTGACTAAGCTCGGCTATTTCACGAAGAGGGGTGATATATACGTCAGGACCGGCAAGTTGCCCCCAGAGAGGGGGGATCCGATAGTCGCCAAAGTTATCGACGACATAATAGTGCCCTACTTGCTGGGCAAGCCTATAGACCCGATGCCTTCACTTATTCACTCGTTCACGTACATTTTCCAAGGAATAAGGATAAGGATTGCCGCTGAGCTCCTCCCGTGGGGAGGGCTCACTTTAATAGCCGGCTTTCTACCTTGCGGGTTTTCGTCCGAGCTGTCGGCCCAAGCCGGCAGAGATTTAGTGATCGCCGACGAGTTTCAAGACGTCTTAGACATAGAGGGCGAGAGGCTCTCCATATTACCTACGATGACATCTCCCGCATCGTTTTACTTAGCCCCTGCTACGTTCATAGCACTTGAGCCGTCGATGGATTTCGACTTTATTATGTCCAAGTATGGAAAATTTAACACAATAATAATTTGTCATAGAAGTATTATATTTAATAATTTAAAGAAATTATCTAATGAGATAATATATGTTTATATAAATGGCGTCCTAGGCGAACTCGCCTCACTCCTGAACGAGGCGTTAGGCCTCGGCAAGACGCCGACTTGCAACGACGTAGTGCGCGAGATGGGCGGTAAGGTAGTTCACAAAGACGACGAGTTCTGCGTTATAAGTTCTCAAGTATAGGCCTTATCAGCTCGTTAGGCGGATCCTTTATAGCTGATATATAGTATATTCTATTAGCCCCGACGGCGCGTGCCATCTCGTCGCCCTCAATAAGTGTGCCTATCTCCTCAGCTAAGTCCCTCTTGTTGCCTACTAAGATAACCCTCTTAAAGGGCCTAAGGCCTGTGTCCAGGAGCGTGCTGTGTATATCGGCTATGGCCCTCAACGAGGCCGGGTCGGTGACATCATACATATAGACCATTAAATCTACGTAAAAGGACCACATCCGGCTGAAGTTGAGAGCCACTTCGCGGGCTAATTGTCCCGGAACATCTATTACGTCCATTTCGTAATCGCCGTAGTAGTACCTGTAGATGCCTGGCCTTAAAGTGACGCGGGGCCTCAGGGAGAGGCCCAAAAGCCTATATATATAAGTGGTCTTGCCCACGCCGCCGACGCCGAGCACCGCCCATACTACCTTCTTCACAAATCCTCGAGCAGTCTGTCGACTAATAATTCTAACTCTTTAACTAGGCCCTCGATGCGTTTTATCTCCTCGTAGAGCCGCTCCCCTCGGCCTAGTAATATAGACGCCAATATCTCAACGTCCTTCGCGCTCACAACGGCCCCTCGCGATCGCCTTTCCGACGAGGTATACGACATAGCCGTAGAGAAGTATTAGTGTTGCTGCCACTACATCGCCCACAGTTATGTAGGGTAACGGCCTCGCCCTGAGATACCCCAAGAAGAGCCCTCCGAGGTAGAGGTAAAGTAAGAGGAGCCCGAAGGAGAACAACACCAACGCCAACGCGCCCCTCATATGATCACGGCCAGCGCAGACGTTATAGCGGTGAGGTAGACGAGCGCTTTGAATATCTCGTACTCCCCCATCGGCTTATCGCCTACGAGGAGGCGTACGAGGCTGACCACATTTGAGCCGCAGTTCTGCCTAACCTTACCGTTGACGAGCACTGTGGGCCTCGTTATTCTGTTCCGGCCCCTTATCCCGCCTGCCGAGAACACTATGAGTATTCCGTTGACAATATACGGCATGGAGGCGAAGACGAGCTGGGCTACCATGTCGTATACGGCGGCCAAAGTGGCTATCTCGGCGCCTAGGAAATAGCTGCCGACGTTTCCGTTAAACGCCTTGGCCGGATAGCGATTGTACAAGAAGAGGGCCATGGAGGCCGCTATATGGACTGAGAAGGCGTAGGCCGCCTCGACGTTTCCCCTTATGAGCGCGCCTATGGTCAAGGACGCCGCTATTATGGCGTTGGAGAGGGGCAAGAACCCGTTCACCGGATCCAGCATATTATAGGCGTTTGTCATCACGGGTATGGCCAATACGGCGAGCCAAGAGGGGCTATAAAAGGTGCCCATTAAGGGCAACGTCATGTGTAATTTCACGGCGAAGTAGAGCCCCACGGCTGCCAGTAAGGGGACTATGACTCTCACCGCCTCGTTCACGTCGATTATGTCGTCTAACAGCCCGACTAGCCCGATGAGTAGAACCACGGCGACCACGTACCACAACTTGTTGTCCGACAGCGATAGGAGCAGTAGGCCGAAGACGCCCGCTGCCATTGCTATTAGTCCCCCAGCACGAGGCACGTCGCGCCTTCCTTTATATACGTCTACGGACACCACGCCCTTTCTCTTCAAATACGCCAACCACGGAGGTCCTAGCGCCACTCCTAGGAGAAAGGCCGCTGGAGCCGCCAACAGCTGGAGCATGGAGGAGGGAGGGGGCCGGGTTATAAATAACCCAGAAGCACCGGGAGCACTAACGTCGCGTCTGCCATTATGTGTACCGATTTAGCGCTTCGTTTGACCTTGCCCCAAGAGATAGCCTCTCGGGGCCTCGCGCCGCTGAGAGAGCCGTCGTACTCGGTAGCCGTAGTCACGTAGACCACATAGTCCAGCCCGCCTTTGAACTGCGCCCACCATATCACGTGGTGTTTTGAGATGCCCCCGCCCACTATGAGCGCGGCCAAGCTATGCGCCGCGCCCACCATGTCGCGTAGCTCCTCCTCGTCTTTAAGCACGTCGATAATTATCCGTCTACCCCCCTTCTTGACCCTCTGCACGTCGTTATAGGTGAGTATAGCCGTGCCGACGGCCCCATCTACTATCCCCGGCACAAATATCCTAACTCCGGATCTAGCCGCAGCGCCTAGTATTGATGATTCGGGCATCAGTTTGCCGAAATGTTCGGCGAGCTCGAAGGTGGCTACTCTATCCCTATCTAGGGAGTCGAGCGCCTTGAACACGAACCGCTCTACATAGGGTCCGTATTCCTCCCTCCTCAAGATTAAGTTGCCGAGCCTATGATAGCCCCTCTCGGCCAAATCCACGTCGTCTAGGTCGAAGGAGGCCGGCGAATAACTAGCCCCCTCTGCCTTGGCTATATCGTGGTCTAAGGCTCCTGCCGTGGTCACGACTACGTTGAAGAGTTTTCTACGCAGCGCGTCGGCGATGATCTCTCGAAGCCCCGTGGCGACCAAATTCGCCGTGAACGAGAAGAAGCGCAGATCTGCCTTCTCGATGGCCTCTTTCAAGATATCTGCAGCCTCGGCGACGTGGAGTGCTTGAAAGCCGCCGATTTTTCTATATATTTCTATTATTTCTTTCATCTAATCACTTTTATTCCATCGACGAGACCAGCCTCCATTAATTTCTTGAGTGTATTCCTCACTTCTCTCGGAGTCGTGTTCAACTTCATCGATATGTCCTCTATCGAGTTGTTGCCGTCCACGAGCGACAAGACTTGTCTCATGAAGGGATCCTCCAACGAGGCGTTCTTGCCTGAAGGTATCGGTATCTCCTTGCCGGGGATTTTGTACAAGTAGATTTTATGAGAACGCCACTCCTCGTAGACCTCCTCGACCACCACAGGCCTCCAGCCCGCGACCTCGAAATCATGACTTACAATTCTCGTTCCGGGCCTCAGCTCTTTTTCAAGCTTAGGCCTCAGCCTCTCGTTGACCGACGTGAGGAGATACATAGTGACCACATCGGCATCTGATATATCGGCATCGAAGAAGTTCGCGTTGATTATACGGGCTCTGCCCTCAAGGCCTAAATCCCTTATCTTGGCCATGCTCTGCTCGTATAGATCCTTGCGTATTTCTATACCGTACGCGTATGCGCCGAACTCCTTCGCGGCCATGATCACTATGCGGCCGTCCCCGCTTCCCAGATCGTATAGGACCTCGCCCGGCCTTACCCTGGCCAGCTGGAGCATACGCCTGACCACGACCTCGGGCGTCGGCACGAACGGGACATCGTAGTACATAAAGGTCAGGACAACATCTCCATATAAATCTACCAACGGGATGTCCCAAGGATACGCGTTGGCCATGGGGGTTTCGGGACGAAATTTTTTATATCATGGCCATCTAGGGGCCGTGCCTCATCGTAGCAGACACAAGAGGGGTCGATCATCGTCGACGAGACCTCCGCACCCGACTGCGCCTAGCTGGATACAATATACGCCAGAAGAGGTCGAGCAACTGGTGCTGGAGCTTTATAGAAGGGGGTTCACGCCGTCGCAAATAGGCGTGATATTGAGGGACCAGTACGGCATCCCCCTCGTAAAGGTCATCACGGGCAAGAAAGTGACGAGGATACTCGAAGAACACGGCGTCAAAATGGAGATCCCCGAGGATTTATTGAACTTAATAAGAAGGGCTTTGAGGATACGCCGCCACTTGGAGGAACATCCCAAGGATATGGGCTCGCGTAGAGGGCTTCAGCTAGTCGAGGCGAAGATACATAGACTGATCAAGTACTATAAGAGAGTAGGGAGGCTACCCGCCGATTTCGAGTACTCGCCGGAGAAGCTCTCGCACTTAGCTACGTGATGTGGAGATAGATCAGTTCTTTCTCGATAATATAAATAAAATATTAGAATATCTAGATCAAGATATCCTAAATTTATATATAAAAAGAACTGTTGATGCATTTGTAGGGGGATATTTCTTAATCGAGAAGTTCGCCGATACCGCGCAGCTCAAACTCGTTGAGTGGCCGCCGGAGACCGGCATATGCCTTGGGTTTAAGTGCGACGGCCTCTACATAAGCGAGAACGAGGTGGGCATTGGCGAGTCCTCGTTTAAGCTCGATCCCCCTATGCCGATAAGCTATATAATATATAAATTAACTAAAGTTATAACAAATATATCTAAAAATGATATATTAAAACTATATATAGGTATATATAGCTGGATTGTTGATAATTGTTATAAATGTAATGAACCCGCCGATATACTCAACGAGGTGGAGACGGAGCTGGGCTTCTTCTTGCCCTTCCCCGACAAGCCGCTGGGCGAGGCCCTATCGATGGCCACTCTGCCGTTGTTGCCGGGCGTTTTAGGACGAGGTCTTAACGAGAACAAGCCGCTCAAGCTAGTAGACGCCAAGAGGCTACTAGACGTGTTGGACGAGGCGCTCGGCGCAGTCTACGACTACGGCTTCTATCCGGCCCTAGCCGATAAGGGGATTAGAAGGGCACCTATCGGCGTCGATATAGCTACTAGGGCCATAGAGATAGAGGCGATGCTCGCGGGCTATACTCCGGACGTAGAGGGGGTCTTCCTCTACGTAAAATCGTTGGCGAATGTACTCGACGAAATAACGAAGAATTACAACAAATCTATTATAAATATAAATAATGTATTCTATATATATAAATTAATAAATTATTTACCATTTTTTATGAAACTTAAAAATATCTTAATCCTCAGAGCCGACGTTGGGAAGGGCTTTGTGGCCTCGCTTATAGCGCCGTTGGGGGAGAGCCATAAGTTGAAGAAGGCGGCATCGCAAATTAAGGGCGTCCAGACCGTGAGCTATGAATCCAGCATCTTGGCGTTTGTGCCGAGGGATCTATGGCCGGAGGTAGAGGCGTTGGCGAGATCCTAGTGGAACTCAAGACAGATCTACCTTGCGAAGTCGCGGTTGTTCTCAAACCCGACGACGTGGACTTGCCCCAGGACCTCGAAATACGACATCTCTGTCGCGACGGCAAGTACTCGGTGATCTTGAAAGGCAGACGTGCGCTTGTCGTCAAGAACACGCTCGACGATATTCTGAGGTGCCTTAAGACGATAGCGCCTCTGTGGCGCTGGGCGGATCGCTAACGTATTTATACCCCTAGGTACGCGAGCACGTGGCGGAAAGACAACAAACAGTGGCGCAACAAGAGAAGGTCGCCCTCTCGAAGAGGGACGTATGGGCGTCCAAGAAGTGGTATTCGGTCTACGTTCCGCCATATCTGGGCGGAGCCGTCGTAGCCGAGGTCCCCGCGTCGGAGCCCCAGAAGCTCCTCGGGAGGACCCTCGAGATATCGTTCTTCGATATAACCAAGGACATATCGCATTTGCCCATCAAGATAAAGCTACAGATAAACCGCGTCGACGGGATGAACGCGTATACCCGCTTCAAGGGCCTCGAGCTATCGCGCGACTACGTGAGATCGCTTATAAGGCGGGGGACAAGCAAGGTAGTAGCCTATGTAGACGTCGTCACGCGCGACGGCTGGAAATTGCGCTTCACCATACTGGGGATCACGGCTTCGCGCATATCGACGAGCCGGAACTCCGCGATAAGAAAGACGTTCGTTAACGTGATATCCCAGAAAGCGCCTAACCTCGATATAGGCTCTCTGCTTAAGGAGGTGTTGGAGGGGGCGTTAACGGCCGAGCTCTTCATGGCCGCTAAGAAGATATACCCGATGAGGAAGGTCGAGGTGGCTAAGATAAAGACCCTATCATATCCCAAGCAAGAGGAGATAGCAGAGCTCAAGGAGCTCCCGGCACAACAGGCCGAGCTAAGGTAGGTTGCTCATCGCCTTTTGTATATACTTGTAGACAGTCCCGTGTTTCTTACCCGATATAAGCATTAGGACAGCCTCCTTGGCCACAGAGGCCGCGTAGGTAGGTCCTAGGATTCCCACATGCCTATCGCCTATCACGATCTTGACGCCAGTTAAGGACTCTATTGTGGACTTGGCCCTTCCGCCCTCGCCTATAATCCTCCCCTTGACTCTGGCTAGATGTTGCCTACCCACGTACTCTTTAAGGTCTATGTACTCGAGCCTATAATCCTCGCCCTCGAGCCTTAAGGCATCTTCCGGAGGGAAACCCAGAGCTATCGCGTTAGCCATATCGCGCAGCTTGAGGACCTCATCGACCGTGACGCCCTCGCCGGGCTTTATGATTATGTAAGAGGACACCGGGTCGACCCTTATCTCGGCCTTGTACTTGCCCGCAACTAATTCGGCCCATCTCCTCGCGTTGGGCAACAACTTCCGCTCTACAGGTATCTGCAACACTCCGCGCAAGTAGTCGCTCATGCCGTATGAGATCGTGGTTTATTAAAAAACGAACGCCGTGGATCTAAATTAATATGTTTTGTAGTAAGCGTGGTCTCTATAGATGACATAGACGCGGGGAAGAGGTACAGGACGGAGAAGGACCACGAATACTACGAGACTATGGACGACGTGTTCAACGCTTACACGTGGCGCTCCTTGATGTCTCTTATGAACAAGGGGATCATCGCTGAGCTGCTCGGCCCTGTTGCGCAAGGCAAAGAGGCGCGTATTATCTTAGCAAGGGACAAGAACGGCGTATATGTAGTACTTAAAATATATTACACTACTACATCTACATTTATAAAATCAAGATATAAATATATTTTAGGGGATCCTAGATTTAAAAATAAGAGAATTAAAAAAGATATAATAGATATAGTCGAGGCGTGGTGTAGAAAGGAATATGGGAACCTCTCGGCGGCCTATAAGGCTGGGGTCAAAACGCCTAGGCCCATAGCGCTTGGGGACAGCGTAATCGTCATGGAATTCATAGGCGAGGGGGCCGTCCCAGCCCCTACCTTGAGCGAGGTGGGTCTCGAGGGGCTCGACGATCCTGACGAGATCTTCTGGGAGATCTTGAAGAACGTCGAGAGGTCGTACGTAGTGGCCAAGCTAGTCCACGCGGATTTAAGCGAATTCAATATACTATATCACCGCGACGACATCAGGATAATCGATTGGGGATCTGCCGTGAAGCGGGAGCACCCCTTGGCCCGTGAATTCTTGGCCAGAGACTTGAACAATATATTCAAGTTCTTCGAGGTGGAGCTCGACGGTGCGCGCGTGGCTGAGCTAATAGCCGAGAGGGCCTCTAAGCCCTACGAGGAGGACGAAGAGGGGTGGCTGGTCGTGGACGGGAAAAGGTTATACGAGGAGATAGAAGAGCTCAGCTAACGGCGAGTTTGCGCCCCTCCTCGAAAGCCCTCGAATTCCTCTCGTCGAGCCAATCGACGTATCCATCGAGTCCTAATATCTTAGTCAAGAAGCCTAGGAAGACGGAGTTCTCGTATATAGGATCGCCGAGCTTTACGGCTATGTCGAAGGCGGGGATTAGCCTTGTCCCTTTATAGGACAAGAGCGCTGCGTAGACCTGCTCGGGGTCCATGTACCTCCCCGGTATTTGTATAATCCGTTTATTAACGACTAGCAAGGTCTTATCCTTTATGTACTTAAAAGCGCGTAGCGCTTCGAGGGCCTCCAAGGCGGCCACGTAGTCGGCGTCTGCCTCGGGCACGACAGGCCCATATACCCTTTCGCCGAACCTCACGTGCACCTCCACAGATCCTCCTCTCTGACTTAGGCCGTGCACCTCGGCTATCTTCACGTCGTAACCGGCGGCGAGGGCGGCTCTTCCAATCCACCTCGCCAACGTCATGACGCCCTGGCCCCCCACTCCGACGATCACTATGCTCGTGACCATAGCTCGAGCCATTTGTTGGCCCTCTCGGAATCAGTCGTCTTTATCGCATCGTAGGGGCAGACTTGGGCGCACATGGAGCACCCATTGCAGAGGCTGGGATCTATCCAAGCCTTGCCGTCGGGCAGCCTCGTTATGGCGTAACATTTGAGCACATTATAGCATATACCACACGCTTTACATCTATCGACGACTACGTAATACTTCGGAGGCTTAACCCCAGATCTCCTGGAGACTCTTAGAGCCTCCAAGATACAAGGCCTTCTAGAGACCACCACGACGGGCTCCCCCGACTTAGCGTCCGCGATCGCCTTCTTCGCGATCTCGATGCTCCTCTTGAGGTCGACCGGGTCCATCACGTAGTGCCTCACGCCGACGGCCTCCGCAAGCCTCTCGGCGGGTATCAACTTGCTAGGGCTCGGCTGACCCCCCGTCATGGCGGTGTATCCGTTATCCATGACTACGACGACTATCGGAATCCTCTTCGTCTTGAGGTCGACGAGCTGAGGCAACGCCGCGTGGTAGAACGTCGAATCGCCTATCGTGGCGATCACCAGCTTCTCCTTGTCGGCTATCGCGATGCCCATGCCTAGACCTACGCTGGAACCCATGTGCGTGGCCAAGTCTTGTTGGCCGGTGTTTATGCCCAGCGTATAACATCCTATATCCCCCGACCAAACCGCCTTGTGCCCAGCGGCGGCTAGCTTAAGGGCGTAGAAGGTCCCCATATGGGGACACCCAGGGCATAAATAGGGCGGCCTCGGCGGGGGCTGAACGGGCGGCTTCAAGGGCTCAGGCAACTTAACGCCGAGGTTTAAGGCCTTGGAGAAGCCCTCAATTGTAGACCTCAAGGACAGCTCGCCGGCTTTCGGGAAGAGGCCGTCCAGCTTCCCGCGCGTCCTTACGCCGAGAGCGCGTAGTTGTATCTCAACGACAGGATCCCCCTCCTCGACCACTATCACGTCGCCGCTTATCAGGTCTAACACCTTCCTGGGCAACGGTACTGACATGCCTATCTTAATCACAGTCGCCTTGACGCGAAGCCTCTCGATGGCCTCTACTGCATAGAGATAGCCCGTTCCCGAGGATATCACGGAGATCGGCCCATCTCCCTCTACTGAAATAAAGCGGGTCGCTACGTCGGCTATATGTTCCCATTTCCTCAAGAGGTCCGCGCGCCTCGCCCTAGCGTTCTGAGGCACTAATACATATCTTTCCATATTGCGGGAGAACTTCCCGAACTTAGGCGGAGCTGGAGGCTCCACTTCGACAGGGGCTCTAACGTGGCTCAGCCTCGTGACGCTTCTCAGTATAACCGGGTGCTCCAAGGATTCGCTGAGCAAGAGTCCTTCCTTGGCCATCTTGAAGGCCTCTTGGGGCTCGGAGGGCTCGAGCACGGGTATATAGGACTGGAGCCCATACCATCTGCTGTCTTGTTCGTTCTGCGAGGACCACATGTTAGGGTCGTCGGCTGTGACTATCAGCAAGCCGCCGATGACGCCGGTGTAGGCGGCGCTGTGCAGGGGATCGGCCGCCACATTGAGCCCCACGTGTTTCATGGCCGCCAGCGCTCTCGCGCCGGCCAGAGCAGCGCCATACGCTATCTCGACCGCCGTCTTTTCATTGGCGGCCCACTCCACGAAGCGATCTCTATACTCCCGCAAGGTCTCTATGATTTCAGATGATGGCGTGCCCGGATAGCCCGCGGCCACCGCGACGCCTGCGGACAATGCGCCGTACGCGATGGCCTCGTTGCCCAGGAGCAGGTGTTTCACGTAATAAATAGATATATATAGTTTATAAATTTGTTCCACTGGACGAGGAGGCCCATGCTTATATACCGGTTAAAGAAACCGAAGAGGATGAGGTTCTGTCCAAAGGACGGCACTTTGATGGTGCCCGTGAAGAAGGATGGACACACCGTTCTCAGATGTCCCAAATGCGGCCACGAGGTGAGGCTCACCGAGCGCGACAAGAAAGAGTACAGCGTAAAGACGATAGTATCAGAGGATAAGAAGCGCGGGGTCATGACGGCGGCCGAGGCTAGCGCGGAGATAGACAAGGAGGAGCTCGAGGAGCTAAGGAAGCAGCTCTTGGAGAACCTCCAAGAGGGCGAGGAGGCCGAGGACTAGCGTTTTTAACTTCACGGTTTTCCCTGTGCTGTGAGGATCGCCGTAGTGGATCGGGATTCTTGCGACCCCAAGAAGTGCGGGCAAGAGTGTATAAAGTACTGCCCTGTTAACAAGAACGGAAAGGTGATTTGGTTAGACGAAAAAACGGGGAAGGCCGTTATATCCGAAAAACTATGTATAGGATGCGGTATATGTGTACATAAATGTCCTTTCTCGGCTATAACGATAACGAACCTCCCCGACGAGCTCGAGACGGATTGCGTACATCGCTATTTCCCTGGAGGCTTCAAACTCTATAGACTCCCCCTCTTGAAGAAAGGAAGCATTATAGGCGTGATGGGCAGGAACGCGTTGGGCAAGACTACCATAGCCAGAATACTAGCCGGCGAGCTAATGCCCAATCTATGCAGGGAGGGAGGAGCGGAGCCGGCGGACGTGATAAAGGCTTTTAGAGGCACAGAGCTCCAAGGCTATTTCGCAAATCTCTATGCGAAGAGGACTAGGGTTGTCCATAAGATACAATACATAGAGTTGATACCTATGTATCTGAAGGGCACCGTGAAGGAGGTGGCCGAGAGGGCCAAAATACCGCAAGACTTAATGGAGAGGCTCGACTTATCGAGACTCGCCGACAGGGACATATCGCAACTATCCGGCGGGGAGCTCCAAAGGCTTGCGGTGGCTGCCGCCTTGGCCAAAGACGCCGATATCTACATCTTCGACGAGCCTGCAACTCATCTCGACGTAGTGGAGAGGCTGAAAGTCGCCGAGCTGATCAAGGAGAGAGTCGAGGGCAAATACGCTGTTGTAGTCGAGCACGACTTAACAGTACTGGACTTCTTAGCCGATATAGCCGTGGTGCTTTACGGCAAGCCGGGCGCGTACGGCATAGTTTCGCGGCCTATGGGCGCTAGGGAGGCCGTCAACGAATATCTGAGGGGGTTTTTGGCGCACGAGAACATGCGCATAAGGGATGAGCCTATAAAGTTCGAGCTAAGGCCGCCGGAGCGGCGCGCCTCACGCCAGAGGGCCTTGGCGCAGTGGACCGATCTACTCATATCGCTCGGGCCCTTCAAGTTAAGAGTTAGGGAGGGGTATATAAGCAAGGGGGAAGTCGTCGGCGTCGTGGGGCCTAACGGCATCGGCAAGACTACCTTTGTGAAGGCCCTCGTGGGCGAGATAAAGCCCGTCGAGGGCGAGGTGTACACGGCGCCATCGGTGAGCTATAAACCGCAGTACATAAGGGACATAGCGGTTAAGAACTCCGAGGTCCCCGTAAGGCTTTGGCTGGCCAAGGAGGCCCAAGACTACGCCGACTCGCCGATATGGCCAGACGTATCCTCAGGGCTAGGCCTAGAGGGGGTGCTCGACAAGAAGATGGGCGAGCTATCCGGCGGGGAGCTCCAGAGGGTCGTGGTGGCTGCGGCGTTGCTCAAGAGAGCCGATCTCTACGTGCTCGACGAACCTATGGCGTATCTAGACGTCGAGCAGAGGATATCGGTGGCGAGGACCATAAGGAGGATAATAGAGGAGAGCGAGTCTGCCGCATTGGTGGTGGAGCACGACATAGCCATGTTGGACTATATGTCGAACTCGGTCATGCCGTTCCTCGGAGAGCCCGGCGTCGAGGGTTTCGCCGAGGGCCCCCTAGATATGAGAACCGGCATGAACGCGTTCCTTAAATGGATAGACGTGACCTTCAGGAGAGAGCCCCAAACGGGGAGGCCGAGGGTCAACAAGCCGGGCTCCGTGTTGGATAGGGAGCAGAAGGAGAAGGGCGAATATTACTACGTAGTCTAGAATTTATATCTACGCGGCCTAGCGGACGTGTCCTACATATACGGGTTCCTGCCCCCGATATCGTCGCTGAGGCCTTTCGACGGCATATTGCCGATCAAGCCGCACATAACTATAGTTAGGATAAAGAAGCCCAAAATAGTCTCGCTCGATCTTAGGCCCTTTATGGCCAAGCTGGGCGACGTCGTGTTGTTGCCGAGCAGGAGCAAGCCGAGGTATATAGCATTAGAAGTCGAGCCCTACCACGAGTTCCTCAGATTAAGGAAGGCGCTCGAGGCGCTCTTGGGGGACTACGTCGATGAAAGGCATGGGCAATTCAAGCCGCACCTCACGGTTTACTCCATTAGGCTCAAGAGGCCTACGCCTGACGATCTGGAGCCGGCGCTGAGGGAAGCCTCGACGTTGACCGGCTCTGCGTTCGAGGTGAAGAACATCGCTCTAATCGACGCAACGGGCGGCGAATATAAGCAGATCTACGTCCTCGAGCTCCGATGACCGAGGAAACGCGCAAAGGCGAGGGTTGCCCTCACTCCGATACTATGAGCATCGCCGAGTATATACGCGACGTCTTTGAAAACGCGGGGGAGTTCTTCGACCCAGATCCACATCTAGAGGATAACTTGCTGATCATATTCAAAAACCCGCCGAGAGATCTAGCGAGTTGCCTCGAGAGGTTAGGAATAGATGCACTAGACACCACCGACGAGAGCGGATCCACTAAATACGTAGTCGTCTACGACAAGGCCTCTGTCAAGTTGTTCCTCAAGCTCGTTAAGCCGCCGATTCCGGACGTGGAACCGTTGGCCAAGAAGATCAAGGCCTATGATAGCTGATGTCATAATAGAAGCGCTGAACTACGTCGGCATCGTGGCCTTTGCGGTATCGGGCGCGCTTAAGGCCGGCGAAAAGGACATGGATTTACTCGGCTTCGTGGTGCTCGGCTTCTCTACAGCCCTTGCCGGCGGCATAATCAGGGACGTGTTGTTGGACAGATTACCGCCGGTCAACATAACCTCGATGCCCTATCAATTAACGGCTATATCAGCCGCCGTGGCCACGTTCGTCTTCTATGAGAAAGTGAACAAGTACAGAGACGTGGTGTTGTATCCAGACGCAGTGGGGCTCGGGGCGTTCGCTGCCATCGGAGCCGATATAGCGCTCAGAAGCGGGCTCAACCCGTTGGCGGTTATGGCCATGGCCGCCGTGACCGCGGCCGGCGGCGGCGTCGTGAGGGATATATTAGCCGCCGAGATCCCCCTCGTGCTTCGGCGAGAGGTCTACGCATCGGCAGCGGCCCTGGGGGGAGCGCTTTATATAACCCTCTACCACGCGTTGGGCAGAGAAATAGCCCTACTAGGGACCGCCGTAGCCGTCGCGGCGTTGAGGCTGTTGTCCTTACACTTCGGCTGGGAGCTCCCCAAGATCAAGAGCGCCGGGTAGTCCCCGACCTACACGCCGGCGCATGGCGGAAGCCCCAAGAGCCTCGCTAAATAGCGCGGCGCCACAGCGCCATCTTCTGTCGCGTAGTCCTCGACTACGCACTTGGGCCTTCCCTTAGTGGTTATGACAAAGCCGGCCTCGTGGAGTCTCTGGAGCGGATGAAGCTCCTCCGGCCTGCCGGACGGGGAGTAGGGCACCACGCACATAGTGTCTAGATCTATGACCCTCCTCTCGCCTAAGTTCACGACTAGATAGGCATTGGCCTTAGGGGAAGACGCCAAAGCCCTCCTCGGCGGCATGCCGCGCACGACGCCGTAAAGCGCCGTGCGGGGATTCTCAACGAATACCGCAGCGCCTAGATCGCACGTAGTGCGGCCTATGCCTAACATCAAGGTCCTCTGTAAGGCGAGCAAGTCGACGTAGTCCATCTCGCCGAACATCTCGGCTATACGTAGCAGAAGTTGCCTTTCGCCTATAATGCCTCGTTGGAACTGAAGTATATAAGCATATGTAGCTTCGGCGAGCCTAGCGTTGCCTATGCTCGCCCAGACGGCCACGGCCTTTTCGAGTAGCCCAGGAACCTCCTTGAATATAAGCGAGGAGAGGAAAAGACTAGGCCTCTCGAGGACTCCCTCCAAGGCCTTTTCGTCCGCTACGGGACCCCCATCGGGATGGTCGACATACGCTATCATTTAAACAAGCTATTGCGCCTATCCACTAATTTCTCTAAATCAAGTACTACTTGTATTATTTCATCATAATTTTTAGATTGAATTAATAAGAAAATATTATTTATCTTGTCAAAGATCTCTCCATCAATTTTCTCCAAACGCTCTAAGTCGTAGGGCCTCCCCTTAGGCGATTTTACCTTGACCGATATCATGTTGAGGGCCTTGAGCGCTCTGCCTAAGGCGTCTAGAGCTTCCTCGCCCACCATGAGGCGCCTGATAGCGGCCTCGGCATCTTTCAACGCTTTATATATCCTCTGTCTGATCTCGGGCTCGTCGTCTATATCGTCGTATCCAGGAAACACGTAGAGGTGCGGCATGCCTCCCTTTTCGCGCCCTCTTTTAATGAGTTTTTCTAGAAAAATATATAAAGGATAATTGAACTGAATTGCTGGCCCTTCAGAGCCGGGTTGGTCCTCGTCGTAAATCTCGGCGGAAATACTAACGTAAACATTATAAGGAATGGCAGAATTTTACATGTGGCGGCAATTCAAAAGTTTAAATGTCCAGTCTGCGGCGCGGAGGTCGAGCCGCGTCTGAGCTCGGAGGCGCTCAAGGCGTACGAAGCCGGCGAGGTCGTCTCCCTGAACTTGACATGCCCTAACGGGCACGCTTTTTCCGTAGTTTTGAAGAAGCCGATAGTCGAGGAAGCGCTGGTCGATTGCGAGATAAGGGACTGGGATCGATTCTCGCTCTTGCCGCAACAACAACAACAAGCGGTGCTCGAGTCGATCCAAAGCGGCAGGGCTGGCCCATCGATGAGGGCATTGTTGCGCAGGCTTAGGGAGGCCGGGGTGGTGGTCTGTACATGAGCTTTTTCGGGAAGTTCGTAGAGGACGTAAACGCGACGAGGTACTACGGCGATTTCATAAAGGCGGCGGGCGGGCTCGACGAGGTCAGAAACGCGTTGAGGTGGAGCGTATGGTACGCCTTGAAGTGGTGGTATGAGCTATATCGAGAAGGCCTCCACAAGAGCAACAATACGTTTGTAAGGGCTCTGTACTTATCACTGCTCGAAAACGGATACATAGATAGAGAAGGCAGTATAATTAAAAGGGTCAAGGAGCCCAGGCCGCCGGTGAACTCCTACGCCGCCGAGTTCGTGGAGCTTCACCAGTCGTTCGATAGACTAGGCGCTGTTAGGATAGCGTCTAATCAAGTCGACGAGAACACGATAGGGATTCTCTACTCCACTATGCTCTCCCAGGGATGGTACGATATCATGAGGCTCACCTTTTACAAGCTAGTGGGAGCAACCGGCTTCAAGAGGTTGTACGTGCCGGTGATAAAAGAGGGCCACGATATAGCGTCGCTCCTAACGGCGTCCGCCGCCGCGCCCGAGCTGATCGTCGGCTACGATTATAGGCCGGATTCAGTGGAGCTATCCAGAGAAGTGTTGGGCAAAGGCGTTAACATAGATTCTTGTCCTGGCCGAGGTATATGTATATTCCAAGCCACTAGCACATGCGAAGTGGCGGATCTATTGGGTCCCGAATTATCGCGTAGCTTAGATGCGGCTTTGATACTCCATTCGCTGTACTGGATGTTGGACCCCATGAGGGATCTCCAGTGTATGCGCCGACTTTTAAAGCCCGAGGGCAAACTCCTCGTGGGGCAACAAGTTATCGAGTCCACGCCGGGCTTGGTCGCCATAGTGACCGCCATGGGCGCCAAACACGTCTTCAGATCCTCAGACGTTGACAACTTGCTGGAAGCGGCCGGGTACAGGCGGGAGAAGGTGTATCTGAGAACTATGCCGTTCTATATTGCGGTCTGGCGTTCCTAGTGCCGTAGAACATGTAGATAGCGCCGAGTCCCCTAGTGCCGAAGTACTTGAGATCGAGCCGTTTCTCCAGAAAGCGTTTAAGCTCGCCGTTGGGCAACGCCGCCTTGAAGATCTCGCCAAGCGCCTTGTACTCGTCGACATGGCGCGGCGCGAGGAGCCGCGCGAGCAAGGGCACAAAACGCGATACGTACAACCACACCAAGAGCCTGGCCAGTCGCCCATCCGGCTTCCCCATGCTCACTGCCGCGATGCCGCGCGCCACTCTTATCAACTCGTCGAGGGCTTTGCCCAGATCTCTAGCCGCATGTAGGGCGTATGCGAGCACCGCTACGTCGAACGCGTCGTCCCTAAACGGCAAAGCCTCGAAGACTCCCTGTACCTTATCCACATCGAGCTTATTCGCCTTCAGCATATCGATCGAGTAATCCAGCCCGACCACGTACTTGTCGAGCAGATGCCTCGTCATGTTGCCGGGCCCACAGCCGGCGTCTAGGACGCGGAGGGCGTCGGGCGGCACGAGAGAAGCCAGCTGTCTCCTCCACCTATCCACGTTGCCCCAAGTCATGGCCATGTTCATCCGCTCGTAGACCTCGGCCAATTTGTCGTAGACGGGATAGACCTTCCGCCAATTGTCGCCGAGCCCCGTCACGTCCAAAGACAACGGGATAGTGCCCTAAGCGCTTTCTTGATTTCCCACTCGTCCACTGAGGGGCCTCCTAGGTATTTCGCCTCGATAACGCCCGCGAAGAAGGCCAACCTAGCCTTAGCTAATAACAACACGTTGTTCGCGGCCGCCACGGCGCTTTCCACATCGACGACTTCCCTCCCGCCGAGCTTTAACGGCATATCGAGCCTCTCCTCGCCGAGTATCTCCACTATTATTCCCGCTCTGTTTATGGCTATAATACCGCTGTGTTTGTGGCCCGTCCTATGGGCTATGGAGATCAACTCGTACGCCCTCTTGGCAGAGCTCACCGATATGTGGAGTATCCCGCCTCTCACCAACATCCACACATCGTCGTGAGGCTCGATGGCCCTGCGCACCTCATCGGTTGAGACAACTCTATGCCACTTAGCTATTGGCGTGAAGCCCTTGCCCTTGCTATAGCTGGGAGTCCTCACGGAGGCCAAGAGTATGCGGCCCGAACAGCTACTCGTCGTATAGAGCCACGGCAGTTCGTTCAACCTTTTCAAGAACTGGTATATATCGCCGTCCACTCTGCCTTGGGAAGCCTCCTTCTCGAGTCTATCAAGAAACGCCTTTTTCCTAGCGGCGAAAGCCTCAGGATCGACTATCACGGGCATTAGCCTCGAGGATACTTAAAGCGTTTATGGCACTCGGCCGGGACCGCGTGTGGCGGCTACGAACGACTAGTTAGCCGCATCTAGGCCCAAGCCGAACTCTGCGCATCGCTGAACGCCTAGTTGGGCCGTCTAGCAACGGCAAGTTGTCGGCCACGCCATCGAGGAGCGCGCCTTGCGAAAGCCCAGCGAGCGTATCCCTTGTTGGTAAAAGCGCTGTGTTCGTAGTACCGAAATGTTTATAAATATATTATCTGATCGGCTTATGGAAAAAGAGGGAGATCTCGTTGTAGATAAACCTAGAGATCTTAAGGGACTTGGGCTGCTGAGGGCTAGGCCGTGAACGCAACGCATTTAGAGCTCAAGGGAATCACCGCGATAGCCGGGAAGCCGGGCGTGGGGAAGACCACCTTAGCCATGAGGATGGCCTATGAGGCTTTACGGGCCGGCAGAAAGGTCTTGTGGATATCGTTATACGAGGGGAAGGACTTGTTCTTATACAACGCCTTAAACCTAGGCTACAAGCTCGAGGGGGTCGACTTCTGGGAGGCCGTGCTGGTCCAGCCGGAGGCCTTCTGGAATAGACTACTGGGCTACGTGTATGAGAACAAGCCGGACCTCGTGGTCATAGACTCCATAACGCCGCTTGTGGAGGGGCCCGAGGGCAGATCCCTTATGCTAAACGCTTTGTATCGATCGTTGAGGCCGGCGCATATCGACGTGGTCATGACATTAGAAAAGGGCACTCCTCCGTTCGTTGAGTACATAGCGGATAACGTGGTGAGGCTCTACCTCGAGCGCACCGAGGGGGGCGTTCCGGAACGGAGGATGTGTATAGACAAGGCGAGGGGCCTCCCTGGAGGCTGCTGCAAACAGTTCGACATAATCAGCTCGGCGGGCCTTGTTTTTTTCGACGAATTGAAGCCAACGCCTAGAAGGCCCGTGGAGGTATCGACAAGTAGCACCCTCGACGAGCTAGTCGGAGGGGCCTTCTTGGGGAACACGCTGATTGTAGGGCCCGTCGGCTCGGGCAAGACGACGTTGGCCGTGAAGATAGCGTCTTTGGCCTCCGCGAGGGGCTATAAGGTAGTTTACAGGACCTTCTCAGAGGAGCCTTGGCAGATAAAAGAAAGGGCCAAGGAGTACGGAGCCGATTTCGAGGTTATCGCGATTAGGCTGAAACCCCCCACTTACGGCACCCACATCTACGAGTTCTATCGGCTAATCAATGATGTCATGCCGGACTTGTTAATCTCCGACGGCTTCGACGTGGAGTTCAGGGTATACGGCAGAAAGGCCTTCGAGCTGAACATGAGGATGTTAGCCGCGCTGAAGGAGGCCGGCGTAACTTTCGTGGGAACTATGTCGAGGAGCTACGGCTTGGCCAACTACGTGGACAACGTGCTCGCCTTGCGTCGCGAGAAGGAGGGCATAATAGTGGAGGTGGTCAAGTCGTTCAGAAAGCCGAAGAGACCCCTCTGTAAGCTCACGGAGAGGCTCGAGTGCGCGTAGCCTTGAAAACGTATAACTCCGATAGGAGGTAGTTCGCCGCGAAGCCGGCCAATACGCCGAATAGGTAGGCCAAATAGCGCGAGGTCCCGGCGAGAACCAAGGCGTTTGAGATGAGGTAGTTGGCCGTAGCCCCCGCGAAATTGGCCACGTGATACTTAAGCCATCCCTTAAGCCACGGGGTCGTCTTGTCCTTGAAGGTCCACGTCTTGTTGAGGACGTAGTTAGAGGTCAGAGAAATCTCGATAGCCAGAGCGGCTGCTATGGGGTAGTCTATCTCCCTCAAGGCGTATAGGATAGCCTCGGCCACGCCTATGCCGGACGCCCCCACTGCGGCGAACTTGAACGGCCTCCAGCCGGCCAGTCTCAGGAGTTGCGCCAAGTAGTCCGCGATATGCCTGACGCCTAGCTTCGACCTCCCGGCCCTCCTCGGCCTGAATATATACGGCACCTCGATGATTTTGGAGGGCTTGCACTGGACCGCCACGTCGAGCAATATCTTATACAGCCCGGTGGGCCTAATAGAGGACAAACAGTCCCTCCTAGTCGCGAAGAAGCCTGACTCAGGATCGGAGAGTGGCCTGGCCTCCGGCAAGAGGATCTTCGCCAGAAGCGCCGCCGTCTTGGACATCAGCAATCTGGTCTTGGACCACCCCTCCACGCCGCCGCCTCTTTTATACCTAGTCCCAACTGCGAGATCGGCGCCTGAGAGGACGGCGCGGGCCAATACGGGGGCTAGCTCTGGGGGATGCTGGAAGTCCGCGTCCATGACGACAATGACGTGGCCCGCGGCGGCCCTCGCGCCGTCCACGACAGCGCTGGATAGGCCGAGGCGGCGGGCCCTCACGACGACCTTGACCGGGTACCTCTCGGAGAGGCTCGACGCAATTCCGGCGGTCCCGTCTGGCGAATTGTCGTCTACTATCACCACCTCGTAACGCATTCCCTTAAAGGCCTTGTCCAACGCCTCGACGAGAAGCCCCACGTTTTCGGCCTCGTTGTAGGTGGGCACGACGATAGATATCGGCACAGAGGCGTTCTTCACGGGGTCAGCACTGGAGTCAGTCCTCACAGATAAAAAAGTGGCCGTTCTTAAAAGCTATGCTGAGGAACGCCGCAACTGCGGTTCTAGCTCTGTTATTGATCGCGTCGCTGTCTATCGGACAAGCGCTGAATTTATGTCCCAACGCGGTTATAGTGGGGCCGGAGAACGCCACGGCGATAGTCACGTATATATCCAAGGCGCAAAAAGCGGTATACATTGAGGCTTACGCTCTCACGTGGAGGGACTTGGCGCAGACCCTCGCCTCGTTGGCCCAAAAGGGGGTCCAAGTTTACGTGGTCCTATCGGGGAACGTCTACGGCGGCGTTCCCACGACCGAGAAACAACTCGTCCAATACCTCCAGGAAAACGGAGTTCACGTGGCCTATAACTACGACTTCAAGTACGTCCACAGCAAGGTCTTCGTGGTCGACAACAAGACGATCATATTGGGCTCGATAAACCCGACTTATTCGGGCGTCACCAACGACTTGGGGCTAGCCGTCGTGGTAGAGAACTCGACGCTAGCGCGGCAGATAGCGACTATAATCCTCAACGACTACAACGGCGTCTATCCGTCCTACAACTACATCGGCATTGTGATATCGCCGATTAATTCATATCGGTACTTGAGCTGGTTGCTCGACAGGCCGGGGCGGGCATATGCCGCTGTGGAGGAGATATACTCCAGCTCAGGCCTAGCGGACGCCCTCATGAGCAAGGCCGTCGTGGCCTTGGCCAGAGTAACCGACGTGCCGGGCGTCAGCACGGTCAACGACCTCACGGCGAAGGTCATAGTCGTGGGCGATTACGTCTATGTGGGCTCTGTGAACTTGAGCGGCAACTCCATAAACAACAATAGGGAGATAGGATTACTGCTCTATTGCCCGAGCTTCGCCAGAGCCGCCGTTGAGTTGATCTATCAATGGGCCGGGAAGACAACGCCGAGCGTTTCGAGCACATCGACGCAGTCCAGCGCCTTGACGTCGTCGGCTCCACAATCGGATCTATTCTACATAGCTATCGTGGTTTTATTAGCAGCCTTGACGTTATTGGCCAATAAGAGGCGGCGTAGGAGATAAAAAGCGGGTTAGGCGCCGGCCGCGAGCTCTAGGGCGACCTCGAGGAGGCTCACGAAATCGCCCTCGGTTTTAACTGATCTAACGGCGTTGATCAGCTCAGGATCGTTCCCTAGATCGATTACCTTGTCCTGGACGGGCTCTCTCTTCTCGGTAGTCTCGTTGGGCCCTTGGCCGCACCTCTGGTAGTTCCCCGAGGCCAACTTCAAGCTGACCCTATCGCCGACAAGCGATATAGAAGCTAACGCGTAAGGTCCTTGTAGACAGACGCCGCTGGTCTCGATCCCCTGTAAGACGAGGGTCGCCACAACTGTGTTAGGCCCTTTCATGAGCTCGAAGCTGTGGAAATTGCTTTCGGATCTCCCTATTTTGTTAAACGCTTGTATCCAAGCGTTGACCGCTTGAAGCCCTTCCCTTTCCATTAGCGTGTAGATAGGGGTCTATTTATACTTAAGCTTTTATTAGCTCTGCGAGACTCGGTCGTGCGTATCGCCATCGTCGACGGCTACACCGACGAGCCGGCCGGCCTCGGCGTTCCGCCGTACGTGGACGTCTATCCTAGATACATAGCCGGCGCTGCGAAGACGGCGGCGCCTGACAGCGAGGTCAAGTACTTCACGATAGATGAGCTGAGGAGGGATTGGCCGGCCTCGCTCAAGATACTCGCCGGTTTCGACATGGTCGTGGTAGTGGCCGGGATAACCACGCCTGGTAAGTACTTGGCGGCAACGCCAATCTCATACGACGAGTTGTTGGACATAGGCAGGCTGGAGGGGCCCCTCAAAGTGCTGGGAGGGCCCGTGGCGCGTTACGGCTACGGAATCGGAGGCGGCTCCGCCGCTATTCCCCCAGGCCGTTTCAGACGATACTACGACATAGTGGCCACGGGGGATGTGGACCTCGTTGTCTACGAGGCGATTAAATTCGGCGCGGAGAAGGCGCGCCCATCAGCCACGCACGAGGGGTACGAGCTAGTGGACCTATTCGCAGTCAAGGGGGCCTTCGTGGTCCAACAGCATCCCAACTTCGGCGTGAACCTGATCGCCGAGATCGAGACGTACAGCGGATGTCCCCGCTACGTCTCGGGCGGTTGCTCCTTCTGCACCACCGTGGCCTACGGCGCTGTGGAGTTCAGAACGCCCGAGGCCGTAGCTCGTGAGGTCGAGGCGCTCCACAAGGCCGGCGTCGTGCACTTCAGGCTCGGAAGGCAAGCCGACTTCTACGCGTATATGGCCGAGGACACGGGCAAGGAGGATCTGCCGAGGCCTAACGTAGCCGCCGTCGAGCGGTTGCTGGCAGGCGTCAGAAACGCGGCGCCGGGGCTTAAGACCTTGCACATAGACAACGTCAATCCGGGGACTGTGGCGAGATGGCCCAAGGAGTCTGCGGAGATAACAAAGCTCTTGTTGAAGTACGGGACTCCGGGCAACGTGGCCGCCATGGGCATCGAGACGGCCGATCCGCGCGTGGTCAAGCTCAACAACTTAAAGGTATATCCGGAGGAGGCCTTCGAGGCTATTAAGCTCATCAGCACTATCGGCGCGATTAGAGGCCCTAACGGAATGCCGTGGTTATTACCGGGCATAAACTTCGTCTTGGGGCTACCCGGTGAGACTAAGGAGACCTACGAGCTGAACAAGCAGTTTCTCCAGAGGATACTGGATGAAGGGCTCCTGGTAAGACGTGTAAATATAAGACAAGTGATGACGTTCCCAGGCACAAGGCTATGGCCGTTGGCGAAGAAGTTGGAGGCCAAGCTGAAGGAGAGGAAGAGGCTCGTCTACGCCTTTAAGAGATGGGTGAGGCTCAACTTCGACAAGCCCATGCTCGAAAGGGTGACGCCTCGGGGGACTGTTCTCAGAGGACTCATAGCCGAGTTGAACTACGGTAAGGGCACTTACGCCAGACAACCGGGCTCCTATCCGCTACTCGTCTATATACCCGAAGTGATACGGCCGGGCACAAGGCTCGATGCCATCGTGGTGGAGCACGGCTTCAGGAGCGTTTTGGCTATCCGATATCCGCCAGAGCCTTCCAACAAGCGCGTGGCCAAATATCTAAAGAAGCTGGGCGGCTAACGCCTTTTCCTCCCCCTAGTCGGCCCTCTCCGCTGAGCTTCAGCGGCCTTGGCCCCTCCCTCCTCTACATATTTCAAATACACGGCGAAGATAGTAGCTGCGCTGAAGATCGCCGCAACGAGCTCGGCCAAGTTCACCGAGTAGTTTCCGAGAGATATGGCGGGGGATATATAGCCTCCCAGCGTCATGTACAGATAAAACGTCGCAACGCCTAACGCGAACCCTATATAGGCGTAGTAATAATAGCGGACAACCTCGTCCAGCTTACGCATGGAGCTCAAGATGGGCGTCTTTAAAAGTTGAGCCCCGCCAGCGCCTGTAAAGCCGCGAACAGGCAAACCGAGTACAAGACCAACGCAACGGCTATAAGGCGCAAGCCCTCGAGGACGTGGCTACGGTCGGGAAGTTCGCCAGAGCCCACGCTGTAAAAGCCCGGCTTCTCTAACTTTACTCCCAACGAAGCTGCCATGGCTGAGATGGGCCAACGCGCGTTGGGGCTCTCGATGGACCTATCGCCGAGCGCCCCGAGATCGGGCCTATGGCCTAGGAGATACGCAGCCAGTAGTATGAACAAGGCGGCTATTCTGGCGGGTATCCAGTTGAGCGCCGTGTCCAAATAGGCGGCGGGGGCGCCTGATTTCCCCCACTCTTTGAAGCCTATAAGTCCATCGAGTGTGTTGACGATCCTCTGCGCCCAGGCGCCGGGGAGGCCCAAGAGTGCATACCAGAACAACGGCGAGATGAAGGAGTCCGCGAAGGACTCGGCGGCTGTTTCTAGACAAGCCGAGGCCACGTGGCCACACCCGACAGCCCATAAATCCCTCCGCACGAACTGGCCGACGACTTCTCGAGGGCAATCGCCGGATTTATACGCCGACGTGCACGGATAGAGGATGTGGGTCTCGGAGAATGCCAACTTGAGTAGATAGGCCTCTAGTAAGATCTGCCATACGCCATGCCCTAAGTTTGCCTGGAGCGCCCACAAGAGGGCCGGCACCGCCGACGCCAAGAAGGCTACGACGACCGCGTTTCTCGTAGTCGAGCCCCTCGCGACTAAGCGCGAGGCGATTTTATAGACGAGGGACACCGGGTGTATCTGCGGCGGGATCAGTCTGCTGACGAGGTAGCCTCTCCAACGCCTGGGGATATCAACTGCCTCTAGAAGGAGCGCCGTTGCGAGGACGTCCGGGGATCCCCACTCAACCTCTTGGCGATCCTCCTTAAAAGCCTTCTGATAGCTCTCCTACGCTCTATAGACCCGAAAAGCTTCACGGCGGCTTTCCTTATGCTCTTGTATTTAGCCACGGCCTCTAGAATTCTCCTGTCGTCGTCGCTCAACTCAAGCCGCCTCAAAGCCAGCTCAGCCAATTCGTGAGGCCTCAAGCCGCCATATCCCGTATCTTCGGGAAGATCCAAGGGCTTCACGGAGCCGAACAATATTATCGAGACCACGTCGTTATCCCTTATCGACGGGTAATGCCTACGCAAGGCCCTCTTGAGCTCCTCGGCGTCTTTGTAGCCGTCCAGCTGGGCGTCGAAATCGTCCAGCTCGCCGAAGCGCTTATAGCGAACGTCCAGTATCTCGGCCACGGCGACTATTCGCCCGCCGCTATGGATTATCGCCTCTCTATCCTTCCTGACTCTGCCCAGCCTCACTGTGGCCCTCTTCTTGCCGCTCAACAGCTCCGCCACGTATCGCCTCGAGAGCATCAAGTGCACGAGGAACATTGGGAGGAAATTTTTTTGTCGCGCATTTGAAACGCCGTGAGGTGGGATCCCGAGGCCGCCAGCGCCGCGTTCTCGCGCTATCTGAAATTCGTGAGAATTGAACACACGGTCTTCGCGCTCCCCATGGCCTACGCGGCGGCGCTCGAGGCCTCGCGCGGGGCTTTAACTTGGTGGGAGGCATTGTGGATAGGCGTGGCGTTCGTGGGCTTGAGGATCGCGGGCATGTCCTACAACAACATAGCTGATAGGGATATCGACGCCTTGAACCCGAGGACTAAGAACAGGATGTTAGTGACCGGCGCCGTGTCGTTGCGGGGCGCATACGCAGTCTTCGCGTTCGGGGCAGTTCTGTTCGAGCTCGCCGCTGCTATGTTGGGGCCTTGGCCTCTTTACCTAAGCCTCCCCTACTTAGCCGTGGTGATATCATATCCCTACGCCAAGCGCCTCCACTGCTTGCCGCATCTGCACCTCGGCGCCGTATATGCGCTGGTACCTCTCGGCGCCTCTATAGCCGTGCATAGCTCCGACATAGCCGCGGCCGTGGCCAATACGCCCTGGCTTCTCGTGCTGGGGTCGGCTCTCTGGGTCGCAGGCTTTGACGTGTTCTACTCCAAGATGGATCTCGACTTCGACAAGAGGATAGGGCTCGGCAGCATACCGGCATGTTACGGCGAGCGCGCCGCCAAGGTTGCTTGGACGCTCCTCTTGTTCTCCTCGGCGGCTTTGTTCTTGGCTAACTATGTTCTCATAGGCGGAGGTGTCGTAGGCTTCGTCCTCACCGCGGCGGGATCGGCCGTCGAGGCGTGGTCGGCAGTGGCCGCCTTCGACGAGAGGAGGATACCAAAGGCGTTCAATGTGAACTTATCGGTAGGGCTTCTAATAGCGGCGGGCGTCATCATAAGCTACTTATAGCCGGGAGGTCGCGCCGTCGTGGACGACCTTCGGGAGTTCCTCGAGGCCCTCGAGGAGCGGGGACAATTGAGGAGGATAACGGCGGAGCTCTCGCCGGAGTTGGAGATACCCGAAGCAATAAGACAAGCGGCGTATAGGAGGGGGCCCGCCTTGCTGTTCGAGAAGGTGAAGGGCTATCCGGGATGGCGCGTGGTCGGCAACCTCTTCTCGCAAGATAGGATAAAGTTAGCCCTCGGCGTTGAGCGATTGGAGGAGATAGGCGAGAGGCTCTTGGCGCCTCTCTCGGCGCCTCCGCCGACCACGTTCGCGGAGAAGATCAAGGCATTCGCCGAAGTGGCATCGTTGGGCAAATATATGCCGAAGTTGGTGAGGGGAGGGCCCGTCAAGGAGGTCGTGGCCGAGCCGGATCTCACCGCCTTGCCCGCGTTTAGGTCTTGGCCGAAGGACGCCGGTCGTTATATAACATACGGGTTGTTCATAACGAGAGACGCGAGGGGCGCGACCAACATAGGCGTCTACAGAGTACAGATACTGGGCAAGACCGAGGCGATAGTACACGCGCAGATACACAAGAGGGCGGCCGAGCTCTTCTCCAGCTCTGAGGGGTGCGTCGACGCGGCCATAGCCATAGGCGGAGAGCCCGCATTGATGCTCAGCGGCATGATGCCGACTCCTTATCCCCTGGACGAGTACCTCTTCGCGGGCGTGGTGAAGGGAGAAGGCGTGGAGGTGACTAAAGGCGTTTCGACCGACTTATTGATCCCCGCGAGGGCCGAGGTGGTGATAGAGGGGTGCGTTGACGTAAAAGATCTGCGAAAAGAGGGCCCATTCGGCGATCACTACGGGGTCTACGATCCAGGAGGCCTCTACCCCGTCTTCAAGGCCAAGTCGTTATTACGTAGGGAGGATCCGATATACTATGGCACAGTCGTGGGGAAGCCGCCGCTCGAGGACGCTTGGATGGGGAAGGCCGTGGAGAGGATATTCTTGCCCATCTTGAAGTTCCTCTTGCCGGAAGTGGTCGACTTAAATCTGCCGGAATACGGGCTCTATCAAGGCGTCGCCATCGTGTCCATAAGGAAGAGATACCCAGGACACGCCAAGAAGGTCATGACGGCGCTTTGGGGGCTAGGCCACATGATGTCGTTAACAAAGGTCGTAATAGTGGTGGACCACGACGTGGACGTCCACGACCTCAACCAAGTAGTCTTCGCGATCGCGCAGCGCGTGGACCCGCAGAGGGACGTCGTCGTGATTCCCGGCGCACACGTAGATATATTGGACACGGGCTCGCCCGTGCCCGGCTACGGCTCCAAACTGGGCATAGACGCCACGAGGAAGCTCCCCGAGGAATACGGCGGACGTCCGTGGCCGGAGGAGGTCGAGCCGGATCCCGAGGTCTCCAAGAGAGTCGCGGATATCCTCAAGTCAGTACTCCAATAGCTCTACGCCGAGCAAATAGGCTACGGCCCTCAGTTCCCGCCTCCTATCGCCCGGCATGAACACGTGGTGGTTGGCCGGCGCTAGGCCGAAGATCCTCTCGCCGTCGAACAACGGCTTGGCCCTCAATTGTGTTCTACAAGCCCAGTCGACTAGATTGCCCGACTCAATCGCGTCGAAGACGCCAACGGCCATCTTATCGAAGGCTGGGCCGAAGCTGACCGCCGTATATCTCCTCTCGGCGAGAGATGCCGCTAGGCCATAGGGACGCCCCGTCTCGAAATGAGGCATGAGCCGCCACGACTTGGCCATGTCGAGGGATATCGTGCAATGGGCGAAGAAGGCCTCATCGTTTTTAGCGTACACGACGTTGGCGATCCAGCCGCTGTGTCCGGTCAAGCCCTTGGACAGAAGCATGCCGGCAAGCGCTTGTAGATCCCCCTCGCAAGCCACCACGTCGCCTTTGGCGTTGGCGAACGCCAAGGCGAGACAAGGCGTCACGCCGTATTTCAGTATATACGGGAAACACGTCAAGGCCTTGCCGTCGTAGCCCTCCAACGACTTCAGCGCAGAGTATATCTTGGCGACGTCCTCCACGCCGAAGGTGAGCAGGAAATCGGGATCGGGGGGCGAGCCCTTGACCAGCTCTGCGAACTCGTCGAGGCTCATTACATCGATCGCGCCGCCGAATTTAGCAGAGAACTTGTCGGCTTGGGCCGTGCGCCTTCCTATTAAGAGCGCTCTCGGGGAGGTCAAAAGCGCGGCGGCACGCGTAATTCTCTCGGCCCTAGTCGCCGCCTCGTTGCAGTCCTCTCCAGAAGCGCAGTGGACCGGCCAGACTCTGATGCCCTCGGCCTCCAGATATGACCGCGTAGATAACGAAGACGCAGCGCTGTTGTGCTCGGGGAAGCCCAAGGTGACCACGGACTTGACGCCGAGCCTTTTCGCATAGTCGGCGACCATGGCGCCTGTGCCGCCGGTTAACGTGATTGCCAACAAGACCTTGGCCTTTAAATCGGGAGCCTCATCCGCCGACTTAAACGGGCCCAGGGCGTTTGGCAGATATCGCCTAATTTCGTCGAACTTCCTCTTGGCGTAGCCTTCGCCGTGAATAGGCGAGTAGAACGCAATGATTGCGTACACGGCAACTCGGGGGCAAAAGTTAATAAACTTGGACGTGCTTTTAACAGAGCCGCCGTAGCTAAGCCCGGTATAGCGGCGGGCTGCAGACCCGTAGGCTGAATAGGCGGATGTCCCGGGTTCAACGGGGGGCTCCCCCGAACAGATCCCGGCGGCGGCTCCAACTGTCTTTACCGACCTCTAAGGATCGCCGGCCTAAGACACCTTGACATCCTCCATCTTTCCGAGAGCCTCGCCGCGAAGGCCCCATCTCCGAGCGCTCAGTAGAGCCGTCACGCGGTTGCTTCCGGCTCTAGCCATCTCTCGGCCCGCCCTCGTGTCGTCTAAAACGCGATATCATCATCATTTTCCGAATTCTTATCTCCTATTCTATACCGGCTTCTGAGGTATAGCTCAAGTTTTAAACAGCTCACAGTAAACATATATTGAATAAAAGAAAAATTACAATATAGAATATATTTACCTAATATAATTATATAATCAAATATTATTACTAAAATGAAATATAACATTCATTTAAAGTCTTTATTATTTTATATAAAATTAAATAAATCATAATTACTTAAAACATATATTCAATATTTTTAAATAATAAGATTTTTAAGGATAAAACGAGATCTTCACGTGAGGGCGATAGACCTCTCCAGGAAGGCGCCTTTGGTAAGGCCCACCGATAAGCTCGCCGATGCGGCTAAGGCGTTGCTCGGCGGCGATTGCGTCGTCGTGGCCGAGGGGGACGACGTGTTGGGAGTCATCGCCGACGCCGACATCGTAGAGGCCGTCGCCCGCGGCGTTGGGGCGGACTCGCCGGCTATCGAGGCCGTCAACTCGCCGCCGTTGTTTGTCGAGGGCCATGAGCCCTTGTGGAGAGTAGCCGAGGCTATGTTGAACGCAAGGGCCGAGGTGGCTGTCGTGACCTTGGGGGGCAAGTTGGCAGGCGTTCTGACCTCGAGGGATATAGCCGACGAGAGCGGCCAACTGTTGGAGGCCTCCGAGTTCGCCGAGATGGCCGAGCGCCTCGCGCCTCCAGGCTAATCCTTAAAATCGCTTTTTGCTCCCGCCCTCATGGGACTCGACAAAATAGCGGCCCTAGTTGCGGTCTTGTTGTTAGCCATAGCGTTCACTTGGATCGCCTTAATCTCGCGGAACTTCGTCCTCTTGGCGTTGGCTTGGTTCGTAGTCGTGTTGGTGGCGGGCTTAGGCCTATACGAGGAAAGATCCGACGAGAGGCGATTAACGGAAGACCTCGAGGAACACAGGCCTTAGGACGTTCACTAAATCGGCGACTCTCACCTTGATCAACTTGTTGACCGCGCCCCCGCCGGCGAGCACGTACTCGTGCCGAAGTATTCCGGGATCCGCTATAACCTTCAGCGCTTTGACCCTCTCGCTGAGAGGCGTCACGGCACCTGGCTCGACGCCGAGAACTTCCTTGACCTCCCTCGCCTTGGCCATAGTCGCTTGCGCTCCGAGGGCGCGGGAGAGGGCCTCCAAGTCGATCCTCACAACGCCTCTGGCCAAGACTACGACGTATTGGCCGCCGGCCTTCACCAACAAGGTCTTAACTATGGAGTCCGGCGGAGCTCCGCTGGCCTTCGCCGCCCTTTCAACAGTCTCTACCCCCTCGTCGAATTCCAACACCTCCACGTCAACGCCGAGCATCTGGGACTTATAGGTCCTCATATAGTCACGGCTTTGACGAGACCAGGCGGGGTGTCTATGGGCACCCCCAGCTTAACGCCAGCTCGATAGGCCAGTAACTGCAACGAGACGGCATAAGATATAGGGGCCAACTCGCGGTCGGCCTCGACAGCCGGCATTTCGCAACCGGGGCCCAAGGTCAATACGTCAACTCCTCTCTCCTTGGCGATCTTGATAGCCCTCTCGTATAGGCTCGTCGCGCCGGCGTCGGCAGGCTTGAGGAAGACCGCGAGGAGCCCGCGCGAGGCCAAGGCCAGAGGTCCGTGGAGCAGCTCGCCCAGCTGGACGCCCTCGGCATGTAGGAGGGCGGCCTCCTTGAGCTTCAAGGCGCCTTCAAGGGCTACTGGGTAAACGATCCCGCTGCCTGCCACGTAGACGGACTTTCCCATCGCCAACCTCTCGGCGAGGGCCTCGGCTATTTTATCATAGCCGACTATGGAGCTCTTCAACCTCTCGGCGAGGGCCTCTATCCTCCTATCAAGCGACCTAAGATCTGAGGCATCCCTTTTACCTGTGTGTAGCCCGACGTGGTAGGCCAATATCAACAAGGTCTCCAGCGTCGACGTGAAGGTCTTAGTGGCCGGGACCGCCATCTCGGGACCGGCGGTTATAGGCAGATAGACGTTAGACTCCAAGGCGAGCCTCGAGCTCACGGAGTTAGTTACGCCTAATATAACAGCTCCCTGCCTCTTAGCCGCTCTTATGCTCCTTATGACGTCGGAGGTCTCGCCGCTTTGGCTTATCGCGATGACCACGGTGCCGGTCCCCACGTTGCTCAAGGCGTAGTGTGGGAACTCCGCAGCGCTCACGACGTAGACGTTCAGCCCCACATCGGCGAAGTAGTAGGACGACACCATCCCGGCGTGTAGGCTCGTCCCATTGCCTATTATATAGACGCTCTTAGCGCCTTGGATTATCATCGAGGCCAGCCGCAAGTACTTCTCCATCAATGCCGCCTTGGTCCTCACGAGCGCTTCTGGCACCTCGTAGATCTCCTTGAGCATGAAGTGGGGGAATCCGGCCTTATCGGCGTATTGGAGCTCCTTCACTCTTTTCTTCTCAAGAGGCGCCGACGATCCGTCCTCCAAGTACGCCTTGAAGCCGCCGGGGGACAACTCCACGTAGGCGCCCTCGGGCACCACGTAGGCCTCCTCAGCGAATCCGTATAAGCTCGCTATATCGCTTGACACATATGCACAACCGCCAGAGGTCGCGACAACCAGCGGCTGGCCGCGTTGCGCTGCGAAGAGCACTCCGTCCGCGGTCAACGCGGCGAAGGAGAAAAGGCCGTTGAGCCTCCGCGCGACCTCCGCGGGCCTCGCCTCCTCTAAGAGGTGGGCGATCACCTCGGCGTCCGTGGTCGAGACAAATCTGTGGCCCCTCGCCGATAGCTCATCCCTTAACCTCTCGTAGTCGTCTATAACTCCGTCGACGACTACGGCCAAGCGGCCTTTGCAGTCCAGGAGCGGGTGCGTGTTCTCCAATGTTATTCTGCCGCGGGAGGCGTATCTGGTATGGCCCAACGCGACGTAGACGTCCTCCCTGGGGAGCTCCAAGAGGTCCACGTGCGAGGGCTTTTTCACCACCCGCAGAGCGCCGCCCGATATATACGCCACTCCGCTTCCGTCATAGCCTCTATAGGTCAACCTCTTCAGCCCGATCTTCACGTCCTCGAGGCTTCTCGGCTCTTTGCAGTAGAACCCGAAGATCCCGCCCACGACTACGTCTACGCGGGTTTTTAAAACGCCGCATCGTATACGATACCGAAAATTTAATTTGGATACGCGATTTCCCACATGCTAGTGGACTGCCACTGCCATTGCCACGAGTTCAGCGACGAGGAGCTCTCCAAGTTCTCGGGAATAAGGCTGGTCGCGGTGTCCGACGACATGAGGAGCTCGCAACGGACCTTGGAGCTCGCCAAGGAGCTGGGGGTGGTGCCGTGTCTAGGCATTCATCCCTGGAACGTCGGCAAGGCAAAGCCCGAGGACCTCTCGGAGGCGTTGAGGCTGATCGAGAAGAGCGAAGCGCCTTGTGTGGGCGAAGTTGGGCTCGATAAGAGGTTCGTGCCGGACACTTACGAAAAACAGAAGGAGTTCTTCTCGGCGTTCTTGCGCTTAGCTAAAGAGTACGACTTAGTCCTAAACGTGCACGCGCCCGACGCGTGGAGGGACGTCGTGGAGGCCTTGAGAAAGGCCGACGTGGACAGAGCGCTCATACACTGGTATACGGGTCCGTTGGACCTGCTCGACGAGATAGCCCAATACGGCTTCTATATCTCGATAAATCCCGCCGTTAAGATACAGAGGAAGCACAGGGATGTGGCCGAAGCCGCGAAGCCCGACATGGTGGTGCTCGAGAGCGACGGGCCTTACGAGTATAGAGGGCTGAGGCTTGAGCCTCCAATGGTCAGGGAGACGGTCAAAGTGCTTGCCGATATATGGAAGACGACTCCCGAAGAGGCTGAGGAGAGGCTTTACTCGAACGCGGCTAGGCTCTTCAGGTTGTAACAGGCCTTCGCGCCAGATCGAGCTCGCCTTCGCGTGTTGTCGAAGCCGACGTCCCGAAACTCTAATATTGGGCATCGATCCCGAAAGCTAGTGGATCTAAGGAAGTTGTTCTCGGACGCCAAGCGCAAGCTCGAGGAGGGCGGCCTTATGCTGGATGTAGCCGAGAAGAGGCTTGTGATAGTCGGCGATCTGCACGGCGATAAGGACACGCTGGACGTCGTGTTGAGGAGGTGGGAGGGCTCCAAGCTCCTTTTTCTAGGCGACTACGTCGATAGGGGGACTCACGGACTCGAGGTCTTAACCGCAGTCGTGAAGCTCCACTTAGAGGATAAGGCCTATGTGTTGAGGGGGAACCACGAGTCGCCGCTTATGAACGAGGACGGCGGCTTTATAGACGAGCTGTGCCTCTTGAAGAAGCTACCCAATTGCGCCGAGCTCTACGGGGAGATCGAACAGATGTTCTCCAAAATGCCCATCGCGGCCAAGGTGAACGGGGAGGTGTTCGCGGTGCACGGAGGGATCCCGCTCAAGGAGCCCTCAATGGAGCCCGCCTCGCTCGACGAGTTGAGGAGGATCGAGGGCGATTTGATACTGCCCGGCGATCCGCTCGCGTACCAAGCCCTCTGGAACGACCCTTGTGAGTGCGAGACATACGCCCCTAGCCCGCGGGGACCCGGCATATGGCTGTACGGAAGGTCCCCGCTCGAGAAGTTCCTCAAAAAAGAAGGGCTTAAGGCGGTCGTGCGCGGCCATCTATACGTCAGCTCGGGCTACACGCAACACCACGGCGTGGTGCACACCATCTTCACAAGCAGAGCGGGTCCGTATCGTTCAGTCAAGCCGAAGGTGGCCGTGCTGGACGGCGGCGTCTTAGAGGTCTACGATCTGTCGACAGGCAAGGCGGTCCATAAAGCTGAAATATAAAACCCGTTGTTATTGGATAATAGCCCCGAGAGGCCATCCCCCGGAGGAGCACCCATAAGCCGCCGGGCGGGCGTTCGAGGGGACCCGGGGCGGAGGACCCTCTCGGCGGTCCGCGCGGGTAGGCGCGCGTCGGTAGGACGGGGGTCGCAGTGGGCTGGGCGGGCGCCGCCCGCCCCTCCGCGAGGAGCCCCAGGTCTGGGGGGCCCGTAACCCCGCCGGGCTGGCCGTAGCCCCCGCGCGCGCCGTCGGGAGGCAGTGAGGCCTCGGCCCTCGGGGCCTGCCAAGCCGGCGTGCCCAAGCCGTAGGGCTTGGAGGCGCCGGCGAAGGCGGCGAACCTGGGGAGGTCCGGGAGAGCTGTGATGAGTTCCGATATGAGGATTGATGAGCTGGCCGTCCCAGTCTGAATACTTAAATCGGGTTTTCCCGAACGCGGCAATGAAAGTCCTTTCGGGCTTATTGTTGGTATTGGCGCTTGCCTACATCGCCGTGAATTTCATGGGGCTTCCGCCCCAGCTAATTGCCGAAAACCTCGTCTACGCGGCGTGTTACGCGGCTATCGCTCTTCTGTTATTGAGGCAGGCCAGCAGAGGGCTCCTGGCAGTTTTACTGTTCATAGCCTCGTTCAACGCCGGGAGGGTTTCGGAGACCGTGTGGTCCCCGACTATAGGCCTCGGCCCACTTGCGCTCGAGCACGCGCCGCTTCTTTTATATCTTCTGCTCATCATCGCGTTGGCCATAGCGGCCTTGAATAAGAATTTACCCCGTTAATGTAAACTACTCCCTTTCGGCCTTGCCTGAGCCCAGTATTCTGGCTTGCGCCGCGGCTAGCCTGGCGAGCGGTACTCTGAACGGAGAAGCGCTGACATAGTCTACCGCAGTTTTCTCGAAGAAGTATATAGACTTGGGATCACCGCCGTGCTCGCCGCATACGCCCACCTCGATCTTGGGGTTGACCTCCTTGGCCGTCCTCGCCGCCAGTTCGACGAGTTTGCCCACGCCGTCTATGTCCAAGGTCTCGAAGGGATCGGCGTCTAGTATCTTCAGCTCTAAGTACTGCGGTATGAACTTATTCTCGGCGTCGTCTCTGCTGAAGCTGAAGACGGCTTGCGTTAAGTCGTTCGTGCCGAAGCTGATGAAGTCGACCTCTCTCGCTATTTTATCCATGGTGAGCGCCGCCCTTACGGTCTCCACCATGGTGCCTATCTTCACGTCGAGCTTCACGCCCGTCTCCTTCTCCACGTCGGCCAAGGCCGGCAGTATGCCCTTTTCCTTGACATATCTTATCTCCCTGACATCGCTCACTTGAGGTATCATTATCTCCACGACGGGGTTGAAGCCCTCTCTCTTCAACTCGGCGGCGGCCTCGAGTATAGCCCTCGACAAGTAGTAGTAGAACTCGGGGTACGTCACGCCTACGCGCACGCCGCGGTGTCCGAGCATCGGATTGGCCTCTTGTAAGGCCTTGACTCTTCCGTACAGCCACTCCAGCTCCTTGACGTCCTTTCCGGCCGCCTTAGTCTCGTATATCTGCTGTAACACCTCCTCGGGCTTCGGCAAGAACTCGTGGAGCGGAGGATCGATGAGCCTCACTATCACGGGCAAGCCGTCCATTATCTTGAAGATCTCCTTGAAGTCGCTCTTCAACATCTTGTACAACGGCTCTAGGTATTTCACTCTCTCCTCGCGGCTCTCGGCGAGTATTACCTTGCGGAGCAACTCGAGCCTCTCCGGTTTTCTGAACATACGCTCTATCCTCAAAAGCCCTATGCCCCTCGCGCCGAATTTCCTGGCCAACGCGGCGTCCTCCGGGAGATCGGCGTTGGCCCTAACGCCGAGCCTCCTGATCTCGTCGGCCCAGCCGAGCAACTCCTCGAGCTCCGGTATCAGCTCGGGCTCTACAGTGGGCACAACGCCGGCGTAGACGTTCCCCGTGTTGCCGTCTATGGTGACCCAATCGCCCTCCTTGAAGACTTGCCCATTGACGCTCATGGTCTTCGCCGATTCGTCTATCACGAGCGCCTCCGCCCCCACCACGGCGGGTTTGCCGATTGCCCTGGCCACGACGGCCGCGTGCGAGGTCATGCCTCCTCTGCTCGTGAGGACGCCCACAGCGGCGTAGAAGCCGTGGACGTCGTCAGGCTTGGTCTCCACTCTGGCCAAGATCACCTTTTTGCCCTCGCGGGCCCACCTCACCGCATCGTCAGGGTGGAACACCAATTGGCCCGACACAGCGCCAGGGCTGGCCGGGAGGCCCTTGGCTATGGGCTGGGCCTTAACCTTGGGATCTATGCGCGGGTACAAGAGCTGGAGGACGTGCTCGGGCGATACCTTGAGCAACGCCTCCTCCTTTGTGATGATACCCTCCTTGGCCATATCCACGGCGGTCTTGACGCGGGCCAGCGGAGTCATCTTGGCGTTGCGGCACTGGAGGAAATACAGCTTTCCTCTCTCTACGGTGAACTCGACGTCTTGTACGTCCTTGTTCACTTTCTCCAACAGCTTCACGCCTCTATACAGCTCGTCGTAGAGGTGCGGGAACCTCTTTTTGAACTCCTCTATGTCCATCGGAGTCCTAATGCCGGCCACAACGTCCTCGCCTTGGGCCACCGGGAGGAACTCTCCGTAGAGCTTGTTCTCGCCGGTGGCCACATCGCGGGAGAAGACCACGCCCGTCCCGCTGTCCCAGCCCATGTTGCCGAAGACCATGGTGACCACGTTGACCGCGGTGCAGTCGGCTATGTCTGGGGTGATCTTCTCGGCTACTCTGTAGAATATGGCGCGCGGGCTATCCCAAGAGCGGAAGACGGCCTTGATCGCCAACCTCAACTGCTCCCAGGGATCCTGCGGGAACTCGCCGTAGTGCCTCTTGACGATGTCCTTGAACTTCTCGACCGCCTCCTTGAGGCCCTCCACGGGGACTTCTGGATCCTCCTTGGCTCCGTACTTCCTTTTCACCTCCTCCCAAGCCGACGAGAAGAGCTTGTCGTCAATTCCGAGCACTATTCTGCCGAACATGTTCACGAAGCGCCTATATGCGTCGTAGGCGAACCACTCGTTGTTTGTCTGTTTGGCTAATCCCTTAACGGTCTCGTCGTTAAGGCCTAAGTTCAACACCGTATCCATCATGCCCGGCATGGACACGGCAGCGCCAGAGCGCACCGAGACGAGTAACGGGTTCTCGGGGTCCCCGAACTTCTTTCCAGTCTTTTGCTCTAGACGCCTCATGTGCTCCACGACCTCCTCCCACAGTCCAGGGGGCAAGTCCAAGCTGTTTATCAGAGAGAAGAGCTTATTTATGAGCTGATCCCTCACCTCGGGCTGCGGTTGCTTTGCCAGCAAGGACTCCAGCTCCGAAATCTCGGCCCTTCGAGGCGAGAAGAAGTCCTTACACGCCTCGGTGGTGATTATAAAACCCGGCGGAACCCTCAAGCCTAACTGTGTCATCTGGATGAGGCTGGCGCCTTTTCCGCCGAACAGCTTCTTGTTCTTGTAATCGGCCTCCTCGAAGTCGTAAACATACTTCTTCGCCATGGATAAAGAGAAATAGAGATCTAAAAAAGATTTTCCTTATATATTCTTAAAAGTAAAATAAATAAATAATCTTAGGTCAATTTAAAATATAGAAAACTAGAATTACGAATCGTTTAGGCACAATCTATCATAATAGATAATTAACCTAAATAGAACTACTCGGGAAGAAGTAGACTCGATAAATACTTGGCGAGGACGTATAGCCTCTGCGACCGCAACACCACGTGCGCGGCCCTCGCCACCCGTTCGCTCGTGGGGTTGAAGGCTATGGCAAAGCCGGCCCTCTCTAACAACGGGAGGTCGGTCTCGCTATCGCCAACCGCTACGGACTCCTTCAATGAGATGCCCCGCCTCGATAGGACGGACTCGGCTATCTCGGCCTTGTTTGTGTCGGTGACAGAGACCACCACGCCCGAGACTAAGCCGTCTTCGTACACTAAGTCGTTCACGTGGAACTCGTCGAAGCAACGGGACAGCCTCCTGGTGTACCCCACGCCAGCCGATATGGCGACTCTGAAGACCGAGCTACGCCTTAGGACGTCGCAGAGCTCCTCGAAACCCTCCCTCGGCTTGAACAAGGACTCGACGATATACTTAGGCGCGCCGCGCCATAGGGCCACATCGGCGATGGCCCAGTCCACGTAGTCTATATACCTCTTTTCGTACAAGACTCTGTTCAGATCCGCGTTAACTCCGAGGATCTCGTGGAGCCTCTTCCAAGCCGACCTAAAGCTTGTCAAGACGCCGTCTACGTCCAAGATAACGGCTCTATACTTCATTCCCTATAGACCCTAATAGCGCCTGAGGGGCAGTTCCTCTCGGCCTCCTTTACGGCATCATAAAGGGAGTCTGGCACCATCCCCTCCTCTATTTTGCCATCGACTCGGTATTGCTCCACGATGGCGGGCTTGCCCTCCGGCAAAACGGGCACGAAGACCGTAGGCGCGTAGAATAGGCAGAAATGAGCGACGACGCATTTGCCTCTGTCTATCCTCACTCTGACGACCATGGCAGTCCGTTATCCAGATTATATATCATTGCAGCCCCAAGCTCCTCAACAACGCCTCTGTTATATCGCCGACGTCCTCTAACGGCGAGAGCTCGCATACCCTATCGCCGCATAGCGCTACGCCCTCGTATGCTAAGAGGGCCCTTTTAACCCCTACGCCGTAGGTGTATCCGCCGAGGGCTCCGTTCGATCTGACGACGCGATGGCAGGGCAGAATAACGGGGTATTTGTTGCCCGCGAGGAGGCGACCGACCGCCCGAGGGCTTTTGCCTATCGCCGATGCAAATAACTTGTAAGAGGTGGCCGAGCCGCGCCTTATGCCGAGCAAGGGGATAAGAGGGTCTCGGGGATCCAGCTTAACGTGTTTGACAAACTCCGACAACTCGACGTATGCCTCGCAACGATCGACTACTTCGATCCTATTCCCCCTAAGCGCCAGAGACACCGGGCCGTACTTGGAACAAATTATTTTACGCGCCATAGTCTACGTGGCGAAGGTGATATTCGCAGGCGTCTTGGCGTTTTTAGCGGGCAGGAGAGAGCTCCAAATAGAGGCGGCCAACGTGAGGGAGCTCATCGAGAAGCTCAGGGATATGCCGAAATTATACGAAAGGATAGTGAGAAGTAAGGGCAAGTTGTATCCGGACATATATATAGCAGTCAACGACGTGGATATAAGGCTGCTCTCGGGGCTGGACACTGCGCTTAAAGCGGACGACACGGTCCTAATACTGGCCTATATACACGGCGGGTAATAGGCCTAGGAGGGGAGCGCCAAGGCCGGTCTTGCGCCGAGCTTAACCGATGCGTTTGCGTTTCGGCAATTGGGCGCTTGCTTGAACTTTCGCGGCTTGCTCCTCCTTTATCTCGACGGGCTCTTCCGGCATCTGCAAGACCACCATCCTCGCCGCCACTTTTTGGGGCGTCATGAGCACCTCCTGGCGGTAATACACAACGCCCTCCGGCACCTCGGATTTGGAAAATATGGCTTGGAGGAACAGAGTGCCTCCGAACAACGCGATCGTCAGAAAGCCCGTGAGCACGACGCCCCACAACGTCGCGTTCTCGATGAAGCCTTGTAGCGGCCCCACGGGGAGGACGGAGCTCTGGGCCAAGACCTCTCTGAGCGCCCAGAGGGCGAAGAAGAGAAACCACAAGAAGAGCCCGGCTAGCCCCCACCTCACGAGGAAATCCCCCAGCCAACGCCTCGCCGAGCCTTTAGGCCTCCCCGACGCCATTAAGGCGATTAACGCAGCGATGAGGACCATAAATGCCCACGACGCGATGATAGAGCCCTTAACGTTCAATATTTGTTCAAACACGGAAATAGCTGAAACCTATAATATAAAGATATCTCTTAGATAATGGCCCCAGCGACGTGTTGGCGGTTAAATTCCTGGGACTCTTAAAGCATGATACTGGCAGGCGACGAGATCAAGAAGCTCATCTCCTCGGGCAGACTGTCGGTCGACCCGCTCCGCCCCGACACGGTGAGGGAGAACGGCCTCGATCTGCGCATAGGGAGGGAATACGCCATATACGCCTACGAGGGCGCCGCCATAAGGCCGTGCGATTTGGCCGAGGGCGAGGCGAGGAGGCATTTCAGAATAGTCAAAGACGCCGAGGAGATAGCCATACCGCCTCGCAACTTCGTCTTGTTGACCACCGAGGAGTACGTCAAGATGCCGGAGGACGTCGTGGGCTTGGCCAACCTCCGCTCGACCTTGGCCAGGTACGGCCTCGTCATACCGCCGACGGTGGTGGACGCGGGCTTCGAGGGCAATATAACCATAGAGGTGGTGAACGAGTCCCCCAACACCGTGGTCCTAAGGCCGGGCCTCCGCTTCCTCCACTTGATCCTAGCGAAGGCCGAGGGATCCGCCAAATACCTCGGCGCGTATCTAGGCCAAAGAGGCGTCACGCCGCCCAAGGGGCTTAAGGACGAGTGCTAGAGCACTCTACTCCCCTTGTCCTCCACCACTACGTCGTCCTCTATCCTAACGCCGAAGCGGCCCCGCAGATACACCCCGGGCTCAATCGTGAAGACGTTTCCCGCTCTAAGCTTGTAGGGCTCGCCGGGGGCTATGTTCGGCGCCTCGTGGAACTCGAGGCCGAGCCCGTGCCCAGTCCTGTGCACGAAGTACTGACCCAGCCCGTGCCTCCTCAACGCCGATCTGGCAGCCTCGTCGACCTCGCCGGCGCTGACGCCCGGCCTCGCCGTGGCTATAGCCGCCCTCTGCGCCTCCGAGACGGCCGCGTAGACCTCTTGGAATCCCGCTGGCTCGCCTCTGAAGGCGAACGTGCGTGTTATATCGGCGTAGTACCCATCATAGGCGGCGGTCACGTCAATTATCACCACGTCGCCCTCGCCCAGCTTTCTGCTGGTAGGGCTCTGGTGAGGCAACGCCGTGTTCTCGCCGAATTGGACCAAGATGGGGCCTGGCCGTAACCCCTTCTCGACTAATTTCAAGTAAATAGAGGCCGCGGCCTCCCTCTCCGAGATGCCGGGGCGGAGCTCGGCATATGCCTCGGCCACGACCTCCTTTATGATCTCGGCGGCTTTCGCGATCCTCTCCACCTCCTCGGGGCGTTTCACGGACCTCAAGCTGTTTATGTAATCGTCGGCTATCTTGTAGGCGGTTACGCCGAGGGCTCTCTTTATCACTTCCCAAGCCCTCAAGGTAGTGCTCCCGTCTACCTCGACCTCACGATCGCCGCACATCTCGGCGGCTCTCCTCAACGCATCGGCTGGATCCTCGCCGTCGGAGTAGGCGAAGGCAGGGCCGGGGACGCGAGCCTCATCGAGCTTGGGCACAACGAAGGCTCTCCCGGCGTTGCATATGACCAACGCGGCGAACCTCTCGTACGCCTCTAGCTCAACTCCGGCGAAATAGCGTATATTGACCGGGTTAGTCACCACGAGCACATCGGAACTAAAACACCTCTATATCAACTTCCTCCAAGCGATTTCCGGCTAGCCTCCACGCCCTCAACTCGGCTGTGTAGACGTTGGCTATCACCCAGACGACCCTCCACATTTTCATATACTTAACATCTACGGGGCTCGGGACGGGGGCGCCGGGATGGGTGTGGAATAATGCGATTAACTCCAACCCAGCCTCCTCGGCGGTTTTAAGGGCAGCGTAGACCTCCTCGGGGTCGAGCTTAAACACAATAGGGCTCTCGGCCACGTTCCGCATCCACCTCCACGCCTTGACCGAATCCCCTACGCCGAACAACAAGGCGGCGCACTCCTCGCCGGGATCGCACCTAGCCTTAAGCTCGTCGACGAGCTCTCGGGGGATTCTCATAGAGCCTCCTCCTGGCCTCGACGATGACATCGACTATCCTTATAGAGGCCGGGCACACAAGCTCGCAAGCCCTACAACGCAGACATGTGGCCAAGCTCTCAAGGACGAAGTCCGAGACTCCGACATCGGCGAGCGCCGCCCGCGCCATCCGGAGCCTTCCCCGAGGGCCGTAGTGCCTCATCCTTAAAGCGTTGTATGTGGGGCACACGGCCTCGCAGAAGCCGCACCTAGCGCACCTATCTATCTCGGCGAGGGCATCTAACATCGCTATGATATTATCTCGGCGAGGTCGAATATCTTGACGCCGCCTGCCCGCGACAAATTGACGTAGCAGATGGGGCACACGACCACGACGACGTCGGACAACTTAGCGAGTTGCCTCACGCGGATCTTGGCGACCTCCTTGGCCACGTCCGGCTTTACCGACTCTATTGGGCCCCCGCAACAGCCCGAATACGCCTTGCCCGTCACGTAGGGGTCCTCCACATGCGTAACTCCCACCGAGTCCAATATCCGCCTGTAGACGTCGTATCTATTGAGATATCGCGCATATAGGCAGGAGTCGTGCACCACGACCTTGTTCACGCTAGCCCTCGAGGGCTTGACGAGGTCCATATAGCTCACTACCTTTATGTCGAAGCCGTCCACGAACTCGGGGTACACTTTCTCCAGTACGTGATGAGTGTGGGGATCCACCGTCACCACCTCCTCTACGCCGCGCTCCTTGAAATACCTATACACCTCGCGCGCGTATTCCGCGAACTCGTCAACGAAGCCCAGCTCGTATAAGAGAGCGCCCGAATACGGCTCGTCCTTCAAAACCCCGAACTGGACGTTAGCCTTGGCCAACATATTGGCTATGTTCTTGAGTATGCCCTCTGCCCTCCTCAGCTCCTCTTCGGAGGGCTTCAACACGAGCCCGCCCAATAGCCTGGCTCCCATTGCGGCGACCTTGGCCTTGATGCCTCCGGACGTGGCGCCGGTCCTCTCCAACATATCCACGGCGCGGGCTATCAAGGGCGCCAGCTGGTACATACACGACGTGTAGAGCACGCGCTTGCCGCCCTCGGGCAGCCCGTCGGCCCATCTGCTACAGTACGACCTATCCACCGGGAGCGGGAGCTTGTTGCGCCTCAAGCTCTCGACCAGAACGCCCTTGAGAGAACGTATCCAATCCTCCATCATTCCAGAGGCGTGAACAAGGTCTTGACGGCCCTCTCCGACAGCCCCATGAGGAACTCGCCCACTCTTCTCCCGTCTCCGTGCACGACAAAGACAGAGAGACATCTATCCCCTATATGTATATGCGAGTAGCTGGCTATCAGGTCCTTGTACTGTTCCATTATATGGCCCACAGCCTCCGTGCTCTCCGCAAGTGAGAGGATCGCGCCGAGGCAGAGGTGTCCCTCCTTGAGGTGCTTCGAGTAGAGTTGCACAAATGCGGACACCGCCTGCGCCACCACGGCGCTGCGCGTGACGCCGAGCTCTCTCGAGATCTTGTCCACCTCGACTGCGAGCTCCTCGGGCAACGATATCCCGAATCGCTTCATGTATTGACGACGATTTAGTATATAATTAATATTGCGGTCGGCTTTCATGGACTGTATCGGGGTGGTCGACACCACGTTCGCCAGAGTTGACATGGCCTCGGAGGCCATAGACGAGATAAAGAGCGTAGCTCCCGACGTGCGGATCAAGAGGATAACCGTGCCGGGGATAAAGAACACCATATGGGGCGCCAAGAAGCTGGCGGAGGAGGGCTGCACGGCTTTATTGGTCCTAGGCTGGGTCGGTCCCACGCTCACCGATAAGCTGAGCTACTTGGCCATGTCGATAGGGCTTATAGAGCTCCAGATACACATGGACGTCTTAATACTCGATGTGACGGTACATGAGGATGAGGCCTCCGACGAACGGGAGTTGAAATCGATAGCGATAGATAGAGCCAGGAAACACGCCAGGAACTTGATCGCCTTGTTGAGAGGAGACCTCACGCGTTTCGCGGGGATGGGGCTTAGGCAAGGACGCCCGGACGTAGGACCTATTATATAGAAAATGAAACGTACAATTATTATTATTATGGCCTCATTTATGTACAAATAGATACGGCGTCTTCCCTAATACAATATTAATAGTAAAATTAATAATATTAATGGATAAATTATTTTACTTATATCAATAGAAAGCCATATATAGTCACAAGACGTTGCTGTCAACGGGCGGTTGATGCCCCGGCGTACCCCCCTGGCAAGCGCATGACCGCCCGTACTTTCTATCTGACTATCAGCCCGAGGACAGCCGCCATAATGCCGGTGAGATATATCCCGTCCCATACGCCGGCGCCGCCTATCGAGGCGAGGGGCGGCATCTGCGCCAAGATCTTCCTTATGTTATAGACATCGGCTCCGAGCAAGGTGCCGTAGACGCCGACGATGTAGGCCACGGCGGGCGTCAGCCCGCCGGCCCAGAGCGAGAGCAACAAGGACGCTAGCGGGGGCAGAAACCCAGGGGTCACCACCCCGACGCCGGGCACTACTCTGCTCATGTAGTAGACGAGAACCGACGCTACGAGGGCCGACGCCGTAGCGCCCAGAGCGTAAAGGGGAGGCAACATGGCCAGCATGTAGGTGGACAATGCGACGGGCACTAGGGCGCCTCCTACATTGACGGCGAGTCTGGCCACCTCTTCTTGGACCGCTATTTGAGGAACGGGCACTGGCAATCCGAAGAAGTATATAATACCCACGGTTGGGTAGTAGACTCTCCTCCTCGTTGTATATATCACGACGTGTAGGGGGCTCGTCAAAAGGCTTAAGAGGGTCGAGGCCGATGCGATAGCTATCGAGGCCGTTACGCCGACCCCTATCGTGCGCAACACGGCGGCGAGGCCTGTCAGATACGACGGCATCAGGAGCAGAGCAAAAGCGGCGTAGATGATCCCCATCAAGCCCGTGAAGGGCGGCGAGAATATGACGCGGCCGGAACCCCTTACGCCCTTCGTCGTATGTACTTCGAATAGGCCGCCTCCGCTATATCGGCGGCTAGCGCGGTTATCAGCATGGCTTCGTGCATCACAGGCGCAACCCCCTCGCATGTGGATAGGGCTAAGAGCCTCTTAAAAACCGATTCCCGCTCCAATATAGCCCTCAAGGCCCCCTCGTGCAAGCCCTCTAGGAAGGACTTGGCGGCCCCCTCGGCGTATTTCTGAAGAAGCTCGAACTCCTCGGCGAGCTCCTTCTGGCAACTCACCTTGTTCTGCAACAGGTAGTTGGTGGCTCTGTCGAGCGCATCGCCCATGTGCTCCAAGTTCTTAACTACTATGACGTAGTCCACGAAGCTCTGGGGGTCTTGATAGACGTTCTTCTTGATGATCCGAAGCGATAGGAAGTAGAGGCGATCTAGCTGGTCGTCCATGCGCAAGAGCTCCTTGGCGTTTTCTTGATCCCGCCCTCTCACGAACTCAAGGAAGAGGTGGAACATAGCCATCACCGTGGTGTACATGCTTCTCACCACCTCGTCGACGTTGACGTCCTCCTTGGTGACTATCCTAAGCTTGAGTTTGCCCTCAGACTCGAGCGCCACGACGCCGGGCAGTTTGCCCTCTATTCTGCTCACCAGCGCTGAGATGTTATTGGACTCCACCTCTATCTCGTCCACGCCCTCTATGTAGTACGCTATGATGTCCCTCAAGGCTGTCTCGACGTCCTTCTCCTTCAAGGTCGCTATGAACGCGGCCCTCTCGGACGTGGCGGGTAGTATCAAGATCTTGTTCGCCTCTGCCAAAACTTTCAGAGGCGAGCCTACTTTTAACTGATTAGACTCGACCCACTCTCTAGGAAGAGTTATGCCGTAGGACCTCTCACCTATTCTTATTAACTTCCTAATCTCCATAGATCTATGAAGTTTCGAGTCTAATAAACATTACTTAGGTATAAGCCTTATAGCTTCGTAGACTCATAGTCTGGGATTATCCGGGTATAACTCTGCGCAAAGCCCTTCCATTTATTCATGAGGACCTCCTACCGCGATGTTCCACCTACAGAGGAGCATCCCCTTTCCGCCTATAAGGCTCGAGAGAATCGAGCGGTACCTACAATTCTTAGTGCAGAGGGGATCCGCCACTATAGACGAGCTGAAGGAGGAGCAACTCGATTTCGGGAAAGGCAAGGGAGATATAACGAGGTTCTTGGAGAGACTAGGCTTAGTGGCCGTCTCGGGCAAGGCAGTTACGCCGACTAAGTCGGCTTATGATCTACTCACCGCGTATAAGCTCGTCGGGCCTGCCGCCTTCCACCCGGTCCTCCGCGCTGCGTTGACCCAATATCGCATATTGGCCGAGCTTCTCGAGGAGCGACGCGCCGTTAAGCCCGAGGAGTTGCTCGAGGCCTTGAACAAGAGGCTTTCGGAGATATCTCCGTCGGGCTGGGTCAACAACGTCGCCTTCAAGTCGCTTGTGGCGTTGGCTGTGGACGTGGGCCTAGCTAAAAAGGACGGCAAGCTCTTAGTTTACGCCGGCGATCCCATAGCCCGTGCGCTCGACGAGAGGGGAGCCGTTATAGGGGGCATCGCCTACGTCGACGACGTGCCGGAGTGGTTGAGGGAATGCGCCAAGCCGCAGAAACCGCTCGGAATAGCGCAACTAGACCCAGGATGTGCGTCGCGCGCTATAGAGAGGCTAGTGCAGAAAAATAATTAAGACAAATATTCCATTATGGCAAGGCGGAAGGAGGAGCGAAAGAAGGGGAGTTTATTGGATTTCCTAGGCGGCGAACAGCCCGAGAAGCCATCGGTTAAACCCGAAGGCGTTGCGGATGTCGTGTACGGCTTCATATCGAGTAGAGGATACGTAGCAAAGGAGGAGCTCTTCGAATGGGGCAAAGCCAAGGGTTACACCACGGCTGATCTCATGAGGGCCATAGATGCGTTGGCCAAGTCGGGGAGGATAAGAAAGCGCCTAGACGACGAGGGGAGGTTGATATATAGTGCCCGTTGAAGGAAAACTATATATTTAGATATTGAGGCCCTATTCGTGGAGGTTTGCGAGATACTAGGACGATACCTAGCCAAGCTGGTGGAGGGAGCGAGAGGGAACGTAGTCAGCTTTACAGTGGGCGATGTCTCCAGGTGGTCGGAGGAGAAGTACAGGACTACCCGATCTGTCACGTTAAGAGTAGCGGCCATATGCGAGGCCCTTCTGGCGCAGGGACTCATAGAGAAAATAGGCAAGAAGTACATACTCAGAAGGGGCTCGCCGCTCTGGGAAGCCGCCTCCAGAGGCGACATGGACGCCGTGTGTGATATAGTGAGACGTGCTATTATCGTGGCTGAAAGAACTTAATTACCTCTTTTTTAGCATCGCGTGAGACAATATATCGGCGTCTTGCTCACAGCGATAGCGGTGTTGATACTCGCGGCAACGCGGGACTCTCTCCCCACTATACTGGGCATGTCTATATACGTAGTCGGCGTTGTCTTGATCTTGATTCCGCAGAGAAGGCCTGCGCGAGGCGAGGCCGAGGAGCGGCGTCAAGAGACGAAGAGGCCCACGCCTGATGAGCTCAAGAAAAGGCCTATACAGCCCCCGGAGATTTGATGAAGACCATAGCTTTTATCTCAGGTCTCAAGGGCGGCACCGGCAAGACCACTCTTGCGGTCAACGCGGCGGTAGTGTTGTCGTACTCGTTGAGGAAGAAGACCCGATTCCCCGTCGTGCTGATAGACATGACGCCGGGCGTCGGCACGGCGGCTATGTTGTTCCTGGGCACTCATAGCGCACAAGGCTTTGCGAGCCTCTCGGAATATTTCGACGGCAAGCTCGTCGACGTGCTCCAATCCTTTTACTTAAGGCGTTGGCAACTCCAGCAAGACGAATTCAACGTGGTCTTCGCCTTCTTCAATAAGCCCACCGTCCTATCCGCCAGGCTTCTCAGCGTATTGATAAAGCAAATAGAGGCTAGGCTAAATCCGCTGGCGTTGATATTAGACTCGCCGCCCACAGGCCACGACACGGTCTTGTCCGGGCTACTCGACTTCGTCGTGCCGGTCGTGACGCCCGACATCTCGTCGATAGCCACGGCGGCCGGAGTCGCCAAGGCTCTGAGGGGCAAGACGCTGAGGCCTGTGCTTAACATGTACGTGGAGGGCTACGACGTGACGCCCATCTACGGGCGGGATTGGCCGGCTATAGTGAGGGATCACTTCGGCGAGGAGCCCCACATAATACCGGCGGACCCCTCCTTCGAGGCCGCTAGGCAAGCCCTCGAGATAGAGTCGTTGAAGCTTAGGCCTGAGGAGTCCCCGGGGCTAGCCGCTATGTTGGCCTATATGCGCTACCTGGCGACACAGCTCTCTATTTGATGCGTGATCAAGCCGAGCGTCCTCAAGTCGCGTACTATATAGGCCCTACAGGGGACCGCCTCGTGGTATTCCTTTTTAATATAGGAACCGTTCCTATCGACTAGAACCGCCTGGTAGTCGGCCATCAGAGCCCCTATGAAGTCCTCATAGAAATCATCGCCGACGTGGACGTAGACGTCCGGTATCATGTCGCCTACCAACACGGTGAGGGCCATCTCGAATATACGCGGGCTCGGCTTTACGGAACCGACGTCGTCGGCGTATATCTGGGCATCGAGCAGATCGGCTATCTCGAGCTTTGCGAGCAACTCCCTAGTCGCCTTGGACCTCCAGAGGAGTACGTTCGAGACCACGCCGGTTTTATAGCCGTCGTCCTTGGCCGCTTTTAGCGCCTCCACCGCGTCTTGATGAGGCTTTATGTCGAGCCCGCTCACAGCTTGGTCTATCATGTTCTGCACCTCGTACACGTCGAAGTCAGCCGCGATCCCGCGCTCTTTGAGCTTCTTCTTTATCTTGTAAAGGTTGTACGTCGGAGGGATGAACTCTTGCCTCTCCCTACGGGCCAGCTTCAAGGCCCGTCTCTCCTCTTGCACGAAGGAATACACGGAGCTCCACTGGACTCTGCCCCCTAACGCCTTGGAGAGCACGTCGGCGACAACCTTTATAGCGGGCTCCACGGGCAGTATCGTGCCCCACACGTCGAAGGTGATGGCCTTGCTCATCGTACTAATGATTAGCATGACTATTTATGCCCAAACGCCGTTTCTGGACTTGTTCAATCAAGCCACTTCCTTCAAGATAACGCCTGAGGTAGTTAATTTAAATACATATACAAATCTTACAATTTATTTTAAAAATAATGTAAATTTTAATAATACAAATATAACTATAAGTAATGCAATAATAATTTATAAGAAATTTATTGAAAACATAGCGATATACGGGATATACCCAACCGGAGATCAAGTCGTCGTGAACGTCAACGGCACGTCGAAGTCGTTGAGGGTTGAGAATGTATGTAATATATTATATAATTCACTAAATTTTACAAATAAAATATATATAAATATTACATCAAATTGCTTAAATTTAAAGGAATATATTAATAATACACAATGGATTATAGGGGAACCCTATAGTCCGCCTTATTCCGGATTATATAATATTATCATAACAAATAATACATATTATATTAATTTTACTTATATTGTATCACCTTCTATAAACACTAATAAAACTTCTTACGGTCAATGGCTCAATATAACCCTCGATCCGCCTCTGCGCGGGCTCGGCCTCGCCGTGATAGGGCCTTTACAGATACCGGTCACCTCGACGGTGACTATACCCCCATTCGCCCTACCTGCAGGCGATTATAGGCTTGTGCTGGAACAAAACGGCCTAGTGCTACTCAACTCGAGCATCTCAATATTGAAAGCCATCCCACGCATAGCTATTAATATAAATAATACTATAATATACGGTTTAACATCATATTTAAATATAAAGACATTTATATTTAATAATGAGTATAATTTAAATATAAGTGTATACATTAATGGCTCCTTGGTTGCTACGGGCACGACTCCGTTTCAGCTCAAGTTGCCTGCGCTCGACGCGGGGACTTATAACTTAACGGTAGTGGCCGCGGAGACGGCGAACACGACGCGCTCGAACTCCAGCGTCTTGTTCAAGATCTTGCCAGCGCCCGTGAAGGTCGAGGTATACGTGAACGGGTCGATCGCGAAGCAGGTAGTCGTGGCCTCATACGGACAAATCCTCGTCTTGAAAGCATTGCTCAACTCGACGGTTGCTCCTGTCGGCGTGGTGAAGTACTTCGTTGACAACAACGCCTTTGGCGACGTAGTGGACACGCTAAAGCTCGGCGCAGGTGTCCACGCCCTTAGGGTCGTCTTCGTCCCATCCAACAACAACTTCCTGCCGGCGAGCGCGAACGTCACAATAGTCGTGTCTAAGTCCATGCCCGTCTTGATAGCGCCGAGGAGTATAACCGCGACGTACGGGGAAACCCCCAACATGACGGTCGGCTTATTTGTCTACGGGAGGCCGATACCTGCGACCCTCGTGATTTCCGTGGGGAACTACACCGCGCAGATCGGCGTAAACGGGCTCACCACTTTGCAACTGCCCAAGTTGCCGGCGGGCACCTACGAGATCTCGATAGTTTTCCCGGGCACGCAGGACCTCTACCCCGTCAGCGCCACGTCCTTGTTAGTGGTCCGAAGCGCTAAGGTCTCGTTAATAGTCGAAGCCCCCACGAGGGCGGTATACGGCTCCTCGGTGCCCATCTCAGTCGCCGCGCAGCCCCAAGTCCCCGGAATTATCTCGATATACATCAACGGGACGTTGATCTATTCAGCGCAGGGTGCGCGCGTCCAGACGTACTGGAGCCCGCCCAGAAGCGGACTATTCAACGTGACCGCGTCGTTCCAGAGCCTCTCCAGCAACTACTCCAACAGCGTGTACTCGTTCTACGTGATCGTCGAGAGGGCCAAATGTTCTATCTCCTTATCTCTCAACTCCACCGAGGTGTACGTGTTGCGGAGGTATCTGCTCGTGGCGAACTCCACAGTGATCCCAGAGGTGTACGTAGACGGCAAATACGTCGGCACATCTACGTCGATTCCCATAACGTTCAACTCAACAGGTGCGCACATCATAACGGCGCTATTCAAAGGCGATGATAGGTATACGCCGTGTAATTCAGCGCTCTCGGTGGAAGTCTTGAAGAACCCCTCGACCGTAACGCTCAGCATACCCTACAAACAAGCTTTGCCGAACAACCCATTTATAATATATATAGATATAAATACTAAATCCCCTATAGTAAATGGATATATTTATATATACTTCATTAATATTAATGGGAAAAATAATTATACTTTTATAAAGTATGTGAACGAATCCAAGGAGGCGCTCTCCATATCGCTTGGCGCGCCGGGCTCCTACGAGGTCAAGGCGTATTATGGCGGTAATCAGTACGTGGAGGGCAACTACTCCAACGTGGTGGCTGTGGCCGTCGTTGGGAGCGTCTTGGGAATTCCGGCGATAATGGCGGCGAGCTATGGCATTGCAGCCGCTTCGGCATACGCCGTGGTCGTGGCGTTAAAGTTAAAGAGGAGGAAGTTCAGCAGTTCATGATATCGGCGCCGCCCGCCGTCTTGATACTTCCGCTACCCAACAGGGACCAAGTAGTCTCAACTGTGACCATGGTCGTCTCGAAGTTGAGGAAAATGGGCGCCTCCGTGGAGCTGAGGAAGGCGGATGGGCCCGTGTTCGTTGAGTGCAAGGTGTCTGCAGATGGCGTGCTCCAGAGGCTTGACGTGTACTTGGCCGCCAGCGGCGACGACTTCGCCACGGTGACGCCTGTCCAGGAGAGGATCACGAACGGCTTCGTCGAGAGGATCGCTTACGCGCATATAGTGCAAGGGGTGGCGGTTCAGATAACCTACGAGGCCAAAGAAGGCGTGTCCCTCAAGGGCGTTGTGGTATACGCCGTGGGGCCTGCTTACAAAGACTTAAAGCTCTAGACGAGATAACGTTTATATACATTTCGGAACCCCTTTTCGTGAGCCTTATCAGCATCGACGAGTTTAAGAAGATAGATCTAAGAGTCGGCAAAGTTCTGGAGGCGCAAAGAATAGAGGGGTCTAGAAAGCTGATACGGCTAGTCGTCGATTTGGGGGCTGAAAAACGCCAGATAATAGCGGGCTTAGCCGAGCACTACCAGCCGGAAGCCCTCGTGGGCAAATACGTGGTGGTCGTGGCGAACTTACAGCCGAAGAAGCTGATGGGGTACGAGAGCCAAGGCATGCTCTTGGCCACATGCGATAAGCCGACTCTCTTGACTATCCTCGACCCCTCAGACGAACACGTAGGGGAGCATGTCTGCTAATCTACCGAGGCATATAGCGGTTATACCGGACGGCAATAGGCGATATGCGCGGAAGTACGGGCTCTCGTTGATAGAGGCCTATAAGCGCGGCGTAGAGAAGGTTAGGAAGTTCGCCACTTGGGTGCTCGAATATAGGGATATTAGACACATGACGTTCTTCGCGCTCTCGACGGAGAATCTACAGAGGAGTAGAGCGGAGCTCGAAGTCTTGTTCAAGATATTCAAGGACGAGATAAGGAGGACTTTGGAGGACCCCATAATCCACGAGAACAAGATAAGGGTCAAGTTCATCGGCGATCGTAGCCTACTGCCCCGCGACCTCGTGGCTGAGATGGAGAGGCTGGAGGACGCGACCTCCTCCTACGGCGACTACGACCTCACGTTGGCCTTGGGCTACGGCGGGAGGGCAGAGCTCGTCAGATGTATTAAGAGAATTCTGAGCGGCGAGGTGAAGCTGGAGAGAATCGACGAGAGCTCCCTTTTCCAATGCCTCGATACGTCGCACCTCAAATATCCAGAGCCCGACATAGTTCTGAGGACGGGCGGCGAGAAGAGGATAAGCAATTTTCTATTATACCAGACCGCCTACAGCGAGCTCTTCTTCCTCGAAAAATACTGGCCAGAGGTGGAGAGGGAGGACTTGAGAGAGGTCTTGCAGGAGTACGCGCAAAGACAAAGGCGATTCGGCAGATAGCCCTCCGCGTCGCGTCCAGTTCGCGGGCGAGTCTGCATAACTGCAAGCAGCCGCCTCGACGTCTTAGCCGCCGCGGCGCAGGGACGACATGGGATCTCGACGCCTTGTAGAGCTCTGAAGCGGTCGGGCGCATAGCAGAGGACTCTCCGCGCGACCGAGTTAAGGCGTCGCGTAAGATTAAATAAACCAGCGTTCTGAATATCGTGGCCAAATACGTCATAGGCTCCGCCTGGCCCTATGTCCAGTCGGTCCCGCATCTGGGCAACATGATAGGCTCGGTCCTATCGGCGGACGTGTATGCCCGCTATTTGAGGATGAAGGGACACGACGTCGTCTTCGTGTCGGGCTCCGACATGCACGGCACGCCTATTGAGGTAGAGGCCATTCAACTGGGGGTGGACCCAGGCGACTACGCGATGAGGATGCACGAAATCGTCGCAGAGTTGTTCAAGAGGTGGAATATATCCTTCGATCTATATACACATACTCATAGTGATACTCATATAAAATTTGTGCAAGAATTCTTTAAAAAAATATATGAAAATGGATATGTATTTATAAGAGAAGAGGAGCTCCCCTATTGTCCCAACGATAAGATATTCCTGCCCGATAGGTTCATAATAGGCAAATGCCCTTATTGCGGCTACGATAGGGCCAGGGGGGATCAATGCGAGAGGTGCGGCAGGTTGCTGGAGCCGCGGCTCCTCGTAGAGCCCAGATGCGCCGTATGCGGGGCGAGGCCGGAGTGGCGTAGGACTAAGCACTGGTACCTCGATTTACCCAAGATAGAGAAGGAGGTCAAGAAATACGTCGAGGGGAACAACGAGCTCCCGCCCAACGCTCGGGAAATGGCCTTGGGCATACTCCGCGAGGGGCTAAAGCCCAGGTCCATCACTAGGGACAACAAATGGGGCATACCGGCACCCTTCCCCGGCGCTGAGGGCAAGACCATATACGTGTGGTTCGAGGCCGTCCTCGGCTACATCTCGGCGGTTAAGGAGTACTTCGAGAGGAAGGGACAACTGGAGAAGTGGAAAGAATATTGGCTCGACCCATCCACCAAGGCGGTCTTCTTCGTCGGCAAGGACAACATACCGTTCCACGTGATAATACTCCCCGCCTTGATCTTGGCAAACGGCGGGGGCTACACGATGAGGCTTACTACGTCGTCGACCGAGTACTTGAACTACGAAGGCGATAAATTCTCCAAGAGCAGGAGATGGGGCGTCTGGATAGACGAAGCGCTTAAGCTGTTGCCGGTCGATTACTGGCGCTTCGTGTTGATCTACATGAGGCCGGAGAATAGAGACGTGGACTTCACGTGGGCGTCGGCCATCGAGGTGATAAACAAGGTCATGAACGACGATATAGGGAACTTCGCCCACAGAGTCCTCTCGTTTATCAAGTCGAGATTCGGCGGCGTCCTCCCGGCGCCTGGCCCCTCGACGCCACTCGACGAGGAGTTCGCGAGGAAGATCGCCGAGAGGGTCAAATCCGCAGAGGCGCATTTCGAGAGGATAGAGCTCAAGGACGCTTTAATGGACGCCGTGGAGATAGCGCGGGAGGGCAATAGATATCTAAACCAACGTGCACCGTGGCAATTGATTAAGGAGAAGCCCGAGGAGGCGGCCACCGTGGTGTACAACTCCTACGCCGCACTGAAGGCGCTCGCCGTCTTGTTGTACCCGGTGATCCCCTCCTCTATCGAGAAATTGTGGTCCATGATGGGGCTCGGACAACCCATAACTTGGGCCGACGCGATGAAAGCGCCTGAGCCCGGGACGAAGCTCGGCGAAGTTGAGCCCATGTTCAAAAAGGTGGAGAAGAGGGAGCTCGAAGCCATGTTGGATGAGTTGAGGAGGATGAGGGAGGAGCGCTGGAGTAGGAAATACCCGTGGGAGCAAGTGGTGTTGGACTAGAGAATCTCGCCGTATAGATATACCGGACCAGCGCCGGCTATTCTGACCTTGAGGAACTCGCCCATAACGCCGTCGCCGTCCCCCCTCTTGACCACCACTTGCCTATACTCGTCGGTCCTCCCCACTACTAGTCCGTGGTCCACCTCGTCGACTAGGACCACCTCGTTCCTCCCCACGCGCATGCCGTTTCTCAAATGCGCGACTCTCAAGGCTATTTCCGACACTATCTTGCTCCTCCTCTTCTTCTCGACATCTGGCACCTGGCCCTCCATGACGGCGGCCTCTGTGAAGGGCCTCGGGCTGAACCTGGCCACGTGGACCTCGTCGAATTGGAGCTCCTCGACCAGCTCGACCGTCTTCCAGAAGTCCTCCTCGGTCTCGCCGGGAAAGCCCACTATCACATCGGTGGCTATGAACACCTCGTCGTTGAGCTCTCTCTTTATCTTCCTGATCAAGCCTCTGTATTCGTCCGCCGTGTATCTCCTGCCCATCTTGTGCAAGACTTCGTCGCTGCCCGATTGAACGGGCAGATGGAAATATCGGTAAACTCTGCGATCTCTCTTAACAATATCTAATATTTGATCCGCGAACTTCCCGAAGACCCAAGGCTCCGACATGCCGATCCTGATCCTGTACTCGCCCTCGACCTCCCTCAGTATTCTCTCCAAGAGATCGGGCAAGTTCCAGCCGTTCCTCCACCTAGCCTCGAAGCCGTAGGTTATCACGTCTTGCCCCGTCAAGTAGATCTCCTTGGCGCCCTTGGCGACGGCCTCCTTGACGCGCTCGACCACTAGATCTGGCGGAGCGCTCCTCACATAGCCGGCCCCGCCTCTAGTGTATTTAGTCACGCAGAACGTGCAGTTGCCTAGACAGCCGACTTGGAGCGGCACGGTGTATATCAACGAGCCGTTGTGTTGCGGCAAGACCCTCATAGACCTCTCCGCCTCGCCCTCGACGCGCTCGGGGTATATCAGCTCTGCGCTCGGCGCAATGCGCTTTATCGTGTAGGGCCTCGCCTTGGCGAGGCATCCGGCCACCACCAGCCTTTTGGCGACGGCCGATAGTTGGCCTATTCTCTTTAGTTGGCGCACCTCACCGTCCTCCCTCACCGCGCAGGTGTACACGAGGACTAAGTCGGCCTCGCGCGGGTCGTTCGCCTTAACGCCTCCGAGCCTCTGGAGTAACAAATCGGCATCGGCCTTGGCTAGCCAACAGCCGTAGGTCTCCACGTAAATCCGCACGAGCGACTCGCGAGTTATTTATTTATGCTTATCACAAGGCTCATATTTGATAAATTTATAATACAAAGAATCCCGCTCGAAATCCCTCACTTCGTCGAGTGTAAGCTTACATCCGCAAGACGGCTCGATATATATCCGCCTAACCTTATTACGCGCGTCCTCTTTTACGACCCTAGTCTTTATCTCGCCCGAATCCATCACGAATACAGTAAGGCGGCCTCTCGACGCGACTTGTCCCCACAAGGAAAGCTTGGATATTATCTCATCGCTTATTGGCGCCTCGAAGACAAAGGTCTTGGTCCTGACGATGCGTTGCATAATCCAAACATGGCGCGAAATTAAAGCTTTTACCTAGATGAGCTGTAAATCATAACTAAAACCTCTATTGCTTTCGACGCCAAATCGCCGGGTAGTTGGCCTTGTAGGGCCTCGACCGAGGGATGTACGTATGAGGCTATCTTCAGGTAAGTCCGGAGGATCCTCTTCTTGTAGGGGCCGGGCAAGCCGCTTCTCTCGAGCATTGACATATTGAACGCGACGCCCCGCTCGCTACGCCTCTTGAGCACGTCCATTCTGGCCTCTGGCTTAAAGCGCTTCATGTACAAGATCTGTATACCAATCTCCATCAATAGCTTCAGACAACAAGCTAGCTCGAGGCCCTCGGCGTTTTTACATTTATTCAAAACATCCAAGGCGAACCTCTTGACGGCCTTCTCGTAATCGGAGGCCTCCTCAACGCCCTTTATGGCCTCTTCCAATTCCTCCCACACATCTTATTTAACTCCGTCGAGTTATATCCATGTCGCGCGCCCTATTGGGTAAGATCCCAGTCGGGTCGGGATATCCCGTGAGGATAATGGGCGTTATTAACACGTCGCCCGAGTCGTTCTTCGCCGGGTCTGTCGTAAGGGATGCCGAAAGCGCGTTGAAGCTGGCGCAGAGCTGGCTCGGCTTTGTCGACGTGATAGACGTAGGCGGCATGTCCACAGCCCCCTATAAGGACACTTGGATACCCCCCGACGAGGAGGCCGAACGCGTGGTCCCCGTGGTGAGGGCCTTGGCCCAGAACTTGGATTTGCCCATAAGCGTGGACACCTTCAGGCCTAAAGTGGCCGAGGAGGCGTTGAAGGCCGGCGCATCTGTAGTCAACGACGTAACTGGCCTTAAGCTCTATCCCGATATGTGCAAAGTGGTGAAGGACTACGGCGCCTCGCTCGTGGTGATGGCGAGAGAGAGGGAGCCGAGGCCTGGAATCGATCCAATCGATAGGCTCTTGTCCGCGTTGAAGGAGAGCTTAGACACGGCGATCTCGTGCGGCATAGACCCCGAGAGAATCGTGGTGGATCCCGGAATAGGTTTTCCTATATTGCCGAAACGCGATGAGCCCTATGTAGTGACGGGGGAGTACAGACACGACGACGAGAGATGGCCTTGGTGGAAGTGGGATTTGTACGTGATAAAGAACTTGTCCAAATTCGCCGCATTGGGCAAGCCGATCCTAGTGGGGGTCTCGCGCAAGTCGTTCATAAGGCGACTTCTCGGCGTCCAATCGCCCGACGGCGTTTTGCCCGGCTCCTTAGCCGCCGAGGCTCTCGCTGTACTTCACGGGGCCGATGTGGTAAGGACCCATAATCCGAGGGAGAGCTGGCAGGCCGTGAGGATAGCCGAGGTCTTGAGAAATCTTAAATAGTTAGGAGATAACGGATTTCATGAGGGTTGCGATATCGGAAACCAGGGGCCGCGTAGAAGGCCCGGGCGAGGGCGAGGAGCTCTCGATATACGATGTGAGCGGGGGTAGATACGTCTTAGTGGAGAAGCTCGAGAACCCGGCTAAGTACGCCAAGATGGCGAGAGGCGCTGCGGCGCTCGCTGAGGCGCGCAGGCGAGGCGCCACGGCTATTATAGTGGCCGAGATAGGGCCAAGGGGCTTCGAAATAGCGAGGCAGTGGGGCATGAAGGTCTTCGTGTACGAGGGCTCCGTAGAGGAGGCACTCGCCAAGTTAGTAGCCGGGGAGCTCAAGGAGGTCTCGGGGCCTACCCACGAGAGGCATCATCACCACGGATACGCCTTGGGGGTCTCGGAGGACGAATACGCGCTCTTGTTGAAGTACACACCTAAAGGCGGCGTAGCGGCCGACTTAGGGTGCGGCGCTGGCAGGCTCTGCGATGTGCTCAAGGACATAGCTTCGTTGGTCTATTGCGTGGATATAGACAAGGAGGCGCTCGAGCACGTGAAAAGGATAGACGCGCCCAACTTAGTCTTGTTGAACGAGGACATACTCCACACGTCCATACCCGGAGGCGCTGTGGACGTAGTCGTCTTGGCGAACGTCCTCCACGATGTGGCCGACAAGAAGGCTGCCGTGGAGGAGATATCGAGGATATTAAAACGCGGAGGCCACGTCGTCGTGATTGAGCACAAGCCGGGCTCTCTCTTCGGGCCTCCGAGCTTTATGAAGATAGGCCCCGACGAGGTCAAGAGGTATTTCAAGGAGTTCAAGGAGGTCGAATACGACGATTTGGGCCACCACTACGCTCTGGTGTTCGAGAAGCCCTAATAGTCTATCTCTGCCAGAAGGCCTCTCAATATCTCCACGAACTCCCCGGGCTTGTCCAAATACGCTGGGTGCCCCGCGCCGGGCATAACGACGACATGGGCCGATGGGAGTATTCTCTTCAATAACGGAGCATATATGCTAGGAGGCGATATCTCGTCCCTCTCCCCCCATATCGCAACGAGGCGTCCGCCGTATTTGGACAGGGCGGTTTGTAGCTCTTTGTCATCTAAGCCCACGGGCCCGACGAGCACGGCCAGCTTGGTCTTATAGCCGAGCGCGACGTACCACATGAGCACCTCGCCCGACATGGAGGGGCCCACTATCGGCGGATCGTCTAACGAAAGAGCGTCGAGCAGCCCCCTCAAGAACTTGGCGTACCCTTCTGCGTTGGACTTGAACTTAGAGCTCTTCGACTTGGCGCCGTACGGCATATCGATGGCGTATACTTTATAGTCTCTGGTCAAGCTCTGCACTATGCCCGACGCGATCCAGTTGTCGGCGTTGAACGAGTACCCGTGTAACAACACTAACGGCTTCCCTAACCCCTCCTCCACGTATCTTATCCTTACTCCCTCACGCGTTATTACCCTCTCCGGCATCGCCGCCGACTTTAGTCCTCATTAAGGAGAACGAGTCGCCCTCGCGCAATACCGATAAGCCGGTCTTTGAGGGGAACATCTCTATCCAGACGACCTTGTCGGGATGAGTTAAATTGACCTTCCTATCGATGACCCTAGCCACGTAATCTATAATCGACAGCCTATCGTATTTGACGCCCCTCTTCTTGAGCTCTATCTTGAACGTCTCGTTGGGCCCGATGTGTTTGGCCGCAAGCTCGGAGGCGGCCCTCGCTATTTCGTCCAAGTCGGTCCTCACCACGACCATTATAGGAGTGGCCCTCAAGACGAACCTCGGCACGTAGTATCCCGACGTCACGAGATCCGCGAGCGACTTCGTGAACTCGACGGGATCGCCCTCGACCTCGGCCGTTAATAATCCGTCGAAGCCAGTGAACCAAACTCCCTTGACTCTTTTAGCCAAGATATCGCCGATCTTGTAGAGCTCCTCCATGCACATGCGTTCTTGCCTCCAGCCGGTCGCCACCACGAGGTTGAAAGACATCTGTAGAACTCTCCTATCGATAAATAAATTCACCGGCCCTTGCAGACTCCCCCGGCAACACCACGTCGTCGGGCGTCACCACGATGAGCCCGAGCCGCACGGCCCAAGTGATCACCCTCCTAGCCGGAACCTCGCCGCAGTAGCCGAGGCTACAGAGCATCTCGATCACCTCGTCCAGCGTCAACGAGGACCTTTCTCTCAATTTATCCAATATATCCGAGAAGGGCCTCAAGGCGGCGAGCCTCTCGGCCAATTCCCTCTTGACCTCGTCTATACCGCTTGCGACGAGCCTACGGCCTAAGTCTGTCAACTCGACATCTCCAGAGACCACTTTTACAAGGCCCAGCGACTCGGCGGCGTTCACGGCCGAGCTGAGCTCGTCGAAGTCTATCTCGACCTCCTCATCTATCTTGTAGATATCTATCTTGCCCCCAAACGCGTTCACGACCTTGAGGAGGCCGAGCACTTGATCTATGGACGCAGGATGGAACGACCTACTCATCTACCAATAGATCGAGCGATTTCCTCTCGATAGGGCTGAGGCGCGCGAGCAAGGACCTACAACCTGCGTCGTTACGATTACGGCAGATCTTATACATCGCCAATGCCTCGACGTCGCCGACGTCCTCGCGGCGGGCCAACCTCCTCAAGGCCTCCGCCCTCTTGGCGACGCACTCCTCGTCCGGCTCCTCGACGACCTCGGCGGAGTCCCCCCTCTTGAGCTGTAGCCTTATCGTACAGGTCTCGGCTACGTAGGAGATCTCAACCTTGTCGGCAGACTTCACGGCGCTACGCTCCCCCTCTATCTGCGATGCGAGGGCTAACAACCTCAAGGCGAGCCGCGTCGCGCCTCTATACGGCCACGCCAGGAGCCCCATGGCGATTCTCCTCAATTCCTTGATGTCGTTATCCGTCAACTCCTCGGGCCTCTTGTTCAAGAGCTCCTCGGCCTTGTCCAGATCTTGCTGAGTCAAGATCTTAGGCCGCGCCAAGGATCTCAACGACTCTACCTCCTCCGAGGAGATGACGCCCCTTGCGGCGAGCATCTCGGTGAGGCTTTCTATAATAGCGTAGTTGTTCTCGCGCATCCACAATAGGTTTGCGAATATAGGATAGATCAAGGATTCGAGAGACTTAAGACCTCTGTGTATGTACACGGCGATCCACACTTCCAGGACGCCAACAGCAGCGAGCATTAAATAAATAAGATCCACGAGGACGTAAACAACCGTATTATAAAAATTCCTCCCAGTCGTCGCAGAGGCCGATCTCGCCGCCGAAGACGACAGCCCCCTCGTCGAATTTGAACCTATACACCTTGACTGAGCCGCCCGATTTGGCGAAATTCGCGAAGGCCCTCGCGAAGCGGGGATCGGTGCGCCAATTGGGTTTAAAACAGACGGCGTCAGGCCTCATGACGAGCACAATGACCATGGCGCTGTGGCCCTCCCTCAGCAAAGCTCGCAGAATCTCCAAGTGCTCGGCCCCCCTCTTGGTGGGGGCGTCGGGGAATAGGGCAACGCCGTCCACTACTAACGTGCAGCCTTTGACCTCTACATAGGTATCTCCGGCCAAGAAGTCTAGCCTATGTCCGCTCACGCTCACCTCCCTCTTGGCGTTGTCCAAGAAGAGGGCGGCGACGTCGTTGTGTATTCTGCTATCTGCGACGACCCAAACGCCGTTTGGAGCCTCTATGGCCGTCACGGAGCAGTTGGTTTTGAGGCCCTTCGTAGGCCTTACGAGGGCCCTCGCGCCCCTCCTAACGAGCTCCGGCAATCTGCCAGGATCGTGGAGGTGGCAGAACTCGATTTTTTGCCCGTCTGTTACCCTGACGAGGAATCGGTTGGGCCTATCCAATATCTCCACGAGCCTTAGCGGACCGTTGAACTTGTATACGACGTCGCCCACGGAGGGCGCCACGGTGGGAGAAACGTTATATATAATACCGTTTCCCCAGCCCTATGCCTAACGTCGAGGTCAAGGAGGTGCCCGAGGTCAAGGGATTTGGCGTAGTTAAGAGCGTGCCGAATAGAGCCGCCTTAATCCAAGACCTCAAGCCGGGCGTGGTGTTGGTCTTCCACGGCAAGGAGGGCTCCAACATGCTCGTCGAGGTGTTCACGCCGGATCCCAACGGCGACAAGACCCTAGGAGCCGGCAAAATGGCCTCTTACAAGTTCTCCGGCCCCTTCGATAAGGTCGACAACGCGTATGCGGCGATACTCTTCTGGGCGTTGAACAACGGCGTATCCCCCGGCTCTCCTACTAGGGAGGTGTACCTTAAAGTGGACAAGGGCCAGAACCCTCCAGAGGTCGAAGTCGAGGTCCAAGTGCCTATTTAAGGGAAGCCCCTATTTCCTTCATCAACCTCACTAAGAAGTAAAGTCCCCTGCGCACATCTTCGTCGAGTAATAACGCATCAATGGCCTTTAGGAACCCCACTTGCTTGCCTCTGCTCTCCCTCATCGCCGCGTCCAAGGCTTGGGCGATCCGTATAGAGGCCATTGCGTCGAGCATCTTAGGAGCCTCGTTCATTACATAGAACGCCCCAGTCGTGAAGTAAGACTTGACGGCCTCCCCCACGTTCTCCGGCTCCGCCAAGCTTTCGAGGAGGGCGAGGAGGCCCGATTTCTCGAGTTTATCGAGCAACGAGAGAAGCCTCGTCACGCTATCGGCGCTCTTGGCTAATGCCTCAAGCGTAGCGGATAGTTTCTCCAAGTTGAAGAGCAACGACACGATTCCTGTGTTCAAGAAGCTCTTGGCGACTTCGCCCACCACATCGGAGTCTAGGAGATCCCCCAAAGTGTCGAGCAACCCGAGCTCGTCGGCCTTCGTCAAGATCTTCGCGAATTTGGCCAACGCCTTGGCCGATTCCGGACTCAACGCCTCGGCCAAGCTCTGAGCTATGGCGGTCTCGGTCTCAGACATAGATCCTCCTGAGCTTGGCGGGCTCGGTCGCCTCGAAGTAGGCGTCGAATATGGGGTTCCAGAGCTCGGGATACTTTATCATATCCCAATAGGCGGCGGCGAACGCGAGCTTTGCCAGATGCGAGAAGCGCGAGGGCGGCAACTTCACTACGGGGTTGTTGTAATCGCTTATCACGAAGGTCCCGAGACCGTATCCCAAATCGAACGGGCAGTTTGTGCGGCCGTTATTGCGCGCATCTTCGCCCTGTAGCCTTCTCGCCACAACGGTCGCCTGAAGGTGGGCCGTGACTCCGGTCTTGGCCACGGGCACGGCCGACGCATCGCCTATGACGAAGGCATCGTCATACCCCTTTATGTTGTTGGTGAACTTATCGGCTTGGATGAACCTATCTTGCGTCAATACCTCCTCTGGGGATATCTTAATGTCGGTTCCCACGTGTGGCGGTATCACGACCAACGCATCGTATTTGAGCTCCTCGCCTTCCATTGAGACAGCGACTTTCTTCTCTTCATCTATCTTGTCGAGGATGAAAAACGTGACGTACTCCACGCCGCGTTCCTTCAAGATGGGCTCGACCACCTCGTTCATGGGCTCGGCGGGATAGGGCCTGGGATAAGGCACGGCGAAGACCACCCTCACCTTATCTCTGAGGCCTCTGGATCTGAAGAACTCTTCGGCCAAGAACACGCCCTCCAGCGGCGAGGGCGGACACCTATAGGGATCCCCTCCGACCACGATCGCGAAGGTCCCCTGCTTGAGCGAGTTTATCGTGTTCCACACGCGCCACGCGTTCTCCTCGGACGAGTGGTAATCGCCGTACTTCTCAACGGCCTTCTTATGGCCCTCTATTGTGTCATACGTAGGCCGCGAGCCCGTGGCGATGACGAGATAGTCGTAGTCCAGGATTTTGCCGTTCTCGAGAACCACTTTTCTATTACCTAAATCGACAGATTGGGCGCCCGACTGGATGAACCTCACGGTCGGCTTCAACAACTCTTTGATATCCCGCCTCATGGGCCTCCTCGAGCCCTTGAAGGCGACGTAGAGGAGCCAGGGCCAGTAGTGATGAAAAGGACTTCTGTCCACCACGACGACATCGAACTCCTCCGGCGGTAGGCTGTTGGCGAGCAGCGCGCCGCCCGTCCCGCCGCCGATTATAACTACGCGCTTTTTGTTCATTTCTTGGCGGTAACTTTAATGACAGCTATGTAGGTCCCGCCCTCTTCTCTGAACTCGAGCAGCTGGTTGCCGGTACGTTTTATCCAAGCCTCTACGTCGGGCTTGAAGCCTGGGTCTGTCGCCATGACCTCTATTATGTCGCCGTTTTTCGCGTTTCTATACGCCTTGACTAGCTCCGTGATGGGACCCGGACAAGCCATCCCCCTGGCGTCCACTCTTATCTTGTTTTCAGGCATACCTAAATCGGCCCGCCATCTTATTGCCTTTATTACATAGATACATGTAATAACTCATATTATCTATCCCTACATGAAAAGACATGCCGGAGAAAATATCAATGATAGTATTTTCGGGGACTGACGACAAGCTGATACCGGTCGGCGTCATATCGCAAGCGGCCGCTGCCTTGGGCTACGAGGTCCACGTGTTCTTCACCGGCTGGGCGATGTTCAAGTTGTTAAAGGAACCTATGTCTGAGGTCTGGCCGAAGGAGTTCGAGCATATGGTGCCCAGGTTGAAGGAGGGGATGGCCAAAATAAAAGCGCCGACTTGGAAGGACATGCTTAAACAAGCGAAGCAGATGGGCGCTAAGGTATACGTGTGTTCCATGATGGCGGAGGCGGCCGGCCTCAAGAAGGAGCACTTCGATCCATCGCTTGTGGATGACGTAGTGGGCGTGACCACTTTCTTGGAAAACGCAAAAGGAGGCCAAATATTATTTATATAAATTCTTCTCTATTTTTAAGGACCTCCCACTATTCCGGCGACTTTGGGATACGGCCTGGCCTCCCACACAGCCCTCAAGCCGCATAAATATCTCGTCAACCTCTCCACGCCTATGCCGAAACCCGCCGTCTGTAACGGATACAACTCCTTTGCCATCTGGAGGAACCACTGGTACTTCGCGGGGTCTTCGCCGCTCTCTCTTATCCTTCCTACTAACTTCTCGGGTTCGTACTCCCGCTCAGCGCCGCTTATGGCCTCCCCGAATCCCTCGGGGTAAAGCATGTCGAAATCCCTGAGGACTCCGCGCCTCTCGGGGTCCTCTCTGTCGTAAAAGCCCCGCGACCCTCTGGGGTAATCGTAAACGAAAAACGGCGAATCGTGATGCGCCGACATGAGCTTCTCGCACTCCCATAGGAGCTCCTCCTTAGGCGGGTTCTTACAACCGAGCTTGTTGACGAACTCCACAGCCTCTTTGTGGGAATACCGCTTGAAAGGCCTCTGGAACTCCCGTAGTTGTCTCCCGAGCTTATCCTCGAGCTCCTTCCCGTGCACGTCCTTGATGTACTTCACTACGTAGCTGACGAGCTCCTCGGCTAAATCCATGGCGTCCATGTACGAGGCCTTGTACATCTCGATGTCGACTTGGTAGAACTCCACCAAATGTCTGCCCGTGTATATGCTGTCGTTGGGCTCAAGCCTCACGTTAGGGCTCACGAAGTATATCTTGCCCAACGAAGCCGCCATGTATTGTTTATAGAGTATCGCCGAGGACATCACCTTGTACTCAGCGCCGTAGAAGTCTATTGTGGCTTGTTTCGCGCCTCTAATGCCGGGATCCGTCACCGGCCCCACGATGGGGGATAGGACCTCCACGAAGCCCTTGGAGTCCAAGAACTCCCTTATAGCCCTCAACGCTGACGCTTGGACTCTGAAGACCAACCTATATTTGTCCGTCACCGCCCATCGCCAAGAGTACTTAACCCATTCCTCTAATTGTTTCTTGTATTGGGCCTTATCGGCGACCATTTTCTCGAACTCCAACACCGCCGGATGAAAGCCGGGCATAACCGCACTTGAGCGGAAAGAGTTTTAAAATATAGCGAAATAAATTATATGAAACACAGCGGATCTATGGGAAATTATACCTAGGATAGCCGATTATTTAAGTTACAGATTCTGTAGAGGGCGCAAGAATCCAGAAATATATGCAATAGATTTATAGAACGGCATAGACGTTACGCTGTCCGTCGTCCGGCGAGATGTGAATAAATTACATAAACCCCGCTCGACTCTCCGTAAGATAATTATGATATGCATATAAAATCTGGGGAAACGCCGTGTCGTGTTGCCCGCTAGATTAGCCGTTTTCCTCAAGGGCTTGTTCTTCGCATTGGCGGGATACAAGGAGTTCTTTGCTGAATATCCCGTAGGCGAGATTTCGTTCAGAGCTTTAAGGGGAAGAGGTGCCGTTTATCCCTTCGGGCTTATCTCGTCGTACGGAACCGCGGTGCTCGGGTCTGGTATATACGTCAATGGCCGTCCCCGCTTCAAGACGCTAGACTCCGTGGTTCTAATGCCGCCGGCCTTCACGCCGAAGAGGCTGGAGAAAGCCGCCGAGCTCCTCAGAGAGCCGAGCTTCATGGACGTGAAGACCGAGACGATAATAGGCGGTTTCCCATCAGCTTTGCCCGTAGTCGTGGGCTCCATGGGCTCGACGCACATAGCCAGCAAGACGGCCTTGAGCATATCTAGGGCGGCCGCCAAGGCGGGTATAATCTACGGCATCGGCGAGAACGTGGCCACGGTGAGGGGCTATTCGAGGAGGCTTACTAGGGGACACCCCTCATTTAAGGAGCGGCTTTTGGCGTACTTGACCAACATGGACAAGAGAGGAGGAGTGATAGTTCAACAAAGCGTCGAGGACGCATACGACGAGCTGTGGAACAAGGTCTACAGTGATAAGGACATCGAGCCGTATATAGAAGAGGGCAGAATCGGCTTCGAGATCAAGATAGGCCAAGGCGCCAAGCCGGGGCTGGGCGGAGTGGTGAAGATCCCCCGCGAGCAAGTAGAAAGGCTTAGGGCTAAGTATAAATTCGACGAGTCTGAGCTGAGGAAGAAATACGTAACTAGGTACTCGGTCCCCGGCACGTTCACAGCCGAGATACTCATGGGGATTATCAGGTTCATGAAGACGGCGTATCCGAGAGCCAAGATCTGGATAAAGCTGGGGCCCTTCAGAGACGCCTTGGACGTGATAAAGATAGCTTCAGAGGAGGGGGCCGACGCTGTGGTCATAGACGGCAAAGAGGGCGGGACCGGCATGGCGCCGACGGCCGCGATGAAGGACCTCGGCTACCCTACCCTGGTCGGCCTCAAGGCGATCAGACGAGCGCGGGAGGAGGGCCATAAGATATCCCTACTGATAGCGGGGAGGCTATACGACGGAGGCCACGTCGTGAAGGCGTTGGCTCTGGGGGCGAGCGGCGTATATATGGCGCGGCCTTTTCTCATAGCGGCTTTGGCCCACGGCGAGAAGGGAGTTGAGAACTATATAGAGTCCCTCAAGGCTGAGGTCCAGATGTTGGTGTCGGCGTTGGGCAAATACGACGTAACTGACGTAGGCCCCGAGGACGTGGCCGCCCTCGATAGGGATGTGGCCGAGATGTTGAGGATAACGTACGTGTACAGCTAGCCTAGCTTCTCCAAGTTGTCCAAAACATCGGCGTATCCTCTACGCCTCAACTCGTCGAGATCCCTTTTATCGTATTTATGTACCACATCGCCTTTTTTCGGGTCGAAATCCCACACGGCCACTATGACGTAATCCCCAGGCTTCAGCCAAAGCCTTTTGCGGTATCGTCCAGGTATCCTGGCTACTCTCGTCTCGCCGTCTTGGCAGACCACCTTGACTCTGTTATCGCCTAAAAGCTCCACCACCTTGCCCAACATCTCGCCCTCGGCCGGCACTCTGAATTCAGACATCGTTACGCATAAACCTCTTCTATTTATCGTTTCGACTCCAGACAAGCCCCCAGCGATTTCACGAAGGCCAAGAGATAGCCTACGCCTCTCTGGACATCGGGATCTTGAAGCGCCGTTAGTATTCCGTAAATACCCATCGGCTTTCCAGTGCTTGTGCGAGCGGCGGCCTCCGCGATACAGCCAACGCCGCTGTTCTTGATAGCAGACTCTGCGGCGAGCAAGAACTCCAAGAGCTTCCCGGCCTTCTCAGCGAAATCTCTGCTGGTCACCAAGTCGGCGGATAGAGCCCTCATAGTGGCGATGCCGGAGGTCAGCAGCTCTAGAACGCCCGAGCTCTTAAGCTCGGCCAATAGGGCGACTAGATCGCGCAGAGACTCCACGTTCTCCAAGATGAAGGCTATCGCCTCTTGTTTTTCGGGATCCGAGAGAGCCTTGAATATGCGCTCCTCGGCGCTCACGCCTCCAAGCTGTAGGACGTATTTAAATGAGCACTTCGCGGGCGGGCTATAGTGAAGTACAGCTAACAACCCGTGGGCCGCGGCGTGCCCGCTATTCTACAAATGCTATCGGCTGGCTCCGACGGGAACAAACGGAAGAGGTCCTCGAAGGTAATGCCCAGATCCCGCAAGAGCCTCTTGATGTGGGGACACTCGCCGTGGGTTTCCCAATAGGATCTGACGTAACGGATCAAGCGCCAGTGTTCGTCGGTAAGCGCGAGGCCCTCGATGTTTTGGGCGATCCAAACTGCGACGTCCTCGTCCCAAGCGCTCGGATCGGCGAGGAAGCAGTCCTCGTCCAGCTCGACCTCCCTATCTCCGATCACGTACTTGCCCGGGCACTTCATATATACTCCCGCGTCGAGATAGCCCTTCCGCACTCCTTTAGGCACTCCTCGCCTATTAGCCCCATCAACGCCTCGAATGACCTCTTGAATAGCTTGTTGAGCAGACTTCTATGGCCATACACGTTTAGATCCCCGGCCAGATACCTCGTGTACAGCGAATACGCCATCATGACCACGTCGTTAACGGGCATGCCGGGCTTATAGTTCTTCAAGAGCAGCTCGGCGAGGGCCATGATTTCGCTATCCGCGAAGTCCTTGAGATTCCACTTATCCCTAAGTTTATCTAAGACTAAGCGCTTGCCGAGAACCCCTTGCGATAACAACACGAGCACGCCCTTGGGCAAGACGTAATACAGCTTCCTCCCGTTGCCCGGCTCACAGAAATACGCGACAAGCTCCTCCTGCTCAAAACGCTCTAACTTCTTATATACGTACGAGAAATACATTCCGTTCTCGACGGCTATCCTATATGCTGTTATCGGCTCGTTCAAGAGTATACTGGCCAAGATCCTCAGCTCCTTCTCGTCGAGTTGCACGTTTAGCCTCATCGAGTTCATGAACTATTGACGAACTTCTCGAGGATGTCGATGGCCGATCTATAGGCGTTTGCGTTCATCTCGACTACCCAAGAGCAACACAGCCTTATGCCCGACCACTCGGCCATGTACACCTCGTCCTCGTAGAGCCCCAACACTACGTACTTCCTCTCGTCCTCGTAGAGCTCCACGTAGGGAGGCCTCAAGGTCTTCAAGGGCCTCTGTTCGATTATTCTGGGATAAGCCAACGTCCTCAACGCCTCCGCCACAGCCCCGACCTCTAGGCACTTGAAGCCGCTCCCCGCCTTGAGCACCGCCTTGGCTCCGCTCAAATAAAGATCATCGGATACTTGTAGATCTAGAGCTCCCGGATCGCAAGGAACGCCCCTCTTGTCGACGGCTTCTCTGAGCTTCTCCAAAACGTGTTGTATTGAGATGGACATAGGTCGGTTTTATCTGATGCTATTAAGCGCTTTTCTTGCTCCTCCTCAAGTATATGACGACGCCGACTACTACCACAATAGCCGCCGCGGCGAGGGGGCCCACCTCAAGCAGATTCAGCGAGGACTTCACGGTTATGGGTATCTGCACCGTCTCGATCACTGGCGTCAAGGCGCCGGTTTCGTTCCACTCAAGCACCAACGTTGCGTAGTAGACCCCGCTCGGCACGTTGCTCGAAACGTCTATTAAATACGTCGTCGTGACGCTCTGGCCCGGGTATATATCGCCCAAGAGCCTCATGCTAGACTGGAGCAAGTTCGCGGTTGGGGTTGCCGAGCTGGGCGTGTGTATCTGGAAGACTTGATTCGGCGTCCATTGCAAAGTCACCATCTTGGCCGGAACGGGCCCGAGGTTCTTGACGGTGACCGTCACGATGGCCGTCGACCCCGGCTGGGCGTTGGACACGCTGTAAGTTACGTTTAGATAGGCCTTGGGCAGGACCGTTATCGACGAAGTAGCCGACGTGGAGCCGCCAAGCCAGGACACCAGCACGGCCAAGTTCCGCGACCCCGGCGCAAGCGCGCTTGCGTTGATGAGGAAGGGCACTTGCACCGGCTGCCCGGGCGGCAACGTGCCTATATTGATAGTCGAGTTGCCCACGACCGGCGCCCCCGACAAGGCCACGACCACGTCGCGGGCCGGGACAAGCCCCGTGTTGAGGAGGTACACGACGGCCTTGACGAAGGGCAATAGCCCGCCCGCGACTATTGTAGGAGGCTCCACTGCTATGTTCTGGACTATCACCGAAGCGGATTCGACGTGTATATATACGACGTCGGAGATCCCGCCGGCTGATACATATACGGGATAATCGCCTGGCTGGAGACCGTCGGGCACCTTTATCACGGACGTCAACGTGATCGGGCTGCCCGAAGGCAACAACGGCAAGTAATACGACGATCCCTCGAGCACTTGAAGAGGCGTGGTCACGTTGACGCGGACGCCCCTCAATTGCGCGTCGCTCGACAAGATTATGCTCAACGTGACGATGCCGCCGGGATAAGCAATAGGCGGATTGGCCGTCGCTGCTATGCTCAAGCCGCCTTGCTTCACGTCGATGTAATAAGTGTAGTTATAGCCGCCTGCTCTAATGGTCAAGGGGTATCTGCCCGGCGATAGATCGCTCGGCACTTGCACCAACGCGGTCAACGTGACAGGGGAGCCCGGGGCTAAGCCGGGGAGTCTGAACGAGGAGCCCTCGAGCACGACCAAATCGTCAGAGCTCACGGACACTCGGAAAGGTCCCATGGGCTGGTTAGTGGACAAAGCGATGGTGAGCTGGACGATAGAGCCGGGGTAGGCCCACGGCGGGTTCTGTGCCACGTTTATGGCCAAGTCGGGGTTGGGTATGTACAAGCTGGCGTTCTCCACGACGCATACGCTCGAGAAATAGCATATCTCGAACGACGCCGTGATTGCGCCGTATTTATTGACTATAGCTTCTAACGGCACTTGTATTGAGCTCAAGATGGGCAACCTTATCGGCCGAGATATGAAGGTCACATCGCTGGTGTTTAGGGGGATTATGGTCACGTTGGTCGGCTGCGTCGGGCCGCCCGTCGATACTGAGAGGAGCATAGTGCTGGGCTGTCCGGGCACCACTGGTCCTTGAGGTATTAAGCCTATGTTGAAGCTCACGGGCGCGGCCACCAAGACGGTGAAGTTCTTCGAGAAGGAGATGGTGGAATTATCAACAGTGTCCTGGTAGGTGACGTTGATATAGGCGGTATAGCTGCCGGGCTCCAGCCCGTTCTTGACTTGAACAGGTATGAAACACGTCGAGTTGGAGCTCGGAGGGATATAGGTCCAACAGCTCAGAGAGGCGTTGGAGTACTGAGAGAAGGGGCCGCCGGTCAACGCGACTGAGGCCTTCACTATATCAGCGGTGGGGTTCACGAGCAACACGGGCAATTGTAGCACCTCGCCCGGCGCGAGCGGGCCCTTCACTATGGGGTGGGCCAACGCGCCGTAGTCCAACGGATACACCTCCACGTTATACGTAACGCTCTCGAACTGGACGCCGTTTACCGGGTTCACTAAGCTGACCGTCACTCCGTAGTCGCCCGGGCTTAGGCCCAAGGGCGCTTTGACCACGGCGGTCAACGTGACGGGGGATCCGGGAGCTAGGCCCGCCAGCTTGTACAAGCCGCCAGTCAACACCACTAGGTCGGACGAAGATATCTGGACGTCCACGGGGCCGACGGGAGTCGTCGTCGTGAGCACTACGTTCAGCTGCGCCAAGCCGCCGGGGTATACGACGGGCGGGTTCTGTAGAACTGTGATCCCTATATACGGGGATTTTTGTTGGGTGGTCTGCGGCATTACGACTTGGGAATAAACCAAAGCCGCCAGTAACGCCGTCGTCAACAATAACGTTTCCACTTTCCTCATGTGAGACCTAGATATATCGGATTATATAAATTTTACTGAAGTCTTTTGGAGACCTTGCTTGAGAACTCATCGAGGATGTTGCGTAGCTCCTTCAGCTTTTCCCTATCCGTGTTCTCGACCTCGTCGAATATCTCCGAGAGGAACCTCACCTCCTCGATAATCGACGACAAGATATCCCCCCTCTCCTCGTTACCTCGTTGTAGATAGGATATAAGCTGGGAGAAGGTCTGGTCCTTGAGATAGCCGTCCAACAACTCCCGCCCCTTCTCGGTTATCCTATATACTTTCTTCATCTTCCTTCCGACGCGCCGCTCCTCGGAGGTTATGTATCCCTCCTCCTCCAGGAATTTAAGGAGGGGGTATATGGTCCCGGGCGACGGCCTTACCCGCCCGCCGAAAGATCCCTCTATCGCTTTAATCATCTCGTAGCCGCTCATGGGTCCCGACAAGAGTAGATATAACACTATCGCCTTATAGTAGCCGCGCCACTTAACGCCCATCGATTTACAAAGTTTAATTAAAATAAAAATCTAGCCTCGAGGAATTAACCAGGTATATATGAAGGGAATGTTTTTATATAGATTACATTGGGGCGTCATGTGCGGCATCTTGGGGCTTTACTCGTTCGGCGGGGAAATACCCATAGAGATCGTCGTGAAGGGTCTCGAGGCGATGAGGGAACGCGGAACGCCCCACGGAGCTGGCCTAGCGCTATATAGGCCCTCGGACAAGCCCAGGATAAAGGCCTTCTCCCGCGAGCCTCTCGGCCATAAATACATTAAGTTGTATGATAATCTATATGACGTTGAACTTGAAAAACCTATAAATATAAATGGTTATATATATTTAAATAGTAAATGGATTGATATATATAAAGTTGTTGGATGGCCCGCCGACATAATCAAGACTTACGGCATCAACGGCTTGTCCAGCAGAGTGTGGCTGGGGCACACGAGATACCCCACCAACAGCCCGGGGAGGCTTCCCTATTACTCCCACCCGTTCGCCGCAGGCGACGTCGCGATAGTCCACAACGGCGATTTGAGCAGCTACGGCGCCAACGTTAATTTCATAAAGTATAAAGCACACGTCAAGTTCACGGGGAACGACAGCGAGGCCATAGCCTATCTCCTCTCCTTATTGGCGGCCGAGCTGGGCGTCGAGGAGGCCGTGAACGAGCTCATGTACGGAAGGCGTTATAGGTGGGCGCGCCTCGACGGGCCTTACGCCGTGGCGTTCATGATAGGGGGCCCGAAGCCCGTGTTCGGCGCCTTCGTGGACCCGCAACACTTCCGCCCGCTGTACGTGGGCATGACGGATTCCTTGCTACTCGTCGCCTCGGAGGCGGCCGCGATAAAGGCCGTGGAGCCTAAGGCCTCCGTGTGGGCGTTGCGAGGCGGCGAGTACGTAATAGCCGAGGGGGACGACGTGCGCGGCAACTACAGAAGGAGGTACGTCTACCCGGAGCTGCCCCAGCCCCCTCAAGGCGCAATAGACGCAAGCCAGTACGACGCGATATCGTTGGCGCCGGTCATTAGGGCCGAACTCGCAAAGCGCGGCGAGGTCGAGGTGGTCAACGTCAACGGCCACAGATATCTAGGCAACGGTATGTCCTCGGGCGTCCTAAAGGCGTGGGGGATCGTGGGGAACGCCTCGGCTAATGTCATGTCGGGAGGGACCTTCTTGGTCTACGGCGACGTGCAAGACGATTTCGGCGACGCCATGAACGGAGGCTTGGCAATTATTTACGGCAACGCCGGCGACGCCCTGGGCCAAGCCAAGAGAGGCGGCGAGATATACGTCTACGGGGACGTCGGCACGAGGGCCGCCATCCAGCACAGAGGCGGCGTCGTGGTCGTGGGAGGCTCCGCGGGCAAGTACTTAGGCGAATACATGGGCGGCGGCACTGTCGTGGTGCTCCGCGCCACCAACAACGAGGAGGTGGGCGACATGGTGGCCAGAGGCATGGTAGGAGGCGAAATATACATCAGAGGCGAGGTCCCAGTCGAGTACATAAACCGCGTGGACAGAAGAGCCCTGGAGAGATACGCCAAGTCCTTGCTCATGGACGGGCTAATCGATAGGGCGAGCTACGCGAAGTTGCTCGAGGACGGCGATCCCTTAATCGTGGAGCAGAGAGAGCTATCTGAGGAGGAACTAATTAAATTAAGTCAATATATAAATAAATTTAATAAGATATTCAATTTAGATATAAATATAAAGAAAGATATTTTCACAATAATAAGACCTAAACTTCGCGAAGCCTCCGTCCGTATCGCGGAATCGCCCAAATCGGCTTCGACTTAATCCTCTTGGCGGTAATCCCTCCTCGCCTGTACGAGGACGCCCCCTCTTAACTATGGGTCTTGCGCTATTATCGCAAGATTCCCGATCGACGACGACTGCGTCGAGCACTTGCGATAACGCGGCGCCAGATTCGTTATATGCTGGGCGCGTCTGGACTCTTGATGAAAGAATTAGATTATTATAAAAAGATAAAACTAAATTTAAGAATTTGATATATTGAGATTTCGGCGATTGGGATATAGCCGTCTGCCCGATACAAGGCTTATATACCACATGAAACCCATAATATAGTGCGCCAGTTAAATATATATTTACGTCCAGCAATACATAGAATACAGGAGTTCTGGAGCCACGACAGAATAGAATATGTGCGCCGTTCTTCTCTGGAGGGCCTCCCGCCCTATGCGCTTGAAGAGGTCCCGAGCAAAGTCGGGCGGCTCCTCGACAAGTTGGTCTTTAAGGACCTGCGCCCGCGCGAGGTGAACGAGCTCTTGAAACGCGCCGAGAGCTTAGACGTAGATGTAGGCGTAGACTTCTTCGGCACGAAGCTCACGGCCCCCATATACCTCGGAGATATGTCGTTCGGAGCGTTGAGCGGGAACCCGAACATAGCCATAGCCAAGGCGGCCACCGAGGAGGGGGTCGTGGCCGGGATAGGCGAAGGAGGGCTCCACCCCGAGGTGGCCAAGTACAGGAACATAGTAGTGCAGTGGGCGTCGGCCCGTTTCGGCATGGACATGGAGTTGCTCAAGGCGGGTTTGGCGGTCAATATAAAAATAGGCCAAGGCGCTAAGCCCGGTATAGGAGGCCATCTCCCGGGGAAGAAGGTCACCAAGATAATAGCGGAGCTCAGGAAGATCCCCGAGGGTAGCGAGGCGTTATCGCCAGCGCCTCATCACGACATATACTCGATAGAGGATCTGGCACAAAGAGTGAAGGCATTGAGGGACCTCACGAACAAGCCAGTCTTAGTCAAGGTAGCCGCCGTTAATAAGATAATGTACGTGGCGGTTGGCGTGGCTAGATCAACGGCCGAGGGGATAATAATAGACGGCGCAGGCGCCGGGACGGGCGCCACGCCGGTCGCGGTGCGCAACCACTTGGGCATACCGATAGACTACGCCATCCCCGTGGTGGACAAATGGCTGAAGGACAACGGAGCTAGGGACAACTTCTTGGTGATAGGGGGAGGCATGTTGTACAGCGCCTCCGATATAGCGAAGCTGATAGCGCTTGGCGCCGATATGGCCAATATAGGCACAGCGGCTTTGTTGTCTTTCGGATGTATAATGTGCCACTCTTGCCACACAGGGGGTTGTCCGACGTCCTTAACCAACACCATAGGCGCTAGGCCCGATCTGGACATCGAGTGGGCCTCGGCGATGTTGAGGAGATATCTGCGCGCGTTGAGGCTCGGCCTAAAGGCCATCCTCTACTCGTTAGGCATGGACAGCCTCAAGGAGCTCGTCGGGCGGAGGGATCTGCTGGGGCTCTTCTACGCCGACGAGGACGTGGCGACTACTATCGGCGTGGACCTCGTGGCGGAGGGGGAGGTGGCGTTCTACCAAGACCACGTGCCGATATTGCCGAGGGAATTGTACGAAGAAGGGAAAGTCCCCATAATCGGCATGGGCGGCATAGTGCCGGGCTACACTTATCCGGCCAGAAGGCCGCTCGATTTGTTGAGGATAGAGGCGGCGCAAGTGACGCACCCATCCGTGGACCCGTACAGGGAGGAGGTGGACGTGAGGGTCTACGTAAACGGCCTCGAGTACGACACGCCCGTAGTGGTGCCCGGCTTGGAGCGCGCCGCGGTGATGGCAGGCTACGCGCTCGGCGCTCTGGTCGACGGGGAGGGCTGCCCGGAGCCTCAATATTGCCTATCCTCTCTGCCGCACGTCAGGTTGCCGCCTCTTAGGGACATAGAGCCAAAGGAGGGCGTAGTGGTGATAGATGAAAGGCTCAAGGGAGACATTTGGCTGGAGGAGGCCGTGGCTCTGCTCGACGAAAGAGCCAGACAAGCTGGGGTGAGGGACAAGATGGTCATAATAGCGGCGGGCCGCCTCTTCAGCGGCGCCGACGTCTACAAGCTGGCCGCCCTAGGCGCGGACCTCGTGGAGCCTCGTGAGGCCTTTGAGCTCTTGTCGAGCAAGCCCGCGCCTAATTACGCCGTTAAGAGGCGTTGGTACGAGAACCTCATACTAGGGCTCACGAAGGAGCTTAAATTAGCCATGGGCGCTGGAGGAATTACAAATTACTTCCACATGGTCGGAAATAGGGATTTACTTAGATCTCTTGATGGGAAAGTCGCCAAGAAACTCAACGTCCCTTTGGCCGGGAACTAGACTCCGGCGAATTTGTCGGTAAGAATTACTTGAAACCCTCGTTGCTGAATATAACAAAGACTATATAGCCTCCGATAAGAACGGATATCTACGAGAAAATTTTATATATGGACCGAGCATGAAGGGTATGCCGGAAGGGCTAAGCGCTTGGAGAGTACTCAAGGGCGCCGGAGTGAAGTACGTCAAGTTCGTCATAATAGACATATTCGGCAGGCCTAAGCTGGAGGTGCTCCCCATAGACGCTGCCCGCGACGCGTTCGTAGACGGCATAGCGTACGACGGCTCCTCCATACCGGCCTACACCACTGTCAACAAGAGCGATTTCGTGGCCGAGGTGGATACCAGCGCGATTTACATAGAGACTTGGAACGACGGTAAGAGCGCGCTCGTGTTCACCAGCACGTTGGACGGGGATAAGCCGCATCCAATGGATCCGCGCAACGCGTTGAAGCAAACGGTGGACTACGCCAAGTCTAAGGGCTATGACGTCAAGATGGGGGCCGAGGTCGAGTTCTTCCTAGTCAAGGGCAACCCGCCATCGCTTGTGGACAACGGGGCCTATTTCGAGGGGTATCCGCTCAAGGAGACTATGCCTGTCGTGGAGGAGATAATGGAGCACTTCTACTTGTCGGGCATAGGCTTCACGAAGTCGCACCACGAGGTCGCGCCAAGTCAGTTCGAGGTCAACATACCGGCGGGGGACCCGGTGCAGGTGGCCGACCAGATCGTCGTGTTCAAGATATTGGCGAAGTCCGTGGCGCAGAGGCGCGGGCTCACGTGTACGTTCATGCCGAAGCCGTTCTGGGGCGTGAACGGCTCCGGGATGCACGTACACGTGAGCTTCTGGCGCGACGGCGTGAACCTCTTCTCGTCGTATAAGGAGCCGACGCCGGAGCTTAAATCGGCCATAGCCGGCGTGTTGGAGAACGCGCTCGCCAACAGCGTGTTCGTGGCGCCCACGGTTAACAGCTACAAGCGCTTGGTGCCGCATCACGAGGCGCCTACGCGCATCGTCTGGGGGCTGGGCAACCGCTCAGTCATGGTCAGAGTGCCGTATTACGGCAAGAAGATCAACAGGTTCGAGTACCGCCATCCAGATCCCTCCGCCAACCCGTACTTGGGCTTCTCGGCGATAATATTAGCGGCCCTCGAGGGCTTGGAGAGGAGGCTGGAACCGCCCAGCCCGGTGGAGGAGGTGGCGTACGAGCTCGAGGGCGTCAAGGAAACGCCGAGACATCTCGGCGAGGCCGTCAAGCTCGCGCCAGATGGGGTGGCCGCGAAGGTACTGCCGCAACAGCTGATCAAGGCGTACTTGGCGCTCAAGGAGAGGGAGTGGTCCGACTACTTGGCCAGCGTCGGCGAGGGCTGGGAGAGGACTTGGAATACGATAACTCCCTGGGAGTACGAGCGGTATCTAGATGTTGTTTGATGCGTAAAAATGTGTAGGATCTTCTTGTTTTTTCGGAAACCCCTCGCCTCCTCTTCTGAGATCGTTCGTCGAGATCTCGAGGAAGGACAGAACGCTCGGGCTATCGCACGGATCCGGTTGGGGCTTATTATACGCCAGGAAGGGCGAATATGGACTATATAAGTCCACGAGGCCGATATGGGAATCATATATAGAGCCGCCGGCTGGATATGATCTATATTTGCTTCATTCGCGCTTGGCATCTGTAGGGGGCGTGTCGCCCGCCAACACCCATCCCATAGTTTACGGCGATTTCGCCCTAGCGCATAACGGGACTTTCCGCAAGGAGGAGTTGGCGGAGGAGCTCAAGAGGAGAGGGCTCGATGTCAAGACCGGCGGGACCACCGACAGCGAGTTGTTCCTTAAGGCGTTCGTGGACCTAGGAGGCGATATCAATGCCTTGGTCGAGTTGTCCAAGACCGCTATCCGTTACATAGACCACGAGGAGCCCATCATGAATATGGCCATAGTATATTTGAGGACGGCCGATGCGTACTTCGTGACGTATAGGCTAGTGGAGGAGCCGCACTACGTCCCCGTCTACCGCATAGGCGACGTGACGGCCGTGGCGTCGGAGCCGCTCGACGACGACTCCTGGTCGCCTCTGCCCAACGGATCCATAACGAAGATCTCTAAGGGCGCCGTGAGCGTTGTTAAGTTTATTACGTAGAGAGCATAGAGCACTAGATGAACGAATACGTGGCCAAGGCGTTGGCCATAGACTGCGACAAGGTCTCGCGGTATCTCGTCGAGAGGTTGCGCGAATATATCGAGGAGAGCGGGCTCAAGGGCGGGGTTCTGGGGCTCAGCGGCGGTATAGACTCGTCCGTCACGGCGGTCCTCTTAGCCAAGGCCACCGACAACTTCTTCTTCCTCCTCATGCCGTCGTCCTCGACCCCGCCTAGGGACATGGAGGACGCCATGAAGGTCGTGAAGATGCTCAAGGCGGAGGGGAAATACGCTGTGATACCCATCGACGACTACGTCAAGGCGTTGGCCGAGGCGGCCAAGGTGGAGGACAAGAAGATAGTGGGAAATATAAAGGCTCGGGTGAGGATGGCTCTCCTATACGCCTACGCGCAGAAGCTGGGCTATTTAGTGGTCGGCACCGGGGATAAGAGCGAGTTGATGTTGGGCTATTTCACTAAATACGGCGACGGCGGCGTCGACGTGCTCCCCATAGGCGATCTCTACAAGACGCAAGTGAGGCAACTGGGCAAATGCTTGGGCTTGCCCGAGGAGATAGTGTCGAAGCCGCCATCGCCGGCTCTTTGGGAGGGCCAAACGGCAGAGGGCGAGCTGGGCATCGACTATGAGACGATAGACTCAGTCTTGTACCTTCGATACGAGGAGATGAGGACGCGCGAAGAGGTGGCGTCCATGTTGGGGATAGACGTGGCCGTGGTCGACAAAATAGACTCGCTGGTCAGAAAGAGCCAACACAAGAGGCTGCCGCCCGAGATATTCAGGCTAAGCGGTAGGGCCATCGGGTCCGACTGGAGGTACCCCAGGCGCTACTGGAACGTGAGGCCGTGGGCATGAGGGTGGAGTTGGCCCAGATAAGGCCGCTTTTAGGAGACGTCGAGCGCAACTTCCTAAAGCATAAGGAGATAGTAGAAACCAGCGATAGCGATTGCGTGGTTTTCCCCGAGCTCTCGCTGACGGGGTACGTCTTGAAGGACTTAGTCTTCGAGCTTTTCCGATATAGCGAGAGGGCCGTCGAGAAGCTCGCCGAAATTGCGGGGAGTAAATGCGTAGTGGCGGGCACAATCAAGGAGGTGAGGCCCGGCGTCTTGAGGAACTCCGCAGCCGTGATAATAAACGGCGATGTCCAGTACGTCTATAAGTTCTACCTCCCCACCTACGGCTTGTTCGAGGAGCGGCGGTACTTCCAACGCGGGGATCCTGCGAGGGATTTGAGGATCTTCCGACACGCCGGGGTCAACTTCGGCGTGATGATATGCGAGGACGCTTGGCATCCCGAGCCCGCCGAAGCGTTGGCGTTGATGGGCGCCGATCTAATACTCATACCCGCCGCATCGCCGATGCGTAGGCTCGGCAAGGGGCTCGCTATACAGGACAACTGGGAGGCCCTCTTGAAGGCCCATGCGATTATGAACACGGTGTGGATCGCCTTCGTCAACACCGTGGGAGCGCAAGAGGAGGAGTTCTTCTGGGGCGGCTCCATGGTGGTATCGCCGCTTGGGGAGGTCAAGCTGAGGCTTAAAGTATTCGAGGAGGATAGGGCAGTCTACTCCATCGACGTCGACGAGCTTAGGAGGGCCCGCTTCTTCAGCAGTTTCAGAGACCACATATCCTCTTTCCACAAAGTGTTGGCCAAGCTGTGATTCTTTTTATATAGGGCCTTATCGAACATGGCGCGTCTGGCCCGTTACTACCGCGAATACGGGATAAGGATAGTGAGAGGCCGTATGCAATATCTCTGGGACGACCAAGGCAGACAATACGTCGACTGCAACACGAACCACGGAGTGGCGTTCTTGGGCCACGCGAATCCCTATATCGTCGAGGCGGTCAAGAGGCAGTTGGAGGACGTGTGGGCGGTTTCCTTGAACTTCGCGACGCCTGCCAGGGAGAGGTTCGTGGAGGCCTTCTCCAAGCTCTTGCCCGCAAAGTTCGGCGTTGTCTTCTTGCAGAACACAGGCACCGAGGCGGTGGAGACCGCTATAAAAATCGCCAAGAAGATAACCAGGAGGCCCACTATAGTGGCCTTCACCAACAGCTTCCACGGGAGGACCATGGGCTCCCTCTCAATCACGTGGAACGAGGCGTATCGCAAGGCGTTCGAGCCGTTGTATCCCCACGTGAGGTTCGGCAAGTTCAACGTGGCCTCCGAGGTGGAGAAGATAGTGGGCGAGGACGCGTGTTGCGTGGTCGTGGAGCCCATACAGGGAGAAGGCGGCGTTAATCCGGCCACGCCTGAGTTCCTCAAGGCGTTGCGCGAGGAGGCGACTAGGAAGGGCGCTCTCTTGATCTTCGACGAGGTGCAGACGGGCTTCGGCAGAACCGGCGCCGTCTGGGCGTTTCAGAAATACGGGGTGGAGCCCGATCTCTTCACGGCGGGCAAGGCGCTGGGCGGAGGCCTCCCCATAGGCGTAGTGGTGGCCAAGGAGGAGTACGGCGACGTCTTCGAGCCGGGGGAGCACGGCTCGACCTTCGCCGGGAACGCCGTGGTTATGGCCGCGGCCGCTGCTGCGTCGGAGTTATTGTTGAGGGACGACGTGCCGGCGAGGGCTGAGTCCATGGGCAGGGAGTTGGCCAAGGCCCTTTCCGAGCACGGGTCCAGGATAGGCCTTAGGGTCAAGGGCATGGGGCTCATGCAGGGGCTGGAGTTGAGAGTTAAGGCCGACCAGTTCATACAACCGCTCGCCTCCAGGGGAGTCTTGGCGTTGACCGCGGGCATGAACGTGTTGAGGTTCCTGCCTCCCTACATGATAACTAAGGAGGACGTGGAGCGGATCGGCTTAGCCGTATCCGCAGTGTTGAGGGACGCGGTCCGTATATAAACAACCACGTATCCAGTATTAATGAAGGTCGTAGTCGTCGGATGTAAGGGATGGGGCCAGGTGCACCTCAGGGCCTTGAGCCAGCTGGGCTTGGACTTGGAGATCATGGAGAGGAACGAAGAGGCGGCTAAGACGTGCGTAGAGAAGTACGGCGCTAGGAAGGTCCACAAGGAGTACTCCTCGGTGCTTTCGTCGAACGCCGATATAGTGGACCTCGTCGTGCCCCACCACCTCCACAGAGACATGACCATAGCAGCCCTTAGGGCCGGCAAACACGTCCTAGTCGAGAAGCCCATGGCGAGGAACGAGGGGGAAGCGCTCGATATGATAAACGCGGCCAAGGCCGCCCGCAAGAAGTTAATGGTGACCGATCAATTCCACTTCGATCCGGCCGTCAAGGCTGTGATGGATCTTATAAAGGAGGGCCGGCTGGGGAGAGTCCACACGATCATAGTTAGGTCGCAAGTTTTGGGGAGGCCTAGGGACTGGCGCACTAGGCTTGAGGAGATGGGCGGCGGGGCCTTAATAGACGGCGGCGTCCACTTCATCAATACCTTGTTGAACTTCGGGGGCGAATACGTCGAGGTCAAGGCCTACGCCTATAGGGCCTTCGTGCAGATGGAGGGCGACGACACGTCCATGGCCCTCTTTAAGTTCAAGTCGGGAGCCTACGGCCTTTTCTTCTACAGTTGGGCGTACCCAAACCCGCCGCTTATACCATCCTACGAAGTAGTGGGCGACGCCGGAGTCGTCGTCGAGGACCTCGAGACTAAGAAGAGGACGTGGGCGCCGCCCAGGTATAGAGTATACGGCGATCCAGTGCTCAACGGCCAAAGGCTTGAGGTGCCGGACGTGGACGTCTTCGTCGAGATGTTCCGTGGCTTCATCAAGGCCGTCGAAGAAGACGCCGAGGTGCCCTATCCGCCGGAGTTGGCCTTGAGGGACCTCAAAGGTGTCTTGGATATATATAGAGCAGCAGGCGTTCCTTGGGTCTAGGCCGCGCGGGCGAAAACTCGTCTAGCTTCGACGTGGAGCACATGTCGCTCTCCCGCTACTGAAACACAGAGTTCAACCTTCGGGCATAGAACGAGTAGACAGCCGAACGCCCTCTGTCTCGTACGCGTAACGGATCCCTTCAACGTCCGCTTCTCTAATGTAGAAGCTCCTAGAAGAGCGCCTACGCATACTTACTGAGCGCTGTAGGACTTCGGCCGCGCAAGCCCTTAAATACCGCTTTGCGCCCTACATTCGTTTACTTCCAGTAAGTCGCTTTTATATTCGGCACGACGTGCGCCGACATGGCGGATAGATTCAAGAAGAGGCTTCTTGTCTTGTTACCAAATGCTGTGGCTTAAAAGGCTGTATTTAATATACGGCTTGCTTCTCCTCGCTGTATATGTCGCCGAGCGGCTGTGGGCCGCCGCCCGCGGTGAAGTTGCTCTTTTCGTAATACCACTTGGCGATGTCCACGGAAGACATAGACACTACGACTAGCACAGCTAGGGCGAGCGCACCGGCGGCTATTATTAATGTTGTAGCTCTCACAAGCCTATGCTATCCGAATTAATAAAAACTCGACTTACTTAAAGTAATTTACTCTAAGTAAGTTAAGAAATTTTCGGCAAAGCGGCAGGGGCAAGCTACTGACAGATCCTAATACTGGCGAATTAGCCGGCCGCGGCTATTCGTATAAGAGCGTCGTTTAGCTTGTCGAGGTAGAGGCATAGACCGGTAACATAGTCGAGGAGAACCAGTTATGAGGCGTTTGGCGGTTTATTGCCCCACGTCCCGGCTTGTCCCGCTCAACAGGTCTGCGGGAGGCGCAAGGCCCGTCGTCCCTCGCCTGCGCCGAGCTGTCAGGTAAGGGAAAGGCTATAAACTAACGTCCCTTATAGCCTATGTGGTCGTCATAATCAGATACGCCGAGATGGCCATAAAGAGGGGAAGGACGAGGAGGGAGATGGAGGCGTTGTTGATCAGATCCGTGCGAGACGCCACTTCTAAATGCGGGAGGCTCAAGTTCAGGACGGAGCCGGGCCGCATCTTCGCATACTCCGACGACGATAAGTGCGTGGCCGAGGCCGCCTCGAAGGTATTCGGCGTGAAATCGACGAGCCCTGCGGCTGAGGACGTCTTCTCCTCGCTGGAGGACCTCGCCGCCAAGGTCGCTGGGCGTTGGAGGGAGGTCGTCAACGGCAGGACGTTCGCCGTGAGGGCGCACAGAGTCGGCGTCCACGGCTTCACGTCGAGGGATGTGGCCGCCAAGGTGGGCGAGTTGTTGGTCGAGGCCGGCGGAAAGGTGGACCTCGAGAGCCCCCAAGTGGAGCTCTTCGTCGAGGTGAGGGGGAATAGGGTCTACTCCTATACGGATATCTACGAGGGGCCCGGCGGCCTCCCCCTGGGCTCCGAGGGCAAGATATTGGCGCTCGTATCGGGCGGCATAGACTCCCCCGTGGCGGCGTGGTATATGATGCGCAGAGGCGCCTATGTCGACGTGTTGTACTGCAACTTGGGCGGCTCCTTGACGGAAGCCGTTGTCTTGAGGGTTGTGGACAAGTTGTTGGAGTGGGCCCACGGCTACGACGCCAAGGTCCTCGTGGCCGATTGTGCGCCTATAGCGGATGCGATACGCCGAAGCGTGGACCACCACCTCTGGTCCATCGCCTTCAAGAGGGCGTTGTACAAGTTGGCCGAGAAGGCGGCCAGAATAGTGAAGGCCGAGGCCCTCGCGACCGGCGAGTCCTTGGGCCAAGTATCCTCGCAGACGCTCCAAGCGCTCGCGGCCGTCGAGAGCGGGATCGACTTGCCGGTGTTCAGGCCCTTGATAGGGCTAGACAAAGAGGACATAGTGCGCATGGCCCAGAAGATCGGGACGTACGACCTCTCGGCGGCGGTTCCCGAGTACTGCGGTATATTCTCCAAGGAGCCTAGGAGATGGGCCTCCAAGGCCGAGATAGAGACGATAGATCTATACGTCCACGACGCGGTGGAGGCGGCCTTGGCGACTATCAAGACGATAAGAAAGAGCGAATTGAAATCGGCCATCGCCTCCATACTGCCGAGCGCGAGCGATTTAGTGATAGATAAAGTGCCAGACGGCGCGATAGTGGTGGACTTAAGGGATCAAGAAGCCTATGCCAAATGGCATCTGCCGGGCGCAATAAGGGTCGAGCTGGATAGGGTCTTCGACTTCGTGGAGGAGCACGGCAAGGACAAAGTCTATGTCTTCTACTGCTACGAGGGCGCGTTGAGCGCGGATGTGGCCGAGCGTCTTAGAAGATCCGGCTATAGGGCATATAGTCTAAAATTATAATTTAAATTATTTCTATAATAATAATATTTAAATCTTAATTATAATTTTAGACTATTTTTCTATTATTATGTAATTACATGAAAAAAATGTAATAAGACTTTTTAGGCTACAACAATTATGTATACATGCCGCTGTTTATGGACCCACTAGATCTATGGCTCGACGTATTGGGCACAACGTTGTTGGCAACAGTATATTGGCTTTACCTAAACTTCGTCTCCAAGGCGCCTGTCGGCGTGAAGCAAGTGTTCAACAAGTCCTTCGGCTATTTCTACATCGCCACGGGCGTCTACGCCTTGGCGTCGGGCTTATGGGCCACGGCCACGTGGCCGTTCCCCGGCCCATACAATCTGCTCTTCTCCGATGCGTGGCCGTTGTTCGGCGTCGCGTTATTATTGTTGGGCCTAGTTAATCTCAAGGCCGGCGCTGAGGTGGTCGGCGAGGAGAGCATCTACTATGTGCGAGGCGCCCTAGTGGGCATAGCGGCCTTATCATTAGTGCCGTTCGTGTATGCGTTCGTGCTCTGGGCTTACGGACTGACTAACGAGCCGCCTTTAGCTGGCTTATTGTTCTTCGCGATAGGCCTAGCCGGCTTGTTAAGCCCGTTGTTGAGCTATAAGAAAACGGCCAAGGGCATCGCGTACCTCCTCATGGCGTTGTTAGTCATAGCGGGCCTGATCGCCTTGTTGATAGGCATCGAGGCGATCTTCGCTCATACGAAGACTTGGAAGGCTTGGACGCCCTGGTACGGAGCCCACTAAAGAGTCCATATAAACCCCAATTTTTTCCCATTTTTCGCCGAGAGCGCTACTCCACATCTAGCACATCTAATTCCACGACCTCGAGCGAGGTCCCCAACGCCTCAGCCACGCTGGGCTGCGTGCGTCCGCCGTCTCCGTTTATGAACTCCTTGACGTATAGACCTCCTTGGCATCTGATGAATAGCTCTAGCACCCGCTCCGAGACCAAGCGGGCCTCCACGTTGTAGACCATGCGCCTCCTCCTCGCCTTGGGGCTCAACCTCTTTATGCGCCTGGGAGTCCTCTGGACGACCACGGCGCCCTCTAGCGCCTTCAACTTGGCTAAATCATCCCTCGATAGGGGTCTGTCGGAGAGCGCCAACGCTCTATACAGTTTTATGCTCGTCTTCGCCTTGGCTTTCAGCTCCCTTACGTCGTTCCTCGTGCCGTAGCTGAGCTGGGATAGGATCACACCATCGACGGCCAGTCCCGAGAGGTCCCCCCTATATCTGTCCGGCTCCTTTATCTCGATGACCGCGGGCCTCCCGTTGCCCAACATCCTGACATCGACGTCTTCCCGCCCCGCCGCGTGGAGCACCAACGACTTGCCGCCGAACCTAGCCCTTATGGGCTCCAAGAGGTCCTCCATCACCTTGACGGCGCCGGGGACTAGCCTCCCTTGCGACACGACTCGGCTCAGCTTCAGATAACGGCCTATCAAGAGCAGAGGATTCCGGGAGACCTTGACGGACCCATCGGCAAAGTTCACGGTCGCCACGACGTCCGGCCTCTCCTTGCTCGCGGGCTTCTTGAGCGCCTCGCCGACGAGCCTCCCTATTCTTCTGTTGATCTCGTGTTTAATGGACTCGCCGGTCTGAATCCCGTATTTCGCCATAATCTCCCTCTCCCTCTCGAGGACGTCCTTGGGGATTACCGAGCCTACTTGGAACGTGTTGAAGTCTATAGGCAGCAAAGCCGCGGCGACGCTCTCGGCGTACTTCTCCACGTCCCTCAACAAGCCCCTGCACACGTAACAAGGCGCCTCCTCGACCTTGATCCCGTTTGTCGCCAAGAACCTCCGAGTGGGCGCGTGTACCCTCGCCAACGCTTTGAGGTCCTCCGACACATCGACGCCGTTTCTGTAGTCGTAAATCAACCTCATGTGGAGCAAGGTCTTAATGGCGCGTCCCCTCTCGGCGTTTTCTATGCCGTATCCCATCGAGGCGAACAACCTGCCCAAGCACGAATCGCAGAGCGGGTACGCGCGTAATATCTCCTTGGCCTTCTCGACGGGGTCCACGTCGTTGCCGCTGATGAGGTTATAAAGCTCTTCGTCGCCGGAGCGCCTCGCGGTCGGCCTCTATGTTCATCACCGCGAATTGGTGATGGGGCTCCGCATCGCCTAGGCCGACGCCGCAGTCGGCCTCTAGCTTCGCTGGCTCCATGTAGGCCACGTACGTGAAATCCTCCGGAGGCCTACAAGCCCCCCGACCGCCGTCTATCAACGGCCTCTTCACGAGCTCCTCTAGCTTAATCCCCTTGATCAGCTTAACTCCGGGATGGCGGACGCCCCTCAACCCCTTCCTCAACAACCCCGTCGACGACTCCTCGTCGGGGAACAACGCCTTGACGGCGTTGCCCAACACCCTTAAGGCTACGCCGATGTCGGCAAAATAAGCCACGAACTCGGCGTCTTTCCTTATGCCGTTGGAGATGAGCAGAGCGGCCACTAGGGCCTTGCCGTGGACGTAGGGCCTCTCCTCAAAAGCCCTAGAGGAGGTGACCAACAAGAAACGCCTCATCTAAGGCGCACGTTGCGGAGCTTGTACTGGCGCCTTAGCACTTTGGCCATCTTCTTCATGGACTCGTACGCCCTTAACATGTCCTTGACGTCTTTAGGAGTCACGCCGGCGCCTATGGCTATACGCCTGATCCTCGAGGCGTTCAATATACTGGGATCCTTCAACTCCTCAACGGTCATTGAGCTGAGGATAGCGCGCCATTTCTTCAAGTTCTTCTGTGAAAGCTCGATCTGCTCCTCGCTTATCTTGGAGGCCAACGTGCCTGGGAGTAGCTCGAACACCTTGCTGAGAGGTCCCAGCTTCAACAAGGCGTCAATTTGCTTCTTGAATGTAAAGAGGTCCATGCGGCCGCTCTCTAATTCCTCCAGGACTTCCTCCTCCTCTAAGACGGCCTTAACGCGCTCCACTAAGGCCTCTAAGTCGCCCATGCCGAGGACTCTGGCCACGAACTTCCTGGGGCTAAACGGCTCGAGCTCCTCCACCCCCTCGCCTACGCCGATGAATTTCACCTTGGCCCCCGTCTTGGCTATGGCGGCGAGCGCCCCTCCGCCTCTAGCGGTGCTGTCCATTTTAGTTATCGCAACGCTGTGTATGGGCACGTACTTCATAAACGCCTCTGCTTGGACCGCGGCTTGGCGGCCCACCGTGGCGTCTACCACGAGCATGACCTCGTCGGGCCTCACCGCCTCGTATATTGCCTTGACCTCTTGCAACAACGCCTCCTCGTTCTTGTGCCGACCGGCCGTGTCTATTATGATCAAGTCCGCGCCCTTCAGCCTCTCCAAGCCCCGTTTGGCTATCCCCACGGCGTCTCCCCCCTCTCTTTCGCCGTAGAACTGCGCCCCTATCTTCTCGGAGAGCTGTTTGAGCTGGTCGTAGGCCGCCGGCCTGATGGTGTCCGTCTCGATCAGGCCGACTCTCGCCCCGCGCTTCATGTAGAAGAGGGCTATCTTCGCGGCTGTGGTGGTCTTGCCGCTGCCCTCTACGCCGAGCAACATAAGGATGTACGGCCTCTTGGGAAGCCTCAGATCGGGCTCCGCCTCGCCTCCTAGGAGCTTCACGAGCTCTTGATATATTATGTATACCAAGAAGTCCTTGAGGGGTACCCCAGGCGGAGGCCTCTCCTCCTTTATCCTCCTAACCGCGGACTCGCTGAAGGACTTAACGAGGTCTAAGGGGACGTCGGCCTTCAACAACGACCTCTGGAGCTCGCGCGAGATCTCGGAGAGCGTCTGCTCGTCGATGTAGTCAACGCCTCTGATCTTCTCCACAATCTTCGAGAATATCTCCATCAACGGACGCACAAAGCCCTCGGGCCCTCGTTATAAAAGCTATCTCCCTAATGTTAACAGAGTTATATACGCCAACAACATCGCCAAGAGGATGGAGGACAAGGCCTTTATGAAGTCCCAAATCTTGATTATCCTCACCCTCCGCGACGCGGCGGCGCCTAGCAGGGTGCTGTACACCAACAACGTGAAGGACATGGGCACCTTGAACGCGGTGCCTAAGATCGCCAACAACGACGCCGAGGCGCTGGCGGACACGGCGCCGCTGAACGAGAAGGCGTACAGCTTAACTATCCATCTGGAGAAGCCCAGCCCCAAGTAATTGCCCAAGACTATGGGCACCATCACGTATACGTCCTTGGCGACAACGGCTATGTTGTTCGCGCCGAACATAAAAGTCGTCGCGATCAACGTCGAATAGCCCATCGCGAGGGACGGCCTAAACGACCTCCCGGCGACGTAGCCGGCCCCGAAGGCCAAGACAGGCGTCCCGAACCACAACGCAAGGGATTCGACGGTCAGGCCCTTGAGCGAATAGAGGAAGATGGAGATAGGCAACGAGATCTTCGCCGCTATAAAGACGGCGTAGAACAAGAGCGTTACCAAATACTGCGGGCTTTCGAACCTTAGCGAGGGCATAGGCGATAGCAAAGTCCCCGCAACCTCGGAGACTATCGCAATTACGAGGGCCCTCCTCGGCGCTATGCCGCCCCAAGCGAAGGGGCCCAAGACGACTAGCGCGTTGTTGTACACCAACGCGAAGACGAGGAGCTGCGCGAGTAATTCACCTAACATAGAAAGCCGCTCTATTGGAATATTAATTAAGTTTAATTCTTCATGGTCCCCAAAACTAAGGAGGAGCTGGCGAGGCTCATCGATCACACTATACTGAACCCGGCCGCCACGCCTAAGGACGTGGAGCGCTACTGCAAGGAGGTGCTGGAGTACGGCTTCTGGGGGATAGTGGTCAACCCCTTCTACGTGTCCTACGCCAAGGCCGTAGTGGGGAACAAGGCGAAGGTGATGTCGGTGGTCGGGTTCCCTTTCGGGGCCGCTAAGCCCTCCTTGAAGGTACAGGAGGCGGAGGCGGCTTTGAACGACGGAGCTGACGAAATCGACATGGTCATGAACGTGGGGGCCTTCAAGGCGGGGCTCTACGAAATAGTGGCGAGGGAAATAAAGGCGGTGGCCTCCGTGGTCCACGACTATGGGGGAATCCTCAAGGTGATAATAGAAACTGGCTATCTCACGCCCGACGAGATAGCAAAGGCGTCGCTCTTGGCGGTCGATTCCGGAGCGGATTTCGTGAAGACCAGCACAGGCTACGGCCCTCGGGGCGCGACCGTGGAGGACGTGGCGATCATCAGGAAGGCCATAGGCGATAGGGCCGGCGTCAAGGCCGCGGGCGGTATAAGGACTGCGGAACAAGCCATCGCGATGATAAAAGCGGGCGCGAACAGAATAGGGTCTAGCCACGGCGTCGATATAATTAATACGTTCAAGTAGGCAAAATGGAGACGTAGGACGGCGCGTCCTCCCGGTAAGCTATCGCCCTCAAGGCCTTGGCCTCAGCTAAATTCTCCTCTTTTCTCTTCAACGCGCCGGGGTCCTTGAGCAACTCTTGACCTATCGGAGTAGGCGCTCCTTGAGTCATGTTGACGTATGTGAAATAGCCGCTCGCCACGTCTCTCCTGCCCCTGAGCCCCTTCGCCGTGATCTTGAACACAACCTCGAGGCTCGTGCGGCCCACGTAATCGACGCCTCCGCGCACCTCCACTATATCGCCTACATATATAGGTCTTTTGAAGTTTATAGAGTTCAAGCTAGCGGTGACGTATATGCCGGGCTTATAGTTGAACGCGGCTATCGCCCCCATTTGGTCCAAATAGAAGAGCAACCTACCGCCGTACATCAAGTCGCCATATACGGCGTCCTCGGGCATGACTTGGATGTGGCCCACCAAGGGGAGGTCGTCGGCGGAGGGCTCGCGCCTCAGCTCGGCCTCGACTTGCTCGCGCCATTTGGAGAAGTGGGAGAGCAGCCTTTTCTCCCAATCACTAAACGCCTCGAGCCCCTTGCCGACGGGGATCGGCCTATCGTCGGGCCCTATCTTCACGAAGATCATACGCGCTATCGTTGCCAACGAGAGGCCCTCCTGCCTCCTGACATAGGCCTCGACTAAGGCCGTCATGCTGGACCTCCTGACGTGGACTATCCACGCCCTCAGCTTGACTATATCGCCTAGGCGCACGGGCGTCACGAAGTGGATGCGGTCGAGGTAGCCGAGCACGACGTTAGACTCCGAGAAGTTCATGGCCGCGATAGTGCCAGCGTCGACTAGCCATTGGAGCATATAGCCGCCGTAAAGGTTCCCTAACGGGTTGATATAATGCGGCGTGACGAGCCTCACAACCTCCACCTTGGTCTCCGATATGGCCGTCATATGAAGCCCTCGCCGGGCTTGAGGATGCTGCCCGCCTCAATACGCGCGCCTTTGCCTATCAACGCCCCCAGCTTGTACAGCTCGCGCCCTCTGACCTCTATGGGCTTGAGCCTCTCCCTCCCCTCCCTCAAGACCGACTTGGTGAGCACGCCGGGCTCGACGACGGCCCCCTCGCCCACTACGCTGTACGATATAAAGGAGCCCCTCCCTATAGTCGACCGCGGGCCCACTAGGCTGTGGGTTATCTCCGCGCTGCTCCCGACCACCGATCCCTCCTCTACATCGGAGAAGTTCCTGACCAAGGCGTGTGCGCCGATGAACGCGTTCTCGCCGATATAGGCCGGTCCCTTTATAACGGCGTAGTGGTCTATCTCGGCGCCTGCCTCCACGTGGACCGGCCCCTCTATCACCGCAGTGGGGCTCACCTTAGCGCCCGCTGATATGTAGGTGGCCTCCGGCATCACGAGCTCCAAGGCCTCGACGAGGTCCAACGGCTCCTCTACCTTGAACCATTTACCTCCCCACACCGCCACGCCTATCTTGAACTCAGCCGCGATCGAGGCCAGGGCCGAGCGCAACGAGGACCCCTCGAAGAGCCTGGAGGCCTTGTTGGGTATTAACATGATCCCGCCGTACGCGAGCTGGCCCTCCTCGCTCACTCCGGCCAAGTAACCTCCCGAGATGCTCACCAACACCTCCTCCCTCCTCCTAGTCGGCACAGCTAAAATGGCCCCGTCGGCTCCGGTGGACGCCATGGTCTCCACGAGGGCCCTTATCGCGCCCAGCTCGGTTATCACGGCCCCGTCGGCTATCAACAGCCTATCGGCAATCGCCGACAAGCCGCCGGCCGCCATCACGGCGTCCGATATCGAGCCGCCCTCGACGTCGAGCACGTTGTACCTATCCTCGACTCCGCCCTTGATAGCCACATACGCCTTGCCGAATATCTGGGACACGAGGTCGGCCATGTGCCGGTACAACGGCTTGCCGGCTAATCTAACTAAGGCCTTGTAGCCGTCGCTTAAAGGTTTGAACAATTCGTCGTACTCGTTCGCGACGACTATCGGCAAGATCATGCCTACTCCACCGTGACGGTCTTCGCCAAGTTACGAGGCCTATCGGGATCTCTGCCCAACGCAACGGCCGTGTAGTAGGCCAAGAGCTGGAGCGGCACGACGAACGAGGCCGAGTTCAACAAGGGGTCTAAGTGGGGGACCTCCAGGACGTACCTCAGCTTCTTCGCCACGTCGTCGCCGCGCGGCACTACGCCTATTGTCAACGCCTCTCTGGCCTGCATCTCGGCGACGTTGTTGAGGAGCTTCTCCTTCGAGGACGGGTCGGAGAAGACGAAGACCACGGGGAACTTGCTCTCGACCAACGCTATAGGGCCGTGTTTCGACTCGCCGGCGGGGTAGGCCTCTGCGTGTATATACGCTATCTCCTTCATTTTCAACGCCCCCTCGAGGGCCACGGGCATGCCTAACCCTCTGCTGAGGTAGTAGGCGCTCGCGCTGGTTTTTAGCCTCTCGGCGAGGGCCTTGGCAGAACCCTCATTCAACTCTATTGACTTCCTGACCGCCTCCGGCAACTTCCTCAGGTTCTGCACGCGCGGCTCCACGTCCGCCCCCACGAGCTTCCCCACTTGGGCGTGTAGCGCCGCGAGCAAGGCGACTTGCGTCGTGAAGGTCTTAGTAGCGGCCACGCCTATCTCGGGGCCTGCTCTGGTGTACAGCACAACGTCGCTCTCTCGGGCCAACGTGCTCGCGACTACGTTGGTCACTGCCACGACCTTGACGCCTCTCTCCCTCATGGCCCTGACAGCTCTGATCGTGTCTATGGTCTCGCCAGATTGCGACACGGCGATTGCGACGTCGTCGACGTCGAAGAGCCCCTCATACGTCGAGTATTCGGACGAGATTATGGGAATAGCGGCCATCTTGTACTCGACTAGGCCTAGCTGGAATACCAAGCCGGCGTAATACGACGTGCCGGCCCCCACCACGTAGATCCTCCTGGCGTTCAACAACATCTCGCCCACCTCGGCGAGGCGCCTCGTCTCGAGCCCGGCTATGGTCGAGGCGAGCGCCTCGGGCTGTTCGTGTATCTCCTTTAGCATAAAGTGCTGATATCCGCCTCTGAGCGCCTGGTCGGCGCTCCAGGGTATTAGCTGTACTCTGTCGCTCACGTCTATAGGCACCCCGTCGTGCTCCACGACGATCGAGCGGGGGGTTACGTAGCCGTACTCTCCATCCCTTAAGGGTATCACCCTGTTGGTGTGGTCCAACACCGTGGGTATGTCGCTGGCGACTAGGTTAAAGCCGTCGCCGACGCCGATTATCAGAGGGGATAAGTTCCGCGCGAAGAACACTTTGTCGGGCTCTCTGGAGTCCACGACAGCTATGGCGTACGCGCCGCGTATTCTGGACAAGGCCTTCTTGAAAGCCTCCCAGGGCGTTAGGCCGCTCCTCTCGTACTCCTCCATGAGGTGCGCGAAGACCTCCGTGTCTGTCTCGCTCTTGAAGACGTGGCCCTTGGCCTCCAACTCGGATTTCAACTCCTCATAGTTCTCGATTATCCCGTTGTGCACGACGGCTATGGCCCCGGAACAATCGCTGTGGGGGTGCGCGTTGATCTTGTTGGGCTTGCCGTGAGTCGCCCATCTGGTGTGGGCCACGCCGGTGGCGCCCCTGACTTGGTCGAAGCCATAACGGCTAGAGACCTCGGCCACCTTGCCCGCGTCTTTTTTAATCAAGACGCCTTGAGGCGTCACGACGGCGATGCCGGCCGAGTCGTATCCTCTGTACTCCAGCCTTTCTAGGGCTCTGCGGAGAAGAGCGCCGATAGTCGTCTCGGAGCTCAACGTAATGCCGAAAATGCCGCACACGGACAGAGACGTGAAGGTATATATTAAAGTACCGCCGCGAGGGCGTGGAGCTAGAGGAGGCCGTCGCGCTCTTGGAGTCCAAGCTGAACAGCCCTACTTTTGTCAAGGCCGTTGGGAGGAGCGTCGCGGAGGCTATAAGGGAGCTCCTCGACGCGTATAAGTGCAATTTGCTCGTGGGCCCCGGAGAGGTCCTCAAGTTGTTGAACGACTACTACATCTTCGAGTCGAGGATAAGGAGGCTCGTAGAGTTCTACGAGGAGCTATCCGGCGGCGCCCTCTCCGCCTTGGCGAGGCTCGCGCTGGGGGACGACGTCTCCTTGCCCGATGTGGACTACAAGTTGTTGTTACGCGAGCTGGAGGCCTATAGGGCCGAGTTGTTCAAGCTCGCCGACATGGTCAAAAAAGCCGAGAAGAGGTGCCGATCGGCTCACTCCTCCACGAGCTCTAAGGCGTAGACGCCGGGCTTAGTTATGCCGAGCCTCTTGGCCAAACACGACTTCTCGGGGTCTAGGACGGCCAACATGCCGCGCCAGTTGTTGGCGAAGCTCGTGGAGCCGCAGTTGGGGCACTGTGCGGCGCCCTCGGGCACTATCAGCTTGCAACTCTTACACGCCTTATAGCCCGCCAGAGTCCTCCTCGTCGCGCGGCTCATGCCTTCTTGGCCTTCTTCTCCTTAAGCCACTCAAGCTTGCCCAAGGCAGGGCCTCGCATGGTCATGGTGATCCTCATGGCCAAGTCGACGCCCTCCTTCTGCGCCACGTACGACACGCCGGTTATGCGCGCCCTCACTACGTCGCCTACGCCTATCTTCCTCTTGCTCCTCTCGCCGATGAAGCTCTTGGTGCTTGCGTCGAAGAGCACGTTGGGCTCCTCCATCAAGTGTATTTTGTTTATGAACCCGAGGACCGGCCCTATCCTCACCATGACGCCTATCTCGCGCACCGTCTCGACGATCCCGTGCACTATCTCCCCGTCCAGCGGCGTGAAGGCGAGCAGGTTGAACAAGGCCTTGTGGTACGTGGAGCCATCGCCGAAAAGTATAACGCCCTCCCTGGACACCTTGGCGTTCAGCACGGCCACAACGTACCCCAGATCTCTGAAGACCTTGCCCTCGTACCGAGCCCTCAGCTGGGCCAAGGCCACGTCCTCTAACGATTTGCCGAACTCCGAGGGATGTACCCTCACGTAGTCCTCTGCCTCGATAAGGCGGAAAGGCATACTTGGCCTCTAACTCTTATTTATAAAAATAAAACGCCTAGAGCGACACGAGCTCCCTGTCGTGGAACAACAACACCGCGAGCCCCCTCCTCTTGGCCTCCTTGACCACCTCGGAATCGCCGGTGAGGACGGCGCATTTGTAACGTTCGGCGACGGCTAAGATAGACCTATCCGCGGGCTCCGCCCCGCCCGCCACGAAGGGCGCCAAGGCCCGCACGAGCTTGAGGGCCACTCTGGCCCTCCTCTTCTTGTTGGCCAATATCTGTAGCTCCTCCAACACCGAGTACGCCACGAAGACCGTATGCTCTGCGAGGATGGAGGGGTCCAGCCGCTTCTCCACGAGGTATATAAGCGACGAGGTATCGATTACGATTCTCAAAGCTCCACGACTGTTAGGCCCAGCCTCTCCGACGCCTTCTTGAACGCCTCGGACTTACTCGTCATAACTAGCTGTAGCTTTTTCAGCTTGGCCACGTCTAAATAAACCGATAGTAGCTCCTCGGCGTAGCTTTCAGGCACGGCGAGATCGACGTCGTCTACGGCCACTACGCTGTTCTCGTTGGAGAGCACGAGCTGTACTAGCACGGGCAGGACTGCCTTGGTGAAGTTCCCCACGTTGTAGGCGTTGGTCCAAACGCCCCCGGCCTTCACGTACATGGCGATCCTCCCAGTGGACACGAGCCCCACCCTGACGTCGTCTATGCGGGCGGTCTTGAGGAGCTTGTACAAGTAATCGCGGAGGGGCTCGAACTGAGGCTGGGACAATATGCGCGACAGCTGGTGGGCAGTGTACTGCCCCTCGGGCCCCACGCTGGTCGCCGGGAGTAGATCCACGTGAGTTTCGTAAGTGTATTTCCACGCGGCGAGCCTCCTCCCGCTGATGAAGTAGAAGGAGTCCTTCAGCCCTATCCTCAACTCCATGAGGATCCTCTCGGCCCTTCTAAACCTCTCGTCGTCTACGGAGGAACAAGCTATCAGAACGTCCTCGTTCAACACGGCGTACGGGGCAGTGCAGAGCTCCGCCCCTATCTCGGGGTAGACCACGACGCCTCTTTGTCCGCTTTTCTTTATCCTCAACAACGGCTTGAAGTCCTCGTACACTGCTTGTTCCACGTATCCCCCCTTTGTGGCGTAGGTGTAGCTGTATCCGTAGACCTTATCGTCAAGTAGCCAATGCGCCTCCACGGTGAAGGGGATAGACGTATCGCCGCCTAGGTGGACGTCCTCGGCCTCGTGTATTATCAAGAGAGGGCCCTCGAACAAGATCCACTGCTCGCCTCTGCTCTGCATCAACATCGAGAGCGCCTCCAAGTAGGCGGTTTTGCCCGAGTTGGGCGGTCCGTATATCAACGTGGACCCCTTCAAGTCGATGCAGCCGTCCAGCGACTTGAACTTGTAGGCGCAGAGCCTCCTCAGCTCCATAGCCTTGCCAGCTCGTCTCTATATTGCCTCAACATGGCCTCCAAGGCCTCGGGCGGCGTGGCCGGATCGATCTCCTTACACGTGGGTATTATGTGGATATGTAAGTGGGACTCCACGCCGGCGCCCGCGGCCTTCCCGACGTTTATGCCCATTAATATCTCGTCGCACTTGACCACTTCGGCCACAGCCCTCTTCACGGCGTAGGCCTCTTTGAGGAGGCCGGCTAGCTCCTCATCGCTCATTTGCTCTAAATCAGCGACGTGTCTATACGGGGCGACCATCACGTGCCCCCACGTGTACGGATATCTGTTCAAAACGCCGAAGGAGTAGCGCCCTCTGTAGAAGACCAAGTTGTCGGGATCGAGCTCAGGCCTCTTAGCGTAATCGCAGAAGAAACAATCCTTGACTCCGCCTGTGATGTACTTGTACCTCCACGGCGTTAGGACTATGCGGAATCCGCCCACCCAGCCGCCCTACTGACTCCTTTAAATAGCCTGCGCCTCTCTGCTTTCGGCAACGCGTTTTACTAGGATAAACTTGTCCAGGAGAACGTCGTATACCACGAAGAAGTCGCTCGACAACATGTGGACCAGCTGGACCTTCTCGTCGAAGCTGAGCCTCAGACCGTGTTGTCTCAATATGTCGTCTAGATCCGCGGAGTCGGTCGCCTTCAGCGATATCAACTTGGCAATAGCCCTCAGGTCCATAGTATTGCTTAGAGACGCCGTATTTTTAGCCCACGGTTACGGTTTTAAGCGTATACGACAACTCCGGCATGATCACGTTGCAGACGCCTATTGTGTTGGCCGTAGGACGCAGAGAGGAGAGGCTCGTGGCGTACGACGTCGAGGGGGGCAGATATTACGATATGCCGGTAGATATAAGCGGAATCGGCGTTGCCGAGTTGAAGGCCGACGAGGCCGAGGTGAGATCCCACGTCGCTATCGCCTCCTACTCCGCATCCCTCGTGAAGGCCGTGGCAGTCGACGGCGACGTGGAGTTGTTGGACTCGGGCGGAGTGAGGAAGTTGCGCAAGGGCAGAGTAGCCCTCCAGACGGTGAAGAACAAGGAGTTCGGGCGTTGGGACGACGTCTGGAACAAGTTGTTGTTGATCAGGGGCAGTGCAGGGGCCTTGGCCTTAGGGGCCTCTAGGGCTGGATCCTTGCTCCACTTGAACGCGGCGCGCACGGACGAGGCCCACGTAAGGGCCGTCGTTGAGGCGCTCAACGCGTTGAGGAGTTTCGGGGAGGTGTCCATCACGTGCTCGTGTAGGCTAGGGTTGCTCCCAATAGAAGTAGTTGCGAGGCGCGGCACCGAGTATATACTAGTAAAGATATATATGAATATACAAATAAAAAGAAGTAATATTGTTATAATAATTAGAGGATATAGTGGAAATATATTGAAAAGATTTATCGGACCTCTCGAAAAGCTGAACCTTTATATCGACGAGGCCCAGCGGGTTTGATGGACCGCGTCTTGATCCTCGCAGGTGGGTTCGCGACAAGGCTTAGGCCGCTCAGCTACACGAGGCCTAAGCCCCTCTTCCCGGTATTGGACAAACCGTTGATAGATTGGATAATCGAAGGCGTGAGGGGGATAGCCCCGGTGGTCATATCGGCGCGATACCTCGCCCACATGATCAGAGAACACGTGAGCAAGAGGTGGAGCGGGGCGGCGACGGTGATAGAGGAGACTAGGCCCTTGGGGGACGGCGGCGCGATAGCGTATGTGGCGGACACGTTGGGCCTAGACGGGCCTATCCTCGTGGTGAACGGCGACGTGTTCACCGACGTGGACTACTCAGCCGTTGTGGACTTCCACAAAAAACGCGGCGGCGTTGCGACGATAGCGTTCGTCGAGGTGTCGCCTGAAAACGTGAGCAAATACGGCATCGCGGTCGTGGACGAATCGATGAGGTTGAAGAAGTTCGTCGAGAAGCCCAAGGAGCCGCCTCAAGGTAGCAGGTTGGCGAACGCGGGGATCTACGTGTTGGAGCCCGAGGCCATACGCGCTATACCTAGGCGCAGGGGCGAGGTGAAGATAGCGAAGGACCTCATACCCGCGTTGTTGGAGAGCCACGATATATACGTCTATATACATAAAGGGATTTGGCACGATATAGGGACCCCTGCCGATTACCTCGAGGCGAACTTCGCGGCGCTCAAGAAGTGGGGCAAGCCCGTGGAGGCGAGCGGAGCCGAGGTGGTTCCGCCTGTCTACGTAGCCGACGGCGTCGAGATCGGCGAGGGGGCCTCCATAGGCCCCTATGCTGTTTTGGGCTCCGGCGTCAAGATAGGGAAGTATTCCAGGGTCAAGAACAGCGTCTTGATGAGGTCTGTAGTCGTGGAGCCCGGCTCGTATATATCCGGCAGCGTAGTGGGCGAGGAGAGCTATATAGGGAGGTGGACGCGCATAGTGGACGCCATAATCGCAGACGGCGTATACGTGAAGGACGAGGTGAAGGTGGGACGCAACGCGGCTATAGGGCCTAATAGAGAAGTCGTCGAGGACGTGGACGACGGCGCGACTCTGCCATAATCAGCGCTTTTAACCGCGCTCACCTATCCGCCAGCCTGGCCTCATCATCGAGTCTGCTCAAAATAGCGCGTAGGGCCTTCTCCACGTCTACTCTAGTCCTGATCTTCTTCCTAAAAACATCGCCTACGTCCGCCGCTATTTTGTTGCCCTCTATGTATATCCTGGCGGTAGTCGTCGGCGATACGTAGGGCCTATAGACGATGCGCCGTTCCTCAACTTGGACCTGGCCCGTGAAGGAGTAGTACCTTGATCTAGTGGCCTTGCCTATTAACGACATGAGCTTGGCCAAGATCCTCCCGGCCCTCACCACGTCCTCGTCGACTAGGCGCTCCTCGCGCCCCTTGCCCACGAAGGCCGAGTAGAAGCTCCTGGTCTCGTGGTGGTACTGCAGCAAGAAGGCCGACCCCTTGCCGATAATGGATATGGATTTGACGAAGGGGCTCACCACTACGGAGAGGAGAGGCCCCTTATAGCCTCTCGAGCGGGTCGACTCCATCAGGGCACTTGTACTGGAGCTTCCTCGCGCAGACGTCGCAGAACAAATGACCCGTCTTCTTGCAGAGGTATCTGTCCTCGTAGAGGTAGAGCCTTCGGCCGCACCTACTACAACGCCCTATCATCAAGGTCTTGACCGGATATACCACGAACGCCCCCTCAGACCGCCCTATTTAAACATTGATCAGCCTTTGCCCCTCCTTGACTATCCTAAGACGCACTTCGTCGCCTTCGGCCTCCAGCCTCGCCTTGCCTGTGCCGAGCAGATAGGCTAGGACCTTGTTGTGATCGACGCCCGCCTCTCTGCATCTGCCTATAAACGCCGTTATCTTCTCTCCGTCCTCCAGCTCGATCTCGGGGATGGCGGCTGAGTCGAGCCTCAGAACGCCTTTGACCAACGTCTCCAGCTCCTCGTACACTGCCGCCAACCTCCCCAATACGCCCACCATTACACCCAGCTCCTCCATGACGCGCCTAACGGCGTCCCTCAGCTCCTCGTCGTCGTAGCGGCTCGATGCTCTGTCCAAATCCCTCACGGCTTTTGCTAAATCCCTGACGACATCCATATCCTCAACACCCGGTCCAACGTATTAGGGTGGGTCTTAACTAAGAACTTGAGCCTCGAGTAGGCCGGATATAATACCTCATCGACGACCTCGTTCCACCCCACTTTGAGCAACGCCGATGCTAACCGCCTCGACCTAGCGTATTTATCGGCCTCGTACTCGTAGAGCCTAATGAGCGATGTATACATCAACGACGCTCCTATTAGATGTATTCCAAGTAAATATAATGATATATTAGAGTATACATAATGGATCAAATAAGATCTCAGTATAAATTCACTTATCAAAAAGGCCAAGATCTTATACATATGGTGAAGTCTTAGGTGCCCCTCTTCGTGTTTGAGCGCCGCCTCGAACTCCTCCGGCGTCAACTTGGCGAGGAGCCCCGTGGTCACCACCACGAGGTTCCCGAACGGGAACTCGAAGGACATGGCGTTGGCGGCGCGGTCTCTCACCACACATAGGCCTTTCGCGCGGATGTGGTACGCCTCGTATTCGCCCAACAAGCTCGGGTCTTCCAGAACTTTTTTCTTATTTTTTCTTAAAAATTCTATATCATTATATTTTGTTTTTATTATAGTTATAAAATCGATTTTTACACATTTTCTTTTGAGGTAAAAATATATTAAAGTATAACTGCCCACTATAGCCGATACGCCGGTCGCTATTTGTAACAAGAACATATGCGCAAGTAGAGCCGCCGGCACGCTCAGAATAAAGGGTAGGAACACCAACGCGCCGCTTATCTTCATCTCAGGAGGCTCCACCAACTCGCCGGAGCTCCACGCGCCTATTATCGCAACGTTATAGCGGCTATCGGTTATCAACTCTTTTAGTCGTGACAAATAGGCGGCCCGCTCCCTCAACTCTCTCAACTTCCTCGGATCTAGGAGGACGTCGGCTGGCCCCTCGGTCTTGCCGAAGCCCCTCCTGGCCTCCACAAAAAGGGCGCGGGCGAGTAATAAATCCGCTTTATTGAATCTTCTCGGACTCCAATATTTCTAGGATCTTATCGGTTTCGTACTTCTCGAGCAAATCCCAGAGCTTGCCGGAGCGGTAGAGGCCGTAGACTTTGCCCCTGGCGCTTCGCTTTATTACAGCTATATAACCTCTGTGGACCAGCTCGTCGAGGAAACCTCTTATTATGACAGTCTTGGCGCGTATGTCCTTCCTGGTGTATATGCTAAGGTCTTGTGCTATTTTAGATGGACGAAATGTTATTAAATTTCCCTTAGCATTTCTTGCTTGGTCTTGCAAAAATTTAATTGTGATTTTTTTAATTATATACGAATCGAGTTTTTCTGAATACTTGTAAATTGTACGAAAGCCTTCCATAAGTATTGGAATGTGCCTATTATTTATGCGTTTCTTTTCTATTCTTTCTGCAGATATTTTCAATAAATATAATTTTCTCTTGTAAACTATATAGAACTCTTTCTATATATGTTAATTTATGATTAAGATATTTTAAATAGATGACACATGGCTCCAGTTCGTCGATATCGACCCCAATATGTCGCAAAGCCGCGGTCACTTTCCTCAATATTTCCTCGAACTCCTCGTCTCTGTTCATTTATAAAAATTTATATATTCTTATTATCTTATCATTAATAATAATTGATTTATAATTTATTCCTAAATTAAAAGATATATGAGGTTTTACTATAATAATATTAGTATGTGAGAGTATGTCGCCAGGCGGCAAGGCGTTGGTTACGAGGATGCATCTAATTCCGTATTTCGCCATTTCCGTAATTATATGTTTTATTATAACTAAATTCAATAAATTTTGTGCTTCATCTATTATTATTAAAAGTTTAATATCTTTTGTAATTTCTTTTTTCCTAAATAAGTTATATATATATGTTAAGATCATCGATGAGACGAGTATCTTCTCCTCGACTAAGGAGAGGTTAGATAGGTCAATCGCTAGATTCCTCTTCGACCTAATAAGCGCCTCCAAGGGTATGTCGCCCCCGCTTAAGACATCCGCTATGTACTCGAGTCTGCGGAGCACCGCGGCCTTCATCTCGGTCTCGCTCTTAGTAGTTGTTAAATACGCGTCGATGCCCCTTATTAGGTCCTCGAGCCGCTCTATTTTTTGATCTCTAAGTGATCTATACATAAAATAAATAGAAGGCTCATTTAAATTAAGAGATAAACCTATTAACTCTACTAATATTTTCTTATTTATATTAGAAACGCCAATTTTTATCCTAGAAGCAGGCACTCTGAGGCCTATGTCGTATTCGCCGTTCCAGTCCAAGACGAGCGCCCTCTTCTTGCTCCTCTTAGCTATCCTCCGCGCCAACGTGGTCTTGCCGGACCTAGTGGGTCCCAATATCGTTATGTGTTTATCTAGAGGCACGCTGGAGAGCCCGTTGGAGCCTATGCCCACGAACACCTCGTCGTCTCTGTGCGCGTACGCGATGGCCGCCAGCGCGAGGAGCGAGAGCAGTAGCAAGTCCATCACCTCCTAGGGGTCTCCCTCAACACGACGAGCTTGTTGAACCACTTGGGCATCGCCCATCTGTACTTCCAGAACCTGTCGTCGACGGCGGCTATGTACTTCTCCCTCCTCTCCAGATCTCGCATCGCTCTGCCCATGGCCTGCACCGCGTTGCTCACCGCCGTGAATAGAAAGACGTATTTATACCCGTCGAACCCGGAGCGCTCCAATAACCGGGCCTTCGCCCTCAACCACGCGTCCTTGACGTCGGGCAGGGGGAAGCCGACGAGGACGGCGGCGTCTACGTCCAAGTTGAGCCCCTCCGATAGGGAGCTGCCGAAATAGGTCAAGGCTACGTGCGGCAAGTCGCCCAACGGCCTATCTGATGTCGGCAAGTCTTTTAATTTTAACTTATAATATTCATATATATCTTTATTTGGGAAGAAAACAATAATTTTATCATAATTATTAAAAATTGAAATTATTATATTTTTTATGTATTCGTATATATATTTCTTTTTTCTATTTATATATCGTATTTTTATTGGATATATATCTATTATTAAATTATCAAAAAATATATTATCCTTATTTATATATTTTATATTTAGGAAATTGATAAATATATCGGAAAACGGCTCAGTTATCGACGCGCTGGCCATCAACACGTCCTTGTTGTCCAACAACTTGCCCACTATCGGCATCAATAAACAACGCCTCGTCTCCTCATCGCATATATACTTCGATGGCGCCTCGTTCTCGGCATATAGGTCGTGGAGCAATAAGTTGTGAGCCTCGTCGACTACGACGAGCTCCGTATCGTGTATAACGTCCAATATCGAGGACAAGTACTCTTGGCTCTCTAGATACGACAAAGGGAGCACGGCGATTTTGCTCTGACGCCCAACGGCTTGTAGGTACTCGTAGGGGCAGACGCCCGCTTCGTATATATCCTCGATCCTCGCAAACGCCTTGTCCAAGTACTTGTACTTCGCCTTGCACACGCCCCTCTCGCGTAACTCTAGACACTCGGCGGAGGTCCTCGCCCCGAATTTACACAGAGCAGATCGGCCGAACATCAAGGCGGCGGAGCCGCCGTATGAGGCCGCGTAGGAGTAGACTTGGAAGGCCTCAGCGTGGGAGCGCACGAAGAACAAGGTCCTCCTCCCCGATTCGACAGCTAATTTGACCAGCTTTCTGCTCTTGCCGTAGCCGGGCGGCGCTTGGAGCAATACCCTCACGCAATAGGAGGCAGGTTTAAGAGCAACTAAGCCCTCTCGACCTCGTCGAGCAGCCGCCTTATGACTCCGCCCAGTTTGCTCTCCGAGATCTCCTCGAGCTCTAGGCAGTTCTTAAGTATGTTCGAGAAAAACGCCTTGGCCACCTCCCGATCCCTATCCTTGAGCTGGCGGAACTTCTCCATGAACTCGCCGACCAGCACTTGCTCGGCCTTGTCTAGATCCTCCGCTATGACGTGCTCGAGATCCCTCAACTCCTCCACTACGTCGTCTAGGAAGTTGACGAACTCGGCGGATTTGCTCGATAGGTCTATGTTTACATAAGCCCTATTGACGCAGTACCTCACGAACTTGTACCGCAACGCCTTGAGGGGATCCATCACTGCTTGAGCTTAACGAGGACGGTGCCGTCCTGCCTCTTCTCGACAACCACGTCGATGTAGCGCGGCGGCCTCTCCCTGCTCTTGGACCACACGACGACGTTAACGGCCGGATCCACTTTGACTTTCTTCAAATCCGTCTTCATATGACGGGATACAAATTCTTTAATTATGCGCATAGCCCTCTTAGCCCTCCTAGTACGGGCCGCCCAATAGGCCCTCTTTAGGCTTATTCTGTACTCCCTAGTGGCGACAACCTTGGCCTCCTCTGACATGGCCGTTGGTCGGAGGAGTCTTTTTAAGCCTTGAGCTTGACCCTCCTCCAGTAGCGCCTGGCCGGGGATCTGGTAACCCTGTTCTTGGTCCTCAGCCTAACCCACACGGGCGGATCTCTATTGGAGTTTAGCGCGGCGGCCAATCTGAGCTTCTTGCCTAAGGCCTTGTTCCTCGCCATGTCGTGCCGCGGCTGGGCCCCTTTTAAAGATTGTCCTCCTAGAAGCGGAATCTGTACTCTTTCCTGCTCTTCTCGTAGATCTGGGCCAATATCTGCTTTAAGTCCTCGTCTGAAATGGGCAGCTTTATCCGCCCGCTGGCGGCTAGGGCCAAGAGCTGTTGCTCTAAAGCCTCGACGAGCTCGGGCCTAACTATGCGCAGATTGTCCAGCCTGGCCAACGCCTCGGGAGTTAGTATTCGTTTGAGCGCCAACCTCCTCTGGGCGGCCAGCTCCTGGGCCTTGCTGCGCTCCTCCGCCTCGCGTTGGAGCTCCCTCAGCTTCTTCTCGCGTAGCCTCTCTAGCTCCTCGTCGTTGCCCTCATCGACGGCCATTACTCCTTGGGCGGAGCGATGTACTTCGCGAGCTCCGGCCTAGCCTTAACTAAGTCCTTTGCTATTTTCGTCGCAATGGTGTCGAGCAACGATCTGCCCTCGGGCGTCAGAACTCTGCCCCGCTTGGTCCTGGCGACGAGGCCTGCTTGCTCCAACTGGTGCAAGATCTTCCTGAGGATAGCCCCGCCCGCCTTTCTGGTCCTCTCGCTCCTTACCCCCTGCCCCACCTTAGCTCTATATCCGTAATACGTGCGGAGCCGCGAGAGCCCCACGGGGCCGTCCAGATACAGCCTCCTCAACACGGAGGCCGCTCTTATGTACCACCAGTCCTCGTCCATGGGAGGCCTGTCCTTGTTGGCGCCCGTCTTTACGTATATAGCCCACACTGGCGGCTTGACTTGGGCCGCGTTGGCCTTGAGGTAGCTGGCCAGCTCCTTTATTAACAGATCCGCGGGGACGTCCTTGACCGAAACCACGTCCGAGCCCTTAAGCCCCCATTAAAAGCTTTCCGCTCGACGAAAAGGCTTTTATAACGAGTTCCTGTAGCGGGGCCATGCGATTCTGCCCCCGCGACGGCTCCTTGCTGGTGCCCGTCAAGAAGGAAGGGCGGACTGTGCTTAGGTGCCCCAAGTGCGGCTACGAGGAGCCCGTAAACGAAGCCGTTAAGACGGCCTATAAGTCGAAGTCGGTGGTCGAGAAGAAAAACGAGATATTAGTGGCCGACGCCGTGGTCGAGGCGTTGCCCAAGGCCAAGGCCACGTGTCCCAAGTGCGGCAACGACGAGGCGTACGTGTGGATGCAACAGACCAGGGCGGCCGACGAGCCGCCCACGAGGTTCTACCGTTGCACGAAGTGCGGGTATACTTGGAGGGAATACGCTTGATCGTATTATGATCAAAAGCTTATATTCGAGGACCTCAGTGGGTGCATGGCCAAGTACGTAGTGACCTATACAGACGCTAAGGAGTGGTCCTACATACTCGACTCGATAGCCGTCTTGGTCGAGGAGGCGGGCTTCGTCTTCAGGCAAGACGGGCTCGCGTTGAGGTCCCTCGACCCGTCGAGGACGGCCATGGTGGACCTCTTCATACCCAAGGAGGCGTTCGAGGAATACCCAGAGCTGGAGTCGGAGATCAGAATGGGCATCAACTTCAAGGACTTCAAGAAGTTGTTGAGGCGCCTTAAAAAGGGCGATAAGATATCGTTGGAGATAGAGGAATCGAAATTGAGGGTCAAGCTCGTCGGGAAGTCGACTCGGTCGATTACTTTGCCCCTCTTGGAGACGGCCGCGGAGGAGCTCCCGACCCCGAAGGTGGTCTACACGGCCACGGTCAAGACGGCCAGCGATGTGTTGAGCCAAGCGCTCAAGGACGCAGACGCGGTGGCCGACTCCGTTAAGTTCGACGTAGACGAGGAGGCCCTCTACATAAGGGCGTCCAGCGACAAGGGCGAGGTCGAAGTCAAGCTCGACAAAGGCGGAGAGCTCGTCTATGAGTTCGACGTGAAGGAGCCCGCTAGCGCCACGTTCTCCCTGGAGTACTTGGTGGACATATCGGGCAAGGCCTCTAAAGTCAGCGATATAGTGACCATAGAGCTGGCGACGGCCAAGCCCATATCCCTCACTTTCGACATACCTGCTGGGGGGAGGTTGACGTATTTCGTCGCGCCTCGCGTCGAGTAGAAGCTTTCGCCTATCGATGTAGGCTCAGCTCGGGGAAGGCCTTCGCCGAGATCGCGGCCCTGCGCGCGGGAATACGTGACGTGCGGCTCCACCTTTTAAGTCCCGGTGTCAGTGGCTTAGTGGCCTCGCGGCTCGTGGAGGCGTTGTTCAGGAGCTATTACAGAAAGGCGCAGCCCGATATACCGGAAATAGAGAGGAGGGAGGTCGGGTTCTTGACGCTAGACGGCGTCATGGTTAGACATAGGTCGTTCAAGTCCTTGGAGGAGCTGAGGTCCTTCTTGGTCAAACAACCGCCGCTGGGCCTCTACTACTCCGCGGCGCTCTACGAGAGGCCCGACGAGAGGGACATGGACGCCAAGGGATGGCAAGGGGCCGACTTGGTCTTCGACATAGACGGAGATCACCTGGATACGCCGAATTGTAGAGGCATGGAGCTGTTGAACTTGAAATGCCTCGAGGACGCCAAAGAGGAGGCCTTGAAGCTGCTGGAGGCCTTGAGGAACGAGCTGGGCCTAGAGGGGATGCCCGTCTACTCGGGCCATAGGGGGTTCCACGTGCACGTGCGCTCGGAGGAGGTGAGGAGCTTGGGCGCGGCCGAGCGCAGAAGGCTCGTGGACTTCCTAACGGCCAAGAACTTGGACTTGTCCAAGTTCGAGGTCCGCCTTGGCAGGAAGCTGGTGAAGCTCTACGTCGAGGAGCCCGTGGGGAGCTTGGCCAGGATAATGCGCGGGCTAGACGACGGGAGCTACGCCGTTAAGATCGACGAGGTGGTCACGGCGGACGTCCACAGGCTCATAAGAGCGCCGGGGTCCCTCAACAACAAAAGCGGGTTCATAGCGCTTCCGTTGACGTACTCGGACTTGGACAAAGACGCGGAGAGCATACTGGAGAGGGCGATAGCGTTCAAGAAGGGCCATGCCCTCGTAGAGCTCAAGGAGCCCGTCGAGGAGGTCCTAGGCGTGAGGATAGGGAGGAAGGAGGCGGTCTTGCCGCTCTATATAGCTATATATCTATATCTACAAGGCAAGGCCGATATACGGGAAGAGAAATAAAGGAGGAGTTCCACGACGACGTGTTGAACAAGATCTACGCTTGGCTTTCGGCCGAGCTGAGCTCTAAGCTGTTGGCAAAGCCGCCGACGACGTCGTACACCAAGCTGGCCGAGGAGTTGAACGAGGAGTTGAAAAAAGCCGCTTTGCCTCCCGCCCTAGAGGAGGGGTTGAGGATCCAGCTAGCGAGGGCCCTCGCCTCTATCATGGAGATCAGGACGAGGAAGATAGTGGCAGAGGTGTACCAAGGCAGAGAACCCCGCGACTTGACAGCCGAGGAGGAGAGGTTGTTGGGCGCCTTGAGGAGAGTGCTCGAGATGCCCGCCAAGACGTCGGGCAGATACGAGATAGTGGTCTTCCTAGAGCGCCTCCCCGTGATATCCACGTCCGACTTCAAACAAATAGGGCCGTTCAACAAAGGCGATTTGGCCAAGATACCCGTGGAAGACGCCAGGGAGTTGGAGGCCAAAGGCTACGTGAAGAGGTTCAAGCTCCTCTAATCCAACACTCTTATTATATTCCCGAATATCTGCGCGCTCCCCCCTGTGGGCTGGGCCAGGACCCTCCCGCAGACCAAGCACCTCACGACCATAGCCGCGTGGCTGAATATCACTTGCTCGTTGCCGCAGTCGGGGCATCTGACCCTCAAGAACTTCGTCCGGGGCTGAGGAATCAACACCCTGGAGTACCGCGGCGGCATATCAGACCAGCTCCACCCTCTTCATTCTGCCCAAGCTCTTGTGTAGTTTATACCCGCATTTAGTACACGTCAACACCAACGATATCTTCTTGTTGACCTTCGCGAACCTCTTCTGCTTAGGCTTCGGCGACGAGCCGTAGCCCTTCAGCTTTCTATTATACCTCCTCTGCCCTTCGGCTAACTCCCGCCTTTTTCCTTGGTGGTATATCGACACGGAGTGCTCCGTGTACGCGTCACATCGCGGGCAATAGGCGTTAACCCTCTTGGGAAAGCGCATGGCCCGCCCTATAACTGGTGTTAAAAACATTGCTCCCCTAACAAGGGCGAAGGCGCACGGGGCTCGTGTTTATCCTCGGCGTGCCCCCGTACGGGTTCGGGGTCGCGTCTACGACCGAGTTTACGGGCCGGCCGTCTAGGTCCTTGGGTATGCCCCTCATCAACACGACGCCGCGCGGGACTTGGGGATTAGGCGTAAGCCTTATCCTAATCGACGCGCCTCCGGCCTCTAAGCACGCCACCTCTCCGACGAAGTCCTCGGGGTTGACCTCGGCCACGGGCGGAGGGAGTCCGTACTCGTCGAAGAACTGCGTGTTTGTGTGCAAGGGCTCCGACGTGAACGTCAAGACTAAGCCCTCCGCCCTCTCGTATTTGGGCAGAGGGCTGAGGCCCCTCCGCTCGGCCGAGAGGCTGTAGAACTCCAGCTTGCCCGTGGGCGTGTCGAAACGTAGAGGATCGCCGCGCCTCAAGGCCACGACGCCCCTCTTCAAGAGCTCGGAGAGCTCGACGCCGGCGGGCCTCAACGCGATCTCCACGGCCCTCCAAGGATCCTCGGCGATGAGCCTATGCTCGGACAAGCCCATTGCCTTCCCCACTTCTCTGATCGCCCAATGCTCAGGCCTGGCCTCGCCGGGGGGCCGGGCCACCGCCTTGTTGTATATCAAGAGGTTGTGCCAATAGCTGTAGATCACGTCGTCTTTCTCCAAGTACGCGGGGGCCGGGAGGATCAAATCGGCGCACTCGGCCGTCTCGTTGAACACTATGTCGTGAACTGCCAAGAACAAATCGCCGTTTTGGGCCGCCCGGCAGATCCTATCGCCTTGGGGCAAAGTCATGACGGGGTTCGAGTTCCAGACGTACATGACCTCGAACTCGCGGGCTCTGGCGCCTACTAGGCCCATGGGCACGACCTCGGAGGGCTTGCCGGCGTGGAGGCCTCTCAAATAGTCGAAGTCGATCCCCCAAGTCCCCGAGTTTGAGTAGAAGAAGCCCAGAGGATCTCCGAGGAGCGCGTGTATCAAGGATATGGCCCTGACCGCGTCGCCTCCGTTCAAGGTCCTGCCCAAGGAGAAGCCTATCACCGTCTTGGCGCCCGAGGCGTAGAGCTCGACCAACCTCGATAGGACTTCGCGGCCGACGCCGGCCTCCCTCTCGACGTATTCTGGCGTGAACTTATCGACGTATGCGGCGAATTCCTCGAAGCCGTACGTCCGCTCCTCGACGAAGCGCTTATCGTAAAGGCCTCTGGAGATCAACTCTCTGGCCACGCCGAGCGCGAGGACCACGTCGGAGCCCGGCTTCACGATCACGGGCAAGTCGACGGCCTTGATGGTCTCCGTGGGCGCCACGTCGACAGCGGCGGTCCTCGCCCTGGCCTTTTTGGCCAAAGCCCAGCCGTGTATGAAGCTGACGACCGCGTTTATGCCCCAGAACACAACCGCCCGCGCGCCAGCCAACTCCTCGGGCAACATGCCCCACGACCTACCCCAGTGCAGCTTAAGCGCCGCGTGGCCCTCGGAGCTGCATATGGAGTAGTCGGTCGAGGCGGCGCCCAGCGCGTTGAAGAGGCGGGCTGGGTAATACCAAGTCAAGAGGCCTTGATTTCCGTCGTACTCCACGTGTATCACCTTCCGCGGATCGGCTCGTTTGAGCCTCTCGGCCAGCTCCGATATGGCCCTATCCCAGCTTATCTCGATCAAACCGCTCTCCTTCCTCAACGCAGGCCTCTTGATCCTCCTCGCCGAGCGGAGGCGCTTCACGTCGGCGCGTCCTCTAGGGCAGGTGAAGCCCAGCGTGGGGAAGACGTCGGCCGGCCTCAAGTCGACTAGCTCGCCGCCCGACACGACGGGCCGGAATATGCACGTATCATAGCAATCGCGGGTACAAGCGACGTAGCGCACGTATGCCCGTTTCCTATATTTAATAGCCGTCGGGAGACGACATGGCTAGGCTGGCCTATTACGAGAAGGCCGTAAGGGCGCTCGCGTCCATGTCTGCGTTGCCCCACTTGTCGAAGGTCCCCATTTACGTCGTGGCCTCCAACTCGCGGTCGAGGGCCTACGCCAGGATATGGGGCCTCCCAGCGCCGTTGCAGGAGGCGCTTGGGGTGGGCCCTGCGTACGTCGTGGAGCTCCTCAAGCCCTTCTGGCGGCTCAGCTGCAAGGAGAAGGCGAGGGTGCTCGCCCACGAGCTCGCCCATATACCGCGCACGGCGAGCGGGGCCTTGAGGCCCCACAACGCCTCCTTCAAGAGGGACTACGAGATAATTTCGAGAAACGCCGAGGCAGTCTGCGATTTGATCATGGAGGCGGACCGAAGGGAAAGGCCTTTTCTCTGAGAATAGCTACGGCTACGTAAACGCCGCCTCCCATCAACAGAATTGCCGATGCGGCGACCAGCGGCGGGTAGCCGGTGAGTCTAAGAGCGCTGGCGGTTATGGGCAACAAGGGCAGTAGCTCAGGCCACCGGGGCACTTTCCTCAAGAAGACCGAGGGGAGGAACCACGGGATGCAGAGGCTGAACATTATCACAGATATGCCCATGTAGAGGAAGTGATTCGCCGACGGCCCTAGAGGGGCCAAGAGGGGGAGCGCCCTGCCCACCGCGGTGCCCCAGGCGTAGGGCTCCTTGGCCAAGTAGAAGCCCCTCACGAGCGCGATGAACGCTGCGAACGCCAACGCCGTTGAGATGGGCTGAGGCAGAGGCGAGAGGACGAGGGCCAAGTACGCGGCGGCGAAGGCGGCCGTCGGCGTTATTCCTATCCCCAACCTCCTCTTGGCCGAGTCGACCCGCATCATCAAGCTCATGGCCGAGGCGGCCGGGAACGACATGACGACGCTCCAGGGGGACTCGGCAAAGACGAGCGCGACGAGGCCGGCGACGGTCACCAAGTTGGGCGGGGCGTTCTTGCCCTTGAAGCCGGGAATATATAGAGCTATGTAGAGGGCGGAGAAGGGGGCCCAGGCGAGGGGCAGACGCAAGAGCCAGCCCGCCGCGCCCAAGAGGAAGAGCGCTAGTAAGACGTAGCTGAGAGGCCTCTTGGGCATGGCGTTCGTGAAGGCGGGGTGTTGGAGGTACATCACCGAGAGGTAGAAGGACGCGAGCCCCAACGTCATCAACTCGCCGTGGAGCGCTATCGAGAAGCGCGGCGCAACGAGGCCGGCCATGAAGAAGGCGAAGGAGAGCGCGAGGGCTATCTGCGACGTCCTTATCAAGTCAAGGTTGGCGAGGAAGTACTCCCTCTGGGGCCCCTTGCCTATTCTGTACCACAACGACACGTGATATATACGGTATAAAATAATTCAACGAGAGAGCTTTTAAGACCCCGCGCCGGGATCGTCGTGTACTACATAGCGGACGCTAAATTGAAAGCCGCCGCCGATAAATACGGCGTGGAGAAGACCATGGCGTGCAGGACGTTGTACCAACTCGTGAAGCTCTACAAGGTCGGGCTCGTCACCGAGGTCGTCGGGAAGAAGGCGGAGTCCATGTTGTCCGAGATGTGCCCCAAGGAGCTGGTGGACATAGTGGCCCAGACTACGGATTGAGCCCCCTCTCCAACATCTTGTATATGACGTATTTGATGACCTCGTTGGTCCCCTCCCCTATTTCCAAGATCTTCGCGTCGCGGTAGAACATCTCCGCCTTGCTCTCCTTGCTGTAGCCGAAGCCTCCCTCCATCTGCACGGCCCGCCTCGCCACGTCCACCGCCAAACGGGCGGCCTGGAGCTTGGCCACGTGTGTCATCATCACGAAGTCGGGCGAGTTTATGTCGTAGAGATACGCGGCGTAGTACGTCAACGTCCTGGCGGTCTCGATAGAGGCGTACATCTCGGCGAGCTCGAACTGTGCGTTCTGGAACTCTATTAGCTTTTTATCGAAGAGCTCTCTACTCCTCGCCCACCTCAAAGCCTCCTCGAACGCGCCTCTGGCTATGCCTATGGCGACTCCAGAAATCGCGGTCCTGCCCACGTTCAAGGTGTTCACTATAACCCTCCAGCCCCCGTTCACCTCGCCGACTATGTCGTCGTCGCCCGCCCTGCAGTCGTTGAACTTAATCTCGGCGGTGCCCGTGCCCCTGACGCCCATCACCTCTATGGGCGAGGCCTCTACGCAGTTGCTCCTCTCCAGGAGGAAAACCGTTATCGCCCTATGTCTGGCCTCTCTAGGGCCCGTCCTAGCCGCCACTAGGTAATAATCGGCGTAGCGGCCGTTGGTTATCCACATCTTATGGCCGTTGATGGCCCACTCTCCCCCCACCCGCTCGGCCTTAGTCTGGATGGCCGCCGCGTCCGAGCCGCAACAAGGCTCAGATAAGGCAAAAGCGCCTATCCTCTCGCCGGAGGCGACCCTCGGCAAGACCTCCTCCTTCTGCCTCTTGGACGCGTGTTTATTAACGGCGTCGGCGAAGAGTATGCCCAACGCCTCGACCAACAAGCTGAACCCTCCGCTGACTCTGCCCAACTCCTCCAACACCACAACCGCCGACCTCAAATCGCCGCCTCCTCCTCCGTAATCGGCCGGCACGGTGGGCGCGAGGAGGCCCAGCTTCCCGGCCTCCCTTATGGCCTCGCGCGGGTAGTAGTTCTCGTTGTCCATCTTGCGCGCGATGGGGTCGACGTACTTCTCGGCGAATTCCCTCGCAGTCTTCCTCACTAGCTCGTGCTCTTGGGTCAAAAGGCTCATGCCTCCTCGAAGTACTCGATATCGGTCACGAGCCCCTTCCTCTCCTCGCGCCACTTGGGCCTCACCCTCATACCGACCCTCGGCCTATCGGACTTCACGTAGTGCAGGAGCCCGCCCTCCACGCCGGGGAATTTTATAAACGCCAATATCCTCCTCTCCTTCAACGGCTCGCCGTAGAAATCCCTCTCTATCACCGTGTAGCTCTCCACGACGCCTTCCGGCGCGATATCCCTGAGCTCCTTGACCTCCTCGAAGTCGAAGGGGCAGTACATCTTGGGGGGCAAGAACAAGCGCCCGCATTTGGGACAATACGCCGCCGTGAGCCTCCCGGCCCTCAACGCCTCGAGCCACTTAGTGCCGATGGGGCCGGCCGTGTAGACGTACGCCTCTATCTCCATCACCTCCGGGAAGTACTTGACGCGCCTCATGGCCCCACCACCTCGAAGCACTCTATGTCGGTGATAGAGCCCGTCCTCTGCTCCGGCGGCTTCCACTTGGCCTTTACCCTAGCCCCGAACACCTTCATGGACTTCACGTCGTTTTCGGTTGCGCCGCATATGTAGTGCATCAGCCCGGGGAAGAAGTGGTCGTCGAAGGAGCGGCCGGGCACGTCCAGCTTTATCACGCCCACGGCCACGGGCCTTTCCAGACGGGCCCTCGTGGCCGATATGTAGCTCATGACGGCCGTCACCACGACGCCCTCGTCCTTGACCTCTAGCCACCCGTCGACCTCCTTGAAGCAGTAGGAGCAGTACATGCGCGGGGGCACGAAGACCCGCCCGCACTTGTCGCAGTAAGTGCCCAGGATCTTGCCCTCCTTAAGGCCCGCGAGGAAGCGGCCGAGGGCCTCGCCGGTCGTGTAGTTGTAACGCGCCTTGTCCACCACGGGGAACTCAAACGTCGGGAAGTCGACGTGCTCGTACTTAGTCCCTCTGGGGTTGACGGGCTTGCCGGTCATATCCCCATCACTACGACGGTCCCTGCTTGCATTAAATCGCCCCACGCCTGCGCCAAGCCCGTGTACGCGGGCTTCTTCACTTGCCTCGCACCCGCCTCGCCTCTCAATTGCCAGAATATCTCGGCCACTTTCATCAACCCGGCCGCCGCGATGGGGTTGCCCACGCCCAAGAGGCCGCCGGACGGGTTGATGGGCAAATCTCCGTCCCTCTGCGTCACGCCCTCCCTCGTCAACACGGGGGCCTCGCATTTCCTGGCCAAGCCTAGCCCCTCCATGTGGTGTAGCTCCTTGTAGTCGAAGGGGTCGTAGGGCTCGGCCACGTCTATCTGCTTCCGCGGGTTGTCTATGCCCGCCATGCGGTAGGCCATCTCGGCGGCGCGGCGGACGTACTCGGGGAAGGCCAAATCGCGGTTGGTCCAGTGGGTCGTGTCCAAGGTCCAGCCTATGCCCTTGATCCAGACCGGGGTATCGGTGATCCTCCTGGCCTCCTCCTCGCTGGCGAGGACCACGGCCGCCGCCCCGTCGCTCGTGGGGGATATGTCGTAGAGCTGGACCGGCCACACCAACACCTCGCTCTTGAGCACGTCGTCGACGGTTATGTTGGGCATACAGAGCTGGGCCGAGGGGTGGCCGCACGCGTTGCGTTTGTTCTTGACGGATACCAACGCGATGTCCTCCTTCTTCACGCCGCATTTGTACATATAACGGTGCATCTCCATGGCGAATATCCAGATGAGGTTGGGGTTCAACGGCTTCTCGACTATGGGGTCCCAGATATAGCGGAAGACGTATTGCGGATGCGGCTTGGCTGCGTGGCTCATCTTCTCCTCGGCCACCGCGAGCACTTTCTTACAAAGGCCGGAGGCCACGTGCCACCACGCAGCTATGGGGACGAAGACGCCCGTGGCGCCGCCCACGTACACCCTCACCGCGGGCTTGCGGATGCCCCCGGCGCCTTCCGCCAAGTATTCGCCCTTCATGTGGACTCCGTCGAACGCGTCGGGAGCGCTGCCTATGACGACGCAGTCTATGTCCTTCAACGTGAGGCCGGCCTCGTCCAGAGCTTGCTTAGCGGCGAGCCAAGCGAGCTCTTGCGGGGTCTCCTGTAATCTGCTCCTGAACAAAGTCAGCCCGGCCCCGACGACGGCCACGCGGTGTTTGAAGTTGAGGTTGCGGCTCGTCATATCCTCAACACCACCACGGCGCTCGTCGTCGTGGGCACCCCCCTCCAGCTGTGCACGACCGCCACGTCCTTCCTATCCGCTTGGGCCTTCACGTCGCCCCTCATCACGGCCGCCGCGTAGCTCAAACGGGCTAGCCCGTGGACCTCGAACGGCACGCCCTCGGCGAGGGCCCCGCCGCTTAAGTTCACGGGGAGCCTCCCGCCCGGGCAGAAGGCGCCGTCGGCCAACAAGTCCTTGGCCGCGCCCACGGGGGCCAGCCTCAAGGCCTCTATGTGTTGGAGCTCCTTGAAGCTGTAGCGGTTGTCGACCTCGGCGAATCCGACCTCCTTGGCGGGGTCGGCTATCTTGGCCTGGACGTACGCGCCGTCGGCCGCCTCCCTCGCGTGGACTGGGAACGACCAATCGTGTAGCTCCAGGGACGAGATCTCGGTGGACCACCAAGCGCCGTCGACCCACACGGGCGCGTCCGTGTAGTCCTTGATGACCCTCTCCGAGGCCAAGACCACCACGATAGCGGCGTCTACGAATTTCGCTATGTCCGCCTCCCTCAAGGGGTCCGCGACCACGGGAGTGGCGGACCTCGACTTGCCCGGCGAGGCGTACACGGCTCTGGGGTTCCTAACGCCGGCCCTATGCGCCTTCTCCACGACGGCCTCCAAGTGCTCCTCAGTCACGCCGTATTTGGACATATACGCCCGCGCCTCCAGCGCGGCCAAGGCGTGGACGTTCTCGAGCCCGAGCGGCCTGACCGATATGGGGTCCGTGGCCATGAACATAATGTCGTCGAGAGTCGTTATGTCAGAGGGCTTGGCGTGGGACTCGACGACGACTACGTCGAATAGCCCCGATTTGATCATCATATAGGCCTGCCCCACGCACTGGAGGCCGTCTCCCGATGCCGTGTACACGGACTTCATGGCCCCGCCTATGGGATCCGGCGCGAACTCGTCCGCTATCGAGATGCCCTCCCAGAAGTCCTCTTGGCACGACACGAACGCGTCGACGTCTCTGCGCGGGTCCAAGCCGCCCGCGTCCTCGTACGCCCGTTGCGCCGCCTTGAACATCATCTCGCGGAAGGAGTAGTCGACTACTTCGGGCTGGAAGCCGAACCAGCCCATGCCCGCTATGCCCACCCTCATTGAAATGAAAGATCAAGCTATTTTTAACAGTGAGTCTACTATCAAATTTAAATGGCTCTCTTTATTTCCTCTATCGCCTCCGGGTTCTCGAGGGCTGAGAGATCGCCGGGGTTGCGGCCGAGGTAGACGGCCTTTATGACCCTCCTCATGATCTTGGCGTTGCGGGTTTTCGGAAGCATTTTGACGAACTTCACGTCCTCGACCGCGCCGAACGCCTTCCCCAAGGCCCTCTCTGTCAACTCTATCAGCTCGCGCCTCAACGCGTCGTTCGGCTCGTAGCCAGGCCTCAAGACCACGAAACACACGGGCACCTCGCCCTTCACCTCGTGGGGCACTCCGATGCACGCCGACTCCGCAACGGCTGGATGGGAGTTGAGGACCGTCTCTATTTCGGCCGGGCCCAGGCGCTTCCCGGCGACTTTTATCGTATCGTCGGCGCGGCCCACTATGTAGAAATAGCCCTCCTCGTCCACCACGGCGGCGTCGCCGTGCGCCCAGACGCCCGGCCATTTGCTCCAATAGGTCTCCAGATAGCGCTGGGGATCCCTCCAGAAGCCCCTCGTCATGCCTGGCCAGACCGAGAGCACCACGAGCTCCCCCTCGACTCCGGGAGGCGCCGGCCTTCCGTCCTCCGCGAACACGGCGGCCTTGATCCCCGGCGATGCGCCGTTGAAGGAGCTGGGCTTGATGGGCCTCACCACGTAGCAGCCCAGTATGCCTCCCGAGATCTCGGTGCCGCCGGAGTAGTTTATGATCGGTATGCGCCCCCTCCCCAGTCCGTGGAGCCAGAGCCAGCTCTCGCGGTCGATGGGCTCGCCGGTGTTGCCGAAGGCCTTCAAGGAGTCCAGCGCCCTCCCCTCGGGCGTCGCGCCGATGGAGCGGAGGTGTCTGGTCAAAGTAGCGGCCATGCCCAACGCGCTCACGCCGAACTCCTCCACGAAGCGCCAGACTCTATCCTTGGGGTAATCCGGAGCCCCCTCGAAGAAGGCCATGGAGGCCTTGAGCAAATACGCCGAGAACACCATCCAAGGCCCCATCATCCAGCCCATGTCCGTCACCCACGTGAGGGTCTCCCCCTTCTTCAAGTCGAAGTGGAAGTAGACGTCGGCAGCGGCCTTTATGGGAAATCCGTCGTGTGTGTGGACCGTGCCCTTGGGCTTCCCGGTGGTGCCCGAGGTGTATATGATCATGAGGGGGTCCTCCGCCTCCGTGTCCTCTACGTGGTCGCCGCCCGTGCGGAACACCTCGCCCAAGTCCACGTAGTCGCGGGCCTCCTTCCTTCGCTTGTGCAAGACCACTTGCTTGACGGAGGGGGCGAGGCCCGCCTCGAGCTCTGACAACATCTCCACCTCCTTGCCCCTCCTGAAGGAGATATCCGACGCGAACACGAACTTCGCCTCGCTGTCCTCCAACCTCACCCTTATGGCCTCCCTGCCGAAGCCGCTGAACAACGGGACGAAGATCCCGCCGGCTCTAATCACGCCGAGCATCACCGGCACTACCTCTGGCACCATAGGCATGTAGACGGCCACCCTATCGCCTTTCCCTAGGCCGTTCCTCCTCAGCCACGAGGCCACGGCCTTCGCCTTGTACAAGACCTCCGAATAGCTCCACACGGCCTTGGACCCGTCCTCGCCCTCCCATTTGACCAAGGGCTGGGGCGAGTCCTCTAGTTGATCTGCGATGTTGACCCTGCCGCCGACGAACCACCTCGGCCATTGGACCCCCTTGGACAAGTCGAGGACTTTCTCGTATTTCTTGGCCCATTTCATCCCCAACACGGAATCGACGAAATCGCCCCAGAACTCCTCGGGCCTCTCGTAGGTGTATTTGATGAAGTCGTCCAACGCGTTCAACCCCCTAGAGGACATGTACAAGGCTACGTTGGACTCCTCCAAATGGCGTTTTTCAGGGACCCACATATTCAAAAAATAATTATTGAAATTAAAATTTTTCTATTTTTATATGTAAAACAATAGCCGTCGGCCTTCAAGCTCGCGGGAGGCGCCTCCCCGGCTTAGAGCTCGAGGAGCCGTTTGAGCTTTTCGGCGTAGGACGCGTAGCTCAAGCCCGCCGCCTTCTCCACGGACTTCGCCGAGTAGGCTCTCCAGGCGGAGGGGTCGGTCAACGCCTTGGCCAACTGCTCCACGGCCTCCTCAGCGTCCGTATACCCGAGCCCTGCGGCGCCCTCCTCCGCGAGGTCCGTCCACGCGCCCCCGCTCTTGTGCACGACGACAGGGAGGCCACGGGCCATGGCCTCGGCCACCGCTATGCCCCAGTGCTCGTTTATAGTGGCGTGGAGGAAGGCCCTGGCGTCGTCCATGACCGAGTTTATCTCGACGCGGGGGGCGTTGGGCCTTAGCTCAACTGTACGCGACACGCCGGCCTTCTCGGCAAGCCTCTTCACCTCTTCCATATAGGCCCTCAGCGTGGGCGTGGCTGCCCCGCCGAATATCACTATCCGCGCCTCGGGCACCTCTTTTACAAGCCTCGGCGCCACCTCGGCCACGACCCAGTGGTAGCGCTTCTCTTGTGAAAACCTCCCCAACATCACCACCGCGGGCCTCCTCTCCTCGAAGGGCTTGGGCTCTTTGACCACCTCCACGTTGGGGGCTATGGGGGGATTCAGCACTTTTGGCTCTTCGCCGTATACCTCCTTGGCCACTTTAGCCGTCCATTTCGAGTTCGTCAAGACCAAATCCGCGTAGTGGAAGGGGTTCTCCCTGGCCACTTTGGGGAGGAGCCTCACGTAGATCCCCCAATAGACGTTCAAGGGGAAGCGGGAGTACCTCGCAGTGATGTAGGGGTCTTCGCCGTAGGCGAGGCCAGTCCCCTTGAAGCGGGGGTCGATGAAGACTTCGAAGGGGAAGTGTATATACTCTACTAGCTTGAAGCTTTTCTTCTTGGCGATGGGCTTGTAGGCTACTTCGTCTGTGAATACGAGCGTTGGGTTGCGCCTCTCTATGGCCTTCTTGGCGGGTAGCCACACTAATAGCCTCGACCAGAGTCCAAAGGCCTTGGCGCTTATGGGCAGGGTGTAGATGGGGTATTTAGAGATATCTATGCCATACCACTCCACGTACTTCCCGGGATCGAACTTGAAAGTGCCGGACAACGCGGGGGACAGGCCGGCCTCGTCTAGGGCGAGGGCGGCGGCGGCGCATACAAGTTGTCCCCCGCCGGGCGAGCCCCAGTAGTGATGCGCCACGAGGGACACAACGCGCCTTGCTCACCGCTATATAAGCATTAAACTATACAACAGCGAAGCGGTGCGCTGGGGAAGGGGGAGCGGGGTCTCGAGGTAAAATCCGGCGGGGCCGCGGCGTACGTCTTTTCCGGACATCTTGTATCCCCTCGCTCGGGGCGGCCCCCGTGCGGATAGCGCCGGATCGCCACGACGAAGGGCGGCCTCGGGGATGCCGGAGTGTCGTAATGCCGAGGGGTATCCGCGATGATCCTTGCCGGAGGGATCCGTGGACTCCTACGCCCAATACCCTATCGATACGTCTAGAAGACGTTGTTGGTTTTTAAAACACTAATAGATCCTCGCAATTATTTTCCTAACTCCTCTCTAACGACCTCAAGCGGAAAGCGCATGTACTCGATTATCCCAAGCCCACGGCGCCTGGACCTCAAATAGGGGCTTGCACGTAAGCTTATCGGCGGAGAGGAGGTCGGCACTAACTTTATGCAAATCCCTCAACACGAGCTCTTCGATAACCCACTCCAAGGACCTTGATGATGAGGGGCAAAAGGACCTTGACGCCGTACTTGTTGATGTCGATGCCGTCCAATCAACATAGGCTCTGGGGTTAAAAGGCGTCCATGAGGATCGGCCCAAAAACCGAGCCCATTAAGGGCCGTCGTAGCCGATGCGCCAATTGGCCGCCACTTAGGCCCTCAGTAATACAATTGCCGAATTCTTGAGCTAACTACATGAAAAACTTTTAAATCATATATAACGTCAGCCACCGATGAGGCGCATTGCTGCTATTACGTGGCGCAACCGTAAAACGATAAATGAACATTCAGGTGGCAATACCAGAAGAATATATTTAACTAGAAAAATATATGAAGTCTTAAAGCCCGCTGAAACGGTCGAGATAACTATAGAAGATGTAGATTCATCAATATCCAAATTTTTCGCTTTAAACGGTAGAATAGTTGAGAAGTTGAAACTAATAGGGTCTTCATCGTTTTTCAGGGAATTTAGATTTTATTGGATAAATTGTGATTTATTATCAAAAATAATCACTAATAGCGATGTAGTAATTGCCGATCATATAAGATCGGTCATCATGTTAGCTAAATGCAATATCAAGAAACCATCCATAGTGATCCTACATGATTATCATGAGGAGTTTCCATACTATCATGTATATACTAAAATTTTACGAAGAATTTTATATGATAAATTAATATATAATTACTTAAATAATTATGCAAAAATTATTATAACTGCGAGCGTCCGCGATAAGATTTTATATTCTGAAAAAATTGATGATCATACTAAAATAATACCATATCCTAATCTTTATTATCCTGATATGAAACTTAAAATAAATAAGCGATCTGATAAGTTAAGAATATTCTTAGTTAAGCTCAATATAAATAATGTAAAAGATATTATTTATTTTCTTTTAAAACATTTAGATAATATTGAAATTTATAGTATAAATATGCCTAAAATTCCAGGAGTCCACGACTTAGGGGCTATATCTTCACGTGAAGAATATCTGAATACGCTTGCCAACGGACATATAGGAATTAATTTTAATCGTGCGAAATACCAGCCAGGCTCAAACGTTAAAAGATATGATTATGCTATAGCAGGTAATGTGCCATTCAATTACATGATAAATGCCGTCGGCGAGCCTCTCCCTCACGAATTCACTTTTACCGATAAATACGATCTTGTGGCTAAAATAAAATCTTTGAGTATAGAAGAGATAATTAAATATGGAATCGAGAATGCGGAATATGTATATAATAAATCTATTGAATATAATAATATCTTAATTACTACAATACAGAAATTTCTTAATTTTGAATAATGTATAATATTATGGTAGTAGCTTATGCGTGATTACTAACATATGGCTAATACTGGTCAATATATAACTATAATTAATTAACGGATAATTTATATTAATATAGTTTTAATATCCATGCCATGGTGAACGCGTCAATGAAGGCGCTCGTTTACTGGGCCTTGGGCGGCGTTGGCGGTATTTAGAGAATGTACCCATTTACGATCAACGCGCTCCAGAGGTGTGGGTACGAGGTCCACGTGGCCACAGCCACAAAATAAACCCCAGAGAGGTGATGGAGTACCACGGAGTCCAGCTGAGCAATATCGAGGTCATTAAATTCCCGAGGTTACGTTGCAGAGGGTGGAACGTGCCTTGCGATCTTGTGAACGCCACGGTCTCTGCGACGAAGTTCCTGAGCCTCGTGAAACGCTACGACTTGGTTTACGTGGACACTCCCTTCGTTGGGCCGTTCTTCAAACGCTCACCGCCGAGGGGCAATCTGGTATTCTACCTGCACGCGCCTATAGAGAGGGAGAGGCCCACCATACCCTTCGCCAAGCCGTACAGGATGTTCATGCACGCCTACTTAGCCCTGGGCACGGACTACGACATAATAAGGCGCGCACGCATTGTACTAGCCAATAGCAAGTACACGGCGTACATAACGGAGAAGACATTGGGCGTCAAGGCCAAGGTCCTCTACCCGCCGGTAGACGTAGACTTGGTGAGCAAGCACAGATCAAGCGAGAGGGAGGATGCGCTGGTCTTCCTCGCCAGGCTGTCGAGGGCCAAGGGCCCCGAACAAGCAATAAGGGTAACCAAGGAATTAGTGAAACGCGGATTGAAGGTCAAGACCTACATAATGGGTTCGGTGGGCGACCAAGTGGGCGTTGCGTATGTGAGGAGTTTGATGAAGCTCGCGAGCGATCTTGGAATTAACCACAACGTGGCCTTCGTACTGAACCCGTCGATAAAGGAGGCCTACAGCGCCCTAGGCAGATCCAAGGTGTTCCTGCACCTCAGAGAGCGGGAGCCCTTCGGCATCGTCGTTGTGGAGGCCATGGCGGCAGGCGCAGTCCCCGTGGTCCCCAGATCAGGGGCCCCGTGGCATGACATAATCGAATACGGCAAATACGGCGTTGCGTACTCGTCGGAGGACGAATTGGTAAAGTCTGTGGAATACCTACTAAACGGCGGCTACGAGGAGTACGCCGCAAAGGCCATGTCGAGGGCTTGGGCATTTAGCGCCGACGAGTTCATTAGGGGATTATGCGAGGCCGTGACGCATGAGTAAGGCTCATCGATAAGCGCACGGCTGGGGCTCTTAACGAGCGGAGGATGCGCGGGGGTGCCCACCTTCTCGCAGATATATAATCGACCGTTACGGCCTAGCTAACGGCAATGGCCAAGACGCGACCACTACGGGAGTCAGTTCTAGAAAACGCTCCCGATGTTCTTCAAAGAGGACAAGAGGTACTTGAGGGCGTACCTCCTGAACCCCCAACCGCCGAACTCCCTAACCAAACCCTTGCCGAACTGGTAATGGGCGGCGGCGACCAACAACTTAGTGGCTCTGCCGGGGGTTGAGCCGTGGTGGTGGTGATGGCTGGCTATGGTCCAAGGAACCCACTCGAAGCCCATCAAGTGCGCTATGACGCCGAGGAGGGTCTCGTCGCTTATGTAGTTCTTGAGCCAAGGATCCACGCCTTCGAGCGCTCTCTCGACTCTATCGAGCAACTCGACGTCGGGGAGCCTCGAGAAGGAGACCACTTGTTTAGGGCCTATGAAGAACACGGAGCCGCGGAACATGCCGCCCAAAGAGTCGTCGTAGACCTTGTACTCGTACAAGGGCAAGTCGGCGTTGCTCAACTTCAAATCGCCGGCTTTCCTACTCCTGGCGAGGAAATGCCCCGGGTTTCTGCCCCAAGCCTCCTTGTCGAGTATCGTGTATATGCCGCGGCCTCTCAACAGGCCGTGGACCTCCGCCAAAACGGGCTCCACGACGTTGTCGCTGTCCACGACCATGACGTCGTCGGAGAAGGAGTGGAAATCCTTGAGCATGGCTAGCCAGGTGTTGTTCCTATTACGTCAATAGCCCACCTTGACCTCCACGCCGTTGGGGAGGACCTCGGCTAGGATCTCCTTTTGCCTCTCGCGGTATACATTATCGACGTAGACCACGGCGGTCTTGGGCCTAACGACCTCCACGTTCTTCACGAAATACTCGGCTATCTCGTGGATCCTATAGAACGGCAAATACGTGGCCAAGACGACCATCGAGGGGGCGAAACCTAGAGTTTAAAAGAGTTCAATTACGCGTTATCGAGGGCCCCTCGGCTAAACCCACGACGTGTTCCGCTCGTCCGGTTTTGAATTCCTGGCGCCGCGCCCGGGCCCAACGCCGACCTCAAGAAGGGCCGTCCTGTATTTCGGCAAATAACTACAGCTGTGGGCCGTTTTGCTTAGATATCGCCTCCTCGTCTCAACGCCTCTCACAGACAAGTCGGCGTAGGTCAAGAGGACTGTTGCGAGAGCTATGGGCACGCTCGGGTTTGGCGACGGCGGCGCGCCGCCCGCGATAGGGACGGCCGAGGATTAGGGACGAGGAGGGCCGCGGCCTTGGAGCAGGCAGGGGCCGAGGGCCTAGAACGAGCGCCCTCGGGCGAGCGATCGGCGCATCCGCGCGGCGTCTTGCCGCTAATATTCGAAATTCGTCTCGGCTTGTTTAAGAGGCGGGCACCTCGAGTCCTTCTCGCTTAAGATGGCCTCCTTTATGGGCCAAGGTATGCCGATGTCGGGGTCGTCCCACTTGACGCACCGCTCGTGTTGAGGGCTGTACTCCTTGGTCATGAGGTAGAGGAAAAGAGTGTCGTCCTCGAGCGCTTGGAAGCCGTGGGCGAAGCCGGGCGGCACCCAGAGGAGCCGCGGCTCCTCGGCCGAGAGCTCCACGGCCACGTATTTGCCGAACCAGGGAGAGCCCCTACGTAGGTCCACCGCCACGTCCAACACGCGGCCCCTCAACACGGTCACCAGCTTCCCCTGCTCGGCCGGCCTGAGCTGGTAGTGGAGCCCCCTCACGACGCCGCGCCTAGAGCGGGATGCGCTGAGCTGCACGAAGTCGAAGGGGATCCCGTTGGCCAAGAAGTCGGTGCGTTTCCAGAGCTCCGCGAAGAAGCCTCTGTGGTCGGGAAAACGCTGGTACTCCACGAGGACCACATCGGGAATAGAAAGCCTTTTGAAGCTCGGGAACGGCATAGGGGCAACGCGCGCTGGGCTTAAAAGATTTCCCGCCGCGATTTGGCCTCCGATTTCGCCCAACGCCTCCGATCGGCCCCAAAAGCCGCGCCCTTTCGGCGGACGACGAGTCCTTGGGCCTTGCCGCCTTCCGCTCGGCCGACGCGGCGGCCTCGACCAGCCGCTTGCGCATGGCCTCCTCGCCGTTGATATCGCGGTCCGCCCTCGGCGAAGTGGAAGAGGCCGTATATCCCCCTCGACTAGATTATCGGCCAACGCGGAGGCGAAGGCCTCTGGGACTCCCGGCCGAGAGCCCCCGCGGCCCGGCGAAGTCCAGCCTAGAGCCGCCCGCGCCGAAAGGGGCGGAGGGCCTCAAAGCGGTCCGCCTAGAGGCCCCCGCGCAACTTAGAGACGCCGTGCTACTGCACAAATGCAGGTGGGCCCCCCTCTTTGTAAAAGCCCTTGTCCCCGTCGGTAGACCGCGTGAGCCTCGGCCGCGGCCCCTACGCCTAGATCGACGGCCGCGCAACGAGCCAAAGGCCTATTAGACCCGTAGACTCGCCTAGGCGTTGTTCTAAACGAGCGCATAGGCTCGTCACAATTAGGAGATTCCGCGCCGCAGCCCAACCTTAAAGACGCCAGCATATCTACAACGCCTCGGCGCCGCGTGATGGGACGACGCCTTATGCCTCTGGACAAGCGCCCGCTCTAAGCCCTCCATTTACCACACAAAGCCCTTACTGCGCATGGTGGACATGTTCTTAAATCTCCCTACTGTTGTGTCCGTGGAGGGGTTTTTGGGGACTCTCCTAGACAAGTCCCTCGACGTGGTTAAGAAGTTGGAAAAGGGCGAGAAGTTGAGGACCGAGGACCTCGTCGTCCTCGCCCTAGCCATGTTCCGAGAACAAAATAGGCGTATCGACGAGACGAACAAGCGGATAGACTCACTAGCCGACTCGCTCAATAAGAGGATTGACGCGTTGGCGGATTCCCTCAACAAGAGGATAGACGAGACGAATAAGAGGATAGACTCGCTCGAAGCCCGCATAGACGACCTCCAGAAGGCCATGTTGGAGATCCAGAAGCTGTTAGTGGAGATGAACAAGACCATGTTGGCCATACACGCCTCGATAATAGAGGCGGTGAAAGGTAGAACCAGCGCCTAACAAAAACGTCGGGTGTTAGACGTCTCGAGCTTGTGAATTCTCCGCACTTGCCCTGTCTACGGCTTTACCGGAAGGAGCTAGGCGACGAGTCGCATGACGCCAGGGTTACGGCTAAGCTCGCCCTGTGCGACGGCTCGAGAGGAGCGAGACGGATCACAGCCGAGTTGCGGCTTACCAATATCTGTGTATAATGTCGCCGGGCGGGGCGTCGTGGTGAGGCTCTCCTCCTACACAGCCCGGCTTCATAGCTAAGTGGGCTGTAGTTCACAGAGGAGGCCCCCCGTAATTCCACATCTAACGCCGCGTATTAGCGGCGGCTATCTCCGCCTCATTCTCTCTATCCGCTTATATCACTCCCGCGTATGGGCCGCCCCGTGCCGTAGATGTTAAAAGACACCACGGCGTATTTAAGCCCTCACAACGCCGCCTGCCCCCTTCAGTGCGTGGCGTCGTCTGAGGGGAGGTGCTTAAGCTCGCCGTGCGCCGCCCCGGAGGTTACATTAGGAAGGCGTATTCAGCCGCCGCCTTTTGCAAGCCCAAGAGTAGCCGCGGCGCGTAGGTCCACGCCGCGCGTTAACATCGCCAAATCCCCCTACGAGGGACACCCGCCTCTTCTAAACGCCCTGGCATTTTGCCGCCGCTTCGTGTCCCCTCTTCGTACTCGACGGCGGCGGGGTTACGGCGTCGCCACTTGGAAATTTTTAAAACAAGCGGCGTATGGCTCGTCGGCGAGTATTAACACGTCGGGGGGCAGGCCCCGCGGCTCTGTGAAACATTCAGAGGGACGTGTTAAGAAGTTGCCCACTACCCTCACCGCCGTCAGCACTTCTTCTGCCTTCTCCACCCTGGCCAAGGTCTTAAAGTCGTAAACATACAGCGGAGCCCCCGCCGCCAGCGTGGAGTATATGGCGACGGCCGCGAGCTTGTCCGCCGCCTCGCCGTCTCTCGCATAGGGGATTAACACAACTGCGCCGTAGCTACCAACAGTGGAGAAGACTTTTACCACTAGCCTCTCCAAGGCCGTAGATTTCTTCCAATATATCAACTTTGGCCTATCCCCCGGGACGTATTCCCTAAGCCCCTTGTACTCCGCCGGCTCCAGCCCCGCCGCCAGTTGCTCCAGTGCCGCCCTAGCCCTAGGCACAACAGTCACCGGCGGATGCCTGGCCTTGACGACGGTGCGCACCACGTCAAGGGGGTCTAACAGCTCTACCTCAACCTCTGGGGCGTAGACCCCCCCAATTTTAAACGCCGCCCTAGCCTCAGTACTCAGGACTTTGTACCCCTCCACCTCGGCGAAAGACAGCTGGCCCGGCCTAATACGAAATTTACAACACGCCCTCACCTCCACCACCCACACCCCCACCTCCCCAGCCACAAGGGTAGGCGGCTCTGCGCGTACCTCCACTGGGGAGGCGAGGTGCCTAGCCTTCCAAAAAGCCCACCAGCCCCCCGCCACAGCCAGGGGGATGAGCAAAGGGTTCATAGGGCCCCAGACCAACCCCGCCAGTACATAGGCGGCGGCTAGGTAGGGGCCGTACATCGACGTGGGTATTGTAAATAAGAAGAGTGTGGCGTAGGGGGCGAGGAGGTAGTTCCAAGGCCAGGGCAGTAGAGGCAACGCCATTATGTGCAAAGCGGCGGAAACCTCCCGCCTCTTTTTCCAAATAGCTACGACAGGTATGAAGATGAGTATGGGCGACGCCGCCGGGTAGGCGAGGGTAAAGAAGTGGCTCTTCTCGCCTAGCCACTGAAGGAGGCGCACAACTCGCAGTATTTAGGCATATAAAACGTTGTTCCGCAACCCCCCGTGGACCTCTTACAAGCCTACAGCTTGGTAGTAGAAGCGGCGAAAAGAGGCGTCGACGTCAGCGGCGTAGTCCCGCTTTTAAACAAGGCGCTGAACGCCACCGGCGCCGAGAGAGACGCCCTCCTGTCACAAGTAGCGGCTGAAGTGGCCAGAGCAGAGGCGGCCAAGTTCTGGAGCGACGTGTATACATGGACAGCCGCCGCAGCCGCGGCAGTCCTAGCAACGCTGTTCCTCCTACGCCACAGGAAGATTATCGGCTTCTTCTTCCTTAAAATACATGGGAAGAGGAAGGTGTTAAAGGGGTCCGGGAGGCCGAAGACCCTCCTCTTTGACGAAGAGGTGGCGGCGGTATTCGCGGCGGTGATTGTAGTGGCAGTGGCTTTCGCCGTCGCGTCGCAGTTTAAGCCGCTGGAGCCCTTTACAGCCCTCGGCCTCTTGGGGCCCGGGGGGAAGATCGGCGACTACCCCACAAACGTCTCAAAGGGAGAGGTAGTCACTCTCTACATATACGTCTTTAACCACATGGGCCACCCCGTGTGGTTTAGAGTAGTTGGAAGGTATGTAGACAGCCCGGAGGCCGCGCCCTCTCCAAGCGGCTTCTACGTGAGAGAGTTTTTCCTCGGCCACAACGAGTCGGCGATCCTCCCCGTGAGGTTTGTGGTAAATAGTAGCGGCGTATTTAAGGCCGAGCTTTGGATGTACCAGCCAGATGGAACTTTAATATATACGAACAGATCAGTCTACATATGGATAAAGGCGAGGTGAGTTGCCTCACAGTAGAAGAGCTCGTAAAGACACGCGGCGGCGACATATACGAAGAAGCTTTTAAAGTACTGCTAGCGGTTAAGAGAGGCGAGTTAGAGCTAGAGGCGCCCAAGGGATACTCCTGGTTTTTCTCCCCGGCAGGCTTGTGGCTATGGCTTCTGCTAGGGCTCGTGGCGGCCTCCGTCGCCGTGGCCTTGGCGGGCTCGGGGCCTCTTCGCTACGTCTTGGGAACTCTCTTCGTCTTGTTCTTGCCAGGTTACGCATTGGTAGAGGCGCTTTACCCCCGCGGCGACGAGCTTTCACCACTAGAGCGCCTAGCCCTATCCATCGGCCTAAGCCTCGCCGTAGTGCCGCTGGTAGGTCTCGTATTGAATTACACCCCCTGGGGCATAAGACTAGTCCCCGTAATTTCTGCCCTCGCCGCAGTGACAGTGCCTTTGTTAATATACGCCGGGTGGAGAAAAGCCCAACACGTAGCGTCTTGTAAATGAAAGAGCTATTTGTCGTTGCAATAGTCATCTTAGCCGCCGCAGTGTACTTAAACAACTATAGCCTGTTACTCCTAGGCGTGGCTGTGGCGGCTTCGGGGGCAATACTAGCGGCCCCCCAGAGGACAGCCCCCGAGGAGGTGTGGAGAAAAATAGCAGAGGGGTCGTGGCTAAATGTCCAGTTAGTGCTAGAATCCCTCCCCCCAGTCTCTCAGGCTTATTATATGCCCTCTTCTCTCGCCCCCAGGCCCTTGGCAGTGGTAGGCGAGCCTGTGCCGCCCAAGAGGTTTTCATTCAAAGCCGGCGGCGGCTTTGTCTTCATACCGCCGGGCTCTGCCTTGGTAGAATACTGCCGAGACGTAATCGGGAGCGACCCGGCAGAGAGCGTGGCGGCATGTCTAGCAAAGACGGGCCTTGCGAAGAAGATAGTGGCCACCCCCCTGGCCGGCGGCCTTAGGATTGAGGCTGAGGTAAAAGACTTAGTCTACGAGGGGACGGTGGCTGAGTATGTATTTGGAAGCTGGGCCGCCTCTGTGGCCGCCGCGGTGGCCGCCGAGGCCGCGGGGAGGCCGGCGTATGTAGAAGAAGAAGACCGGGAGGGGCAGAGGAGGCGTATTGTAATTAGGTTTGTATGAAGGCGTACCTCGCCTTGTGGGTTTTCCTCACAGGCATTGCGTATTCCTTCCTCTCGACGGTTGGCGTATACGACTTGGGAGTCTACGTCTCTATCCTCGCCTTAACCTATTTCATAACTTTGGCCTTGGCAAGGCCCGTGGCACCCCATTATTCAAAAGCCGCCGACATAGTGGCAGCGGGGCTGTTAATTGCCTTCGCTTACTTCGCCGCAATGAGAATAGTTGAGTTATTATGAAGTACGTAATCGTCGTAGCCGTGGCTCTACTACTCTTCGCCCTACTTCAAACAACAGCCGCCGGCCCCAAGCCGTGGCTCGAAAGCCCACATGTAGAATTAAAGCCAATTGGACTAAAATTGTCGTCGCTGGCCCAACTGGCCGGGTCGCCGGAGTTTAGACAATACGCCGAGTTGATCCTCCTCGCCAATAACACCCAGGCAGAAAAAATTAGACAGCTAGCCACGTTAGTAAAACAACTAGACGCCGAGATGTCCACACTGGCGAGTGCAGTAGCTGAGAAAAATTTTACAGAGGCGAAGAGGGCCTACGCGGCGGCGAAAGCAACCTTAGAACAAATTAGAAGACTTCTATTAGAGTTAAAACTGTGGGAAGAGGCTAAGGACTACTACACAGCGGCGTATCTCAGAGTAGAGAGCTATGGGAAGGCCCTCGAGGAGAGGCCGCCAGCTAACTTAACCCTCATAGCGCCGTCCAAGGCAAGGGCCGGCTCCACAATTTACATCGAGGCATGGGCCCAGCCCCCCAACGGCACGTTGTCCATATTCCTAGAAGGCAGACTTGTAAAAGAGGTGCCACTCCAAGGCCACGTCCGCGTGCCAGTGGTGCTAAACGTCTACAAGCCCGAGGCGGTGGTGTCAGCTCTCTACATGCCGAACGACGGAAAGCACGGAGCCGCTCAGGCCAACGCCACGATACACGTCGAATATGTAAATACAACAATCCGCCTCCAATGCCCCACAGAAGTTAAGTGGGGCCGCGCGGCGAGTCTAGAAGGCGTGGTATCGAGCGACGTCCAGCAAGTAGTTGTAAAGATTGGGGAATTAACTATGAATGCCTCCGTGTCTCGGGGAGTTTTCCAAGTCCTTGTAAACACCACGGCGTTGCCCCCGGGGGTGTACAATGCCACAGTATATGCACCCCCCTCTGGCATATACGCACCGGCGTCAGCCAGCTGCGTTTTTAACATCACGGCAGAGCCCCCGCCCTTGGCTCAACCGCCACAAGTCCTCATAGCCGGCATACCGGCGGCCTTAACTCCTTATTTCCGCTACACGCCCAGCCTCTTAGAGGCCACGGGGTATAGAAAATTCGCCATCTACATACCCCCTCACATGCCCTACTCCGGCGCAGTGGCGGAATTCGAAGCAGTGTTAATAAACCCGGTGCAAATAATCGCGCTAGGAGGCTTCGCAGTATTTTTAACTACTATGGCGCTCAAAAGAGCGCGGCGTGTAGACGCCGAAGTACGCCTTGAATACATGCCATATGACTATTCCGTGTTGGCGGCTAGGTATCTGAGGGCGCTGGCCCAACGGCTCGGAATTACCTTATTCCCAGGCACTACTATAAGAGAATTGCTAAGCGAAGTGGCCAAGGTAGACAAGTCCCTCTACGAAAAAGCTTGGAAAATTGGGCGCAGACTTGAAGAAGTACTCTATGGAGGTGCCCAGCCCACAGCCGAGGATTATGAAGAGCTACGTTAACGCCGCGTTGATAGTCTTAGCCGCCGTGTTTGCAGTAGTGTACATATCTCCCGACCCGGCGCCGTTTAGTATTTACAACACTGGGCCGCAAGGGGCGTCTAAGGTAGGCCAGTTGTGCAAGCTGGCGCCCTTGGAAAACGCCTCGGTGGTCATAATCGCCCCAGACGCCGACCCGCCGCCCCTCAAGCCAGGCTTGGTGGTGGTATTGCTAGGCCCCACAAACCAAACGCTAAAGGCGCTGGGAGTAGACGCATATGTAAAAAGCGGAGAGATAACAGACCCCGTCCTCAACGCGCTTAATTACAACTACCCACTTGCCCTAGTGGGCAATTACACAGTCGCCCTCTACAAGCCTTTGCCGATGGTGCCAGGCCCCGCATCGTTGCCTCTGGCCGAGACAAGCGAGTTTGCCACATGGCGCGGCTCGGCGGGGAGGTACGTAGTAGCTATACGCCAGCGTGTAGGCGACTCGGAGGTAATTGCCGTGTCTAGCCCCTACGTCTTCACAAACGCCCTTCTCGACATGGCGCAAAACGCCCAGTGGCTTAAGTCTTTGTGCGGCGACAAGCCCACTGCATATCTGGGAGGCGAGGTAGACGCAAGGGCGGCGGTGTGGCGAGCGGTGAGGAGCGCTCCCGAGGCGATAGTGTTAATACCTCTCGTTGCTCTCCTAATCTCGTTATGGCCCAGGGAGCCTTAAAACCAGTTTTCGACCTGGCCAGGAGGCTCATGACCGCGCTTCAAAGCGTATATTTGGGAGACTCCGCCGTAATTGAAGCCGTGGTAGCCACCGCCCTAGCCGGGGGCCATTTACTAATCCTAGGCCCCGTGGGGGTGGGCAAGACTACGCTAGCCAAAGCCCTCGCCTACGCCATGGGCGGCAGTTACAAACGGATACAAGCTACAAATGAGACACTCCCCTCCGACGTGTTGGGCTACGTGGTGTACGCCAGAGACGGCTCACGCCACATAATTAAGGGGCCCATCTTCGCCAACGTCGTCCTAATCGACGAGCTGAATAGAATGCCGCCGAGAAGCCTCTCGGCGCTTATAGAGGCCATGCAAGAAAAAAAAGTCACAATTGAAGGAGAGGAACTCCCCCTCCCAGAGCCCCACATAGTGATAGCCACTGCTAATCTGCAAGAGCTAGGCCTAGCCCAAATCCCACAAGCAGTACTCGACAGATTTACCACTAGCATATACGTAGAGAAGCCCGACACCTCTCTAGAGAGGCTAATCGTCGAAGGCGCCGACGTTATAGAAGACAGGCTAGAAGCACTTAAAAGGCGACCACTGGCAAGCCCCGCCGAAGTGGCGGCAGCGACGAGGGCCCTCAGAGGGGTTAAGCTAGACGACAAAGTGGCGGGCTACATCGTCGACCTCGTAGAAGAGGCCAGGAGGTCGGTCAACGCGCTGCTCAGCATAAGGGCCGGCATCCATGTGGCCCGCCTAGCCAGAGCCTTCGCCGCTTTGGAAGGCAGAGACTACGTCGTGCCGGACGACGTAAAGAGGGCATTCCACTACGCCATCCCCCACAGAATAGCTGCCAAGCTTGAACCAGCCGCCTACAAAGACAGCCCCTGGAAAGACGTCCTGAAAAAAGTTCCCGCTCCATGGTAGTGTCCTACGCCGGCAGGCATAAGACAGCGCCGGGCCTAACGGCGACAGGCACTGTGCAGGGCTTTTTATAAACCTCCTCTTCATCCGTTTGAGGTAGAGGGAGAGCAAGGCCACTGCGGCTGAGGCAACGCCAGCCCCCACGAGAGTGAGGGATATGATGCCCCAGACGTAGTGCTTAACGCCGAGGAATAGCCACCGATACGCCACCCACGAGGTCAGGGCCACTCCTGGGACGAGGAGGAGGGCTCCGAGGAGGCCAATTACGAAGAGGGGATTGTAATACCAGCTGAGCCTAAAGGCGTCGATGGCAATTTTCACGCCGTGGACAGCCCTCAGCTTCTTCACCCCCAGACGCCTCCTGTAGCGTATAGGCACTTCAGCTATCTCCCCCGCCGACGCCACGTGGGCAACTATCTCCACCTCAATACTAAACCCCCTACTAGCGAAAAGGTCGTCAGCCACCGCCTCGCGGCGCAGGGCGTACAAGCCGCTTAACACGTCAGACAGCCGCGTGCCGAAGAGCAGGTTAAACCACCAAGTCAAAATCCTATTCCCCAAGGCAAATAGGCGCGGCTGCGTACCCGGCTCGACATGCCTCCTAGCCCCAATAACCTCGTCATACCCCCTCCTAAGCATTTCCACCATAGTGGGGATGTACTCCGCGGGGTAGCTAAAGTCGCCATCTATAACCACGACATAGGGAGTATTAACAAGCCTCAGTACAGTCTTCACAGCATCCGCCTTCCCCCTACCCTCTTGAAAAACAACCACCACCCCCGCCCTCTTTGCAATAGAAGGCAATATTAGATAATGAACAAGTTAGCAATCCACGCCTCGATAATAGAGGCGGCGAGAAGTAAACTGCCTAAACAACAAACGTAGTAGCCGGCCTGTCTCCTCCGCGGCTACTCCTAAGACAGACCCAAACCCAGAAACACAACCAAAAAAGCCATACTACAAGACAAGCCAAAAATCACCAAACGAGAGACTACTTATATCCAATGCTCGTACTCCCTGCCTAGTATTAGGTATATGTTTTCTTCTTCTGCCTTCTTTTTTAAGTACTGGGCGGCGTCGGCTTGGGCGAATTCCACTGCCAATACTTTCATGTAGGCCTTCTTGTTGGCGAACTTCTCCGCAGCCTCTACCGACCTCCTCAACTGCTCTACCAAGCCCTCTGCCTCTTCTATGGTACGCACAGCCACAGACGCCTCTCCCACAACCAACGGCTCTGGGCAGAATATATCCACCTCCTTGAAGCCGTCTACGGGCAGAGCAACATTCACCAAGACACGACACTCTACACCCCTCTCCCTAAGCAAGGCGGAAACTACGCGAGCCGCGTAGTACTCAAAGCCGCCGCCCAACGCGTCTCTAATATCCGCCAACGCGGACATGAGCCATTTGAACTTCTTATCGGCCTCCTCCCACCTCTTCAAATTCTCCAACCACCTCCTCTCATCTTCTTGCCAGCGCTTCTCGTTCTCTTTCCAGTATTTTTCGTTCTCCTGCCAACGTTTCTCGTTTTCTTGCCATTTTCGTTCGTAGTCTTCTAGGAATTTCTGCCAAGCTTGAAACCACGTCCTCCACCTCTCTTCATTTTCTCTCCAACGCTTTTCGTTTTGACGCCACCTCCTCTCCTCCCTCTTTACAAAGTTATTAAAGTCTTCTCTCAGCTTTTTTAACTCAGCCAAGACTTGGCCAAGGCCGAGGGCCCCCGCCACGGCCAGCCTAAACTCCTCATCCGCCTCCAACGCCTTTAGAAACCGCCTCTTCTCCTCAGGAGAGAGGCTCACGCATACTCCGCGCCCTTTATAAATAACTTCTACAGCTGAAAGTCGCAGGGACCGCCAACAATCGACCTCCGCACGCGCCTTAGACCGGCCGACGTAAGACGGCGGAATGCCCCGTAATGCCTCGAATAGCCAAGCCGGCGGGTCGTACGGCACAAGTACGGGAAATACGCTCGACCCCATCGACAAGAAGAGCTCAGGGGAGGCCGGCACCTCCTCTAGCCCAATTCGCCGCGCTCTGGGAATTTTGAAGGAATAGACAAGGGCAGAGGCATACGACAAATCCGCTAAACCCGAGGCCCCTCAGACAACTAGGCCCACCACAAGCCGCGGCTTACTTGGACGAGCCCACACATAGCCGCCAATATTCAGCCTACCGCCTGCAGTGAGGAAAACCCCGCGAAGCCGCCGAGGGATATGCGGTTTGCGCCGCACACGGAGTCTTTTAGACGCGGCGTTTGTACTCCTCTATAAATTTGTCGATTGCCTCCTCTAAGCTCAAAATTCGGGTCTTGAATACTCTACTCGCGTAGAGCGAAGAGTCCATGGGCCTCTTCGCCCTCCACGCCGCCTCCCTAGCGCTGGCGGGCTGGACGAGGCCCTCAGCCCCGAGCCTCTTCGCGATAGCCAAAGCCCACTCAAAACGCGAAACTCTGTCGCCCCCCGCGAAGTGGAAGAGGCCGTACAGCCCCCTCTCTATCGCTTCCAACACGGCCTCGGCCAAGGAATCGGCCAGCGTGGGCGTAGAGTACACGTCGGTAAAAGCCTTGATCCGCCTACCGGCTGTCAACTCTCCGGCGGCCCACATGGCGAAGTTTAGCTTAGACCCGCCGACGCCGAAAAGCGTCGACGGCCGTAGCACAGTCCATCTGTTGCTGTACATAGCCACGGCGTGTTCCCCGCACAGCTTAGTAAGGCCGTACCACTGCACTGGCGACGGCGCGTCGGCCTCTGTATACATGCCGCGGTCCCCCCGAAAGACGTAGTCTGTGGAGATGTAGACGATGTGGGCGGCCGAGCCGAGCGACTTGGCCACGGCGGCTACGCCGAGGCAATTAACAGCCATGCACTTCTCCCTCTCGTCCTCGCACTTGTCCACGTCCGTATAAGCCGCCGAGATTATCACAACGTCGGGCCTAGCCCGCTTCAACAAGTCGACGTCGGGGCTAGATAAATCAAAACGCGGAAACGGCCCAGAGGAGTGGGAAAAAGGCAATACGTCGAACCCCCTCGCCGAGAGGAGGGAGTACAGCTTAGAGCCCAGAAGGCCCGTGGCTGTAATTAACGCTACCCTCACGGCTCGTCCCTCTTGAAGTATTCATCGTCGAGGAGGGGCTCCCACCAGCTTCTATTCTCCTGATACCACTTAACAGTCTTCACCACGCCCACGTCAAAGGGGGTGCGGGGCCTCCAGCCCAGCTCTCTTATCTTTGTAGTATCTAAGAGATAGCGGACGTCCTGCGCCGGCCTATCTCTGACGAATTTCACCCTCGGCTCCACTCCCAAGGCCTTGGCGACGGCCTCGACCACTTCGAGCACAGTCCGCTCCTCCCCGCTTGCTATGTTGTAGACCTCCCCCTTGGCGCCTCTCTCGGCTAGTAACAACAAAGCGTCAACTACGTCTTCTACGTATGTCCAAGTACGCCTCTGCCTCCCAGTGCCGTGTATAGGCACATGGAGGCCCAACATGAGCCTTATTGCGGCCTTGGGTATTAACTTCTCTGGGTATTGCCTAGGGCCGTAGGTGTTGCTAGGCCTCGCCACTACTATGTCGAGTCCATAGGTCACGAAGTAACTCCTGGCGAGTATATCTCCCCCAGCCTTACTAGCGGCATATGGAGAAGTTGGGCGGAGGGGGTCCTCCTCTCGGTACGGCGTGTCTGCGGCGGGGCCATACACCTCGTCTGTGGAGACGTGCACCACCCTTGCATCGTCGGCATACCGCCTGACTGCCTCTAGGAGGGAGTGCGTCCCCAATACGTTTGTCTTAGTAAACACAAGCGGGTCGTGGAACGAGCGGTCTACGTGAGACTCGGCGGCGAGGTGGAAGACGAGGCGGGGGCGGAAGAGCTTCACGACTTTGGCCATCTGCTCGAAGTCAGCCACGTCGATGGGGACCAAGCGGGCCTCTTTGGGGAGGTTCTCCATCCGCCCCGCGTAGGTCAACTTGTCCACCACCACTACTTCCTCTCCAGAAGCCGTCAGCCTATGGACTAGGGCAGATCCGATAAACCCGGCGCCGCCGGTCACCAAGATCATATCTCCACTAAAGAGTAGTCCGAGACGTGAAGCCTCACCGCCCTCCTCCACCCGCCCGACACCTTGGCATATCTCCCCACTATGGACTCCTCGAGCCTCTCCACACCCTCCACCACACAGCCCTCCATCAACACGCTGTACTCCACTGCGCTGTTCTTGACAGTACAGCGATCACCCACGCTAGTATACGGGCCAATGAAAGAGTCCTCCACCACTGCGCCCCTCCCCACCACCGCCGGCCCCCTCACTACGCTGTTCTTAACCACTGCGCCCTCCTCTACCACCACCCTCCCCTCGACTCTGCTGTTCTCCACGACCCCCCTCACCGAGCGAACCGCCCTTTCGTCTAATATGAGGGCATTTGCGGCGAGCACGTCGTCTTTCTTTCCCACGTCTAGCCACCACCCGGCGTGCACCGCGTAGCTCACCCTTGCTCCCTCCTTGAGCATGAGGTTAATCGCATCGGTAATCTCGTACTCCCCCCGCCACGAAGGCTTGAGCTTCTTGACGTAGTCAAACACAACAGGGGAGAAGAAATAAACGCCGACCAAGGCCATGCGGGAGGGGGGCTCCCTGGGCTTCTCCACAAAGCCCGCTAGTTTCCCAGCCCCGTCGAAAATAGCCACGCCAAAACGAGTGGGGTCCTCCACCTCCTTCAAGAGGACTAAGGCGTCCTTCCCAGCGGCCTGCCCAACGTATTGAGACACGCCGCCTTGTATCAAGTTATCGCCCAGGTAAACTACGAAAGGCCCCGAGACGAAGTCCTCTACTAGAGAAAGGGCGTGGGCAATCCCCAGAGGCCTCTCTTGCAAAACGTACTCCACAACGAGGCCAAAGCGAGAGCCGTCCCCCACATATTCAACAATCGCCTCCTTATTGTGAGGACCCACCACGATGAAAGCCTCTTTCACCCCCGCGGCGGCTAAGTCCTCTAAGACATAACCCAAAACGGGCTTGTTAGCGAGTGGAATTAGATGTTTAGGCATAGAAAGAGAGGTAGGCCTAAGCCTAGTGGCGTGACCACCAGCCAACACTACGCCCTGCACAAAAGTGTAGGCTCCACATTTAATAAGTTTTGGTATACAAGTCACAGAGGCCCCCGTGACCGCACTCAACTCCGCTATGTTCTGCGCATAGCAGACCCTCTGAGGTCTCCAGGCTCATGCGGGCCTCTGCATACCAGCGGCATGTATAATCGCTTTAGACCTTTCGCAGCGTTCACTTAAGCCCATTTCATCACCACGAAGGACATTGCCGGGAGCTCGCTGACTTCCACCGCGCCTGGTACTAATATCCCTAACGATTTCGTCGTTTAATAGACCCCCTCCAGAGGCGGTCGGGCCCTACTAAGTTCCGATCCTAATAATGCCGCACTTCCTGAGGATCTCGTTAAGTCTTTGATGTAAGGAGAGGAACACTAGAAGGGGTACAACACACAGTCGACGTATTACGCCTAAAATCTTGCGGCATTAGGCGACTCGTCACGTAGGGCGAGGTCGAGGAGTCGCCTAATGAGGAATAATACACCAAACGCCGCCGGCCTTGGTCTGTAGTTAATTTGCGACTTAACCAGGGATTTCAAGTAGAGGATTAGGTCCCTTTTGTCGAAGTAGTAAACGGAGTCGCCGCACGCGATGGACCCCCTACTAACCTTACATCCTCTAGTCCACATATTCAAAACTTCTCCCAAGACGAACCTTGGGTAACCCATTAACAGTAGAGCTAACCTGAGGATCATACGCCTAATACTTCCCGTAATGCCGCTCCCCGGGTTTAAATTGCCGCGATTCCTAAGTGTTTGCCAAACGCTGAGGACATTGACCGAGGGCGTGCGAGCAACGCCGCGCTTAACGCCGGCGAAGAAAACCCCTGGGTCTTCCGGATCCTCCACAAGCCTCAAGGCCCTCATGTCCGCAAATATGGCCTTGAAATCGCTCAAAGTGAATCGCCAATAGTCATAGGGGTAGGAGTGAAGCGGGAAGCCGGGACTGCGGGTGGTGACTACTAGGAGGCCGCCTACCCTTAAGACGCGTTTTATTTCATCAACAACCGAGCGCCAATCCCTAACATGCTCGAGGACTTCAGTCGATATAACCACGTCGAAGGCGCCGTCGCGAAACGGCAACAAGTGCGCGTCGGCGATTACGTCCACGTAGCCCCTCTGTCCAGACAAATCAACGCCGATGTAGTCGACGCATAAGTTATGCTCAGCCCAATCCCTAACACTGCCGTTAACGTTGAAGGAGCCGGCCTCAACAACCCTGAAACAACCCCTATTTACTAAACCCCTTAAAACGTTAATAACAAATAAATAAACACCAAGATTCATGTCACTTACCCCTTATGCATCTTAATGTTCCGTGTGTTTTTAGTGATAGCCCTATATACGGATTGTGCTTAAACATCTCGCACACAAAGCCCACCTCGTCGAGCCTCCTTATTAATGGCTCTACCGTGGCGCCCCTGAGGTAGCCACTGTACTCAATCTTCAACACATCAAACACCCTAATGGACTCGTCATTAACCACGTCGTACTCACAACCCTTACAATCCATCTTCAAAGCCCTAACCCTAGACTTACTAATATCTATACCCTGGTCCTCAATGTGCTTGAGTAGTGTTGATAGTGTGAACGACTTGACCCTATGCCTTAATCCGTCCTTGAACATCGATGCTACACCATCGATTTGCGAAGTAACCGCAATGTCCACGTAGCCATCAACACCGCTTAAGGCTGCATTTATCGGTAAAACCCTACTAGCAAGCCCCGGGTTTAAGCTGAGGTTCCTTAACATTATCTCATAATGCCTCGGCACGGGCTCTAGGGCGATCACAAAGGCGCCCTTACTTGCGTAGTAGAGCGGTGTATCCCCAATAAATGAACCAACATCAACCACAACCCAATCCCTCAAGTCAAAGCCAAGGAAATGAATACCCAGAATCCAAGTCTCATAGATGGTGTAGAAATAATCGCCAGCAATTATCCTAATACCACCAGGTAACTTAAAAACCCAATCGCCATCAACACGAACAAGTTCGATTAAACCATCAACCAGAAACCCACTACCAAAACAATCAACACTAACATAATCCATGGCATTAACAATATTCGAGTAAAGGTTAGAATCCACAAACAACGTAGAACCATCACGGCACTTAGTTAGTAACTCGCCCCTCCTAATCATGCCATGCCTCATTAACCAGTACCTGATGCCGAGGCCCAGCCAGTTCCTGAATAAACGCCTACTACGCAGCAAAACCCTGGCACTCCTCATTAAGCCCACGGTTTGAGGTAGTGCGCGTGCTTAAATGCGTTGTGCATTTAAGCCCTGCGGACCTGCTTATTTCGTGGTTTTGGTCTCGGTGGTTTGGTTGAATTACAACAGCATGGGGTTCAGGGACATAATGCTCCAAAGTCTTGATTCCTTCATGAACCTGGACTTCGACAACTACGAGCTAATCATTGTGGATAATGCCTCAAACGACGGTAGCTTCGAGTTGATAAAGAAGCACATTGAGGAGACGAGACCGAGCAACCTGAGGGTTAAATTTGTTAGGAGTGATTCTAACCTCGGCTACGCAGGAGGAATGAACCTAGGATGGGACGCAAGAGACCCAGAAACCAAGTACGTGGCTTTTGTGAACAACGACTTCATCGCAGAACCAGAATCGCTGAGAGGGCTCATAGAGGCAATGGATGGTGATGAGAAGATAGGGGCAGTAAGTGGGTTGATTTACTTCGGTGATGGTAGAACGATATACTCAGCTGGTGGTTACGTCAATGAGACTTGGACAGGAGGTGGTATTTGTCATGGAGCATTACCAGGGGATTGCCCAGGCATGAACAAAGAGCACCACGTGACATACGCGGATGGGGCATACATGGTGGTAAGGGTCGATGCGGTAAAGAACGCCATGCCACATGGCAAGCCATTCATAAACGAAACATACCTATACCTAGACGACTCACTACTAGGACTAGTACTATGGAATAAAGGATACAAAGTAAAATACATACCAATAAAGGCAGGAAGACATTATGCAAGTATGACCACTAGAGGCCTTACATCGCTTTACTATGGTTATAGAGCTACTATGGCATTATTAATGATACTGAGGACCAGGTACAGCCCCCCTTAGATTCACCATAACTCTAAGACGCACAATACTCTGGCTATACCTAAACATAACCAGGAATGAATCAAGCAAGACATACTACTCAGCAATAAAGGATGGGCAGAAACTCGGCAAACTCCTAAAATCCATGCTGGGCGAGCTGGATCTCTACAGAGCGCCTCACGTGAGATCCAGCGCTATAGAACTCACGGGGCTATTCACCAAGGGATTAGTCATATTCAACGATTTAATACCGCCTCATGACTTATAAAAATGTAAAGACTCTAGTTCATTATATGATATCTATTATTTTTGTAGAGGTAAGCTTCCATGTTAATGTAATCTTGTTCATACCCATGTTATGCATCAGTTCTCATTTATGGTAGGATAATAATCTGTCTAACCTAGAGGAATCATTAATAGGCTTTATTATACGCCAAACCCTAGAACCTAATGCCATCAGTGATCACGAGTAAGAAATCAAGGATTATAAAAATTAATTTTCTATCAATGATTTATATAAATTAATTATTTCTTCTATTATATTCTCTTTATTATATTTATTCATTATGTTTTCTCTTGCTTTAATTCCCATCTTAATTATTTCTTCTCCGGGTAATTGCGATATCTGAATGAGCGCCCTTGCAAATTCATCAATATCAAATACATTTACGTGAAAGCCATCAACTCCATCAGTGACTTGTTCTATTAAGGCGCCATTATTCTTAGTTACGATTACGGGTCTGCCTGCTAGCATGGATTCTGTTACGACCCTACCCCATGTATCTAAGACGATAGATGGCACAACTACAACATCAACATCGCCCAGTAATTCAGGCAACTTATTCATGAAAATATCAAACGATAATCTCTTAGTTAGTATTAAATTATTGATGATATTTAGCTCCTTAGCGAATTCCACAACCCTTGGTTCCTCAAGACCACCTATTACCTTGAGGAATATTTTATTATTAACCTTGACGGCCTTAGCAAATGCCCTTAGTAACTGGAATATACCTTTACCCTCATCTGGGTAACTTAAATAAGCATATATAAATCCACTATGTGGTACTGGCTTAATGTAATCTATACTTGGTACTATAGCGTTAATGTTTATTATCTTTATTTTATCTTCAGGAAATCCAGCGGCTACTAATATATCTTTAACAATTTTACTTACTGCCAATATTACATCAGCTTCCATAAGATTTCGATGAATCCATTTAAGCTTTCTTAATGCATACACCGCTTCGATAGGCGATAAATACCTTAATGCACTATTCCTTCTCTTAAATATACATTTTATAATTTTTAAAAAGTCTCCCTTTATACAGCCGGCATTATAGCCATCTCTAAAATAACATGCTAAATCATTAAAGTAGCAAATCGGCCACCAGTATTGAATATTTATGACAGAGTAAGCCTTAGCTCTGTGTACAAATGGTAGTAAACCGTGCATCGCATTAACGATGTGAAGTATTGATTTTCCAGGAATAATGTCTCTTTTTATTAATGTAAAGACATTTTCAACATAATTACTACGATTAATTAATACTTCAGAACCAAATATCGCGCCATGCGGCGGCATTGGGATCTTAGTTAAATTAATGTCTGCGTACTTTTCAACAGGGCCATAAACTTTAACGTCGAAACCCCGCTTCATTAACTCCTTTGCTAATAAATACATGGTAGCAAAGGTACCTCTTTGAATGGTCTCTGTAACTATATGTATCCTAACCATCCTGCTTTCACCCATTATTGCATTTTTAAAGCTTATCCCTATATTCACTTTCACTTTTTAGTTAAATATTTAAATAAACCAATTATGGTGGCTGCTCCATTTATGATATACCATATTAAACTTAGTACAAAGACTGTTATCGCTAGTTTAATATCATGAAAATCCCTAAATGAATTGTATGACGACGATAAAGCTCTATATAACGGGACACCAGCACCTAATCCCATTACCAGTAAGTAATGCCATAGTAAATATCCGGTTAACCCAGCGGTAATATTAGCTATGTTTTTGTATGCCCTAACGAGCAATTTATTTTTCCCGTAATAATTTTTTGGTTCATACCTGAAGGCGATTAAGAGCAACATTATCATTAGTAATGATGGATAAATTATAGGTATTTTTAATGCATACGATATTAGATCCAGGAGTAGTGAAAGGAAAAATAATGCATTATCTATATTTAGTAAATACCCATACCTCTTAAGTATTATTCCAGAGGGGTAGCCATATTGCCGAGCTTTTTTTAAATGACCCTTTAATGACCTTTGATCATACGATAGTAAATGCTTGGCGCATACAGAGGTCTCGAGCCTTATTAGATAACCTCTGCGTCTTATCTTTTCAGCGAAGTCAATATCATGTACGCCATATTTATAGCTTTCATCAAGTAATCCTACATCTTTAAATATTGATGCACGTATTAAGTCATTATTGAGTCCAGTATATGGTACATACATGGGAGGTATTTTTAAGTAATCATGCCATCCTAATATGTATATATAGGAAAATACTCGATTTATGAAATTCAATTCCTCAGGTTTTGTTATTAGCATGCTTGAGACCACCGCAACTCTATTATCATTATTAAGAATATTGACCATTGTCGATATCCAATTCTGTGAGCACAACATTACATCAGCATGTAAAATCAGCACGTACTGCCCTGAGGATTCCTTTATGCCTATGTTAATGGCTGGAGCGTGACCTAATGGTTTAGGATATTTAATGTATTTCAAGGCATATCCTTTGCTTTTAAATGCATCTCTATATTTGCTAACTATGATCGATGTGTTATCTGTGGATCCATTGTCAACGATTATTACCTCAACGTGTGGGTAATCTTGGTTAAGTATACTTTCGAGAACATATCCTATGGTAGATTCACCATTATAGACTGGGATTACTACACTAACTAGTTTATCGACCATAACACCTAGAGATAAGGTATCTACCTAGTAAATAAATATTCTTTGCCATTTTAGGCATCTTAGACACTACATAGTCCATAATGATCAGTAGCTCTCGAAGGGGATAATTACGCCATCCTTTTAATGCAGCAAGAAATCACTTAATTTTAAATCACTACCTATCAACGAAGTCAATGCGGCAAGTTCCATCTTATGCAAAAAGTATAGCCTTATATATTTATTAGTATAGTCATTGTTCATTATTTTAAGAAGATCTCTTATTACGGATGAACTCATAACATAATGAATATATAAATTAAATACTCTATTGTTGAAATCACTAGAATTTAAAGTCCTATAAAAACCAATGTTATGTACTCGTTTAAGCGTTAATACATCTGATGTAGTGTAAAGATCCCCATCTTCTATTAATGATATATAATAGAAAAATGGATCGCTATACACTAATTTTCCAATTTATCTATGTACTTCATTACTATGCCCCGTCTTATTGCAATAGAACTATTATGCATAGATGCCCATGATAACTCATCAAAGGCCTCGGCAAACTTGGATTTCAATTTACTTGGTAGTATTAATTCTCCATATTTGGTCGCTGGTCTTATTCCTAACGAATTACCATAAATATCTATCTCCTCAAAGCTATTGTGGAAAAATATTATGTTGGGATACTTTATAAAACTTTGATATATTTTCTCGAGTCTATTGGGTTTATAGATATCATCATCCTCTAAAAATGTTACTATTTCACCATTTGCCTTATCTAATCCAACAGCTATTTTACCAGCTACATGTTTCTTATTAGTAATTATTGATAACCATCCGTTCTCTCGAATCTTTTTATCGATCTCCTCGTGTACGAAGTTTTTAACTACTATCACCTCGAATAGATCTTTACTTAGGGTCTGTGCTTCCAGACTTCTTAATGCGTCAGGTAGAAACTGCTTCCTATCATGAGCTATTACTATTACCGAGATGAAAGGTTTCATAATGCTATATATTTATTTAATAGTAGCTTAATAAGTTTATCCCATGTATAATTGTTCATTATAGTTGCATATCCATTCATAGCTATTATCTTACTAAGCTCAGTATTGTTGAATAATGTTAATATCTTATTTGCATATGAATCTGGGTTATTTCGAGCTATTAAAAGTTCTTTACCGTTCTTAAATGATGTTAATATTTCATAGAGGGGCGCGGTTATTACAGGTCTTTTCAGCGCCATCATTTCTGGAACTTTAGTTGGAAAGATGAAATGTAAAGTTGGGTCATCACTATATGGTGCTATTAGTATTCCTGCCCTAGATAACTCCTCAGGTATCCTGTATCTTGGTAATGGGCCTTTTACAATAATGTTTTTATTTAATCCAGCCTTATATGCATCATTAATTATTAATTGCAAATCTTCTCCGTCACCAATGAGTAGGAATTTAATATCAGGGATTCTTGATACTAATCTCTTCAAGATTGGGATTATTAATCTACTGCCATTTCTTGCATTAAATCTACCCAAGAGCCCTATGACGCTGCTATTACCTTCGCCAATGGGCTTGAATACCCTTGAATCAACACCATTTGGTATATATAACATCGGCACCTTACTATCTATGCTCTTAGCTAATGCCTTTAGCAGTAGTTTGCTTGATGATGATACTAATACTGAGTTTTGTATTTCTTTTTTAATAATGTAGTTGGCGATTTTAATATAAAGCCATGGGGATTTTCGGCTCCACCATGGATCACCAAAGTCTAGAATTACCGGTATACTTTTGGATTTTAGTATTGGTAGTATGGTTAATGGTTTAGTTATTGGGCTTGGCATTTGAATTATTACAAGATCCACTCCATATGTCTTTTCCAGCAATCTTAGTGTATTAATTGGTAATAATGCGAATGTTGTGAAGTAATATAGTGGGCTTCCTAAATTGGGTTGATATACATGCATGTCATTCTCATACTTGGTGATTCCCCATGGTGTTATTATGAATACATTATGTCCGAGCATTGTTAATCCTTGCGCAAATCCCTGTATTCTATACGTTCCACCTGATGTTAAGTTACTAATCCAGTCATTGATTATTACTACATTTAACCTAGCCATTAATGACACCGTTAATTATCTTAATGAGTTTCTCAGCTGCCTTATTAGGTGTATGGTTTCTTTTAATTACGTTAATATTTTTACCAAAGTCCATATTTATTTTTCCTTTTAAAATAGCGATTATCGCCTCGGCAAATTCCTCGGGTTTTTCAGCCTCCACGTACACTATATCATCTATGCCCTCAGCCGCCTTCTTAGTGGCTATTATGGGTTTACCTGATGCCATATATTCTAACATTTTAAGTTTCACACCACCACCTCTGTATATTGGTGCTATGCAGATATCGGCACCAAGTATGTATGGTGCTGTGGATTCAACATAACCAGTTGCATACACGGGTGGAGATACTGGTGGCGGTGAGGGGCCTACCAGGTAGAAGTTAACTTTTCTTCCACTACTGTTTACTAACTTAGAGATCTTGATTATTGTATATGCGGCTTCCCTATTTGGTGGATAACCCATCCCTCCCACAAAAACCACTGCAGGCTTTTTTAGTGGGGCTGGTTTACTGGTAATGAATGAATTAAAGTCTATGAAGTTCGGCAATATATAGACATTATTCCTCTTAGTTCTTTTACTTAGTAATTCGTATTCAACCTTAGAGGGAACTAATACTGCATCACACATTAGGCTTAGTTTCTCGAGATATTTCACAATTATTTTTCCAATAGTATTTAATCCAGTATCTTGAATAGATTCCACTGAATGTAAATGCATTATGCATTTCTTCCCAAAACTACGGTTAACCATTAATGTGGGTAAAACTATCCATGCTGTCTCACCAATTAAAACATCATAATTAGATAATTTTTTAATAAAGTGTGGTGATAATGATCTAAGCCATAATAATCTACGTCCATTCTCATCAACCCTTCTCCTTGAGTAAGCTACTATTTCAGCATTAATTCCTAATTTCCTAATTTCCCTTAAGAGTAAGTAAACCCCCTCATGAACACCACCCCTATAGGGGTATATTGTTTCCATAAGGACGAAGGCAATCCTAAGGTTATGCATTGTGTTAATCACAAGACCAATAATGTCTAAGGTTTATAAGTTTCTCTAAGCTATCTAATTTAAAGGGTTCATTAACTTTACATCCAGTGATAAGCTTTATGAAATCTAATAATGCTTTAAACCTAACTCTTCTTCTGATGGCGTATCTTTCCTTTACCATACCCATTATTGACCACGATAAAGCTGATATTAATCTGCTTGGCATATTTTTAGCAAGAAAATATAGATGGTTTCTTTCAATATAATAAAGTACGAATAACTCCTTATTAGGGATCTTACTACCTAACCCAACATGATAAACTATGGAGTCAGGAACAATAACGATTTTATATCCGTGTTGCCTTAACCTATAGGATAAGTCCGCTTCATCGTAGTAAAAGAATATCTTATCATCAAAACCACCAACCTCATCATAGGCCTTACGCCTAATTAGCACGGCAGCACCTTTAGCGTACATTACTTCATAAGGATTTATTTTAATTAATTTATCTAAATCAACCTTAGGTTTAAATTCTATTGGGTAACCAAGACCGTTAATGAACCCACCTGCTGAGTCAATTTCACCATTAGGTTTAATTAAAAGCGACTGTGCCATTGCAATGCTTTTATCACTGTTTGCAACGTTAACTAGTTTAAGTAACCATGATTTAGTAGCATAAGCATCAGGGTTAAATAACGCGAAATATTCCTCATAAGGGCAGAATCTTAAGCCAATATTAACGGCTTTTGGAAAACCAACATTATCCTTTAGAAATACTGCCTTAACATTCACATTCATATGTATGAATTGGCGCAGTATATATTTTGTATTATCCTTTGATGCATTATCAACAACTATTACCAAATCAACATAATAACTATTTAACAATGATTTTAATGCATGTTCAATGGTTGAGTCATTATTATGAGTGACCATGATTACACAAACCATTATGTTTTCACCGTAATAATGTTTATACCATCATTATAAATTATTAATGTTGAATTATGAAGTTGTGATAAGACATTCTCAAAACTGGTCAAACCTATATCATTTGCTAAATATAGTAGATCATTTTTATTATAGTCAAGTAAATTGCCAGGATATGGGAATACTTTAGTAATATTAATATTGTGGATAAGTTCAATGACACGATAATACGTTAACCAATTAGATGCATAATAAGTTATTAAATTATAATGGTAATTAAATTGATATAGAATACTGTACGAATTCCAGGTGATTTCATTGCCTGCTGAGTAATCCCAGTATATTGTTGAACCTGAGAATACTAACCCGGTGAAGCCTAGGGCTAGGAGAAGAAGCATGATGTATATAAAATATTTACCCTTGATCTTTGGATAAATTAGGTACGCTAAGAGCCCAGCCAACACTGGTGCCGTGTATATGGTTAACCTGTTGCTATATGTGCCTAAGGCTATGGTTATCAGTGCAATTACGATAAGACCCCCCACTGCTATTGATGAGTATGACTTAAGCTCAACATTACTCCTCTTCATTGACCAAAGGTAAATGATTAATGATGCGGCAAGCTCGAATAATGCCATTGCGTATCCGCCATGGAGCTCATAGTGGTACATCAATGACCTAAGCCAATACACGCCTTGCCCAGATACTGAGAAGAATACGGCGTGGTGAAGTCTACCCAGTATTAGATTAATCAGCCTCTCAAGGGCGTTACTTGAAAATACGTTAAACACGATCTGGTTATTTGCTGGGAATACGTAGTTATTGAATGTTACCCACATTACTGAGATTAAAGCGGAGTTGAGGGCTACATACATTGTCAATGGACCTGATGGACGCCTCGAACTCATGACTAATGAAACCAGTAATGCCAGCGATGATGCTAGGAGTATGGGCGCCTCAGTCTGATGCCCAACAATTAAGGCTGTAAAGAGTAACGTTAATAACCCAAAGGCCTTAACGTTACTCTTTACAGCTTGTATGAATAATGGTATTGATGACATCAGTAGAACAATATTAAGGTCCTGGGGGCTAAAGTGGAATTGATAAGACCATATTAATGCAATATACATTAATATGGCCAGTAACCCCACATATGGGTGCCATTTACTATCACTAAGCCTAGTGGCCACGGAGTATGCCACAAGCCCAAGGATTATCGGCTCCAGTAAACCATAGGCTGCAGATATGTTAATGGCACCCACGCCTAGGATACCGTGAAGCACCGCACCTATTAGGAATGCCAATGGGTAAGCGCCACCATTATACAGAAACCCCTTGATTGGCAGGTACCCCATTTCATAAACCGCAAGCGATTCCCCAGCATATAGGGTTCCGTCAGGTAGGTACGGTGGATATGGGCTGAGCAGTAGGGGGTAGCCGACAAGGTACATGAGCAGCATGATTGTTGAGACACCTTTAATGACATTATTACCTAGTATTAAGGCTAAGGCAGCTGCCGTTAAGCCGATGAAGTATGTGGGTGTTAGAGTGCTTAATATGCCTAGGGCTGCGGCGTTTAGGTTCAATAAGTATACGTTAGTTAAGAGTATTGAAAGTGACTTAAACGCGGACTCCACTAGAAGTATTATCGATGCAATTAGTAACACCGTTGATGCTGTACTGCGGTTAATTATCATTAGTGGGGCTGAGGTGTATTGGGTTAAATGCTTTACCCATGGAAAAGATTAAATAAGCCTACGCTCAACCTATATTAATGCAGTATTCGCTGCTGGTTAAGGCCTATGTGGGCATTATTAAGCTGAACGAACTTGGGTATAATGTCACTAGGTATGTTAATGAGTTCAATGAAGTACTAAGTCATTATGAATGCTAATACTACTGAGGCCAGTGTCATGCTTCAGGAATTAGTGAATCAGGTTAATGAATCCTTGATTCAACAGGAGATGCGCATTATGATTGCTATCACCGTATCGTTAATAGCGTTGATCATGCTAACATACCTGGTGTATAGGTATAGGCGTTGGTTAAGGAGGCTCGTCATGATGCTGGTTTATAGACTATTCATAAAGCCTAGGTTAAGTTCTGTGATTGAGCCTGGTAATGGGCGTGATGAGGCATTCATAGGCGTCTTAATTGGCATTGTTCTGGCCTTTGCATTGTTCGCATTCATGAGTATCGAAATTCCCGTCAATATACAATATGAGGCCATAGGTCTATTAACCAGCAGTGGGTTTTCAAACTACCCTACAAGTCTCCTCATTGGGCAGAATATAACGCTTTACGTGCTTGTCTACAGTCATAGGTTAAATCCAACGTGGTATGTTGTTAACGTGTACGTTAATGGCACATTGATTGAAAGTGAGCAAAGGTTAATGCTGATGAATGAGTATTACACATTCCCAGTAACATTATCATTCAGCAGGACAGGCCTATACAACGTAACGGCATCGCTATACATGATTAGCACTAATGGTGATTTAACCTACACGGGTAGGTATGTGAGGTTATTCGTATCGGTGACAGGGTGAAAGGCTAAGGGCCTTGGATCGCTTAATGTAAGCTATGGTTAAGAATGTTATGGTCATGGTACTCATTATTAGTGAAATTGGTTCAATGTAATTCATCAATGGGGCTGGCGTAATTAGGGAGAAGAATAATGCGATAAGCCCCATTATTGATAATGATACTGCAATTGAGGCTAACATAATCTCAACTGGCTTAAGCGGATTATTAACCGGGTAAATTAACATGAGTATTGAGTAGCCTGGCAGGAAGACGTAAGCCAATACACCAACGATCACCCTCACTGGTAGGAGTATTGGATTGCTTAGATTAATCACGACTGGGGCTAGTATGAGTAGTGCTGTTAGTATCCAGTATCCCATTGAGTCAATGGTTAAGAAGAATAGTGAATCCATCCTTGAACTAAACCTGACTCTACCTCTGACCCATTCCTTGAACAAAATCCAGGATGCCTCATGGATGTCGATGCCGTATCTTTCCATAAGGGCTTTAATTAAATCATCAACTGTGATGCATCTACCACTAGTGAGTTTTCTAATGAATTCTCTTACATTGTTCTCGTTAATACTGCTCATACTGGTTTAATATCATTGGCTTATGATCCATGTTGCTTTAATAATTCTGCGAATAAATTCCTCATAATCATAATCTCTACTAATGCCTTCTTATCATTAACCCCTCTTGATAAGCTCTCTACTCTAGCGATGTGTAGTATGGGGTTATTTGATGTATAGATGCAGTTATGACCTTTAAGAACTAGTTGAAGGCCAGCATACTGCTCATACATAGGAGCCCTTTTAAGGAGTGGGTGTTCTGGGAACTTCGTCTCGCTTAGAGCGGGACCACTGAAGCTCATGTTAACGCCTCTGAACGGCAGTGAGTAACATGTGCCGTTTGGTATGCATAAGCCGTGGGCAATCTTTAAATCCTTAGTTAGGTAGACGCCAAGTCTGTACTTGTTTAATGCTGGATGAGGCCTTTCTAACCAAGGTCTTATGAGCCATCTGTAGAGCCTCACGTTAACTAAGTCATCTGGCGTGGGCATGAGCCTCATGAAGTTGAGTTCTAGGTATATATCTCTGCTTGAAATACATGAGGTGTTTGGATATATTGAATATAGTTTCACGTATCTTTTGATCCAGCCACCTGGGGGTATCGCGTCATCATCTGTGAAGACTATCATGTCACCTTTAGCCTCTTTCTTACCGAGGTTAAGTGCATGTGTGACATAGCCTTGTTTTTGTTCAATGATGTTGCATCTTAATCCCTTGTTTTTACAGGTATCTTCAACATGTTTTGCGTTAAACCCCTTAATAACTATTATTATTTCGAATGGTTTAATAGACTGTCTTGAAAGAGCCGAAAGCAAGTACCTTAAGTAATGCTCATTCATAGAGGGGACAATTATAGACACCTTATTCATATTTGATTCATGACTTTTAATATTATATTGTTTATTTTAAGTATTACCACATCTAGGATAAGTACGTAACCACCGTGAGCAGCCTTCATGTCATCATTTTTAACCTTGGTTTTATCCTTTAACCCCACCTTCGTACTTCTTCTGGTTTGGCATTGAATTCCCTTCTTGCGATAGTAATAATCAACATCTTGAGGTCCGGTACTACCTTGAGTAATGTATAGACCAGGGCCTTGAGTAGGTTAAGCTTTGTAGGTCTTCTGATGGTTAGGGCTATTAAGGCTTTGTAGGTTCCCAACCTGAGGTATTCCTCATCCCTTGCATCCACATAGGTGAGGTCGTTTATGTCTGAGTAGAAGCTCTCGAGGATTTTGAAGCCGTGGGATGTGAGGATGTCCTCAACCTCATGTTTGGTATATTCATGGACGTGGTACCTATACTGAGGCTGGCGGCCTATAATAGTCTAAAGTCTTCTAAAGAGGGGGGCTATGTTAGGGGTTGTGAGAATAATTAACCTCACTTGTTTTCAAAACCCTATTGATTTCAGTGAGTGCATGCCCAACGTGTAGGGGTTAAGGTGTTCTAAAACCTCAGTAAACATTGCGCAATCACCTGTTCATCCCCTAAAGGTACTCTATCTCTTTCAAGGTCAGCTTTAATAACATCTAGACCGCAAGCCCTGGCCACTGCCTCGTGCTTGTGGGGATCTGCATCAACAGCTATTACTCTGTATCCTAAGAATTTTAGGGCACAGGAGGTTATGAAGGGGCTTGCACCAAAATCGACAATCAATCCACCCCTGCCCAGTACCTTAATACTAGCTCTAGGACCTCGAGTCTCCTATGAAATTCTAGGTAATAACTGCCTATAGCCCTAGAATCTCCATGGGTTATTATGATGTCCTTAACCTTTAGTAGGGCCTCACGCTCTCTGACATTCATTAAGTAAACCCTTTACGAGTTCCTCGTATCTCTTTGCGATGTTTACGTGGTCGAATTGCTTAGCGAACTCAGTCCCAGCCTTGTGTAGTTTCAGCCAGAGCTCTTCGTTCCTCAGGAGTTTTTCTAAGGCGTTTGCGTAGTCCACGGGGTTTTGGGAGTTCACCCTAAGGCCATTGAGTCCGTCTATTACGACGTCTTCCGGGACGGCTGCGGATGCTACTGGCGGGGTGCCACTAGCCATAGCCTCAAGCACCGTGTATGAGAAGGTCTCGCCACTGGAAGGCAGTACCAGCGCTTTTGCTCTGGATAGGATCTCGGCTTTAATCCCCTCATCAACTCCATATAGTGTTTCCACGAAGCTATGCTCTCTAGCCAGCCTCTCAACGGCCTCGTTTTTCTCGCCTACTAGGACGAGTCTCACGTTGAACCCCCTCATTCTTAGGATTCTAACGGCCTCGACACTGACCTGGGGGTTCTTCGTGGGTCTAGATCCAACATGCACGATTATGTCGTCTCTTTCATCTAATGGCTTAGATTTGTAGTTCCTGTATATAAGTGGGAGTGGTATGATGGAATTGCATTTTACAATGCCCTTGTACTCCACCTGGGAAGCTTTTGATACGCATACAACGTGATCGTAAAGCCTATAGAGAATTGTAAGTATAAATTTTTGGAAAGGTGAAATATGTATGGGGCCGTGGGCAATGGCTATCTTCGGCTCGAATCGTAGGGATACGACGCCGTTGACTAGTGCTACGTCGGCACCTAGTTCTTTAATCAATGCACTACCTTTTGTGTACCACTCGTAAAGCATAACGGTCCATCTGTCTCTATTTTCAGGTCCTCTTAGTGTGTAGATTTCAATATCCGTCTCGAGGCCATGGACTCTCTTAAACCACTCCTCTAGGTTTTCTCTTTGGACGCCTCGATAGCTCCAGCTTATTATCACGACTTTGTGCCCTAGGAGGCTAAGGCCTTCGGCTAGGGCGGCGATGAATCTATTGACTCCGTCTAAGTGCGTTATGAACTCTCGTCTAATTAACGCTATCTTCATTTTAATCCTGTTCCTTATGGGTTATGTATTCCATCCCCCCACCGCCTTGGTTGTCTATTGTTCTTAGTTCGTATCCTTTTGCTAAGAGTTTGTCTACTAGGTGGCTTCCTATGAATTCTGCTCTGCCTCTGATGCTTTTAATTGGCGATACAGCGTGTGGGTATATATTGTTACTACTTCGTCCCAGCTTGGTACTTGTGGCCGTGGCTGTTTTTGGGCTGTTTCTAGGAACTGGGCCACCTTTCTTGCTACTATTCTATCGTCTTGGGTGGGGTCTACTATGAGAGTTCTCGGTCTTTCGCTGAAGTTTTGGCCCCAGGGCGTGGCGGCGATAGCGGGGACGCCGATTGCATTTGCCTCGTTTATTGTCTGGCCGTATGCCTCTTTTTGAGAGAGCAACGCGAATAGCCTCGCCCTTGACAGGGCCTCGACGTATTCTTCGTATGGCTTGAAGCTTTCCATTTCATATTCTACGCCTAGCGCCTCTAGTTCTTTTCTTAGTTTTTCTTTGTAGGGCCCCTCGCCAAATATCTTGAGGCTGAGGCTGTGGCCGTGCTCCGCGTTTAGAATTTTTACGATCTTGGCGAGTTTGTGAATGTTTTTATACTTCTCGATGCGGCCGCTGTACATGACGTAGTTGTCTGGCCTCCACGTGGCTTTGAGTACTATTTCTTCTACGCCGTGTTCTATTACGACGGTGGTGGTGTTGTAGTGTTTTTGGATTAGGGAAGCTTCGTACTTGGAGACGCTGTGGACTGTGGCGCTCGTTAAGAGCTTCTTGACGTAGTGTCTCCAAGGTAGCCACAACACTCTCCGAAGCGGCGTGTGTCCCGTGCCATGATAGTGCGGCGTGACGACGACCCTAGTGCCGAGCCTTGCTAGCTTTATGCCAGCGTAGACTGTGAAGATGGTGTGGACGCTATGTATATGAGCCACGTCGCATCTTCTGGCCAGCTCTCCTAGTAGCTTTTCTAGCTCTATCCTGCGCCGGGGTATGTGGTATGCGCCTCCTGGGGCCCATGTGGGCCATCTGACGACGTGTACTCCATTTACCTCTTCTTCGGCTGGCCTCTCCAGCTCGGGCTCGCCCGCCAGCACCGTGACATCGTGCCCCCTCTTGGCGAGCCTCTCGGCGACTGACTTCACCACATACTCGACGCCGCCTATGCGCGGGTAATATGTCGGCGTTATGTAAAGAACTCTCATCGACGCCTAGCCACTAGGAGGCTACCCTCGGCGTTCACCTTCGCCTGTTTTTCCCACACAATATCCTTCGTCTTGAGGTTTCTCAGCGCTGCTATCATTAAGTAGAGCTGTGTCGCTACCCACGTCCGGTAGGGCTTGTATATCGTTAGCGCAACTCCCAGCGCCAGCAAGGCGGCGGCCAACGGGCTCCCCGCAATCGCCGAGGCCGCCAACAACGCGACGGCCGCCGGCAAGGCCCACGGGTTCGCCAAGTGCAAGTACATCTCGACGTAGAGTATCGGCTTGAAGGCCTTGGGGGTCTTCCGCAGCTTGAGCGTCTTCCAGAAGTGCTGCACCAAGTGCTGCGCCCTCCTGATCCGCCACAAGTGGTACCCCTTGGGCGGCACCGCCTCGATGCACAAGACGTCATCCGGCGTTATCGCCCTGTACCCCATCAACGCGATCCTCGTCGCGACGTGGCTGTCGTCGGCGCCCAAGTCGACGGGGAAGCCGCCCAGCTTCTCCAAGAGCTCTCTCTTGAAGGCCGCGAGCTCTCCGTGGAACACCGGCGTGGACCAGGCCTTGGACTCGGCCAGCCTGACGACGTTGTAATACCGCCTATAGCCGTCCTCCACCCCAGCGGCGCCCGGGGCGGCCGGCCTTTTCAGACACGACACGGCCCCCACTGCGGGGTCCGACAGCCACTCCACGGCCCTCGCCAGCGTGTCTCTGGACGGCCACCAAGCGTCTGCGTCCGTTATCACCACCACCTCCCCGCCCGCGCGCCTTAAGGCCTCGTTTAGGGCGTGGGCCTTCCCCCTCCTCTCCGGCTCCTCTACCACTTTCAAGTCCACGTCGGGGTTCCTCTCGGCCCACCTCCTCGCCCTCTCCGCAGTCCCGTCCGTCGACGCCGAGTCCACCACTATGACCTCCAGCTTGTCCTTGGGGTAGTCCTGCTCGCGGATGTTGTCCAGCTTCCTCTCCACGAGCTCGGCCTCGTTGTACGTGGGCACTATCACAGTGACTCTGGGCCTATAGCCTGGGTCCTTCTTTACGCCCCAAGGCTTGTCCAGCCACTTCCTCAAGTACGAGTAATACGCCAAGGGCGCTCCGAAGTGGACGGCCGCCAGCGCCAGCGCTAGCTCCAACACGCGCCCCCCGGCCTTAAGGCCTGTTCAGCTCGGCGCGAGGGCGGAGAAGCGCACGCCGTCATCGAGGGCTAGCCGCGTAGAGGAGCCCCGCGGCCCGCCTACGGGTATCTCTATGTAAGCCCGGCGCTTCTTGGAGCTCTTCGCGGCGAACGCAGCAGCCGCGATGAGGATCACGATCGCCGAGTAGAGCGACGCGGTCAACGCCCAATTAACGGTCCACTCGACGGTCATCTTTATCGGCCTATCGACCGTGATATTGTAGCCCGGCTCGCTTAGGAACACCCCGTTAGCGAACACCGTGGCTGGCGCTATGGTCAACGCGCTGCCCTGCGCCGCCCATTCGCTGTAGTGCGCGGTCTTTACGCCGTTTATCGAAACGGGGTACTCGCTGTCGATCGCCACGTAGTACTGCCTCTCGAACTCGTCTACGGCCAACGTCAAAGGCCTATCCGCGACGACCGTCAAGTTGGACCCCTTGTAGACGAGCCTCGTGGAGTTGTCGAACGCGTACACCTTGGGCACGTACACGCTGACTGCCGAGCCGCTGGGCACCCACTCGCTGAAGGTCGAGGCCGTCGCCGACTCGTTGTGCGTGCTCACCGTGACCGGTATCGGGCTCGCGACCGTGACTAGGTAGTACGTCTTGTAACTAGCCCGCACATCGTAAGCGGCGAAGTCGTTGCTCGGCGTTATCGCGACGGCGCTATCGTTGACGAACTTGCCGTCCACTATTAAAGCCCATGAGCACGTGCCTGACGCCCTGCCCGCCGCTCACCACGGCCGGCGCGGTTATCGTAATCGGCCTAGTGATGTACTTGCCCCACTCCTCGCCGGTGGCCGTGTTGGCGTAGTGGACGTAGGTCGTCGGGAGCGGCGGATAGGGCAGCGACTTGGCCATGAACGTGGAGCCGCTGGGCAGGGGGCCGACGGCAACGCGGACGAAGCCGTTGGGCCTCGCCGAGCTTACGAGGTTCGTGGCCGCCTCCGCGGTGTCCCAGCCGTTTATGTAGAGGTTGGGGAACAAAGCCCAAGCATCGCCGTCGCGATAGAGCAACGCCAAATCGGCGCCTAGGGCCTTGAACGCGGTGTACTCGCCACGTGCGTAGCCGCCGAAGACCAGCTCGGCGTCCAGGAGGTGATCTGACGGCGTTGCCCTATCCGGCGCGGCGATTATCGCCGCCGATACGACGGGCGACGGGGTTCTTATAGTCACCGCGTCGTAGCAGTCGAAGACGGGCGGGTAGTAAGCCGTCCCGTTCTGGACCACCGCATAGCAGAATTGAACCTTAAGCGGGCTAGTGCTCGTGATGTTTATGAGCAGGTAGCCGGCCAAGGGCAAGGAGTAGGACTCGTAGGGAGTGCCGTATGCGTAATAGTAATCATTATCGCTTAGATAAACTACGCCATTGCCGCCTATCGTAAAATTACTAAGAATCCCTTGCTTGTCTGTATTGTTCCAAATATTATCGCCCACAAAATAGCGCTTGCTACTGTTGGTGATTAAGAGCACCACGTCCTGAAGCCAGTAGTACTGCGCGGTCCCGTCGAGTAGTTCAGCCTCTAGGACTGCGTTCAACTGTAGCGACGCGCCGCTATTGGGCACGCCGAACTCGCCCTCGCCCACGGGGTTGTAGGCGCTTATGCCCGTTATGTTGAAGAAGCCGAGCACGGCGGCGGTCCTCACGGGGCCGAAGCTGGAGACGCCGATAGGCGCGCCGCGGCCTTCATACGATCTAATTGTCGCGGCTTGTTCGCACGAGCCCTCGGACGCGACCACGTAATACTCGCCGTAGCTGGGCAAGGGGATCGCGAGGGAGGAATGCGGATTGAGGCCCCACTCCCCAATCGCCGTGGACGTCTCGCCTTTATTGAAGACTTGGTACTCGCTGGGGGTCATGACGTAGATCGTGTAAACCCGGTCCCCGTAGTTGTAGAGCACGAGGTACGAGGCGTTCACGGTCCAATAGTGCCAACACCTAGGCGGATTCGCGATAACATACGCATTGCCGACCGCGGCTATCGCCAACGCCGCGAGCGCGACGGCGGCCGCGCTCCTGGCCTTCATATTGTGCGCATCGCCTATAGTGAAGCTATAAGGACGTCGCTAAGCAACGACGCCGTGCGGGAGATCCCGTGGCGCAAATCCCGCGCGGATGCAGGTTCGACCACGCCCGTCGACGCGGCTTGGCTCCGACGCTCGCGCCACATCGCCCTCGAGGGGATACTGCCATATCCGCCTCTCCGCCCGGCCGCGTTCGCCGAGGCGTGCGCGCATTACGGAGCGGTCCAAGACGCGCCCAGCGCCGAGAGCCCGGCGCCTCCTCTGTACCTCCTCGGCGTGTTTAGCCATTGTATCCCCAACGCCAACGCCTTCTCGTCGTCCACCGTTATGCCCAGCCTCTTGGCTATGGCGTACCCGATCGCCTTGGCCTTGAGGCGGAGGGGGAGGGCCTTGGACAAGGCCTCCTCCACGGCCCTCTTGAGGGCCTCCACCACGGCGGGGGCCTTCAGCCTCCCGCCCCTCCTCAAGTGGAAGATCGCGGCCTCGACGAGCGCCCTCGCCGCCGGCCTTACGCGGAACCAAACTCCTCTCCTCAAGGCGAGGTTCCTGACGGCGATGAGCTTGCGCAACAACAAGGCGTTGCCCGCCGGCGGCGAGGACATGCCGTTTTTTAATGTGGGGGTTTATAAGAATAACGGAGCGCTGCCGCCGAAAAACGCCGTCGGAAGGCCCAAAAATTGCCGCTACAAAGCGCCTGCGCCCGGACGTGGCCGCCTACGTGCCGGCCTTGCCGCCGTGCTGACGGGCAGACGTAGCCGAGTCTGGCGGCCCACCTGGCGCGACGTCCGTGCCGGCAGGCCGTAAAGCGCCTATGCGGCGGCCTCCGCTCATTTCACCCGTCGCCAAAGGTCCGCATGAGTCGGACGTCGGCGAACTCCCCGAAGAGGCAGTCCGCCAAAGGCCTCAGCCGCTGGTACAAGCGCTCTCGTCTAGAAAAGGTGGAGGTCTCGCGGAGATCGCCCTTGTCGACTAGGCCGAGGAGGGGGTACCCCACGGCGACGGAGCCCAGAGCGGCCAAAGCGCCCACGAGCCGGGGGAGGCGTAGAAGAGCGCTGAGCAGAGCCGGCGCCGTCGGTACGGCAAATGCCGCCAACGCCCCCGCCCAGTCGATCCAAAAGCCCACAAGCCGCGGCGGCGAGGCCGGAGAAGCCGCCTACAGTAAAAGCCGCGGCCGCCTATCCCGGGGACTAGGAGGAGGTAGAGTATAACCCTCGGCACATTTGCGGCGAGGCCCAGCGCCAGGACGAGCTCGTAGTAGCCATAGGCGTAGGCCAAACCGTTGACCGCCTCCGACACGACGATCGGCAAGGAGGAGCGCGAAGAGGGCCCCGCCGCATCGGCCCAACTCCTTCCGTGCCCGTCGCCGGCCTCCCTTTAGCTCACAAGCTGTGCGGAGTGCTGCTACCTATTAGCGCCGTTGGGCGACCCCCGGCGTCGTATTTGGTGACATTCGCCTTTTCTTTTACTTGTTGTAAGTGGGTCTTCGCCTAGCTTTTATTGTGCAGTTTGATCGAGTTAGTCACCGAATTTGTTGAGAAGCTGTAAATGTTTCTCACAATTCGCGATCCTATATGCCGCCTCCTTTCCACTCTTCCGCACTACCAATTGCGCTACGGGGTAGTCCGACCTACGTCGTTTGTGTATTACTGCCACTATTCTGTAGTGGGTTTGGTTTCGAGATATCCGGCTCCAAGCCTCCGTTTTTCAATTTTGGCCGCTCCATCTCTTCTACTATGAAGTTTTCCATTACTATAATATAATTGGCATGTTTTCCGAGGTTTTTCTTTTTGACAAGTTCTTCGTCTATCCTCTTCATATAATTATATCCGCCCTCTGGTTGGCTAGTTCCTCGGCGACAAGCGCCATCTCATCCTCGGGTACGCCTTCTTCGTCTACGCGCAGTTGCTCGACTGCGGCTATGCCTCTCGCCTCGTCGGGTTTTATGAGGTAGGCCCCGACTTGATCCGGCTTCAACGTCTGGCTTTCCTCAATTCCGAGTTCTGCGAGCCTCTCGCTTTGGAGCGCAGACGCCATTTAGATTATTGATGGCGGCTAGGAAGATCGGACTGCGAGTTGTTAAATGCTACTAACACTAATTGTGCAATTCATCTTCTCCTATGCCTTAGCCACGACCTCGTACTACCTAGCGACGGTGCTACAAAATTTATAGCATTGGCGACTTAGGTTATCATAATGCAGTTCGATAAGGAGGCCGTCCTCAAGGCCTTGAAGGAGGACGAGAGCTTTAGGTACGCCGTTCTAGGACTACTGGGCATTGATAAGGTCCTTCAGAGCATCGACGAGAATACCAAGGCCATTAGGGAGCTTCAGGAGCAAGTTAAGTCGCTGGATACGCGGTTCATAGCCCTGCAAGAGCAGGTAAAGGCTTTACAAGCCCAATTCGTTTCGTTGGAGGCCCAGGTGAATGAGCATACAAAGGCCGTTAGGGAGTTGGCCGTTGGGATAAACGCCCTGGGCACTAGGCGGGGCGTGGTTACTGAGGAGGCCTTTAGGGACTCCATAAAGTACCTAGTCGAGGACTTACTGAAGACGCACAAGGTCAGTAAGTGGGTTTACTACGACGCCGACGGCATAGTCTACGGCTACCCCAGCTTAGTAGATGTCGACGTACTCATAAGGGATACGGAGCATATACTGGTGGAGTTCAAGTCGTACGCGGATAGGGCAGATGTCAGCGAGTTGTACAGGATCGGGCAGCTCTATGAGAAGATCAACGGCGTTAAGCCCAAGTTGCTAATGGTGGCCTCCGCAATTAGGAGGAGGGCTAAGGAGCTGGCCGACCAGCTTGGGGTTGCATGCAGGGGTTCAGTACTCGATTACTAACAAACTGGGGTTTGTGCTCAACCCAATACAGGGTCTTGCTCACCAGGTGCCTAATGTCCACATCGTGTAAATCCGCGTACCTACTCGCCAAGCCCTCCCTATCCAAGCCGTTGTATTGAAACTCTTATTCAGAGCCAATTCCGAGTACAGTAATTCCCATCCGTACTTATCGATCAACGCGCTGGCCACCTCCCTAAGCCTGCTCGTGGGCATCGGGCCAGCTGTTGCCCTGGGACGTGTTGACATGTGTACAAAGACGTGCCCGAGAGGACGTTTGCAAATTGGATTAGGTATATCATGGTGGTTTTGGCCCACTTCACGGCGTATAAAATAGCTATCGGCTCCCCACTTAGGCCCAGCCGTGTTTAACCCACAAACATTTTATTATGTCAGATAGAAGCTACTGTAGACAAGCTTTTCATAAATTTGCTGGGAACTGTAGTCACAGTAGTGGCGTCTATTGCAACTCTGGCGTATTGGCTAGGGAAGAAATTCGGTGAGATTGAACATAAATTTGAGATTGTTGATAAGAAGATTGACGAAACTAATAAGAGGATTGATAGGCTGACTAAGGCGTATACTGCCTACCAAGAGCTTTTTATTGAGCTACTTACAGGTGAGGGGGTGTTGAGGGCTGAGAAGGCGCCTCTTGCCAAGGGAGAGTTGTATAGAATTGTCAAGCTCGGACCGGCGGCTATAAGCCGGAGTCTACATACGGCATCTTGGCGGCCTACCTGGCGGGCGCCACGGGGGTGGCCTACATCCACGAAAGTTTTAGGGAAGTAGTAGTGCTACCCTTCATGCCCTCGTACCTCCACCCAGCCGTCGTGGAGTACGCCATGTCGAAAAAAGATGAATACGACTTAGCCAGAGCCCTGGGCGTAGACGTACATCACCTAGTCGCATGGCGTATGAACGGGGAGTTTTATACGACGAGTCTAACCCCCAGAAGAGGATATACATACGGCGCCTTGCCTCCGCCGTCCACTGGGACCCCGGGGGGCTACCAGAGGGAGTAGACCCAAACCTTACAGTGACTGTCTTCTTCCACCCGTCCACAGTGAAGGCCCCGCTAGGCGACAGAGTAAACTCTTCCGCTGCAATACAAGCTCACTTGGCAGTAGTAGAGGAGGTGGAGGGCGACGTTAAGCTAGTTAAATACATAGTGGCACACGACGCCGGGAGGATATTAAAGAAAGAGTTGTTAGAGGGGCAGCTCTACGGCGGCATACACCACGGCGTTTGTATGGCCATATACAAAGAGTTGAAGTATGGCGAAGACGCCGTGCCTAAGTCACTTCTTCTCGAAACATATGGCACGCCTGACCTCTCCCACTTCGTAGGCCTAGAGGTAGAGCTCATCCACTTTGAGACTCCAGTGGCGTATCTCCCCTCAGGCGCCTTGGGGTCTGGCAAGGGCCCAGTGATGGGGGCGCCCGCTGCTTTGGCAAACGCAGTGGCAGATCTCTACAAGAAGAAGACTAGTCGCCTGCCGCTATGAGGCCGCCTTATCCCAGGCCTTTTAAATATGTCAAGGCTAGAGATGTGGAGGAAGCCTTGTGTTATATGGAAGAGGGGTATAGGCCCCTGGCAGGCGGGCACTCTCATAAGTAAACTTTACAAATTCTCCCAACCCGCCCAGCCCCCTAGAAGATATGTAAAGCGCCACATTAGACTCCTCTAAATGCCGCTTCTCAGGCGACCACAGTTAGGTAATAAATTTATATTATGATGTATTTAGAGTGTATGTTGTCTAAGCATCCCTTGGAGATACCTGCTGGGAGGAAGTTGTCAAGGGAAGAGGTGGCGGATGCTGTTAGGCTTTCAATTATTGCAGAGCTCGACGCGATTAATTTATACCTCCAACTTGCGCGGGCTATAGACGACGAGAGAGTGAGAAAAGTTTTTGAAGACGTTGCAAAAGAAGAAAAGGCCCATGTCGGCGAGTTTCTCGCGCTTTTAAAAATGCTCGACCCTGAACAGGTTAGAGAACTTGAAAAGGGCGGGGAGGAGGTTGCCAAGCTCACTGGGCTTAGTCAGCCCTCTTCGGAGAGGGAGATTGAACCTTTTCAACTTGTTGCCAAGGAGGTTAAAAACCTCGTAGAGTCTGCCAGGGTCTTGGCTAAGAAGTTGCCTGTGGTGAGGCTGGGACGTGGCGTTGATGCCGTTCCTCTTGAGAGGTTTGGCGAAAGAGTGGTATTGCCGCTTAGAGAGGTGGGTACCAAGTTTAGGATTTCTCAGAGAGAAGTAGACTACGCATCTAGGGTGGGCCAGCTGTTGGAAATGCCGGAGGCTACTAAGTCGGCGTTGTGGCTAGCCGGGGAGGAGGAGCGATTTGTAGTGGGGGAGCTACTCGGCGGGGCGGGGGTGAAGGCTCCGCTTACTGCCTGGTCTGAGCCGGGGGTTTCTGTCCAGGAGGTGGCTAGTGCCGTGGGCGAGTTGTCTAAGAGGGGGTATCCGCGGCCTTATATCCTCCTAGTCAGCCCCGCTAGGTTTGTAAAGCTGCTCGTCGTGGGCGAGAAGACTGGTTTAACAGATCTGGAAAGAGTTAAAATGCTTGTAGACGACGTGGTAGCCACGGAACACGTACCCGCAGACAAGGCTGTATTGTTCTCAGCCACTCGGCAAGTCTTAGACGTGGTATATGGCGGCGACGCGGAAGTAGACTACATAGGGCCGGAAGACGGCTTCCACACATTTAGGCTTTGGTCAACCATAGCTGTTAGGGTCAAGTCGCCTGAAGGCGTTGTACTAATGGAGAGCACATCGAAGTAACTCGGTATTAGAGTTTTTAAACAAACTACTTTTTCGCAACCAACCCCAAGGCGTTAGCGTATGTAAGTTTTGAAACTCGTTAAAAGCTGTCTTGTGGAAATGAGGCTAGAATGGTTAACCTTAATAAAACTCGGCTGAGAGCCATGTGTCTCCCCTAGTACGCTCGGAGGTTAATCATGTGACAGACAATAGGCTCATAAAAATGAGACTACGGTTGAGGCACTTCCCTCCGGCGGATTTTCTAGAGGAGGTGTGGCCAAGTCGTATGGCTTACCCGGGGTTGAAGAGCTACATATGAGGATCTGGGCCTTGTCCTTGCGGCACTAGATGTGTTAAGTTTTTAGATCTTTTTAACACCCCCCTACGTGGTCAGTGTGGAGGGTCTTGGCATAGTTTTGAGGCCTATTGGCGTGGTTAGACATGGTTTTGACAACGATTTTGTTAGGAAGTCTTTTGACGGGGTGGAGGGGGTTGTGAGGTTTTTGAAGAGTTTGAAGAGGGGCTTGACGGCATCGACGGCTTTTCTCATATTATTCTCATCTCACTTCTCCACAAAGTTAGTGAAGAGGCTAGGAGTGTCCTCAAGGTGAAGCCCAGGCGCCTTGTATACCTGGGCCTTAGCCTCGACGAGCTCCCCCTGGTGGGGGTATTCGCCTCTGGCTCCCCCATAGGCCAAACCCAATTGGGGTGAGTGTAGTTAGGCTTCTGGGCCGAAGCGGCAGAATCCTCCGCGTCTCTGGCCTCGACTTTTTTGACGGGACTCCCATACTCGACATCAAGCCTGTCACCCCCGACAAGGCTCTCTGCGGCGTGTCTTATCCCAGCTGGCTGACAGAGCTCATGGCCAAGACAGACGCTAGGCGTGTCTAAACTTCTGTACACGTAAAAACACAACGCCACTTGTCCAGGATGCAAGACTCCATGCCCATGGGACTGGCCCCAATCAACGTGTACTTAGATGTGTCTAGGCGTTTTGCTTATTGGCGTTGCTATAGTAATAAGGCAAGATGGTGCCTCCATCCCCTAACCTACTGCCTTCTACGGCGTATAGCCTCGACGGCGCCGCAAGACTTAGATGGGGAGAGAGACGTTGCTAAAGACGGCGCCGTTTACAGCCTCTACTGCTTTATACTAGCCGTCTCTGTCGAGATGTGTAAAATCTTAGTTGAAACAAGCTTGAAATCGGTGGCGTGTCGTAGATCGGCGCGATTCGTTACACCGGATTAAGACATCTGCGCAACCACAGCCCTTGGTGGCGAGCTCTGCGGAGGAGCGCCCGGCGATTTTCCCTATTTGATTAACAACTGCTCTTCCTCCCTGTTCCTAAGCAACCCCCTTATCATTGCTATGTACATTCTCAGCTTGGGATAGTATTCTATTAGTCTTCTCTCTTAGTTTCTAGGTACTCTTTGTATATGGCGTTCGCGATTTTCTCGAGTTCTGCCACGTCTTCCCACGTATATGCGTCGATGTCTTTATCTAACAACTCTATTAGCCGCCTCCGAACCTCCTCAGTATAGTACTTAGTCTTAGCCACAGGGACAAACTTAAGCACTCCCCGGAGTAGAGCGGCCTCAGCCTTCGTGGCTATGTTTTTTTGAAGCGAGAAATTCTATCAACGTATCGTTAAAGGCGTAAATAGACCTAGCTAAACTACGCACCTCACTTCTTACCTTGTTAATTTCGTTAGAAAGCTTGTCGATTTTGTTGTAAAGTATTAATACGGCAACCGCCACTAGAGGAGCTTGTGCCAAGAAGCTTTCAATAATGCCCTCTAGAGAGACCACGTATGTTAAGAGATATAGCATTAAAAAACTTTGTAGCTCACCTACTGAGCTCCTCGCCCCCACATCCCGATGGGCCACTGGCATCATCCTCGATTAATGGTACCTATTCAGAGAGGTTATTGGTAGGTTTGCCCTCTTATCCTCATAGCCGAGCCCCCCACCTCGGCCCTCGCCGCGTCCCATTGGCGGGCCTCCGCCGGTCGCCGAGGGCGCCCATCGCGTGGGCGGATCCGTCCCTACTGCGCCCCCAGCCCCACATCCCTGTCGGCCACCGGCCCCACTCTCGGGGCTGCGGCTCCGGCCGGGCGGCCGTCACGGCCGCTGGACGCCACACCGGGGCGGGGGGCGTCGCCCCGGCCCCGCGCGGCGAGCGGGTCGCCAACGCATTTCTTGTGTCTCCTTGTTGTGTGGGTTTAAATAGATCACTGCATGGTGTCCGTGGCTACTTTGAGAGCCGCGAGATTAATCTTGTTTACATTTTTCGAAACTTTGAAAACTGTGTAAAGCGCGGTTTTCACGCGTATATAGCAATTCTCGGCGTGTTCACAAAGGTAAAGCGTTGGGTATACGGCGGAAAAGACATACGTCTTTTCGGTTTTGACGGCGTCGGCGTCGGTTAGACAAAGATTTTGACAAGGCTGGTGTAGACATATATCGCAGGTGGAGAGTAGGCATAGGAAAAAAGGGGGGCTTTCTTGTACTTCTTGACGGCCCACAGTATTGGCACCTTGTCGCGTCTTTCTATGAAGCCGCATTGACACACCATCACTCTGTCGTCTTCTACGTATTCCTCCCTCATCTCGGCGCCGCATCTGGGGCACCGAGTCGACGGGAGGTGCACGATTTTTACCGGCAGTCCATACCACTCTGCCTGCTCCATAATCCTCTTCACGAGTCTGCGCATCCCCGCCAGCAGGATCTTCTTCCCCCTCGGCATCTTTTGGTAAAGCATCTTAACGCTTTCAAATTTCGGCGGGTCTATCCAAATCTCTGCCTGCCTCCGCCTAGCCAGTTCCACAATTTCGTGAACTGTCGTGTCGACATAATTTCTAATTATGGCATAGGCCCTCTTCTTCTCTTTGGCCTTTCTTCTCGCCTTTCTCTTCCTATTCTGCTCGACGTCTCTCCGCCCTTTCACCTTGTCCCACTTCCTTGCTTGCTTCAGCACCTTGTACAGCCTATCCACAGGCGCTTTAAACGTCTTCACCTCTACTAGCCGGCCGCTCTCTACGACGCCAACAGAGACGCCGTAGTGGAGGGCGTTGATGTCTATGGCAATAAGCGCCTTCGGCGTAATTGGCTCAACCTCCCGCCTAAATGTCAACGCCACGTGAAGCTTGCTCCCCTCGACCCAGGCCTGGGCGTAGACAAGTTGACCACCCTCCCCTACCCTCTGCCGTATGTATTTCAGCTCTTGTTTTGTCAGCTTTATCTCAATGGCCCTTCCCTTGATGATTCTTCTTAGCCGCAGAACGCCTTGTGGCAAGTCGACGAGGACGCCCTTGCTAGTATCCTTCTCCTTCCCGACGCGTAGCTGGCAGTTAAACACTGCGTGTATTCGGTTTAGCCGTCTGTTCTTGTGGATCTGCCTCGCCAGCTCTTTCCTAAACCACTTGAACTCTTTTGCGAAGTACTCCATTCCAGGTGGCGCCACGTCGTAGCCCCTAACTATGAGGTTGCCCAGGGCCTCTGCCCGCGTCAATATTCTTATCAACGCCCCCCTCTCCTCCTCTGAGAACTGGCTGAGCGGCCTTTTCACTACCAGCGTTCTGTAGGCGTATTTCATGTATAGGGCCTACAACATCGACACGTTGAACAACTAGACAATGAAGGTGCTTGACGTAGTGGGCCTCGCCGTATTTCTTTGCAATTTCGAGCTTGCCGTCGTAGAAGACGTTGGGCTCCGAGGCGACGTAGAGCCCCTACTCTGGACACTAAAGAAAGCCCCCCTTTTCCCCTACTCTCTTTTACAGCGTCACGTATTGTTGAACACCCAGCCTCTGAGAACGCTTAGATTAATCAATTTAAACCCCCACAATAAGAAGAGACAAGAGAGGCGAAAGGTGCCCGCTCGCCGCGCGGGGCTGGGCAGAGCCCCCCGCCCGGCAAGCCGTGAACCGCCCCGAGAGTGGGGCCGACGGCCGACTGGGGATGTGGGGCGAGGGGGGCATAGAGCCTCGGCCCGTCCCACTCCCGCATGGCGGCGATGGCCAAGGTAGTCTTCCCCACTTGTGACGCTCCGTATAGAATATGCACCCCCGTGTCTAGTACGCCCAGGGGGCGCAGCAGTTCAACAACGCTCTTCGCCTCTACTTTTTGTTTCGACATGTCTCTACCTCTCCTTGTTGATATATTGAACAACTAAGCGGCGTGCATGCTCTACCAGCTCCCTCTCCAAGGGGCTGAGGGGGCAGCCTCTCCTAATGGCCTTTGCAATGCGCCCGAATAAGTCTGCCAGCTCCGAGTCGGAGACCTCCCTGGGAGGCGAGATGTAGACAAGACGCTTTTCGCCGACTTTAACCGTCTTCACAAGCCCCTCCCGCTCGAACACAAACACATGCCACTGAGCGGCGCCGTAGGAAAGCCCCAGGTGTTTAGCAATTTGGTAAACGGTAAGCGGATTTCGCTGTTTTAACAATTCGAGGATCTTCTCCTTTGTGTCCATAACTGCCAACTCGCCGCCCCCCAAGTTGAACAACGTTGTCTATACACAGTGGCGTACAGTGGACAAGGCGCTTATGCGAGCAGTGGAGAGGCTACGGGAGATGTTCCCGGGCAAGTCGCCGTCGTGGATTGCCAGGGCGCTCCTCCGCCTGCCATACGTGAGAGAGGTGGGCAGCTCTTACGTCGTGGAGGGCATAAGAGAGCTGGGAGACGTGAAGCCCGTCTACTACGTGTGGTGGGAAGAGAGGGAGAAGAGGTGGGTCTGCACATGCTACTTCTCTTGGTTCGGCTATGCCCGTAAGAGGGAGGTCTGCACCCACGTAGCGGCTGTAATGCTGTACCGAAGGTACAAGGCCTACGCCGGCGGCGAGGTGTACTACTTCGAGGCCGAGCTGGAATGCGCCGACGTCTCCGTGAAGGGCGCCTCGGCCTGGAGGGTCGAGGCCGATAGGAGGACCCTAGCCGACTGGGCCAAGCCCGCCAAGGTTAAGATATACGCCGTCTCCTCGCAAGAGGAGATAACAGTAGTGTGCGACGGGAAGGAGGCAAGACTCAGAGGAGTGAAGACCCACGCCGCGATAGCACAAGCCGCCATGGGCCCAACGTCCTCCTGAATCTTCCTACACCCGGCGTAAAAACGGCGAATCCTGACCTCTCCTGATTCGACGAGTTTTACGTGCGTAGGAAATTCAGCAACTCCTACATGCCGAAAAATTCGGCGGGTTTTGAAGTTCAGGACCCGGCGCAAAAACGGCGGATGTAGGAAAAGACAGGACGGCGGATTTGACGGGGTCTGCCGAGTTTTATGCCTGGAAAATCGAGACGGAGTGGCGAGTAGGGAGACTCGTAAGAGAGTGTTTTACTTTCTTTTTTGCGTATTAATCCATATTAATAAGAGTCTTTTCTAAAAAAGTAAAGAGAAGATTCTCTCTGTGTAAAATAGAGAGAGGAGAAGTGGGGGTGGACGTCCCTCTCTTGGCGTTCTCTTTGTCTAAGCGGGGCGCCTCCCCCGTCCCCATGTCGAATTTGCCGTGTTGAGGGGCTCTAGGTCGACGCCGCCGTGTTGAGGCGCCTTCAGTTGTTCAAAATAAACACGTATAATGTGACGGGGGTGTACATCTCCACTGCGTGGTTGCCCTCGCCATGGTATTATCTTGTGGAGAGACACGCTCGGGAGCGGGGCCTCTCCATAGCCTCGGCGGTTAGGGCGGCCATATACAAGGCCACGGCCGTGTTGGAAGAGGTAGACGTCAGAGCTGCGTTGAAGAGGCTGTCCGAGTCGCCGCCGCACCCCAACTTCAAGCCGTAGCTGGGCAGGAGGAGGGAGTTGAGGGTAGACCTCCCCTCTCGATTGCCTATCAAGAGGATTATAGAGAGGCTGAAAGAGTTTCTAAACGCCGAGGTCTCGCTCGGCCTAGCAGTTGCCTTCGCCGTCGCCGCGGCCGAGGAGGCCTCGGTCAACCCCACGCTGCGGGACATGGCCCGGCTGGTGATCCGCAGAGCCGAGGCCGAGCCCAAGGAGGCCAGGAGGAGGGCCGCCCTCTCCGAGATGGCCGTACGGCTGGACGCCGTGAGGAGGATGGGGAGGGAGGCAGAGGCCGCATGGCGCTCACTCATGCGCGAGGTGGAGGAGGCGGCGGACCCCCTAGAGCCGCTCTACCGCTTCGTGGGGGGACAGCCGCCCAGGATCCGCGCGGAGGACCCCTGGAGGGCCGTCTTGGCCCAGCTCCTAAAAGACGCAGGGGGCGACCCGCAACGGTTTAAACAGATTTACTGGCTTAGGAGGGAGGGGCTTCTAAGAGCTGCTAGGAATAGGCGGCAGAGGGAGGCGGTGAAGTACCTAGACGATGTGGTGGACACAAGGCCGGAGTGGGCAATGAAAATGGCGATGGGCTTTCTAGACGGCCGGCTACCCACCGAGCCCCTCCCCGAGGACGTGGAGGAGGCGAGGAAGAGGCTAGACCAGTGGCTCGAGGCGGCGAGGGGGGCTCTATTAAATGCTTGGGACTACGCCAAGAGGCACGGGGTGTCGCTTACAGACGCCGTCATGCTCTACTCGGAGCCGTTGATGCGTTTTGCGAAGTGGTGGCGGCGGAACAGGTGGCTCATGGAGCACGTGCCCGAGGAGGCGCTCAAGGCAGTGCAGATGGCTATTGACATGGTTACGCTCATCGAGATAATCCGCAGACAGCCAGTGGGGGTCGAGGAGTACGAATACGACGAAGACGACCCGAACGCCGTCTACCTCCCGCCGAACCATGCCGCCGCACACCTCTCGGACCTCGTGAGGCAGTTCCTATCTTATTATCAAAATTCGGCGTCCTGATCCTTCCTGTCCTCGCCGATTTTACGGCGGGTCCTGAACTTTCAAATTCGACGTTTTTCACGCCGTGTAGGAACTCCTGAATGTCCTACGCGCGAAAAATCCGGCGAATCAGGAAACCTCAGGACTCGGCGTAAAGACGGCGAATTTGAAAGTTCAGGACGCCTCTTTTCTTTTTGTTTAGGTTCAGACTGCTTGCGTACTTCTTATTTGGCCGTGCGTAGTATAGACGTGGTCTGCGTGGCTGTGGTCAAGGCCCCGGCCAGGGGCGGGAAGAGGGCTGGGAAGTACTGGCTCGTCCCCGTGGAGGGCCCCGTCGCCTCGGTGGAGGTGTTCGACGGCGTCGAGCGGCGCGTGGAGGAGGTGAGGGCGCTGTGCATGGACAAGCCGCTGGAGGAGGTCATGTGGGAGGCGTACAAGCGCGCGGCGAGGCGCGACGCCGAGGGGGAGGCCGAAATCCCCGACGCGTCGAGAGGCGCCGGAAAGGCAGCGCTGAAGCTGTGGGAGGAGGTAAAAGACAAATGCGACGTGAAATACTATACCGTCGCAGCCAAATTCGTCTTCGACTGCAGAAAAAACACGGCGCATGCCGACGAAGCAGACAACGCCAAACACACGTCAAAACCCACCTAGACGTAATCTTTGTCTAAGCGACGCCGACGCCGTTAAAAGCGGACACTCCTATATACCCCCGCATCGGCGGGCAAAGGATGATTTACATACTTGAGCACGCCGTGGAAGCCTATATGGGTGGAAAAAGCGCGCTTTACAAAGTTTTCAAAGTCTCGAAAAATAAAAAGGGGGGTTAGGAGAGTGACAGCATTGCGTGGTATACCACTGCCGCGACGTGCCTCGCCTCGTCGCTGTCTTCTCTAGCCAGCGCCTGTACTATTAGAAACTTGTCAACTCTCAGCAGAAGCGCTATTACGAAGTGCTTATCAGCCTGCTCGGTGAGTAGGTAGTCCTTGTCCGCCGCTCTGATTACTATCTTCTTCTTATCGCCGTCGACCACATCTGCCGTGACAACTCTTTTCGTATACTTCTTGTAGAAGTCTGTCATGTCTCTCTGCTCTCTACTTCTCATGTTGAACTCCAAGCCCCAAGTGGCGGGTAAAAAAAGAGGGGTCATGCAGGTGGGTTTTCCACAACGTCTCTAAGGCCCAGCCGTATCAACTCCCGCGCCAGGCGGGGGACAATCTCCTCCGGCTCGTAGTAGAACCAAAACTCTCCCAGGATGTTATATCGACCGTTGTATATGATGATGGCAGTAGGCCTAAAGAAGTATTCATACCAAAACAGCTTGGCCAACATCTCTTTCGCCCCCGCCCCCTCTCTCACGACGTAGCTCTTCCTTAGGAGGTACCACCTGTCACACAAGAGGTCTATGACGTATGTGTACGACGCTTTGGGCACCTTTCCCAGGTCTACGCATTCCATGTCCCATGGATTGGAAGATTTGAAATGTAACACGAAGACCGCGCCGTAAATTCGGCGTATTTCCCACGCGTAGGAAGTCCTGAACCTCCTACGCCCGTAAATACGGCGAGACAGGGGGGACAGGAAAAAGGGGGCTACGCTTTGCCTCCCCCCGTCGGAGGCTCCTCCTCCGAGGGGACTAGGTCGAAGACGATTTCTACCACTTCTTCCTCCACTTCTTTCTCTTCCTCGGACTCCGCCACCTCTACCGCCACCTCGCTCATGTGTAGACCGCACATGCGCCGCGACGTTGATCAGCGCCGCCTCCTGGCTGGCCTTTCTCAGCCGCGGCTGAGTTGGCGAGACTTCTCGGCGAGGGGCGCATTATATCCTTCGACATGGGCGGCACGACGGCGAAGGCCGGGACCGTCGTCGGCTTTGAGCCGGCCATAACCACCGAGTACGAAGTAGGAGGCGAGAGCCACAAGGGGAGGGTCGTGAAGGGCTCCGGCTATCCCGTGCGTTTCCCCTTCGTGGACTTGGCGGAAGTGTCGGCCGGAGGCGGCACCATAATCTGGAGGGATATAGGCGGCGCCTTGAGGGTCGGCCCTCTGAGCGCAGGGGCGGATCCGGGCCCCGTCTGCTACGGCAGAGGCGGGACGGAGCCCACGATCACCGACGCCAACTTGGCGCTGGGCAGAATCCCCGACTCCTTGGCGGGGGGTCGACTGAAGCTCGACGCGGAGGCGGCTAGGAGGACGGGGAAAATCAGAGCTTTTCACTCACTTGCTTTAAGTTATCCTCCAGGCAGCTGCCCATCGCCTTGAGCACCGTCAACATAATGCCCATGGCCTTCTGGACTTCGGGGTCCCTCATGGCGCTCATTAGGCCGAAGAGGCCGACCCTCGGGGCGCCGTTCTCGGCCACTTGGCGCAACGCCTTGCTCGCGCAGACGACTCCTCCCTGCATGGCGGCGCCCATGGCGTTTATATCGGCCGCGTCCATTATCGACAACATGGATATCAGAGGGGCCGCGACCTTGAACACTTGTATATCGGCCATGAGGTGCGGCAGTTTCTCCAACACGATCTTCACGGGCAACAACAACGAGCTCAGCTCCTCCACCTCCCTCCTAAGCGCTTGCACCTCGGCCAACAACTTCTCGTACTCGGCCTTGGGTATCGCCACGACCTCCGTCATGGCACCACCCCCAGGAGCCAATTAAAGTATATCTTCTCGAACATCTCCTTGAAGATGCGCGACGCAGGCGACGGCGGCAGGAACGTGCAGTCAGGGTAGGGCTTCTGCTTCTTGACAAACGGCGTGAAGTCGCAAGCGGCGGCCATGCCGTACGCGCCCACGTCCAACGCGCAAGTGCCCACTATCCTAAACGGCGGCTTGCCCAACGAGATCCCCGACAGATCGGCGAGTAGGTTGCTCACGATCCACGGCGCGTAGGAGTGCAGTATAGTCCCGGCCATGCCCACGGGGACGTTCGGCGCGGCCACATCGCCTATTACGTACACGTCGTCGTATTTCTCGCTTCTGAAATCGCCGTTGGCGGGGTTGCGGGGCGCGGCCCAGCCGTTCTTGGCCAAATCGCTGTTCAGCACGGGGTCTGGGGCCTTGTGCGGAGGCACGATGAGGGCGGCGTCGAACTTTATCCTCTCGCCCGTCGCCGTCTCCAGCTCGTTCTTGCCCAAGGCCTTTATGGCGGGGTTTTGGCCCACGCCGATGTACTCGATGCCCAGCTGTTGTAAAAACGACGACATCCACTTGGCGGCCATCGGGCCGAAGTTCTCGAAGGGCCTCTTCATCGGGTGCACCACGGTCACCTTCACTTTATCCCTCAAGCCGCGCGTCAAGTAGAAGAAGTGGGCTAACATTGCCAACTCTATAGGCGCGGGCGGACATCTATAGGGCATGGAGTAGACGCCCACCACTACGTTCCCTTGCCTCACTTGCGACAAGGCCTCGGCCACCTTCAACGACGGCTCCAGCTCCCAAGTGTGCGGGAAGCCCGTGTCCACCGTCTCGGCCCCTAGGGAGACCACTAAGGCGTCGTAGCTGAACTCCCCCGCAGTGGTCTTCACCTTCCTATTCGCGGGGTCTATGGCCTTCACCTCGGCCTTCACGAAATTAACGCCGAGCTTCTTCACGTGCTCCAACGGGGCGGACACCTGCTCGGGCTTCCTGTAGCCGAAGGCCATGTAGAGGTACGAGGGGCGGAACTCGGTCCTATCCTTTTTATCTATCAACGTGATCTCCACCTCGCCAGGGCCCGCGATCTCCCTCACCTCCTTGGATATTATAAGGCCTCCAGTGCCGCCTCCGAGCACTAACAATTTTTTGGCCATGGATCCCGCAATGTGTACATATTTATATTTTGTGCAGATCTTGCACTAAACGTCGTTTTCGGGCCACAACGTTTAAACCCGGGTCCCGGACGGCCGTGTGCGAGAGGTCCCCGTTGCCGACGCCCGTCTTAGTGGTAGTAGTGGCAGACCACGGCGCGGTCGTGGGCTGGCCGTTGGTAGTGCCCGGCGAGCCGCCCCTGATAGGGCTCCCCCTGCACAAGAGCCGTAGGACGCTCGAGCTCATCAGATCCGAGAAGGCCTTCTCGATAAACCTAGTCGCTGACGCCGAGAGGGCGTACGCGATATTCGGGAGGCCGGGCGAGCGGAAGCTCGAGAGGTGGGGGAGCGAGCGTCGGTGCAAGACGTTGCCCTGCCGCGCATTAGGCGACGCGGCCAGAGTCGTGGAGTGCCTATACGAGCGCGAGGTCGAGGTCGGGGACCACGTCGTGGTCCTCTGCAGGGCCGCCGCCAGCTACGGCTGCGGCGACTACGCCGTCTGGGACCCGTGCAAGGCCTCAACACTCGAGGAAATCGCCGGCAATTCTACACGTCAAGGGCCGGGCGTAGGGCCTTGAGAAGACCACGGCGTCGCCTTTGACCTTGGCCACCACGTCGACGAGGAGGCTCAAGCCGAAATCGCGGGATGAGGCCAACACCAACGCCGCCCCGGCCTTGGCCAAGGAGGAGGCCTTCCTCGCGTTCAGCCTACGGGCCAGAGAAGGGCCGAGGGACAAGGCCTCGGCCTCCACGCCGTCGTAGAAGACGGCCTCGGCCCCCGTCGCCTCGACTCTGGAGACCAAGTCGTAGAGGTGCCCCCCGTAGCTGGAGGGGTACGGCAACGCCTCCACGACGAGCCCCGCCCGGGGCGCCGCGCCTCTATAGCTCCTGAAGAGCACCCTTAGGCCCAAACTCGCGAGCCTCGCCGCCCAAGCGGCCGCGAGCGCCGACGCCTCGAGGCCCCCGACCACTAACGCCGAGCGGGCCTCGGAGAGGTACTCGTCCAGCTTAGGCACGCCGGGGGCTAGGCGGACGGGCTTACTCCTGGGCGAGGGCGCCAGCTCGTCGAGGAGCACTATCCCCCGGCTCTCCACTATCTCGAACTCCTTCGCGAAACCGGCCGGCCTCCCCCTGGACTTCTCCACGTACATCTTCCTGACGGCGACTCCGCTCTCCGCGAACTCCAACGTCAGCCTCACGAGGTTGTCCGCTATATAGCCGAGCGCGCCGATGGGCTCCTCCGAGGTGATAACGGCGTCTATCCCGGCGAACTTGAAAGCGCGGTATATGAGGTTCGTCAAGTTGGCCCTCACGTCTACTCCTTGGAGCTGCGTTATGGAGTCGAGCACTAAGAGGTTCGGGGGGCTGTGGGAGACGAGGTGGGAGAGCTGGTTGAAGGTCGAGGTCGGGTCGGCCAAAACCCCCTCCCATATCTCGGCCCCGCTGAGGTCGTACCCGAGCCTAGCCGCCGAGTCCAATAGGGTTTGTCTGTCCTCGTAAAAAGTGGCCCAGAGGACTCTCTGCCCCTCTTGGAGGCGTTTGTGGGCTATGGAGGCCGCGAGGACGGTCTTGCCGGTGCCAGGAGCGCCGTAAACTGCAGTGATTCCGCTAAAATCCATAAAAAAAGAGGAGTTGTTTTTAGATTTACGGTTGTACGACCGCCGTGAACGGGAACGTCGTGCCCGTCGTCAATACCACTTGGCCTGTTAGAGTGGCTCCAGGACCTGCGTTAACGTTACAATTGGCTTGCACAGTCTGGACCTGGCCGACGGTTATGGTAGTAGCCTGCGCCTGCTGCAGATCGCATTGCTGGCCGGCGAGGTATACAGACTGTATTACCGCCGTAACTGGGCCGGGGTTCTGCACCGTCAACTGTAGAGTTTTGCTACCGGCGTAGTACACCGCACTGACCACCGACAACTTCGCTTGGGTTTGCGTGGCGCCCAGGAACGTCGTGTACATGTACCAGCCGACCGCCACCGCTATCACTATTATTATCGCCAACAGTATCGCCAGCTCGATCGATGTTAGGCCTCTCATACCCCTTACGAACACATTGTATATATATATTTTGCGTTGCGCCTTTCTTTAACTAACGCTATAATGTCGTATATAACCGTCGAGGGTCGCCGGACGTGCCCCCCGATTGTCGCCGTAATCCGGCCCCCGGCCCTATGTCGGGAAAAGTTTTTAAACGGCCACGTTTGCCGATAACGAAGGGGACGAGAAGCGGGGTCGTTTAAAACTAGTGATGTTGTCGCCTGTTAGCTCTAATGCGAGCCACGTCGTCTACGTACCACTTCATCACCTCCAGCCCGACCCCCTTTATCCTCGCCAACGCGAATAAATCATCCCTGGAAAGTAGCAGTCTTTTGTCCCTCGTCTCTTTGACCTTGTCTATTTTCGACTTGTCAATTACGAACACCTTGGCCATTACTTCCGCTCTGGAGGGGTCGCCTACGCCTACTCTGGCGCGTACTTTGCCATCGTCGCGTTGTACTTCCCAAGTGAGAGTCAACTTGTCCGGCCTGCCATCTACTTCATACTGAATATCGACGAGTAGCTCGCCGTCTTCTCTCTTCGCAGAGATGTTTAATATCTTTATGTCTTCGTCGCTCAGCTCTGACAGAGTTACAGACTCTACTTGTTGTGCAAAGTTTATATATGCGTCAACTATTTCGCTGTGGCTGGGGTCGCTCTTTAGTTTCATTAGTGCTTCACCTGCCTCTCTGTCCTGGTCAAAGACGGTCCTCAGCGCCAGTTTTAACAAGCCCTCCTCCTCAACAATGTAACTCTGCCCATCGTCGGCCTTTCTGAGGTATACCACCTCTTCGAGGCCGACACGTCTAAGCGCTTCAGCCACATCTGGGCTGACTGTTATGTACGTCAGATACGATAACAATTTCTTCATCTCGTCGACGCTGGGTGTTGTTGGCGTGTGAGATGTCTTTATGCTTGCAACAGTAGGTCTAGTCTTTGCAGCATTTCTTTGATTCTGCTCTTTAGCCATCCGACCCTCCTGCCGAAGTACTTCTTGAGCTCTGTCTTGACCACTTTCTGTAGCATACCTTGTAAGTTTCTCTTTTTGTGTAGAATCCACTTCCCTGATGGCTGTTTTGAGATTTTCAATGTACTTCTCGGCTACTCGGCGTAGCTCCTCGACGACGAGCTCGCCGCCGGCTTGTATCGCCTCCCAGCCTAGAGAGCTCAGCGCCGCGGCCGCCATCCTCGCCGCCTCCTCGGATGTGAACTCTACGCGCGGCTGGCCGCCCTCCCGCTTGACGGTTGCGATGAGCTCTACCAAGCGTTTCGGCTCTTTTGTCCGCTTCTTCTTATTGCCTATGTAAGTTAGCGTTATTTCTAGGTTATCTCTTTCCACAGGTTTTACTGATATTTGAGTGTACCCCCTAACCGTCAAGTCTAGCTTGTAGATCTTCTTCTGAAGGTGATCTGCTCTCTTCAGCGGCCGGGAGTCGGCCAGTTTAATTAACACGTCTCTGACTAGTAAGAATTTCTGCAAAACGTCTGCAATGTCAAAGTTTATTCGTAACGTGCCTTCTTTGTCGCGGTATATACTTCTAATGCCTATGCCATACTTCTTTGCAAAAGCTACCCACAAAGCCGCTTTGTGATATACATTAAACTTCTCCACGAGATCTCTCCTCTTTACCTCATCTGCCTTAAATCTGCCAACTCCAAGGTACGCTTCATTGGCGCTTACAGACCCGTCAAATAACGTGGCACCTATGAAGAACTCCGCCACGTCTTGCACATCTCTTTCAGCGCCTAGGTAGTACAACAGCGGCGCGAATATGCGTATGAAGGGCCCGTCCTCGTGCGTAATCTTCACACCGTTGATAATTAAATACCCGTCGCCGATTTCAAGGTTTTTGAGGTCTTCTATGGCCTCTGCCAATTTCTGGGGGTCTGCATAGCCGGTGAGCCTTACATCTTTAGCCTCTCCCAGCCAGCGTATTACTTCACCTATTTCTACGCCTTGTAACATTTCTCTCCACATGTCAACAGAAGCATAGCGCTGTCCCTTATACTCTACCTTAAGGCCGTGTTGAGTCAAGTCAATTTTTTCGTCTGGACTAACTCCGAGGTCTAGGGCTGTGTACAAGAGGGCTTGGACTTCGGAAGTGGTCCTGGCGATGATGCCAACATTCGAGTCGTAGCTACCGTCGGTGACTAGCAACGCTCTGAGGAAGCCCTCGCCGAGCTTTAAGTCGGTGCTAAGCGGCTCAGCGAGAATTTCAGCCAATTCTTTGTCCCTCGCCCTCCAAATTGTGTCTTTTTGCTCAAATTGTACAGTCAGCTTGTCTGTCTTTACAATTATTAACCATTTGTCAGACCTCCACTTCTCTATTCTGAGAGACAACTCATTGATCTTCAGCTTCCCCTCGGCGGCTAGTTTGGCAAATGCAACGACTGCACGCTCTGCCATGTAATTCACTTTCTCTTCAAGCGTTTTGTACGGCTCTTTGTAGTATTCCTCAACTAATTTCGACGTGGACTCCTTGGTAAATATTCTACACACCAACTCGGGCTCCTTAATCTTTATCTGCTCCCCGCTTTCAACTACCGCCTCTTCTAAAATACTCCTCACTGTTATGGCCCATGTTGCGTCGTCTAGGAGGCTTTCGACAAATGCGTATATCCTATCGGCAAAAGTTGAATCAAATAGACGCATTTCATTACTACCAAATGTAGACAAGTCGCGGACATGTCTCAGTTCGAACTGTCCCTCTAAGAATGTGCAGAAGTCTTCTCCAACACCTGGAGAGCGTTTGAAATATCCGCGGAGGTGACTAATGACATCTTCAATTTGTTTCTTAAGCTCTTTCCACTCTCTCACCCACTGCACCCACTTCTGGAAGTCAACTGGCACTTCGATTGATTGTGAAGGTTGTAGATTTCGCAATTTTGACACGCCTAATTCGAGAGGCGGCCTATGCTTAGCAAAGACATACGGCGCCAGAATTGTCAAACTCGACGCCGCTATGACTTGTCCAAGAACCTTCTTTTCATCTACAATTAGCCTCCTCCCAAGTTTCTTTTCAATACTTCTTCTAAACAACTTGTCTTCTTCCAAGACTCTTATTGCCGATTCGTATAACAAGTTGAATTCGTGACTCTTTACATATTCAAGTTTCTTTTCAACAACTTCTATAAACGACGCCGGGGCTATGGCGAAGGCGGCAAACGCGATGTGGTCCATCCAAAGCGTGTGGTCTAGCCACTGCGCAGTGGTCCATGTTATTAGCCCGGCCGCCGCGGCGGCCATCAACAGCCAGTGTGCCTTTATGTAGCCCACGGCCCTCGCCACGGCCTCGGCCACGGCCTCCACCGCCCGCTCCAGAGCGACTCCGAGCTGCTTCAGCCTTTCGTATATGGCCTCGGCCGCCTCCCTTATCTTCGCCACGGCCTCTTGATAGCGCTCTGCTAGGGTCAACGCCACGGCCGAGGCCATGGCCGCTGAGGCGCCCATCACCGCGTCGTGTACGACCACAGCCGCGACGGCCCCGGCCGCGGAGGCCGCCATCGGCAGAAGCAGCCTCTCGGCCATCGACAGCGCCTTGAAGGCCCTGCCCCAAGCCTTCTCGGCCTCTCGCAACAAGTTGTCGGCCAGCACCTCGGCGTATTTCAACACGACGTCGCCGGCGCCCAGCTCCTCCTCGGCCTTCTTGGCGGCGTCTATGACCCGCTTGAACAGCTTGTAGGCGTCTCTCGCGACGCCGTCCTCCAAATAGCCGGCGTAGGCGTCCTCGAGGCGGTACGCCAGCAGCTCGGCGTATTTCACTGCCTCGGGAGATGAGGCGAGCGTCGAGACGATCGAGCGCACTTCTTGGTCCACGTCGTTGAGGAAGTCCTCCAAGGCCCGGAACAACTCCATCTTCCTCCTCAGCGCTATTCTGCGCACGGCCTCCGCGGCCTTCGCCCTGGCCTTCTCGAGGGCTTTGCCCAACGCCTTCTCTATGTCCTCGGACGAGGCGCCGAAGGCCCTCGCCAGCTCTAGGGCCGCCTCCACGCCGTATACCTCTCCTCTCAACACGCCCTCGGCCTTCTTCTTGGCCCTCTCCGCCTCGGGCCTCCTCTCCTCCGCCCTCTTCGCGACCTCTTTCTCGGCCGCCTCGACGCGCGCCTCCTTCTCGGCCTTGCGCCTCTCCTCCTCCCTCTCGACGAGCCTCGCGCCGCGCTCGCTCAGTGGACGCGCCTCTTCTCTTAACCGCGCGCGGGCGTAGGGACTCGCCTCCTCTCTTCTATACGCCTCCTCGCGGGCGTAGGGCCGCTCCTCGCCCAGCTCCCTCCTCGCTATCTCCACCGTCTCTTTTATGTAAGCCGCGGTCGCCCCCTCCCAAGAGAAGATGCTCCTCAACACGTCGCGATACGGCTTGCCCGTCGCCTCGGAGTAGAACCTAGCCGCCGGGACGAAGGCCTCGGGCACGGCCGGAGGCAAGCCCCTCCTCTCCTCGAACCACTCGAGCCACTCCTTGACGTCGAAGACGTCCGCGCCGAAGGCCTTGGAGAGCTCGGGCATGGGCGACCAGTCGTAGACCGCGCGCCTGTCCTCCTTGATCCTCTCCCTCAACGCCTCGGCCAGCTTCTTCTTGATCAGCTCCTCCACGGCGGACTCCTCCCTCAGCCCGTGCCGTATGGCTATCAAGCGCCTGATTCTGTCCAGCGCCTTGTATATGCGCCTAGCCCTCTCCACGTCGTTGTCGGCCAAGGCCTCCGCGACGCCTCTAGCCAAGTCCTCCGCCCTCTCCAAGAAATAGGCGTGGAGGGCGCCGTTCTCCTCGACCACGGCGATCCTCTCCTTGGGCTGTAGCAAGAACACGGCGTACGGCGGTACATCGCCGCCGAAGTTCGCGAGGAAGTAGCCCCGCTTGGCCAGCTCGGCCTCAGCGAAGTCCAACGCCGCTCTTAGTTCTCCCTCCCTGGCTGGGGGCACCAGCAGGTAGAGCCCCTCCCTCCTCATCTCCCCCTCCTCGAGGTACACCGCCTCTACGCGCTTGACGTCGTAGTGCCGGGACAACGCGGCGGCCGTCCTCTCGTTCTTGGCGATCAAGATCCTGCCCTCCGTCGCCTTGGCGATTATCTCCCCGGCTAGCTCGTCCTTGATGGGCGCGAAGTCCTTGATCCTCGCGAGCACGTCGTAGACCTTCGCGAGTATGGCGTCGGCGTCGTTCGAGCCCAATACGCGGAGGAGCTCTTTCTTTTCCTCTTCCTTGGCCGCCCTGGCGGTCTTGACCGCCTCGGCGAGCTCCTCCGCCATTATCCGGCCCGCGTCCTCCGCCCTCTCGACGGCCACCTCTAGGTCCGCCTCGGCCAACTGCTTCACCGCCTCGGCCGCCTTTTTCGCCCCCACCGACTCCAGCCCGACGGCGAGGTCCTCGAGCTTCGCCCTGCCCCACAGCTCTTTCAGATGTAGCGCCTCGGCTATCTTCTTCAGCTTGTCGGGGTAGTACAGGTGCTCGTACTCGCGTATGTACATCGATGACACGTGTTTGAGCCCCTCGGGTAGCGCGTCGTATTTGCCCTCGACCTCCGTCTTGGCTGCTTGTATGATCCTCATCGCGGCGTACTTGGCCAGCTCGGCCTCTATCCTCCACTTCGCCAGCTCCTCGGCGGCTTGTATAAGCGCGAATTTAGCCGCGTGCGAGAACTGCGCTATGCTCTTCACGTCCTCGACGAACTTCCTCGCGTGTTCTCTGAAGTCGCCATCGCCTCTGGCCAGCCCTCTCAACGTCGACGGGGCCGTCTCGGGCCTCGACCGCCTCAACGCCTCGCGTAGCTCGTCCACGCGGATCTCGAGCCAATCGCGCAGGGCCGAGAGGACCGCCTCGTGGACCAAGTCGGGCCTCCACGAGATAGGCGCCTCGAGGGCCTTCAATCCCGCCGCGGTCTTGGGCTCGGCCGCCGCCCGCCCCTCCTCCCTCAAGGGCTTCACCAAGCGGTAGTAGGTCCTCTCGGCGTTCAGCGCCCCGGCGATCCACTCGTCCCTAAAGGCGCGCCACAAGGGCCGTAAGTCCAGCGCGTGGACCAGCTTCTCCAAGCCGCCTCTCGCAAGCTTGGCCCTATTGCCGAAGTACTCCCTCAGCCCCTCCACCAGCTCCTCCCTCGGCAGTTCCTCGGCGGCTTTCCTCGCGGCCCTCAAAGCCGCTCTGAACCGCCTAGCCGCCTCCTCGGCCAGCGCCCCGTCGCCTTTGATCTGCGCGATCCTCAGCTCGTGGAGCGCGGCCTTGGCCGCCAAGAGGCGCGCCGCTATTTCGGCCGCCTTGGCCTCGGGCGACGACGCCGCCTTCCTCCTCAGCTTCGCGGCTATGTGCAAATACGCGGCCGCCTTCGCGGCGTGTAGCACCACCTCGGCCGCCTTGAGGTGCTCTACGTTGGCCTTGAAGAACCTCCTAACCCCTCTCCTCACCCCCTCGTTGCTCCAGTCGGCGATGTACTTGGCCGCCTTCTCGGGATAGGTCTCCAGATGCGCCAAGTGCGAGAAGAGCGGGTCGACGACGGGCACGGGCAAGCCGAGCCTGGCCGGCGCGAACAACGATATGTCCTCCACGACCTCCATGCCCTCTAGATAGCGCGCCGCCGCTCTGGCCTGCGACAAGGGCATTGAGGTCAACAAGTGCGCGGCCGGAGGCGCGTTGAGCACGGCCCAACGCCACCAAGCCTCTCTGTCCTCCTTCTCGAAGAGCCTCCTCAGCTCCGCGGCGGCTCTAAGCGGCTCGGTCGGCAGTCCTCTTTTCTTGGCCGCCTTCTCCAGCAAGGCGAAGTCGTAGTCCAGCCTCCCGGTGGCGTAGAACTCGGCCAATTGGGCCAACGCCTCGTTCTCCCTCGCCGTTTGCCTCAAAAGGGCCTTGGCCTTCTCGGCGCCGAACATCGCGACGATAGCCGGCGGCACGCCCAGATCCTCCAGCGCCTCTCTGAGCGCCTCCGCCCTCCGCAAGTCCTCTGCGGCGGCCGAGGCCCAGAGCCTCAGCTCCTCCGCGTTTACGCCCAGCTGGCCGGCCAAGACGCGCAGCCTCTCCTCGATCTCGACCGCCCTCTCGGCCTCCTTTATCGCCTTCGCGACCTCCTCCTTGGGCATTATCTTGAGAGTCGCCGCGACGTCGGCCAGCCGCTTCGCTATCCTCTTCTTCTCCTCGGGAGGAGCCGCCTCGGCCTTCTTGACCAGCTCGACGAACTGCACGGCCGGCTCGCGCGTCCTCGCCAGCTCCCCGGCCAGCTTGTACGCCTCTACGAACGCGGCCAGCCTCTCGGCCTTGCCGAAGACGGGCTCCCTAAACGCCTTGGCCACCTCCTCCCTCGGCCTCCTCTGAAGCTCGGCGGCGAGGGCCTTCAGCTCGGCTAAAATCCGCGGCCTCTCGGACTCGTCGGCCGCCCTCAGCCTCTCCACTAGTTGCTTGAAGCGGCGGGCGTCGACGTAGAGCTTCGCGTCCTCGGCCACGTCGGCTCTGCTCCTCGCGAGGCCCAAATCGACCGGGGCTTTGGAGAGGACTTCTTCCAACTCTCGCAACTTGGCCACCGCCTCCGCGTACTGCCTGTGGCTCTCCGCGAGGCGGCTCGCGGCGCTTATAGAGCCGTCGTAGGCCTCTGCGGCCTCGCGTAGCCGTCCATACGCCTCGATCGCCTTGGAGAGCGCCTTGTCGTATTCGAGCGCCGCTCGGTAGGCCTCTTTCGCCGTTTTTACGCGCTCCAGGTCCGTCGCTACTCTCAACGATCTCTCGTCCAGCGCTTCTAGGGCTCTCTTCGCCGCGTCCGCCTTTGCCGAGGCCTCGGCCGCGTCGATCTGGGCGCGCACGGGCTCCACGCCCTCCAAGACCCGCGCGGCCCTCTTCGCCAAATCGCCGAAGCCGACGCGCTCCAGCTCCCTTCTCATCTCCTCCGCCGCCGCTCTTCTGTCCTCCCCGGCCAACGCCTTGGCCAAAGCCCTCTCCGCGGCCGATTTGGCGTACCCCAACGCGAAGTCCCGGTCTATCTCCCTGATGATCTTGCCCAGCTCCCTCTCGGCCCTCCTCTCGATCTCGGCCAACGCCTTGGCGTCCCCCCTCTCGCGCGCCTCTATAGCCCTCTCCAGCAATTTGGCGTATTTAGCGGGTATCTCTACGTCTTTTACCAGATAGGCCAAGTCCGCGTACTTCTCCAACGCGCGCGGGTCGCCTTGTTTAGTCTCCACGGCCTTCTTGGCCTCGTCCAGCCTCGCGCCGCGGGCTACCGACAAGGCCAGATCCAGCGCGTAGATCGCGCCGGCGCGTTTCTCGAGCCTCTGCAGCTTGCGCCAGTCTTGCTCGGCCTTCAGCGAAAACGCGTGGGACCACTCCTCGGCCCAGCGTTGTTTAAGCTCCTCGAAGGCCTCCGGCGCGTTGGACAGCCCGTTGGGCCCGAACACCTCCTTGACTATCCTCTCGAACTTGGCGCGGGCGGATTGGTGATACCTCGCCAGCGGGTCCACCACCTCCGCGATCAGCCTCTCCACCTCCTCTTGCGGAGCCCCGGCCATCACGGCCTCCTTCAGGCGGTCTATGGCCGAGAGGGAGGCCTCCAGCGCCCTCCTCTCCACCTCCTCGGCCCTCTCGATGATCTCGGCAGGCGCCGAGGTCCTCAGCGCCTTGGCCTTCTCCGCTCTGCGCAGCGCTTGATCGAACAGCCTCAAGTTCTCGAGCGCTTGCCTCTGCTCGACGGGGGCGTGCCTCTTGGCGGCCGCCTTAAGCAACCTCGTCATCTTGTCGTCGAACCAGCTCCAGAAGAAGAGGTACGACAACGGGCCGGCCCTCTCGATCCTCTCCTCGAACCATCTGTCGACGACGTCTATCTGCCTAAGCGCGCATATAACGTCGTGGCACTTAAAGGCCCGCCCAGCCTTCTCGGCTATCGGCTTCGCCCTCCTCAAAGCCCTCTCGGCCGCCGGCTCGACCTTCTCCCAAGCCCTCTCCGCCGCCTCCTTCGCCTTCCCGGCCGCCCTCCTCGCGGCTTCGGCAGTCCTCGAGACAGCCCTCTCTGCCCAGCCCTCGACCGTCCTACGTAATTTGTGCTCCGGCCACCGCTCCAGCCTCTCCAGGGCCCGCCTCTCCGCGTCCGGCCTCTCCAACCGCGTCTTGAGGGACGCCTTGTAGTAAAGCTTGTGGACGGCGCGCCTCGCCAAGGCCCGGACTGGATGAAGCCTGAACACCTTGGAGAATATCCTGGCCTTGACGAGCATCCTGATCTGGTACCAGAACGCGAGGTCTTGTATCACGTCCCATATGAAGCTGGCCAGCAACACGCCGGGGGAGGGGAAGTCCAAGACGGCGGCTAGGGCCTCCAGCGCGGCGACCGCCATGACCAGCCCCGCGAAGATGTTGCCGTATACGTTCAGCCAAGCCGCCATCGCCTCATAGGCGTACCGTATAGGCGCTATCGGCGCCGCCGGGATGGCGAAGGCGATCTCGCCCGCGAGCTCCTCGACGGATCGAGGAGGCGGAGGGGGCGGGTTGGCCTCCAAGAAGCGCCAGAGGGAGGCGGCGGCGTGGGCCGCCTCCTCGCTGAGGGCCGAGTCCCCCATGGGGTAGGACATGAGCCACGCCGAGGCCCCAGGCGCCAGCGTCATGTTGATCCTCGGCGCCGCGCGGGCCCCGTAGACGCAGGCCACCACTACGTTGTACGGGCGGTAGCCCACGGGCTCGGCCTCGGGCAACGGGTAGACCATGGGCTGGCCCGGCATCTCCATCAAGCCCTCCACTAGTCGCGCGATCTTGGGATCTACGTATTGCCTATTGGCGTCTATTATGCGCTCGGCCACGTCGTATTTGTACTCGACGAACTGCCCAGTCGTGTAGTAGGCGTAGGCGAATTCGCTGTTCAGCCTAGTCAAGTTGTCCACCGCCTCCGGCACCCACCGCCACCGCGGCTCGGAGGCCTCGACGACGAACGACTTGCACTCGTAGGCGTACGCCGGCCCCTCGACGATGTTTATATCGGACCCGTTACCCCACTCGCCCAACGTGGCGTTCCCCCGCGCGCGCACTTGGGAGACCGAGGATAGCCACGCGAAGCCGTAGACGTAGTCCACAACGCCGTCTCTGCTCCACACGACTACCCTCTTGTACGGCTGGACGTCCTCTATTCTGCACGTCGCGTTGGGGGGAGGCGGGCCGTCGCTCCAAGGGCCGTACTCGACGTCTTTAGACACCTCCCACATCCTGTATGTGTACGTGAAGTTCAGCACGACGTCGCGCGGGCCTTCGGGAACCCACGGCCTGGAGTAGAGCGTGATCGGCAACGGCTCTTGCCTCTCCACCAGCCTCTCCTTCACGACGGGCTCCTCCCGCGCCTCCCTGCTCGTCGATTTACACGTCCCGTTAATACACCATTGACATAATTCTGTCCATTTATAGAAGTAAATAGAATTGACTTGCTTCAAACTTCCAGTGTCGCCGGGCATGACGAAGGAGAGTACTGCGTCTTTCGTCTCGGGCCTAACCCAGTAGGCGCCACTTGTGGCGTTGAACGATAGGTATCCCGGCGACGCCGTGACGTCCCTCGTGAGGTTGTAGCTGGGGGGCGGCTTCAGCCACCCCCACACCCCCACTACGGCCGGCACAGAGCCCCGCTCTGTGTAGTTTAAGACGGAGGACTCCACCCTCACGGCGGCCGTGAGCAAGTCCCACCAGGGCTGCGGTCCGGTGTACACCCGCCAGAGGGGGTTGACGTCGTTGTAGAACGAGGCGGCGGCTTGTACTATCTCCCTCCCCTTTTCGCTATACTGGGGCGTCAAGGTCTCGTACAGCTCGACGTAGTGGGACAAATCCCACGGCGCTTTCTCCGGACTGCGCGGCACGTCCAGCCACGCGAATACCGTCGTGTAGTTGTACCAAGTGGCGTTTCCGTTCCAGATCGGCGTCGGCCCGTTGGCCGCCACGTAGTCGGAGCCGTTGCGGACGACGACCTTCACGTCGCCCGGCCTAGGCCCTCCGGGGATCTGCGCGGCGAGCAGGACCTCGTCCAGCTTGGCCTGGACGGCGGATACGCTCAACGCGGCGTTGTAGCGGCCGTAGAACAGACCTCCTCCATAGGGGACAATCAAGGAGGAGAAGTTGGCCGCCTCCTTCGCCCTCTCGACGACCTCCATCGTCTTGTTGGCCCACTGCACCACCTCGTAGCCCCACTTCAAGATATCGCCGACTGGGCCCGAGAAGTAGAGCGCGGCCATAGCCGCGGCGTAGAGAATAAGCGATACGCCGAGCAGCAAGCCTCCGACGGCCCTAGCCCTCGGCAAGACTAAGAGGGCTAGGGAGATGGGCAACAACGCGGGGACCAGCGCCTCGGCCGCCTCCGCCGCGATGGCCAAGACGTGGAAGGCCATGCCGACGCCTACGGCTACGTTGTAGATAGTCAGAAGGGCGAGGTGCAGCGGCTCCACTATCGTCTCGAGGACCGTCAAGGCGTTCGCGGCCACTTCTATTTGGCCGAACACGGCGGCTACGGCGGCTAATGCCTTGAGCGCGTCCTCCGCGGCGGCGGCGCCCAGCACTCCGTACGCAGCCGCCTTCGCCAACGCCAAGCCGGCCTCGGCCGTGGACTCCGCGACGGCCCCCGCCGCCTTTAAATCGGCGCTTACGTCCATCGCCCCGTAGACGTAGACGGGGCTTTTGGCGAAGACGAAGTGGGAGAAGACGAAGGACACGATCAAGGGGGCCAGCAACGTCAAGGCGGCCCCCGCCACGGGGACGTACCACTCCTCGTCCCCCCTAAACACAAGGAGGAGTATGCCGGAGATGGCCGCGGAGAAGAGGACTAGCTCGAGCAACGTCATTCGACGGAGAGGTGTTGCGGTAGTTTGGACAAGGCGTAGGTGATCGCGGCCGTGGCCGCGCCCGCGATGGAGAGGGCCGCGGCTATGTAGGCTGTGATCGTGGCCAAGGAGGCGGTCAAGTCCACGAGGTTGCCCCAGTTCAGCGTAGGCCACGACGGGTTGTACAAGTTCCTCACGACGTCCGCCGCGGCGGCGAGCGCCGGCGGGAAGGCTATGGCCACGGCCACTATCAACGCGCCCAAGGTCTCCAGCTTGCCCGTGGCCAACAGGAACGCCCCCAACGCCGCGATGAAGGCGAAGCCGGCGGCTATGTAGGAGGCGGCCGCGGCCACTCCAAGCGAAATCAACGCGCCCGAGGCGGCTCCCGAGAAGGGCATGGCGATCTGGAACAAGGACATGGAGTAGGAGGAGGTGAGCGGGAACAAGCCCGTGATAGTCGTGGTCGCGAAGACGTCGACGTAGGTCTTCTTAATTTCGTCGAACAGCCCCTCGAAGGTATTGATGGCGCACGACAGCGGCCCCGCCGGCGAGTACTGCTCCAAGCTCCCGGCGGCGCTCGCCAGCTCGCTCAAGCAAGGCCCCGCCCGCCCCGTCTGGCTGATGTAGAACTGCACAGCTTTGCCCAATAACACGGGCGAGAAGTAGGCGAAGGCTGTGACCAGCGCGATGACGACGGCTCTGTGCCAGACCGCCCAGGCCTCCTCCCTCCCGCGAGCTCCTCCCAGGACCCAGAGGAGGGCCCCGTAGGCGAAGTAGCCGAGGACGGGGAAAAAGGGGGCTGTTGAGAGGAGGTCCATCACCCGAATATCCAGCTGAAGGCGTCTTTGAACGAGTCCACGTAGGCCAGCTTCAAGAAGCTCGTGGCCGCCTGCACGGGGTCTATGCCCGTGGAGCCTCCGCCCAGCCCCGCCACCACTGCGTTTATGCCGTATACGATCAGCGCGAGGACTATGGGGAACACCGCCGCGCCCACGAGGTACCACTTGAGGTGCTCCACCACGTTGATCAACGCCGACCATCTATACCACTGCGTGGGCGACAGCACGTAGACGACGAAGCCGTACGCGGCCAGCAGTATGATGGCCACCATGGAGGCGTAGCCTATTAGGTATATCAGAGCCCTAATCGCCGAGCGGATTACGTCCGCATACGGCATGTTCTGGACTACCGACGACTGCGCGAGCGCGAACGCCGCCAGCATGAGCGAGGCCAAGACGGCCGCTACCGCCACGGCCTTCTTCTCGGCCTTCTTTTGTTTGGGGGGCATGCCTACGCTCTTTGGCGGGCGGAAAAACCTTAAACTAAGCCCCGGCTTACGGCCTCCTGCTCCTGAGCATCTTCACCCAGAGGTTGTCCGAAAACGGCTCGGGGGCCTCTGGCTGCTCGGCCCCGGGCCGTCCCCCTCTGCTAGGCGCCTCCCCTCCCCTCGCGCGGAGCGCCTCCTCCGCCCTCCTAAGCGCAGTGGTCGAGATGTAGTCCAGCGCCTCCCTCATCTCCTCCTTGGTCTTGGCCTCCCTCAGCGCCTTCTTGACCACTTCCACCGCCCCTCTGTACTCCTCGACCACTTGCTGTAATAGATCCCAGCAGTCGGGGTCGAGGCCGCGCGGTCCGACGGCTCCGCCCCCTCTGTCCTCGGCGCGTCCTAGGTATATCACGCGCCTCTTTTCGCCGTACTTGACTCCGAGGTATAAGTACTGGCCGTCTCGCCACAGCCATATCCTCACCCCCGACAAGTCCACTGCGTCCACTAGCTTGCGCCTCATATCGCCGAGACCAGATCTCCGAGTTTTACGTCGTTCACGAGGAGAACTAATTGCGCGACGGAAAAACTTGAACTAGATCCGCCGAGCATCTCGGCGGCTCTACGCCGAAATCTAGTAGGCATGCCGATACGCCCAACGCGGACTAGAGTCGCCGAATTTTACGCCGTCTATACGGCGGATTCTAGTCTGCTTAGTAGAGGCCATCGCTCTTGATCTCATACTCGATCTCTGTCTCTGGCGACATCCCGGGCACGTCCAGAGGCCACATCCTGCCCGCCATCTTCGCCTTGTTGGGCCTCTCCATCATGAAGAGGCAGTGCACTGTGTGTAACAAGACGTTCCCCCCGGCGGGCCTCTTCGCCGAGAATAGGGAGGGCACGTCCATTACTTGGTCCGTGACGACGGCCAGCTTGCCCAGCCTAGTGTAGCGTTGCAAGATGTTGAGCGCGTAGAGCATGGCTTGCTGCCTAGGGGCCAAGTTCTGCCTCCCGCGGTACTCCGCCCTGAACGGCGCCACCAGCGAGTCCACCACGATGACGTCCACGTCCTCCGGCAGCTCCCTCAACAGCTCTATCAGCTGGAAGGAGTCGACGGGGCGGTAGATGTACAGCCTAGCGTAGGCGTCCTCGGGCACGTTGAAGCGCTTGAACATGGCGGCTATAGTGGCGTTATCTATGTCGAAGGTGCCCTCGGCGTCTATGTACACCACCTTCATCCCCTGCGACAGCGCGACGGCCGAAATCTGCTTGGCCAGCAACGATTTGCCCGTGCCGTACTCGCCGGCGAATCCGTAGATGAGGCCGAGCTTCACGCCGCCCCAAGGGGTCTTCTCGTCGAATTCCTTGACCCCCGTCTTCAGGACTTTCTCCTCGCCCTTCCTCTTCAGCAGATCGGCGGCCGTGACAAGCCTCTGGGAGAGGCCGGCGGCCTCGCGTATGCGCCTCAGCGCCTTCTCTGCGTCTGTCACATCTTCGTAGTCCAAGAGCTCTTGGATCTCCATCGGCGTCATGAGGGCGAATTTGCGGAGCGTGTAGCCGCGTTGGCAGAGCTCCAACGCCCTCTCGGCCCTCTCCCCTGAGAAAACCTCGTAGACCCACTCGCAGCCTTGAGGGGCGTCGCGGCGCTTGGGCATAGCCCTCTACGCCGCGCGGCGGATAAGCCTTACAGACTTCTTAGACGCGGCTACAAAGGCCTCGCCAGCCATATCCTCCCCTTCTGGAATATCAACACTACGCAACTGCGCGCGGCCAAGACCGCGTCGTAGTCCCTGGTCAAGACGGCGCACTCCCCTCCGCACTCCTCCTCGCACAGCTCCACGGCGTATGCCTCGGCCGGCTTGTGCTCCGACAGCCTGCACTCCAGGCCGTAGCGGCGGCAAAGCTCCACGTAGCGCCTAGCCAGAGGGAGGTGTGTCTCGCTCCAGGCGTCTATGACGAAGACGGCGTCTACCCCCGCCTCGGCCGCCGAGGCGAAGAGCTCCTCCGGGGAGGAGAGGGCTGCGGCCACCGAGAAGACGTCGACGTACACCCTCCTGTAGTCGGACAGAGAGGCGGGCCGTAGGGAGAAGCGGCCCTTCCTATTTTTCCTATTTTTCATAGAACCTCTCCACTAGAAAGCGGGCGGTGGCCAACGGCACTTCCTCCCCCTCGGCCTCGTACACGACGTCGCCGTTGCACTTCACGATAACGCGCTCCTCCGGGGACACCACGAGGAACTTGTAGCGAGGCGCAACGTAGAAGGTGAGGTCCCGCGCGCCCACCGGCTTTAGGTGCACCTCCCCGTTGGCCTCGATCTTGCCGTTGCACGCGATCTCCCCCTCGGCCACGTACACGCTCTTCCGCTCCGCCCTCTCCAGAGCCTTTTTGTATCGGTGGAACAACATGACGGCGGCCACGTGGGTGCATATCTCCTTGCTCCTCACCTGCCCAAAGCGGGAGAAGTAGCAGGTGCAGTACCACCTCTTCTCCCTCTCCGAGAACCACACTTGGTACAACGGCTTCCAGTCGCCCAGCTCCCTCCTGCCCTCCACGAGGTAGAGGCCGCTCTGTAGCTCCTCCACGTCGCCGAGCCTCAAAACGGCGCGGCGGATCCAGGAGTAGGACTTGCCGGGGAAGTCTTGCCTAAGCGACTCTATGGCGCGCCTCAGAGGGTCTGAGCTACGCTGGGACATAGGGCGGTACCTTGATCTTGAACTTGGACATGCCGCCCGCCAGCGGCACGCCCAGCTTGGCCAATTGCTCCGCCGATCTCGTAGAGGCGCCCCAGAGCGTCACCAACGCCTCGCTCGGGCCGACGGGAGGCATCTTGTCTTGCTCCCAGTCCCAGTCCAAGAACCTCACGGCCATCTTGACGTAGCCCATATGCCTCGCGAACTCCCTAATAGAGTGCGACACGAGGACGAAGAAGCGGCCCCGGGCCCTCCCCGTCCTCAAGTGGTCTGTCAACAACGAATAGCGGTTGGCGAAGGCCAAGAAGCGGTGCGCCTCGTCTATGACGTATATCACGTTCCGGGCGGAGCGCGTCAGCTCTAGATGCGTCAACACGAACGCCACTCTGCCGACGCGGTCCAGCTCCGAGATGTCTATGCAAGTAGAGGCGCCCGCCCTCAGCGGCACGAACGTGCGGCTGAACTGCGGATGGTCCAAGTGGGCCATCCTACGCCTCACCGCATGCGCCGTGTCCACTTCGTGGGCCTCCGCTACTTGATACACGGCCTTCTTGATCTCCGATGGGTTCTTGGCGCCTACCTCCACCGAACGCGCGATCAGCTCGGCCATGGCGGGCGTCAGTATGTACGAGTACTCGCCGTATGTGGCGGAGAGGGCCTCCTCCAATATCTCTATGAAGCGAGGCGTCGGGAGGTCCACCGGGTTGACGGAGTACTTCCCCGCGAAGTTGCACTCCTTGAAATCGCCCGTGGTGTCGTACACCGCGATCGCGAAGTCCGGCGGCACCTCCCGCAGAGACCACTTGATGAAGGAGGTCTTGCCGGTGCCGGGCAGGCCGGTGATCAGCGCGTTCCCCTCGACGGCCACGACCAAGCTGAAGAGCTTGGCGTAGAGCTCGGCGCGCATCACGACCCCAGCAGCTTGACGCCCATCTCCGTGATCTTCACGGTCAACGTGAGCGGGTCTATGGTGAGGTACCCGGCGTTGACCGCGCGTATGAGCCTATCGCCGAAGCGCTCTTGCGCGAACTTGAGCGAGAGGAAGCCCCCTCCGTCCCACACGGCCTCCACCACCTCCCTCACCTCGTCCTCCAGCGAGGCGAACTCCGGCGCGAGGACGCGGCACATGCGCCATCCCCGCCACTCCTTCTTCGCGGCGAGGGCCTCTTGGCTCACGGACTGCACCGCGTACACGACCCTGTCCGCCACGACGATGCGGGGGTCGTACGTCGACGTGTAGATCCGGAGCGTGCCCGCGAGGGGCTTGGCCGCGGCCAGCAAGTCCGTGAACTGGGGCCAAGCGTCCGAGTACACCTCCACCAGCCACTTGTCGTATTTCCAGTCCAGGTAGTGGGCCAAGGCCAGCCCGAAGGCCAACGCGACGGGGTCGGCTACGGCCGCCTTTAGTTGATACTGCCCGGGGTTTTCCTCCAAGTCGGAGAAGTCGGCGAAGCGGAACAACACACAGAGAGGGGTGGAGCACTGCAACAAATCGGCTGTGTGGCGCGGAGGAGGCATCGGGTGGCCCAGCCTAAGGGCAATCGCGGCGAAGGCCAATTGGCCCTCCGGCGTCAGCTCGAAGCCGACGCCCGTCGTCTTGTCGGCTTGGCATATGGTGTAGTGCCTCTCGGCCGTATCCCCCACGACGGAGCCCACCACGATCTCTAGCATACCAGCCTCGCCAGCACCCCAAGCCTCTGCAACAACTGGTTGGCGAAGTGGCTGTAGACGGGACAGCCCTTTTTGGCGATGTCGGCCAAGAAGTAGCGCTTGCCGCCGTCGTCCGGCCAAAACACGGCCAGCTTGGCGGGCGACAGGTTCACGAGATAGCCGTCCGTCCTCCAGAGCATCTGTAGCTCGAAGTGGCGCGGCGGCCGGACCCGCTTCCGGGGGTCGCACATGGCGGCTATGACGGCTCCGGAGCGCGCCATCTCGGCTATGTGGTCAATGGCGTTGCGGGGGATGTAGCCGTAGATGCATATCTGCTTGTCGATACGGCCCCGCACGTAGAGGGAGTCGTCCGCGTCGACCCATGTATCCGGCCTCTTGACCCGCTTGAGCACGAGCCACTTGTCGGGCAACACCACCACGACGTCGCCTATCCTCGCCGTCGCCTCGTTGGAGACGAGCCAGTAGGACGAGAGGAGCAAGCCGCGGTGTTTGTACACTTGCCTCTCGGCTACTGATTGGCGGATCGTCTGAGGCGGCGCCGCGACGGCCCCCTCCTCGGAATCGACATCGTAGGGCGTTTCGCGAAGCTCGTACGGCCTCTCGATGTCGCGCGCCTGTTCGTCCACGTCGTATTGCTTATCTGCGCCGTAGGCGTCGATCGGCTTGTTCAGCTTGTCGAAGTCGCGGGGCTTGTCGGCGTCGCTCATGGCCTCTTCAACGAGAGGTCCAAGGGGATGTACACTCTGTAGTACACGGCCCTCGGCGCCAAGCGCAGTATGCCGTGCGCCATCGGCTCGCCCGTCAGCAACGAGGACTCGTAGGGCGTTCTGGCCAGTAGCAAGAACCTCTCGTCGTCGGGCGAGAGGGCGAACCTCCTCACCACCCTGTTCACATACGACAAGCCTCCGCCAAGTATTAGCTGTATCGCGGCGCTGTCCACGATGTCGTCCGGCAACTGGGACTCCAGCTGGGCCACGAGCCACACCGCGAAGCCGTACTTCCTACCGCCGAAGGCCAAATCGCGGAGCATGTTCATGAGCGCCTCCGCCGCCTTGGCGTACTCCGACAAGATCCTAGCCTCGTCGAATATTATCAACGTGTTGAGGCGCTCCGATCTGTCCTTCAAGAACTTAGTAACTAGGTAAACGAGCACTAACGACAGCCAGAAGGCCTGCGCGGCCGAGTCGGTGGCCAGCGCCTGCACGTCGAAGACCACGTGCCCATCGCCCAGCCTCTTCTTCTTGGGCTCCACGCCGTTGGTCTTGAAGTCCCTCACGCCCGTGGCCTCCACCAGCTTCTTGTACCACGCGCTCTTCTCGAGGACTTGGTCGAAGTCGTCGGGCACCTCGTAGGGTATCTTGAACACTTGCGCGCCCCTCCGCTGGGCCCACAACAAATAATCGCCGTGCGGGTCCACCGCCACTATCCTCACGCCGGCGTCCGCCAGCTTGCTCATCCACGTGCCGACCGTCCAGGACTTGCCCATGCCGCTCGCGCCCACGATGATGCCGTGCACTGTGGGCAGGGAGTCTATGGGCACCACCACGGGCCGGCCGAACTCGTCCACAGCCAGCTGGACCTCCCTCGATTTGCCCAACAACTTCCCCCCGTACATGATCGGAAATCTGGCCAAGTCTCCGGTCAAGGCGCGCGCGGGCTCTTTCAGTAGCCAGAACTCGGCGGAGGCCAAGTAGTCGCGGGTCATCGACAAGGAGAAGACCTCGGCCGTGCCGAAACCGTAAAGCGCGACGGGCCTCTCGCCGAAGTGGAAAAGCCTGTCCAAATAGGCGCTGTACATGGTAAGGCCGACGATGCGCTTGCCGGTGTCGCGGCCTTCGTAGATCTTCTTGAACTGCTTGGTGATCTCCACGGGCGGCCTGTCCGTGAAGGCCACGGCCCACGCGCGTTGCATCGCCACCGCGGCGGCGTCTCCCTCGGCCACGGCCTCCAGCGACTCCCTGTTCAGCGTGAGGGCCTCGGCCGTTATCTTGTAGTCGAAGGCCAGCGCGGGCTCCACGTAGGACTTGGCGAATTTGCGCACGACGTAGAGCCAAGCCGCGACGGCGAAGAGCGCGAACCAAGACCAGTAGACGAGGAGGGGCCACAAGGCGGTCAAATAGACGGCCTTGGAGACGGGCCTCCCCGTCCCCACCCAGGCCTTCATGGGCGTGAGGACGTAGTACTTCGACAACGCCCTCTCCACCTCCCTCGCCCTCTGGAGGTCGTAGACGCGAGAGGTGAAGCGTATGTACTTGTCCGGCCCAATGACGATGTATGATATCCACTCGCCTCTCTTGAGCGACAGCCCGTGGTAGAGCTCGTATATCGCCCTCTCCGCCTCTATTCCGATTAGGGAATAGGCGGGCTCGGCCTTCCAGACCCAGTGGTAGAGCTTGTGGACGGGGTCGTAAGCTGCCGGGAACTCCTCGCCCACGGCGACTCTCCGGGGCTCTACTGGCCTAAACCGAGTGTACAGCCAAACCAATACGTCTTCTCCAAATGCCCACACCATGGCGGCTACGGCCAAGGCGGCGGGAGGCCAGAAGAGGGCCAACGCGGCTATCGCGGCGAATATTAACAACGACTTGTAGTAGCGCCTCATATCACGAGGGTCTCCTTGCTTGCTTTTTTCTCCAAGAAGCGCTCGAGCTCTTCGTAGCTCCGGCCCAGCTTGCCCAACAACTCGCCCGGCGGCACGCCGTACATAATAGCGCGCGTCAACAAGCCGTAGAGGCCGCGCTCCGCCGCGTCCGCGAGTGCCGCGTAGCACTTGACGACGTCCTCGACCGCTTTGCAGTACTCCCACAGCTCGGGGTACCTCCGCCTGACGCCCAGCCTCTCCGAGAGGGCGTCTAGAGGCATTACGAGGGCTCTGCAACTCATGGGCCCAGCAACGGATCCGCTATCGCCCTCACCACTTCGGCGAGCCTCCTCCAGCTCCTAACGTTCTGGACCATAATAGGCGGATAGCCTGAGTCCATGGCACATTTGATGGAGTCGTCGAACGGGACTACCAGCTTCCTCCCCCAGAGCCATCGCCTCTGCGCCTTGTTGAGGACCACCGCCACGTTGGCCGACTTCACGTCCACGGGCTTCTCGGACACTAGGACGTATTTGTCGGCCTCCAGCACCTCCTCGGGCGTCGCCCCTTCGAGAGGCGGCGTGTCCACCACCACGAATCTGGCGGATTTGGCCTCGCTTATGCTCTTGGCCGCGGGGAGGTAGCGCCTCACTAACTGCGCGCCCAGCTTGTCGTAGCTCAAGTCCACGAAGACGGTGCGCGGCGTGGCCAAGTACAAGTAGACGGCGAGGGACGTGGCCAACATGGTCTTGCCGGCCCATTTAGGGCCCACGACCGCGACGATCATGGAGGGGGGAGGCGCCGGGCGGAAAAAACCTTACAAGCCGTCGATTACTTGATGTAGAGGAGGCCGTCGGCCGTGGTGCCGATGGTCAACACGCCCTCCGTCCTCTCCACGGCCAACACCTTGTCCTTGGGCACGGCTAGGCCGCAGGAGAAGTAGACGTATTGGGAGCTGGCCCAGACCCTCACTTTGCCGTACACGACTAGGGAGGAGCCGGGGCTCTGCACGACGAGCTCGACCGTGCGGCATACGGCGGGGGTGGAGTAGTACTGGAACGCGATGGCGAACGCGACGAACGCGATGGCCGCGAGGGCCAAGATCGCCGCGAGCTCTATCAGCTCCTCCATAGGCACGTGACGTTTAGGATTTTGTACGCGAGGCCGGTGCCGTTCAAAACGACGGTCCGGTTCACCGCGGCGCACGACAGAGGCAACCACTGCGGGCCGATCCCGGCCTCCGCTTGTCTATACGCCTCCGGCCAGTAGAGGTACAACGCCGAGAGGTCCGTCTTCGAGACCGTCACGGGCCTCAGCGCCATCAAGGCGATTATCGCGAAGCCCAGGAGCACGGGTATAAGCGCTATCTCCAAGCGCATGGGCGGGGAGGAGGCGGGGCGGAAAAAGCTACATCCTCTAGGGCAATTGTAGCTCTCTACTCCCTCGGATACATACGCGGTTTCGAGGACTAGACTAAGCGCTCATCCCTTCTTGACGGAAATCCGGCGGACATGCCTTCAACTCCCTCGGATACATACATGCCGAGTTTTTCGAACCCAAACATTCTGTTCTCTTCCCGAGGGGTTCGGCGTTGTGTGCTCTCTATTTCCTCGGCTACATATACGCCGAGTTTTTCGAACTAGGCGATCAACTACGCTTCTGACAGGCGCGGCGGCATTCGCCCTCAACTGTTTCGGCTACATACACGTCTAAGGAGTTGAACTATTCCGTTCTACTCCGCTCTTGACCAGAACGGCGATTGATGCGTTCAGCTCCTTCGGCTACATACACGCCGAAGTTTTTGGATTCAAGCGTTCTATTCCTCTTCCGTGAGGATCGACGATATTTGCTCCCTACTCTCTCGGATACATACATGCCGCGGGCCGAATGCGGCTTCTGCGGGAAGGCCGCTACGCCTCGCATGGGCCCGAACGCGGAATCCTCTCGGGGCCGTGTAGAAGATGCTTGCGGAAAAAGAGCGGGGGAAAAACGGCTATTTCCTCGGGCGCCTTCTCCTAAGCGCTAGCGCGGTTGCCGATGGTATTGCCACCGCCGCGGCCGTATACGGCGACACGGGCGAAGCCTTCACCTCGGCGCGGCACAAGCCGTCGGCCTCGGCCGAGACGTTGAAGCGGCCGTCTAGCCCCGGCCTCGCGGTGGCGTTGCACAACGATATCTCGGCCAGCGGGTTCGGCACGCCCAAGACGTCTCTGGCCACCCCCTGGAAGACCGCGACGTAGCGCACCGCGTAGTCGCCCGGCCCGCGCACGACGACGGGGATCGGCTTGTAGAAGACGTTGTCGACCGCGACCTCTGAGCCCCACGTAGAGCCCTCGTCTGCCCAGCCCACATACGCGCCGTTCAGCATCTCGACGCGGACGTAGTACTGCCTCTTTTCGTAGCTCAAGGCGCAGGAGGAGGGCGCCTCCACGACGAGGGAGCACGGCCTAACGCCGGCTAGCCTAGTGCCGTTGCCGAAGTCCCAAGGCTCCGGCCCATACTCGAAGCGGCTACCACGCTCGGCCCACAGCCTCAAAGTGCCGTTCGGCGCCTCCACCTCCACCAGGTAGTAGACGGTGTAGTTGGCTACGAGCGTCATGGGCTTGTCCACCGCGATTTGGATGGGATGCACCACGATGCGCGTCTTGTTGTTAAGCACCATGTCGGCGCTGTACTCGAAACGGCTACCCCTCTCGAGCCATTCCCAACGCGTGCCGAGCGGCGTCACGACCGTCACGTTGTAGTAGACGGTGTAGTTGGCCGCCAGAGCCGTGGGCTTGTCCACTACGACTTCGACTGGATACACCACTACCCACGTCCCGTTGTCGAACGTCACGTCTGCGCCTTGGTACCTCCAGAGGGAGCCGGAGGGCGCCCAGGCCACGACCTCGCCGAGCGGGGTCTCTACTCTCACTCTGTACAGCACGGTGTAGTTGGGGCGGACGGTCGCGTTGCCCCAGACCTTCAACGCGATGGGCGTCGCGTTGACATAGGCCGTGTCCTCCTCGTAGACGTCGGGAGGCGTGTAGTTGAAGACGGCGCCCCAGGGCGTCTTGAAGACCGCGGTGCCGTTCGGCATCTCGACGCGGATGTAGTAGAAGGGCTTGTGTATGTAGACGTGGCCCACGGCCACGTACCCCAGCGGCGTCTTGCTGGCGTTGGCCGTATAGCCAGGCGGAGGCCAGAAGAGAGTCCCGGCGGGCACGGCCTGGCACTGGCCGGCGTCGACGTCGCATATCTCGGCGGTTTTGCCCCGGAGGTCCCAGAGCGGCTTGGCGGGTCTGCCGAAGGGGCAGATGTAGGGGTTGCTCGAGCTGGGGTAGAAACACTCCGTCCGGTTCACGGTAGTCGCGCCTGCGTAGTAGGTGAAGTTGACGACGCGCCCCTCAGCCCCGACGCCCGCGTAGAAGGGATATACGAGAGGAGGCACCATGAGGGTGTCGTTGCCCACGTATACGCCCAGCTCGAGCGCCTTCGGCGGGGAGTACCGGACGCATTGGTAGAAGCTCAGCGGGTAGTTGCCGCACGGGAAAAAGCTGAGGACGCCGCTGTGATCGGGGTAGAACCAAGACATGACGTACTGGAGGGCCGAGTAGTGCTGGAGGTTGTGCTCGAGGTACCCCTTGAAGTACCAGGGGTCGGTTGCGCCCGCGATTATCGTGGTCGGGTAGTCGGGCGAGACCCAGACCCAGAGATCCCCTCCGAGCTGTATCGTGTAGGTGACGTTGACCGCCTTGTTGCCGCATATCGGCTCCGAGAAGTTGAAGCCCAGAAACGGCGTCGCGTTCACGAACGTTATTTTGAGCGTGCCGTTGGGGAACGCGTTGACCCAGACGTATTTCGGCCAGTCGCATATGTCGACGAATCTCCACCACAATCTGCGCAGATTGCCGGGGGATACGTCGTATACCCGTATTTCGGGCGTCGCCCACGTAGTCATCCACACGAGGTAGACCTTCCCACCGCCGGGCGTCGCGTTGAAGGTCTGCACGTTGATCGGCTTCAAGTGGCCGCCGGGCTCGAACACGCCCTCCCCTGCGGGGATCCACTTCTCCACGACGGGCTCCTCCCCGGCTCTGAGCGTGAAGAGAACGTCGATGAATGGGGAATACTGCGCCCTGGGCTTAGCGATAACCCACCAAGTCGAGTTCTGAATCATCCACGTCCACGTATTCATGTACTCGAACTCGTCCACCCCCGTGTTGTTGATGTAGAAGACCAACTGCCTGGCCCACAGCTCCTGCGCGTTGGGCACCGCCACGGCGGCGCCCCCCTCACCGTCTATGCCCCATTGGGTGAGGTTGTAGAACTTGTCGATGTATATCATCACGCCGTGGGCTAGGGTTGTTAACAAGACCGCCAGTATTAGCACCGGTATTATTGCCTTGGGCATGTCCATAAGATGCGGCGGCAATTATGAAATTAACGTAAAGGAGGGGAAAAAAGAGGGGGGTTTCGCGCAGCTCAGCCGCAACGTATCAAGACGGCGTCTATCGTGTAGTTGCCGACCTGCTCCGACGCAGTCTCGGGCTCGAAGTCGGTGCCGCCGCTACAGAGGGGGACGTAGTTGACGATGCGGCCGTCTTGATACGCCGGGAGGACGAGGGAGCACTGGCCGAAATGCACGGTGTTGTTGGCAAGGGTGTAGGTCTTGCCGTACACCGCCGGCGGAAGCGCGGCGGGGCACTGGCCGAAGCCCACGGCGTAGACGGGAATGCCCTTGTCGTAGGCCAAGACTCCGTTGTAGTAGTACGCGCGGTACGTCGTAACCGTCACCGGGACCGGCGTCTTCGCGGGCTTGCCGGCCGCCACCGCCAGCGCCAAGTTCTCGACGTAGGGCTCCGCCCGTTGCACTGCGCCGAGCATCGCGGCGGCCACGGCCGCGACGGCGACCACGGCGGCTACTGCCAGAAGCAGATACCTAAGCGTAATCATCCCGCCTTAACAATCACCACTTGGCTCTGCGCCCCCGGCGGGTAGCCGGCTGCGTCCGCCCAAGTCTTGAACAGCAGGGCCTCCGCCGGGCGCCACACGACGACGGATTCGCCGTTCTGGACGAAGATGTCTTGGGACAACAACGGCACTACCTTTACGGGATCCCACGGGTATATCCTAGAGGCGTTCACCACGACCCACCTGCCCCTCACCTCGGCGGCTTTGACCCAAGCGCCTTGGCGTTGTACATAGAAGGCGTAGCCGTACACCGGGCCCGGCGCCGAGATGTTCACGAGGCCCTTGTCCCAGTCCAAGACGACAAACGCAGGTCTCGAGTAGGCCTCTGTGATGTTCGCCTCCACGCCGGCGGCCTCCAAATAGCCTCTGAAATCCCCCGAGTAGACGGCTTGGGCCTCGGGGTACACGTCGCCCGTGCTTGCGCTACATACGGGATCCCTCCACATGCCCCCCTCGCCGAAGGCGGGGAAGAGATGCCACTCCCTGAACATTTGGCCCATCGGGGTCTCGCCCCACAACCTCACCGTGTAGTTGAGCGTTGGGGCCGTGATGTTGGCCGAGGCCGTGGTGTTCGTTATGACCTCGAGCACGGGCTTGGCCGCGATTATGAGATAAGTGGCCTTAAGCGAAACGCTACTGGTGTACGCCTCCACCGTGACGAAGAAGCCGTAGTTCGGCGTGAATATGTACGGCACAGCGCCGAGGTATATACTGCTACAAGGGCTAGTGAGGAAGCTCGCGTCGCGGAACCAGCCAGGCCCGAGGAGGACCGGCTGGTACGGCGTCCATTTCCTGATGCCGGTGTCGACCAACAACTTCATGTGTTTCTGATCGCCGTACACGACGGTGCCGTTGGGGAACACGAAGTCCACCTTGTTGATCCACACGCGCACGCCGAAAGTGTCGCCGATGTACGGGTTCACGAACGCCACGTACATGAGATACGACGCGTTGGGCATGACCACGCCCGCGTACTCTCTGGGGAGCGGCCCCCAGACCCTTACCCCAGGCGTAGTGCAGTACCAAGTATCGCAGGCGGAGGCTGGGACGAAGCCGATCACCACGGGCATTGGGTCTGAGCCCGGCCATCTAGGCGGCGAAGTGTAGTAGGGGGCTATCGGGTTGTAGGTCACGCCTGTCACGTACGACATGCCTTCGCCCGGATTTACAACGGTGTTCACGATCTTGGTGGGGAGAGTTAAGTCGAGATAGGGGGCGAACCGCCCCGGATCGAAGAGGTTAGTCGCGCCTAGGTATTTGAGGCCCACCAACGTCTTCGCCTCGCCGGGGCCTCCGATTAGGGAGGCGGATTGGTTGGCGACGTTGAATACTCCCCAAGGCGATTCGACGGAGCCGATATATGTCAGCGCTTTAACGCCGAAGTCGTATATTTGGTTCCACACGAGCGGCACGGCGTAATCGCCTGTTCCTAGCCACTTAATGGTGAACGTGGCACTGCTGTAGATATCTCCTATAGTCGTGGGAGGCGTGTCGAGCGGTCCTCCGAACGATAAGGGGAGCACACCGAGGCGCCCAAGCATGTTCTGCGTGTAGTTGTCCACCGCCAATTGCACTTTGGCGACTAGCCCTCTCTGGAACCACAGCCTCTTGATGCCGGTGAGATTGTCCCAAGCTATGGCCCAAGTCCGTTTCTCAGGAGCGAGGGTCGTATACGGCGAGGCGACTATGCCGTTGGCGGACGGAATCAAGTAGTGGTAGGCCGCTCCGAGCGTGAGCACTGAGCCGTAGGGCACGATAAAGGAAAGGCCGGAGGATATGTCGAAGTTGGGGCCGTTTTGGAATGCTACTTTGGTAACGGCCTTTAGTGTAGGAAAGTAAACGAATACAGGCTCGCCCGTAACGGATTGAGGAAATCCAGTAGTATGGAGCACCGCCGTTACGCCATCTTTAATCCAGGAGCACCACGAGGGGTCGGGAGGGCCGATATAGATACATAGATAGTAGAACTTTTGTTGTTCTTGTTCCGTGAACGTATAGTAGCCTAAGACTAAGTTCCGTTCCACCGTGCCCCATAAGTAGGTTTTAGCCGCAACGGATATTGCTTGATTGACGTTCGTCCCAGTTGCATAGTATATCTCAATATTGGGGGGCTGTTGTATACTATATGTGTCTATCTCTACCGTAGATGTATCCCTCGGCACGGCGGAGCCCTTCGCCGTCACGCCGTACCGGAAGCCCACCGAGAGGCCGCTCTGGCCCGTATCCGAGTAGAGCTTCACCGGGTCGGGGCCGGCGCTGTCTGTGTACATATACGGCTTCTGGAGAGTCACCACTACGTTGCCCACAGTGTAGTTGGCGCCTGTGGCCAGCCCGTTTATCTCCAAGGCCGGCCACTCGCCGGGCTTCTGCAGAGATGCCTTGGTGGACGGTTGTTGGTAGTAGGAGGCGCAGTTCGGCCAAGACGAAACGGTGGGCAGATCGGAGCAGTACTGCGCGTTGTACTCTCTGATGGGCACTGTCTTCGACTCGACGTGGCTCACCTCATTAATACCCACCTTGAACGAGACGACGGTCGAGTTCCAGTACTCCTTATCCACTCTACCGACGATCTCGGTCTGGTAGGTCGTGTAGGTTTTGTTGCCAGACTGCCACACTTGCGTCAGAGTGCAGTTGTAGTTGCCGACGAGCCAAGCGTCGATGTACTGCACAGTGACGTTGTAGAACAACGTGTAGTTCCACTGCACTGACGACAACGGCGAGAGCAACCAGTTGCCCATCTGTATCATACCCCACTGGCTCCAGGCGGGGGCGTAGGCCTTCCAGTTGAAGCCCACGGTCGCGGTCGCGGGGACGCCGGTGTAGTTGAATGCGCCTATGCGGACGCAGTTCACGTTCTGCGAGATCAACGTCTGCGCATTGGCCGCCGGGATGAGGCCTAAGAGCGCTACCGCCGTCGCTATCGCCGTTATCAGGAGTTGGGGACGCATGAGGAGAGGAGGGGGGATCTCGGAAAAACCTTGAATTACGGGCAGGCAAACACGAAGCCCGCTGGGTAATCCACCACGTACACGGCCGTCGCGTTGGGAGGCGCCAAGACGTAGAGCGCGTAGGAGCCGTCAGGGGCTCTCACAAGCGCCCACTCGGCCTTCTCCGCGACGAGGTATTTGAAGCCGCGCGGGTAGAGCGGGTCGTCGTAGCCGATCACCCTCCCCTTGAAGTATTGCCAAAAGCCGGGCCCGGGGTAGAGCGTGTATACGTCCAGCCAAGGCATTATCTGCGGGTGCCTCATCGCGATTATGTAGAGCCGCGCCCGCTCGCCCGTCGCTGTGTAGACATAGGTGCAGTTCGAGAGGTAGAGGTAGACGGAATAGACGACTTTCGTCGTGCCGTTGATCGCCCCCTCCGCCTTCACTGCCACGGGGTAGCCGATGCCGTTCACGACGACGTAGTACGTGGCGTTGGTCCTCGCCGAGTTGAAGACGGTCAAGTTGCTCGTCTCAAGCGATTTGGCCCCCCAAGCGGCCTTCAGCTTCGCGTAGTACCATTCCTCGGCTATGTTCAGCGTGATCAACTGCGGCGTGTGGAGCGCGACGTAGACCACCGCGAAGGCCACGACGGCGAGCGCTATTAGGCCGAAGGTCACCGACCACATATCACCGACAGGCGTACAAGTAGATGTAGGCTCTTTCCAAAGTGTGTTGGTAGTCCATCCACGAGTGTATTGTCGCGTTGGCGCCTCCCGGCATGTATACGACAACGCCTAAATCCGCAATCCAAGCTATTCCTTCGAATTGTACCATATTTCCGCTAACGCTTACAGTGAGACTGAAGACTTCTCCCGACGCGTACTTATCCACTCTCGTCGGCGTTGCGCCCGCGTTGCACTGAAGCCCGGGGTCCTTGGCCGTCAAGTTGCCGTAGTTGGAGAACCAGACGGTCGCAGTGCCCCAGTTCGAATTGGAGCAAAATGCCAGTTCTTTGCTCCCGACCGTTACGTGAATGTTGTTGCTACACCAAGTAGTGTAGTAATAATTCGAGTAATAGTTAATAACAGCCTTGTACCATATCAGTGGCGGAGGCGGTGGAGGCGGTGGGATCAGCGAGGACGGCGGCTTGTAGGCAGGCATAGTGGCCTCTCCGCCTATAGCGGGCACCGTCGCGTTGCAGGAGACGTAGGCGTTGCCCGCAATTACGTAGACGAACATGGGGTCGCAAGACGCGGCTTCTCCCGGCCTCAACGGACGGCCGTAGGCGTAGGCCCAGCCGTACCTCGCCACCTCCCTTCCTCCGAGTTGAATCGCGGCGTAGTTGCCGTATTGCGCCAACACGTAGGGGCCGGTGAGCTTGAACGCGCAGTCCGAGCAGGCGGGCGCTGGCGATACGCCCTCGCGTACTGGGAAGAGCGTTGCGATAACCGCGACGGCAACGGCGACCAGCGAGGCGGCGATCAGGAGGTCGCGTACGGCGAACATGTCAACACGCGTACTGCACTATTATGAACCTCCCTTGCGAGGTGACGCCTATCGGCGTGCAACCGCTCACGCTTCGCGGCTGTATGGGCGGAGGGCACCAGAGCCCCGTGTAGGGGTCTGTGCCGATTCTGACGGCCGACCCGTTACATCTATAGCCGCCCGGGTAGACGACGAATTCGGCGATCGGCTTCCCGGAGACGCCGATGAGCGGCGCCAAGGCGCTTATGTTCTTGCCGGGGTACTCCACCGCGTATCCCGTGTCGTAGACGTAGATGTACCTCACGGGCGTGTCGTTGCCGGGCGAGACAGGCGCCTCCGCGATCCTGCCGGGCAGGAAGGGCATCAGCACCACTATCATGAACACGAAAAGTACCACGACCGCCAAAGAGAAGACCGCTGCCGCCACTACGTCCTCCATGAGGGGGGAGAGGGAAGGGGCGGAAAAAAGTTGGTCGTCCGAGCGCTACTCCTCGGCCCTCTTCTTCCTGATATAGATGAGGGCTCCCACTACTCCGACCAACGCCGCTATCAGCAAATACGTCATGTTGAAGCCTCCTTCTTGCGGAAGCGGCAGTTGTTGTTGCTGTTGTTGCTGAAGTTGCAACTGGAGCTGTTGCACTAGCCTACTCTGGTTCGCCAGTCGTGCTTGCAGATCCCGTATCTGCGCCCTCAGCCTCTCGTTCTCGGCAGTCGCGGCGTTCAGCTCGGCTTGAAGCGCCTTGATCTGGGAGTCCTTCTCGTTGAGCGCGTTTTGGAGGTCGGCTACTTGTTTCTGCGCGTCGGCCAGCTTAGCGCTCAACTGGGCGGCGAGAATAGCCAGCTCGGTGTTGTTCTGGCCAGCGATTTGTAGTTGTTGTTGAAGCTTTTGCGCTTGGGCGTACAACGCGTCCAGCTTCTGTATCGCCGTGACGTTGTTCTGCGGTATGTTGAACACAGTCCTCGTCGCCGGGTCGTAGTACCAGCCCGCGGGGATAGTGTAGTAGAACGCCCCGATCGGCGTCACGACTGTGGCGTTCGTGACGTTGACGAATTTGACATTGCTGACATATGCCGTGAATCTGAGGGACAGCCACTTCAGCGGCATCCACATAGTGCCGTTTCCGCAGTAGACGTCGCCGGTCCAGACCAAGGCGTATCCGACCGCGGTCGCGTTGTGCACGTCCACGGCCACGAACTTACATAAGGAGTAGAGGTACTGCAACGCCGCGTTCTGCTCGGCCTTCGAGCCCATGAACGTGAGTCCTTCTTGCGCTATGTAGACGGCCTTGCTCCCGAGATACGCCATGAAATGTGTCGTGTTCATGGGGTTGGCTTGGACGATCAACGCGCCCGGCGGATACCAGCTTACCCACTGGGCAAACGCTATGGCCGCCATTAGTATTATCGCCATCGACGCCCGCATGGAGAGGGAGGGAAAAGGGTCGGAAAAAAGTTAGGGGCGAAAAAAGAGGGGGTTACGAGATCCCGACAGTGACCGTGCCCTTAGCGATTTGGACCGATTTGCCGGAGTTGGCGTCGACGACGTAGACGATGTACGTCACAGAGTCGCCGGGGTTAAAGGGGCCTGCGTTGAAACGACACGTAATCGATTCCCCTGCCACCACGGGAGGATTCCAGCTGGTGTTAGAGCTTAGCGTGGTGCCGTCTTTGGTTATGCAATACTGGATCTGGGCGGCGGTAGTGGGAGGCTGGTTGTTCACGCCGTAGTACACGAGCACGCCGTTTGCTTGGCCGTTCAACACCTCCAGCGTTACGTCGAAGCCGTACTTGTCCACAGTGACTATCGCGTTGCTCCTGAGCGCTTGTGCCATCGCCTTGCCCATCCCTTGGAACACCATTAGGCCGATCACGCCGACGATTATAAACGCCGCGGCGACCAGTAGCGCCTCGATCGTGGTCATTCCGCGTAGCCTTCTCGGCTGGACGACTACCGGGACCGCGATCGCCAACAACGCAAGCGCTTGCGGGGCGGATGGGGCGGCCTCGGCCGAGATCGCCATCAGCAATAACAACAACCCCATCGCGGCGATGTTGCGCGCCTTCTTTGCGGGCTTCTCGGACATGAAAAGCGCGAGAGGGGGAGCGGAAAAAGCTTAGCTTAGAGGTACAGCCACAACGCGTACTGCATCGCGATCCCGGCGAGGCCGCCGAACGTCATGGATCTGTGTAGCCCCATCGGCATGAGGAACACGGCGATGAAGGTGGCCGTGATCAAGGACAACGCGGTGACGACTACGCCTTTCACCTCCTCGTAGGGCGGCGGCGTGAAGAAGGGCACGGACGTCGACACTTGCGCTTGCTCTAGAGCCTTGGAGGCCGTGGAGATCGCGTAGGCCAACACCACGACCGCGACGATGAAGAGGACGAAGAAGGCCATGGCCATCCTGACCATCTTCCTCACCGCGGTGCTCTCTATGTCTATTATGGACTGGATGCACTCCACGGCCTTGAGCGCTGCCGTCCCTCCAGCCTCGGCGATGGCGCGGAACATGCTACGCGCCAGCACGAAATATCTCGAGGGTATGAAGTAGCCGTAGGCGATCCTAGCCGCCGTCTTGTACTTGCCGATGAGGCGGCCCAGAATGATGTCGGGCGGCGCGCCCTCTCTGAGCATGGCCGCGACTGAGCGGAGCATCGGCGGAACTTCCCTGGCGATCGAGAACCACCACTCCCTATCCTTCAAGACGAGCCATATCCACGTCACTGCGCCGAACGCGGCGAAGGCCAAGACCGGCTGGAACGCGGCGGCTACGGCCGCGACGGCGGCGCCCAAGGGGAGGGACCACTCGTAGGTGCGCCAGAGGCTTAAGTCGCGGGGCATCGTCATGTACGCCAAGGCGCCTATGCCGACGAGCACGGCGAACATCACGGCGTAGAGTAACACGGGTTCTATCGGGAACACGCCGAGGGACCACAAGAACAGCAAGAACAACGGCGTCAAGAACAACGCGCCCAAGGAGGAGGCGAGCGATTCATACGTCTTGGCCTTGGCCTCTGTCTTCGCGAGCGCCACCGTCTTCATGGACTCGAGGAAGGAGTGGACCAACACGTTCCTGTCGACGCCGGCCTCTTCTTGGGCCAACGCGAAGCCGAAGAGCCTCGCGGCCTCCTCCTTGGCGTCCAGGAACAACGCGGAGGGCGTAGGCGTCAGCGAGGCCACGAAGAGGCCGCGGGCCTCCTTCTCGTCTATGTCGGCGGTGTTGACGGAGGTGAATTTCAACGCCTCGTTGCCGGACGTGACGCCCAAGTAGGTCGCGAACACGGGCGCTGCCGTTGTGTAGTAGTCCTCCTTCTTCATGGGGCAAAAAAGAGCGCGGGCGGAAAAACGCTACTTCAGTACGTCCTCGAGGACGCGTTTGACGTGCTCCAGCTTGCCCGCCTTCGCCACTGCCTCGGGCAACTCCTTCACGGCCTGCGCGGGGAGGACGCCCGACGCGACCCGCCTGGCGATGTAGTCCACGATCATGTCCATGTGTTTGTTGAGGTCGACGAAGCGGGCTATGAAGCGCCAATCGTCGGCGTCCAAGAACACGCCTTGTTTCGCCATCTTTTCGATCGCCTTGAGAAGCTTCTTGTAGTCCACGCGGAGCTCCCTTGCAAGTTCGCAGATCCACTTGGCCGTGGAGAGGGTGAGCCCCTTCTTCAAAGCCTCCTTCTCATTGCACATCCTTCAGCAGAAGGATGGCGAGCTTCAAGTAGGGGTCGTTCCTGCTCTTCACGATATCCAGAAGCAGATCCTTCCCGAGACATTTCGCCATCTTCGAGGCGATCTCGTCGGGCATGTTGGCTATGGCTATCGCCAAGTAGTGCTTCCAGTCGTCGTGGACGGGCTCCTGGGCGGGCTCGGGAGGCGGTTCGGGAGGTAGCGCAGGCGCTTCGGCTTGTTGGGCGGCTTCCTGTCCCAGCAAGTCCGACAACCTCCTCCTCAACATGTCCTCGGCTTAACGGGGATCGGATAAACCTTAGGCATAGCCGAAGCGGCGGGCCTCCTCCTCCACCGCCGATTTGAAGTCCACGCGGGACCAGATATGCTCCAGGATGGCGCGCCTGGCCGTCAGCGGCTCGTCGACCTCGGCGGCTTTCTGCAAGGCCTCGATTCTGAGGGTCAGCTCCCTCTTCAAGTCCAAGCCGTACATCTCGCGCACGTATGCGTCTAGGCGGGGCGTGAGCTCCGCCGGCTCCACCGCCCTCACGTCGCGCCCGTCGGCCACAATGGCCTTGACCTCCTTGACGTATCGGGTCCCGCCCGACGCGCCTAGCTGAATTACAAGCACGCCGTCCAGCCCCTCGGGCGGTGCCTCGGCTTCTCTAATGCGGAGAATGGCGTCCTTCACGGAATCGGCGTGCATGGTGGTGAGCGTTCCGTGGCCTGTCAACTTGTAGTTCACCAAGGTGCGCAACTCCTGGGGCGTTCTCGCCTCGGCCAGCGCCACCACTGCGTGCATAGTGCCGTAGCGGAGGGCTTGGTCCAAGGCGGTCCAGAGCTTGTCCTCGCTGGGGACTGAGAGGTGGAGCATCTGCCCCTCAAGGGGGGCCCAAATTTCGCGCGCGCCTCTCTCCACCACCACTACCTGGAACCAGGGAGGGGTGAGGTACAGCAGTTGGTTCAGCTGGGTGGTCTTGCCGGTGCCCATGGCGCCCGAGAACACGACGCTGCCCTTGGTCTCGAGGACGAGCGAGGCCAAGGCCAGCACCTCGAGCCCCTCAGGCTTGTGCGCTTGCGCGATCTTCGCCTCCTCCGCCTTCGGCCTCATCACGTACGGCTTGAGCAACGACAACGACGGCTTCGGGTACGTCGACGTCTTCCTTATGTTCACATTGTACTCCAAGAGATCGGCGGCTATCCTCGCCTTGTAGATCTGGTCCTCGCGCGTCGCCATGGGGCGGTCCATGGTCAAGGACGGCATCAGTTGCTTGACGGCGACATACATCAACGGCTCCGGGATCACTATGTTGGTCGGCATGCGTAGCTCGTTGCGCACGGCTATCACGCGCCTGTATCGGCCCAGCTCGACCATCTGGAAGCGGATGTACTCCAGTTGCTCCTTGAGCGACTTGGGCACGTAGGTGTACTTGGCGGAGGGCGCCACGGGCTGGGGGATCACGATCTCCGTCAACATGGGGTCTCTCATGAGGACCTCGAGCGCGCCGTATCCTCCGAACTCGCCGCGGCCCGACCAGCGATCGAGGAAGAGGTGAACGGGATCTCTGAAGTCCTTGTAGAGGGACCATATTGCCTTGTCGCGAAGTCCCTCCGAGATGGACTTCATAATCTTGGGGTACTCGCGCTCGTCGGGCGGGATGGAGCCTCTGAACATTATGAGGAGGAGCGCCGTCTGGAGCTCGTCCGGGATCTCCGGGTCGAGCACTACGTACATCAAATCCTCCGTGATGCACGCGTCGATCCGGACTCCTCTGTCCACTATGATGCCCTCTCTGCGTAGCCAACACCTAGCTCTCAGTGAGTTGTCCGCGTGGGCGTATATCATACCGTCTTTATCCTAGTGATTATGGCGTCTACCGACTTCTTGTTGTCCTTGTCCTTCAAGATTGCGTTGGCCACCACCTCGCCGTAGTACTCGGACGGCATCTTGACCCGCTTCAGAAGAATCGGCGCGATCTTGCGCGCGATCTTGAAGTCCTCTTTCTCGAGCTGGTTGACCACCACGAGCGCCGAGTAGGCCATGTACTGGCGGTACTGCTCGGCCTTGACGTCGGAAATGCGGGAAATGAGGCGGCGGTCGGCCATGAAGATCGTGTATGCGCCCATTTTCTGTAGCTTGGCCAACACGTCCAGTCTGAGGGCAGCCGTCGTGTCTATCACGACGGTGTCCACGGGCATCCTCATCTTCGCCACGAACTTCGGCATCAGCGTCGCCCACTCCAACAAGGCCTCGGCGAACTCCGATACGGCGCCGTCTCCCATGCGCTGGTAGAGCTCGTAGGCCTCGTAGCCGGGGATCACGTAGAGAGTGGGGTTGACCTTGTGCACGTAGGGCATCTGCCCGTCGATGTAGGGAGCGAGCCAGCCGGGCTTCTTGGGCGCTCTGAAGAGTTGCGAGAGGTCCGCCTTCTCCCAGTCCGCATCTATCAGTAGCGTGTAGCCCTTGGCCACGGAGAGCACCGTGGCTAAAGTCGTCTTCCCGACGCCTCCGTCGAGGGAATTGATAACGACTATCTTAACGGGCCTCATGTCTCCGAGCCGGCGTCGGAGCGGAAAAGCATTAACTCCGCCTCGTCCTTGAGCCACGCGGCGTAGACCGCCGAGCGCTTCCCTTTAGCGCGCCTCCATATCTTCCTCAGCACGGGGTGGTCCAAGCCCACGGCTTCGGCGAATTCCTTGTAGTTCTTGAAGACGCAGTTGCCGGAACCGGCCAACTTGACCAGCACGTACAGCGCCACGCACTTATCGCTCAACGACTTGAGCGCGCCGCCCTCGAGGCACTCGTCGTAGCCGGCGTATTTGGCGTAGAGCTCCTTCGTCCTCTCGCAGAGGAGGCGTTTCAGATAATCCCAGTCTATCATAGCCTTTTGAGGACCCACATCACATGGCGGTCCAGCGCCTTGAGCAACACCGCTATGTAGTACAACGCCGCGTCCTCGAACGGCGCCGATCTGCCGAAGCGTTGTTGTAGCGGGATTAAAACGGCACATGCCTCGACGTCAAGCCGAGGGCCTCGGCGGAGAGGGGCACCTCATCGCGGTCTCTGTAGCGCCAAATGGCCTCGTAGACCTCCAGCGCCCGGCAGAAAGGCCCACGCGGCTTCTTGCACCACACCTTCGCCGATTCGCGTACGTGGTCGATTGTCTGTAACATGCGCATGCACCTGTCCTCGACCACGGCCTCGATCACGGGAGCTCGTCTGGGAGGCCGAAAAACCCTTACTTGCGACAGCCGCGGACGCGCAGGTACTCGTAATAAGCTATGGCCTTGGCGAGCAACTGCTCGTAGTCGATGATGTTCCGCTCGTCGTAGCACTTGACGAGCCTAGTAGCCGCCTTGGCCAAGACGTCGTAGTCGTTCTTGTCGTCCAGCTCGTGGTAGGCGTAGATGTAGTAGTTGCACCTGACGACGCGGCCTATGGGATTCAGCGTCGCGGCGTAGGCGAGCGCGCACAGCTTTGCTAGGCAAGGCCCCCTCCTCACGAACCCCCTCCTCTTGCACAGCTTCCATATCTCCGTCAACGCCTTCACGTACTCCGCGGCGGCGGCCCGGAAGGTCATGCCAACATCTTCTTCACGAGCTCAATCGTGGCCTCGCGCTTCTCCTGGAACTTCGAGTAGATGTTCTTCACCACGTCGAAGAGCTCCTTGTCGGCGGCGAGCGCTCGGCATATCGCGTCTAGGCTGAGCTCAGGCGTGGCGCGGACGTCTACTACGTCGGGCTCCTCCGCCTGGAGGGCGCCGTCTTCGCGGAGATCCGTCCGCACTCGCGGCGCAACCACAACGGGCCAATCCGCCGGCGGCTCGAGGAAAGAGGGATTCCGGCTATCTTGGGGCTCCTTGTAGGAGGCCAGCTCTTTGATGAACTCATTGTGGTCGAGGCCGATGCCCTCGAACGCCTTGAGGACGGACGCGTCCAACACGTGGTGATGCCCTGCGTTCAGCAAATACAAGACGATGTCGTGGGCCGCCTCTATGTAGTTGTCGGACAGTATTATCACGCTGGACATGGCGCCCTTGACATCGATTTTGTACGCGTCGCGGCACTCGACATCGAGCAATAGGCGTTTTTCCTCGAGCCTCCCGCAATCGGCGTTCACGACAAGCGCCGAGGAGAGGATGGGGAGATCCCCCTTCCAGACGTGTTTTATGATCTTGTACAAGTCGCTGTCCGGCACCTCGGCGTCCTCCCTCGTCAAGGAGATCGCGCGGGGCAGAATAGACGCAGGCGCCTTGGCTAGGCAAGCGGTCCCATACTTAGTCTTACGTATCTCTTGACACTCAATTGAGTCCATATTTAAATAACATAGGTTGTTTTATAAATATGTAAAGCATGCTGATAAGGTGTACGAATGAATGCGAAGTGTGAAAATGATAGAGCCTATTATCTTTACACCCGCCCTTCATTTTAACACCACCGGTAGCGTGCTTGACGAATCTAACAGATTATCAATAGAGGCCACACCCCTCGTCCTGGCCCAGTAGACGAGGGAGGCCAGCGGGTTCAGCGATTTTACGTACTTGACGGACGGCTTACAAGAGGCGATCTTCTCGGGAGGCGGGAGGTCGCGGAGCAAGCGCTCGAGCATGAAGACGGGTTTCGGGAAGGGCTTTACGATCACTCTTTTCGCTGTGTCGTAATCCCAGGGCATAGTCCCGAAGAGCGCCTTATACCGGCTCGTGACGGAGGGGCACATCGAGAGGTACTTGTACTGCACGTGGGGCGGGGCGAGGAACACTTCCGGGCCCGCCCGGCAGGCCTCGTCCAAGACGCACCCGCTCTTGGGCACTTGCCATACCTCGTGCAAGCCTATGGGCAACCCTCTCTTGAACCGCAACCACTCGGCCTTGTAGGGGCCGTCCACCTCTTCGTGGAGGAAAAAGCGAAGGAGGGAGGGGTCGGCCATGGCCACTTCTTTTAACGTGTACGGAAGCTTGGCGCTTATGGCCCTCTCCATGGCCTCGCATATGCCGTCGAGCCTAGAACACGCCAAGTCGAAATCCTTGTAATGGAGGAGGGCAGTGGGAGGCAGCTCTGGTTTATACACCACATATATATAGATCTTTAAAAGCTACTGCTCTAGTTAGGCTAACAAGGGAAGTGATATACGTAGCCCCAAGCCGCGCGTATTTTACAACACCCCCTCCTCTCACCTCTACACCTCTCTGCTCACAGCCCAGCCTTCGACCCACGTCCCAGCCCCGCGCATTGTCAAGCCTCCCCAGCCGAGTCCCACATCTCCCCGGGAACGCTGTCACGTATCCAGCGCCCTCTGCCCGTCGTCGTCGAGTTCTATTCACTTAGTATAGCTCTGAGAGTTCGTCCATGTGTAGGCGCCAAGCGGCTCGTTGAGTAGCCGCCGCAGATATGTCGAAGGTCATAGCCATTATGTATATATTATACCTATATAGTGAGAGCATGAAATGTCCGTATTGCGGCTCAGTCGACGTGGAGGTTGTTAAGAGTTGGAAAATGCCCAAGCAGGGATACGACGTGACGCATTACCGTTGTAAGAGCTGTGGAGGCCTCTTCAACCACTACGCGGGCAAGGGCAGGGAATTCGTACTCAGAGTCGGGCCGAGAAGGCCGGCGGGGCGGCGACAGGGCTAGACAACACAAAACGAGGCGCTGGGGGTCCTATGTCGACGCTTCATGAGTTAGGGTTAAATTTCTTTATTTACTAATCTCTGTGGCTACGTCGAGCTTTCAAATAGATGTTGATGGCGTTTTAAATTGTTTCTTACAGGGTGTTAAGAGGGCTAGTAATGAGGAGGAGTTGAGGATTAGCGTGTCCAAGTGCATAGAGGACATGATCCTCAAACCACTGGGTATAACGCAATACGGTCGCTACGAGTACACCCTAGTCTCCGGGGCTAGGGTTGATGCCCTCTACGGGCACGTAATCATAGAGTACAAAGCCCCAGGCAAATTCTCAACAAACACCGACATAGCCAAGGCTAAGGAGCAGGTAATAAACTACATTAAAACGGAGGCTGCCTCAAAGGCTGAGTGGGATAGGTACCTGGGTATTGTAATCAGTGATAGGATAGCCTTCGTGAGGTACTACAAACCGCAGGATACTTGGGTCCTAAGGGGCCCGTACAACATCACCAGGGAGAGCGTCATAAAGGTTATTGAGGCCCTGAGGGGGCTAAGGAGGAAGGCGCTCAGTGTGGATAACCTCCTGAGGGACTTCGGCCCCCGGTCGGAACTTGCTAAGAGGGTTATTAGGGCGTTGTATAGGAGGCTCGTTGAGAGTAAGAGCCCGAGGACTAGGGTGTTGTTTGAGGATTGGATGAGGCTCTTCAGGCAGGCAACGGGTTACAGGCCTGAGGAGCTTGAGGAATTACCCGCGTTGGCTCGGGAGTACGGGTTAACGGGCAACGTCAACTATGACGCGCTCATATTCGCGATACAGACGTACTACGCCTTCATACTAAAGCTCCTGGCAGCGGAGGTTGTGTACCTATACGGCGGTGGCAGGTTCTACAAGTCCTACATAGCCGAGCTCGACGACGCGTACACAAGGGGCGGTGTCGACGCCCTAAGGGATGAGCTTAGGGAGTTGGAAAGCGGCGGCGTTTTTAAACACTTTGGCTATGAGAATTTCCTGGAGGGTGATTACTTCTCATGGTACCTTGAGGAGCTTGATAGGGAGTTAGCTGATGCACTGGCTGAAGTGATAAGGAGGCTCTCGGACTACGAACCAGCAACGCCTCAGTTGGAGCCCGAGTACGCCAGGGATCTCCTAAAGAGACTGTATCAGCAGTTAGTACCCGGGGACATTAGGCATAGGCTTGGTGAGTACTACACACCGGACTGGCTTGCTGATTTCCTACTCGATGAGGTGGGCCTCAGCCTAGAGAACCTCATGAAGATGGGCGAGGAGGACCCACTGAAACCGCTGCAATTGAGGGTTCTGGACCCAGCATGTGGCTCGGGCACCTTCCTTGTGAGGTACATAGCGAGGCTTAGGGCTTATGCCAGGGAGCACTTCCTGGAGGATGTCCTGGTCGATTACCTACTCCAGAACGTCGTTGGGTACGACCTAAACCCATTGGCGGTACTCACCGCCAGGACAAACTACTTACTCATGATTGCGGACTTACCTAGGAGGGGCAGGGTGGAGATACCAATCTACCTAGCGGACTCCCTGATGGTTGAGAGGAGGTCCACGCTAATGGGTGATGTTTACGTGCTGAAGACAACGGCTGGGGAGTTCAGGATACCAGCAGGCATTGTCGAGAAGAACCTACTGCCAGGTATACTCCATGAGGTGGCTGACGCACTGAGAAACAGGTACAAACCAAGTGAGTTTAGAGAGAGGCTGAGGTATAGGTTCAGGGAGTTAGAGGAAAACGAGCTCAGCGTCCTGGTGGATTTCTACAGCACGCTACTAAAGCTGGAGGAGGAGGGTAAGGACGATGTTTGGGTATCCATAATAAGGAACGCCTTCGCACCAATACTGAGGGGCAAGTTCGACTACGTTGTGGGTAACCCACCATGGGTCAACTGGGAAAACTTGCCTGAGGACTTCAGGGAGTTGTCCAGGGACTTGTGGCAGCACTATGGGCTGGCCGAGATTAGGGGGAAGACGGGGTTGGGTAAGGTTAAGAGGGACTTGGCGATGCTCTTCATGGCCAGGTGCTTCGACCTATACCTAAAACCAGGTGGTAGGCACGGCTTCTTAATGCCGTTCACGGTATTCAAGACACAGGCTGGCTCGGGGTTTAGGAGGTTCCTAGCCACCAAAACCAGGGTGCATGTTGTGCACGACATGGTAACTCTGTATCCATTCGAGGGGACCGTGAACAGAGTCTCGGCAATAGTTGTTGAGAAACCCGAGACGGGCAACACTGCGGAGAATAGGGATGGGGTTAGGCACGTAATATGGGTTAACAAGACAGGGAAGCCCATACCCACCGATGCGCACCTGGAGGACATCCTCAAGGATACGGAGAGGTTCGAGGCCATAATGGCGCCCCTAGTAGAGGGGGACCCCTCAAGTCCCTGGATGCAGGTAACAAGGAAAGTACTACCCTACATTAGGAAGATAACCTCTGGGCCCTCACCATACGAGGCGCATGCGGGAGTATATACGGGTCTAAACCAGGTATACTTCATACAGATCAAACAGAGGCTTCCGGATGGTAAGTTGCTAATCACTAACCCGCCGGAGCCTGGGCAGAAGAAGAGGGTTAGGCAAGTTGAGGCGGCTATAGAGCCTGACCTTGTCTACCCGCTCATTAGGGGCAGGGACATTAAGAAGTGGTATGTGGACTACAGGGAGAGGTACATCATTCTTCCTGTAGACGAGCGGGGGAATACAATTAAGCATGATAAAATGAAGATAAAGTATCCCAATACATATAGGTACTTCTATGAATTCTTCAGAGATCTAGTGAATAGGGGTGGCGAGCCCTACAAAAGTAAGTTAGAACCTTATAGGAGGTTGCCGCTTGAGGTAGCGGAAAAAAGTGCGCCACCGTTTTACTGGGTGTTCAACGTAGAGCCTAGCCTAGCTCCCTACAAGGTAGTGTGGAGTAGAATTGCCGGGGGCATTAGTGGTAAGGCTGTTAGTTTTTCATGTGCTGTGGTAGAACCCATAGAGGTAGGGCATTCGGGTAAAAAGCCTGTGATACCTGATGATGGGACTATACTAATAGATCTTAACGATCTGAAGGAGGCCTACTATATTGCTGGCATCCTTAATTCAATTGTTGTAAGGGCAATAATAGCGGCATATACATATGAGCTGAGGCAAGAAACGCATATAATCGATTTTATAAGAATTCCTCGTTATTATCCTAATAATGAATTACACATGAGGATTGCCGGGCTCTCTAAAAGGGCTCACGAAATCGCCAGGTGTATCCACGCCAATGCCAAGCCCGATTACTGCAGGGAAGTTAAGGACCCAGAGGGTGAGCTTAGGAGGGTTGAGGAGGAGCTTGATAGGGCTGTGGCCCAGCTCTATGGCATACCCGAGGGTGCCTTAGAGGAGTTCAGGAAGTTACTGGGTGTGTTGGCTGGTGAGGGTGTTCCCGAAGAGGGGGAGGGCGTCGCGGGGGTTGTTAGGCCCTCGGTGGAGTTTCTCAAGGTCGATGTTGTTGCTGGGCAGACTGATTACCTGGAGGTTAATATTGTGACTGCGGAGCTTTGTGATAAGGCTGTGCTCGTTCTTAGGTGGCCCTGGGGCACGCAGACGCTGAACCTTGGTGATGGTAGGCATAGGATTGAGGTTAAGGTCCCTGAGGGGGTTTATGAGGTTGCGTATAGTTTTAAGTGCTCTGATTATGAGCATGATGGTAGTGTTAAGGTAACGGCATCCTCCAGGTTGTCGGAGGGGCCTAGGAGGCCCAGGACTCTTAGACTTGGGTGATGGTTGTGGGCGATCTTTATGCTAAGATTAGGAGGGCTTTTGGGGACTATGCTGTGGATAAGAGCCTACTTCATGAGACGGAGATATCTAGGCTGCCGGGTTTTGTTGCTGAGTACCTCATAACGGAGTTCGCGGCGGAGTATCCCGATGATTGGCAGACGAGGCTTAGGGAGTTCATTAAACAGCATTATTTTGAGGCTAGTGAGAAGGAGTATCTTAAGCATAGGCTTGTTGAGGAGAGGCGCATTAAGATTATAGATGAGTTAAGGGTTTGGGTGGATTTAGAAAGCGGCGAGCACAGGGGTATAATCCCATCTATTGGTGAGAGCGACGTAAGAGTCCCGCCGGATATAGCCAGGAATTATCCCATGACCATGATCACGGGGATGTGGGGTCTAATAGAACTCGAATACTCGCCTGAAACTGCGAGGATAAGTGAAAATTTCGTAGAAAATCCAGTCATCGTGACGGGCTTCACGCCGTTCCAGGCGCCCACCTCGGATCCTAAGATACTTGCTGAGGCCCGGGGCTACTTTACCTTTGAGGAATGGCTTGATGTTCTCATAAACACCATTGGTTATAATCACAACGCCTATCCGGGCATTGGGAGGAAGCTTGTCCTCCTCTCGAGGCTCTTACCGCTTGTGGAGGAGAATTTGCATATTGTGGAGTTTGGGCCTAAGGCTACCGGCAAGACTTACGTGTTTAGGAATGTGAGTAGGTATACGAGGATTATCGTAGGCGGCATGATAAGCCCAGCGGCCTTGTTCTACAATCTCAGAAACGGCATGCCCGGCGAGATAGCTGTTAGGGATTCAGTAGTATTCGATGAGATATCCAAAGTCAGATTTCCCAATCCCGATGAGATAGTTGCTAAACTCAAGGACTTCATGGAAAGCGGCCAGTACGAGAGGGGTAGACAGAGAGTTACTTCAGGGTGTTCTCTAGCTATGCTTGGGAATGTGGAAGTTGAGGAGAGGGAGGGGGCTTATGTGCCCGTGGAGGACTTAACGTACATACTGCCAAAGCCCATGAGGGACTCAGCCCTGATAGATAGGATTAGAGGGCTTATACCAGGCTGGGAGCTTCCTAAAATAGGCAGAGCTAGGCATTATCTATCTCAAGGATTTGGAATAGCTCTAGACTACTTCTCCGAGGCGCTTCATACCATGAGGAAGGAGTCTTTAGTGGGTGAGGTGGGTAAGCACGTGGAGTTGATTGGAAATACGACTATTAGAGATGAAAAAGCCATTAAGAAGATAATTAGCGCTTTCATGAAGCTCCTCCTTCCAAATCTACAATTTGACAAAAGCGAGCTTAAGGTAGTTGTGGAGTACGCCGTGGAGATGAGACAGATGATTAGAGACTGGCTACATAAACTATCTCCAGGAGAGTTTCCAAAGGAAAGACTATCATATGCCATAAAACCGTAAAATATAAACGCCGCTAAGGAGGCGAGGCAGCAGATTTGCCGTGCTGGCGAGATGTCGGCCATGGTCAACATGGCATTAGTTGCCCGGAGAGGGGCTAATGTGTCTGCGTGGACGGGCGCTGTGGCCCACGGAGACTAACATAAGGAGGGCCTAGTCGCGGGCCATGCCGAACGTATAACATCTTCTTGTTGTGCGTATATCCCCTTGTGTCGAGACACGCGGCAACCTATTCCCCTTTCTCCTCCTCTACGACACGTCGTTATGGCGACTATTTCCCTCGCCGTGTAGCACAAGTCATTGGACGAGGCGTGTTTAGCAATGGCTGGGTATAGTTGGATATAAAGAAAAATAGTTGCGTGGAGGGCAATCCAGAGGCGCCTCATAGAGAAGTTGGCGGCAAGGTACTTGATAACGGCGGGGAGAATTATAGGAGAATTCGATCAAAATCTAATGCACACGACATACGTGGAAGTGGGGCTACTACGACGCTAGACTTGTGGCTTGTCCCAGGGGAGGCGCAGAAGCCGCGGCTGATCTCGTGCCCCAAGTGGAGTCGCGTCTCTAGGCTCTTCCGCGAGATCTTCGAGGCCACGGTGGAGAGGGTGGAATGTGTAGAGGAGGGCGGCTGGTGGATCTTTACGGTATATGGGAGATACCGCAAAGCCTTCGCCAAGATTAAGTTTACATGTTATATCGGCGAAGAAGTACAGTGCCCCTTTTATTTCGCCAAAAGGAAGCGAAGGTGGAGAGAGGAGGAGCGGCGTCGGCGCGAGGAGGGCGGCCTAAAGCAGTGGCAAGCCGATTTGCTATGGGAGCTGGCTGAGCGGTTCGGCGAAGTGGAATTACAACGCGACGCCGCCGTGGTGGAGGAGCCGGCGAGGTGGGGCGTGAGTAAGTACGCCTACTCTCAACACTACGTCTTAGTGAACGGGAGGAAGATTCCGCTAGAACAGTTCAACCAGTGTTTTATGAGGTCTCTAGACGTGGGGTGCGTACTTAGGGTGGTAAAGACGTGTTGTTAAAGCCTTCTTCCACATGCACCGGAGTCGGGATGACACCACGGCGTATGGAAGAGGGGGCATGCTGAGGCGGTCGACCCCGTCGGCTATGCGGCGATTGTATACGCCCGTAAGGCGACTATCCATCAGAAGAAAGCGCCTCGCCTGAGTGGTCTGTGGTTGACGAGGCTGGGGCTTGTGTTAGGCGAGCTGAGCGGGCTGTGTCGCTAAAAGAGGCGCCAGCGGCCAAGTTTTTAACTCGTCGACTTAGCAAATTCCTCATAACATTTACATAACTCTCAGCAGCTACATAGAGCGTAGCTATAGGCGGCGTGAAAAGCGTCATGTCAGTTCTAAACCTAGAGTTACGTTAAAGCCGCGTGGCAACTAAGGCGTTAGTCAAATAGATATAAGTATTAGCTAAGATAGGACTCGTCTAGTTTAGAAAAGTTTTGAGATTCTAATAAGACTATACTTGTTCTACAACAATGCGGCTTAGGAGATTGAGGTAGAGCTCATTCTCACAGTTAACTCAACATAGCTTAGCCTCTGTAGATATGGCCGTGGCGTGGGTGTGTAAGTTATTTAATATTGAGTGTTTTTTACTACATGATTTGGCTGGCCAGACCGCTTTGTCCCCGCGGGGGACGGCGAGCTGGGCTTTGAGGAGCTGGTAGAAATGGCTTTCGAAAAGGCGAGGGAGCTGGGCCTCACGCCGTCTGAGCTCTGCTACGCCGAGGGTGTGGCTGAGCCGCGGCTCTTCAGCCGGCGAAGTATGCCGTACGTCGTGGCGTACTTCTCGCCAAGTAGCTTCGCAAGAGCAGAAGTGGTCAACGGCGCGCGTCTAAGAAGCTCCACAGCCCTCTGCTCGAGCTACCGCCTCGCCACGCGGGGCGTCGGCCACGTCGGCGACTCGCCCTCTTAGCGGAAGCGCCAAATGTACCGAGTTCCATCCCTCTCCACAACGACGACGCCGCGCTTGGCGAGCCTCCTAAGCGTCTCAATTACAGTACTCCACGGCATGCCAAGACTCTTCACGATGTCGCGAGTATACAGAGGCCCCTCGCAGCGGAGGAGCTCCACAATCCCAACACGTGATTCCATGGCTGACACGATACAAGTGTAAATTAGTAACACAGTTCAATTTACTAGGCACATGTTAAACATGCAAATTCGCCCAACTGACACGCCTCGGCGACTTAGAGGCTCGCCGCGCCGGCGGCGGGCTCCTCCACAAGCCATCCCCCAGCCGCGCCGTTACGCATGAAACACGACACCACATCCAAGGCAAGCAGTGACCGCCCTGCGGCTGGTATACAAATTCCCCCCTGCCCTTTAGGGTGGATTGGATGGTCAACCTAGCCACCACAAAGCCGCCCCGCGGCGATTTTTGGGCGGACACCGGGGGTTCCAGGCGATGAAGAGGGGGTTTTGGAGAGGCCCTGGGCGGCTGTGGAGATGTGGACCGGGGCGTATGAGTGGTGAGTAGTAGACAGACAAAAATAAATATGGGCTTGTTGGCGTGCTTGTGAGTGGGATGTACAGGATAACAAACACCCCGCCGCCGGTTAAATTTGCCGAGGTCAAAGTCACAGAGGTAGACATCTACAATGCGCTTAAGAACAACGAACCTCTCTCCAAAGTGGCGCACCTAATCAGCGAGTACATCGCCTCCATGATCTTCGACGAGACTCTCTACTCCGTTACCACGGCGAATATAGAATACGCCTACCGCCGCATTATCCGCGCAATTGCGGCGGTGGCTAAGTTGCTCATGTGGCAGGTAGCGCAACAGGCGGAGGAAGACCCAAGCGTCTCGGCAGAGGAGGCCCACGCCATAATGGATCGTCTCGCAAACGCCCTAAACATTGCCTTGACACGTGTTATCAGTGTCACTGGCGGTCTGTTGCTCAATAACGAGCCAGACACCTCGGCACTTGCAATGGCGCGTTTTGGCTATGTATTCTCCAAGTTTTTACACATCTTGGAGCTTGTTAAAAGCCTCTTTTCAATCTCCAGGCATGGCAAACCCCCGTTGATATATTGAACTCCCGTGTAGTAGTTGACAAAGATTACTCACAGAATATGGGTAAGTAAAACGTATTTTCGCCGCTCAGGATCCTGAACGCCGTATTTACACTTGACATACTCGAGTTCTGAAGTGTGAAAAAAGACAAGAAACTCGCCTCTCTAGAGGGCGTGGGCCCCAAGACGCTGGAAAAACTAGAAGAGCTGAGCGTAGTTTCGATAGAACATTTGTCAGAGTTCACCATAGAGGAGCTGGTAGAGGCTGGCATTGAATACGACCGGGCCATCAAGCTCCTCCAGCAGGCGTTGCAGAGGGTGGACACGGCCAAGGCCATGACTCTGACAGAGCTCAAGCAGAGGCAGTTCAAGACCTTCAAAACCGGCGTGGCCGCCTTCGACGAGAAGACCCCTTGGAGAGGCGTCCGCGAGGCCTTCATCTACGAGTTCGCCGGGGAGTTCGGGGCGGGGAAGTCCATGCTGGCGCACCAGCTGGCAGTGGCTTCGATAGCCCAGGGGTTCACACAGAGAGTGGTGTACGTGGACACGGAGGGCACCTTCAACCCCGCCCTCATAGAGGCCGTGGCCAGGCGGTTCGGCGTGGAGGTGCCGGAGGGGGCAGTAGTGGTGTACCAGCCCGCCAACGTGGTGCAGCTAGAGCAGATCGTGAAGTTCGAGCTGCCGCGGCATATACAAGAGGGATGCCGCCTGGTCATAATCGACACCATCACGGCCTTGTATAGGGCGGAGTTCCCCGGCCGCGAAATGCTGGCCGCCAGGCAACAGCGCATCCATTACCTAGTGGACTGGCTGAGGAGGCACGCCAGGACCTTCGGCCTTACGTCGGTGCTTACAAACCAGGTCATGGACGTGCCGGAGGCCTTCTCAGTGGGCAAGAGGCCGGCCGGAGGCAACGTCTTGGCCCACGCCGTCAACGCGAGGTTCATGATGGTGAGGCCCAACAAGGCCAAGGCGGAGGGCTATATGTGGCCTCTCGACGTGCCGGGCATGGCGCCGGACGTGAGGATAGAATACCGCATCACCGACGCGGGGCTGGAATGAAGAGGAAGGGCGTAGAGGCAGAGCTTATGCCGGCCACGTTGGAGGGGGTCACGTGCCTATACGTAGACGTCTTCTCAGTGGCGGCGGCGCTGTCGGATAGGGAGGGGCTGTTTAGGTCGTTTTCCCAATTCCCCGGCCGCGCGGTCTTCGTCTTAGACCCTGGCACGAGGCGCATATGCCCCTTGTTTATGGCGTTTCTTATAGACACTTTTCAAAGTTCTTCACAACGGCCTCCACGACCTCCGGGTCAGCGTTCGGCACCTCCCTCAGTATCAGCTGGCGGAACTCCTCTGGGGGGATCGCGTCGAACTCCACCACCAGCATGCGGTCGCTCACCTGCTCCCACACCTTCGTCTTCCTAAACGCCACGTTCGCCGTGGCCACGGCCTTCATCCCCGCGAGGTCTATCGACGCTGCCTTGCCGTGCTTCCTGACCACCAGCCTCCTGCCCTCGAGCACCGGCAGGAGCACGGCCAGCTCCTTCGCCGGGACTTTGTCTATTTCGTCTAACTGTATTCGGGCACGCACGCCCCTTTTTAAACGCCGCCCGCCCTTCTCTATACGGCCCCCCAACCGCCAGCTAAGTAAAGCCACAGGCGGCGGGGGAGGCGCATCGCCAACTCCCTCAACGTGTGGGACAGCCTCGATATGGCCTTTTCCACCGCCTCGCGCACCCCGTCCAGCATTGAACACGCCAAGTCGAAGTCCCTGTAGTGGAGGAGGGCGGTGGGAGGGAGCAGAGGCCGAAAGACCACGCAAACCGCCGTGGAGGGGCGGAAAAATTTTACTCCTAAACACGCCGCGCGAACTAATAGGGATGGGCTGTTCGCAGTAATAATCGGGAAAAGTTTATAAACCCAGAAAAATTGGAAAAATAGATAGCGGGGTGGGCCAGCGGGCAGGCCGCGGGGCTCATAAAGGGCCCCTAAGGCCCGAGCAGAAAGGGCCTCTAGGCCCGAGCAGCCCCGAGGTCCCGGGTTCAAATCCCGGCCCCGCTACCTTTCTTCGTTCCTCAACTGCCACGCTCCTAGTCCGGCCTCCGTGCTGTTCGGTTTTAACCGGCAGAGGCACCACGACACATCGCTGTGGGCGACGGTTATGGCCGCGGCGGCCGTCGACCGTTATACGAACGTCGCGAAGTACGCCTGCCCGAGGGCGATGCCGCCGTCGCCCGGCGGAGCCTTCGTCTGCTGCACTAGCCTCAGCCCGCACCTCTTAACCTCGTGGGCTATGCCCGCTACCACGATATCGTTCACGGCGGCGCCTCCCGACACAGCCGCGACGTCGACGCCCCTCCTCTGGGCGCTCTCGCACGCCCAAGAGCCTAGGATGGAGCCGAGCCTCAACTGCGCCGAGTACGCCACGTCCCTCGCCGGCGAACCCGACCGGAACGCCTCCACGACCTCCGCGAACAGCTCCACTTGGTCCTCGGCCCTAAACGGCAGAGGCCTCCCGCCCGTCGCGGCGGCCTCGAGCCTTATGGCCGGCTCGCCCTCGTAGGTGCGCTCCCAGGCGATCCCCAACGCGGCGGCCACTGCGTCCAAGAACCTCCCCGCGCTCGACGTGAAGAGCCTCGGCGCCTTGAGCTCTTTGACAACCGCCTCGAGCTCCAAGAGCCCTCCTGGCAGACGATCGGCGAGTTGTTGCGGCACGTCGCCGAGGGCTTCTTTGAAATACGCCGCGGCCATCCTGGCGGGCCTCAAGGCGGCTAGATCGCCTCCGGGCATGGGGACGTAGCGCAGATGGCGCTCCCTCGCGTATTCGGCCCCCTCCACGAAGAGCACCTCGCCGCCCCAAGCCATCCCGTCGTCTCCGTACCCCACGCCGTCTATGGCGACGGCCACGAAGGGCTCTGCTAGCCCAGCGTCGGCGGCCGCGGCGAGCGCGTGGGCGTGGTGGTGCTGCACGACGAGCATTTCAGCTTTCAACTCCTCAGCCCACTCTTTGCAGAGCTTCGTGCTGTTATACGCAGGGTTCTTGTCGCAGACCAATACGGGGTCCTTGAGCCTATACGCCTTGGCGAACCACCTCAGCTCCTCGTCCAGGTCCTTGAGGGCGTCGAAGTCGTCCAAATCGCCTATATACTGGGTCAAGACCACCTTGTCCTCGAAGGCCACGGCGCCGGCCGTCTGTAGATCTGCGCCGAACGCGACGACGGGCCTCTTGAACTTGCGCCGGACGCGGATCCACGCCGGCGCGTAGCCTCTAGATCTCCTGAGAAAAGTCGGCGCGCCGTTCGTGAACCTCACAACGCTGTCGTCCACCCTATGCGCTATCTCCAAGTCGTGGTCCAACACGAAGTCCACGATCCGCCCCAGCTTCTCCAAGGCGCATTTGAGGTCCTTGCACATGGGCTCGCCGTGTGCGTTGCCGCTGGTGGCCACGGCGAATTTGTCGTCGGTGTTCGCCAACAACAAGTACTGCAGGGCCGTATAGGGCAAGAACACGCCCTCTTTGTCGAGGCCGGGGGAGACGAGCGGGGAGGCGGGGCTGTCCTCCCTTTTCGGCAATAGGACTATGGGCCGTTGGGGCGAGGTCAACAAGCCGGCGGCTTTCTCGTCTATATGGACGAGGCGCTCGGCCGCGGCCAAGTCCAATGCCATTACGGCGAAGGGCTGGCTCGGCCTCCTCTTCCTCCTCCTCAGCTCCGCCACGACGGAGTCGTCGGTCGCCTTCGCGAATATGTGATATCCCCCTATGCCCTTCACGGCGACTATGCGCCCTTCAGACACCAGCTCAGCCGCCTTCAAGACCGGGTCCTCTACGTCTAAGGGCTTGCCGGAGGAGTCTAGGAGCCTCGCCCGAGGCCCGTCGAGTTTACACGATATCCCTTGGTAGAAGAACCTCCTAATGCCTCCTATTTGGGGCGACGAGTACTCGGCCTCGCAGCGGGGGCACATGGGGAAGCTCGCCCAGCTCGTGTTCTCCCTATCGTAGGGGAGGCGCCTCATCACCGAGAAGCGGGGGCCGCAGAAGCTGCAAGAGTTGAAGTAATAGCCGCGCCTCCTCCACTCGCCCTCGAGGACCTCCCTCAAACACTCGTCGCAGATGGCCATGTCGGGGGGTATATTAGACGGCGTGCGCGCCTCCTCGTCGCTCTTCAATATCTCGAAAGAGCTATAGCCTCGGGGCTCCGCCTCTTGCACCACGAGCTCCTCGAGCATTATGGCCTTAGGCCGGCTGTTCCGGAGCGCCTCTATGAACTCCGCCGCCTTCTCCCCCTCCACGAAGATCTCCACCTCGCCTCCGCCCATGTTCTTGACGTATCCCGTAAGCCCCAACGAGCTCGCCAACATCTTCACGTAGGGCCGAAAGCCCACGCCTTGCACTATGCCGATGGCGTATATCCTAAACGCCTTCACGAGGCCGTTCGACATAAAGCGCTTATCGCCGCGTCGCGATAACGCAGAACTAAAAGAGGGGCGGCGAGGGCGTTCGCCGAGGAGGCCGTCGAGGTCTCGGAGATCGGGAGCTTGGGCGGAGCAGCCGTCGGGCGCGTTTGGGCGATCCAATACGCTGTCGACAACCGCCAAGACCTCGCGCTCCCTAGGCGGGCTCCCCGGGCGCCGAACAAGCGCTTGGAGGCGTCGACCCGCTCCGAGGACCTCCTGGAAGAATTCGACGGCCATTTCGCCGAAGCCCTCCACGACCTCGCCAGCATGGCCTAGGACCTATCGGCGGGCAAAGCGATTATGTTCGTATAGGGGTAGGCTATATCTCTGAACTTGACGTAGTGTTTCTTCTCGACGTAGTGGAGCGGCACGGCTATCTTAGGCCTTAACAACATCACGGCCTCGGCGGCCTCCTCGGGCGTCATGACGGAGCCGCCGCCTATGGGCACTAGGAGCACGTCGATAGGCCCCACGGACGACATCTCCTTTATGAGGTCCGTATCGCCTGTATGGTAGAGCCTCACCCCGCCCGCCTCCACGACGTACCCCACGCCCTCGCCCTTGAGGTGGATCGGCCGCCCTCCCATGAGCTTGGTGACGTTGTAGGCGTCCACTACGGCTACCTTGAAGGGCCCCAAGTCCAGGACATCGCCTGGCTTTACCTTGCGGCCGCCGAGGGGGGAGTAGAACTCGGAAATTCCGCCGGGGAAATGGGCTGGATGGGCGTGAGTGTAGAGGAGGTAGTCGCACTTGTCTAAGTCCAACGCGTCGATGCACAAGGCGGTTTCGCCGCGTCTTATAGCCACGCCGGCGGGGCCGCCCGCCCTGCGCACCTCGACGCCTCTGAACTCAAGCCTCAGCATATCCTCGGCACTAGGTCGCCTCTAGGCGCTTCTAATATCCTCAACCCCCCGACCACGGTCTTGAGGAGGACGTACCCCTTGTACTTCTCCGCCTTCTTGACCTCGCCTATTATCGCCGCGTTCTCGAAGCCGAGTTTCTTCATGAACTCCACGACCTCGTCGGCCGCCTCGGGGCTCACGGAGAGCACGGCCGCGCCCTCGCTGGCGAGCGCCAAGGGGTCTATGCCCAACATGTTGGCGTAGGACGCCACTTGCGGCTTGATGGGTATAGTCGATTCGTCCACGACTATCACGCTCCCCGAGGCCTTGGCCCAGTCGTTGAGCGTCATGGCTAAACCGCCTCTGGTCGGGTCGCGGGCCGCGTGGATGTACTGGCCGTATTTCTCGACCAAGGGCAACATGAGCTTCGTCAAGGGCTTCACATCGCTTATGAGCCCCCCGCCCGGCTCCTCGAGGCCCATCTGCCTCGCCAATATCACAGCCCCGTGATCTCCGAGATATCCGCTCACGATTATCTTATCGCCGGGCTGAGGCCTATCTACTATCAGCCTATCGGCAACGCCTATGCCCACCGTGGCTATCGCTATTTTGTCTATTTGACCCCTCGGCATGACTTTAAAATCGCCGCCTATCAACGCAACGCCCTCCTCGCGCAATACCCTCAACATCGAGTCCACTATCCTTCTCAAGTCCTCCATAGGAAAGCCCTCCTCGACTATGATGGCGTCCATGAGGGCGATAGGTCTTCCCCCCATCATCAAGACGTCGTTGATGGAGCCGGCGGCTGCGAGAACGCCTATATCGCCGCCGGGAAAGAAAGGCGGATTGACCGTGTAGGAGTCGATGGTCACGACCAAGTAGCGCCCATCGCCGATGGGTATAGCCGCGGCGTCGTCGGGGAAATCTATGCCTAAACCCCCCTCTACTTTTTTCAACTTCTCTTCGACCTTGGAGAATATCAACGCCTCGAGGATTTGCGACGTCTCGACACCGCCGGCCCCGTGGGCGAGCCTAATGACCTCACTCATGGAGATAAAAACAGCCTATAAATAACGGACTCGCTACGACGCGGGCCCGCTCATGTCCCCGCCCTCAGCCGCGAGGCGATTTCCTCGGCCCACGGATGAACCCCCTTCACCCCCCTCAACGCCAGCTTTAGGGCGAGGCGCAACTGCCTTTTGGGCTCCCGCGGGATCTCGTCGACTACGACCACCGCCGAGGGCTCCGCTATGGGGCCCACGTATTCTCTGACCCTACGCCTCACGTCCTCGGGCTGAACTTCGCCCTCAACTACGAGGAGCGGGGCCTCGAACTTCTGGGGGTCGTATACGCCTACCGCGATCGCGCCCCTAATGCCCGGCAACGACGACGCGGCCTCCTCGATAACCGCAGGCGATATCCTGTACCCGTTCACTTTCATCACGGCGTCCGATCTGCCGAGGGGGAATATGTTCATGTCGTCGGCCATCACGGCCATATCGCCGACGTAGTAGATCCCGCCTCTCCACTTCTCGGCGAACCATTTCGAGTACTCCACCGGCATCGCCGGCCAAGGCATTTTGACGACTAATTGGCCCGGCCTCCCCCTCACGGGATCGCCCCTCTCGTCCACCACGTCTATGTCGAAGCCGGGCATCGGAGGCCCGACGGAGCCTGGCGCCAAGGGGACGAACGCGTAGTTGGGGAGGCTACCCGTGACGAAGGTCCCGAGCTCCGTCTGGATGAACATATGGATAACGGGTATCCTCCCGCTCAGCTTGCCGGGCAGAGAGTCTATGGAGGGCGCGGCGCCGGTCCCCACGTAGTGGTACGCCCATTTCCAGTACTTGACCTCCAAGGGCTCCGCCGTGGTCAAGATGAGCTTCAACATGTCTAGATTGTGCTCCTCGAGGATCTTGGGGTCTTGTCTGGAGAGGAGCCTCAAGGCCCCCGCCGTCGTCAAGAAGACGTTGACCGCGTAGTCCTCCAACACGCTCCACCATATATCCCAGCTCGGGTAATCGGGCCCTCCCTCGTACACGACGACCGCCGAGCCCACCATGAAGGGCCCGAATAAGACGTAGGTCACGCCGGTTATCCACCCGGGCAAGACCGTGCAGAAATAAGTATCCCGCGGCCTTAAGCCCATCCACCTAGTCGTGGCGTAGGTCTGCGTCAAGTAGCCGCCAGCCCCGTGCGCGACGAAGCCTAAGCCCTCGTCGTAGCCCACGTGGAGGCCGAAGAGCGGGTGTGAGGACTCCACCACGGCCTCCTCAGCCTCGACGGGCGAGACGTCGTCCAGGACGAAGTCCCTCCCGTCGACTAACTCCACGTCGACGCCCATCCTACGCACTACTAGCACCTTGGGGGCATGTTTCGTCGACCTCAACGCCTTGTCGACGACCTCCTTGGTCCTTATCGCCTTCCCTTTCCTGGGGAACGCGTCCACCGTCACGAGGAGCTTGGGGCGTCTGTCCTCGACCCGCGCCGCCAAATCGCCGTGGCCGAAGCCCGTGAAGACGGGCTCGAAGGGCGCGCCTATGCGCACCGCGGCCAACATAAGCGCGATGACCTCAGGCGTCGGCGGCGCGTAGAACATGACCCAATCGCCCTTCCCCACGCCCAGAGCCCTGAGCGCGCCCGAATACTTCACGGCGAGGCGGTCCAAGTCGGAGTACGTGAAGGCCTTGATGAGGCCGTCCTCCCCCCTCCAGATCAAGGCTATTTTGTCCCAGATCCAAGTGCCGGCGTGTTTCCCCACCACGTTCTTGTAGGGGCTCAGCTCGCCCCCCACGAACCACTTAACGGCCGGGGGATCCCCCTCCACGAGCTTCGACCATCGCCTCTCCCAGATCAGACGAGACGCCTCCTCGGCCCAGAACTCCGGCCTTAAGCTCTCTCGATGTATTTTCTTGTATTGGGCGTAGTCGATTGTCTTATACTTAAAAAGCGGCGGGACCACTCGCTCCTCGCTCATGATTTCTTTCAGTAAGGCCTCCATTAGAGAGACCTCGCCACCTCTTGCACTGCCTTGGCCACAGGGCCTTTATATTCGTGTAGCCTCCCGACGTAGTCCTCGAGCGAGGGATCTATCGGGACTTCGTAGACGCGGGCGCCGATATCCTCGCCCAACTTCCTCGCGTCATCGCCGCGGCCGAAGGGATAGACCCTAGCCCCTCCGCAATCGACGTAGGCCATGTTGAGGACGAAGGCCTTCGGCCTACGGCCCGCCTCGGTTAAGTAGTCAACTAGGTGTTTCACGACCTTGTAGGAGGCCTTAGATGGCGTGGAGACCACCACGGGGATATAATCGGCGATTCTGCCCAAGGCCAACAACTCCTCGCCCATGCCGGGCGGCATGTCGACCACTATGGTGTTAACATCGCCGAGCTTGGCGAAGGCGATTAGGGCCTCGACCGTCCCGGCTTGGCTGTATCCAGGGAGGATCACGTACCTATCGCCCACAATGCCGCCCAACGAGAACAACTTCAAACCGCCGACGACGAGGGGCTCTATGCCCTCCTTTCCCACCTCGTGTAATTTGCCCGAAACGCCGAAGAGCTTCGGGATGGACATGCCGCTGAGATCTAGGTCTATCAAAACGGAGTTCTCAACGCTCAGCGCCAATAAAGACGCTATAACGCTTTTGCCCACGCCGCCCTTGCCGCTCAACACGGCTATTACTTTCCTCCCCCTCAGCTTATCCTTCGCGAGCCCTAAGAGAGGCCTCATACGGTCTCCACCTCCTCTACCTTTATCGAGAGCTCGGCCTCTATGTCGTGGGAGCCGCATCTGGGGCATTTGATAAAAGTAGGGAGGAGCTCCGGGATCAAATGCAAGGGGTACTCCTCGCCGTATTCGCCCGCTATGCGCTTAATCTGAGGCTCCACCTCCTCTTGGCCGAACTCGTACCCGCAAGCGCGGCAACGGTAACGGGGCGACCTCACCTTGACCTCCAGCCTCGCCCCCTCCAGCCTAGACTCCCTCTTGAGCGTGTCGAAGGCCTCGGTCAACACGGATATGTCTAGTTGAGCCGGCGAGGGCACCGACAAGACCACTTTTTTTATCCCAACGCCGCGCTCTAGAGCCCAGCGGTCCAACGTCTGTATCAAGGATAACGCCAACGACCACTCGTGCATATCAGGTAGGCGTTTAGAGTATTAAAGTGCTACTCGAGGCGCGGGACGTTCACGACTCTCAAGAACTTAAGGCCTCTGCCTACTCTGGACATCCTCGCGACTAGATCTCTTATCCTCTCGCTGTCGCCGAGCGCATGTATCACCTCTAGGCAGTTCCTGTCGTCGAGGTGTATGTGAGTAGATGCTCGTATAACGTCCCTGAACTCGTGTTGTATCTCGGTTATGTTCTTGGCCACGTCCCCCACCTCATGGTCATATATATAAACTATAATTGAAGCTATGGGCTTTTGTACAATCTCGCTGATTTTCTCGGCTATTATAGAGGTTATGAAACGAGATCTGTTGGTCTCGCCTATTATCGACATAGCGTTTTCCACCTCCTTGTAAAGTTTATCGTCAAGGGCCAAGCTGATGCGTTTCACGTTTGCGATCCTTATCAATACTAAAAAACTTCCCCTCATGTTCAAGATGGACGACGGCATAACGCCAAGAGAACTGAAAGTTGATATGGTCAGAGACGGCTTGAGGAGTATAAGGACGAGGTACAAGGAGTGCGCCGCGGCCAAGAAAAAGGAGATCTGCTACGCCATAGCGGCCAACGATCTGATGTCCATGTTCGGCTCCTTGTTGCCGAACGTATGGCACGACTCTGAGATGAGGCGGTTCGTCTTAAAGGGCGTAGAGAGTGTTTTGGTCTACGACGCTGATCTTGATAAACTAAGAATTACCTCAATTGAAGAAATAGTATCTACTATTCTTGAAAAGGAATGATTTTTATACTTTTTGTAAGAAAATTTTCATAATAAAATAGTAATAATTATACAATATATATTAGTTAAAAGTATTTTAAGATCAGGTTTCCGAATAGATTATGAGCTTATATAGTACCTTAATAGCTTCTGTAGGCTATTTTTTGAAGAGGGATTGCGCAATAGGGTATGAGGCCGCTCGTATATTGAGGGAGAGAGGCCTCGAGGTGCTGGAGCTGTCCGGAGACGTCTTCGCTATGATCGATGAGCTAAAGAAGCGCCCTCACGAGGTTTTGATCTTGCTGGGCGCTATACAAAAGGGCCGTCCTCCCGGCACCCTCGAGGTGTACGAGTTTGAGCCTCAGAAATTCGACGACGTCCTCGCGGCGGCGGACGCGCTCCGCCCCTCGTTGGAGGGGAGGATATCGCTCCAAGATCTGCTCGTAGGCCTCAGCGTCTTGGGCCCCGTCTCCAAGAAGGTGTACGTGATAGATTGCGAGCCCCCGCGCCCCGAGCCGGGCATAGGTTTATCCCCCGAGGGGGAGAAATGCGCTAAGTTAATGGCCGAGAAAGCGTTGGAGCTGTTGGGCCATGTGCAAAAAGCTTGAGAAAAGGGAGTTGGAGCTGCTGAAGGCCTCGCTGGAATCTCAGCGCTTCTATCACGCCTACAAGAAGACCTCCCTCCCTTTGACCTCCGCTTGGAGGATGGTCCAACGTCTGGCCGACGCAGGGCTGGTGGAGTACAAGAGGGGCAACATCGAGGTGACCGAGGCGGGGCTCGCGGTCTTGGCAAGCCACGGCGATCCGACGGCCTTAGCGATCTTGGCCCGCAAATACGGAGTCGCCGCATCGGCAGTCGAGGAGTACCTGGCGTTCCTCTGTAGTAAAGTCAACGACTTGCCTGTGAAGACCTTGGCGGACACCGTGGGCTTAATAGGGCCTAGCTCGTTGAGGGGGCTACGCGGCACACGAGCTGAGGAGCTCGCCGCTAAGCTCTTGTTGAAGTTCTGCGAGGACTGCGCGATAGAGATAAACGGCTCTAAGTTTATTCTCGGGAAAGGGGGAATTATCGCGGCTCAATGCAATCTTTGTGGCGGAGTTCGCTTCGAGTTATACCCCGAATGCCATCGCATTAAGATTTTTCCAAATATCTGGAAATACGATTTTTAAGCGCCGCTAAGAAATCTACCAATGCTAATAAAAAGACGTGATTTCTTAAAGGCGTCGGCTCTCGCGTCGATGTTGGCGTCGCTCAACTGGGGTACTTTAGTAAAGGCGGCGGGCGAGGCCATCAAAAACGGCGATATAGGAGTTGTTTGGCTCGAGGCGCAGGACTGTGCCGGCAACACCACCTCCGTCATACAAGCCACTGATCCCTCGCTCGTGGACGTCTTATTGGGGACGACGCCGTTGGTGGGCCCCAGCACCGTGAGGCTCTTGTTCCACGAAACCGTGATGCCCGAGTGGGGGGCATATCACATGACGTCGCCCTCGGACGTCAACAACGACCAATACTTGGCCTCTATAGTTTCACAACAGCCAGCTCCCGGTAACGCGGACGCCATATTGACGGACTTGGCGAACGGCAAGTACGGCCCCTACGTCTTAGTACTGGAGGGGAGCTTCCCGCAAGAGTACGGCATATCCGGCTCCAACATAACCGCTGGGGGCGGCTACTACTGCAAAATAGGCCAACACACGTGCACTGAATGGCTCAAGAAATTGTTGCCCAACGCGGTCGCGGTAGTAGCCGTGGGCAATTGCGCAACTTACGGCGGCATTCCGGCCAATAAGGTGTTGGAGCCTCCGCCTGGTTTTAACTACGCCACGTGGTCGCAGTCGCCGACGGGGGCCATAGGCTTCTTCGACGACCCCTTGCGCGGGATAAAGGGAGTAATACACCAGTCTTATTTCCAGCCGGAGGTGGAGCCGTTCCGTAAATACATCGACGAGGGCGGAGTGCCGGACCTCAAGACGATTAAACCTGCCGTGGCCGTGCCCGGCTGTCCGGCTAACGGCAACGGCATCATGAGGACCCTCGCGTTGTTGGTCCTAGTAGCGGCGGGATATTTAGACATCAGCGTATTGCGCCGCGAGACTTTCTTGGACGAATACGCAAGGCCTATGTTTATATTTGAATATACTACCCACGAGCAATGCCCGAGGGCTGCTTGGTACGCCGCAGGCGACTTCAGGCCCTACCCCGGCGCCGGCGACGCGAAGTGTTTGTACGGAGTCGGCTGTAAGGGCCCTGTCTCGCACTGTCCTTGGAACAAGGTGGGCTGGGTCGGCGGCGTTGGAGGGCCCACGAGGACGGGCGGCGTCTGTATAGGATGTACCCAGCCCGGCTTCACCGACGCCTTCGAGCCGTTCTACGCAAAACTGCCGTACGCGCCGGTAGGGCTTAAATCATTGACCGACGTGGCCGTAGTCACGGCGGCGGCCATAGCCGGCGCCGGCGTGATAGGAGGCGCGTGGGCCGCCGCTAGGGCCAGGGCCGAGAAGAAAGCCCAGAGCGGCGGGCAGGAGGAAAAGAAATGAAGTGGACCGGGAGGATCATAGGTAGCCTTATCGGGACCGCGATAGCCGTCGGGGCGACTTGGTCGATCTGGTATTTCTTAGTGCTACCCTCCTTAAGCGAGACGTGGCCCTTGTTATGGTCCTATATGAGCACTTACGGGATTAGGATATTCGATCTTCAGTTCGAGACGCTTTTCTGGAGCGTCTTCTTCGACGTCTTGATAACCCTCATAGCCATCTACGGCTCGTTCTGGACGTTGGGACATTTCGCCGTCTACGCGGCCAACTACGACCACTACAGACAACTCATGAACACCCCGAAGGTGCAGAGGTGGTCCGTCATGCAGAGGGTACAACACATCGCGATGTTCGTGACGCTCGTGTTGACGGCGGTCACGGGCTTCATAGGCATGGAGATAAACAACCCGCAAGTACAATACTTCAACATACCCGGCGTCTACCAAGCGGCGGGCCCGCCGCCTTATTTCCTCTGGCCGTCCCAGACGGGCCCGGTGCCTTGGATCTATGTGATACACGTCTGGTCCGGGATCACGATGGGCGTTTTAGTGATAGCGCATTTCGCCTACTATGGAGTGCGGGTATTGATCGGCATTATTAGAAGAGAGCGCGTAATGGAGAAATGGCCCATCTTAAGGTTCTGGACTTGGAGCTTCGTGGTCAGCTTAGTTAGAAGATCGCTCTGGCTGATAAGTCCCAGATGGAAGCCCCCCGTGTATCACAAATACGACGAGGAGCAGTTGTTCGAGTACTGGGGCGTATACTGGGGTATTGTCATATTGGGCATCCCAGGCGCGTTGATGGCCATATACGGCCCCTCGGCCTTTGACGGTTTAGCGTTTCTATTCCACACCAAGGAAGCCATCTTGGCCGTTAGCTTCTTGTTAATAGTACACATAACGTATACGCACTTCATGCCGCATATATTCCCCTATAACAAGATGTTCCACGAGGGCAAAATGCCCGAGGGCGTAGCGAGAGAGGAACATCCGCTCTGGTATAAACAGACCTCCGGCAAGTGATTTTTCGTGGGCTTGAAAACGGGATTTTTTAATTGTCTTTTTCAATAATTCTATGTCCACAATAAAACTCTGGATAGATCCCATAACGCGTATAGAGGGCCACCTCGCGCTTTACGCAGAGGTGGACGCCGCCGCTCGCGCGGTCTCCACGGCTAAGACCACCGTCATGATGTTCCGCGGCTTTGAGGTATTTTTAAGGGGAAGGCCTCCGGAGGACGCCATCCATATAACCTCGCGCACTTGCGGCGTCTGCGGCGCGGCCCACGCCAACGCGTCCACGAGGGCTTGCGACGCCGCGGCGGGCATGACGCCGCTCCCCATGGGCAACGTATTGAGGAATTTGGCCTACGCCATGACCGACTACACCTACGACCACTCCATAATCCTCAACATGTTAGAGGGCCCCGACTACAGCGAATTGATGGTGAGCAAGTTGACGCCCTCGGTGTGGCAGACGGCCCAGCAGACGCCCGCCAACTACTCCAGCATACACGGCTACCGCACGATCGCGGACATAATGCGCGACCTCAACCCCATCCAAGGGCGCATCTGGCAGTTGACTGTCAAGCACCAACGCATAGCCAGAGAGGCCGGGGTGTTGATATACGGACGCCACTCGCACCCGTCCACGTTGATACCCGGCGGCATATCGACCGACGTAACCCTCTTGGGCTCGTTGCTCCAGGAATACTACGCGCGCCTCTCCCTTTTGACCGCTTGGGTTAAATTCGTGTGGGCCATATGGCAAGACCTCTACGAGTTCTTCAGAGACCACGTCTCGACGCCCGACGGGCAGCCCTACGCCTTAGTCCAAGGCAAGACCCACGACCCGCCTGTACTGCTCGCCGGCGGCTGGTCCGACGACCCCGAAATATACAGCAACATATACGACGAGGCCGGCGGGGATTGGACTAAGATGTATTCCCTTCTGGACAAGGCCTATAACGCCAGATGGGAGAAGCCGGGTTTCGCGATAGGCCACGAGATCTATAGCCCCAACCCCACCGAGATACAGCTCGGCTATCTCGAGTTCGCGGACTCCTCCTTCTACGAGGACTGGGTCGCGGCCAACGTGGCCCCGCCCTACGGCTGGCTCAAGGAGGATCCCTTGGGTAGGCCTCTAGCATACGGCAACGATCCGTTGTTCAAGTACCACATGTGGAACCGCACGACTATCCCGAAGCCCGGCGCCGTCAACTTCGCCGAGAAATACACGTGGGCCGCCGAGCCTAGGCTGTTGTTAAAGGACGGTAGGATCGCCCCCATAGAGACCGGGCCCATAGCTCAGCTGTGGCTCGACACGCTACACGCGGCCACGGTGCAAGTGGATAACTACAAGGCTTGGGAGAGCAACGGGAGCCAGCTCAAGGTCTATCTGCCGGGAAACACCGTGAACCCCGACTTGCCGCCGGGCACGGCCGAGGAGTTGGTGATAACTTGGAACATGCCCAACTACTCCACCACAATGGAGAGGCTATTGGCCAGGGCCGTCCACTTGGCCCTTGCGGCGTCCTTGGCGTGGGCGAACTTGCTCTACGGCTTGAAGCTCGTGAGCGCCGGGAAGGCCCAGACCTCTAGGCCGTGGAGCTACGGCAAGTGGCCCAGTTTCTCCTACGGCTTCGGCTGGTGGCAAGTGCCGAGAGGCAACTGCATGCATTGGCTAGTCCAACAGAACGGCCGCATAGCGAATTACCAATACGAAGCGCCGACTACGCCCAACGTCAGCCCGACCAACAACAGATGTACCGATCCGTGGAAGGGCCAGTGCTCCGGCCCGTTCGAGATGTCCGTCCGCAACAGCAAAGTGACGGAGGAAGTGCCGCCGGATCAGTGGACAGGCCTCGACTTCGTCCGCGCTATACGTAGCTTCGATCCTTGTCTGGCATGCGCCGTGCACTTTGAAGCCAAGGGCGAGGGCGGCCGCGTGTATAACGTGATAGAGAAAGTTATATGGAACGCTTGCTCGTTGTAGGGCTGGGCAACCCCATTTACGGCGACGACGGCTTCGGTTCTTGTCTCGCCCAGTTTTTGTCGCTTTCCAACCCCTTCGTCCTAGACGCCGACGCGCACGGCATTGGCGTGCTCGGCACTCTCGCGGACTACGACGTCTTGATATTCCTAGACGTTGACGCTAAATTGCCTCCTGGAGCAGTTGCCGTCGAGAGGATCGAGGGCTCGCTCACGGTGTCCGACACTAGGCTGGTCGACGCCCATAGGACGCCTCCTTCCCTCCTCGTCGGTTATCTGAGGGCCATGGGGAGGAACCCCAAGGCGTATTTAATAGCGGTAGGGCCCAAGAGGGTGGAGCCGCTCTCGCAACCCTCCGAGGAGGTCCTCGCGGCGTCTTACGTAGTTCTTTCCGAGCTCAAGGCCAAGCTCGCGGAGTTCAGATACGAGCTCAAGGTCGAGGGCGATGTTAAAAAAGGGATTGAGGAGTGTTATAGACGTGTCCTCCGCGCGTGACTTCTTGAAGATCTACCAAGAGTTGAAGAGAGCAGTGGAACCGATATTAAAGCCCATAGAGGAGCTGAGAGCCGAGATCGTGAGGCCCATCGCGCAACCAATCGAGGAGGAGTTCAAGAAAACGCTCAGCTCGATACTCTACTCGTGGGTGACCGATCTAGGCAACGCCAAAGAGCTACAAAACGTAGATTTAGAGGAACTATATAAAAAAATCAAGGAACATTTCAAGTGATGTACGGCCTCTCCTATATCTATTGGTTCATATACGGCACCAACATAGACCTCCCGGCCGTCTTGGCCAAGCTAGTGGGGCTGGGCTACGAGGTCGGCAAGGCCGCCTATAGGCAAGGGCTAGTCCACTTGGAGCCGCTCCCGGACGGCTCGGCCGCCAAACGCGTCTACGAGGACGGAGTGGTGTACGTGCTCGCCGATTTGAACAGAGGAGCGTTGGGGGTATACGCAGATAGCTACAACTTAGTGAATAGAGGCGTCGCCGATCTTTCGAGGACGTTCGCTGAGCTCTCCGCGCCCGAGCCTCCGAGGGCCGAGCTACATATATCCTTCGGCTTCCTCGGCAACGATTGCAAGAGCGAGAGGATAGCCCTCGCCGGCGAGGAGTTCATCAAGACGGGCCTCGTGCTGATAAGCGGGAAGCCGCAAGGCGGAGAGGGCATTTACATATCCATCACGCCCTTGGGAGATAACCGCTATATGGCGTATATAATAATCGGCGGGAGTTGGCAATACGTCGTCTCCCGCTTGAAGAGGGCAGGGGATATCGTGAACTCCCTCTTGTCCTTCTTCAACTGCAACAAGGCCGCGTAGCTAAGCGGCGCGCCTCTAGTTTTTCGTCCCGCCGAAAATATTACTTATATTGAGATAATGTATTACGCCGTTATGCATATACCGGATGGGTGGCTAGATCCCTATATAGCAGGCGCGACTTGGCTGATCACGGCCGTCTGTCTCTATTTTGCGGCGAAGAGAACGCCCAAGGACTTACTGCCGAAGATCTCGGCGGCTGCCGGCGGGATCTTCGTAACACAGATGCTCAATTGGCCGATACCGGGCGGCACATCTCTCCATTTCGTCGGAGGCGCCTTCGCAGCCATGTATTTAGGAAACCCGTGGGCAGCCTCGATATCCATCGCGTTGGTCTTGGCCGTGCAGACCTTGTTGTTCCACGACGGGGGCATCACCACGTACGGAGCCAACGTGTTGAACATGGGCGTAGTGGACGTCTGGATTGGGTGGGCTTTGTGGAAGCTCCTCGCGAGGAGGTATCCAGTAGCTGGGGCCTTCCTAGGAGGCTGGCTGGGCTTGTTCATCGCAGGGACCGTCGCGGGCTTGGAGATCGGGCTGATGCCCACCGTGGGCTTCCCGCTCTCAGTGACGGTGCCCGCCATGGCGCTCCCCCACTTCCTATTGGGATTAGTAGAGGGCGCCATCACGGCGGCCTTGGTGGGCGCCTTGCAGCACTACAAGATGATGCCGGCGCAATTACCAACGATACAAACGCCTAGGCCATGACCAAGCGCTACTTGGTCCTCATACTAATCTTACTGCTGATATCGCCCATATTCGGCGTTATCCTAGCCAACGCGGTCGGATACGCGGAGCCTCTCGACCACATAGCGGATATGTTGCACCTAAACGAGTCGGCCATAAATTGGACTCCGTTCAAGGACTACACAGTGCCCGGCCTCCCCGACGAGGTGAGTTATATAGTAGCGGGAGCTATGGGCGTCGCGATTTTTATAGTACTGACATTGCTCCTCGAGAGGCGGAGGTGAGCGCCTTCCTATCAGAACTTCAATCTTTTTTGCTCTCCCTCGTCAAGGAGAAGTGGGAGCCTGCGTCCCCCATATCTCTAATAATCGCGGCCGCGGCGGTATCGCTATACGCCTTCAAGGTGGATCTATACGCGCTCTTATTCGCATTGGCGATATCGATGGGGTCCGCCGGGAGGCGCATCGGAGTGGTGTTGAGGATGTCCGCGACGGCCGCCGCGTTCACCGCAGTTATATACGCCCTCGGGATGGTCTTGGCGCGCAGCTTGCCCCAAGAGGCCCTCCCGACCTTCTACCGAGTTATATCCTCGGCGTCCCTCTTGGGGGCCTTCGTGGCCTTGAGGGGGTTCACGCCCACGGCCCTCTCGTTGATATGCATAGGCGTTGACGGCGCCGCTGTCGTGTCCATGTTGAAGACCGTGTTGTTGTCCCCGAACGCTCTACAAAACGCCGTGAGCGCGTACAAGGCGTTGAGAGGGCGGCTGGACCTCCAAGGGGCAGCCTTCGCCGTAGCTTACATGTTGCGGAGGATGGAGGTGAGGTACAGAGAGGTGTACACCGTATCCACTATGTTGATCCCCCGTTGTAAAAAGACGTTGTCGTTGTGGGATCTCCCGTTCATCGCGGCTATAGCGATATGGCCGTTCGTCTAGAGGACGTCTGGCTCGAGCTCGGCGGAAGGGCTGTGTTGAGAGGAGCCTTGGGCGAATTCAAGGGCTTGAACCTATTGCTCGGGCCCAACGGCTCGGGCAAAACCGCTCTCCTCCACGCCATCGTTGGAGTGTTGAGGCCGCAACGCGGCAAAATCGAAGTAGAAGGGTCTGTTTCCATAATGTTCCAAGACCCCGAGATGCACTTCGTGGCGGGGACGGTGTTGGAGAACGCCGTTTTGTGGAGCGCGGGCCGATCCGACGAGCGCGAGATCGCGGAAATCGCCGATAGGCTCGGCATAGGCGATATCCTCGACAAATCCCCGTTTTATTTGAGCTGGGGCCAGAAAAAACTCGCAGCGCTTTTGTGCTCGCTCGCCAGAAAACCGGACGTGTTGCTCCTCGACGAGCTCCCCGAGGGCCTCTCGCCCAATGTCTTCAAGAAGGCCCTCTCCGTCGCGACGGCCGCGGCGAAGACCGTGGTGATGACGTCGCACCAGTTCCTGGAGCTGGGCTGGAACTTCTACTTCTTGGCCGACGGTGTTCTCTACTCAGGCGATGAGGCCTTGGCGAAAGCCAAGGAATACGGATACGATAGGTGTAGATGTGCGCCGTGATGTTAAGCCAGCTCTCTGACGGCCTCCCTCCTTCCTTTTTTGGCGTCCTCGGCTATCTTCAACACGCGCCACATCTCCTCCTCTATTATCTTGGCGGCGGCCTCTGGATCCTCCCCTGTAGATAAGGCGAGCTCCCTCGCCATCTGTTTCCACATCTCCATGCTTTCCCTAAGCGTCGCGAGGTCCACCTTGGCTATGATCACGCCGGCGTGCACCATGACCAAGTCGCCGGGTTGGAGCGCCGACTCCTCGATCCCTATCACCGCCGGCCTCTCCACGCCATCGCCTGGATCTACCCAAGCTATGCCGCCCTCGATCTTTGTGACGACGGACGGGACGGCCCAGCACATATCACAACACGCCGATCTCTTTCGCTATCTCCTCGGCCAACCCGCCCCCGCCGAATCTGGCCCACACGGCGCAAGTCCCCTCTACCGAGACCATACAAGGGCCTATAGGCCTATCAGGAGTACACGCCTTCATGAACAACGGACAGTCCGTGGGCTTGGCCTTGCCCAAGTTCACCTCGGCGCATTTGCAGTTGGCCGGGAGATCATAACGCCAAGTGTCCGGCGTTAGGTCGGGGATTCCGAAGTATTCCAACGCGTCGTGTTTCTTGAACTCCTCCCTAAGCGCCAGCCCGCTCTTGGGTATATAGCCTATGCCCCTCCACGCGGAGTCCACGGTCTCGAACACAGTCCTTATAGACGACTGTGCTTTTAAGTCGCCCTCCCATGTGACCGCCCTCGTGTACTCTATCGCCACCTTGTGCTCGCCCCGGACTAACTGCCTCAATATCTCCGCGATAGCGGTCAAGACGTCGTTGGGCTCGAAGCCCGCCACCACGACCGGGATCTCGAACTGCTCCGCCACGGGCCGCCAAGCCTTGCCGCCCACTATGGTCGACACGTGGCCCGGCGCTATGACGCCCGATATGGGGAAATCGGTGGGCTTCTCCCTCACCACCTCGAGGGTGTAGAACATGGCCGGCGGGGTGAGCTTGACCAAGGACATTAGCTTGAGGTGATCCGGCACTAGGCCCTTCAATACGGCCTCGGAATAGCCCGGCGCAACCGTCTCGAACCCTATCCCGACGAAGGCCGAGGGCTTGGCGTGTTTCCGCGCGTCGAGGATCGCGTGGAGGAACGAGTGGACTATCCTGACGTCGCCGCCCAAGGCCTTCGCTTCGGCGAGCGAGCGCGCGCCCTTGACGGGGCGTAGGTCCGGCACCTTGTACACGTCGCCATAAGTGTATACCACTACGCCCTCGAGGGCCAACTTAATGGCTTGTTCTATGTAATAAGAGGGCGTTACGCACACGGGACAGCCCGGCCCCGCGACTAGCTCCACGTTGTCGACCCCCGCCTTCTCGAGGAGGCTCCTTAAGCCGAAATGCACGATGGTCCACTCGTGGGTGCCGCAGAAGTCCATGGTCTTGTAGACGTAGCCGGGATTCCTCGCCTTGAGCTCCTCCGAATATTTCCTTATGCTCCGGATGAGGGTCGAGGTCACCGCGGTCTTGCGCCTAAACGCTAGCTCTATCGCTGCCATCTCGCGCTTCATCACTGGGCATTTCCAACAGTCCAACGTCGGCGCTACGGGGAAGTCGGTTGGGAGCGAAACGCATGACATGAAGCACTTATCCGTCCTTGAGCTATAAGATATGTTTTCAGTTATACGGAAAATCTTGTTGAAATAAAATTATTTGTAAATATATAAATTTAATTTGATTTTAATTATAATTAAAATAATTTATATTATTGCTATTATTATAATTCCTATATCATTTCATTACTTATTATAAGAGGGGCGATAACAACCGAGGGGCGTATTAAGTTAATGCCGTCCATTCCAAAGACAAGGCGGTCGAAATTTGCGGAGCAAGTCGATGCCTCCAGACTCGTAGCTGGCGAGAGGGCCGAGGCGAGCCGGGGAGACGTGTCCACGCACTTGCGTTTGGACAAAGTCGGCGTCCTTAGAGCCGAAGCCCTCGACGAACGTCGGCAGGCGCGACCCTCGCCTTGGCCGAGGCCCTAACAGATCGCGATCTCCGGCGTTATATACCACGCGAGCCTCCAGCCGGCCTCCGCCTTCTCCAGCTTGACCACCCCCGAGTATCTGAACTTCACCACCTCCCGTTGGGCATCGCCCGTCAGCAACAAGGAGGCCAGCCTGGAGAGGTGGGGGAGGTGGCCGACCACCATGAGGTCCTCAGCGAGCGCCTCGGCCTTGGCGGCCCAGATGGCCGGGTCGTCGTTGGGGTTTAGGCCGTCCTCGGCCCTCACGGAGGCGCCTAAATGCCTCGCGAATATCTCGGCCGTCTGCCTCGCCCTGGTCTTGCCGCTGTGGACCACTCGCCCCACCTTGACCCCGGCCTTGGCCAAGAACGAGGCGACTCTCTCGGTCTCGGCGACTCCCTCGGGCGTGAGCCTCCTCTCGGGGCCTTCCGCCTCCGAGAAGGCCTTCCCGTGTTGTGCCAGATACAACGCAGGCATGTACTGGCCAAGCCGCGTATTTAAGGGTTAAAGGTAGGCGAGGATTTTGTGGAACGTATCCCTCAACGCCGGCCTTTTCCCCGCCTCTCTGGCTATCGCGGCGAGCTCCTCCGTCGTTGCGCTATGCCTCGCGCCCGCCGCCCTCAAGACGGCCTCGTTGTACATAGTGCCCACTAGGTCGTTGGCGCCGGCGAGCAGGAGGGTCGAGGCGAGCTTCTTGCCCGCCGACAGCCAATAGGCCCCTACTTTCAATTCGTCCTTCAAGATCAGCCTGGCGATGGCGACCACCTTCACGTCGTATATAGACGAGGCGGGCTTGGTCACTACGCCGCGGGCGTACAGCTCGGTGTTCTGGGGGTTGAACTTCACCGGTATGAACAACATGAGCCCGCCCGTCTTCTCCTGGAGCTCCTTGATGCGGAATATGTGGTCCACCACGTGCTCCTCCCTCTCCACGTGTCCGTAGAGCATTGTGGCGTTGCTGGGGATGCCCAGCTCGTGGGCCACCGCGGCTATTTTCACCCACTCCTCCCCCGATATTTTATACGGCGAGATCGCCCTCCTGACATCCTCGGCGAAGATCTCCGCGCCGCCTCCCGATATGGCGTCCAGCCCGGCCTCTTTCCATCTGGACAACACCTCCCTCCAGCTCATCCGCCAGAGCCTCGCGTAGTAGTCCACCTCGGCCATCGTGGGGCCTTTTATCGCCACGCGCGGCGCTCTCCTCTTCACGGCCTTGAACAACTCGTCGAAGTACTCGGGCGTCAACGTCGGGTTGAACCCGCCGTTTATGTGCAGCTCCGTCACGCCGTATTGCCTCGAGAAGAGCTCGGTCATCGAGGCGACCTCCTCCGGGCTCCGGAGATAGCTCTCCTTGTGGCCGGGGGGCCTATAGAAGGCGCAGATGGGGCATTTGGCCACGCAGACGTTGCTGTAGTTGATCACGACGTTGTTGACGAAGGTCACCACGTCGCCGAAGTGCTTCTTGGTGAGCTCCTCCGCGGCTTTCGCGAGCGTGAAGACGTCGGTCTCCCGCATGAGGTAGACGGCGTCTGACCGGTCGAGGCCCCTCTCGGCCATCTCCAAGACCTCGCCGACTGTCGGCATGAGGACCTCCGTTTTCTTTAATATAAACGTTGCCGACGCGCCCTCTCCGGCCGAGCGCGTCGTCACTTAGAGGATCTGGCGGTGAGGTACACGCCGGCGATGGTCAAGGCCATGCCGACGGCTTGGGCCGGGGAGGGCGCCTCGCCCAACAACGCCGATATCGTCAAGGTCATCACCGGCATCAACGGCAACACGGCGGCGGTCTTGGCCGGGCCGGCCCTATCGACTGCGGCGTTCCAAGCCGCGTACGCGAGGGCCCCGGGCACTGTAGCCACGTAGAGCAACGGCAAGGCGACGTCCCAACGGGCCAAGGTATCGAAACGCGCGAAGGGCATCGCCGGCGCCATGTCGGCCAGCCCGAGCAGATTTATCCACGCGCTGGCGGCGCCCGGCCTATACGCGCCGTATATCCTCCTCACGTATATCGTGTAGGCCGACCACGAGGCCGTGGCTATCGCGGCTAAGAGGGGGCCCGCGAGGGACTTCACGGATATATAGGGGGCCAACGCCAAGTAGGCCCCGACTAGCGCCGCCGAGCCTCCGAGGATTACTTGAGGCGGAGGGGCCCTTCCCCTGGCCGCGTAGGAGGCCGACGCCGTTAAGGGGCCCGCCAAGACCACGAAGAGGGACGCAGCGAAGGCGGACATGTACTGCAGGGACGCGTAGAGGGATAAGTTGAAGGCCGCCACGCCCAAGGCCCCCGCGACGGCCAGCCGCTTGAGCTCGCCCGCGTAGCGCGGCAGACGGAAAACGGCGAAGGTCACGGGCGTGGCTATGGCGAAACGGGCTATGGAGAGCGCTATGGGGTCGACGCCGTGGAGCGCCAAGTAGCGGCCCGCCACGTAGTTGGTGCTCCAAGCCGTCACCGAGAACAAGGCCAACAAGACGCCCGACATTAGAGGCTTGTGGAAAGGTGTTTTTAGCTCTGACCGCAGGGCCTCGGCGATGTCCAGCCTGGCCATCGACGCATAACGATCCCCCACGCATGGTTGCCCGGCCCTCGCCCAGGCGTGGCCGCCTCGACGAAGCCGACAGGCGGCGCTCGAGCACGTGGACGCCATTTATCGTAAAAAGATATCGCTTTAATTCCTTCATGTTCTTATACAAATATTTTATTTATAAGATAATTTGAAAAATTTTGCTAATATGTTTTTATTTCACTGATTAATAATCTATTTAAATAGGCGCGCTCGGGGACGTATGACGCATATCAGGAAGGCGAGGGAGAGCCGGCCTCGCGTCGGCTTCGCGTCGGGGCCCGCGGCTCGTTGGGGCAAAGGCGGGGGGCTATGAAAGTGGGCGTGATAGTCACCTCGGACGATCCAGTGAAGCTCTACGAGGCGGGGACGTATATAGCGACCGAGCTGGCGAGGGGAAACGAGGTGGTCGTCTTCGTGACGGGGAGGGCCACTTTGGCGTTCGCGGGCAAGGCGCAAGTCCCCGAGACCCCCGAGGTCAAGAGGATGAGGGAGCTCCGCGTGATGTGGGACGAGCTCATCTCGACGGCGAAGTCCATGGGCGTTAAGGTGTTCGCTTGTGAGACCGCAAGCAGGATATTTGCCGTGGGCGAGGATGAGTACAAGAAAATGGGCCTCGTTGACGCCGTGTCCTCCATGTACTCCTTCCTGGAGGAGGCAGGGGAGGGGCAAGTCGTGGTGTTCTAACACGGCAGGCGAGATATAAATCGTCTATTCGGGTAGTCCATGGACGTCGAGGACGTGTTCAAGCTGAAGACGATAGCAGTCGTGGGGGCGTCCCGAGATCCCGCGAAGTGGGCCCACGTAGTCCCCTTATACTTGAAACAAATGGGATATAGGATCATCCCCATAAACCCTTCAGCGGGCGAGATACTCGGGGAGAAGGCGTATAGGTCTTTGTTGGAGGTGCCGGACCCCATAGACGTGGTCCAGGTGTTTAGGCCGTCGGAGGAGGTCCCGAGGATAATCGAGGAGCTCTTGAAAAGGCATAGGGAGAGGGGCGACGTGAGGGTGGTGTGGCTTCAGCTGGGCATAAGGGCGCCTCAAGGCGTAAGGGAGGCGTTGGAGAGGGAGGGGATAGCCTTGTTCGAGGATATGTGCATGATGGAAACCCATGCCAGACTGTTCGGGCACACGCCCCTTCAGCCACAGAGGTCGTAGCTACGTTGCTGGAGAATAGCGCCGGGGGGTGGGATTCGAATTCGTGGGGTTCTACTCCCTCCCACGCAGGCCTACGCCACAAGGTCTTGAGCCCCGCCCCTGTGGTCGGGCCCTTTGACCTGGCTCGGGCGTATAGGAGAACTCCCTTGAAGCTTTTTCGCGATCAGCGCTCTCGCTCCTCGCGGAGCTGTATATACCAATCCACTAGCTTTTGCCCAATTCCCTCCACCCTAGCCATCCTCAACAAAGAGTCGGCGGTGAGGTTTACCGTCTTGCCCGTCCTCGCGTCCCTCAAGAACTCGTCGCCAGTCAGCACGGCCAACGCTACGGCCCTAGCGGCGGCTTTGACGGGGTCGTTGGTTAGCCGCACGCCGGCGCGCACTCTGCCTTTATGTACTCCCCAAGCGGTGTTGAATTTGTCCTTTTCGCCGTTGACCTCCAGCTCCACGTGCACGACGGGCCGCCCGTGGTGTACAGCCGCCTTGACGAATACGTCGTGGACGAGCTGGAGGGCGCCGCGCCTAGAGGATAAAGGCGCCGTCGACACGGCCCTCTAGACGCCGACTCCATAACGGGCGTCGGGGACAGCTCGGGCCCAAAGACCGCGCGACTCGCCGGGGGAGGGGGATGGGCCTTACTCCGGATTCGGCCCGCGACGAATGTAGGCGCAACGTACAGCCGGCGCCCCCTCGAGGCGGCCTAATTCGATGAAGCATATCGGCTAGCGCGGCGGGGGCTATCGGCGCCGGTTCTTTTTCTCCGATTAATAAACCGGCCTTTCGATCCAAATAATCGACGACGTGGCCGACGCGGTTTACCCGTAGCGACGGGACGGAGCTGGTAAGGCCAGACGAGGGGGTGAATGCATAGACGCCGATTATGCCGTACGCGACGGCGATTCTGAGCCGGCCGAACAGACACGGCGCCTCGACGGCTTTGCCGATGGAGGAAGTCGCAGCCTTAGCCCCTAAAGCGCTTTAAAGACCTTGGGCTAAACCAACTGATGGCGTTACGCACGCTATAATTAAGCCCGTGGCGCCGGGGGTGGGATTTCTGGGCCGGCTACCCCGTGAACCCACGCCCCCTTGCGGGGACGGGATCTCAAGTCCCGCGCCTTGGACCGCTCGGCCACCCCGGCCGTTTCAGCCGTGCCGTGCGTATTTAACTTTTGCCGCAACAAGTCCTGAAGCGTATAGGCGCCTCGTCCGCGCTCAAGCCTTGCTAGGCGCCGGGACTAGCCGCGATGCTAAATAATATAAAATATAATGAGTTCTTGAATTGTCATGAAAGTGGAGAAGGTGTTGGAGGGGTTGTACAAAATCGATCTGGAGCCCGGAGGATACTCCAACCTAGTGTCCGTCTACGTGGCCGACAGCGGCAGGTCGCTCGCCGTGTTTGAAGGAGGCCCCGCCGTCACTAGCGCCGAGCTAGCCTTGGCCTTGAGGTCTTTCGGAAAGCCCGTGGAGGCCGTCCTCCTCACCCACGTCCACATAGACCACTACGGAGGGGCTGGGACGATCGCCGGGCTGGGCGGGAGAGTCTACGTCCACCCCAGGGGGGCCAAGGCCTTGCCGAACCCCGACGTGGTCTGGATCCCGGCCAGGGAGGCCATGGGCTGGCTCGGCGAGCTCTACGGAAGGCCCCTCGAGGTGCCCGCCGACAAGGTCGTCGAGACAAAGGACGGGGACGAGATAGCCGTGGGCGACCTCTCTGTGAGGGTTATCCACACGCCTGGCCACGCGAGCCACCACCAGTCCTTCCTCCTGGAGCCCGGAGGCGTGCTCTTCGTGGGCGACGCGGCGGGGATCTACGTCGAGGACTTAGGGTACGTGGTGCCGACCACCATGGAGCCCCTCAAGCTCGACATGTACGTCGAGAGCGTCAAGAAGTTGATAGCCTCAAGGCCTACGTACATAGCGTACACGCATCACGACTTAATCCCAAACGCAGTCGCCGCGCTGGAGGCGCATTTGGCGCAGCTGGAGGTCTGGAGCAGAAGCGCGGAGGAGGCGGCCAGGGAGGGCCTATCGGCGAGGGACCTCGAGGAGATCCTAGTCGAGAGGGACCAAGGCCTCAAGAGAGTGTACGACGCGCTTAAGGAGAGGAGGGCGCATTACCACTTATTCCAGATGGCCGTGGAGGGTATTTTGAAATACGAAAAAACTATTCTTCGGGGAGGCCCTTAATTTTTATCTCCTTGAGGTCAGGCGTTTCGTAGGCCACGGAAACGCCGTAGTAGTAGACGATGAGCGTCACGACGGCCCAGACCAAGTAATCCCATGGGTAGGGCACGACGGGGTTGTTCAAGCCGCCCAAGGAGCCTAAATAGGACAAAGCCCCCAGAGCTATATTGAAGACGGGCAACCAAGAGGCGGCCTTCACGTCGGGATGTCTGGACTTGGCCCACAAATAGGCGAAGGCGCCTATCTGGAGCGCCGACACGGCGGCCCAGTAGATCGCGAAGGAGCTGATCGGCCCAAGCGCCGAGAGCCAGCCTAAATACCAAGCAGCCGCGGCGAGTGCCAGGAGTGCCCAGTATACGATGGAGAAAACTGCGGCGGCCCTCCTCGACATCTTCACGACTTCTCTATACGGCCCCAACAACAAGAGCGGTAGGCCTATCAAGCCGCTGATCACGGCGGCGTTTACGTAGGACCAAGAGGACCAATATATCAACATAGACGCCACGACGAAGCTCAACGGGTAGACTATCCTCCACGCCGGCGGATTGAAGGGCCTTCTGAGGTCGGACGCTAGGCGGCGCAACGCGTGGTTGGTCAAACCGCCCATCAAATACCCGTAAAGGGTCACGATAACGGAGTAGGACATTATCGTATACCACTCGGGGTGCGGGACGAGGAACAACATGGCTATTATAGTAACGGTCAAGAGCGCTATCCACGGCGTCTGGAAGCTCTTGTGGAGCCGCGAGAAGACGGACGGGATATAGCCCATCCTCCCCATGCCGTATAGGTTCCTGCCCGCCGTGCCTACGTAGACCGCCAAGGTCCCCGCCGGCGATATGACGGCGTCGCTGAGCAGCACATAGGCCAAGCCCACCAAGATAGGTATTCCCGTGGCCATGGCCTCGCTGACGAACGGATGCGCTTGCCAGTCGCTGCTAGCCAGCCCTTGCCAATCGCCAGGCTTCACGCCCGCCGCGTCCCAGTTCACGGCGCCGATGAAGGCTATCTGGAGGAGCACGTAGAGCGCCATGGTGACCGTTATGGCCAACAGAACGCCGAGCGGGACGTCCCTCTGCGGGTTCTTGCCCTCGCCCGCGTACTCGAGCCCTTGCCTAAAGCCTTGATATGCCCAGACTATCCCCGAGAGTATCATGCCGGAGAAGACGGCCTCGTATCCGTACGGCGCGAAGCCGCCTGGGAGGTTGCCCGAGACATAGTCCGGGTGGAAGTAGAGGGCGATCAACAAAATGACCGTAGTCAAGGGCACTATTAATTTCCAGGCCGTTATGAAGCGGTTGAACCAGCCGTACACGTTGACGCCGATTACTTGTATGAAGAAGAAGAGGAGCAAGAGGGCCACGGCGGCGGCCACGCCTAGGGGGGTCAAGACGCCCAATTGCGAGTTCCAGAGCTGGGGCGCGTAGTAGCTCGCGTATTCGACTATCGCCACGGCCTCCACCGAGAGCGTCGTCACGGCGCCCAGCGTGTAGGACCAAGCGAGGAGGTAGTTGCTGAGCACGCCGTGGCTGTAGTGGTTGTACCTAGCCAAGGCGCCGCTGAAGGGGAAAAGCCCGCCCAACTCGGCAAATGAGAAGACCATAGCCATGAAGAGGACGCCGGCGATGATCCAGGACAACACGGCCGCGGGGCCCATGTAGCCCGCTGCGCCCAACGCCGCGAATAGCCAGCCGGATCCGACCATGCCGGTGAGCGACAACATGAAATAGTCCAACATCGTCAACGATTTACGTAGCTTTACTTGGTTCGACATAAGGCTAAAAATCTCACTGTTGTTTATAAATATTGATGATGAGGCTCAGGTCGCCGAGGGTTGACGAAATTGCACGTCGCTGAGGGCCCTCACCGCTAGCCACAACGCGTAGTTCACGGGCGTCTCGACGCCCGCCCGCCTGCCGTAGGAGACCACTGCGCCGTTTATGTAGTCCACCTCGGTCCTCCTCCCGGCCAAGACGTCTTGGAGCATCGAGGAGTAGTTCTCGCGGGTGGCGGCAGCCACTCTGAGGAGCTCCTCCACAGGGTCCGCCGGGAGCTTCACGCCCAGCCTCTCCGCCACGAGGCCTGCCTCCCTCGCCGCCGCCTCGGCGAGGGCCCTCGCGTGCGGGCTTTCCAGAACAACGCCGTTCTTGGCCCTCAACAAAGCCGTGATGGGGTTTATGGCCGCGTTGACCGCCGTCTTCAGCCATCTGTAGGGCTCTACATCCCGCACAATCCTCACCGATGCACCGCCCGCGCGCAAGGCGTCGGCCAGCTCGCCCGCCTCCTCCGGCAACACCACCTCGCCGTGGCCCCTCAACTCCACAACGCCGCCGATTCGCGATACGCCGTACGTCAAGACGGCGCCTAGGCCTACGCCTAGCCTCTCCCTGATCAGCTCCAAGCCGCCTACGCCGTTCTGGAAGATCACCGGCGTCCCCGCGATCGCCCCCAACGTCGACTCTGTGTCGTAGGCCTTGACCGCCACGAGCGAGTAGCGGACCGAACCGGGGAGCTTGTCCACGAGCACTACCTCGATCGGCTCCTCCGCCCCCTCTATCCTCATCGCGTATTTATCCCGGCGCGTCCTCGTCACCGCGTACGGCACATGGCCCGCCTTGTCGAGGAAATAGGCCAACAAGGTCCCGACGGCTCCGAGCCCGATTATGCCGAACACGTAGGAATGCTCTTTTATCCTTAATTTTTTCGCCGTAAGTCCTTCTCATACTAACTCAATATTACTTAAATATTACAACACCATCTTTTTAAATATAGGAGATCAATATGTCGTCCCACAGCCCTCGCCGCCCTTGGCCTAAGCCTCCGCGGCCTCCCGCGGGGGCGACGGGGGATAGGCGGGCGGTCCTGGACGGGGCAACCCGCCCGGGGTCGTCCGCCGAATCGGCGCCGACGGCGGGGCTGTGGGACGCTTCTCTTCCTCTCAGAATATACACAGAGGTGGCGGGCCCGGCGGGATTTGAACTCGCGGGGACTTTCAACCCTCCCGCGACCTACGGCTCCGAAGGCCGCCGCTCTTCCATGCTGAGCTACGGGCCCTTTACATACGTTTCCAAATCTATTTAAGCTTTGCGTGATCCAGCCCCTTGGCAAGGAGAAAGCGGATTGGATTTGTTCTTAGACAAAACTTAGACCGAGCTCGAGGATGGGGCGACGGCGCGTCAGGCCAACCGCGGCGGCCTCCACTCGCACTTATAACCGGAGAGGTCCTCGCCCTCGACCTCGGCCAACGCGTCATATGGGTTCTTGATCTCCGACAAGGGCCTCCCGGTGCCGCCCCTTAAATATGCCACTACCTCGGCCATTATGCTGAGGGCTATCTCCCCCGCAGTCTTGGCGCCTATATCCAGCCCCGCGGGGGACCTCAGCCTCCTCTCCAGCTCCTCCTTGGGTATGCCGCGCTGCATGAGCTCCTTGATTATCAAGGCGGCCCTCTTCTTGCTGGCCAAGACGGCCACGTAGCCCGCGCCCCTTCTCAACGCTATCTCGGCCGCGTCCACGTCGCGGGGGCTCCCTCCCTCGTTGGCCACGATTACGACGGAGCCCTCGGACACGAGCCTCTCCAAGTCGGAAAACTCGCCGGAGTAGGCGGCCCCGGCCGCCTTATGCCCCAAGGCCGCTACGTTGTACCCCATAGCGACTGCGATCTCGGAAACGCGCCTCGCCACTTCGCCGGAGCCGGCCACTATCACAGAGGGCCTCAACAAGACGACCTCGGCGTATATCTCCGCGCCCCCAGCCCTCAGCCGGGCCCTCTCGCCCAACTTGCCCAAGCCCCGCACCGCCTCGAGCACGTCAGACGTCAAGAGGTCCAACATGGGCCTCCCGTCGACCACCACGTCCACGTAGGACTTCTGCCCGTCGAAGACCTTGACCAACACCGCGACGTCGCCCCTCCTGGCGGCTAGGTCCAACGCCTTGAACAGCTCGCAGACGGACACGTGGACTACTGGTTTTCTGTTGAAAAGCTTTAATAGCGGTCCCGGAGGATTCATGCTCTACGTAGTGGTGGACGGCTTCTTCGGCGATACCGGCAAGGGCAAAGTCGTAGCGTATCTAGCAACCGCGGACAAGCCCGCGTTGTGCGTCAGGACGGGCGCCCCCAACGCTGGCCACACGGTGGCGTGGCGGGGCGACGTCGTCGTGCTGCGCTCCTTGCCCTCGTGTTTTGTCCACGAGGGGGCGAAGTTGGCGGTGGCCCCCGGCGCGTTAATAAGGATAGACGTCTTCCTCTCGGAGGCGGAGAGGCTCGGCAAGGGGCGCAGCTACGTGGACTTCAACACGGGCGTGATAGAGGACGTCCACGTGGAGGCCGAGAGGAGAGATGAGTTCCTCATGAAGACGGTGGGCTCCACGGGGCAAGGAGTCGGCGCCGCCATGGTGGACAGAGTGTTGAGGAGGTTGAGGCTGGCGAAGGACTTCGACGTCCTGAAGCCCTATCTGGCCGACGTCCCGACCATGATACGCGAGCTCAAGGACGAGGGGGTCGTGATCGAGGGGACTCAAGGGACTTTCCTCTCCCTGTACCACGGCACTTACCCCTACGTCACGAGCAGGGACGTCACCGCCAGCGGGGTGCTCAGCGAGGCTGGCGTTGGGCCCAAGGCCGTCGATCACGTGGTGTTGGTGTTCAAGGCCTATGTGACCAGGGTGGGCAACGGACCGCTTCCGGGGGAGCTCCCGCCGGAGGAGGCGGAGAGGAGGGGCTGGGCGGAACGGGGCGCCGTGACGGGGAGGCCCAGGAGGGCCGCGCCCTTCAACTTAGAGCTCGCCAAACGCGCCGTGCTCCTCAACACGCCGACGCAGATCGCTGTGACGAAGGTGGACGCCCTCTTCAAGGAGGCCGCCGGGAAGACGCGTTGGCAAGACCTCCCGCTGGAGGCGAGGAGATGGATCGAGGAGCTGGAATCGCAGTTGAGGACGCCGATAACTCTCATAGGCACAGGCCCGGAGCCCCAACACATGGTCGATCTGAGGCGCGAGAAGGGAGTATAAAGAGACGGGGCTAACCGCACAGCCTCAACGACAAGGCCTCCTCTATGAGCTTCTCCACAGGCCACCGCTTGTAGTCGTATAGGACAGTCCTAGCGTCGCGCGCCCTTCTGTAGGCCTCGGCGCGGCTCGCCCCCTCCCTTATCATCTTGAGCATGTGGAACTCCGAGAGCACGAGGGGGAGCGCCCTCTGTAAGTTCTCCTGGATCTTCTCCTCGTCTACGTGGACGCTTTTCAACACCTTCAAGGCGCTATTTAATATCTCGTCCACGGCGAGGATAGCCTCGGGGATCCACGCCCTCTCGTTGGCCGAGTTGGTGAGGTCGCGCTCGTGCCAAAGCGCTATGTTCTCGTAGGCCACGTGGGCTAACGCCCGCACGTACCTCGCGAGGCTCACTATCCGCTCCGACGCTGTGGGGTTGGCCTTGTGGGGCATCGCCGACGAGCCGCCGCCTCTCTCCACGACTTCCCCTATCTCGGGCCTCGATAGCTCTCTTATCTCGACGGCCAACCGCTCGAAGACGGCGGCCGTCAACGCGAGCGCCGAGGCGAGGACCGCGAACGTCTCCCGGGGCGCCACCTGCGTGGAGATGGGATGATACGGCAGCCCCAGCCTCTCGGCAACGCGCCTCCTGACCTCGGGCCCCAGCCCGCCCCAAGACGCCATGGTCCCGACGGCGCCGCCTATCTTCGCCTTGATCAAGTCCTCGGCCAAGGAGAGCTGTCTACAAGCTATGTAGAGTTCATAGTAGTAGTTGGCGAATTTGAAGCCCAACGTTATGGGCTCGGCCCACTGCCCGTGGGTCCTCCCCACCATCTCCAACGCCTTGTACCTCCTCGCCAGCTGGGCCAGCTCCTCGCCCACCGCCCTCGCCCTCTCCTTCAGTATCGACAAGGCCCGCCTTATGAGGAGGGCCCACGCCGTGTCGATCACGTCATTCGACGTAGCGCCGTAGTGGACGAAACGACACCCGCTCCTCTCCTCCAACAACTGCACAAGCGCAAGCACGTCGTGTCCGATCTCCCTCTCCAACTGATACACCTCATCTGCTTTCACCTCGGCTCGTCCCAACGACTCGCAACACCCCTTCTCGGCCACGCCTAGCTCCTCCAAGGCGCAAGCCAGAGCCCGTTCTACTTCCAGGTAAGCGTCCATGACCGACTGCCTCGAGAAAAGGCGCCTCACCTCCTCTGTGCCGTAACGCCAGTCGAAGGGCGATATGGGCTCCACGTAAAACAATGGGCGTATTAAAAATAAGCCATCCCCGATATCTTTAAGCTGTTGGTTAAAATACACGGCGGTAATGCCTAAAACGTCGGTCGAGCTCGCTTCTATGTGTATAGAAGCCGTCAAGCCCTACTCGCCCGAGGCGGCCAAGGCCGCTCAGAAGCTCGGCATACCGGTCAAGGACGACGCCGATTTCGTGTTGGTGTACGGCGCCGATAGGGACATATTGGAGGCCTTGAGGACGAGGGACGAGGTGGTGGTGGGCATATCGCCTAGAGGAGTCGACGCGGAGCTGGCCTTCGCGTCGGAGGACTTATACAGCCTCGTTGCGGCCAAGTCGGAATGCGCGGTCCTCAAAATACCTAGACTTCACGCCGAGTCTGGGGGCTCCTTGGCGAGGGCCGTGAACGAGGTGGCGGTCTTTCCCAGGAGGTCGGCCGCCTTGATGTCGTATAACGTGGGCGTCGACGGCAGAGTGCTCTTCAGCGATGTGGCCGACGGCGTGTTGGTGTCCACGCCGTTGGGGTCCTCGGCCTACGCTAGATCGGCCGGCGGCTCCGTCATAGACCCGGAGGCCGAGGTCCTCGAGATAGTGCCGGTCAACTCCACCGCGCGGAGGCCTCCCTATATCGTCAAGCTGGGCAGAATAGTGGAGATATCGGGCGTGAGATCTAGGTATTTGCCGGAGCTCATAGCCGATGGCCGCGTCAGGATCCCGTTGGCCGAGGGCGTCGCGAGGATCTGGGCAGGCTCCACGGCCAGGTTGTTGAAGCCGATGGCCGCGAGGACCGTCGCCGAGAGCAACGTGAAGATGTCGCCCTCCATGCGGTACGTGTTCAAGGTCTTGGAGGAGAAGGGGCCCTTGACGTCGCGCTCCATCGCCGAGTTGACGGGCTTGCCCATGAGGACCGTGGAACACGCCTTGAGCACCTTGAGGAGGGCCGGGCTAGTGGAGGCGAAGATAGTGAACGGCGTGCGCATCTACTCGGTCCGGCCGTAGTAGCCGCACATGGGGCAATAGCCGTCCTTGAGCCTATGCCCGCAGACGGGGCAAGGCGCCTCGGAGTCTTTCTCGTACCTCAATCCCCTCTCCTTGAACGCCTTGTACAGATACTTCGCGGCCCCCGCGATCGGTATATCGGCTTTATACCCCTCGGCCCTCTTCGCCAAGACTTCGTACAACGCGGCGAAGCCGCTGCCGACCTCTAGGGGGTCCTTCCTCCTCCACAATATCGAGTCGGGGATTAGGCCCTTGAACTCCTCCCTGACGATGTATTTGCCGACGCCGTCCTTCACCTTCTCCTCGGCGGGCACGGAGAGGGCGTATTGGACCACTTCAGGGTCGAGGTAGGGCGCCGCGACTTCGACGCCCAAGGCGCGGCCTATGTCGAAGGAGCAGAAATACCAGTTCTTCGTCAACCGACGTATGTACTCGTCGAGCTCCCTCGGGGGGAGCTTGTGCATATAGCTATAGCCCGCGAAGAGCTCGTCGCCGCCGTCGCCGGTACATATCCTCCTGACGCCCAGCTCGGCCGCGGCCCTCATGGATATATAGGCCGCCGCGCAGTTCACCGCCTCCATGGGGTTGAAGACTTTCAATATCCCCACCACCTCCTCGGCGGCTTTCACCGCCTCCTCGTCGTCGGCCCAGATCACCGTGAGCCTCAACCTCAAGGCCCTCGCGGCCTCCAGCGCGTAAGGCAAGTCGGTCCCCGGGGCGGGGGCGTACTGCGCATTGAAGGCCTTGGGCCTAAAGCCCCCCTCGACCAGCGCCCAGGCGACTGTGGCGGAGTCCAGCCCTCCCGACAACAAAACGCCGTCGCATCCGGCGCGGGACGCCGCGCGTATCAACAATTGGGGGAGGCTCATGCCAACGAGGCGATGTAGTAGTCGACGTATTTCTTGACGTCGAGGCACCTAAAAGGTATAGACGCGCCTAGCCTCTTGGCCTTCACCACCAAGGTGTGGTACTCCCCCTTTTCGCCGATGGGGTCGACTCCGAAGGATTTGGCCCTCTCCAAGAACCGCCCAGCCCTTTGTTCGTCCACGTAGTCGCACACCAGATCGACGTACTTAGCCCCTATCAACCACGAAGTCCAGCTCCTCGGCCTCCTTGGCCAAGGCCTCAGCTGGGTCCAGCCCCCATAGAGGCTCCCTCAACTTCGCGCCGGCCTCGTCGGCTAGCCTCTCCATGTACTTCAAGTGCTCCTCGACGGCTTGATCGCCGGCCACCAATGTTGGCGGAGCTCCTTCCCCTTGTCCACTTTGAGCACCGCCACGGGCACCCCCAACGCGTTGGCGAGCTCTATCGCCTTGTGTAGGTTGAGCAGATGCGGCGAAGGGCGCGGGAACTGGTACACGAAAACCACGAAGAGGTCCACGGGCCATTCCAGCAACGCCGCGTAGACGCTGTCCTTGCCGGCCGAGAACAAGGCCGCCTTCAGCATGTGCGGAGATCGACCCCATTTTTTAAGTCGTACTTCTATCCCGTTTTTAAAAGCCTGCGCGGGGAAACGTTTAAAAACAACGCCGCTCCGTGAGCCGTGTCGGCGCCTCTTGCCCAGAGGAGCTGGAAGGAGCTCGTCCTCGTGAAGGACAGCCCGATGCGGAGGATATACATAGAAAAAGTGGTCGTGAACATCGGAGTGGGGGAAGGCGGGGAGAGGCTCGAGAAGGCGAGGGCCCTCCTCGAGGAATTGACTGGGCAGAAGCCCTCAGTGAGGAAGGCCAAGAAAAGCATAAAGGAGTGGAACGTCAGAAGGGGCGAGCCCATAGCCGTGGCGGTCACGCTCAGAAGGGATAAGGCGATCCAGTTCTTGGCCAGAGCGCTCGTCGCATTGAACAACAGAGTTAAGGCGTCCAACTTCGACGATAGGGGGAACGTGTGTTTCGGGATAAAGGAACACATAATGCTCCCCGGCGTCAAATACGACCCAGCGGTCGGCGTGTGGGGCATGGACGTCTGCGTGCGCCTAGCCAAGCCGGGCCTTAGAGTGCAGCTGAGGAGGCGGAGGAGGAGCAAGGTCGGGAGGGGCCAACTAGTGACCAAGGAGGAGGCCATCGAGTTCTTCCAGAAGGTCCTCGGGGTCCAAGTGGATTGAGGCCCTAAACGCCCAGATACGCCTTCTTGACGTGGGAGTTCTCCATTAGATCGCCCGAAGGGCCCGAGAGGACCACTCTGCCGTTTTCCAAGACGTAGCCGTAGTCGGCCACCGCAAGCGCTGCCGAGACGTTCTGCTCTACCAACAGTATAGTCGACGTCTCCTTGATCCTCTTAAATGCCTCGAGCATCTCGGCCACCACCTTCGGCGCAAGGCCCGCCGAGGGCTCGTCCACCAAGAGGACCTCGGGCCTGGACATGAGGGCTCTGCCGATCGCCAACATCTGTTGTTCGCCTCCGCTTAGAGTCCCCGCCTTCTGTCTCCTGCGCTCCTTGAGCCTAGGGAACAACGAGTAGACGTACTCCAACGAGTCGTCGATATGGCGGTGCGCCCTCTTTACATAGGCTCCCATCAATAGGTTCTCCTCGACGGTCATGTTAGGGAAGAGGCGTCTGCCCTCCGGGACCAAGACTATGCCCAATTCCACTTTTTTGTGGGGCGGCGTCCTCGTAACGTCCACGCCGTTGAGGTATACGCCTCCGCCCCACGGCTTGACTATGCCCATGATGGAGAAGAGGGTGGTGGTCTTCCCCGCGCCGTTGGGGCCTATCAACGTCGTTATGGTGCCTTTCTGGACCTCTAAAGAGATCTTGAACAACACTTGCACCTTGCCGTAGCCCGCATCTAGCTCCTTTACGTTCAACGCCATGGCTTCCCCAAGTATATCTCCACTACTACGGGATTGTTGAGGGCCACGTCGGGCGGCCCCTCGGCGATCACCTTGCCTTGATGCATCACCACGACTCTGTCCGCGAGCTGGACCACCGCCTTCATTCTGTGCTCCACGAGCGAAAGCGCCGAGATGCCCTTCTCCTCGACTATTCTCTTGATCAACCTCGTCATGTTGTCTATCTCGCCGGGGTTAAGCCCAGCCATGACCTCGTCGAGCAGTAACAACTTGGGCCTCCCCGCCAGAGCCCTCGCAAGTTCTAAAAGCCTCAGCTCATTGAAGGTCAACCTCCCGGCCAGCTCCTCGGCCTTTTTGCCAAGGCCGACGTACTCCACGGCCTCCTTCGCCGCCTCTCTGGCCTTGTGTAGGTCGAGCCCGCCGTTGAACACGGCCCCGACGACCACGTTGTCGAGCACTGTCAACTCGGGGAACGGCTTGGGGACTTGGAAGGCTCTGGAGATGCCCATCTTAGCCCTGGCGTAGGCCGGCAACTTCGTTATGTCGCGTCCCTCGAAGAGGACTTTGCCGGAGTCCGGTTTATATACTCCGTTGATCACGTTGAGGAGGGTCGTCTTGCCGGATCCGTTGGGCCCCACCACGGCCACGAATTCGCCCTTATCTATCTTTAAGCTGACGCCCTGGAGAGCCGTCAGCCCTCCGAAACGTTTAACGACGTCGAGCACTTCGAGGAGCCTCATGGAATCCACTCCCTCACTTTTGGGGGTACACGGGCCCTCAGCTCGCCTATTATGCCCCTAGGCGCCACGAGGATCACGGCCAACACGAGCAACGGAGTAACTAATGATTGATACGCCGGCAAGATCTGGCCTAGGAGGAGCCTCAAGGGGACGTACAAGAGACCTCCAACGACGGCGCCCGTGACCGTGCCCGCACCGCCGAGGAACATGACGGCCAAGCCGTCGAGTATGTAGTCCACCTTGAACGCAGTGTCGGGGAAGATTTGCGTCGCCGCTAGGGGAAACGCTGCAGATCCCAGCAGAGCCGAGAAGACCGAGCTCAAGGTGAAGGCTATCAGCTTATACTTCGTGGGGTTGACGCCCATGACCTTGGCCGCGTCTTCATCTTGTCTTATCGCCGCGAGCGCGTACCCGATCTCGCCGCTTTGGAGCAAATAAGTGGCCACCACGGCCATGAACCCCGTCGTAAGTATCAATATCGTAGAGCCCTCTGTGGAGAGGGACAAGGCCAACTCGCGTCCGTATTCCTGAAACATGTTATAGCCCAACACCAAGCCGGAGCTCCCGCCCCATATGCCGGCCCCTATTATCAAGTCCTTTAGGGCCTCGTTTATGCCGATAGTGGCGATAGCGAAATAGGCGCTCCTCAACCTGAGCGCCACTGCGCCTATGGCTAGGGCGAGGCCTCCGGCTAACGCTATTCCGAACAACAACCCCACCGGCAGAGTCCATATGCCGAGTTGCGGCAAATACGCTATAGCGATGCCGAGGCCGTAGGCTCCCATTGCTATGAACGCGGCGTATCCGAAGTTCACGTATCCGGTGAGTCCTACGAAGATGTTCACCGCCTGGCCCAGGGCCATGTAGAAGGCTATGGCGGCGATCGTCTGCGACATGTCGGGCCTAATTATGCTAAGGGCGATGAGCGATATGTATATGGCGAGAGGCACGTGGGGCTTCATGTCTTAAAGAGCCCGGTCGGCCTGAAGAGCAAGAACAACACCAGTATGACGAAACCCACGAACAACGCCATCTGGTAAGGCGCGGCGAAGCCCAACGATGTGAACAGCGGGTATCCCAGCGAGAGTATCTCGCCGAATATCAAGCCGGCCACGTAGGCGCCCATTGTGGACTCCAGTCCGCCCATCACCGATATGACGAAGGCCATCAACGTGTAGGGATCGCCCATGTACGGGTTTATGCCCACTGGGATGAAGAGGGTGAGCAACACGCCGCCGGCGGTGGTTAACGCTATCCCTATCGCCGTACTTGAGGCGAAGACGCGCTCGACGTTAATGCCGACTATCTGGGCTCCTATCGGGTCTTGTACCACCGCCCTTATCGCCCTGCCGAAGCTAGTCTTGTAGAGCAAGATTTGTAAGGCCAACGCTATGATCAAGGCGGCGACGGCGCCGAGGAGTCGAGATAGTTGAATTACATAGCCCGACAAAGATATAGAGCCTATGTTCCACGTGAACCCCACCACGTTGGGCCCCCACGCTATACGGGCCAGCTCGGCCATGAGGGATCCCAAGGCGAAGAGGGCCACCAACACGTGCATATCACCGGCCTTGCGCAATGGCCTTATCACCGCGTAGTACAGCGCGAGGCCCGCCAACGCGCCGATGGCTAGGCCGGCGAATACGGAGATCAGCGGAGGATAGGCCCAGAACAAGAAGAAGAAATAGGCCACGTATGCGCCCAACATAACGAAGGAGCCGTGAGCTACGTTTATCACCTTGAGTATGCCGAATATGAAGCTCAGCCCTATGGCGATTAGGCCGTAAATCGAACCGACTATGAGGCCGTTTAAAAAATAGGGGACTGGGTCTATCATTACGGTTTACAGAGCTGGCCCGAGGCTCTTTGGCTCCAAGTCAGAGACGGATAGAACAACTTGCTCTGCGCGGCCACAGAGGGCCATACGACCACCCTCTGGCCGGCCTGCCACTGGGTCACCACCATGGAGTGCGCTATGTTGAGGCCGTTGGTCGCGTTCATCTTGAACTCGCCGAAGAACGTCATGAAGTCGGAGTTGGCGAGCGCTTGTCTTACCAAGTTAGGATCAACGCTGCCGGCTTTCTGGACTCCGTATAACAACACTAGCACGCCCTCGGCGGCCCAGCCGGCCTCATAGCCGGGGTCCACCTCCTTGCCAGACATCTGTTTGGCCACTTGTCTGAAATACGATACGAACTCGTCGCGGGTCGGCCCGAACCAATCGATCCCCTTTTGTTTAGCCAAATCGGGGGTGTAGTTGACGCCGGGCTCCCAATGCGATGGGCCGACTATACACTCGGCCAAGGAGCCGTTGCCGACGCGGAGGGCGTTGTAGTAATCGGGCACGAGGGGGGCCACCGTCAAGGCGATCAGCTTGGCGTTGACGTTCTGTTGATACAACGTCTGCGTCACCAACTGGCCGTCCGCGTAGTGGGCGGCCACGAGTATTATATCGGGCTTAGCGTTCTTGACGTCGAGGACTTGTGTGGTTACGTCTTGCGTGGTGGGCGGATACGAGTCGTAGACCACAACTTGGAATCCCAACTGCTGGGCGTACGCCTTAGCGCCCGAGGCCACGTATCTATCGAACTCATCATCGCTGTAGAGTATGGCGACGGTCTTGGCGTTAGGGTCTACGGCCTTGACCATGTCGAGGACGGACCAGAAGTAGTGGCTGGCGGGCGAGGCCACCCCGATGACGTACTTGAACCCTTGTTGGAATATGCGGTCGGAGGACGCGCCGACTACCGCCATCAAAACGCCGTATTTCTCGGCCACGGGCGACACCGCCAGGGCCAAGTCGGAGCCGTAGGGGCTGAGCAAGAAGTTTACGTGTTGTTGCGTGATCAAACTCTCGGCGATGCTGGAGGCCAGCTGCGCGTTGGATTGAGAATCTTGGTAGATCAGATTGACCTTCACCATCTTGCCGCCGCAGTTTATTCCGCCGTGGTCGTTTATCCAATTCACGGCGGCTAAGGCACCCCACAGTATATACTGGCCCTCGGTTGCGTACTTGCCGCTTATAGCGGCCGGCGTCCCTATGACTATGACGTCGGGACATTGGGCGCCGGCAACGCTGGTCGTCGCCGAGGTCGTGGAGCTAGTCGTTGGTGGGGCTGTGGTGGAGGTAGCGCTGGTCGTCGCCGAGGTCGTGGAGCTAGTCGTTGGTGGGGCTGTGGTGGAGGTAGCGCTGGTCGTCGCCGAGGTCGTGGAGCTGGGAGGAGTCGACTGTTTCTGAGTTGCCAGAATCCCCACGACCAAGGCTATTACCAAGACCGCTATGACTATTCCGATTATTGCTGATTGTTTCATGTTACTGTCGCGTAGATAGGGTTTATAAGTATTTATACTCTTCAATTACGCTTTTCGTAAAAATGATATTTATCATCTAGATTTTTAGATCATCAAGGGGATCTCCCTGCGTTGTTGCGCCGGGTGCATCAACGCCTCGATGTTTTTCTCTACCAAGAAGGCATACTTCTGCGCGTGCTCTTGCAACTTGGAGGTGTCCAGCTGGATCCCCGTTATCTTCCCCACGGCCTCTATCAACTTCAACGCGGCGGTGACGTCGGGGCCAACGCGGCCCACCAAGTCGTTTATTATCATGACGACGTCTCTGTGGCTCGCCACCTTGCCCCCCTCTATTAGCCTCTTGACTGCCGTCAAGAGCTTGGACTCGGCGAGGATCAACACGCCGTCGATGGACCGCCCCAACACGGCGTCTAGGAAGGCGCCCTCGAGGCCCGCGACCGTGGCCTCCTTCAAGGGGATTAGGCCGTAGGACTTGAATTTATCGACTAAGTGCTCCTCCGTGACGAAATACACGGCATCCCCCTCGCCGATGGCGGCGGTGGCCGAGAGGCAGATCACGTCCCTCACCTTGTTCTCCTCGGCCCAGTCGAGGACCTTGCCCACGAACTCGGCGTATATCTGCGGGGGCACGGGCATGTGCTGCCTTATGGCGAGGAGGCCAAAGTCCTTGCTGTAGAATATTCTATGCGGCAGCTTCGCCGCGCCGTTGACCACGGCCACGACGGGCGGCAGCTCGGGTATCCTTATTGCGCCTATCTCCTCCATCTTGAGCGTATCTATGACGTACTCCACGGCCACGACGCCAGCTAGGGAGGGCTCGGGACACGCCAAGAGCAAGCTGTTCCTCTTGTCCCTCGGCAAAGCGCTTATCTTGAACTCCAGTTTCATGGCGATGAGACGCCGTCTGTTTAAAAACATGTCTGCGGCCGTGCCTCAGCCGACGTGGGTCTTGCCCCGGCCGCCCGAGGACCCATTGCGCGGGCTCCGGATATGTGCGTGGAATAGGCCACGGCTTCAAGAAGCAGGCGCGTGGAGGGGCTCGCCGACGCGAGGATATGGAGCTACTCAGCGATAAGGTTCAGGAAGGGGACTAATTGTATTCCACGATATGGAGATGCGCCAAACGCCTATTTCAGCGGCTCTGAGAGGCCTTAGCCTCAATCTAGCTGAGGGATAAGCGTGGAGGCCAGTACGGAAGGAGCTGTACGCCGACTTCATCGCGGCGGTCGGCGAGCTGGGCGCGCCGCCAAGGATCCGGCGAGGGGCTGTTCTGATCGTGGTGCATCCACGATTTTTATTTATAATGCGTGTGTTCGGACATGAAGGCGATAGTCTATCACGGGAGGGGGAGCTCCCCCGATAGGGTGGACTGGTTGATCAAGCCCTTGAAGGATCTGGGCTACGAGGTGGTGGCGCCCTCGATACGGGACGTCTCAGACGCCTATGAGGTCGGCCTCTCGGCATTGCCCGTCGACGTGGCGGCGGGCCACTCCATGGGCGGCACCGCCGCGTTGCTGCTCGCGGCCAGGAACCCGGGCATGGTGGGCTGCGTGATATCGATAGCGGGGCCCGTGGACAGAAGGCTACAGCTTCAGTGGCTCGAGAACAAGGGCGACAAGTTCTCCAAAAGGCTCGCCAACGAGCTCGCCGCCCTCGGGCCTCTGCTGGACGAGACCTCCCCGTCCCGCTACATAGGGCGGGGCATGCCGCCGGTCCTTTACCTCAGAGGGGAGAGAGACGACGTGGTCCCCAGAGCGCACGTGGATATACTGGTCGGCCTCGCCGAGAAGTTCGGGTTCCCCGTGGACGTGGTCGAAATAGCCGGGATGGGCCATACGCCTAAAAACGACGAGGAGAGGGACAAGATAGCTAAGGTCATAGCCAACTTCGTCGAAAAATGCCCTAGGAGACCTTGGGGATCACCCCCTTCCCCGTGAGGAGCCTGTTGACCTTGGATTTATCCACCTTGTAGACGTTCACGGCCACTTCCTTGATCAGCTTATCGGACGGCTTACACTTCTGGAAGCCCAGCTGTAGGCAATAGGTGTACTTGTATATCTTCAAGTCGTTCGGGCTCCTTATGGAGTCCTCGGCTATGAGCTCGGCGATTTTGTAGGCAGTGTAGAACGCCATGTACCTCACAAACTTCTCCTCCATGTCGGGGTAGATCGCCTCGGCCGTCCTGATGGTCTTGACGAACAAGGGCTCCGCGAAGACGCCGAGGACCGTCCCGGTGAATGCATACCTCAAGAAGCGGAACACCTTGTCCTCGAGGTCCTTGCCCTTTATCTCCACGATTATGCCCTTTATCTTCTCCTTGACCTCATCGGTCAAGACCTCGGTGATGCCCTTCACGATCTCCAGTGCGCTATGCGCCGCGTTCTCCACGTAGAACAAGTTATCGAGCTCGCCAGGCGCGATGGCCCCTGCGCCGTATATGCCGACCACGTGGACCGTCGCCAGCTCCTTGTCGTATATGGACTCGGTTGAGAACCCCCTCAATGGCTCAACTCCCCTCCTCTTGTAGGACTCCTTCAACGCCTCCACTAGGCCTAGGCGTGTGGTTATGTCCCCCCTCAACGCCTTTTCGAGTACCTCCAATGCAGCCTCTACCCTATCACGATGCAGCCTTTTTATCCCCATTTTTAGGCGCAACGACTATTCTTGTGGGAATCGGCAATTTCGAGGCCGCCCTCCTCAAGGCCTCCTTTATGTGAGGCAAGTGCTCCGGTTTGAACTCCAAGTACATGAGCACTTGTCCCCTCTCGACACGCGCCGCTCTGCCGGCCGGAGAGCCGAAGTTCAGCCTCATGCCCTCTTGTAGACGGTCGGCGCCTGCCATGGCCAACATCTTGTTCTCTCTGAGGACGTGATGGGGGTAGACCTCCACTCTGAAGTAGTAGTTGGCATCGCCGACCTTGACGGACAAATACTTGTAGGCCATTTGGCGCGCTGCCTCGAGGGCTTGTGCCCTTATTTGGCCTCTGCTCTGGGATATAAGGATAGCCATCATCGTGAACCCCTCCCTAGCCGACGGGGAGGTGTTGCCCATGTCGAACTTGGGTATCTGGACGTAGGGAGCGCCGTGTATGTACTCCAGCCTCGTGTAGGGCGGGCCTTTTATCCTCCTGTAACATCTAGCAGGGCGCACCGGCATAAGCGGTAGGAAGTCCCTCTATTTAACTCTTATCGGCCGATTTTTTCTTCTGCATCAAGGACATGACCGCTTGGACCAAATCGCCCTTGGCCTCCCTCAACGCTTGCTCCGCCTCCTCTCTGGTGGCCCCTGTCTGCTCCACGACTAAGCTGATGTCCTCGTCGGTGGGCGCGTAGCCGCCGGCGGCCGCCTCTTGCCTCTTCTGGACCTTCACCGAGCCCTCTTGTGCCTGTATCTGGTATACTAGGACCTTGTTGGGGAGCTTGAGCAAGGCCACCGAGGGCGACTCGATTCTGAGCACATCGCCGTTCTTAAGCCCTATCTCCACGTACGCGGCGTCCACCTCTTCCATCTTTATACCCATCCTCTTCAAATAACGCTCTAGCTCGCGCGGGTTGAACATCAGCCCAATAGGCTGTGGATCGTTTTAAGGATCTCCTCCACGTCTCCCTCGTAGAAACCGCCGGCGTAGGTCTTGGAGCCGCCTCCCTTGAACCCACGTTTCCTCAACTCGGTAGCTATGGGGCCGACGTCTATTTGACGCCCGCTGTAGAGCTCCAGCCTCTTGCCCGACCTCACCACCAACAACAAACGCGGGTTCTTGCCCGTCGCCGCCGTCGCCACCGCCTTGGCCAACTCCTCGTCGTCGAGCTCCAAGTATGCCAAATCCGCCTTGGGGAGGGGCTCGACGCGGAGCGCCCCGGCCAACAACTCGGCGTAGGACGAGGCGAGCTTCTTATAACGCCTCTCCAGGTCGTCGAATTTCTCCATGTACTTGGCCAGCTGGGCCGGCGCGTCCTCCTTGCCGGCGCCCAGGGCCTTGGCCACGGCCGATAGGTCCGCCTCCATCTTCTGGACGTAATCCACGGCGTGTTCGCCCGTGGTGAAGACGAAGCGGACTACGCCGTCCGCTATACGCTCGACGCGGACTATCTTGATGAGGCCTATTTCGCCTGTGTTGTGGAGATGAGTGCCTCCGCACGCCTGCACGTCGAAGGGGTCGTCCTCGGGCCCTATTCTGAGTATCCTTATATCCTTGGCCGGCACCACTCCGCCTTGATAGATTATGAAGCCGAACTTGGCCTCCGCCTCGTTCCTGGGCATTATCAAGGCCCTCACAGGCAAGTTGGACATGACGATCTTGTTGGCGAGCTTCTCTATCTCGGCTATCTCTTTCTCGGTGGGCATCTTGTAGTGGGTCACGTCGAGGCGGCTGAAGGGTATGTCCTTCTGGGCTCCCGCTTGCCATATGTGTTTGCCCAAGACCCTCCTTATGCTCTGTATCAACACGTGGGTGCCCGTGTGCATCCTCATCAAGGATAGACGGCGGTTCCAGTCGATTTCGCCGTAGACCTCCTCGCCCTCCTTAGGCGGAGGCCCCTCTATCACGTGGACTATAACGCCGCCGAGCCTCTGCACGTCGACCACCTTGGCCTCCCCTCCGCTGTGCTTCAACACGCCCTTATCGGCCGGTTGGCCTCCGCCTTCTGGATAGAACACCGTGGCGTCCAACACCACGTACTTCCCGTCTATGACCCTCAACGCCTTGGATTTAGCGGATCTCCTATAGGGATCCTCGTAGAACAACTCCCTCGTCTTCGGCAGATCGGCCACTTTGGCGAGCGCCACGGGCAACTTAGCGGCCTCCTCGCCCGACTTCCTTGCTTGATGGCGAGCCGCCAGGCGGGAATAGAAATCGTCCGGGACCTCGGCCTCGGCGCCCAGCTTCTTGGCCGCCTCGCGGGCGACCTCCGGCGGAACGCCGAAGCTGTCGTAGAGCTCCACTAAGTCCTCGGCCTTGAGCGTCTTGTCCCCGGCCCTCTCTAAGGCCTTCTTGACTAGAGAAGGCGCGGACTTGAGCACTTCTTTGTACTTCTTCTCCTCTAGGTCTATTAACTCCAGTATCACGTCGCGGCTCTCCCAGACCTCGGGGTAGTCGTCTCTCAAATATTTTAGATGTAGGTCGAATAGATCCACCAACGAGGCCTCTATCCCGGCTAGCCAGAGCCCGCGGAGGGCTCTGCGTATGAGGAGGCGGGCCAAATAGCCGGCCCCGGAGTTCGACGGTATGACCCCGTCCGCGATCATCCAAGAGACCGTTCTGCTGTGGTCCGCCAAGACGTACAACGCCTCTTGGGGCTTCATGATCTCGCGGAATTCCTGCGGCGATACGCCGATCTTCTTGGCGACCTCATTGTAGGCCCTCTCGAGGCCCAAGACCTCGGGGTCCATCTGGCCGAAGAAGACGGACGCCCTCCCCAGGACGTCCGCCGGGGGCTCGGACACCCCGAGCTTCTGCCTAGCCGCCGACAAGAACGGCCCGAACACCGCGTCGTAGATGGTCGGAGTGCCCTTGGCCATCCAGTAGATCCGCTCGAGGCCGTACCCAGTGTCGACGATCTTGAGGGGGAGCTCCACGTGTTTCCCGTCCTTGACTTCGTAGTGCATGAACACGAGCGTGGCCACTTCGAGCCCTCTGACCAACACCTCGAAGCACTCGCCCGCGTTGCCGCCGCCCTCCCACATGGACTCCTTGAAGGTCACCTCGTCCTCAGATATGCCGAGCTCCTTCGTGAAGAACTCGTAGGCGTATTCCGTGGTCTCGCTTATCCAGTAGACGTATTTATCGGGGTAGTTGAAGGCGTGGTGGGCCATCATCTCGAAGCCCGTCAAGTGGCGGCCGCTCCTGCCCACTTTGTCCACGTCGGTGAGCCTTATGGACGGCTGCGATATAGTCAACGGATTGGCGGGGGGCGGGACCGCGCCGCTGGTGACCCAAGGCTGGAAGTCGTATATCGAGGCGCCCACTAGGAACACGTCGTCGCGCCATCTGGCCACCACGGGATATCGCTTGATCCTGGCATGGCCGCGCTTCTCGAAGAACGACAAGAACCTCTCCCTCAAATCCCTTATGCTCTCTACGGAGACCCTCACGGGCGAGTTGCCTATGAAGCCGTAGGGGACGCAAGGCTGGTCGCCGCAGTAGACTTGGTCGGCCCTCTTGGTCCAAAAGTAGGACTTACACGAGGGGCACTGCTTCCTATAGAAGCGGCTGACCTCGAAGAGCTTGGCTGAAAGCACGGCCCAGCATCAACTGGAATATTAATATTTGGCGCCGACTTCGCCAGAGCTTGCTCGGGGCTACGCAGGAGGACGAGGGCCCGAGCGCGGAGTCGAGGACCCCCCTCGTCTTTGCGTACGTACGCGGCGAGAGCCCATGGGGCGGTCGCCGGCTTAGGGCCAACGTAAGCGCTCTCGACATCTATTTCCGCCCTCTGTACAAGCTCCTCCTCGACGTCTTGAGACTTAGACGAGGCCGGAGAGGCTATCGCGGCCTCGGTCCAGACGGCTACAACTGGGATTTCAGCTCCGCTGAAGTCGCTTCACCGCTCGTCTGAACCCCCTTCTCATCATAACGCACTTCTATACACGTGATATTAACTTTGGGGCATTGGCCCAAGACGTAGAGCTTCTCGGGGGCCGTCAGCTCCAAGAACTTCCTCAACGGCTGTTCCGGATCGAGGAGCGGGGCCTTGACGACGGCGCCGGCCGCGTATTTGTGGCCGCCGCCGCCCAACGCGACGGCTATCTCGGTGCAGTCGTATTTGCTGTTCCTATCTGCGCCGCAGTAGAGCCTATAGGACCTCCTGTCCAGCTTCACGAATATATTGACGTACTCGGCGCCTTTTTTCTGGAGCGCGATGGCCAAGGACCTATAGGATATCGGGAGCTTGACGGGGCTGTAAATCGCGAGGACCCTCTCGGGCGGCACGGCGCTCGCTATTTTCTCGACCAAGGCGGCTAGCTTGTTGCCGCGCTCCACCAATTGCGCTATCGCCGGCTCTTGCAACGCCTTGAGCCCGACGCGGGCCAACGCCTTTGCGACCATCAACTTTTCGCCATATGCGGCGTACCTCACGGCGATGTCCAAATCCCTCACGGCGGCGTCCTTTATGTCGGCTGTGTCCGTCTGCCTCGCCGCCTCGGCGATCTCCTCCGCTATGGGATCGCCGGAGAAGCCCAAGGCCTTGAGGGCCAACACGGCGGACGCGGGGGCCTCTGGGTCGTAGAACTCCTTGGCGGCGCAGGGCTTGTTGGTCTTGTGGTGATCGGCTCTGAGCTCGGCCTTGCCGGGACAAGGGAGGTCGGCCACGAAGTCCCAACGGAGCCATCTGATCCACCTCCTCCTCTGCACGTCCGTCGGATACGCCAAGACCACGACGCCTTTCGGGTACCTCCTCAAAAACAAGGCGGCTGAGGCTATGCCGTCCACGTCGTTGGCATCGCAAAGCGCTAGCGGCCTCCCGGCGAGCTTCGCGTAGAGGGCGTCCAACAGCCTCACGGCCGGGGCGAAGTCCGTTTTAAAAACTATTGTGCATCACTTTATTGCGCCATCTATTGTGCGGGAAGAGGGCGTCGTCTTGCCCCCTCATTGGAACTTAAAAACTTTAGAGCCTAAACCCAGCTGAGGTCGGCGGAGGAATCCCCGGCCTTCCCAGTGGGAGGTCTGCCGCAGTTTTGGCAATGCCCGGGCCCAGCGTCCACCCCAGCCTACAACCGCCCGCGGTCACCGCTAGCCTCGTGCCTAGCTTCTCTACCACTGGAAGACCGTCTGGGCCACACGGCCTATAACCCCCACTGTCATGTCTAGGCTTCGAATCCCCCAGCCTGCTACGCGCGGTTAGGACCAACGTAACCTTGATTCACTTGCTATAAGGCATTATGAAGACCCCGCCTACGAAGTCGGCCACAGTTTTCTCCACCGTCTTCCTCGGCCTTACCCTAAAGCCGTACCCCTTCATAGGGGCTATGGGGATGTCAAGTTGCCTTGCCCACCACCCCGCGGCCACCACCCCTCTGCCTCTATTCTCAAGCCCCCTCCGCCTCCACTACGCCGTCGCTCACAGATTTTACTCTCCGCCGCTCGAGCTTAATCCCCGCCGCGGCTGCATCGCGATATAGCCTCTCGGCGGCTAAGTCGGTGGATATAATCACGGCGTCGAGATCTATAACCACCCTCCTCCCCTCACTTTCTCCTACTTGGCAAACGGCAGAGAGAGAGCTTCGCAGGGGCCGCCCTCGCAACGCTAATCGGCGCCTTGATATATTGGTTTTTCCACGCCGCGTTTATACCCTTCATAAGCGGATTGTTGGCGCTGATTGTACGGCTCTACGCACTCCGCAAAATACAAGGCGTCGGCTGGCTCGGCGCCGCGGCCTTGGCATTCCTCATATGGATAAAACGGCGTGCTGAGCCTATTTTTGCCCACGCTCCTACAACCACAGTATGACAAGTCGAGAAAATCGCATCGCAATTTATATATAGTTAAGAAATAAACCGTGGTTATGTCTTTCTGGGAGCTCTTCACATATGGCTTGACTTTAGTAAGGGGCCTCCCCGGCGCGGGGAAGACTATACTAGTGGCAAAGGCGGTGTCGCAGTACAGACGCGTCACTTGGTTTACTTTCTACGAGACTGAGGAAAGACTTCGGCGTTTTCTCAGCACTGTGGGCGTCACGCCGCCTAGCTATATATACGACCTAGCCTCGGTAAAAGAAGTCGAGGCCCTAACCCAGTTTATAGTAGACAAGATTTTAGAGGTTAAGCCAGAGGCGGTAGTAGTAGACGGCGTGTCCGCACTGGCAAGAGAAGGCGAGAGAGAGCTGGCACACGCCTTGTTTTACAAGGGCGTTTCAAGAGATGTGCCCGTAGTATTAATAAAAGAGGGGCTCGACGTGTCGCCGGTAGATTACGTCGCAGATAACATAATAGAAGTACACCACAGCATACTAGAAGGCGGGGCTTCCCACCGCTATGTAAAAATTACAAAAGCCAGGGGGAGGGCCGTGGAAGACCACTCACCCACTTATATCATAACAGAAGTGGGGCCGCTAGTGTTTACCCCCCAGAGAGAGGCCAGAAGGCTACTAGACGAGAGGCTAACTACCGGCTTCCGTGAAATAGACGAGGCGCTGGGAGGCGGCATTTTGAGAGGATCCCTCGTGGCGGTGGTTGGGCCCATAGACGGCTTAGCCAGCAAAATGCTAGTGCTCACTGCAGTCGAACTTGCAAGAGGAGGGGCCAAAGTCCTCTACCACCACCACAAGCCGTATCCCACCTTTGTAAAATTTGCCGAGGCCCTCGGCGTGAGGTGGCAAAGAGATGACATAACTTGGTACTACCACCCCGTCTCGGACCACAAAAGCCTAGAATGGTGTTACAAAGCGGCGCAGATAGTAAACAACGGCAACTACGACGTACACATCGCAGACCAGTACGAACTTGTGGCAACAACCGCGGGAGCAGAGCTCCTAGTAGAAGCCGCCAGAGTCTACCAATTCCAACTACAGCGGCCAACTGTGACAATACAAATCTTCAATTCATACCACATTTGGAGGGATGCGGCACGGAAAATAGGATCTATAATCGACTACTTATTATACTTTAAACACGGCTCAGTCAAAGTCTACGCCCCCGAGCTCAGCACACCCCTTGAATTCACCTACCAAATAGACGCGGCAAACAGGAGGGTAATATGGAAGAAACAATAAGACAACTCCACGACTTGGGCATCAGCGACAAGAGGAAATCTATGATAGATAAGGGAATAGTGGTAAAAATTATCTCCACCCAAATCCTTTTCTAATCTCCTCTAAAAGATCGTGTCAACAAAAATATACAAGAGGCGAGTGGTAGTGGGGCCCAGATTTTTCGGCCAGCAACGCCGCGTACCGGGGACCTCGGGGTTATGATCGGCTCGTGGGCAAGGGGCGATTGGCTCGTCGATAGCGACGTGGACCTCGTGATAATCTCGCCGGATTTCCGCGGAGTGCCTCGGCTCAAGAGGCTGGAGCTACTCGCCAAGGTGGGGGCCTCCCTAGACTCGCCGCGTCTATCGACGCATGCCCTATACGCCCGAGGAGGCCGAGGCGTCCACATCTGTCGTGTTGAAGGACGCCAAGAGGTATTGGAAAAGGATATGGCCCTAGCCGTTTCCGCCGCGCTGAGAGGGCTCCGCCCCGCTTGCCGGAGCTCGGCCCGGCGGTCTAACCGCAGAAAGGGGGCTTCCGGCGGCTTGGACGGTCGCATATTTATATAGGTGACGCGCGCCTTGTCGTGAGGATAAATCCCGCGCTCTGCATCCGCTGCAGAGGCGCCAAGATGCTCTGCGGCCTCGCCTATTGTCCCGTATTGGTCAAGACCAAGGTCAAGAAGTACGCCGAGGCGTTAGCGGGGAGGACCTCTGTGTTCGGCTCGTCGCCCCCCAGCATCTTCGTGGGGCGCATCGGGTGGCCCAAGATCAGAGTCTACCCGTCTGCCCCGCCTCTGGAGGGGGACACGTCGAGGCTCGAGGACCCCAAGACTTGGCTCCAGATGGACCTCGAGGAGTTCTTGTCCTACCGCTTGATCTTGGCCAGGGGATCCTTCGAGGTGGACGTGGACTCGGCCAGGGATCCGCCCCGGCTTCTCGAGGACGTGCAAGCGCTGGCGCTCTCGCCTCGACCCGCCGAGGTGGAGCTGGAGCTCAAAAAGCCCCTTAGGCCCGAGCCGTCCCTCGACGAGCACTCCCCTCCCTTCGGCCCGGCCTCGCCGCTTAGGTCCCTCCGCCTGGGCTCGTTGCCCCCGCCTGAAAGGGCCGTGGAGAGGGCTTACTCCGACGCCGATCATTCGGCCCGGGAGGCCATATGGGATCTCTACAAGTCGGGCATAGACGTGCACAGGATATCGAGGTTTTTGAGCGTCGGCGCGTTGGGCGTCAAGAGGCGGCTCGTCCCGACGCGTTGGAGCATAACGGCGGTCGATAAACAGATATCAGATAGGCTACTCGAGAGAGTCAAGAGGATGCCGGTGTTGGACCGTTATTTGGTCTACGCGAGGAAGACTAAGGGGAACACCTTCGTGGGGCTCTTGGCGCCTAGGGGGTTCATGTACGAGTGGGGGGAGGCATGGTGGCCCTCGACGACTTGGAACCCGTTCGGCCCCGCGCCCGAGGTCGAGGTGGACTGGGAAGGCCCTCGCGGGAGGTCGACGTATCCCCCAATCGGCGGTTGCTACTACGCGGCCAGGCTGGCCGCGGCCGAGGCGTTGGACTCCATGGGCAGACAAGCGGCCGTGGTGTTGTGGCGCGAGATCTACCCGGGCTTCGACTTGCCCGTGGGAGTTTGGTACGTCAGGGAGAACGTGAGGGCGCTCTTCAAGGGCAAGCCCGAGAAGTTCGACGAGCTCGGCGAGGCTTTGTCCTATATGGCGTCCCATCTAAGGCTCCCCTTGGACGTTTGGTACTCCAAATCGCACGTGGTGAAGGCGCTCAAGACCAGTCTTTAAAACTTGGACGCGATGGGGTACGTGGAAATACGCGGCGTCACTCTCATATACGGCAAGCCTGGCACGGGGAAGACCACCTTGGCGATGCACTTGGCCTCGGAGAGGTTGAGACGCGGCGATAAGGTCCTCTGGGTCTCCTTCTACGAGGACGAGGAGACCTTGCTTAAGAACGCGAAGGCGCTCGGGTACGACTTAGGACAAGCGCATATATGGAACGCCGTGTTGGCCAACCCCCAAGACGTCTTCAACTACATAGTGGCCTTGGCCGCCGACGAGGGGCCCTCTATGTTGGTCGTGGACTCCATGAGCCAACTACAAGGGCTCGACTTGAGGTCGCACGCCACCAACGTGTTGTACAAAGCTCTGAGATCTTCCGGCGTGGACGTAGTGCTCATAGCGGAGGAGGAGGGCGCGGTTCCGCTGAGCTATATAACAGATAATGTGATACACTTGGTCAGGAAGATCTCCGAGAGGGGGATAGCCGCGAGGTACGCCGATTTCGAGAAGATGCGGGGCAGGGCCGCGGGCTTCGTGAAGCCCTTCGAGATCGTGGAGAGCGTCGGCATAGTGTTCCTCGACGAGCTCAAACCGCCTAGGCGGGGCGCCGCGAGAGTCCTACGCACCGACACTTGCCTAGATCGGCTGTTGGGAGGCCTAGAGCCGACCAACACCCTCTTAGTGGCGCCGGCCACAAACCTCTTCTTGAGGTTCTTGGCCAAGCTGACCGCCAACTTGTCCCAAAACGGGGCCAAGGCGCTCTTCCTAGCAAGCGCGATAGATCCCCTAAAGTTCCAGGCCTATGTGGAAAGGCTGGGCGGCGAGGTAGCGGCGAGGCGGATCGACGCGAAGCCCGAGGCGTTTTGGCGGTTGGTCTACGACCTCTACAAGGCTGTCGAGGAGGTCCAGCCGGACGTCGTGGTTGCAGATTGGCTAGATGTCGAGTTCGCCTTGTTGGGCCGCGACTTGGCCCTCGAGGCCTACTACCGCAATTCGTCTCTCCTAAAGGAGGCAGGCATAGCGTTCGTGGCCGCCGTAATGGAGGAGCGAGGGCTCTTCGCCCTCTCCGACAACGTCGTGATGTTCGCCGAGGAGGGCGGCGATATGTACGCGCGCCTCGTCAAGTCCTCGAGCCTCGAGGGCGCTGCGGAGAGATGCAAGGTGGAGTTGTGAAGGTAGTTGAAATCAAGACGTCGAGAGGGCTCGTCAAGTCGGGCCTGCCCGAGTACGACTACGCCTTGAACCCCTATCTGGGATGTCGGCACGGCTGTCGCTACTGCTACGCGAGGGATTTCACGAGGGGCGAGCCTGGGGATGCGTGGGGCGAAGTGGTCTACGTCAAGGTGAACTTGCCGGAGGTCCTATCGCGGGAGGTCAAGACGTTCAAACCGGGAATCGTCGGCGTGTCCACTATAACGGATCCGTATCAGCCCGTTGAGGCCAAGTACAGACTCACGAGGAGGTCCCTCGAGATACTGCTCGCCTCGGGCTTCAAGGCATCGGTGCAGACGAAGTCCACGTACGTCCTCAAGGACATGGACCTATTCTTCACGCATAGGGACAAGGTGGACGTGGGCTTTACTATTACCACGTTCAAGGCAGAGACGGCCAAGTTATTGGAGCCCAACGCCCCTCCGCCCAGGGCGAGGGCCTATGCCTTGTCCGCGTTGTCCGAGCTGGGCGTCAAGACGTGGATATTCCTAGGCCCCATAATACCGGGGGTCAACGACTGCGTTGAGGACTACGCGCCGATCTTGGAGGTCGCGAGGAGGGCCAAGAGCGAGGTGATCGTGGATAAATATCGAGGACGGCCGGGCGCCGACTCCATGCTCCTCGCGGTCGGGATCAAGCCGAGGCGCGACGAGTCGTGGTGGAGGGCCAAAGTCGCCGAGATCAAGGCCAGATGCGCAGAGCTCGGGGTCTTGTGCAAGACGGCTGAGGAGGAGTGGAGATCGGCAAGGAGGTCGAGGGATTTGAGGGAGTTCTTCTAATACCTTCTCTCCGGCCACCTCAACGCGAACTGGAGCTGGGCCAAATTGCCGAGCATTAGGTCAGGCCTCTGTTCCGGCGATCTGGGCTCGCTCCTCTTGCCCCTGTAGACCAAGACCGTGTACATCCCCGCCTCCCTGGCCCCGGGCACGTCGGCGTAGGCCTTGTCCCCGATGTAGACCGCTTGCCAGGGGCCCACTCCGGCCTTGGCCATGGCGAAGCTGAAAGGCGTCGCGCTGGGCTTGGTGGAGCCCGTGTCCTCGCCCGCCACGACAATTACGTCGAAGAGCTCCAGCGGTATCCCGCTCCTCCTCAGCCTATCCCTCTTCATGCCCGGCACGCCGTCGGTATCGGTTATTAGCCCCAGCTTCACCCTGCCCTTGAGGAAGTGGAGCAAGACCAAGGCGTCCTTGTAGGGCCTCATCGCGCTGGAGTATTCTGAAAAATATATATCGGTCAGCGTAGATCCTATCTCATCGTCGTACAACAAGCCAAGCCGTTTGAAGAGCTCCCTCCACCTGGCCTCCCGGGAGTACTCGTGTCTCTCGTCCATCTCCTCGTCCACTTGCGCCACTAAGTCGGCCACTTTGTAGAGCCTTACTCCGTATCGATTCGTCATGAACTTGGCGACGGCGAAATGGGCCCTCCTCTTGGCCTCCGAGTCGTCGACCAACGTGCCGTCGAAGTCGAAGAAGACCGCCCTTATCACGATAAAAATATAGCATGGAAAATAAAAGGACTCGCCATGGGCGTGAAGGTCGGCCTAATAGGGCTCGGGGTGATGGGCTGGCGCATAGCGGCCAACCTAGCCGCCGACGGCCTCTTGGCCTTCGTGTACAACAGGACTAGGGAGAAGGCGTTGGAGTTCTCGCGGAAATACGGAGTCGAGGCGGCCGAGAGCCCGGCGGATTTGGCCAAGGGCGTCGACGTGGTGTTGACCGTGTTGTCCGACGACGAGGCCGTCTCGCATGCGATCTCGTCTTTGTTGTCGGCGGTGGCCGGCAAAATAGTGGTCGATATGTCGACCATATCCCCCTCCACGTCCCAACGCCTCGCCTCCGAGGTGGCCGAGGCGGGAGGCGTCATGTTCGACGCGCCCATAATAGGGACTTCCGTCGCGGTCGAGAGGAGGCAGATAACAGTCCTCGTGGGAGGGCCCAGAGAGAAGTACGACGTGGTGGAGTCGGTCCTGAGGCACACCGCCAACGCGGTGGTCTACGTGGGGCCCAACGGCTACGGCCTATACGCCAAGCTGGTCAACAACTTATTGTTGGGAGCATACGTGGCCGCGATGGCCGAGGCGTTCAACTTCGGCCTTAGGGCAGGGCTGGACACCAAGTTCTTGGCAGAGCTCTTGACCAAGTACAGCTCGGCCAGATCGCCCACGAGCGAGTTGAAGGCGCCTAAGATGGCCTCGGGCGACTACTCGATGCAGTTCGCCATGAAGCACATGAGGAAGGACCTAGAGCTGGTGCAACAAGAGGCCAAGAGGCTCAAGGCCGCCGTCCCGCTCTCGGCTCTGTCGCTTCAGCTCTACAGATTCGCCGAGGCCATGGGCCTTTCCGAGCAGGACTTCTCGGCTGTGTTGGAGCTCTTCAAGAGGTAGCGTATACACGCCTCTTTTTAAAAAGGCCCTCTACATAACGGCATGGCGCAGAGCTGGGAGGCGAGGCTCGAGGTCTTGAGGAGGCGCGCGTTCTTCGTCTTGGCGGCGTCTTTTAGGAACATCAAAAGGCTTCGGTGGAATCCCGACGGCTCTTTGGACGTGGAGGCGCGGGAGAGCTCGTGTTTGTTCTTCAAGGGCATGAAGGGGTCGGCGTTAGTCTTGCTGGACGGGAGGCCCTATTTCGGCCTCGACTCCGCGCATTTCTACGTGCCGTTGCCGCCAGGGAGGCACAAGGTGGAGCTGCGGCTGAGCCCGTTGGCCGACTTCGGGCAATGGGTTGGCGCCGATACCGGAATCCCGATATACGCAGAGAGGGACGAAGACGGGTTCAAGTTGTGGACGTACGCCAAGACCGCTCTGGAATTGGCCGAGGCGTTGGGCCCGGGCAAGCCGGCGGATGACTTGCTCGAGGTGCTCGACGAATCGTTGAGAGGCCTCTTCAAGGGCGTCTCGTTAGCCCAAATAGAAATAGCTTTGATGTTTGACAAGAGGTATTCCCACCTCCTCGACTACGTGCCGGAGGGCCTCGACGCGGAGGCGGTCGGGCTAAGGGAGGCGGCGCCGGATTTCGGACAAGCCTTGAGGGCGCTCAGGGAGGGCCTCGCCGAGTTGAGGAGGAGGTACGGGAAAAGCGGAGTCCTGGCGTCTTTCGGCCACGCCCATATCGACGCGGCATGGCTCTGGAACTTCGACGAGACGAAGCGCAAGGTGGAGAGGACGTTCTCGACCGTGTTGACCCTCATGTCCAGAAGGAGGTTCCGCTTCGTACAGAGCAGCGCCTTATACTACGAATGGGCCGAGGAGGCCGGGTTGCTGGAGCGCATCAAGGCGGCCGTCGAGGAGGGCGCTTGGATTCTGGCCGGCGGCTACGTGGAGCCCGACACGAACCTCGTCTCTGGCGAATCCCTCGTGCGCCAGATGTTGTACTCGCAAAGGTATTTCTTAGAGAAGTTCGGCCGCACTGCGGACATCCTCTGGCTCCCCGACTCGTTCGGCTTCTCGGCACAACTGCCCCAGATAGCGAAGCTCTCCGGGTTCAAGATCTTCGCTACGCACAAAGTGGCTTGGAACGACGCCAACAAGTTCCCCTACAACGAGTTCTTGTGGGAAGCCCTCGACGGGACGGCCGTGCCGGCCGTGGCCTTCGGCTTCGGCGCGGGCGGCTACAACGCCGACTTCACGGCCAAGTCGGTGCTCGAGCAAACGAGGGCTTGGAACGGCGAGGGCCCCGTGCTCTACTCCTTCGGCTGGGGCGATGGAGGGGGAGGGCCCACCGAGGAGATGCTCTATCGGGCCGAGGCCATCGACGAGATGCCCTTACTCCCCTCAGTGCAGATCGTCGGCCCCTACGAGCCTAAGCCCAAGGCCCGCTGGAGAGGGGAGTTGTACGTAGAGGTTCACAGAGGCGTCTACACGTCGCACGGGAAGATGAAGAGACTACACGCAGAGGCCGAGAGGTGGCTACGGGAGGCCGAGCTCTGGAGCGCCGTAGCCGGCCTAGACTTCGACTTCAAGCGGTTGTGGAAGATCGTCTTGAAGAGCCAATTCCATGACGTGTTGCCCGGAAGCGCCATCAACGCGGTGTACAGGACCGTGTACGGCGAGCTCGAGGCCGTGATAAGGGAGGCCAAGGCCCAAGCCGAGAGGGCAGCCGCGGCCTTGGCCGGCGAGGGCGATAGGCTCTTGGCTTTCAACTTGCTTCCGTGGGGGCGGCTGGAGTACGTGGAGGTCGAAGGCCGCGTGGCCCCCGTCGAGTTGCCCCCGTTAGGATTCGCCGAAGTGGGCAACGTTTCCGTGGACGACAAGGCGATAGCCCGCGACGAGGGGGACCGCTACGTCCTCGAGAACAAGGCCTTGAGGGTAGTAGTCGACAAGAACTCGGGCGCGTTCAAGTCCATCTACGACAAGGAGGCCGGGCGGGAGGTGTTGAGGGGCGAGAGCAACGTGCTCATCGCGCACGAGAACATCCCGGTCTGGGACGCTTGGGACGTAGAGCCCTTCTTCGAGAAATCCGGCGTTCGGGCATCTCTGAGATCTATCGAGTTGGCCGAGGGCGGGCCCCTCCGGGCGTCGTTGAGGTTGATATTCGAGTTCTTGAACTCCAGAGTCGAGGAGGAGGTGAGGCTATACGCCGGGATCAAGAGAGTGGAGATAGTCGTGAGGACGGCGCTTAGGGATAGGGAGAGGTTGTTGAAGCTCTGGTTCGACTTCGACGTAAATGCCGACAAGGCGGTTTTCGAGATCCCGTTCGGCAACGTCGAGAGGTCGACGACGGCCAACACCAGCTGGGATCGGGCCAAGTTCGAGGTCCCGTTCCTCCACTGGTTCGACATATCGGAAGGGGACTACGGCGTCGCCGTGTTCTCGGACTCAAAACACGGGGTCTCTATTAGGGGTTCAAGGGCCGGGATCTCGTTGGCCATGTCGCCCATATTCCCCGACCCCTCCACAGACGCCGAGGATAACGAGGCCTTAATAGTGGTCTACCCGCACAGAGGCGATTGGCGCGCGGCCTCAGTGCCGCGGGAGGCCTACTCGGCCATAATGAGGCCCTTGGTGATCAAAGGCAAGGGCGGATCCTCCTCCTTCGGCGAATTGTTGGGCGATAATCTGTTGTTGGAGTCCATCAAGAGAGCCGAGGACGGCGACGGGATCGTGGTGAGGATATACGAGGCGCACAACAAGAGGGGTATCGGCGTGTTCAGACTCCCGAAGCGCCCCAAACGCGTCTCCTCGACGGATATACTAGAGCTCGGCGAGGTCCCGCGAGATATGCGAGTGGAGGAGCGCGGCGTGGTCTTCTCCTACCGCAACTACGAGATCATAACGCTGAAAATAGATATATAGGAGTGGGGGGTTACATGACGGCCCTCGCCCCGCGAGAGGCCCGGAGCGGCCGCGGTGAGCGGGAGCTCCCTCGCAGCGGCGCATCATGAGGATTAAGCTCGACGTGGTTTATACTCCGTACGAGGCGATCCACGATGCGGTGTTGGCGATAGAGGGAGGCCGCGTGGACGACATAACCTCGGGCCCTTATGACGTGGATTTCAGAGACTATGTCGCGGCCCCCGGGCTTATCGACACGCACACCCACGGCTGTTGCGGCGTGGACTTCACCAGCTCGCCGCATAGGCTGAGGGAGTTAGCTTTCGCCTATTTGAAACACGGCGTAACGGCGTTTTTGCCCACGACGGTCTCGGCGCCGAGGGCTGTCCTGGAGAGGGCCCTGGACGCCGTGAGGAACTACGCAGGCGGAGGCGCTAAGGTCTTGGGCCTCCACATGGAGGGGCCCTATATAAATCCGGCGAGGAGGGGAGCTCAGAACCCCGCCCATATAAGAAGGCCCGATCTCGACGAAGTGGAGGCCTACTTAAACTCCGGGGCCTTGAAGGTGATGACGTTGGCCCCGGAAGTCGAGGGCGGCGCGGACCTAATACGACGCCTTTCCTTGGCCGGGGCGATACCAAGCGTGGGCCACACAGACGCCGATTACGCTACCGCCAAGCGGGCCATAGCCCTGGGCGCCTCGCGGGCCGCCCATATATTCAACGCCATGAGGGGGTTCCACCACAGAGAGCCGGGCGCGGCGTTAGCGCTCCTGGAATCGCAACACGTGTACGTCGAGTTCATAGCCGATATGGTGCACCTATCGCCCGAGGCCGTTAGGCTCGTCTTGTCGTTGGCCGGCCCGAGGAGGGCCGTGGCCGTGACGGACTCGACCGCTGCCGCAGGCCTCGGCGACGGCGTCTACAAGCTTGGAGACCAAGAGGTCTACGTGTCGCGAGGCAAGGCGGTCCTCCCCGACGGCACTATAGCCGGCGGGGCCGCCACCTTGGACCAGATAGTGAGAAACTTAATAAACGAGGGCGTAAGGCCCGAGCTGGCCTTGGCGGTCGCCTCGCGCACGCCCGCCGAGTCCTTGGGCGCGCTCGACATGGGGTGTTTAAGGCCCGGGTGCCGCGCCGACGTGGTGGTTATGGATAAATCGTTTAAGCCGGTGGCCGTTCTCGTGGACGGCGAGCTCCTCTGGAGTATAACATGAGTATAATGAAGTTAAAGCAGACTTGTGTAGATTAAAAAAGTTAATATATATGTCTATATCTAATTTCCTATATACAAAATGAATAGTCTCTATAATCAAAAATATGAATACTTGTATCTATATTCAATAGGTTCTGGCTTAAGCAAAAGGTTTTTATAACCATATCTCAAAGCGCTCACATGATGTTCGAGGACATCTGTGAGGGGATACCGGACGCCCGGGAGAGGGCGAAGTGTAGGGAAAAAGCGGCGAGGACTCTATGGAGCTTGCTGCTTTCCTGGGGGCGCGTCTAAGGCGAAGGCCATCTAGGCTCTCTTAGGCGGCCAGAGGCCTTGTTTTTTCCTCTTAGCCAGATAGACGAGCTAAACCGTAGGGCTACTTATGTAGTATTGCAGGAATAGCCCATCGCCTGTTACGGGGTCCACCCGGGAATTTATGTTCCACGGGTTGAAATCGCTTATGGTCCTCCACTCCCTTTCGGCCACCGCGAGGCCCTCCTTCTCGAGGTCTCTTAAGATCATGTGGGCCGCCACGGCGAAGTTGATCTTGGTCCAACAAGAGCGTAGCTGGGGGGTCTCCTCGTCGGGTTTGCCGTCTGGCGTGATCGGGTTGGGTATGCAGTACTTGGAAGCCCTATAGCCCAGCTCGTATATGCTCGTGAGCGCCGTCCTTATCTTCTGCTCGTCGACGATCGGGGGCAAGTCTAACATATCGCACCAGAACTGCCCGAGGAGTTGGGAGCTCATGCAAGTGTCCTTCGTCGTATCTCCGCGCTTCCACGCGACGAAGTAGCGCCCGTTCCATAACTCCTCGAAAGACCTCTTGCCCTTCTCGAGGCATCTCCTATATTTCTCATCGACGGGCAACCCGAGCGCCTCCAGTGATTTGATAAAGGCGGTTAACGCGCAAAGGAATAGGGAAGCGATATAGGACGATCTGCCATACATGAACGCGGCGTCGTACGAGTTAGTACTCCTTGTCGAAGACGGAGTCCTTCAACGAGAGTATATCAACGCCGTCTAGGTATATACGGCCCGACTCCAAATAGGCAAGGGCTTGAGCAATCTCATGATGGCATGCGCCAACGTGCTCTTGCCCGATCCGCTCTCCCCCACCAAGCCGAGCACCTCGCCCCTCTCGATGTCCAAGTCGACGCCCCACAACGCCGCTATTTCGAGCCCTAGATCGGGCAGCTTGTACACGACCCTGAGATCTCTGATCTCCAAAAGGGCCATATGCCTTTAGTAAAACTATATTTAATATCTTCGAAGGAGAAGATATGGAGAAGAATAAATTTGTATACGATCAACTTGCTAGTATCGCTTTTTTAGTGTCCTCGCGGACCAGTAGCTTTCCCGCCATCACCTTCATCTTGATTCTGTATAGTTGGTATTTATCCTCGGGGCTGTACTTGGGCGGGTGGGGGACCTCGAGGGGGCCGCCGCATTTGGGGCAGACGTCCTTCTTGAGCGTGTAGGCGCCGCATCGCGCACAACGCCGCAGTAGCGACCTCATTGCTCTATGCGCTGTATCGACGCCACGACCTTGTACTTCTTAGCGGCTTCTTGAAGCGCCTGGGCGGCCTCGTTGAACGCGGCCTCGAGCTGTTTGGGGAATTTGCCGACTAGGTCTATCCTATATCTCGGTGGGCCCACTACGTAGAGCTTTACGGCCACGTTGGGGTGCCTCCTCTTCACGACGTCCTCCACGGCTTTTAGGACCTCGCGCACTTTCTCCACGCCGTCACCCTCTATGCTCACAGCCTTTATTATGCCGGATATCTTCACGTCGGGGAGCTCCACGTGTTGTCTCGCCACTTCCACCAACGCCTCCTCGACGCGCGGCGGCAGTTTAAGGGGCTTGAGGACCTCGGGCCCCGTCTTCACGACCTCCTCGAAGGCCTTGAGGGGGTCGCCGAAGGCGTCCTCGAGCGCCCACAACATCTTGAGCGCCTCTTGTTGGGGCAAGCCTGCCTTGGACACGACGAGCTCTAGGAGCTTGTACGCCCTCATCTCCCTCCGCCATTGGAGGAGCTTCTTCTCCTTCTCTTGCTCTCTGACCCGCCTGAGGGAGACCTCCACCACCTTCATCTTAGGGTTGACCGACGTCACCTTGAAGACGGCCTTTTGGCCCTCCTTGATGTACTCCTTTATGCCGTGGAACCAGGACTGGACTATCTCCTGCGTGGGAGCAAAGGCCTCCACCTCGTATTCGTCTAGATATATGTAAGCGCCGTGCTCCGCTATCTTCTTGACGGTGCCTATGACGAGCTCGCCAACTTCGGGGAGATCCCTCCGGGCCAACCTCATGCCGGCTCCGCCTCGCTTGGTTATAAACTTTAAGTTATCTGGTATATCACGACCCAGCCGTATTGCCTAGAGACGTAGACCAGCCTTAAATTGGGCGGGAGGGAGACGGCCGAGAAGCCCTTGGCGTTTAGGCCGGCGATGGGGTAACAGAAGCCGGCAGAGGACGTCGTGCAGAGCGAGCCCGTTATGACTTGGTACTGCGGCGCTATCTTGGCGTAGTTGTAGTACACGTCCCAAGGCAAGAAGGTCTCGTTGCCCGTGATTATGTTCACGGCGGGGACCCCCGCGAAGATCCAAGTGGGATAGCCGTAGGGGCTGTAGGTCGTCCACATCCAGTACACTCTTTGTAGATTGAACAACATAGCGTATAACAACGTCGTGAGGTTCAACGGGACTATCAAGAACTGGGCGCCCACGGCAAAATAGGGGCCGCTCTGCGAGGCCCCCGTGAAGAAGTACCCGAAGGGGTTGGCCAAGTGCTGGGCGTAATCCGCCGGTAGGCCGAACTTGGCGACGTCGTTGCCGTATACTTGATAGGCGATCTGGGCCATCCAGTAGCTCTTCAAGAAATCGCCGCCCGCGGGCACCTCGGGCACCAGCGTGCAGAACGGGAGGGCGAACCAGCCCGTGTTGTTGCCGATTGCGATAAAGTTGTTGCTCCAGAGGCCGTATTGGCTATAGCTCGGGTTGGCGCAAAGCGCGCTCCACGGCATGAACGCGACGATGTAGTTGGTCTTGAGGTCCTCCGAGAAGATCTTAACGCCGAGTTGCGCGGGCGACATGAAGGCCAGCCCTATAGTGCCTATCTGCGTCGAGTTTATCGTGGAGTTGTCGGCGAGGCTCGGGCGATCGCCTAATATGGTCACCCAATATCCGTAGTCCCACCACTCGGCGACCGACGCGTTCGGCGGTAGCCTAGTCGCCATCCACATCAACGCGTCGAGCCAATCGGAGCTGGGGACCGAGGGGCCGGCGGTAGCCGAGACCACTATCTGTTGCGGCGCCGTCGCGGTGCCCCAACCCAGCGCGACGAACATCGCCGTTGCCGCTACCGCCATCAGCGCAACGGCCCATCCGAAACGCTTGACCTTGAGGAGCTGGGCTATGCCCACGGCCGTCGCGGCCACGGCTGCCGGGGCCACGAGTATGAGCAGACGCACTTGGGTCGCGGCCGTGTAGCTGCCCGTGACCAGGTAGGCCAACAAGGGCAACGCGTATGGCTCTGTCAAGAACGGGACGGACGCTATGATGAACGGTATGACCGGCCCGTAGGAGCCCAGCTCGAGCTGGAACGTGGAATAGCTGTGCTCGGCGACGCTCTGCACTATCGCCGATCTGCCGAACGGCAATATAGTCGCGAGGAACTTGCCGGATATTATGTGGAAGTAGGCCAAGATCGGTATCGAGGCCGTCACGAGGACCACGACGGCTGCGATGACCCAAGCGAATCTCTTGAGGAATCTGTAAGACCTCGCGAGGCCCACCTTCGCCTCCAGCGCGTAGTAGCCCAACACCAAGGCCAAGGCCAACGTGGGTATGAAGTTGTAGATTGAGGCTAGCATGTGGGGACCGTACCTCAAGACGGCCGACTCGAACGCCGCGAATAGGAAGTAGAAGATGGCGTAGGAGATGGCCAAATTCCTCGTGGAGAAGCCCGGCGATCTGCCCTGGGCGTGCCTCAACACGGCGTAGGCGATTAACACCATGGCGGAAAGGCCCACGAGATTCCATATGTAGAACTGGGCGCCCCACGTCCACGCCACGAACCCTATAGTGGCGGTGCCCAAAACGCCGTAGAGGATCGGCCTCTTCTTGAGCGCCTCCACTAAGAGGCCCAGCCCCAGCGGTGCGAGGAACAAGGTGAGGGCCTCGTCGTCGAACCAGCCGCCGAAGCCTCTCTGCAAATAGGTGGGTGCCACGGCGGCGAGGAGGGCCGCCAAGAGGGCGGCCTTCTTGTCCGAGAAACGTGATACGAAATAGTACATAGTAAAGACGGCGAGCGAGTTGTACAACGCAGGCGCCACCACCACTGCGTGCCAGAGGTCAAAGCCGAAGGGCTTGAACAAGAAATAGACGGAGAGGCCGTAGAGGGACACTCCCGGGATCAAGACCTTGGCCCAGTCCACCCCCCATGGGTACCAGAAGTCGGGGAAGTAGGCCCCCTTGAACCACCAAGATACGCCGTGCTGGAGCGTGTAGAGGGCTAGGTAATACCTAACGTAGGGGTCAAACTCGTCGATCCACCAGCCCCAGTAGAAGACTCTGTACATGCGGAAGTAAAGCGCCATGGAGAACGCAGCGACGAGCCCGCTGACCAATACGCCTGTCCACAGACGGCCCCTCTCCTCGGCCATGAGGGGCGGGACTTAGGCCTATTTATCGTTTTGCGAGCAATTTAAAGGCGATTTTAACAGGCCTGCGCTCCAGAGGCGATAGGCATTTGGGGCAGACGCCGCCCCACATCTTGGCGACGGCCTCGACGGTCTTGGGCTCGGGGCCTTTGTAGAGCTCGAAGCCGCAGCTTAGGCATTTCACAATATACACACCCTATAAGGCGTCCCGGTTATTAAGGTTGGCGACATATGTCCAGTGCTATACCTGGCGAGAGCACGAAGCTCAAGGCGTCCACCTCGTCCTCGGAGAGCTCTGGGTACTTCCGCCTGAGCCAGAATCTGCCCAACGAGGCCCTCCTCTCGTCCACAAGCTTTACCTTAACGCAACGCCTCGACAACTCCTCGAAGACGGGCGAGGGATCGACGTAGGGCGACGAGCCGACGGCCACTTCCGAGATCCCGCTCGTCGACGCCAATATCCTCCTCAACGCGTCCGCGGAGACCACTGCGTGTAGCAATGGGCGGTCGCGCCAGACCATCACAACGCCGTTTTTGGCCGCGCCCAGATCCACGCCTATGTTGGCGCCCGGGAGCGCCGAGCTGAGCTTGGCGAAGAGCTCCAGCGGTAGATCCCCGCAATCTATGGGGATTCCCTTCGCCCCCAACGCGGCGTCGGCCAAGGTGATAGCGCTGGGGCCGTACGCTAAGGAGAAGACGTATCTCCTCACCTCCTCGAAACAACGCCGACGCCCGACGAAGCCCAGCTCCAACGCCGTATAGGACTTGTCCTATAAAAGCTCTTCAGTAAGCTATATAAGCAAGCCCCAACCGAGGGCTATGGACTGCGCGGGGTTCATGAGATAGAGCGGGAGATCGCAGAGCTCTTGGAGAAGAGAGCGGCTTGTCCTCAACCGCCCTCTCTGGGCGGCGAGATCGGCGCGTTCTTGGCCTCCCTCATATCGAGGAGGTGGAACCCCCTCGTCGCGTATCTAGGCCCCGAGAAGTCCTTCACGTGGGAGGCGGCATCGGCGTATATGCCTGGCGCGAGGCTCGTGGCGGCGAGGACTATATCTGAGGTCTTCCAGATGGTCGAGGACGGCGCCGTCGACCTCGGCGTGGTGCCCTTCATGAACTCGTTGGAAGGCCCCGTGGGGGAGACCGTGGACTCCTTGGCCACCCGCGCCGCCTACATAACGGCCGTGTTGGAAATGAGAATAGTCCTCTGTTTTGCCAAGAAGGGCGCCCCGAGAGTGGTCTACTCGCACCCGCACGCCATAGCCCAAGCGAGGCGGTTCTTGTCCTCGTTGGGGGCGCAAGTTGTCTACACCAACAGCACCGCCGAGGCGGTCAAGGCCTTCGAGAGCTGCCAAGACTGCGGGGTCATAGCGTCTCCTCGAGCTCTACAAGGCTTGGACGCCATATGCGGCGTGGAGGACGCCGAGAGTTACACCAGATTCGCGGTGGTGTCGCGGAGGGGGCCTAGCAAGGGGCGCTACGCGGCTCTCATATTTGCGGTCCCCAACACCCCGGGATCGCTCCATAAGGCCCTCGCCCCCATAGCCGAGCTGGGCATAAACATGACCTTGATATATTCTAGGCCCACTCGCCTCTCGCCGTGGGATTACTTCTTCTTGGCCGAGCTAGAAGCCGGCGATAGTCTGGACAAGCTCGTCGAGGCCTTGAGGTCGAGGACCACTATGTTAAAGGTCGTGGGCGCCTATGACGTAGTGAGGCTTTAATTCGATATCGAAAAATTTAAATATATCCGATATCTATTTCGATACATGTGGTGGAGGAAATGGCGCGCTTGGGGCGGTTGGATGGGTCCCTGGTGTCGGCCCAGCGAACGGCTCTACGTCGAGGAGGCCGTGTGGGAGATGAAGTGGCTGGCCCAGTTCTTGAAGGAGAACGCAGACAAGCTGGACGCCCGGGACAAGGAGTTGTTGGCCAAGGAGCTAGAAGAACTTTTGAAGTACTTCGCTCACAACAAGTGAGTTCAGCTTTTTTATTCGCCCGTTCGCGGAGAGCATGAAGAGGGCTTGGATAGCGGCCGGAATAGCGGCAATAGCGGCTGTCGTGGCTGCGTATATCGCGCTGGCTCAGAACACGTCTAGCGCCTCCGCCACGACGCAGTGGACTGGCCGAACGCCCTATTGGAGCAACGCGACGTCCCAAACGCCGTGCCCGGCGTGGGGCGGCGCGAAGGCGTGGCGGGTTGCGCACCCCCGCGGAGTTTGGGGGGTTCCCTGGAACGCGACCGCGTATCCCCCCACCGCTAAGAGCTTAACCATCTCGATGAGCTCTAGCCAAGTATCCTTACAGCTACAGCTCACGGGCATCACGAGAGGCCCCAGCGGCGTCGCGCAGATAGTTGCGGGGAGCGGCACGGTGAAGGCGGGCGACCAATCCTATAACGTCGTGAGCGCCTACGGCGTAGTCGGGAACGGGTTCTTCGCCTTGAGGCTCTACACAGGGAACGCCCTAATCGCCGTGGTCTACTACAACGGCGTGTATAGAGCAGTGGTCCAGCCGCTAGGCGTCGCCCAGACTACGATATATTACGGCAACGCCACAGCCCAAATAACCTAAATTTTTTCCTCTACCGTGTTCCTAATCCCCAACTTAATACTAATCGCCGTATCGATCTACATAATCGCCAGAGGGGTCCAAGCCTATAAGGCCTTCAAGGAGGCCAGGCTAGGCCTCTTCGCGGCGGGCCAAATCCTCTTCGCGGCCTCTCTGCTAATAGAGGGCCTCGCGGGCGCGGCCACGCCCCCGGGCTTTCTCAAATTCTTCGCGTCCTTGTTCCTCTTCTCGTACCAGATAATGGGCGTCGGGCTTCTGCTCGTCGCCATCTCGGTCACGCCCACGGCGGCCTTCGCCGCGTTCATCGCAACGCCTAGGGGGCCAGGAGGCGCTTATGGGCTCGACGTGCTCATAACCGTCGACGCGGCGTTGGCGGCCTACATAGGCGCCGTGTTGATATACAGAAAGGGGAGTCCTCTCGTGTCCACGGCCTATTTCCTACTGGCCGGAAGCTTGGTCTTGGTCCACATGTACTGGATCGCCATCTCGCTGAGGGCTCTGGCGGCCTTGTTCTTGGCCGTCGGCGTGACCTATGCCGAGGCCGAGAAGAAGTAGGATAGAGATCTTGGCCGACGTGCTCTCGGCGCTTGAGCTCAAGTGCTTGAACCCCACGAGGCTCGCCACTGAGGCCAACTTGGCCTACGATAGGTTGGCCAAACTACTAGACGATATGGAGAAGCGGGGGCTCGTGAAGAGGGAGCTCGGGGAGGTCTGCATAACTAAGGAGGGGTTGCGGTTCCTCGAGGAGTACAAGCGTTGGAGGAGCTTCTTGGAGGCCTTCGGCCTATGACCTCAAGGCCGCCCTCGCTTGTTCCACGATGCTCGCCGCGAGCCTCTCGCCGAAGCCTTGGAGCTTGGCTATATCCGAAGGCCTCGCCTTGGCCACGTCGGCCAAAGTCCTAAAACCTGCTTGGTACAACACCCTGGCCCTCACGCGCCCCACCCCCTTGAGGTTCATCACGAGCTCCAGGAGCTCCTCCTTCACCCCGTACACTACCCTGTACGCGGCCTTGAGGGCGTTCTGGGCCCTATCGGGCAGCCCCACGGCGGCTGCCAACCTCGCGGCCGCGGTGCCCAGCCACTCGAAGAGGTCCGCGTACACTCTGAGATCCCCCGGCCCCACTCCGTACTTGTCGTACAACACGTCCTCGGGCGCCTCATTGGCCCACTCCCACAACATCTGCGCCGTCTTCATAGTCTGTCTGGGCTCGTCCTCGTCGAGGGGTAAATGGGGAAAGGCCTCGAGTATCGCCGCTACTGTCTTCTTGTCGAGGCGGCCCCTCCAGATCTTGGGCACCTCCGGCGACGACGCGATGACGTAGATATAAGCCAGCGGCGACTCCTTCCTCATGGACTTTATTAGATCTATATAGGTCGCGGCGGTCTCCGGATCGACGTATAGCTTGGACACGAGCCTCCCCAGCTCGGTCGCGTAGTAGACGTTGTCGTATTTTTCCAAGAAGCCCCAAGCCACGAGCTGGTCCAAGGCCCTCTCGGCTTTGCCCCTCGCTATGGACATAGCCGCGGGGCCCAGTTGCACGTAGGCCAAGGTCGTGGACAAGTAGTCCACTATCTCGTCGTCGGTGTTGGCGTAGCCGCTCCCCACTACGCCTAATAAATGGGAGCGTAAGTTCGCCTCGGAGAAGAGCTGGGACTTTACGGGCTCCACAGACCCTTTTATGTACCTCTCCATTATGTACTCGGCCTCCCTCTTGCTGGAGGCCACGGCTATCGCCTCGCCGTATGGGTCGAGGCCGGGCCTTCCGGCTCTGCCGGCCATTTGTCTGTACTCCATCACGGGTATCTCCTCGACTCCGAAAAGCGAGTCGTATCTGCGCACATCGGCTATGACTACCCTACGAGCCGGCAGATTGACGCCGGCCGCGAGCGTGGTCGTGGAGACCACGGCCTTTATGACGCCTTTCCTGAAGCCCTCCTCGACGATCCTCCTGAGCTCTAGCTCCAGCCCCGCGTTGTGGAACGCGACGCCTCTGGCCACGACCTCGGCGAGCTCTCTGCCTATAGTCTTGCTGGCCGCCTCCTCCTCTATCCTCCTGGCTAGCTCCGAGGCCGCCGACGCGTCTATCAGCCTCCGCCCGCCTGCCGCCACAGCCTCGGCTATCTTCTTGGCGGTCGACACAGTCGCCGATCTGCTGTTCACGAAGACCAGCGCTTGTCCTCCGCCCTCCAACGTGTCGAGGGCCAACGCCACTTCGGGATCGGCTTTATGCTTCACGGACTTACGGGAGCCGTCGGCGTATGTTATCTCGCCGTCGTGGTAGACCCCCTCGACCAACGGCACAGGGCGCCAGTCCGACTTGACCAGCCTCGCGCCCAGCCATTTGGCCAACGCCTCAGGGTTGCCGATCGTGGCGCTCAAGGCTATGGTCTGCGCCTTGAGGCCCAAGTACTTAGCCTTGGCGACGATGGACTCGAGCACAGGCCCCCTCTTGGGGTCCCCCACGTAGTGCACCTCGTCCAGGACTATGAGTCCCACTCTGTTGAGCCAACTCGGCCTATGTCTGAGGAGGCTGTCCAGCTTCTCGTAAGTGGTTATCACCACGTCGTATTTATGGAGCCACGCGTCGTCTGAGTCGTACTCGCCGGTCGACACCGCCACGTCGACTAGATCGCTGTAGTACGAGAAGTGGAGCTGTTTCTCGTAGGCGAGCGCCTTGAGCGGTACTGTGAAGACCGCCATTTTGCCCTCCAAGGCCGTCTTCACTGCGGCCACCTCGGCGAGGAGGGTCTTGCCAGAGGCAGTCGCCGTGGTCATGAGCACGTTTTCGCCGTCCAGTATGCCGGCCCTCACGGCGGCCTCTTGCGGCGGGTAGAGCTTCTCGACGCCGCGTCTCCTCAAGGCTTCTTTAAGCTCAGGAGGTATGGGCAGCGACGAGACGTCCACTGGGGACCCGGGCTACTAATTAATTTTCGACCATGGCGAGCCTGGAGGCGTACGCCAAGAACAACGCGTCCATGAGGGCTCGCCAATTGAAGGCGCGATCCTCGACGAGCCTCCGGGCGGTCGAGATCTCGGCCCAGACGCGCAACCCACAATACCGACAACGGAGTGCCACGGAGGCCTCGTCCTCGCTATATATCAGCCTAGTGCTGCAACGCGGACATCTATAGGTGGTTTCGAACCACAAAGACCCAACGCATCCCGCCTAAAAAGGGCTTGAGTTAACTTAATCGGCGGCGGGGCCCCTCTCTTCTATCTTCTCCCCGTATTCCATTAAGCCTCTGAGGACGCCCTCTTCGCCTATGAGGTCCCTTATAGATATTACCCCGTAGAGCTTCCCGTTCTTGGTCACTACCACGTGTCTTATGTTGTGGGTCCTCATGACCTCTGCCACTTTCCACAAGGGCTCCGAGGCCTCGACGGTTATCACCGGCGTGGTCATGTACTTCTCCGCCGGGATGTTGAGGTCTACGCCCGTGGCGATTGCTCTAACTATATCCCTCTCGGATATAACGCCGAGGGGCACGTCGGGGCTCCTCTCGTCTACGACCACCACTATGCCTATCTTCTTCTCGGCTAAAGTCTTGGCCACTTCCTTCAGCGTCGTCTTCGTGTTCACCGTAATCGGCGGTTTCCTGGCCAGAGTCTCGGCGTTCATGTAGACGCCTTTGGAGGCACAATATAAACTTTTTTGAAATTAACGTTAAAACCGAGCTACATGATGGGCGCATGCCCGCGGTGGCCGGAGTGGCGGAGTCGCGCCAAATAAGGGTGACTATAACCAAGGACTTGCCGCAGTTCCTCGGCCTGGGCCCCTACAAGGCTGGGTCGACCGCCGCGTTGCCGGTCTACACCGCGTTGAGGCTGGTGGAGATGGGCGCGGCCGCGTTGGACGAGCAGTCGCTCCTCAAGCCGCAGGACGTGGCCAGCCTCAAGTTCATCGAGGAGCGAGAGCAATTGCCGGCGAAGCTCCCCGAGGATTTCTACGCGAGGCTCAGAGTCACGGTGGCCCAACTTAAGAGAGATGGCGATTCCAAGACGTTGGGCGCCCTTATACACAACGCGAGGGATTTCTTGATTAAGAGGATCGAGAAGATCGCGCGCGCCTTGGCCGCCTCGCCCGAGCTGATAGACGACGAGGACTTCTTGGGTAGGCTGACGCCGGAGGAGAGAGCCATAGCCCAAGCGCTCCAGAGCGAGATAAAGGCGCTTCTGAACGAGATACTCGCCCCTTAAGATATGTGTTTTATGTAGCCGGGCCTCGGCGTGTAGGCCTCCCCGTTTCTTATCAATAGGTCGATTATCCTCTGGACCTCCGCCGGCGGCACGCCCATCTTCTCCGCCTCCGCCTTCAAGTAGTCTATCTTGACAGGCCCTTTCTCGGCCTCCTCGAGCTTCTTGAGGAGCTCCACGACTTTTATATAGGCCTCCCTCCTGGAGGCGGGCACGCCCGTCACCACAGCATCTATGTCTATAGCGCCGGACTCTATGTCTATGCCCACGGATTTCAAAAAGGCTAGGTACAGCCTTATGGCCCTCTCTGCGTCCTCGGCGGTAGCTATGGGCGATAGCCTCATCTTGGCCTCTGCTATGGTGAGGCGGATCAAGGCCTCGAGTTGCCTGGCGGTTATGGCTATGGCGCTACCTGGCCCTTGATAGTGGCGCCTCATCTCTAGATAGAACTGCCTAATCCTCTCCTTAGCCTCCTCGCCGAGTTGGGGCCTCACATGCCTCCTAGCGTAGATTATGTATTTCCTCAAGAGGTCCGGCTTTATCACGTCCTTGAAGGACTCGGGGAACGCGCCAGTCTGGAGGTCCAATATGTGAGTGGCCACGGCCTTGTCGAAGTCCTCTTGCGGCTCATCCCTTATCACGAATATCAAGTCGAAACGGCTGAGTAACGAGACGGGCAAGTCTATGTTCTCGGCGACGGTGCGGTTGGGAAGATATCTGCCGAAGGCGGGATTGGCCGCGGCTAAGACCGCCGCCCTTGCGTTCAGCGTGGCCACTATGCCCGCCTTGCTTATAGACACGGTCTGTTGCTCCATGGCCTCGTGTATGGCGACTCTGTCCTTGACGTCCATTTTATCTATTTCGTCTATCACGGCCACGCCCTTGTCGGCCAACACCAGCGCTCCGGCCTCTAAGTAGAAATCGCCGGTTAGCTTGTCCCTGACCACGGCCGCCGTGAGGCCCGCCGCGGAGGAGCCCTTGCCGGTGGTGTAGACCGCCCTGGGGGCCACCTTGGCGACGAATTTGAGTAGTTGGGACTTGGCGGTGCCCGGATCGCCTATCAACAACACGTGGATATCCCCCCTCACCCTCACGCCGTCTGGGTACACTATCTCGTTCCCGCCGAATAGGAGGCACGCGACGGCCTCTTTTATCTCCTCATGGCCGTATATGGATGGCGCTATGGACCTCACGATGAGCTCGCGCACGTCCGGCCTTCTCGAGATCTCGAGTATCCTCTTCTCGTCCTCCTTAGTGATGTCCTCGACCAGCTCCTTGTTCGTGGACTCCACGTGGACAGCAGAGAGGAAGGAGCTGAGGACCGGCGGCTTGCCCTTTTTCAACTCGCTCAGAGCCAGATCCAACACGCCCGTTATCGAGACTATATCGCCGGGCTTCACGGAGTCCACCAAGTCGTCGAGGAGTATCACCTCCACCGAGCGGGGGAGTTGGCCGGGCGGCAACTCCTCAGGCCTCTCTTGGACTACCAGCTTCTGCCAGTCTATGTACTGGGAGAGCTCCGTGACCAAGACGAAGGACTTCGCGGCGCCACAACGCGGACACCTAGGCGGCGGCTCCACGCGTCGCTCCAGCTCTTGCGCTAGCTCCAGCTCGTAGCCGCATTGAGTACAGCGGTATAACGCCTTGTGGAGGAAGTGTTTGGGAGGAGTCTGCCTCGTGACTATGCCCTCCACCTTGATGAGCCTGCCCACGTATTCGGACCTCAGCTTCCTCAGAGGGATGGCATAGGGGGAGCCCCTCACGCGGAAATAGAAGCGCCTGAGGCGCTTGGCGGTCTCGGGGTCTTTCTCCTCCACTATCTCGGCAATAACCGCATCGGCAAGCGGCAACACTTGCTTGGGCCTCTCGACTAGGAGGTCGGCGAGCTCCTTGTCGTGGACCAACACGTCGCTGAAATCCACCTCGAGGCTCCTCTTGTGTTGTACTATGATGTTGACCACTTCGTCCAAGATCTTCTCGTTGGAGAGCACCAAGTCCCTCACCTTGTTCTTCACAGTATCCTGCGCTAGCTCGATGGCCACGTAAGTAGGCCTCGTCGTCAATTTAAGAGATCCGTAGACGCGGGCGGAGGGGGGAGAGTAATCCCCAAGTATTAAGCGGCGAGGGGCTTAGACGTAGTCGCTCCTATCGGCTATGTTCCTCGGCCTTTCTCCCCGGAGCCACCTCAAGAGGTTCTCGACGGCCTCCTCGAGCATTTTGCGCCACACGGCCTCGTTGCCGTACCCGCCCGCCACCCAAGGCGTAGCGACGACGTTAGGCAACGCTATTATGTCGGAGTCCTTGGCGAAGTCATTTCTGCCCCACCAGACGTCCGAGGCGAAGACGAAGCGGGGCCTCTCCTTGAGTATTCTGGCCACGGCGGCCTTATCGACGACCTCGGCCCTCCCCACGTTGACGAAAACCCCCTCGGGGTCCATGGCGGCGAGGTGCTCGTATTTAATCAAACCCTTAGTGTGTTTGTTCAACGGCAACGCCGAAATGGCTATCTTGGCGCCCGATAGGGCTTCGCCGAGATCCTTGGTGAACCTCCACGGGCCCTCCCTCTCCCGGCGCGAGAAGCCGTAGACCTCGGCCCCCATGGCTGCGAGGATCTTGGCGGCCCGCGTCCCGATCTCCCCGAGGCCCAACACGGCGGCCTTGGAGCCCGCCACCATGGGGATTCCGATATCCCTCGAGTAGTCCCCCCTCTTCATCCGCTCGTTGTAGTGTAAGACCCTCTTGTAGGCGGCCAAGGCCATGGCCACGGCGAATTCGGCGACCGCATCGGCGTTAGAGCCGGCGTTGCCGGCAACGACTACGTGGGGAGGTATGGCCTCCCAAGGCAGATGGTCCAAGCCTGCGGTAATTACTTGTATGAATTTCAAATTCGGCATAGATCTTATCTCATCTGTAGTTATCCTGAAACAAAGAGCAGCCTCCGCCTCAGCCATGCGGTCCTTGCCCACTATCTCCGCGGCGCGAGAGAGCCTTTCAATTAGGTCTTGGGGCAGATCCACCGACACGTAGACCTTCATAGTCCACTACTTGTCCATAATTTAAAACAACGCGCTAAGACTTGGCGTTGAGCCTCGCGCTGACGCCTCCGTGTTGGGTCCAACGATCGCCGACTTTCACCAACAACGGCAACGAGACGGAGACGCCGGTGATCAAGGCCGCCTCTTCGTCGAGGCCTCTGAGCTGATAGGGGTCGTCCAAGTGCTCCGCCACGGCGGCCACGTATTTCAAGTCGACCGGGTTGATGATGCGCTTGAATATCTGGGTCATGCACTGCGAGAGGGCGTCCGGGTCCAGTTTTGTGGGCCTCTGCGATATCAGGCACAGCCCTAGCCCGAACTTCCGGCCCTCCCTCGCTATCTTCACCAAGTACGGCTTGCTCACGGGCGATTCCCTAGCCGGGACGAAGTTGTGGGCCTCCTCGACGACTATAAGCGTGGGGATATTCAACCGCCTCAACGCGATTTTGTACATGCCGTCCAGAGCCGCCGCTACGAATATCCTCTGGTCGAAGAGGTCTAGGCCCGAGAGGTCCAACACCTTGACGCCCCTCGTCGTGAGCAACTTGGCTGGGTCGAAGAGCTTGACCGGCTCTCCGTTGAAGGTCTCGCCGTAGCGTTCCAGAAAGACGGGGCTTCCCTTGAACAAGGCCCTCAACCTTCCCACGAGGCCTCCCACGGCCATCTCCCCGGCGTAGCCGCCGGGAGCCGCCGCCTTGCCCCCCTCCACTACCTCCTCTATGAGCTCCTCGAGCTCCGTGAGAGGTTGCCTATCGCCGTAGGCGGTCGCGCGTTGCCACCCCTCCTCTAATATCCTCCTCTGGGCGTCCGTGAGGCCATATGTGCTCTCCAGAAGCCGCTCTAACACGCGCAAGGGCAAGGAGCGCGGGTTGAGGGCCACCCTCTCGTACCGCCTGGGCGTCCCGAACTTCGCCTCGAAGGCCTTGTCTTGGGACGAGACGTCGACTTTGCCCACCACGTATACGTCGACCAGCTCCGAGATCGCCTTCCCCTCCTCGGATCTGGGCACCTGCATGGCCGAGTACTCCCCGTGCGGGTCGAGTACTACCACGGCCACGTCCGCGGCCGAGACCAGCCGCTCTATGACGACGCCAGCCAGCCAAGATTTCCCCGCGCCCGTGCTGGCGAGCACTGCACAGTGTTGCGTCACGAGGCGGGTCGCGTCGACGAGGGCCGGTATGTCGTACCCCCAGACGGTCCCCAGCTCTATGTGGGGGCCCTCGCCCCGCGGCGCCAAGAGCCTCGACACGAGCTCGGGCGGCGCCTTGTAGACGTAGTCCAACGGCTTAAGAGGCCTCGAGGGCCTGCCCAACCTCTCGCCCTTCAACGCGCCCATGACCACGGCCTTGGCCTCCGTGTAGTAGAGGATAGACTCCGCGCCGAGGTTCTCCTTTATGTACTTTACAGACTCGGCGTCGTCGAGCTGGGCTATGAGCCGGGGGTCCATCACGGCGTTTTTCCTCCTGATGGCGACGGCCTTTGCGAGGACCCTCTCGTCCGAGCCCGCTATCAAGAGGGAGCCGCTCTCGACCTCAACCCCCATGAAGGTCCGGAATACGAAATAGCTCGTGGAGGGCACCTTCACGACTACTCCCACTGGGTCCACGCTACTGGCGGCCTCGCCTTATTTTACCGCGTCGGATATTATAGGAGCCGGATGACGTTTTGGGGGGTGAACCCCTCCAGCTCGTGGAGGTTCATTATGGGCGTCTTGATCCTGTCCTGATCGTCGAGGCCTATGCGCGGACACGCCGTGTTGATTATGAGGTCGACGCCTAGGTCGTCCAAGAGCTCGGGCGACGCCTCGTCGACCACGACCAACACCCCGTTCATCTGGGCGGCCGCCCTCGCGGCCTCCTCCTTCTGCATCTGCCCCGGCTTCCTCGACACCACGACGGCCACCTTCTCCCTCTTGGACATATAGGCCCTGGCCTTCAGCCCCATGAGCCTTCTGTATTCGCCCTCGATGGGGAAGGCCTTGCCCTTGAACGGGTCGTAGCCCCACACGTCGGCGTTGGGGTAGAACATCTTCACGGCCAAGGGGTAGAAGACGCCCGAGGAGACCACGACGGCCGAGCGACCCGGCGGCTCCCCCACCCAACATCCGGTTATGGGCTCCTCGGCGATCTCCATGGAGTACTGATTAGCCAACTCCTCGGCTATTAGCCTATAGGGGAGGGGGAAATACACCTTGCCCGCGGGCGGCCGCGGCAGGCTGGGCGGAGGCGCGTAGTAGACGGGGACGAAATAGGCCTCCACGTCGCTCGTCCTCAAGACGTATGTGTCCACGTCGATCTTCTCGAGGACTCCTCCAGTGTTCTTCCTCAAAAGATGGGCTATGTTGGGGGGAACGCCGTGGCCTAGATGGACTACCCTCTTGGCCCCCACGCGCACGGCGTCGTCGAGGCCCACGTCGCAACTGCCCCACACCGCCCTGCCGGACAGCCTCGCGCCGGTCCTCTTAGCCAGCTCCACGGCCGCCCATTTGAAGCCCGGAGGCGCCTCCAAGAGGGCGTCGGGGCCTAGGAGCGTTAAGACCTCATCTGGGATTATCAAGTTACCGAGCTCCACGGACTTGAGGAATCCTCAATTAATCTCTTTGCGTCCTCTTCAAGGCGTCGATCAGCTCCTTGGCTATTTCCATCTTCTTGTCCTCAAGCGTCTTGTAGTACCTCTTGAACTCCTCTCTTATCGCCGCGACGACCTTAGCCGCGTCGAACTTGCCGGCCGCTATCTCTTGGAGGGCCGCCTCCATCTTGGACCTCACCTCGGGGTCTATGATCGGCCTCGCGTGTTTCATGAGCGCCGTGGCCAAGGACATGCCGAGGGGCGTCGGCACGCATCTGCCGCCCGTTATTTTCATGTATCCCCTTATCACGTTGGTGTGTATGTGGTCTTGCATAGTCGCGTCTGTGCCTATGCCGTATTTCCTCATGAGCCTCAAGAGCTCCGATTCGGTCATCCTGGGCGGCGGCTCCGTCTCGCGCCTCTCTATTTTGGCCGACACGAGGACGACAGCATCGCCCTTGCGAACGCGGGGGAGCGGCTTGTCCTCCTCCTCCTCGTAGGGATATATCTCCCAATAGCCCTTGGAGAGGACCCTCCTCCCGTCGGCCTCCAGCGCGAGGGGGCCGAGGACCGCCGTTATCCTCTGCCTCTCCACCACCGCAGGGGGGCTCAAGGTGGCCAAGAAGTGCCGCACGACGAACTCATATATCCTCCACGCGCGTTGCCCCAGCCTCGCCTCTATCTCCCTCCTCCCGGCCCCTTTGGTCGGGTGTATCGGCGGATGGGCCTTGTCGTCGTTGTTGCCTCTGGTGGGCTTCAAGGGCCCTCTCAACAACCTCTCGGCGTATTCCCCAAACGGCGTGTTGATTAGCTCCTCCAACAACGACTTGAGGTCCAGGGTGGGGGGATAGATAGTGGTCTCGGTGCGCGGGTACGAGATATAGCCGAGCCTGTAGAGCTCCTCGGCGATGTCTAAGGCGGCCTTAGCCCTTATGTTGAGCCACTTGCTGGCGCGCCTCTCCAGCTCTATGGTGTCGAGGGGGGCGGGCGGCTCGACCTCGGCCCTCTCGTACTTCGCCTCGGCCACTCGGCCCGGCGCCTTCTTGGCCTCCGCCAAGGCCCTCTCGGCCTCCTCCTTGGATTTAAAGGGCTTGGAGCGCATCTCAAGCCTCTGGCCGCCCGCCTCCACTATCGCCTTGACCACGAAGTACTCCTCCGGCTTGAAGTTCATGCGCTCGAGCTCCCTGGAGACCACTAGGCCTAGGACCGGCGTCTGGCACGGGCCGTAGCTCAAGAACTTGCCGAAGGGGAGCGCTTTGGGGTCGACCTCCCTCACCGAGAGGGTCAAGAGCCTCGTGAAGGCGGCGCCCACGGTTAAATCGCTGGCCATCCTCGCGAAGACCTTCTCGACGGTCTTCAGGTCCAAATCCACAGGCCTCTCGAACGCACGCGTTATCTCCTTCTTGGTGACCGCGTTGAAGCGCACGCGTTTGAAACGCGCCGAGGGGTTCACGACTCTGACCTGTAGGACCACCTCGTAGGCGATGGCCTCGCCCTCCGAGTCGGCGTCGAGGGCTAAGTAGACCTCGTCTTGGTCCTTGGCCAAGGCCCTCAAGGCGAATAAGTACTTCAACGTCTCGTCGCGGGGCACCAACACGACGGCCTCCTCGAACAGCTTGGCGGGATCCACCGAGCTCCATTTGTTCAGCTCTCGCGGAAAGTCGAAGTCCAACACGTGCCCGCTGAGGCCTAGGCTGATCGCCGCGAGCCCGTTGTATTTGAACCTATAGGCGGTCACGCCTGCTACCTTGAACTGCGAGTACGAGCCCCCGAGGAATTTGGCTATGGCTTGCGCCACCGACCTCTTCTCGGCGACTATCAACACGCGACTACTCCTCCTTCCATATAAAAAGACGAGGGACGAATACGGCTTTTTCGCAACTTTTTTATAGCAGTGAGTAGCTAGGGCCATGTCGAGCGAGGAGACAGGAGGCGAGGAGAGGCCTTTGAAGAGGCCGCCGCTTCAGAGGCAACCTGCCCAACAGCCGTACCCGCAACAACCTCCGCCTCAGCCGATAGCCCAGCCCCCGCCGCAGTTGCCGCCCCCTCCGCCGCCCCCGCCGCCTCCTCCGGCTGCCACAGGCCCCTACCCGTACCCCTATCCGCCCCCTCGCGCCACGCAGAGGGCGTACCCGCCTCCTCCACCGCCGCCGTTGCCTCTACAACAGCCCACGCAACAAGCCCCGTCGCCAGCTCCGCCCAGGAGGCCCAGCCCACAGCCCCCGACGTCTGTGCCCCAGATGTTGCCCTTGGTCGGAGCCGTCGTGGGCATTGTCGGCGCCGTCTTGGGCGTAATGTCCTTTATACTCTCGTTGGGGGATGTCGGAAGGGCCGTCGAGATGCTCTCCATAACCCTCGCCGCGACTGACGTGGTGTTGGCCATAGCGCTATTCGCCATCTGGAGGGCCTTTTTCAAGAAGAGGTGAAGAACTCCTCCAGGGCCCGCCTCAAGGAGTCGTCGTCTTCGACTATTCGGGCGCCCTTGAGGAGGTCCTTTAACTGCACGTAGACGTCGGGCTCCAAGAATCTGTAATCGAGGAACACTAAGGCGCCTTTGTCGTCCGGCGATCTGAAAAGCCTGCCCACGGCTTGTCTCACCTTGACGATCGCGTTGTAGAGATACACGGCGTTCCAAGCGACGTCGACGCCTAGCCCGGCCGACAGCTCCTCGACCCTCTTGTCCAGATAAACGTCCCTCTCGGGATAAGGCACCCCGACTACCACCACCGTGGACAACAAGTTGACGCCGTCTCTGACGTATTCGACCCCCTCGGCCAACTTGCCCCCCGCCACTGCGAACACGGCGAACTTGGACCCCAGTTCTATCTCCTCCAAGTCCGTGTCCTTGGCCTCTACGTAGAGCGGTATGTTGAAGGACAAGTACTTCCTCACGGCCTTCAACACGTCGTAGCTGGGGAACACCGCCAAGACCCCCCTTGGGGACGCCGCGATGGCCGCCGCTATTCTGCGCGCCATCGCCTTATACATGTCCTCGCCCCTCGACGAGAACTTCGAGGTCACCGACCTGTCGACGACGGCGACGAAGTTGCCCGGCCTTATGTACTCGTCTAACGGCACGTCGAAAACCCTTGTCGATTTGGGGAGGGGGACCGCCTTGACGAACAAATCGACCGGCATCGACCCGCTCATCAACGCCGCGGCCTTGGCCGAGGCGAGAACGTTGGCTATCAGCCTCGAGACGTCGTAGGGCATGGCCCTCAGCCTCAAGCCGTCCTCTGACTCCTCGGCGACGACTAGATACCTCCCTCCTTCTTTCAACGTCTTCAAGAACTCAGCGATGGCCACCAACGGCGAATAGGGCGTAATCCCCTCGTCGGCCTTGCTCCTCACCACCTCGACGGCGGCCCTCTCTATCTGGGACGGCTCCTCGAAGAGGGCGAGGACGTCGCCCACGGACACGGGCCCCGGCCTCAACTCCTTGAGGCCTCTCTGTGCCTTTTGGAGCAAGGCGGCGACCTCCCTCTGGCCGTGTCGCTCGGCGTCGGCCCGGGCCCTCCTCACCTCCCCCTCGGTTATGGAGACCGAGTTTATCGACATAGCCGCGTCAGGCAAGCTGTGGGCCTCGTCTACTATCAAGACAGCCCTCTGGAGATCGACCCAACGATCTGCCCTGGGGCTAAAGGCGTAGAAGTACGTGGCCACGACAACATCGGCGAAGAGCGCAAGGGCCTTGGCGGTCTCGTAGGCGCACGTCCCCGCCTCGCAAGCGGCCTTCACGAATGCGCGGGGGGCCAAAGACTCGGCGGGCTCGAAGGGCCTCGGCGGGAAGTACTTGCACTTGCCCAAGCCCCTCAAGTAGCGACACTCGGCGAGGAATTCAGCATACGGCAAGCCCCTCAGCTCCCTATAACAACACATATCTTGCTTGTTCCTGAGGAACGCGTACTTCAAGTCGACCCCCTTGGCCCTAATCCTCGCCAGCTCCTTGATAGGCTGCAACATCTCGTTCTTGGTCCTGACCAAGTACACCACCTTGGCCCCGACCTCCTCGGCGTAGGCCAACGCGGCGGCCAAGGCCGCGGCGGTCTTGCCCAACCCGGTGGGGGCGTTAACCAACACTATCTTGCCCGATCTGAAGCCGTCGAGTATGGCCTCGGCGAGCTCCCTCTGAAAGGGCCTGAAATCCCGGTATGGGAAAAAACGCTCCACGCGCTGATGCCGTTGGCTGAATAAAAAGCCTATCGCCCGAACCTAGACGAGGGGAACGCGGTCTCCTTGATCCTCCCGAGCGCTAGGTCCGCCGCCATTTTGCCCAAGGCGGGCCCGAAGGTCCAGCCCAGCCTACAAGCCCCGGCAACCACGACGAGCCCCTCGCCCCTCCTCTCCACCACGGGGAGGCCGTCCGGCGTGCATGGCCTATAGCCTACGGCCATGTCGAGGACTTCGAGATCGCCGAGCAGCCTCTTCGCCCCCGCCAACACCTTCTCAGCCGGCGAGTGGTCCTCGGTCGAATCCAAGTCGAACCGCCCAGTCGCCTTGACCCAATCCTTGAGCGGGACTACCGCGACGCCGGTGTCGGCCAGATCGATGAACATAACGCTGGGCCTCTTCGAGGGCCTCACCCTGAACCCGTAGCCCTTGAACGGGGCCACCGGCAGCCCCAGGAGGCGGGACGTCCTCCAGCCGGCAGCCACGACCACTACGTCGGCCTCCAGCCTCCTTCCCCCCGCTACCACGAACCTATCGCCTACAGCCTCGGCGAACGCGGCCACGCGGCGAGCGCCGATCTCCGACCACAACCTCCTCGCGGCTAGATCCGTGGAGAGCTTCGCGGCCTCTAGGTAGACGATAGCGGGCTTGCCGCCCAGCTCTCCGACCTCGAACTTAGGCCTCAAGGGATCGCGTTTTAGCTCCTCTGCCTCGGCCTCCACATCGTGGACCAACTCGTAGAGGGGCTCCTCGGCGTAATCGAAGTCGTTTTTCTCCTCGGCCAGTCTTCTGTACTCGGCCCAAGAGAACCTCCCCATCTCCCTCACGGCCTCCCAGACGCGCTCGCCGGGGTCTTTTCCGTAGGATTTTATATACGCCAACATCCACTTGATGTCGACGTGCCGAATTCTAGCGGCCCCCCTCGACAACATGGAGAGATACGTCGTGGGATAGCCGACTACGTTTATCCTGTTTATCTTGAAGCGGGTGAACTCTAGGATCCCCGCCGCGGCGCGGGACCCCTCGCCGGGCTCTAGCCCGTCGACTACCACGACGTCGAGGCCCTCGCGCCTCAGGTAATAAGCCGCGAAGAGCCCCACTACGCCGGCGCCGACCACTACGGCCTTCATGGAGGGGCCCTCGCACGCGTTTATATCCATGGGCGCCGGTAGTTATTTAATCCTGGAAAGGCGCTCGCGCCGTGAGGCTTTCGGTGGACAAGAGGCGGAGGGTGATAGACGTCGTGCCCGAGAGGGGGGAGGACCTTTACTTCGTCTATCTGCTCGTGGACAGGGGGGATATCGTGAGGGGCTGGACAGTGAGGGAGTATAAGCCCGAGGGGGCAAAAGAGGGCGAGAGGATAAAGGTCTACTTGGGAATAAGAGTCGAGGCCCTCGAGTACCACAAGTTCAGAGGAAGCCTCAGGATAAGGGGGGTCGTGGTGGAGGCCCAAGGCGATCTCGAGGGCGTGAAGGGCAGACGCCACACGTTCGACGTGCTCCCCGGCAGGGAGATAGAGGTCGAGAAGCCGGAGGCTTACCCCATGGAGCTCGTGGACGAGATAGCGAAGTTGGCGACCGCCTCGTTGCCCCGGATCTTGCTGGTGTCGATCGACGATGAGGAGGCGGCTATAGCCCACGTAACCGCTCTCGGCGTGGAGCTGTTAGGCGTGCTCGAGAATAGAAAGCCTAAGAGCGCCGACGTCGGCTCCGAGGAGGAGGCCGTGAGGCCCTTCTTCAAGGAGGTCGCGAGGGCCGTCGAGCAGTACAGGCTGAGGCTTAAGCCCGATAGGCTTGTCCTCGCGGGCCCTCAGCTCTATTTGGAAATAGCCTCCGAGTATATAAGAGGGGATCTAGCGCCTCAATCCGCGGGAGGGCTAGGCGGCGTTTACGAGTTCCAGAGAGGGCAAGGTTTCGAGCGGTACAAGGAGGTCCTCGGATCTGAGGCGCTCTCCGAGATCTTGAGGCTGGCCGCCGAGAGGCCGGAGCTAATCGCCGTGGGGCTCGAGGCGGTCAAGGAGGCGGCCTCGCAAGGGAGGGTCCGCACGCTGGTAGTGGTGGATGAGGCCATGAAGGAGTTGGCCGAGGATTGCGCCGAAGTCTTGAGGCTCGTCTATTCGGCGAGAGGCGCCATACGCATAATCCCGGCCGAGGGCGAGGCGGGCGGCGTCTTGAAGGCCATGGGCGGTTGCGCCGCGATCCTTCGCTATTAAAGCTTTTAGATATATAATCCGTTAACAGTTATGGAGAAGTTGAGGGTCCTCTTATATGTATTCAGCGCCTTAGCGATAGCCCTAGGCGCTGTGTTGTTGCTCGACTATTCATCCCGGGGCGTCAAAGCGCTCGCCGTTTTGGGCATAGCGATAGGCCTATTCGCCCCGATCGCGTACGGGCTGTTGGCACGCCGGGAATAGATATTAACGCACGCGTCTTTCTTCACATGAGGCTGGAAGGCGTCATCGCGGCCACGGTCACGCCCTTCACCAAAGACGGCGTGAACTACAACGCCTTGAGGGCCCTCATGGAGAGGCTCGCGTCGCAGGGCTACGGCCTCTTCCCCTCGTCGTCTACGGGCGAAGTGGCCAAGCTGACGCCCGAGGAGAGGGTAAAGGTTGCTGCGCTGGCCGTGGAGGTGGGCGGAGGCAAAGTGCCCGTCATAGCCGGGACCGGCACTGGCGATCACGTAAGCACTATAGAGATCGCCCGCAAGTACAAGGACGTCGGCGTCGATGCCGTGTTAATCACGCCGCCTTACTACGTACAAGGCGATTGGGCGGGGATATACGCCTTCTACAAAAAAGTCCTAGACGCTGTGGACGTGCCAGTGGTCCTCTACACGATACCGTTGGCCGTGGGCTACAACATACCGGCCGAGGTCTTCGATCTGGTCTCCTCCGAGTACAGCCAAGTCGTGGCGGTCAAGGACAGCTCTGGCGATTTCAGATACCACATGGAGTTGATATACTTAGTGGGGGGCCGGATATCGGTGCTCCAAGGCGTCGACATGTTCTTCGTTCCCAGCCTCATCGTGGGGGCCCACGGCGGGATCTTAGGCGGCCCCAACTTCCTCGGGCCGCTCCAGTTGAGGCTCTACCGCATGGTCAAGGAGGGGAGAATCGCCGAGGCTGTGGAGATCCACAAGAAGTTGATGGAGCTGTGGCGCTTCATGGGCGGTTGCGGGCTCACGGGCAAGCTCGGAGGTAAGTGGCCCACGCTCTACAAGCTGGCCACCCAGATCGTGACTGGGATAGACATGGGCCCGCCGCGCGAGCCCTTGCCCCCCGTGGACGACAAGGACAAGGAGGAGTTGAGGAGGATACTCGACAAGCTCGCGCCCCTATTGCGGTAGCCCCAATTTTTATATATGATCTATAGTCGCCCTTGTGGAGTTAGTGGTCGTGTCGGTCCTCGGCGCGGATAGAGTGGGCATAGTGGCCGGGATAGCCAGCGCCCTCGCGAAGCACAACGCCAACATAGTCGACATAGCCCAGACTGTGGTCCGCGACATCTTCTCGATGATAATGCTCGTCGATATATCCAAAGCCGACGTGGACATAGCGGGGCTCCGCGCCGAGCTAGAAGAGGTCGGGAAAAAGCTGGGCGTCATGGTGGCGGTGCACCACATAGACGTGTTCCGCTACATGCAGAGGGTCTAACGCCGAATCCCCAGACGACTCGCGGAGTTTTTAAGGAGGCGACCCCCAACGCCCATGAGGTTCGACCCTAAGGAGATAGGCGAGGTCCTCGAGATGATACTGTTCAGGGAGCTCGACATACGCGCGGTGACCCTCAGCGTGAACACCCTGCCCGCCATACGGGGCGATTTAAGCTCTACGATATCCGCGCTTAGGGGGCTCTTGAGGCCCTACCTAGAGCGTTTCAGGCCGGCGGTCGACAAGGTCGCCGCCAAACTGGGCGTTAGGATAGTGACCGCTAGGCTCGCCGTGAGCCCCGTCAGCATCATGTGGAGCCCCTCGGCCGCCCTGAAGACGCCGTCGAGATAGCCAAGGCCCTCGACGATTTGGCGGAGGCCTACGGAGTCGACATGGTGGGGGGATTCTCGGCCTTCGTCCACGCGGGGATCTCAAGAGGCGACGCGGCGTTGATCGAGGCCTTGTCCGACGCCCTCAATTCGACGAGGAGGCTCGGGGCTTCGTCAACGCCGCGTCGACCTCCACGGGCATGAACATGGACGCGGTCTTCCGCGCGGCCGAGGCCGTGCTCTCGATGAGGCCGGAGGCCGCGGCCAGGTTCGCGGTCACGGCCAACGTCCCCGAGGACGTCCCGTTCATGCCGGCTACCCACCACGGCCTAGGCCTCCCCGACGCCGTCATCAACGTAGCGGTCAGCGGCCCCGGCGTGATAGAGGCGGTGGTGAGGAGCTTGAAAGACGCCGACTTGAGGACGCTCCACGATGCGATAAAACGAGCTGCGTTCAAGGTCACGAGGCTAGGGGAGCTCGTGGGGAGGGAGGTGGCGAAGGAGCTGGGCATCCCCTTCGGGGCGGTGGACCTCTCGGTGGCCCCTACGCCGAAGGTAGGCGACAGCATAGCGGGAATCCTCGAGGCCATGGGCCTCCCGAGGGCCGGCTCGCCCGGCTCCGTATTGGCCCTTTACCTCTTCGTCGACGCCGTGAAGAAGGGCGGGGCCATGGCCACGTCGACTATAGGAGGGCTCAGCGGGGCTTTCATACCCGTCAGCGAGGACGCGTTGATGGCTAAGGCGGCTGAGGAGGGGGTCCTCACGCTCGACGCGCTCAAGGCGATGTCCGCCGTGTGCAACACGGGCATAGACATGGCGGGCATACCCGGCGATACGCAACCGGACGTAGTCGCCGCCCTCATCGCCGACGTGATGGCCTTGGCGACCGCCTTGGATAAGCCCTTGGGCGTGAGGCTGATCCCGATCCCCGGCGGAAGGCCCGGGGACGTCTACGAGCTCGGCGGACTTTACGGGAAGGTGGTGGTCATGGACGTGGGGAAGTTCGACGCTATACCGTTGGCCAAGCGCAAGGGCGTCGTGCCGCCCGGCGTCTGGAGGCTGAGGTCTGGTTAATCATTTATTTAATAGGAACACCGGTCCTATCAGCTTGTCCGCAAACTTTTTAAGGTAATAGCTTAAAGGCCTTATGTCGGTATCGATATCCGTTCTGGCGTCCCACAGCGCCTTGGACGTGTTGGACGGGGCCAAGGACGAGGGGTTCAGGACAATCGCAGTGGCTAAGAGGGGCAGGGAGAGGGCGTATAGGGAGTTCCCCGTCGTTGACGAGCTCATAGTGCTCGACGACTACAAGGACATAGTGAAAGAGGCTGGGAGGTTGAAGGGCTCTGTCTTCGTGCCCAATAGGTCCTTCGCCGTGTACGTGGGCTACGACGCGATAGAGAGGGATTTCCCCGTGCCCATTTTCGGCAATAGGTATCTGTTGAGGTGGGAGGAGAGGACTGGGCCCCACAACTACTACCGCCTCTTGGACGAGGCGGGGATAAGGAGGCCTAGGACTTTCTCCTCGCCCGACGAGGTGGACGGGCCGGTGATAGTGAAGCTCCCCGAGGCCTCTAGGAGGGTGGAGCGCGGCTTCTTCGTGGCCCGGGACAGAGACGACCTCGCGCGCAAGGCGAAGAGGCTGGCCGAGAGGGGGATCATAAAGCTCGAGGACCTCCCGGGCGCCGCCATAGAGGAGCTTGTGCTCGGGGCGCACTTCAACGCGAACTTCTTCTACTCGCCCATATATAGGCGGCTGGAGCTCCACAGCTTCGACAGGAGGATCCAATCGAACCTGGACGGCGTCTATCGCTTGCCCGCCAAGGACCAACTCGACGTAGATCCCGATGTTAGGTACGTGGAGGTGGGGCACGAGCCCGCCACCATAAGGGAGAGCCTCTTGGAGAAGGTGTTCGATATAGGCTACCGCTTCGTCGAGGCGGCAGCTAGGCTGGTCAAACCAGGCGTCATAGGGCCGTTCACCCTCCAGTTCGTCGTAACGCCGGAGTTGGACCTAGTGGTCTACGACGTGGCGCCCAGAATAGGCGGGGGAACTAACGCCTATGTGGGCATCGGCGGACAGTACTCGAAGCTCTACTGGGGAAGGCCCATCTCCATGGGCAGGAGGATAGCCATGGAGATAAAGGAGGCATTGAGGCAGGGGAGGCTCGAGGAGGTGACAACATGATAGAGGCGTTGCTCAAGAGATACGACCTCGACAAGCTGGCGGTCGCCACCGTAGCGTCCCACACCGCCTTGCAGATATTGAGGGCGTCTAAACGCTACGGCTTCAGGACCATAGCGGTGGCCAAGCCCAACGCCGCGTGGTTCTACAAGAGGTTCGGCTTCATCGACGAGGTCTGGGAGGCCGATCTCTCCAACTTCCGCCCCGTGGCCGAGAAACTCGCCGAGAAGAACGCAGTGTTGATACCCCACGGCTCCTACGTGGAGTACGTAGGCTGGAGGCAAGCGTTGGAGGCGCCTGTGCCCACCTTCGGCGTGAGGCGCTTGGTGGAGATAGAGGCCGATCAGTTCAAGAAGATGGAGCTCCTCAAGAGGGCCGGCATACCTATCCCCCGGACCTTCACGCCGCAAGACGCCGAAGGGCCTGTGATCGTCAAGTTGTTCGGGGCCAAGGGCGGCAGGGGCTATTTCTTCGCCAAGAACAAGGAGGAGCTCTTGGAGAGGCTCAAGGCAGTTAAGGAGCCCTATATAATCCAGGAGTACATCTTCGGGGTGCCTGCGTATTACCACTTCTTCGCCTCCCCGATGTACCGCCGGGTAGAGCTTTTCGGCATGGACGTGAGGTACGAGACCAACGTGGACGGGAGGTCTTTCGGCTTAGTGGAGCCGACTTTCGTGGTCGTGGCCAACTTCCCCTTGGTCTTGAGGGAGTCCTTGTTGCCCGTAGTCCAAAAATACGGCGAGGCCTTCGCAGACGCCGTGAGGGAGGCCCTCGGCGAGGAGATGAAAGGCCCTTATAGCCTCGAGTCCATAATAAAGGACGACTTGTCCATAATCGTCTTCGAGTTCTCGGGCAGGATAGTGGCCGGGACCAACGTCTACATGGGCGTCGGCTCGCCCTACTCTGTGCTGTACTTCGACAAGCCCATGGACATGGGTGAGCGCATAGCCCACGAGCTGAGGCTGGCCAAGGACAAGGGCAGACTGGAGGACGTAGTCAGCTAGCTGCCGCCAGCTCACCGCTCGCTTTTGGTCAGGGTCATCACGAACTGTCAGTGATATTAATATAGAAATTCGAGGCGACGTGAGGGTCGTGGTGCTGGGGCTCGGGGGCTGGATCTCCAGCCCTTGGCTGGGGTATCCAGGTATCTACGTGGAGACAGACAAGCGCGTCCTCCTCGACGCCGGCGAGGGGACCTACGCGAGGCTAGCCCAATGCGGGCTCCCGTTGCCCGAGGTGCTCGTCCTCACGCACCCTCACGGCGACCATATCTTGGGCGCGCCGACTCTGCTCCTCATGGCGCGCGTCGGCAAGTCCAAGATCAAGGTCGTGGCCATGCCCTCGGTCCTCGAGTCGTTGAGTAAGCTGTTGGAGGCGGTGCGCATGCCCCACTTGAAGGACTACATGGACCCCGTGGAGCTGGCGCCGGACGGCATATACGAAGAGGGCGAGACGAAGATAGCCTTCGCGCCGGCGAGGCACTCGGTCGAGGCGGTCCACGTGAGGATAGAGCATAAGGGCAAGTGCTTGGCCTATAGCGGCGACACGGCGCCGAGCGAGAGCTTGGAGAGGCTCGCCAAGGGCTGCGATTTGCTCATCCACGAGGTCTCGGGCAATCCGGGCCAAGAGGAACAAGCCCACTCGGTGGGCCACAGCACAACGAGGGACGCCGTGGAGCTAGCGGCCAGAGCTGGCGTGAAGGCGTTGATGCCCGTGCACTACTATTTATTTACGCCCATTGTGCCGCCCGGGGTCGACATATATCTGCCATACCCCTGCGCCTCCGTGGAGCTGTGAAGTGCCTCAGGGTCCCTGCCGCCAGAAGGGACCTCTTCGCCTTCCCGTATCCCATAGCCATCTGGCGCGATCCGCCGCGGTCGGTGGAGTTGGCCGTGTCCATAGCCGAGGACTTCGGCGCCAGGCGCATATACACCGTGGGGGACGTGGTCACGGCGAATTTTATATCCAACGGCCATATGCCCGACGCCGCGGCGGTGGACTTCAAGACGAGGCGCGAGGAGCGCGTGGAGGTGTTGGCCGCGTTCCCGCGGGTGATCAGAGTGAGGAACCCGCCCGGCTATATAACCGAGGAGGCCTGGGCCGCCGTGGAGGAGGCCTTGAGGACCCGCGGGACTCTCTTGGTGGTGGAGGGCGAGGAGGACATGTTGGCGCTGGCCTTCTTGGCGCTCGCGCCCGACGACTCGGCAGTCGTCTACGGCCACTATAGAGGTGCGCTTATAGTGATACCGGCCGGGAAATACAAGGAGATAAAAGATCTCGTAAAATACATGGAGAGTTGTTAGTCGGTCGCCGGCGTGAGGAAGGCCTCTCTCTCGAGCTCCAACACCAGCTTCCTGGCCTCTTCGATGAGCCTGGCCGCGTCTATGTAGCCGTGTTCGTAGAGCTCGCTCGAGATCCGGGCCAACTCATCGGCGAGTTTGGGGTTCGGCTGCATGGGCTTGTGTCGAGCCGCATTAATATGTCTTTCGGCTCTTGATAAAGCAAATTATCGTTAATTGACGATATGCCAGACGCCCTCGTCGTCGGGGTGCGCCCTACCCTCGGCGGCGAGCTTTGTCAAGAAGGCCCTCACTATGACGGACGTGAGCAAGACGTTCTCCCAGCTCCTCTCGGCGCCCAGCTCCTTCAACAGCCTAGCGGATATCTGCGTGGGCTCCCCCGGCAACATGGCCTCGATGAGCCTCTGCGCTTTCTCGACCGATGCCTTGTTCGCCTCGACCAGCTCCTTCAGCCGCTTCTTGCTGCCCACCACAGGGCCGTGGCCCATCACGAGGACCTCGGGCTCCAGAGAGGCTATTCTATCCAGAGACGCCAAGAAGAGGTCCACGTCGTTGAGGTAGGGGACTCCGTACCTCTTGAGGACCGCGTCGCCGAAAATCGCGTCGCCGGCGTAGAGGACCCCCTCGACTAGATAGCCCACGTGGCCGAAGGTGTGCCCTCTCAAGTCCACGACCTCTATGGAATCCGCCTTGTCCCCGGGCTTGAGCACGCCGGCCACGCGGATGTCCTTTCCCACATATAGGGCGTCGGGCACGAAGAAGCCGTGGGTGAAGAAGAGGCGAGCCCTGGTGTTGGACACCAACATCTCCTCGCCCCAAGGCGCATACACTTCGGCCCCGTCGGGCACCGCCGCGAGGTGGTCCGCGTGGTAGTGGGTCAAGAGCACCTTGGGGGCGCCGCCCACCGCCTTGAGGATCTCGATGGCTCTGTCGGCGGGATTGCCCGGGTCTACTACGTAATTCCCGACTATCAACGTGTTCGGCGAGCCCTTGAGCAAGACGACGCCTTTCTTGAGCTCCATGTCTCTTCATCCCGGTTTTATTTAATCCAACCCTCCGCCTTGCCGACGAGCTCCAAGGGCTTGGGCTCAAGCCCAGGCGGTCTGAGGAGGTGGCGCCATTCGCCGGGCCTCGGCACGTAGTAGCCGCGCTCCGCCGTGGACAACAAGTAGCGTATCTCGACCGATCTGAAGACTGTGCCGCACCTAGTGCAACGCCTCCCCTTGCCTCTGCCCAAGCTCTCGAGGGACCCTCCGCAGTATGGACATCGGGGGGTCGTCCTCACTAGTCTATATATCACCTCCATGGACTCTACATAGAGATAAAGGCCATCCCCTCTCGGCTTCACGCCTCCTCTGAGCTCCACGTAACAGCCGACGCATCTCTCCAGAAGAGACGCCAGCTTGCCCAAGTGTCTATAAGCGACGGCGATTAGGCCGTTGGACAAGCCGGCGAAGACGTGGCGTTTGCGCCTCTCGGCCCAGAGCACGAGGGCCCGGGTCTTGTAGACCGAGTAGGGGAGGGGCCTATCCGGCAAGTCGCCCAGCTCCACGTGGGCGTCTGTGGCCTGGTTGGTGCGGTAGACGATCCAGCCGGCCGCCCTTATGCCGTTCTCCTCTAGGAGGCGCGCCGCGTAGACGAGGTGGGGCGGGGAGAGGCCCCTTATGCCGTAGAGGACGGGGTCCGGGCCTCTCGGCTCTATGAGGACTCTCCTCCCGTCGAGGTTGTGGAACGTGAAGGGGTATGTCAAGAGCTCCATGGCGGCGACTAGGCGTGGGCTTATCGGCGGGCGCTCGCCCTCTCTATACGCCAGGAGCTCGAAGGTCGAGGCGGGAAGCTCGGCGCCCACGGCGGCGGTCGCGCCTATGACGCCCCTCCCTCCCCAGAGCCTAACGCCCTCTACCCTCTCGACGACGCTCCTGGGCACTACCTGGGACAAGGCCAGTCTGTAAACGCGTTTGGCCCTCTCGGGCACAACTCCGACGGCCATGGCTACGCCGGGGCTCGTCTTGCCGACGCGGTCCGCGCCCTCCGACACGACCTTAATGGCGAGCTCCCAGATGTCCTCCTCTGCCCCCTCAGGGGCGTCCAAGACGAGGGCCACGGCCGCGTTGCCCCTCGTCTTGAAGGGCACGTACGGGTTGAGCCTAATCAAGCGCGGGTAATCCGCGAGGATATCGCCGTATTTTTTGAGGATCTCCTTGACTAGAGTATAGCCGACGTATGTGGTGCAACCGCCTCTGTGCGAGTCGGTGTCGTCTACGCCTATGCGGATTATCACGCCATGTTTGAGAGTACTCGCCTAATATAACGGGGCAGCTCCTCGTAGGCCACCGGCACGGCCCCCTCCACGACGAGGTCCTTGTTAAGGCTGTGCCTCACTATTATCCTCACGTCGGCCTCGGCCCAAGCAGGCAGATCGTTCTCGCTATCGCCGATGTAAACCGCATAGTCGACCCCCAAGAGGGCCTTCAACAACCGCACGGCGTCGCCCTTGTTTTTATCCGCGCCGTAGATATCGACGAGGGGGTGGCGGGCGTACCTCAACGTCTTAAGGCCGAGCCGCTCGGCTTCCGCGAGCACCTCCTCGAGGCCTTCTGGCGGGTCCCCGCGCTCTCGCCAATCCACTGTTATCCCCGCGAGTCTGCCGTCCCAAGTCCTCTTGGCCTCGACGATCGCGTCCAAGCGTTTTGCCGACGCCAGTAGGCGCTCCAGCTCCGCCGACTTGAGCTCCTCCGCGACCGCCACGTAGCCGGCGGCCCTCACCTCTATTCCGTTTATGCAAGCGTAGGCCTTGGCGTAGGGCACTAACGGCTGGACGAACTTACACTCCTTAGTCGTGACAATAGCTAAGGGGATTTTGTGGGACAACTCCCTCAAGGCCAAGTCCAGCTCGAGCGGCAACGATGGATCCCTCCTGACCATCTCGGGCGGGACTAACGTGCCGTCGAAGTCGGCGAAGAGGGCTATGGACACGGGCGTTTAATCGGGCTACTTATAAACTTGACCAGCGGCTACAGTTACGGCGAAGGCTAATCTGCCGGAGCTATCGCCGAAAAGGTTTAAAAAATACTCGTATAGAACGCGACGGGCCGGTCGTCTAGCGGAAGGATGCCCGCCTCGCGCGCGGGAGATCCCGGGTTCGAATCCCGGCCGGTCCACCACTCGGCGATTGGGGAGGGCAGACCATCATCTAATTATACACGTGTAGTTGTCCGTGATCGCCATAGCGTACCGGAACGATCTGGCGGACTTCGCATCCAAGCTCAAGTCCTTGATAGGAGCTGCGGAGCTTAACTGCGCCGATAAGCCGGACGTCACGGTGGTGGTGGGCGGCGATGGGACGTTCTTGGAGACCATACACAAACACCCTTGTGTGCTCGACTCTTTGTTAGTACACGTGGGGGGTGGCCGTATAAACTTCTACAGAAGCGCGAGGATAGGCGAGATGCCCATGGAGGAGATGGCCAAGAGGATTCTCTCGCGCGATTTCGACGTCGTGGAGCTCCCCGTTATCGACGCGGGCGGCTGTATCGCCGTTAACGAGGTCGTGATACGCAACGTCGACTACAAGAAGCTCCTCGCCTTCAAGATAACCGGCTCATCCCCTATAATCAGCGGGCGGGCCGACGGCGTGATAATCTCGACCCCGCAAGGCTCGTCAGGATACGCCATATCGACATGGGGTCCCGTCGTGGACTACAGGCTGGAGGCCTTCGTGATATCCTTCATAGCCCCCTATACCTTGTATTTGCGGTCCATAGTGGTCCCGCAAGAGCCCCTCGAGGTGACGACTAGCCAAGAGGCCGAGCTGACTTGCGACGGCTACGGCGGTCTTCGCGGGAGGTCCTTCGTTGTGAGGAAAAGCGCCAAGAAGTTGAAGCTAGCCGTGTTCGGCGAATACGACTACTACGAGAGGGTGTTGTCGAGGCTCTTGTCTCCATGAGCTGCTACGTCCTAGACGCCAGCGCTTTCATACACGGACGGGACATGAGGGCGTTCGAAGGCCGTCTATTGACCACTAGGCAGGTCGTGGAGGAGCTAAAGGACCCCAGAGCGCGCGCCGCCCTCGAGGTGCTGAACGTCGAGGTGGTCGACGTTGACGCGAGGAGGATGGCCGAGTTGGCCAAGAAGACGCGGGGCCTCAGCGAGGCGGACCTCTCCGTGTTGGCCTTGGCCCTCGAGACCGGCTGCCTTCTCTTGACCGACGACGTGGCCCTCGCTAAGGCCGCTAAAAGGCTCGGCGTTAGGGCCAGGGGGTTTTATTTCGTTAAATAAATGCGACCAAATAGGCCGCCGCGGCGGCCGCTATGGGGATGGCCAAGTTGTCCTCTACGCCGTACGCCTCGGCCACTACCACGAACGCCGTTATGAGCAACGCGGCCCACGGCCTATAGCCAACCGCGGCCAAGACCACAAAGGTCGGCGCAAAGCCGCCGAGGATCCCCTCGACTGTGGCGTTGGTCCCCGGAAGCTTGTGTTTGCCGAACACCATGCCCACAAGCGCCGAGAAGACGTCGTACACCGCCAAGCCCACGACGGCCGGCAACAGATATGCGGGACCGAATATGTTGTACGCCACGAGGATCCCCACGGCCCCCATGAGCAGTCCCAGATAGCCGCCCCTCTTCTCGTAGTCCCTTTCGGCCGCCTCTATGGCCCTCTCGATGGAGTAGAGTAGCTCGTCGTATTGGACCTTCAAATCGGCGCGTCCCACCGGCACGAGCTTGTCCAGGCTGTCGAAAACGCTCTCGAGGCTCTTGAAGATCTCTTGCCTCAAGTCCACGAGCAGTTGAGGTCGTTTGACTTGTATCGAATAGAATGCGCCGGCCGCCAAGGCGAGGATAGCGTAATAGAAAGGCGGATTCACCTCGACGAAAAAGGGAATTGCCAAGAGGATCGCCCCGACTATGTGGAAAGCCTTGCGGACCAAAAGACCCCTCAAGTCCACGTAGAGGCCGCCCTAAACTTTAATTAAATTATCAACGAAGACTTCGACCTTGACCACCACCCCTTCCTTTATTCTCGAGACCAACTCCCTCGACAGATCGGCGGCCGCCTTGTCGGCCTCCACGGCCAAGGTCGAGTCGTCGACGTATCTGCTTCTGCGCACCACTAGCCTATAGGGGTTCGTGGGCGGCGAGAGCGGCGTCCTCCCCGTGATGGCCTCCTTGACGCCGCCCGCCTCTATGACGATCCTCACGACGCCGGGCCTCGCCAAGGCCTCGCGGAGCTCCTCGGCCAAGTCGGGCCCCGCCTTGTCGGCGCAACACGCCACTATGCAGTCGCCGCTCTTCGTGACATACGGGTCGCGCGTTATCTCCAACGTCCGCGGGTTTCTGGCGGTGATGTTCTCGTGTCCCCTCGCGATGATCACGTCGCTGGGCATCTATTTCAAATACCCTTTTAAATAATAGCCATGGACGTCGAGGAGAGGCTGAGGCTCATCACGAGGTACCCAACCGAGGAGGTCTTGACGCTCGAGGAGCTCAAGGCGCTTCTGGAAATCGGCCATCAGTTGAACCACTACATCGGCTTCGAGATATCTGGCTATATCCACATAGGCACAGGCCTCGTGAGCATGGCCAAGGTGGTGGATCTGCAGAAGGCCGGCGTAAGGCCCACCGTGTTCCTCGCCGATATACACTCTTGGCTCAACAACAAGCTGGGCGGAGATCTAGACGCGATCAGGCGCGTCGCGGCTACCTACTACGTCCAGACCTTCAAGAAGATAATAGAGGCGCTGGGCGGCCAGCCGGACGGCGTGCGGTTCGTCTTGGGCTCCGATCTGTACCACCACAACGACGAGTATTGGTTCCTCTTGATGGACATAGTGAGGAACTTGACCTTGTCTGAGGTGCGCCACAGCCTCACGATACTGGGCCGCAAGATGGGGGAGTCTATACCCCTCGCGTACCTCGTCTATCCGCCCCTTCAAGTGGCCGACGTCTTCGCGTTGGGCGCCCATATACCTCACGGAGGGATCGACCAACGGAGGGCGCACATACTAGCGAGGGAGGTCGCGTTGAAGGTGAGGTTCTACCCGTTGACCGTGGACGGCAAGAGGATAAAACCGGTGGCCCTCCACCACAAGCTGTTGCCGGCGCTTAACATAACTGAGAGGCCCAAGAGCAAGGAGGAGCTCAGCGAGATGAAGATGTCGAAGTCCATACCCCAGAGCGCTATATTCGTCCACGACGGCCCCGATGAGATCAGACAGAAGATAGCCAGGGCCTACTGCCCTCCGAGGGAGTCCGAGTACAACCCCGTTTTGGAGATCCTCAGGATCTCGGCGTTTAGGGAGGAGAGGAAAGAGCCGTTCGTGTTGGAGAGGCCCGCCAAGTACGGAGGCCCTCTGGAGTTCTGGACCTACGAGGAGCTCGAGAGGGCGTATGTAGCGGGGCAGATACACCCAGCGGATTTGAAGAACGCCGCGGCCGAGGCCTTGATAAAGGCGCTGGAGCCCGTGCGTAACTTCTTCCAAGGGCCCGGGGCGAAGGTCTTGGAGGAGATGAAGGACTTGGTGATCACTAGATGACGGCGAGAGCGCTCTTGGAGATAGCCGAATACTACGACAAGCTGGCGGGGGTTTACGACGAGCTGTACGGCCAAGAACAAGTCGTGAAGTACTTGAAGGCCCTCGCCTACATCAAGGGGGAGAGAGTGCTCGATGTGGGTTGCGGCACGGGCCTCGGCGCGTCCGTCTTGTCCCCCCGCTACGTGTTGTGCGTCGACATATCCTTGGGCATGTTGAGGAGGGCGAGAGATATAGGCGTGGACGTGTTGGCGGCCGACGCCTATAGGCTACCCATAAGGCCGAGGAGCTTCGACGCGGCCTTAGCCATAACGGTCTTCGAGAAGCTCGAGGACGCAGGCGTTCTGAGGGAGTTCGCCGACGTTGTGGTGGCCGAGACGCTGGGGCGTTGGCTGGTGTTGGGCTAAAACTTCACGAGGACCCAGTCGTCGTCCTCGGGGACCACCGCGTGTTTATACGCCGCGGCGAGCGCCCTGTGTCTGCCCAAGTCCTCGTACCTAGCGCTGATGTGGGTCAAGATCAACAAACGCGCCCCCAGCGCTTTGGCCGCCTCCAAGGCGTCGAGCACTGTGGAGTGGCCCTCTTCGTGGGCCTTGGCCGGGTCCACGTCGTCGGCGAAGGTGGCCTCGTGTATCAACACGTCCGTCCAGCCGACGGCCTCGAGCGCCTTGGGGCAAGGCCCCGTATCGCCGGTGTAGAAAAGCCTTCTATACCTCCTATGCCCCGGCTCGGCCACGTCCTCCGGGTTGACGACCCTCCCGTTCACCTCGACGGCCTCGCCCTTTATGAGCTTCGTCAAGGCCTCCTTGGGGAAGCCCTCGACCTTGGAGAGGTCCAGCTTGAACCCAACGTCCCACTCGAAGAGCCAGCCGCAGGCCTCGACGGTGTGGCACACCTCCACACACTTAATGGACATGTGCCTATCGGAGGCCGAGGTCGACGCGTCGACGCCGTTTTTGGCCAACGCAGACGCCAGCTTGGGCGGGGCCAACACCTTTAGGCTCTTCCCGGCCATCTTGGCCGTGCTCAAGAGGCCGGGCAAGCCCAACACGTGGTCCTCGTGGGCGTGAGTCACCGCCACGTAGCTCAACGACGCCGGCGATATACGGTTGGCCATCAAGGCGTACTGCACGCCCTCGCCTGCGTCTAAGAGCACGCGATGCCCCTCCCAGTCCTCTAAGTAGATCCCGGGCATCCTCCTGTTGGCCCTCGGGACGGCGCCCCCTGTGCCGAGGAAGAGGAGCTTCAAGATCGGCATTTGCCGAACAGCTCCACGATCTCCCTCAACGATAGTTGATACACCCTCTTCCCCTCGGGCGCTTCCCTACACGCTTTCCTGGCTAGCTTCCGCCTCTGCGAGAACAACATGGCCGTGAACTTCTCGAACGATTTAAAGTCGTCGACGCAAGGATCGCGGGGGGTCAGCTTGACCACGGCCGAGTGCACTTGAGGCGGGGGCGAAAACGCGCGAGGGGGGACCAGCTTGAGGATCTCGACGTCGTAGTTGCACCTGATGGCGATCGTCAACCTGCCGTAGTTCTCCGAGCCGGGCTCGGCCGTCAACCTCTCGGCGACCTCCTTCTGCAACATCACCACGGCCGGCAGCCTCCTTTCCGCCAACTTCAAGAGCAATGGCGACGTTATGTAATACGGTATGTTGGATGCGAAGAAATCCGCTTTAGGCCACTCGATCTCCAAGGCATCGCCGACTATGACCTCGACGTTTGGGGGAGCCCTCGCCGAGAGGTAGGCCGCCAGAGCCTTGTCTAGCTCCACGGCGTAGACCTTGGAGGCCCTCTTGGCCAACTCGAAGGTCAAGACCCCTGTGCCGGCCCCGACCTCCAACACAGTGGAGCCCGCCGGCACTAGGCCGGCTATATACTCGGCTATGGACCTATCCCTCAACATGTGTTGGCCGAGGCGTTTGCCCACGAGCTATCCATTGTAGTAATTAAAACCCCCCGGCAGTTCGTCTTTATAAGGGGTCTTTGACGGCTCTACGTGGACTACAGATCGTTGGGCTTGAAGACGGGCCTCGAGATACACGTCCAGCTCAACACGCGGCGGAAGCTCTTCTGCGAATGTCCGCCCGTCTTGAGGGACGACGAGCCGCACTTCAGGGTGACCAGGAGGCTCTACGTAGCCCTCAGCGAGTTGGGCTCTGTGGACCCAGCGGCGGTCTGGGAGGTGAGGAAGAGGCGTATATACGTATACGAGGGCTACAGAGACACCACTTGCCTCGTGGAGCTGGACGAGGAGCCTCCCCATCTGCCCGACGAAGAGGCGTTGACCACAGCCGTGGCGGTCGCCAAGATGTTCAACGCGAAGCTCTACGACGAGATGTACGTGATGAGGAAAATAGTAGTGGACGGCTCTAACACCTCCGGATTCCAGCGCACCGTGTTGGTGGCCCACGACGGGAGGACGAAGATACTGGGCTACGAGATAGGCGTGGACACCATAGCGCTCGAGGAGGACGCCGCTAGGAAAATAAAGGAGGAGGGGAAATACGTCTACTATAGGCTGGACCGGCTGGGCATACCCTTGGTCGAGATATCCACGTCGCCCATGGAGTACGACCCGCAACAAGTCGAGGAGGTGGCTTGGATTATAGGATACAGCGTGAAGTTGACCGGCAGAGCCAAGAGGGGGCTCGGGACCGTGAGGCAAGACGTCAACGTGTCCATAACGGGAGGCGCCAAGACTGAGATAAAGGGCGTGCCCAAGCTGGAGCTCATACCCAAGGTCATAGAGTACGAGGCGCTCCGCCAAGTCAACTTGCTCAAGATAAGGGACGAGTTGAGGAACAGAGGCACGCCGCTCCCCGAAGGCGGCTACGTGGACGTGACCGACTTGTTCAACAACACCAAGTCGAAGGTGCTAAGGAGGGCCTTGGACGCAGGAGGCGTGGTGTACGCCGTGAAGGCCCCCGGCTTCCAGAAACTCCTCGGGCTCGAGCTACAGCCGGGCCGTCGTTTCGGGACAGAGCTCGCCGACTATGTGAGGGCTTGGACCGAGCTGGGCGGGCTGATGCACTCAGACGAGCTGCCCGGCTACGGGGTCACGTCCGACGAGGTCAGAGCCGTGGAGCAGAGGTTGGGGACGAGCTCCTTCGTCCTCCTCTCGGGCTCTAGCCCAGAAGAGGTGGCCGAGGCCGTCGAAGTGGTCGTGCAAAGGCTGAGGCAGGCTTTCGAGGGCGTGCCGGAGGAGACCAGGGCCGCGAACCCCGACGGGACCACCAGGTTCATGAGGCCTAGGCCGGGCGCCGCTAGGATGTACCCCGAGACCGACCTGCCGCCGATAAGGATAACTATAGAGATAGAGAAAAGGGCCGAGCAGATAGCCTCCCGGAGCTTAGAGGCGGAGATCGAGAAGATCACGTCCTTGGGCGTGAATAAAGACATGGCGGTGAGGCTGGTGAAGTCGCCGTGGCTGGAGCACTTCGAGGAGTTCGTCGAGAAGTACAAGAGAGTGCCGCCGGTGCAGATAGCCAACATATTATTGAACACGGCGAGGGCCTTGGCGAGGGAAGGGGTCGATGTAACGCCTGAGAAGATAGACTCGGTGTTGTCGGAGCTGGACAAGGGGAATATAACGAAGGAGGCCGTCGAGGAGGTGTTGAGGGCCATGAAGGAGGGCGAGGGCGCCCTAGACGCGGCGAAGCGCCTAGGCCTCTTGAGGATGCCCTACGAGGAGGTGAAGAGGGTTGTGGAGGAGCTGATAAAGGAGGTGGGGCCAGACAAGGCGCTCAGAGAGGCCATGAGGAGGTATCGGGGCAGAGCGGACGCGGGGGACGTCATGAAGGCCTTGAAGGAGTTGACTTCCGGCGGAAACGGCTAGCGCTCAGACCGCAGAGCCGATTTCAACATCTTGGCCGCCCTGGCCCCGACCTCCTCCGGCTCTTCGCCGAGCGCTTTGACTAAGACTCTCCTAGCCCCGTCTTGGGAGGCCCAGCCCGCCAAGAACTCCAAGCCGCCGGGACGCGAGGAGGCCAAGCCGCCGATGGCCACGTGGCAACCGCCGCCTATTTCCTTGAGAAAGGCCCTCTCGGCCCTCGCCTCGGCCGCTGCCTTGGGGTCGCTGGCCTTCCTCAACAAGTCCACGATCCAGCCGTCGTCTCTGCGCGCCACGGCCGCCACTATCCCTTGGCCGGGGGGCGGGGGCACGTCCTCTGGCTCGATCCTCCTCACCTTCACGGGCGGATAATCGCCGTATAGCCTCTTAATCCCCGCCTCCGCCAACACCACCGCGTCCACGAGCCCGTCGAGTAGCTTGTTGATCCTGGTGTCCACGTTGCCCCTAATGGGCTCCACGCGGAGGTCCGGCCTTATGCTCCTCAAAAAGGCCGCCCTCCTCACGCTGGATGTGCCGACCTTGGCGCCGGCGGGCAGGCTACGCAGATCGTAGCCCTCCTTGCTGGCCAAGACGTCGTAGGGAGGATCCCTCTTGGAGTAGCCCGCGATCACGAGGTCCTCGTGAATCTCAGCGGGCAGATCCTTCAACGAGTGCACCGCCACGTCGGCCTCGCCCCTCAACACGGCCATGTTGACCTCCTTCTCGAAGATCCCCTTGACGCCTATGGCGTAAAGGGGCTTGTCTTGCACCAAGTCGCCCGTAGTCTTCACGACGACTATCTCGAAGTCCACGTCTGGCTCCACCTCCTTTATGCTCTCGAGGAGGACCTCGGTCTGTATTAAGCTGAGCTTGCTGCCCCTGGTGGCTACTCTGATCCTCACGGAGGGGCCGAACTTGTATAAAAATAATGCTTAAATTAACCTCATATCGACAAGGAGGTGGCGCTGTTGGACAGGCTCTTCTCGGCCTCTATAACGTTCAAGGAAATACCCGCCGACAAGCTAGGCGAGCTGGGCAGAAGCGTCATGGAGATCTTGGGGATATCGCCCCATTTCCCAGTGCCTCTTTTCGTCCTTCATACGTGTAATAGAGTCGAGGTTTACGCCTGGGACGTGCCCCAGAATGTCGTGGAGTTGGTCCTATCGCGTTATAGGGAATACGCCGATAGGGTACGGATCAGGAGGGGGCGTGAGGCGGCTCTGCACCTCCTGGAGGTGGCTGCTGGGCTGGATTCCATGTTGATAGGGGAGACCGACATATTGGGCCAGATAGAAGAGGCCTATGACAGCCAAGTCAAATCCAGCATAACCAGAGAGCCTCTCAAGACCGTCGTGGAGCGCGCGATCAGGTTCGGCAAAGCCGCCAGGACGCAGACCAATATCTCGCGAGGGCCCCGCGGCCTCGGTAGCCTCTCGATAATATACATCCAGGAGAAGTTCGGGGATTTGAGGGGGCTAACCGTCGGCGTAATAGGCGCGGGGTCCTTGGGAAGCGGACTCGTGAAGGAGTTGAAGGACAAGGGCGCCGGCAAGATCTACGTCTTGAACCGCACGTTCGAGAAGGCGGTCGAGGTGGCCGAGAAGTACGGGGCTGTGGCCAAGCCGTTGAACAAGGAGACCATAGCCGAGTGCCTCAAGACGTGCGATGTGGTGTTCGCCACTGCTTTGTCCTTCGAGCCGTTGATCACCGAGATACCCGAGGGCGCCAAGGTCAAGGCCATAGTCGATTTGGGCGTGCCTGGCAACGCGTCCAGGGATCTTCCCGTCGAAGTCGTTAAGGTGGACGACCTGGAGGGCATAGCGGCGCGTTTTAATAAGGAGAGGATGGCCGAGGTGGAGAGGGTGAGGGCCATGGCGTTGGCCGAGGTGGACGCCATGGAGAGGGCGGTGGCCAAGAGGGTCGTGGAGATGGAGTTAGGCGAATACATGAAATTCGCCGAGATGGCGGCCAGAGAGGAGGCCGAACGCGCCGGCTCGGACTCGTTCACGGCCGCGAGGTCGTCGGTCAAGAGGGCCGTGTTGCCCCTCGTTGAGGCCTTGAAGGAACTCGCCGAGGCGGGGCGCGTCGAGGAGGTCCTGGAACTGCTGAGGGAGGCCAAAAAACGGGCCAAGAGGCTCAACGTTGTCGAAGCTCCTTAAAGGACTCCTCAAGGGCTCTCAACACCTCCTCCACCACGTCCTTCGTGTGCGCCGCGGTTGTGAAGTTCACCTCGTACTGGCTAGGCGTTAGGTAGACGCCGCGCCTCAGCGCCAGCTCGTGTAGCCTCAAATAGAGCCTTTCGTCGCTCTGCCTCACGTCGTCCGGCGTCTTCACATCGCCTTTCTTGAAGTAGAGTTGGAACATGGAGGCTATCCGTTTGACCACCACGTCGAAGCCGTATCTGCCCGCTACCTCCTCGATCCCCTCGGCGATTTTGGCCGCGGCGGCGTCGGCGACCTCGTAGGGAGCGCCGGTCTCTAGCTCCTTTAACACGGCGAGGCCGGCAGCCACCGACACGGGATGGGCGTTGTAGGTGCCCGCGTTGTAGACAGGGCCGCTGGGCGCTACCAAGTCCATCACGTCCTCCCTTCCGCCGAAGGCCCCTATGGGGAAGCCCCCGCCCAGCACCTTGCCCAAAGTCGTGAGGTCGGGCCTTACGCCGAAGAGCCCTTGGGCGCCCGAGAGGCCCAGCCGGAAGCCCGTTATGACCTCGTCGAAGATCAAGAGAGCGCCGACGGCCTCCGTCTCCTCGCGTAGCGCCTTAAGGAACTCCGCGTCGGGTATTATCAAACCGAAGTTCCCGGCCACGGGCTCGACTATCACGGCGGCTAGCCTATCCCCGACCTCGCGCACAGCCCGTCTGAAGGCCTCGACGTCGTTGTACGGAACGACGACTGTGAGCCTCGCCACGTCGGCGGGTATCCCGGCGCTGGTGGGCACCCCCCAAGTGGCAGCCCCCGAGCCCGCCTTGACTAACACATAATCGTGCGAGCCGTGGAAATTGCCGTCGAATTTTATTATCACGTCGCGTTTGGTATAGCCTCTGGCGAGCCTTATGGCGTTCATGGTGGCCTCGGTGCCGCTGTTGACGAAACGGATCTTGGAGATGGACGGCACATGGCGCTTGACGGCTTCGCCGAGCTCTATCTCCTCCTCTGTCAAGAGCGCGTAGATCCACCCCCTCTCGAGTTGCCTGGCCACCGCCTCTCTAACCCTCGGGTGGTTGTGGCCCAAGATCACGGCCCCGAAGGCTGAACAGAGGTCCACTAGACGGCCTCTGTCGGTGAACAAATAGGGCCCGTCGGCCCCCTTGGCGATGAGAGGCTTGGGGAGGTGTTTCAAGGCCCTGGCTGGGGAGTTCACGCCGCCGGGGAAGACAGCCTTGGCCCTCTCCCAGACGTCCATGAGCTGTGGCGTCTGCTTGCTATTTTATAGTTGAGCCCAGCCCGCGAGGCGCTCCTGTCCCAGCCGACGTTAGGCCGACCTCGGTCCGCTCGTCGTCCCGGAGCTATCGCCGAGAAGGTTTAAAAATACTCGTGTAAAACGCGACGGGCCGGTCGTCTAGCGGAAGGATGCCCGCCTTGCGCGCGGGAGATCCCGGGAGGGGTTGAGCCCCGGGATTTCGAATCCCGGCCGGTCCACCACTCGGCGACGCGCTATCGGCGCAAATCAACGCGCTTACTTGTTTTTAAATAAACGCCCACGGCTGTTCGTGGGGAAGTTGGCGAAGCCGTGCATACTGGCCGGCTCTTGTCCGGGAGACCTCGGAGAGACCGAGGTCTTGTGGTTCGGCGAGGCCAAATGCGTGTCCAAGGCCTCGGCGATAGTCAAGCTCTTCGGCGCATTGGAGGCCGCCGCGGTCCACGTAAACCTAGCCGCAGTGAAGGCAGAGGGCAGAACCCGCAGAGCGTTGTGGCTAGCCTTGTGGACCCTCCAATACGCCGGCTTTTACCTCTCCACGGGCGACGGCAAGTATTTGGCCATGGCCCTCCGCGCGCTCAACAGAGCTGTGAAGCTCGTCTACTCCATGGCCCCCGACGCCCCGCTGGGCTGGGCGGTCTGCCTCGACGAGACGTGCGCCTACATAAACGCCGCGAGGGCTTGGGTCCGTTGGGCCGAGAGGAGGTTGGCCCAACTGGATAAAGGCAGGGAGGTCATAACGCTTCTGAACCACGTGGGGAACGTCCTCTTCGAGCTCATGAGGACCCGAAGCCATATCGTCTTCGCCAGAAACGGCGTTGTCAAATACGTGCCGATGCCGAGCCGCGGCGACGACGCCGTCGTGCTAAACTTTTAAACAGATCGTTCTCGCACCTCCGTGTCCGAGGTAAGAGCCATCGTCCGCATAGGCGATACCGATCTGGACGGATCCAAGGCCACTGCATACGCGTTGGCCCGCATAAAGGGCATAGGCATATCGACGGCCTTCGCGATATGCAGAAGGCTCGGCGTGGACCCCTTCGCGCCTCTCGGCTCCTTGAGCGAGGAGCAAGTCTCGAAGCTGGACTGGGCCGTTAGGAACCTCCACGAGATAGCCCCCTCTTGGTTCCTCAACAGGCGCAAGGACCCCTTCAGCGGACGGGACCTCCACCTCATCGGCTCCGACTTGATCTTGGCTGCCAAGAACGACATAGACCTCATGAAGAAGCTCAGGAGCTGGAAGGGCGTTAGGCACGCCGCAGGCCTCAAGGTGAGGGGGCAACGCACCGTCACCACCGGCAGGTTCGGCCCGACCGCGGGCGTCGTTAAGAAGAAGGAGGCCCAAGCAGGAGGCGGCTCCAAGCAGTAACCATGGGCGGCAAAAAGAAGAGTAGAAAGACATATCTCGACGGCAAGCCCAAGAAGCTCTGGAACGCCCAACTGCTCTCGGAAGAGCTACAGCTAGTGGGCGAGTACGGGCTTAGGAACAAGCGGGAGCTCTGGAAGGCGAGGTCTATACTGAAGTACGTAGTGAGGCGCGCCAGATCTCTGCTCTCCATGAGGCCCGAGGAGAGGGCCCAGCTGGAGTTGCCCTTCAAGGAGAGGCTCTACAAGATGGGCTTCATAGAGGACGTGAACATCCCGCTGGATAGAATCCTCTCGCTCGACGTCAGGGCCGTGTTGGAGAGGCGTTTACAGACCATCGTCTACAAGAAAGGCTTCGCGAAGACTCCCTACGAGGCCAGACAGCTCATAGTGCACGGCCACATAGCCATAGAGGGCCGTAGGGTGAGATCTCCAGGCTTTCTAGTCCCCCGCGATCTCGAGGACAAGATATCTTTCGCCCCCAACAGCCCCTTGGCCGCCAGGGCCCAGCAACAAGCGGCCTAATAGATGGAGCCCGTAGTGGCGGTACACGGAGGAGCCGGGAGGTGGAGGATAAGCTCTGAGGAGGAGTCGCGGGTCCGCAAGGCGTTAGCCGACGCGGTCTCCGCGGGCTTGACGGCCTTAGCGCGAGGCAACGCGCTGGACGCCGTGGTCGAGGCAGTCGTCGTCTTGGAGGACTCGGGGGTCTTCAACGCAGGCGTGGGGTCGTCGTACACCATATCCGGCAGAGTCCAGATGGACGCCGGCGTTATGGACGGCAGAACGGGAAGGGCCGGCGCCGTGGCGTCCGTGGAGGACGTCAAGAACCCCGTCAAGCTCGCCAGATACGTCTTGGAGAACACCGAGCATGTTCTAGTCGTCGGGGAGGGCGCGAGGGAGCTAGCCCGCGCGGCCGGCTTGTTGACGCCCAGGAGCAGATTCTACGACGATAGGAAGAACGCGAGATTCGACGAGATGCGGCTAGAGGCCTCGGCCGGACGTTGGCATTACAGAAAGGTCCTGGAGCTAGCCAAGGCGCTCGGCATAGGCGATACGGTCGGCGCAGTGGCCCTCGACAAGGACGGGAACCTCGCAGCGGCCACCTCTACTGGAGGGGTTTGGCTCAAGCTTGATGGACGCGTCGGGGATTCGCCGATACCCGGCGCCGGCTTCTGGGCTGAGAACGGCGTCGCCGCCTTCTCCGCCACGGGCGTGGGCGAGGCTATAATCCTCTCCATGGCCTCCTTCAAGGCGGCATTATTGGTCAAGTCTGGCGTCGACATCGACCGCGCGCTCGAGGAAGTAGTCGGCGCAGTCACCGAGAGGTTCGGCCCGGACACCATCGGCGTTCTCGGAGTGGACAAAACCGGCAAGGTGGCCGCCGCGTTCAACACGGCCGCGATGGCCCGGGGCTGGGGCTCCGGCAAGGAGGTCAAAAGGATTGCGCTTCGCCGCGACGAGGTCTGGCCCTAGGCCCTCTTGCGCCAAGTCTTGGTGTCCGGATCGAACTTAAAGCCCATCTTCTTGAGCTTCGAGATGGTGTTCCTGAACTCGTCCTCCGGCAACCTACGGCCCTTGCCGACCTTGACGACCAACTCGTCGTCCTCTCTGGACACGTCCACGGGGAGCTTGGAGAGCTCCCCCTCGAGATCCACATTTCTACTCCTCCTACGTCCTTCCTCTTCGCCCATTCCACTGGAGGAATACCGATTATTAAGTTTACGCCAACCTGCCCACCCGTATTATCCTCTGTAAGGCCAGCTCCTCGGCCCATGGGGGGAGGCCCTTGTGCCTCAAGGCCTCCTTTACCAGCTCCTCTATTGCGTCGCAATCCCTCCCGTTCTGCTTCTTGCAAATCTCGACTAGATACTTCGATCTGGCCTCGAAGAGGTCCCAGTCCATGGGGATCCGCTCGCACTCGTGGTCGTAGGTGAACCCCCTCTCGAGGTCCCTTAAATGGAGGTAGAGGTGGGCGGCCGCCTTCCCCAAGTCCATGGGGCCCGGCCTCACGTAAATGCCCTCCATCCTCGCGTAGCAACTCCTCAACCCTGAATATATAGAGTTCGTATCCGCCACAAGCCCAGTAGGGCCTTTAAATTATATGCCCAACAGTTAACGTGATAGTCGGCACTTGCGGCTTTCCCAGGGGAAGGAGGGAGGTTTATAGACGCCTCGACGGAGTTGAGCTACAAGAGACCTTCTACAACATGCCCGACGAGGAGAAAATGAAGAGGCTCGCCGCAGAGGCCCCGCCCGGCTTCGTCTTCACTGTCAAGGTATTTCAAGGCCTAACGCACCCCGCCGGCAGCCCTACCTATAAGAGGACCAAGGGCTTCCGCCCCGGCGAAGGCCACGGCTATCTTAGGCCCACTAAGGAGAACCTCGAGCTCTGGGATGAGTTCAAGAAGCGCGTGGAGCGCCTCAAGCCGCGCGTCTACGTCTTCCAGACGCCGCCCAGCATGAGGGCCGATATGCTCCGGGAGGCCCTTGAGTTCTTCAAGAGCATAAGCGGCGAGGGGACCTACGCTTGGGAGCCCAGGGGGGAGGTGGCGAAAATCGAGGGCTTGGACTACATCTTGGCCGAGGTCGGCGTGTCCCTCGTGGTCGACCCGTTGAGGAGGGGCGTGCCCAGATCGCCCGTCCACTACTTCAGGCTACACGGCCTCGGCAAAGGCGAGGTGAACTACCGCTACAAGTACACCGACGAGGACCTCAAGAGGTTGGCGGAGCTAGTGAGGGGGCTGGACGCATATGTCATGTTCAACAACGTGTACATGTTCGAGGACGCTGTTCGTTTCAAGAAGCTCCTCACTTCCTGAGCCTGTAGTACCTTGCGTCGATGGATTTATCGTACCCTATCTCGACTTTCCCGGTCAACAACAACAAGGCTGGCAGATACGGCGAGCGCTCAATGCGCCTCCGATCCGCTCCGTTCTTCAAGGCGACCTTCCAGGCGTCGTGTAGCTTAGACTGCGGGGCGTGGCGCAACGCACGCTCCACGAGCTTGACGGTGGTCCTCAAACACGGCCCGTCTTGGCACTTGTCGCTTGCGCCCTTGAGCACTCTCACCGAATAGTACACGAGGGGCGCGGTTATCGGAAGCCCCGTCGATGGGTCGTCCAAGAGCTTGACGGGCGTGTTCCGCGCCGCGAAGACGGCCGACCAAAATCTGCGGGCCACCTCGTCGGGGTCGTCTATGCCGAATATCCTCCGTGCGTGCCCCCTCATTATCTTGTCCGCTATCTCCTCGTCGTCCTCGCCCTCGACCTTGAGCCTCCTCAGCTCGACCACGACTCTAAAAGCGCCCCAGTCCTTGGTGCGGCCTAACAGATAAGGATCGACCTCGAGGAGCCCCTTGGCCTTGGCCCATATCTTCTCGAACAAATCCGCCGCGCCCAACGCGTCCTCGCCGCAGTTGGCCACGAATAGGCCGTTCGAGGAGCCCTCCACGGCGTCTGACAGCAAATCGCCGCCGAAGGCCGCGCAAGTCCTTCCGCCTCCCCGGAACACGTAGAACGAAGAGAAGAGCCGAGCGTAGCGCGCCTCTACGTCGAAGTTGTCGAGGACTTCGAGGACCCTCAATTTGTTGAGGACAGGGCCTTGCGTCACGACCCTCAACGACTTGACGCGGGAGGCCAACTGCAAGAGCCCGCGTCCTCCCAACACGCGAGTCGCGGCGTCCACAGCCTCGGGCTTGTACTCCGAGAGGCAAGCCTCTAGACTTATGCACAACATAACTACGCGGGCGTACGCGTTTTAAAGCGTTTACGTGAACTTTTTATTTAAGGAGTCCAAGCCGTCGGGGATGACAGCCTCCGATGCCGATCGGTGACGTGTTCACGTACCGGCTGAGGCGTATATCCTGCACTTGCCCTGCACGTTGAGGACCTCCTTGACCGTCTTGCACAAGGCCATGGCGCCTAGCTTGGCCAAATAGCTCCAGAACACGCCCCTCTCCAACGGCACCACCTCCGCATCGCTTTCGTTATGTCTAGCTACTGAGTCCACGAGGAGGTATATGGTCTTGCCGAAGGAGAGCGCCCTCGACTTGACGTCAAAATGCGGCCAGAACTCGCCGCATTTGTAAACCGTTACGAGGGCCCTCGAATAGAACCTAGGCCACGAGAGCAAGAGTACGTCAACCCTCACGTTGGCCGACACCTTGCAAGGCGTGCCGAACGACACGGTGTACTCCGCAGGCCCGGCCGCGGAGAACGCAGGGTTCTCGAGCTCCGCCTCGGTGACCTCGGGGATCTCCATGACATAAACCACTTTTCTAAAAATTAAGGCGTTGTCAAAGGCCGGCGCAAATGGTGGGGCCGCCGGGATTTGAACTTGCCCCGGTATTCCGACCGGGCTCACCGGCGATCTGATGACGGGGCTCAGCCCCAGGCCGGCATCCTCCCAAGCTAGACTACGGCCCCTCCGCCCTTCTCGACCTCGAGTGTTTATAAAGTTTGTTGAAGACGCTCGCGCCCGCGGTCAGCTCCGCTCGGCGGGCCGCAAGGGCTGGCCGATGGCGATAAATAGTTCTATATATCTTATTTTCTATAATTATGATATTCATTCCTAATAAAATATTTAATAATTATTAAATATAGAATAAATTAATATAAATTACATTAAAGTAACCCTTTACCTCTTATCGGAATAAATAAATTCTATTTATATTAATCTTTATCAATAAGTTTTTTATTTAGACAAAAAGCTATAATAATTTATATATTATCCTCCATGTCTTTAAACATGTCATCTGGGCAAGAGCTCGACGTGAAGCTCCCCTTCGACGCCTATGTCATCAACGAGCGATATAAGGCCAGCCCCGAAGCCATAAAGGCCTATTGGGAGTTCCACAAGAGGTCCGTCGAGAACCTAGAGGAGTTCTGGGCCTCGATAGCCAGAGAGCTCGAGTGGTTCAAGCCCTGGGAGAAGGTGCTGGACGCCTCGAACCCGCCGTTCTACAAGTGGTTCGTGGGAGGGGAGTTGAACCTCTCGTACCTAGCGTTGGACAGACACGTGAAGACTTGGCGCAAGAACAAGCTGGCCTTGATATGGGAGGGCGAGCCGGTGGACCAGTCGGGATACCCCACGGACCGCCGCAAGTTCACCTACTACGACATGTGGAGGGAGGTCAACAGAGTGGCCTACATGTTGAGGAACAACTTCGGGATAAGGAAGGGGGACCGCATAGCCTTGTACTTGCCGATGATACCGGAGGTCCTCATCGCCATATTGGCCATATGGCGCATAGGCGCTGTCCACACTACTATATTCTCGGGCTTCTCGGCCGACGCTTTGGCCGATAGGCTGGCTGACTTCAAGCCGAGGTTGATCGTAACCGCGGACGGCTTCTGGCGTAGGGGGAAGGTCGTGAGGCTGAAGGACATAGTGGACAAGGCCTTGGAGAAGGCGCCGGGGGCCGAGGCGGTTCTAGTCGTCAAGAGGCTCGGCCTAAACGACGTGCCCATGACCGAGGGCAGGGATTGGTTCTGGGAGGACGTCCTCCGGGGAGTGCCCCACAACGCCTACGTGGAGCCTCTGCCGGTCAGGAGCGAGGAGCCCTCTCATATACTCTACACGTCGGGCACCACGGGCAAGCCCAAGGGCATAGTCCACGACACGGGCGGATTCGCGGTGTCTATCTACGCCGATATGAAGCAGATCTTTGACGTGAAGGACCACGAGGTCTACTGGTGCACTGGGGATATCGGGTGGGGCACCGGCGCGTGGTACGTGGCTACGGGGCCGTTCCTAGTAGGCGCCACCCAGGTCATGTACGAGGGCGCCCCCGATTACCCGCAACCTGATCGTTGGTGGGCCATTATAGAGAGATACGGGGTCAACGTGTTCTTCTCCTCGCCCACGGCCATCCGCATGTTCATGCGCTACGGCGAGGAGTGGCCCAGGAAACACGACTTGTCGAGCCTCCGGGCCGTCTTCACGGTGGGGGAGCCCCAGAACCCAGAGGCCTTCTGGTGGATGTACAGAGTGTTGGGCGGGGAGAAGATCTTCGTGGGCTCCACGTGGGGCATGACCGAGACCGGCTCCGTGCCGCTCGACATAGCGCCGGCGTTCTTCCTATTGCCCATGAAGCCCGGGACCAACGGCCCGCCTAGGCCAGGCTATGACATAGACGTCGTCGACGAGAACGGCAAGCCGGTCCCGCCCGGCGTCAAGGGCTATTTGGTAATCAAGAGGCCTTGGCCCGGCATGCTGCACGGCATTTGGGGAGACCCGGAGCGGTACATAAAGACCTATTGGTCTAGGTTCCCCGGCATGTTCTACGCCGGCGATTACGCCATAAAGGACAAGGACGGCTATATATGGGTCTTGGGCAGAGCGGACGAGGTCATAAAAGTGGCCGGGCACCGCTTGGGCACCTACGAGCTGGAGTCCGCCCTGATCTCGCACCCCGCAGTGGCAGAGGCCGCGGTGATAGGGGTGCCCGACCCCATCAAGGGCGAAGTGCCCATAGCCTTCGTGGTGCTCAAACAAGGAGTGGCCGGCACCGACGAGTTGCGGAAAGAGCTGAGGGAGCACGTGAGGAGGACGGTGGGCCCGATAGCCGAGCCCTCGCAGATATTCTTCGTCACGAAGTTGCCCAAGACGCGCTCGGGCAAGATAATGCGGAGAGTGCTTAAGGCGGTGACCGTCGGCGGCCAGATAGGCGATGTGACCACGCTGGAGGACGAGGCATCGGTGGAGGAGGTGAAAAGGGCGTACGAGGAGGCTAGGAGGGAGCTGGGGGCCCAACTCTGATTTTTTAATGCGATAGATAGTCCATGCCCTTCGAGGTTAAATTCCACATATACTGGTCCCAGACCGACGCCGCCGGGATAGTCCACTTCTCGGAGTTCTTCGCGATAGTGGAACACGCCGAGGAGGAGCTCTACAGATCCAAGGGGGTTCTGGACGTGCACGGCCGCATGCCCAGGGTGGAGGCCTACGCGGTGTTTAAGTCCCCCCTCAGACGCGGCGATGTGGCTCGCGTCGTGTTGAGGCCCTTGGAGCTCAAGGAGAAGGCGGTCAAGTACGGCTTCGAGATATACAACGAGACCACAGGCGCGCTCTCGGCAATCGGGCACGTGGTCGCTGTCTGCGTGGAGAACGAGGGCGGCAGGCTGAGGTCCACGAGGTGCCCGCCGGAGCTCATAGAGGCTTGGAGGAGCGTGGAGCAGTAAGTCGGCGTTAGCCGGAGCCGCCTCGTGTTCCTCGCGTTGGACAAGCCGGCGGAGGCCTACACCACTGCGCGAGCTCGAGCTCGGAGAGGGCCTCGGAGTTCGCGATAAGGGTTAAAGGGGCGTTGGCGGGGCTGGGACGGCCCGCGTAGCCCCCCTACTTCTCCGCGTACGTCTTGTTGGAAGGGGCTCGGGCGTCGGTATGCCGTATCGGGACGCCGACGCTCAACTTGCCCATGACGTCTAGAGCGTCAACGTGGAGTTGGACGTCGCAACCGTCCAGGGTCAAGCGATAGGCCCTTTGTAGGTCCTCAGCTTGTTATAGCCCAACAACGCGTATACGTCCCCTACTAATATCAATATTAAGCCTACTAGGATTATGGCCGTTAATGCCCCGTACCAATACCACTTAGCAGCGCTACGGAAGTCGCCAACTCCGCTGGCATCGGCCAGCTCCACGTAGGCGTTTTTGAGAAATCTATACGAGACTATAATTACCACATATGCGGCCGCCACCAACGCCACGATGACAGCGATCGTCGAGGGTTCGATAACGGGCGCAACAGATGATTTGATAGCGGTCGCAGATGGGATGGGAGTAGAAGGTGGATGGGGCGAGATTGAGGTGGTTATGTGAACGAATGGGACGGCGGACGCGAAAACGGCTAGAGGCGCCAGGATAACGACTACAATTCCGACGATTATCGCGACCACGGCATATAACGCGTTTTTGAATATGCCGGGTCTGCCAAAGGCCTTGGACAGCTTGTTGAGGGCTATTAGGACCATTATGATGCCTGCTAGGCCCAAGCCCGCGGCCGTGTACGGCCCAAACGCGCCCGCGAAGCTGAGGATCATGAAGATCACGCCGATGAGGCCTACAAGGCCCGCGCTCCTCACCTCCTCGACATCAACGCTCGAGGTCACGTTAGCACATAGCCTTCATTAAATATTGTAGCAACGTAGCCGATTGCCTATCGGCGGTCCGTATAAGCAGCATTTAGCTACTTATGTTCGCCTACCAACGAGTCGTACGCGGCAAGCGCGTCCTGAGATGCCGCTATATTGCATGTGCGAGCAGTTGACCGTGCCGGACCTCGAGGCAAGGAGCATAGTAGCCGATATCTAAACATATTAGGCTACCGCGCAATGATTGAATCGAAAATGAAGCGCATCAAGCTGAATTTCGCAGGGCAGGAGATCGAGTTCGTAGATAGGGAAGTGGCCATCAGGCAGATAGAGGAATTAGCGGAAAGAGGCACTTGGTGGCCCTTGGTGGTCTACGGGCCCGAGGGCTGCGGCAAGACCGCATTGCTTAAACAAGCCGTAGAGGTCCTTAGAGACCACGGCTATGAGGTCTCGTATATAAACCCTTTGTCCAGATCGGGGGAGGATAAAGTGGTTCTCACAGAGGGGCTCAGGAAGCTGATCGTCGACCTAGGATCTCTGCTCGTCGGAGACGCGGCGAAGTTGATAGACGCTGCCGTGGAGCTTCTCTACAACGCCGTCAAGAAAAAGCTAGCGAAGAAAATTGCATTGCTTGCAGACGACGTATTCCAAGCTGTGGGGCTCGATAAAGCCGAGCTACTCGTCAAGGGTTTTCTGAACATGATAGAATACCCTCCCGTGAGGTATGAAAAAATCGTAATACTCGTATCATCGAGCGAAGGAGTAACTTGGAGGCGCGTTGGGCGTCATAGGTGGGCCGAGATAAAGATAGTGTGGAATATGCCCAAGGAGGGGTTTAGACAGTTGTACGAGCGAGTGCCCGAGCAGAAGCCGCCGTTTGAGGACGTCTGGAGGTGGACCGGGGGGAATCCGGAAATGTTGGAGAGACTGTACAAGTCGGGCTGGGACGTTAACGGCATTATTAACGACATTGTCAAGGACAGAGAGCTTGACATCATGGTGAAGGCCTTGGACAAGGAGCAAGTGCAAATACTGAGGCGGGCTGTCGAGGACCCTGACGTGATCCACGAAGAGGCGGCTAAGGCAATGCCGTTAGTGGATAAATTAATCGAGAACAATTTAATCGTCAAAATATGGTATAGGGAACAGAGGACGTGGATCGACCAGCCGCCGCCCGAGAAGGACCTCGAGCTAGGCATCGGCACCTACTACGCTTGGCAGACGCCGCTACACAAGGAGGCGGTGAGGAGGGTCGTTGAGACATAAGGAACTCAAGCTCGCAGACGGCGCTCGGGCAAGGAGCTGTGCGATCGAGAGGCCTTGCGCTAGTGCGCCTAGACCGAACGAGGAACTCGCGGAGCGCGTAGAACACGGCGGAGCCGAACGGGGCCTTCACTGCTACGAGGAGGCCTCGGCCTCAGCGACGGGCGGCCTCATGGGCTTGCGGCAACGCCTGCGGGTCCGAGAAGTCCGCGGAGTAGCGGCGCATATGTCCTGGTCTCCACTTAGTCGTGGGCCCGCGTCTATTTCCATTCTCGCGCGTGGGCGCTTCCGGTTCGATGAGCGGCTCCGTCGAGGAACAATCGCGAGGCCTCTCCAAACCGCCAAGGAGAAGGCCGCGGGCCTCGCGTTGGGTTAAACGCCGGTCGGCGCCGCGTGGAAGCCCTTTAAAGGTGGGTAGTATTTGTGGAATCGATTAAGATTAGGAGGGAGACGAAAGAGAGGCTCAGGAGATTGATCGGCGAGCTCGAGGCAAAGTGGGGTAGGAGAGTGAGCATAGACGAGGCCATTAACTTCTTGTTGGACCAATACGCCGTCGACATGGGCGCGTTCTCCGAGGCGTTGCGGCTCGTCCGTAGCGCCGTGAAGCCGGGCGAGCTCTACCCCGAGCTGAGGCGCGGCAGGCTCGAGGATGAGGGCAGTCCTTGATACAAGTGTCGTCTTGGGCGTTCTCGACGGGGAGCTCTCCGACCTCGAGGCCGAGATAACCTCGGGGAGGCTTATACCCTACATGTCCGCCGTGAGCTTGGCCGAGGTGAAGTACGTATTGTGCAAGCGCATGGGCAACGAAGCGGCCAGACGCGTGGTCGAGCTGCTCGTCAAGTCGCGGGCCTTGAAGGTGGTGGATTAGGCCGGAGCTCCACCAGGCGGCGGCCGAGTGCAAGCGCAAATACGCGATGGCTCTCGGCGATTGTTACTCGATAGCGTTGGCCAAACTACTTGGCGTGAAGGCGTATTTCGGAAAAGAGTCCGAGCTAGAGAGGGCGATAGAGAGGGACAAGTCGTTGGGCGTGGTCTTCGTCTAACCTCTTTCAACTCGGCCCGCGCTGTCTTGCGCCTCTCATAAGCCTCGGCGCCCTCTCGGCCGCGACCGTCATCCTAGGTCGCCCCTTCCGGGGCCGGGACGCCTCGCGGCGTCGTGGCAAGAGCCGCCGTCATGAGGGCGTATAGCCGAGCCTCTCGATCAGCCTTCGAGGACCTCTTCACGGCTCCATACGTGGAATCCTCATCACAGCCCGTATTGTCTTTCCGGGTTTTTGAATCGAGCGGCTCGCGGTTGCGCTAATCCGTTAGCCGATCGCGGCCGCGGAAGTTCCAGCGCTTGGGAGAGGCGTCGCTTGTTATTTCCAGCCGTCTGGGCTTGGGCTACGAGGGCTGGGCGAAGCGCAAAGCGATGCGTCTGAGAGATCCCGGCAATTGAAGCGCCGCAGCTCGCGGTATCGGCCTAAGGACTAAGAGCTCCGCGAGGAGGAGCGCCGAGAAGGCCAGTTGCGACCAAGGCCATAGGGCGAACGACAAAGAGGCGGCTAGCCCCGGCAATAGGAAGACAAGAGGAATCCCCCTCCTCAGCTCCCGCTCTTGCGAGACGAAGAGGGACGTGGCGACGGCGGCCGACACGTAGCTGGCCGCTACGGCGGACCACGCGCCCATCGCGGAAGCCGACATGGCCACGACCGCGACGCCCGCCGCGTATCCGGCCGCGAGGATGATCGCAGACCTCCAGCCCCTGCCGGTGAGCCAGAAATACCCTCTGAAGATGCTGAGAGGGGCCGCGGCCGCCGCGGCGCCGAGGAGGGCCATGGCGTATGGGATAGCGGCGGCGTATTGGCCGTGCACTACGCCTATTATGGGCAACAACGGAGCAAACGCAGATGCCGAGGCGGCCAAGACCGAGGAGGCTATCGCGGAGGTCCTCGAATAGTCCAGCGCTATTGGGAGGCCTCCGAATTGGGAGGCCCTTGCGAGGTATACCGAGTAGACGGAGTTGACGAGCCCCGACACGACCCCTGCGGCGTACGCCGCCAAGTTGTAGAGCCCTACGGCCGAGGGGCCCGCCAGGAGGAAGAGGAGATACGACGTGGCGTTGGAGGCGATCGAGCTAGCGTACGCTATCGCCCACTCCTGCACGCCTAGGCTCAAGAACCGCTTGAAGCCCGACTTGAGGATGGGCAGTCCTTTTAATGGATTGGGGATACGGCCTAAGGCCCGCGCGTAGTAGGCGATGGAGGCGGCTTGGCCTAGTATTATCGAAATGGGTATGGCGTATACGCTCCTAGTCAGGACTATCAACACTATCTCCGAGGCCCTGAACGTCAAGCTGTACAGGACGGCCCCCGCCGCTTGGCTCTCGAACTTACCCACCATCCAGAGCCCAACGGACAAAGCAGTGGATACGTTTGAAAAAACTACGCTCGCCAAGACGAGGAGGGCCAGCTCGAAGTACTTAGACGGAAAGGAGGTGAGGAGGCGGGGCAGAAGGGCGCTCGCCAACGCCAAATAGGCGGCGGTGAAGGTTAAAATAACTAAGATCAAGGCCGCGTGGTAGCGCGAGGCGTCCTCGCCCTTCCTCCACGCCGCGGCGCCTGTCCGCATTATGGCTATCTCCACGCCGAAGCTCGGGAGGAGGAGGCCCAAGAGCCCTAACGCCGCTTGCAACGAGTTGTATAGGCCGTATTCCTCCAACGGGATATATCTAGTAAGGACGACCACGTACAACACGGCGAAGAGGTAGTTCGCTACGTTCGCGGCATAGCCCAGCCCTATGCCTCTCACCGGCGATTCCACGGGAAGCAGAGGGGCTATTTTAAAGTAGACCGCCGCCGTTCGCCGAGCTAAGACGGGACGCCCCCCCCCCCCGGGGGGGCCTAAGCGTCCTGCCCGTGGGCGCTAAGGCGTCTCCGCGCGTTGCGCCGGCTACGGCCCGCTTCGCGTTAGGGCGCGGAGACGGCTCTCCCGGGCGACCTGCGCGGCCGTCACCGCCCTTTTAAGAGCCTCCTCAACTCGGCGAGGAGGGGGATCTCGGACAACATCTCGTCTGTGACGTACTCCCAGTAGATGCCCCTAGGCTTGGGGTCGACCCTCTTCACGTATATAACGCGAGTCGGCGTTGCGATCACGTCGACGAGGAGGTCGAAGGGCTCTTTGGGTATCTCGTCGTCGACGAGCTGGACGTCGTGGACAGTGGTGGCGACCGGCGTCTCCTCCCCGGCTTTTCCCAGCGCCGTGAGTATGCCCCATTCCAGCTCGGCGTAGCCGTGTGATTTGCCCAGCCTCCTCCCGCTCTTAGGGTTCACGGCGACTGACCCCACCACGACCAAGTCGACGCGGGGGAGGTCCCAGGGCTTCGTCGGCTTGCCCCACTTGAAGGCCCCGCCTATAGTCGACGCCTCTTTGTAGGCGCTCTTGGGCATTAGCCCGGGGTCTAGGACTAAAAAGCCCTCTTTAATTCTGGGCGTCGGCATCACCACGATTTTCCCGGCCGCCAGGGCGGCCTCGCGGCAAGGGCGTTGAGGCGCGTCTGGGTTTATCTTGACCGCGACTGCCTTGACGAAGGCCTTAGTCCCCACTAGCTTTTCGCAAGCCCGCTCCGCCCCCTTGAAGTTCGGGATCCGACCGAAGACGGGGCGGGGGAAGGCGGCTATGCCCCTCTCCTCCATTAGGCGCCATATCCTCTCGCGTATGGCCGCCTTCGCGTCCTTAGCCACGCCCAATAACCCTAGCCGCTATAAAGCTTTAGCGCGTCCCGCCTCGCAATAGGCCGTGACGAGCCCGGCGCCCAGCGGGCGCGAGCCAGCGGCCCTTCTAGAACACCAGGACTTGGTAGCCCTTGCCCACGTAATGGGCTATCCTCTCCCCGGCGGGCTCTAGCGGCACTCCCAACATCCTCAACCTCTCCTCGATGCCCTTGGCCTTGGCGTAGTTGATACAAGCACTGTCCACGGCCCCTCTCTTGAGCAAGCGCTCGAAATTATCCTTGGGCTCGCCCGAGAGGTACAAGAGCTTTTCCTGCGAGGGGCCCCAGAACACGATCTTCAAATCCTCGTATAGGCCCTTCTCAACGGCATTGGCCGACATCCTGAGGGCCAATTCCATCTTCACGTCGCCGTCCATTATCACTACCAAGACCTTGGCCATGTCCTATTCTATAGCCCTATATTTATATATTCTCCGCCGAGGGGAGTTTTTTAAATAGCCGTTCTGCCGAAGGTATGGAATTCGCCGAGGCGCGCAACGCCGTTCGCCTCGCCGGGCCGATCGGCGACTTCTCGGCACATCGTGAGCCATGGACTTCGTCGTAGTCTTGCCGACGCTTAACGAGAGGGAGGGGCTGGCCGCGACTCTGGACGAGCTGTTCGCGTCCGGCATACCGCGCGACAAGATCTTGGTAGTCGACGGCGGCTCGACGGACGGGACGTGCGAGGTCGCCGCGCAGGCGGGCGTGCGTTGTATACTCCAGGAGGGCAGAGGCAAGGCCATGGCGGTCAAGACCGCCTTGAGGGCCGCGAGGGCCGAGGTGGTCGTGTTCATGGACGCCGACTTCACCTACCCCGCTCGCCATGTCCCGGAGCTCTTGTCCTTGGCCGAGCGATGCGACGAGGTCATCGGCGCGAGGAAGATGGTCGAGCCGGGCGCGCAGAGGGCGATCTACAAGCTGGGGAATTGGGCTTTGACTAAGTGGTTCAACTTAATCTTCGGGACCCGCCTCTCGGACGTCCTCAGTGGGATGTACGCAGTGCGGCGAAGCGCCGTGGCTGACATGGACTTCGCGTCGACAGGCTTCAGCATAGAGGCCGAGATAGCCGCGCATGTAGCGTCCACAGGCGGCGAGATCTGCGAGGTCCCCATCGCCTACAGGAGGCGCATCGGCCGGAAGAAGCTGGGCGTGCGCCACGGCTTCCAGATCGCGCGCGATATCCTCTTGCTCTCGCTCCGATACAACCCCGTATTCCTCATGTTCTCCGGGGCCGCCCTGCTCGTGATCCCGGGATTCCTGCTCGCGTCTTGGGTGGCCTACGAGTGGATCTTCGAGGGCGTGAAGCACTTCGTCTGGGGCATCATCGCAGTCGCGTTGCTGGCGGGCGGGATCTCCTCGATCGCCATGGCCCTCCTCGCCCTTTACCTCAAACGCATGGAGATACGCCTCATGAAGGCCATCAAGAGGCGATGGACGGCTTGAATTACTCATAGGCGCGTTAGGGGCGGCGATCGTTCGGAGCCGTCGTCCGCGACGACCGCGGCGAGCGAGGTGCCGACGGCCGAAACGGCGCGGCTCTTTCGCGGGCCGCTGTCGACGGGCCCTAGCGGTTATACAGACGGGAATTATAGGGCAACCTCGGCAAAAGGGCCATGGCCACGGCGAGCGCGTTCAGATCTCTCCTTTCTATTCTCCCTTTGCTGAGAACCCCCACGAGGCCCTCCCTGTAGCCCACCGCGGGCCTTCCGAAGAAGGACTCGGCCAACCTCCCCAGCTCAGCCCCCTTGAGCACATCGGCCAAGAAGACGACCGGCACCTCGAAGCCCGGGCCCACGCCTATCGTGACGAGGCCCGAGCCGTCCGCTATCGCCGCGACCGTGACGTCTAAGTAGAAGCCCTCGGCCTCGACGGCACCGGCCTCTATCCCCACCCCGTGCTCGGCCCCCGGTGCGGCCGAGACGGCGTGTTTGGCCCTCTCCACGGCGCCTCTGACCACTTCGCCTAGCCCTATCGGCTGTTGCGGCAAGCCAGAGGGCTTGTCCACGGACACGACGCGGGCCCTTATGCCGAACGTGCGATATGCCGACTCGACGGCCCTCAGCTTGTTGGGGTTTTTGGACGCCACGGCGACGATCACGTCGTCCGCAACGCGCCGGTTTAAAACACTGTCGGCGCATGGACGCGGCGAGGGCAGACGGGTCCTCCTCAAGGCGCCACCCCGCGCTCGTGGCACCTACGGCGGTGGGGTCCCGGGCCTCGCGGACGAGGCCGCCATCTATATAAGCCTAGGCGTACTCGACGATATGGAGAGATTCGAGGCGGCCCCCGGCATATACGTCGAGTTGATCACAGGGGATATCACGGAGGTCGAGGCCGACGCCATAGTTAACGCGGCCAACTCGTATCTCGAACACGGCGGCGGGGTCGCGGGGGCCATAGTCAGAAAGGGCGGTTACGTAATCCAGGAGGAGAGCAGGGAGTGGGTTAGGAGACACGGCCCGGTGCCCGTCGGCGGGGTCGCGGTGACGTCGGCGGGAAGGCTCAAGGCCAAGTACGTCATACACGCGGTCGGGCCCCGTTGCGGCTCGGAGCCCGTGGAGAAGATCGGCGAGGCGGTGGAGAACGCCATATTGAAGGCGGACGAGCTGGGCCTCTCCAGCGTGGCGTTGCCGGCTATCAGCACCGGCGTGTTCGGTTGCCCCTACGGGCCGGCCGCCGAGCAGACCGCCGAGGCCGTCAAGCGCGCGGTGCCCAAGCTGAGGAGCGTGAAGAGGATAATAGTATGCCTATACGGCGAGGAGCCCTATAGGATCTACGTAGAGGCCTTCAAGAGAGTCTTCGGGGCGCGGTAGATTTATAATAAGGACTACGAAGAGGACGTGAACCCTATCAGAAGCCTTTTGAACAAGCTCAAGTGGACGGGCCGACGGGGCCTCATAACTTATATCAACAGGGGCTCCCCGGGCGATGCCGAGGTCGTGTCCACGGACGAAGTGGAGGAGATAGGGCGCGACGGGTTCACCACAAAGAGAGGCGCGTATATCCCCTATCACAGAGTCGTCGAGGTGAAGGACGACGAGGGAAACGTGTTGCTCAAGCGCGGACCGCTCGCCGACGACGTCCCGCCGAGGGGACCTCCCGAGGGCCGAAGGCGTCGTCCTTGACGCGCCTCCGCGGCCCCTAGCGGCCTTTTATGAACTCGACCATCTCCGCCACTTCCTTCTGGAAGTCGGGGTTCGGCGCGAGGCCCAACAACCTCCGCATCTTCTCGCAGCTGAACCTCCGGCTCACGAACGGGAGATGTCTTTTCAATTCCTTAGGCGCGGCGATCCTCATCATCGCGGCGGGCACGGGGACGTGTAGAGCCCTCTTCCCCAACGCCTTCTCGATCGCGAGGACGAAGTCGGAGATCCGCCTGGGCTGGCACTCCGTCGCGAAGAAGAACTCCTTGTAGAGGCCCAAGGAGAGCCTTATGGCCTTCGCGAGCTCTCTGGCAGATATGGCCGAGACGGCGGCGTTTATCATCGGGGCTATCCCTCTTTCGACTAAGCCAGTGAGCGCGACCCATTCCGGGTGGTCGTTGAAACGGCCGTACGCCAACACGGGCCTCACAATTACCCAATCCTCGAAGCACTGGGCCACCGCCCTCTCGCCCTCGGCCTTCCACTTGTCGAAGTCCGAGACTGGCGCGATCCCTCGTAGGTGGACCTCCTCCTCGACGATGGGATCGCCCACGGGGCCTCTGACGGTGGCCGCCGATATGTGTATCGCCTTCCCCCTCCAGCCCGCCCTCTTAGCGGCCTCGCACAACCTCTTGGGGAACTCGGCGTTGGCGTCCTTGATGACGTCGGGGTTGCCGAAGTACTCGCCCACTAGGTTTATCACCACGTCCGGCTTGACGGCCTCCAGAGGCGCCGCCGGGTCTCTGTACTCGAGAAGCTCGGCACGGCTGGAGACGAACTCGGCTATCCTCGGCCTCCTCCGCGGCGATCCGGGCCTATGGGCCACGTACAACTCCTCGCCCGATAGCTCGTCGACGACGTTGGCGCCTATGAATCCGAGGCCGCCGTAGACGAGTATCCTCACTAGCTATTCGATTCTGCCTTTTATTAAACCCCTCTGCGCCAAGAGCTGGACCAACGCCTTGGCGCCCGCCTCGGGCGGGACGCCCTCGTTGTATATGACCAAGTCGGGGCTCTCGGGCTCCTCGTACGGGTCGTCCACCCCTGTGAAGTTCTTTATCTCCCCGGCCAACGCCTTCTTGTACAAGCCCTTGGGGTCCCTCTTGATGGCCTCCTCTAGGGAGACCTTGACGTATACCTCCAAGAAGGGGGCTTCCTCCTCGACGATCCGCCGCACCTCGGCCCTGACGTCCCTATAGGGCGAGACGAAGGCCGCCAACACCGCCACTCCGTTCCTCGCCAGAAGGCGGGCGATCCACGCGACGCGTAGCAGATGTCGCCTCCTCTCCTCCCTCGTGAAGCCCGCGTCAGTGTTTATCGTGGAGCGAACCCAATCCCCGTCCAACACCTCGGTCCTAATCCCCGCCTCCCTCAAGAGCGCCGCGGCGAGGAGCGCTATGGTGGACTTGCCTGAGGCGGGCAGGCCCGTGAGCCAGACCACGAAGCCCCTCTCCAGGCACTTCATAGCGCTTGTTCCACGAGTCTTGCCACGTCCAGCGCGTGGACGTCCTTCTTGCGCTTGTCGCCCCACGTCGCCGCGTAGAAGCCGTTGAAGCTGTGGAGCGAGTCGTCGGGCCCTTTGTCGTTGCCCTCGAGCCACGGCGATTCGTAGCCGACGGTCTGGACCGGCCTCACTCTGACCGAGTCGAAGTAGACCATGAGGTCAGGGTAGTCCCCCTTCACCTCTCTGTAGAGCTCCGACGGCTCGTACACGGCGTTTTGGATATAGCCCCACGGCGCCTTGAGGACCCGAAGCCTCCTCTTCAACTCCCTCTTCACGTCGTGGGCCTCCTCGCCCTCGGCCGTGACGAACACCCTCGCGTAGTACCCGCCCCAAGCAAATGCCTTCGACCGCCTCTTGTCCACGACCTCATCTACGTCCACTCCGCGGCGGGGCTCGGCCTTGAACTCGACGAAGCCCCATTGGGCCAACACCTCGTTTATCGCCAACACGCCCCTCTGCGCTTGGTTTCCGTGATCCGACACGACGAGCACCTCAGCGTCGCGGGGCAAGCGCTTTATCAACCGGCCGGCCAGCTCGTCGACTAGCTTGTAGTAGCGCGGTATCTTGTCCTCGTGCGGGTTGCCGGGCTCGTAGAGGGGGTGTTCGGGGTCCCAGTACTTCTGGAAGAGGTGGTGGACGCGGTCGGTCCCTATCTCGTGCAACACGAAGACGTCCCAGCCGAACATCTCCATGAGCTTCTCGGCAACCTCGAAGCGCCTCTTAGTCATCTCCACAAGGGAGCCGAATGCTTCTTCTTTCTTATCCGTGCGGTACTCCACGTCGAAAATATAACGCCCGATCGCCTCGGCCAGCTCGGGGGGATGGGTCCAAGGCCTTCCCTCAGGCGTCATGAAGTCGGAGATCCAGACCCCGTAAGGCCTCGGGGGATAGCCGGGCGGCAGCCCTATGACCACGGAGCGGAGGCCCCTCCTCTCCCATATGTATTGTTCCCTCAAATCGCGGGACGTGACGATGTAGCCGCGCCCCGTCCTTCTGTCCAAGTGGCGGAAGCCGTATATGCCGAGCTCCCCGGGGTCCTTGCCCGTGAACATCGAGGCCCAAGCCGGCACCGTGATCGGCGGGTCCACAGCCCGCATGACGCCCTTAGCGCCTCTGTCCGCGATCTCGGCCAAATTGGGCAGCTCGTCCCTCATGCGCTCGAAGGCCTCGTAGGGCACGCCGTCCAGCGCGAGGACGAATAGCATGGGGCTTAATTACTCTAAATTATTAAACATTATCCTAAATTACGCCGAGTGTGGTTATAAAGCAGCGAGTACGCGAGTACGTGCCCAGGAAGTACACCACTATCTCGATCCCCGTCTCGCTCTACCGACAAATAGAGGAGCTCATAAAGGGGACAGGCTTCTCCTCTGTGTCGGAATTCGCGGTGTACGTGCTCAGAGAGGTCGTCGCGTTGAAGAAACAGACGAGGTCGGGGCCGGAGCTGACACAAGAAGAGCTGGAGCAGTTGAGGAAGAAGCTCGAGGCCTTGGGCTATTTATAATTAAAATTTTACAATATAATTTTATTTAACTATAATTTAGCATAAAAATATTTAACACGATCGTTTTCGCAAATCCATGGTCTCCAGGAGGGCCTTCTTGGGGATGGGGGCATTGCTGTTGGTGGGCATCGGGCTGGGGTGGGGCTTGTCTGAGCTGTTGAGGAGGCCGACCCAGGTGGTGACCGGGGGACAAACGCTGACGCCGCCACCACTACGTCGTCTAGGAGGCCTCAGAAGTTCAAGCTCGCCTTTGTGGCCTTCCAGACGGGCGCGGCCTCGGTCTTCGGCGTTCCCGCGACTAACGCCGCCAAGCTCATAGTCGACGAGATGGACAAGGTGTTAGACCTGCACGACTATCAATACCGCCGACCTGATCCGGACGCTACCTCGTCCGCCGAGATGGGGAAGAAGTCGCCGTGGATATGGGCGATCTCGTCGAAGCGGCGGCCTCGTCGAGGGCGTAATGGGCCGAGGAACGCGAGGGCTTGAGAGCGGTGGAGGCGTTGAGGAGTCGACGACGGATCTGCTAGGGGCGTGGGGCCTTGCGTTTGATGTATTGCACTATATCGCGTATGTCCTTCTCCACTAGCTCTGTCCTGGGATAGCGGGAGTACACGCCCTCGGCGTCTACCCCGTTGTATTGGAACTGGTGGAGGTCCAGCGCCTTTTCCACCACTAGCTCCAGCTCCGCGTCCTCCAAATACGCGGCCACCTCCTTCATGCGCGTGGTGGGCATGAGGGCGATTATCAAGTCCACCTTGGCGACCTTCCGCCGCGGCCCTGCCCTCCTCTCGCCCGGGAATTTATCGGCGAGCTTCTCCCTCTTCTCCGCCGCCGTTGCTGCCAGATACGCCTTTACTGCTTGGAAGGCCTTCCCCGCCGCGTTGCGGAGGAGGCCGTTTTTCAGGAACTCCTCGGCCAGCTCGGCCTCGTACAACGCCTCCTTCAGCCTATCCCGCTTGTATTTCTCCAAATCGACCCACGGCTTGGCCAACTCGGCCACGTGTAGATAGCCCTCTGTTAATATGGTTTTGGCGCCTGTCATAAAATCCGAAGAGAGGCCGCTCCGACGCCTTTTTAGGCCGCTTCGTCAGCTCTTGACCGGTGCGTAGTATGCGGAGTGGCAGCCCTTCAAAATAGCGGTCACGTTCAACGTCCTAGTGGCGGGGTCGTACACGCCCTCCACCACCACCTCGTCGCTGAACTGGAAGGAGGGGCCGGCGAGCTCCAAGACCTCCTTGTAGGGCACCACTGCCTTTATCGTGAAGCCGTCTCTGCCCCTCAGTATTAGGTATATGTAATCGCCCTCTCTGCCGTACTCCACCAACTGCCCCGACACCTTCACAAAACCTCCGCGGAAGTTCTTGAGATCAGACACGTCCTTCGGGGAGCCCAAGTAGAGCGACGCGACGCCAGCGGCCAAGAAGACGGCCGCCAACGCCGCCGTTATTATCCACTTGTTCATAGCCTCCTCCTCGTCCAGAATATAAAGGCCATTGCGGCGAAGTACAACGCGGCGTTCACGTAAGCGCTGTAGTGTCTAACCAACTCCACGCGGCCCCCCGCCAGGGCCACGAAGTTCTTGGGAAGCGTGGGCGTTCCGTTGAAAAACACAGGAGTTAACACTTGTTCAGGGGGCACCTCCAACACCCTCCCGTCCTCTAGGATTATGGAGGAGGACGTCACGTTCATAACCCGCACTGGGTGGTAGAGGAACCAAGGATACATCAACGCCAAGGCGGCCGCGGCTCCCGCCAAGTAGATGTACGCGGAGAGCTTGTCGGGCTTTTTCCAAATGAGTAGGACGAAAATAGCGAGGACTAACACAATCCTAACCCCCATGTAATGTCCCAGAGGACCCGGCAACGTGGTGCCCGGCGCCGGGTGGAGCGATTGGACCAACACGGGGGCTAGGAGAGAGGCCACCGCCAACACGAAGCCGGCTATGATATAGGATTGGCCGAGCTTTATGCTCCTGTCGGGGTCCTCCACGCCTCTCCTAATGGCCGGGTATAGGGAGAAGATTAAAGCGAGGACTAGGACGGACATCTGCCTGGGATCTAAGGCGAAGGGGGTGCCCCAGCTCTCAGCCGCCCAGATGGTGCCGCTGATGAAGGCGTACCACGCCAGGATCGCCACCGAGTATGCAGAGAAGTCCATCAACCGCACCGACCTTTCCGAGGGACCTCTCAACGCCCCCCACAAGGCCACCGCCAAGGCCAACACGGCCATCGCATACATCGTGACGGCCGCCGGCACGTGGACGTACACGTTGAGATAGGCTGTGGGGGATCCCAGCTCCTTCACCACGAGGGGGAAGGGGCCCCAGTTCACGAGATAAAGAGCAGAGATCACGTCAGTAAGCACGAGAAGAGACCACCACCGCATACGCGCAAGGATTCCTCTATATATATATGTTGTATCATATAGCCCTCGACGTTTCCCTTACGTCTAGTCGATTTTAGCCTCGCGCGTCGAGCCGCATAGGTCTCGGCCAAGTGGTGAACAAGGAAATCTTCGCAAAGAGGGGGGAAATTGCGGCATATGGACAGCGGGCAAGGAGGCGCAACTCGGCGAAGACGAGAGCTCGTCAGACGCGGCGACTCTGGAGGTCTTCGGGTCTGGGCCCGCTGAGGACCGGCTATTCGGAAACGCCAATAATCCCCTATCCCGTTTCATCCAAACGGCCAGCTCCGGCGGTCCACATCTATAAGTCCGCGTGTTTCGCCTGCAGTGGGCTTCAAGAAGTGGTTCGTCGTGGGGATCGCCTCGGCGTCGTTCTTCTTGAGCTACTTCTCGAGGCTCGCCTGGAGCATCGTATCGGCCTATTCGTCGTTGAGGCCCACCGTCGTGGAGAACAGCGTGGTCTTCTCGTTGTTCTTCGTCGGCTACGTCATCGTCCAGCTGCCGTCGGGGCTGATATCGGATAGGGCCGATCCCAGACGCGTGGTCGCGGCCGCGTTGATGGGCCTCGCGGCTTCGTCCATAATCTCGGGGCTGGGCAACAACATGTCGGTCGAGTACGCGGCCAGCTTCCTCATGGGCTTCTCCGCCGGTTGGATATACCCCGGCACCGTCAAGCTGATAGCCGCGAACTTCGAGGGCAGGGAGTTGCCCGTCGCGATGGGCTACTACAGCCTCGCGTGGCCGTTGTCCATAGTACTGGCCGGCGCGGTGTTGCCCTTCATCAGCACGAGCTTGGGCTGGCGGTGGGCGTACTACATAATCGGGGCCGCGGCGATAGCGGTATCCTCGTTGTGCCTAATCGTCGACGGCGCCAGTCCGCCGAGAGCCGGCAGGACGTCCGTGGACTTCTCGGCCTTCAAGAGCCGCAACGCCATAGTCGTTAGCCTTTCCGGCTTCCTATTCTTCTTGTCTTATTGGATAATAACGTTGTACGCGTACGACTACTTCTTGGCCTTGGGATTCGGCGACTACTTGGCTGGCCTCGCGTACTCGCTGCTCGCCTTGCTGGGGATACCGTCCACCGCGGCGGCCGGCTACATAATCGGCAAGCTGAACGTCAAGAACACCTTGGTGGTCTTCGAGGCGATATACGGCGTATTGGCTATGCTCCTCGGAGCGCTCAAGGGCGTGTGGATAATCGCTGTGGCCGCGGCCATGGGCTTCGTCAGGTTCGTGATAACGCCGGCCAACTCCACGGCCGTTTCGCTAATAGGTAAAGAGAGGGCGGGGAGCATCGCAGGCCTCGCGAACTTGTTCTGGCAGCTCTCCGGCGCCGTGGCCCCGGGCGTTGCGGCGTATCTCCTATTGGCGCTTGGCTATCGTTATCTATGGTTCTTCTCGGGCTTCGTCATATTGGCGTCCGCGTTGATATACCAAATCCTGTTGGACTTGAGGTGAGGCGGGCGCGCCTACCAGGAGCGCGGAAGCCGCTTAGAGGTCGCCGTTAACATTCGCCGAGTTCGCGACAATATTTCAACTACCAGCATATTAACGCCTCATGTGAATGCAGGTTAAAAGAAAATCGGCGAAGGAATTGATATAGGGCAGCTGATACCTTTTCAACTACGGCGCGTGCTAGCTGGGACCAGCTAACACAGCACGAGGATTGACAGCGCAGTCCGCCTCGACCTCGCCCTGCGTAGCGTCCTCGCGCCGACGCTGCCTCGACAAGTCGTCGCCTCGATCGAGCTTGCGTCCGCCAGGGGCTATCGCCGGTTTAACCGCGCCGACTAGAGAACAGGCTCAATTAATTCGCCTCAGTCTGCTTGTGGCCTCGAAATTTTCATATTTCACTTATATTTTTTATTATTGTTGAGTCTACTATTATTATTAGATTTAAATAAAATCCACTAATAATAACTTATTTTTAAATTTATATAATAAATAATTATCTATTTTTACTCTCAAATCCTTTTCATAAATATCGAGGGTTAGCGCGATCGGCCCGAGGCCTTGGGCTAAAGGGCGTAGTAGTCGTACTTCTCGACCTTAGGCCTTCCCGTTTCCAGCGACTCCTTGACGCATATCAGTATCTCCTCGGCGATGGGCTCCGGCGACGGCAACCTCTTGGAGACGCCCCGACGGCCTCTGACGACTTGAACCCTCTCCATCTCGTCGTTGAGCACGCCTATTGTGCACAAGAACGCGTAGTACAACACGTCCTCTATATCGGCGCCCTCGGCCTTGGCCCTCTCCGCCACTTGCCTGGCCAAGGTCTTTGCGAACTCGGAGAGCTCCTTCGGGATCACTACTCCCAGCAAATTGCCAAAATAAATATATTTCTTTCCCTAGAAAACCGACTTTTTACTAATATTTAGAATAATATCCAGAGAATAAAAATCCAAAATCGTTTTTACATATAATGATTTATGCGTTCTTTTGAAAAAGACGCCTCGCTAAGGCTGAAGGAGCTCCTCGGCCTTCAGCTTGACCATGTGGTGTAGATCCCCGAAGCTCATGCGGAGCAATTCTAGGCCTCTTCGCGTCAACGTCACAAAGCCCCTCTCCAGCTTGACGGCCCCCAGGCCCTCCGCCGTGCTCAACACGTTATAGAGCTCGTCCAGCGTCAAGTGCAAGCTCTTGGCCAACTCCCCTATCTGGGCCCTACCGCCGAAGTCCAAGATGAGCTTCAACAACCCGGATAAATTATCGGCGTTTACGTCCTCCACGAATATTATATCCGCTATCTCTTTTTAAGCTTGTATCGGACTGAGTACGAGACGTCTGCCGGCATGGGGTACAACTGAAAGCCTCGCCCTTTAGGGCGAGGAGGGGGTCTAGCAATGGCCAAAATCGATATTTTAATAGGGAACGGGTGGTATATGGGCCTCAAGATGGAGCAATACGGCCTCGTCCTCAAGGAGGTCGAGGCGGGGCCCGGCGGCAAGAGGACTCTGGAACTCCTCTTCGGCCCTCAGCACCCTACATCCGGCCATATTAGGTTTTTCGTCGAGCTGGACGGCGATATAATCGTCGACATAAGGCCGGACCCCGGCTTCGTGCACAGGACCATGGAGAAGTTGGGCGAGACTAGGCATTTCATAATGAACGTGCCCCTCTTCGAGAGGCTCTCGTTGCCGGACGCCATAAACGTGACGTGGGCTTACTCCATGGCCGTCGAGAGGATGATGGGATACGACGTGAGCGAGAGGGCCGAATACCTCCGTACGCTATTCGGCGAGATGAGCAGGATATCTGTACATTTGTACGACCTCGCGCTACACGCCATAATGATAGGCTCCTCGACGGGCTTCATGTACGGCTTCGGCCTCAGGGACCTCTTGGTGAACCTCTGGGCCATCGCCACGGGGGCCAGGACCACCCCCACTTGGGTCCTGCCGGGAGGAGTCAGGAGGGCGCCGCCGAAGGCGTTCTACGAGAGGCTGGCCGGATTCCTCGACTTCCTCGAGAGGAAGATGGACGAATTTTATAGGCTCGTCATAAAGAACCCAGTGGGGTACTACAGGCTGAAGGACGTGGGATATCTCAGCAAGGAGGAGGCCGCCGCGTATTTAGCCACGGGGCCGGGCGCCAGGGGGTCGGGCATCGACTGGGACACGAGGCGCGATATGCCGTACGGCGTTTATAAACAAGTGGAGTGGGAGGTGAAGGTCCAAGACGGCGGCGATTCCTTGGCCAGAACCCTTGTGAGGTTCGAAGAGGTGATGGAGAGCATTAAGATAATCAGACAGCTCCTCAAGGTAATGCCCATGGACGGGCCCTTGATAGGCCACAACGCCGCCCATAAAATACCCCCGAAGGATAGGGAGCTCATCAACGAATTCGTGAGGATGAGCGGCTATTACGTCACCACGACGAACTTAGCCGAGGGCACGGGCTTGACGGAGGGGGGCCGGGGGCGCTATTTCTTCCAAGTCTTCGGCTCCGGGACTGAGAGGTTGTTCAGAGTAAGAATTTCTACTCCCTCATGGCAGAACTTACGGGCGTTCATGAAGGCCACGATAGGCGCTAGGCTGATGGATTTGCCTGCTATATACGGAAGCTTCGGCTTCTTCCCGCCGGAGGCAGATAGATAAATACGACCTAGTAGAGCCATGGACCTCCCCGCTTGGCTCCTCTCCCCGCGGCTTTGGGATTTCCTCATAGACGGCATAATCTCCACGATTATACTCTTGACAATTGTCTGGGCTGAGAGGAAGATCGCAGCCAGGGTCCAGATGCGCGTCGGCCCCTTCCACATCTCGCCGAGGCTGGGCGGCTACCTCCAGCTTATCGCCGACGCCGTCAGGTTCGTGATGCAGGAGGTGATAATCACCGTGGACTCCTATCGCCTATTGTTCGTGGCGCTTCCGCCGCTCTTCGTGGCGCTGGCCTTAACGCCGTCGTTTTTAGTACCCCTATCGCCCTACATAGCCCTCTTGTCGAGGCCAGCCCTCCATTACGGCATATTAATAGCGCTCGCGATCTTGTTCTACGCGTTCATAATCGTAGTAGGGATCGGGTGGGCTGTGAACAACCGCTTCGCCTACATAGGCGCGGCCAGAGAGGCCTTGATGATAGCCGCCTACGAGATACCGTTGGCCATCGCCTTCTCCGCTATGTTCATAGTGTATAAAACTATAGATCCCATAGAGATAGTCTCTAAACAAACATACATAGTGGGGGCTATATACAACCCCGCGGCCTTCATAGTGTACATAATCGGCGTCGCTATGGCTACTAGCAGATTCCCGTTCGAGATAGCCGACTACGAGGGCGACGTGGCCACGGGGCCCTACAGCGACTTCTCCTCGATATTTCTGGCGTTGACGTACGCCGGAGGGATCTACATAGCCCTGTTCTCCTATTCGCTCCTAGGCGCTTTGGTCTTCCTCGGAGGGTGGGCCCCCATAACGCCGGGGCCTTGGCCGGCCGATATATGGGGCAACCTCGCGGCCGCCCTATTTCTCATGTTCAAGACCTTCGCGTTGATGTTGTTCTTCGTGTTCCTACGCGCCGTCATGCCGGTGGCCAGGCTGGACCACGCGCTCTCCTTCAGCTGGCGTTGGGTGTTAACCCTCGGCGTGATCGCCATGGCCATAGCCGCGGCCGAGTACTTCGTGTTGTGACCATGGCGGGCCAGAAACTCGGCGAGGCCGTCAAGGCCGTCCTCGACGTCATAGGGCTGGGCCTCAAGTACGCCATAAAGCCCGAGAGGTTGACGATATACTACCCCTACGAGACGCCCGATTATATGGGCCGCATTAGGGGGTGGATAGGGCTTTGGACCGAGCGTTGCACTAGCTGCATGATATGCGCGAGGATATGCCCCACCAACGCCATAAAGATGTACTTGGAGAAGAACGGGAGGCGTTATCCCGGCATAGACTACGGCCGTTGTATTATGTGCCACTACTGCATCGACGCTTGCCCCACCTACGCCTTGTACCCCACCGAGATAAGGGACTTCGCCTTCTACAGACACGAGGACATGATGTACACCCCCGACATGATGCGCAAGCCGCCGCAAGTCCCCAAGCTGGTGCCCGAGGTCGTGAAGGTGGTCCACGAGTACAAAAACGGCAGAGTGGTCAAGGTGAAGGTCGGCAAATTGGAGGAGCCGAGGCCGCTCCCGCCAGCGCCCTCGGTACCCGTAGTGGAGAGCTGATTTTTGCACTAGCCCAAGAATTACTTTAAAGGACTTAATTCCGCAACACTATGCTCCTCGAATATTCGATCCTCGCCGTTGCCCTAGTCTTCGGCATCCTCGCCGTTTTGGTGAGAGACAACGCCGTGGCCGCCCTCAATTTGGCGTTCTCGTCGGCCGCCGTGGCCGCGTACTACGCCGTCCTCGGACTCGCGATCGCCTCGTTCTTGGTGTTCGTGATCTATGTAGGTTCTGTCGTGCTCATGGTAATAATAACCGCGTCGATGTACGGGGGCTTTTTCGAGTACCCGAAACGCTACAAGGCGGCGGTGGCCGTCTTGGCCGTCGTGGCCGCGTTGTTGCTCTGGATCCTTGTGCCCCAGTCCCCGCCTCCTCGAACAGCCCAAACGCCGCAACCGAACTTCGATCTACTCCCGCTGATAGCCGCGTTCTTGGTCTCGTCGTTAATAATAGCAGTCGAAACGGCCAAGAGGGTATGATCGTCGCAATGGCGGTCGGGCTGGCGCTAATCGCCGTCGGGCTCTACGGGCTGGCGGCCAGCAGGAACATGGTGAGGCTACTCATCGCGGTCGAGGTCGTGGTGGTCGGCGCTATTACGTTGCTCGCGCCGGTGATCGTAGCGGCCCCGTCGGCGGGCTTGTGGGCTCTCGTCCTCCTCCTCTCGATGGCCGCCGGCGAGGTGGGCATAATAGGCGCCATCATATATAGGGCATACGCCGTTGCCAAGACCACGGACCTCGAACAGTTCAAGGCCGGCGAGGAGAGGCCATGACGGGCCTAGCGCTCTACGCGTCGGACCTCTTGCCGATGGTCTTGGCGATAGCCGCCTATGCCGCCGCCAAGCGCTCTACGCAGACAGCGGCCTACATAAGCGCAGTGGCGTTGTTGCCATTGCTAGTCGTCTCCTCCCTCTCGCTCTTCAACGGCTCCGCGTACTACGGCTCCATAGGGCCTGGCCTCTGGTCCGTGTTCGAGCTCTACCTCGAGCCGTTCAACGCGGCGTTCGTGTTCACAGTGGCGTTCGTGGGGATAATGGTGGCCATATTCTCCGCACCTTACATGGAGCATAGGGCCGAGGAGCTCGGCATTAGGAACACGATCTTCTACTTGACCTACGGCTTCTTCCTGGGCGGCTTGGCGGGCGCCTTCATGGAGCGCAACCTCTTCGGCATATATATCTTCATAGAAGTAGCCCTCATAGCGTCTCTCTTCCAAGTCCTCTACTACGGCTACGGCGATAGGGTCAGGATCACCGTCATGTACTTGGTCTGGTCCCACGTGGCCGCGCTCTTGATGTTGGCCGGCTTCATATTGTTGTACCTCAACGGGATAACCTCGGTGCCCATCCCCTCGAGCGCGGCCACGCCGGCCCTCTATCTGGCCTCGCTCTTAATCCTATTGGGCTCCTTCATCAAAATGGCGACGTTGGGGGTCCACATGTGGCTCCCCTACGTCCACGCAGAGGCGCCGACTCCCCTCTCGGCGCTTTTGTCGCCCGTGTTGGTCGGGTTCGGCGGCTACGTCATAGCCGTGGCGGCGCTACCGCTAATGCCGCAGAGCTGGCTTCCCGCCTTGACTTGGTACGGCATAGCCACGGCCATATACGGCGGCATGATGGCCTACGTCCAGAAGGATATCAAGAGGCTTTTCGCCTACTCGACGGTCAGCCAGATGGGCTATATGGTGTTGGCCCTATCGTTTAAGAGCATCTACGGCCTAACCGCCGCCGCGTTGATATACGTCAGCCACGGCTTGGGCAAAGCCGTCCTCTTCATGACCGCGGGGTACTTCATAATGCATTTGAACACGCGCGATATAGACCGCATGGGCGGCCTCTACGGCTACAACTCGGCCCTAGCCGGCGCGGCCATAGTGGGGTTCTTGAACTTGGCCGGCATACTCACCATAGGCATGATATCCGAGATAACTTTGGCCATAGCGCTGGTCAAGGCCTACCTAGGCATAGAGTATATAGGAATGTACATAGCATTCGCCGCGATGCTCGTGGTCACGGGCATCTACGCCTTTACGACCATTAAGAACGTCTTCTTCGGGCCTCCCAAGATAGAGGGCCGAGGGCCCTACGACGCGGCCCTGGCCGCCATAGTCGCCACGGCCTTGCTCTCGGTGCTTCTGTTGCTCCCTCCGATGTCGTCGAGCCTTTGGGCTAACATAAGCGCCTACGCGCACGGGCTATGATTGAGTACGTCTTCTTGACGATATTCTCGCCGCTAGTCGCCTCGATCCTCAGCTTGTTCGCGCCCAAGGAGAAGGCCAAGGCTTGGCTAGTCGTGGCGGGCGCCTTCTTGTCCGCAGTCTTCTCGATCTTAGCCTATACGCCGGCCGAGCTCTACGCGAGCACTTACGCCGTGCCTTGGATACCCCAGCTGGGCCTTTACATCTCCCTCCACATAGACCAATTCAGCGGAGTTATGGGCATGTTGGTGTCTTGGCTGGTCTTCCTCATAGTCCTCTACAGCGTGAAGTACATGGAAGGCGACTACCGCCCCGGCTGGTATTGGTTCTTCATGGGCTTCTTCGCCACGTCTATGCTCATAGTCACGTATGCCGACAACCTCTGGTTCTTGCTAATAGGCTGGGAGGGTATTGGATTGGCCTCTTGGGCCCTCATAGGGCATTGGTATAAAGACGACGAGCCCGACGTCAAGTGGGTCGGCCATCCGGGCGATAGGGTCCTCTTCGTGGACTACTTCTGGCCGCCCTCCAAGGCCGGCCTACGCGCCATCCTCACCATAAGGACCGGCGACTCGGCCTTCTTAATATCCTTGGCGTATATCTTCGCGGCGTTGGGGACCGTCCAGCTGTCCGGCTTGCTCAAGCTGGGCTCGGCCGTCTCGGCGCTCGGCCTCTTGCCGCTCTTCCTCTTCTTGATGGGGCCCTTGACTAAATCAGCCCAGTTCCCGTTCACCGAGTGGCTGCTCACGGCCATGACCGGCCCGACCAGCGTCTCGGCGCTCATACACGCGGCGACCATGGTCAACGCGGGCGTCTACTTGCTCATAATAACCGCTCCGATATTCGCCTTAGTCCAAGGCGCCCAGACGTACTTCGCCGTCGTGTTGGCCCTCGGAGCCTTGACGGCTATATTGTCCTCCATAATTGCGTTGACGGTCGACGAGTTCAAGCTAGTCCTGGCCGGCTCGACGGCCGCGAACTTGGGCATAATAGCGGCGGCCGCCGGCGGCGCCGGCCTGCTCGGCCTAGAGGGCGAGGCGTTGCTCCCGTTGCTCTGGATCGCCTTCATGCAGATAGTCGGCCACGCCATATCCAAAGCGCCGCTCTTCATGGGCTACGGCGCTGTGATACACGAGGGCAAGACGAAGTACCTAGGCGCTGTGGGGAGGCTCGGGCACTACATGAGGATTACCTCCTTCGCCTTGTGGTTGGCGATGTTGTCGCTGGTGGGCACGCCGCCTTTCGCCGGCTTCTTCACAAAGGAGATGGCCGTCGACAACATAGTCGCCCTAGGGCCTCTCGGGGTCTTTGCCGCCGGGCTCATCGCGTTCTTGGCCCCTCTGTACGGCCTTCGCTTAATCGGCCTATCGCTAGTCCACGGCCCTGAGCCCAAGGAGCACGTCCACGAGGCCCATCCCATAATGTGGGCGCCCTATACGGCCTTGGCGTTGGCGGCGTTGGGCGTGGGCGGATACCTCGCGTACATATACTCCGATAAGGTCGTGGAGCTTATAGCCTCGCCCGGCTTCCTCGCCTTCTTGGCGGGCTTCGCCATAGCCCTCGCCCTATACGTCTTCAAGCCAGGCGTTAGGTCGAAGGCGTTAGAGCCCTTGTGGAGGATAGGCTATAGGAGGTTCTACCTCCCCTGGCTCTACGACGGGCCTATCGCCTGGATCTACCACAACTTGGCCCACGCCGTGTACTGGGCCGTGGACCGCGGCGTTTTCGACAACGTGTACCACGTAGCCCTTCCGTGGATCTTCGGCAAATTGTCGGGAGCGTTCAGGAGGCTACAGACGGGCAGCTTGAGCTGGTACCTCCTATACGCCATGGCGGGGATGTTAATAATAGTCTTGTTGGTGTTGGCATGATCGACCCCCTCTTCATCTCCGCGTTGGTCTTCGCCGCGTTGGCCCCCTTGGCCTTAAGGCTGGACGGGCGCTACTTGGCGATAGCCATAGGCGTTGCGCTATTCGCCATGGCCTTCCTCGCGCCCAACGCCGCGTTCTTCTTCACGTTGTTGGGCGTATTGGCCATAGCGTTGGCGCTCGATTGGCCGTACGGCGGCATGGGCCTCCCGTTGGGCATCTCGGCCGCCGCAGTCGCGCTGGCCGCCTACTCTTATTACCAGTCGATAGCGGCTCCTGAAAACGCCTTGAACTACGCCATAACCGGCATCGCGGCCTTGGCCGTGGCGACCGCGAGCGTCTACGGGCTCTTGGCCTCCGGCAGGGCGAGGGAGAACCTGGAGGGGGCCCTCAAATACCTCGTGTTCTCGGCCGTCGGCAAGACGCTCATCTTGGTGGGCTTCATGACGGCCCTCTACATTTCGTCGGTCCTCGGGTGGGTCCTAATAGGGCTCGGCTTCATGTTCGAGCTGGGCATCGTGCCGGCCCACTTGTGGATGATCGACGCGTTCGCCTTGGGCACGCCTAAGGGCGTCGCTACGCTCGCCCTCTTCGGCGAGTTGACACCCTTGCTCGTGTTGTTGACCCTCTTGAACGTGATGCCCATGGCGGGCCAAGCGGCCTTCGCGTTCCTCGTTGTGGCGCTCGCGTCGATGACCTTCGCGAACATAGCGGGCTTGACGGCCCGGACCTTCGGCCGTATTATGGCCTACTCGTCGATCGCCCATATGTCCTACGCGTTGTCGGCCGTCGCTCTGGTGTTCTACTTCGGCAATCGGTTCGTCTCGTTGCCGTTGTTGGGCAACATGTCCGCCTTCGCCGTGGCGTCCCTAGTCGTGTTGTTCGAGGGCTTGACGTCGGGCCTAGCGAAGGCGGGGATTTTCGGAGCCTTAACGGTCAAACACGCCGATACTGTGCCGGAGAGGCGCGTCCTCTCCAACACCTTGAACGTGTTGTCGCTGTTAGGCGTTCCCCCTCTGCTCGGGTTCTGGCCTAAGCTGTTCTTGATATTACTAGCTATATCGCTCGGCCAAATCGGCGTGGCGATAATAGTAGTACTGAACAGCGTGTTGGCCGCGCCCTATTACCTCCGCGCCTTTAGGCAAGTGCTCGAGGCCCCGGGCCCGAGCGCCGACAACGCCACGTCGATCTTGACGTCTACGTTATCGGTAGTCCTGGGCCTCGCGGCGCCTCTCCTCGTCTCCGCGTTGATTCCTTAAAACCGTCTTTTTTCCCTCGGTCCATGATCGAGAGGACGCTCGTGATAATCAAGCCGGACGCCGTGAGGAGGGGGCTGATCGGGGAGATTATATCGCGTCTAGAGAGGGCGGGCTTGAGGATCGTCGCGGCCAAGATGGTCCGAGCCTCCCGGGAGCAAATAGAGGGCTTCTACCCCAGCGACGAGAACTGGCTGAGGAGCGTCGGCAACAAGACCTTGAACAGCTATAAGGAGATGGGGATAGACCCGAGGGCGGAGCTGGGCACCGACAACCCCGTGGAGATAGGCAAAATGGTCAAGAAGTGGCTGGTCGACTACATGACGGAGACGCCGATACTCCTGCTAGTAGTCGAGGGCAACCACGCGGTGAGCGTGGTCAGAAAGCTCGTGGGCAATACCCTGCCCTATAAGGCCGAGCCGGGGACTATAAGAGGCGACTTCTCGGTGGACAGCCCCGATTTGGCCAATAAGGAGAGGAGGTCTATCCGCAACTTAGTTCACGCAAGCGACAGCCCCGAGGAGGCCAGGCGAGAGATCTCCTATTGGTTCAAGGAGTCCGAAATTTACAGCTGGTAGGCGTCTCGCGCGTTTTGCCCCAGGCCGCGCCCACCCCCTTCTCTGGACTCGTGTCCAAAGGCCTCGCCGTCGCCGAGATCAGCCCCGACAGGAATGACGTCATCTATCGGTGGCGGCACACCACATCACGACGTGCCTCTTGATGGCGTTGTTAAAAACAATTTCCCCGTGCTAGACGGCCACCTTGTTGGTGGTGGCCGGAGCTATAGGGCGGGCGAGGCCGCCTAGATCTCTTGGCAGGCCTTTCAAGAAGGAGTGAGCTCCGCGTTCTTCGTCTCGGGCAGAGCCGAGAGGGCCGCCGCGAGGGCCAACGCGGCGATTACGTAGGTGTAGAGCACGACGCCGGCTAGCGGGTTCCTCAACGCAGCGCCTATGGCTTGGACTATGCTGGGCGTGAAGCCCCCGAAGAAGCCTATCCCCAAATTGAAAGCTATGGACATCCCGCTGTACCTCACCCTCGTCGGGAAGAGCTCGGCGAGCGCCGTGCCCAATATGCTGAAGGTAAACGCCGTGGCTCCTATGAGGACGAAGACGCCCAACGCCGCAAGGGCCATGTCCTTCGCCGACGCCAACATTAGGTATATCGGATAATACGTCGTTAAGCCCACGACTAGGCCGATTATGTAGACGATCTTGCGCCCGATCCTATCGCCGAGCCAAGCCGCGAAGATGTACAAGGGCAGCTGGGCGATCGCGGCCGCGCCCACTATCGCGTTGGCATCCACCGGGGTCCACTTAGGGACTGTAGTGAGGAACGTGAAGATATACGCCGTGGACGTATAGGCGAGGACTGCGTGCCCGGCGGCCACGACCGTCCCGACGAGAACCCACTTCCAATACCTCGCGAAGACCTCGGCTATTGGCACTCTGGCGATGGCCCCCGCCTCCTTGAGGCGGCTGAAGATGGGCGTCTCAGCCAGCTTGAGCCTCAAGTAGAGCCCTAGCGCCGTTAAGATCAACGCCAATAAGAACGGAGCTCTCCACCCCCACGAGTTGAAGTCGGCGGGGGACATCAACTTCGACGACGCCACCACGGTGAACGATGACAAGCCCAGCCCGAGTGGGGGAGTCGCCGAGACGAAGCCGGCGTAGAGGGCGCGCCTGCCCGAGGGCGCGTGCTCGATCACGTACGTGATCGCCCCGCCGTATTCGCCCCCTAGCGATATGCCCTGGAGTATCCTCAAAAAGGCGAGGAGGGCCGTGGCCGCGACCCCCACTTGTTGATAAGTCGGCAGAGCCCCTATCGCGGCTGTGGAGAGCCCCATCAGTAGGAGGGTCGTCAAGAAAGTGGATTTTCGCCCTATCCTATCGCCGAGATGGCCGAATATTAGGGCTCCGAGGGGCCTCACGGCGAATCCCGTGGCGAAAAGGAGCCAAGTCCCTATTATGGCGGCCGTGGGGTCTCCTTTAGGGAAGAATAATGCGGCTATATAGGGCGACAACGAGGCGTATGCGAAAAAGTCGTACCACTCTATTAACGTGCCCACCGTCGAGGCCGCGATAATGAACCGCATATGTAGTTTAAAAGACTCTTTTTTAAGTTATATAGCTCGCGCCGAGGATATAGCTATGTATTCCGTGCGTAGAGGGGCCGCGCCCGGCGAGGCGGAGCGCTAGACCCTCGGCAATTTTTGCGCGTAAATGTGTACAACTTACGGCGTTCTTCTGCCGACATGAGGACGGCCAAGCTGTTGACGGCCGCGGGGATCGGCTGGATGCTCGACGCCATGGACGTCTTGCTCCTCTCCTACATCTTAGTAGCCGCCAGAGAGGAGCTCGGGCTCACCGCAGCCCAGTCCGGCCTAGTGATCTTGGCGAACAACTTGGGCATGTTGATAGGCGCATTGCTGTTCGGGAGGATTGCGGACGTGTGGGGCCGGAGGCCCGTCTTCATGACGACCCTAGCTATTTACAGCTTAGGCACGGGGCTGACGGCTCTCGTCGGCTCCGCTTCGGATTTAGCCCTACTCCGCTTCTTCACGGGGCTGGGGCTCGGCGGCGAGCTGCCGGTCGTGGCTTCGCTCATCTCGGAGCTATCGCCCACGAAATACAGGGGGAGGAACGTGGTGTTGCTCGAGAGCTTCTGGTCCGTGGGCTCGATCTTGGCCGCCGCGTTGGCCTATTTCGCCTTTACCCGATATGGATGGAGGATGCCGTTGGCCGTCTTGTCGTTGACGGCCCTCTACGCCCTAGTTGTCAGGGCCACTATACCCGAATCGCCCGTCTGGCTCCATCTCAGAGATCCCCAAAAGGCCGCCGCGATAGCGCAGATATACGGAGTAGTCCTCGAATCGGCCGAGCGGCATTCCGTGAGGGAGCTCTTGACTAGGTATTTGTCGCAGACCCTCGTGCTCTGGGCGGCGTGGTTCCTCTTGGCCTTCGGCTATTACGGCGCGTTTCTGTGGTTGCCGTCGATAGTGGCAGCAAGAGGCTACGGCGTAGTGAAGACCTTCGAATATACGTTCGCCATGTCCCTCGCGCAGTTGCCGGGGTACTTAACCGCGGCCTATCTGATCGAGAGGTGGGGCAGGAAGAACAGCCTACTCCTCTTCTTCGCGGGCTCGGCCATATCGGCCGTGGCTTTCGCCTTGGCGCCCGGCACCGCCTCCCTCATAGCAGCGGGCGTCGCGTTGAACTTCTTCAACCTAGGCGCGTGGGGCTTGATATACGCCTATACGCCCGAGTCGTACCCGCCCGACCTCAAGGCGACGGGCATGGGCAGCAGCGGCTCGATGGCCAGATTGGGCATGATAATAGGCCCGTTGCTACCGCCTTTGTTGGGACCGGCGATTGCGTTGCCCGCATTCGCTACAGCTTGGTTGATTTCTGGAATTATAATATATTTATTTGGTATAGAAACTAAAATAATAAAAAGAGAATAATTTTTAATAATTTAAATTTACTATTAAAATATTATAAAATTACTTTATTAATTTACTTATCCAGTATAATAAAGAATTTCATTTTGATATATATTTTAGTTAATATATTAAAATATATGATCAATATTAATGATTTAGAAACTATATTTCCCAGAATATATTCTATATTGAGATAAATAGAACGTATGTAAATAAAGCTTATAAGTAACATTCATGGAGATGCCGATGGCGATGTTTCAAATGAACGCGTTCCTGGCCAACACGCTTCAACTCCTTCAGAGAAGCATCGAGCTCGGCGGTTTCCCAGAGGAGCTATACGAGCTTTTGTCGAAACCCAAACGCATCCTCATCGTGAACATCCCCGTCAAGCTAGACGGCGGTAAGCTGGCTGTGTTCGAGGGGTACCGCGTACAACACAACGACGCGTTAGGCCCCTATAAGGGCGGAATACGCTTTCACCCCGAGGTCTCTCTAGCCGACGACGTGGCCTTGGCCATAATCATGACCTTGAAGAACAGCCTCGCCGGCCTCCCCTATGGAGGGGCCAAGGGCGCCGTGAGGGTAGACCCCAAGAAGCTCTCCCAGAGAGAGCTCGAGGAGTTGTCGAGAGGTTACGCGAGGGCTATAGCGCCGCTTATAGGCGAGGAGTTGGACATACCGGCTCCCGACGTCGGGACCAACTCGCAGATAATGGCGTGGATGGTTGACGAGTACTCCAAAATCTTGGGCAGGAACGCCCCGGCTGTCTTCACGGCCAAGCCGCCGGAGCTCTGGGGGAACCCGGTGAGGGAGTACTCCACGGGGCTCGGGGTGGCCGTGACGGCGGTCCACGCCGCCAAGGCGCTTTGGGGATCGGCCGAGGGCAAGACCGCAGCCGTCCAAGGGTTCGGCAACGTCGGCAGGTGGACTGCCTATTGGCTCGAGAAGATGGGCATACGCGTAGTCGCCATATCCGACATAAACGGCGTCGTGTACAAGAAAGACGGCTTGGCCGTGGCCGAGTTGATCGAGAGGAACAAGGCCATGAGGGGGCCCGACCTCTTGGAAGAGATCGCTAAGCACAACGGCTTGAGGGTATTGCCCGATCCCAACTCCATCTTCGGCGTCGACGTCGATATCTTCATCCCCGCGGCTTTGGAGAACGCCATAACCGAGGAGAACGTCGGCGTCGTGAAGGCCAAGCTGATAGTGGAGGGCGCCAACGGGCCCACCACGCCCGAGGCCGAGAGGGAGCTCTACAAGAGAGGCATCGTGGTGGTGCCCGACGTCCTCGCCAACGCCGGCGGCGTCGTGATGTCCTATCTCGAATGGGTGGAGAACCTCCAGTGGGTTATATGGGACGAGGAGGAGACCAGAAAGAGGCTGGAGGCCTTAATGGCCGGGAACTTCAAGAGAGTTTTCGGGCGTTGGGTTCAAGAAAAAGGCTGGACCATGAGAGATGCGGCGTACGTGATGGCCGTGGAGAGGGTATACAAGGCGATGAAGGCGAGGGGGTGGATTTAAACCGCCTCGGAAAACCCCGTGTGATTTTCTTAGACGTCCCTCTACATATAACGAGTATCTGGGCGCCCAGGTACGCTGACGACAGCTTGGCCACGGGCTCGGTGGGTTGCGGCGTCGTGATCAGGCCAGGGGTCTTGATGCGCGTGGGCCCCGGCAGAGGGCGGGCCGAGGTGAAGTACATAGAGGCCGTGTTGGCGCGCCTCGGCGTTGAGGCCGAGGCGTCCTACTCGGCGCCTGTGGAGCTCGGCGTTGGCTACGGGCTAAGCGCCGCCTTGGCGTTGGGCGCCGCCTTGGGCGCGGCGGCTTTAGCTGGGCTGCCTCTGATCGAGGCCGCCAAGGCCGCGCACGTTGTCGAGGTGGAGTTGGGCACGGGGCTGGGGGACGTCATAGCCGAATACTACGGCGGCGGGGTGGAGCTCAGGCTGAGGCCGGGCGCTCCCGGAGTGGGGGTCGTCGACAAAATCCCCTATCCGCGCGACCTCGTCGTCGTGACATCGGATCTGGGCAAATACCCGACGTATAGGATGCTCGCGGACCTCAAGGACAAGTTAGCCTTACTCGGCGAGAGGTACTTCGAAGAGCTAACGCGGGACCCCACCTACGAGAAGTTCGCGAGGCTCAGCCGCGAGTTCTCGAGGGATATAGGCTTCCTAAACGCCGAGATCGAAAACACTATAAGGCCTTGTGCAAGATATGCGGATACTTATTACGTTAAGAAGAAGGTGTTGGCCTTCCTCTCGCACAAAGACGAGGCGCCTCGGCTCGCCGAGTGCCTCGAGGGGCTCGGCCTCGTCCCGAGGATCTTCGAGGTCTCTGACGCAGGCGCTAGAGTCCTTATCGAGAAGGCTTAGGGAGCTCGAGCGCGAGGCCCTTGTTCGCGAGCTCGTCGAGTCTATCCTTGATATACTTCAAGACTGCTCTTAGGTTGGCATTGTTGTCGAACCTCCGCGCCATCTCGGCGAGCTCCTCGCGCGGCTTTCCCTTCAGCTCCGCGGCGATTTTGACCATGTTGGGCAAAGCCCTCGTTATGTTGTCCACTATGCTGATGTTGGCGGCCCTGGAGGTCCTGGAGAGCGGGTTGAGGTCTATCGCGATGACGGTCTTGCCCATTTTCCTCAACGCCTCGGTCCTATCGCCGTCCTCCAACGGCACGAGGACCACGTCGGCCACGTAGATGCCCCTGCAAGATACCTTGCGCCTTTCGCTGAAGAGCTCCGGTATAGTGCACGCCGCGTCGTCGCCGACGCCGAGCACTTCGTCTGCGCCGTTTTCTCTCAAGGCCTTCGCTATGAGCTCCTCCCTTTTCCTAGATCTATAGAAGAGGTTGACCTCCAGAGGCGCCCCGACCGCTTTCGAGAGCTCCACCAAGGCCTTTGCCGCCAACGCAGCGGCATTGCCGTTCACCGAAATGACGGGCCGTTCTGCGGCCAACAACGCAGCCGTCGCGGCGCGCTCGGCCTCGAGCGCGGGCGGTATGGTGGTCTCGCCGAGGAGGTAGTCGAAACACTCGCCGCGTCCGTGGGCTATCAGCCCTTGCGCCGCAACGAGGCCTTCCTCGAACCCCTCGACCAAGGCCTCCCTAATCAACAAGGACTCCCGCCGCGGGTGGTTCGGCGGCACCCAAGCCATGGCCCAGATGGCGACTGCATTAATATATGCTCCCCCGTGGGCCTCATGGAACGGAGGAAAATTACCGTTCGCTCGATAATGGCCATGAAGGGCAAGGAGAAAATAGCCATGATAACCGCCTACGACTACCCCACGGCCAAGCTGGCCGACGCGGCCGGAGTCGACGGGATACTCGTGGGGGACTCCTTGGGCATGGTGGTGTTGGGGCTCGAGAACACCTTGGGCGTCACCCTCGCCGATATGTTGATACACGTAGCCGCCGTCGCGCGCGCTAAGCCGAGGGCGTTGGTGGTGGCCGATATGCCCTTCATGACGTACGAGACCGGGCCTAGAGACGCCTTGAGGAACGCCGCGAAGCTCATAAGGGCCGGGGCCGAGGCCGTTAAGCCCGAGGGCGGGCAGGAGATAGCCAAGATCGTCGAGAGGCTCACAAAGGCGGGCATCCCAGTCATGGGCCACATAGGCCTTAACCCGCAGAGGGCGCTCACATTGGGCGGGTTCAAGATGGTGGGCAAGACGGAGGATCAGAGGAGGAAGATAGTCGAAGACGCCAAGGCCTTGGAGGAGGCCGGCGCCTTCGCTTTAGTTATCGAGTTCGTGCCGGCGGGCTTGGCGAAGGAGATCACGGAGTCGGTGAAGATACCCACTATATGTATCGGCGCAGGCCCCCATTGCGACGGTCAGATACTGGTGCTCCACGACGTCATAGGGCTCTCCGAGAGGCCGCCGAGCTTCGCCAAGAAGTACGCCGATGTGGCCGAGGTCATAAAAAACGCGATAGCGAAATACGTCGACGAGACTAAGAGGGGCGTGTTCCCCGGCGTAGAGCACTACAAGGTCTAGCGGCAGCGGCGGAAAACCTTATAAAACGCCAATTTGGATTCTGCTGAGCCCGGTCGTCTAGCGGCCAACGGGCCACGGCGATGGCGGCCCGGCTAGGGATGCGGGGCTCTGGACCCCGTGGCCCGGGTTCGAATCCCGGCCGGGCTACCTTTCTCTCATACGCCGTTCGCCCCCTTCGAGGAGGACAAGATTCGATAGACGCGATGCTGCGACAGCGCTCCGCGGAGGAGCGTGGGGCCTTAGGCTACCCTCTCCACGTCCATCGAGAAGCCAAGCCAACGGGAACTATGGGTTATATAGCCGGTGCTTATTATGCTCGTGCGCCCCTCAGCCCGAGGTGCGCCTCGTCGGGGCGAACAACATCAACGACATGATGACGCCCACCGCGACGCTCGGCCAAAGCCAAGGGATTAAGGTGTAGATGAAGTGCGAGATGGAGACCGCTATCAAGGCCGAGGACGTAGCCGTCGGCAGTTGTCTCGTCAAGCTCCTCGTGTACCTCATGGCTATAGCGCCGGGCATGACCAAGAGGACCGCCGGCATGAGGGAGCCCAGGGCGTAGACGCTAGAGGCCACGGCGAGCGACATCGAGATGAGGAACAACTTGTCGAGCTTGCGGGGGCTCAAGCCCACGGCCTCGGCGAAGCTCTCGTCTATCGCGGCGTAGAGATACCTCGTGCCGTACGCCAAGGGGAAGATCGAGGCGAGGGCCGCGAACGGCGCTTGGGCCACGACGTCGCGGAGGCTCACCAAGACGTACTCGCCGGTTATCAACGCCAAGGGGTCCACGTTGTAGAACATCCTCACGATGTAGAGGAGCGCGACGGCGGCCGTTATTTGGACCGACATGAGCACGCCGGTCGCCACGTCCTCCCTATAGCCTAGCCTCCCCACGGCCAAGACGGCCAAGTTCAACGCGATCATGAAAGCCAAGGCGGCTAGGAGGAAGGCGGACGGCGCTTCCCCAACGGCTATTGCGGCGAGGACGGCGGCCGCGGCCAAGGCGGCTGTCAACACGCTGTGGCCTTGGGCGTGGGCCAAGAACGCCATCCTTCTGCTCAACGCGAGGGGGCTGTGCATTGCGAGGACTATCGAGGATATCATGAGGGACACCAACGGCGCGAACAACGACGGGGTGGCAAAATAGGCGTAGGCCAACGCGGCGGCCGCGAGGACTACCGCGAGGGCCTCAATAGGGATGGGCATAATCCTCGGTGACGCACACATAGCCGTATTGGGTCTTAGCGAGTCTGACGTACCTATAAATTCTGGAGAGGACGTCTTCTCTAAACACCAAGTCCACCGCGCCGTACGCCACCAGCCTCTTGTTGATGAGCAAGACCTTGTCCGCTAGATCCGAGGGCAGGGTCAAATCGTGGGAGGACATCAATATAGTCCTCTCCCTCTTCAACTCCCTCAGGAGCCTTAACAGCTCCACGCGCCCTTCCGGGTCCACGTTCGCCAACGGCTCGTCCAATAACAGAACGTCGGCGCCTATGGCCAACGCCCTGGCGATGGCGGCCCTTTGAAGCTCCCCGCCCGATAACGCCGTGATGGGGCGGTCCCGCGCTTTGTCTAGGTCCACGATCCTCAACGCCTCCGAGGCCCTCTCGGCGGCGCGCTCCACGCCTCTGAATTTGGCAGGGAGATAGACGTATTCCCAGACCGTGGCGTACGACTCCCTCTTGAGCGTCTGCGGCACGTAGCCGACTTTCTTGACCCTATTAGGCCCGCACTCGTCGTCTATACAGATCCTCCCCGTGTACGGCGCTATGTTGAGTATGGCGTGGAACAAAGTAGTCTTCCCCGCCCCGTTCGGCCCCGCCACCAGCACGAACTCCCTAGACGCCGTGAAGGAGACGTCTCGCAACACGGGGCGCCCGTCCCGGAACACGGTCACGTTCTCGACGCGGAGCGACATATGCGGATCTTACATATGCATATAAATGCACAGCGCCGGTGTATACTCGTCGTAATCTCGCCGTCATCGTGCACGACGCGAGGAGCCGCCGTCGCGCGACCCGGTATTCGAGGCGTAATTTCGTCGTGCACAGAGCTCCGATAATCCAAGGACTTATTAGCCGATTCCGTGCACAACATTTAAAAACTCGCCGATTCTTCGTCACATGGCCTTAAGGGCGAGCATCGCAATATTCGTAGCTCTGTTGCTCGCGGCGGTCTTCGCCAAAGCCGTGACTATCGTGGTCTCCTTCCCGGCGTATGACTCAATATTGAAAGCGGCCTTCCCCAACGCCGACTTGATATTGTTGACTAAGGGCGCGTCCGATCCGCACGAGTACCAACTGACGGCGAGCGACTTGGAGCTCCTCCGCAGCCTAAACGAGAGCGACGTCGTGGTGTTGTCGATGCACGCGCCCTTCGAGTTCAAAATAGCCGAGATGGCGAAAAACGGCGAGATAAAGGCTAAGGTGATAAACTTGACGGCGATACAATCTTACCTCACGTACGACGGGAGGCTGACCGCTTACGGCCCCGGCGTGAACCCGCACGACCACGGGGTCTTCCCGCCGAACGTGTTCAAGCTCGTCGAGGCCGTCTCCAAGGCCACAGGCCTAAGCCCCGACGAGCACTTCTTGAACCAGCTACGCGAGTTGAACGCCACTTATTGCTGTAGATTCTCCGGCAAGGCGGTCGCCTTGACGCCCGCGGCCCAATACTTACTATATTGGCTCGGATACAGGGATATCGTCGTGGTCGTGAAGGACCCCGAAGTGCCACCCAGCCCCGAGGACGTCCAAAAGGCCCTTCAATACGCCAAAGAGGGGGCCCCGGTCGTGGCCGTCCTAGTCAGCGGGGAGTCGGCACGCATTATAGACCAATTCGTGCAGAAGGCCAAAGAGCAGGGAATTACGCCGAAGGTAGTAGTGGTGGATCTCTCTAGAGGGTACATCTCCGCTTTGAAGAACTTCACGGCCCAGATGTCCGCCATAGCCATGGCGACGACCACTGCAACGACGACGCCTGCAGTAGCCGATATCTGGCTGATCTCAGCAACGCTTGTAGCAGTTGCTGTCGTGGCGGCAGTCGTCTTCCTGGCGCTGAAGAGGAGTCGGTAAATTTTCTGAATCCTAGGTTTTTGAGCACCCAGTCGGTCTACGGCGAACTCCGGCGCGTCGGCCGTAGACCTAGCGAGGGCTGTCGCGTCGCTACAACGAAAGAGAGCGCCTTAACTTATATATCGACAACTAATTCGCCGCAGTGAAGGTGGTCAGAATTCGGTACGCCCACAGCGAGCCGATCTTCTGGAAGGTCGGCTTCGAGGTGCTAGAGGCGGGCAACCTAGAGGCGGCTAAGCTGTTGGCGGACGGGGCGGCGGAGCTGGGGTTCGTCCCGATCACCATGGCGGCTGAGCTGGGCTTTCCAGTAGTGCCCCGTTTGGCCATATACAGCGTTGGGCCGATAATATCGGCCCGGCTCTTCCGCGGCGACGGCGATTCGGCGTATTGCGCCGTGTCCGACACGACTGTAAGCGCCTTGGTCCTCCGCCGTCTTTTAGGCCTGGAGTTCGTCAGAGTGGAGGACCCTTGGGAGGCGTTGAGGAGGTGTAGAGGCGTACTAGTCGTGGGGGACGAGGCGTTGAGGATGGCCGATAGGGGAATTCCCTACCTGGTCGATGTGGGAGAGCTGTGGCATGCGAGGATCGGATCGCCGCTCTTCTTCGCCGTGTTGGTCGCGAGGAGGTGGAGCGCCGAGGCGGAGAGGGCGTTGGCCGAGATGGAGAGATCCGTGGCCTCCTTTTACGAGGACCCGCGCCCCGTAATAGAGTCTGTGGCGAAGAGGCTGGGCGTGAGCAAGAGCCTCTTGGAGGAGTACTACTCCAGGTCGCGCTATATCGTGGGCCAAGACGGCGTGAGGCATATGGAGAGGGAGGCCGAGATCCTGGGGCTCCCGGCCCTCAAGTTCTTGAGCTCGCCGCGTTGACGGCCCTCACAAACGCCTCCTCTAAATCGGCGGCGGAGTACTTCTCGATGAGCCTCTGGGGAGGGCCCTCGTCGATTATCGCGCCTCTATCTATAAAGTAGACGTAGTCGCTGATGGACTCCACCTCGAGCAAGTTGTGGCTCGAGTATACGACTGAGGCCCCCCTCGCTTTCGCGTACTCCTTCACTAATCTCCTTATCTCCACCGCGTGCGCCACGTCCACGCCCGCCGTGGGTTCGTCCAAGAGGAGGACCTTAGCGCCGACCGTCAAGAGGGCGGCGACGACGAGCCTCCTCTTCATGCCCTTGGAGTACGTCTTTATCTTATCCTCTATCCTACTGCCGAGGCCCGAGATCTCGACCGCCTCCCTCGAGTTGTCCACGCCGTAAAGGCCGTGCACGAATTCTATAAACGCCTTGCCGGTGATGTTGTCATAGGGCGAGATCTCCTCAGGCAAATAGGCGATCCACCTCTTCACCCCTCTGAACTCGGCGGCGTTTGTTCTAACGCCTAGGACCTCGGCGTATCCGCCGTCGGGTTTTAGAAGACCCGCCAAGATTCTCAAAGTCGTGGTCTTCCCAGCGCCGTTGGGCCCCACTAGGCCCGCCACGCCCCCCTCGGCCACCTCCATCGAGAGACCCCTCAACGCTTCGACGCGGCCGAAGCGTTTGCGGAGTTGGACAGCGCGTATCATCTCCTCAGCCTCCCGGTTATTAGGAACTCCGCCGTGATGACTTTAAGCGCAACGATGAGGGAGGCTATCGCCATGCCCCAATCCTCGAGCAAGTAGAGGAGGACTCTATCCCACCGACCTGCCAGCGCCGAATACGCGGAGGCCATGGGGTGCAGGAAGGGGTATACCTCCAACGCTCTAGGAGGTAGGAACAACGCCGCAAATGAGGGAAGCACGAAGGGCAATATAACCAACATCCCGACGCTTTGAGCCGTCCTTATGTCCTCGGACTTAGTAGCTACCAAGAAGGATATCACCAGTAGGAATACGGACAGCGCCAGCGTTGAGGCGAGGATCGACGCGGCGATAGATGGCGAAATCGTGGTGATCGCCGCGCTGCCCGCGCCGGGGGGCATATACTGGGAGGTTGCCCGGGAGAGGTTCGTAAAATAGATCAAGAGGCCGACGGCCAGCGCCGAATATTGGATCAAGGCCAATATCAACGTACTGACGAGCTTCGCCCATATCAACACGCTCGGCGTGGCGGGCGTGGAGAGTATGAGCTCGAAGGTGCGTTTTTCTTTCTCTAAGCCCATGGCTATGGCAGCCGTCGAGGCCACTATGAGGGGCACCAAGAGCATGAAGATGAAGGAGAATAAAAATAGCCCTAAGAGGGAAGCCGCCTCAGCCTCGTTGAGCTTGACCCCATCTATGTAGAGGGCCATGCTCACGTTCACTAAATGGGACGGCAAGCCTATCTCTGACGCCAGCTCAGCCGCGGCGTAGTTCAACACGGGAGGCACGCCGAGGGATAAGAGCCCCTTGTAGCGGGCGTATACCTCGACCTCAGCCGGGAGGCTGAAGTTCTCCGGCACTATCACGACGAAGTCGTATTTGTCCAGCAGATCTGGCGTGAAGTTGTCGTAGATCTCGCCGCCGAGGCTCTTCAACAAATCTGAATACTTCAGCCCGAGCTCCGTAGTCTTGTTCACGACCACGGCGAATTTGCCCGCTGGGGTCTTCGCGCTCGATACGGCCATGTTGAGCGAGACCCCCAAGATGACGAGGGCCGCGAGGCCTCCCACGAGCGAGGCCACAAAGAACCGCGAGACGAGAATCTCCTTAAGGTCCTTGGTCACTATAGCCGTGAAGGCACCCATGCCTCTAGACGAGGCGTAAAAATATTTGGCGGGCCCTCGCGATCCGCGGATTTTACTAGACTACATTAGCTAGGGGCGAGCCGCTGAGGAGGCGGGGCCCACGACGCGAGGTCCTTTGCGTCGCCGACGGGACGGCGAGGCCCAAGAGGAAAGGCCAGAGGGCGTAAACGATACCTCGACATCCTTTGAGTCGGTCCTGGTTTGGCGTTAAACACAGCCCTTTACGCAACCGCGTCGGGCCTCCCGTTGTTGGGCATAGATGTGGGCGATGGGCCTTTACGCAAATGGGCTTAGCGTGGCCGTGGCGCGAGTCGGCGCCGTTTCGGTATCCTCTTTGCGACGCGGGGCCGCTGTCGGCGGCCTCTGGGCGGAGCGATTAGAGGCTACACTGCGGGAGGCCAAGTCGAGTGGAGCGATGTATCAACGCCGAGTTGCCCTATAGGCGCTCGTCGCTTTGTTTATCTCTCTGAGCATAGTGCCGATGCCTATCGCGCCGACCACGGTCAAGACGAGCATCGTGCCTATGTTTATGGAGTCTAGGTTGGGGACGGGCACTCCTGTGGCTATCGCCAAGTTATCTACGACGGGCAAGGCCAACACGAGGATCCCGGCCGCTATAAACAACAACCCGCCGTAGTAGAGGGTAAAGGCGGCGGTGCGCCTCGCGATCTTGGTTATTTGGTCCTCCGTAAGCCTCTTGATCCTCATTATGGACCCGAACAACGCCCCGAAGGCCATCTGCATAAGCATCGTGCCCAGCCCGAAGAAGAGGCCGGGCAGAGGGGCGTACGCGAGGGAGCCGACTTGGGGGGCCAAGGCGAAGGTCAATATGCTGGCATAGGTGCCGAACCCGAAACCTGCTATTAAGCCGTGCACCACGGTCATGCCCAACGGGACGTCCCTTTCCTCCAGCTCGTGCATAGGCACGCCGCCGACCCTATCGCTGTGATGTCTACGCCCTCCCAACACGACGTCTATAGGCAAATGTATATACCTCCCCTTGAGCACGTACGAGCCCGCCACCGCCATGGCTATGCCGACGGCGATATAGACAGGGCCGTCTAGGTTGTATTTGTTATATATAGCGGCCAGCCCGAGGAAGCCCAACGTGGTCAACAAGGCCCTCTGCGCCGTGAAGCCCAACGAGAATAGAAAACCGGCCTTGACGCCGCCCTTTGTGCTGTATTTGCCCACGGCGTAGCTGAAAGTTATAGGCCAAGTGTGTTCGTCGGGCGTGGCGCCGTGTAGGACCCCCAGCAAGAAGGATAGTAGGAGTATTTCCCCCAAACGCAACCCGCCCGGCGGGTTCAACGCGATTTGGAGCCAATTCATATCCTCCTTGTCGATTCGAGCTTAAAAATTTGTGCACGGCGCCTGGGTCTTTCCGGCGTTATTCACGAGGCTCCGTGCATGGCGGATAAGGCTTATAAGCTGAGCTCGTTGAATATAACGGCAGGATCGGCCGCCGAGGGGGCCGTTGTCGCCCGCTATGAGCGCGGCTCCGGTTCCCTACGGCCGTATCCTCCTCCTCCCGGCGTCTCTATCACCACCTCGTCGCCCTCTGCGAGCTCCACGGTCTTGTTCCCCACCGCCTCGACCTCGCCGCTGCGCCTCTTTATAGTGATTCTGCCCGGCTTGCCCGGCTCCCCGCCCTCGAGGCCCCAAGGGCCTATCGCCAATCTACTGGCTATTATCGAGAGCGTGGCGGGGGCTAACGCCTTGAACGCCCTGATTATCCCGTCGCCGCCCGGATACCTCCCGCGCCCTCCGCTGCCCTCTCTTATCATATAGGCGGTGAACCTTATGGGGTATTCCCTCTCCGCTATCTCTATTGGCGTGTTTAAGGTGTTGGTCATGTTAACGTGGACTCCCGACACGCCGGGGCCGTTGGGCCTTCCGCCGGATCCGCCGCCTATGGTCTCGTAGTAGGACCAATAACGCCCTCTCCACATGCCGCCCATCATCACGTTCATCATAGTGCCTGAGCCCGCCGCGGGTATCCTGCCCGGAAGCGCCTTGGAGAGGGCTAAAAAGGTCGCGTCGGCCACCCTCTGGCTGGTCTCGAGGTTGCCCGCCCCCACCGCCGCTGGCTTCACGGGATTCACTAATGAGCCCTCAGGCGCCTTTATCTCTATAACGCTGTAGAAGCCGTGGTTTGTCGGCAGATATCCCCCTATCGCGGACCTCGTCGCGAACGAGACCGCGGAAAACGTAACGCCTAAGACCGCGTTGACCGGGCCCTCGACTTGTCTCGCCGTGCCCTCGAAGTCGGCCTTTATCCCACTCTCCGATATCTCCAAGGCGAGCCTTATGGGCAACATCTCGCCGCCCCAGTCGAGGTAGTCCACGGCCTCGTATCTGCCCGGAGGCCATTTAGCTATCTCGGCCAACGCGAGCCTTCTGCCGTATTCTATCGCCTCATCCCACTGATTTGTCACATCGCCGAATTTCTCGAAGAGATCCCTCACCCTGGCGGCCCCCACGCGCGAGGCCGCGAGCTGCGCTTCGAGATCCCCTTTGGCGACGGCCGGCGTTTTGAAGTTCTCGAGGATGAACCCCAACGCCTCTTTGTTGATCCGGCCGCGCCTCAATATCCTCACCGGCGGTATCACTACGCCTTCCTCATAAAGGGTCTTCGCCCTAGGGTTAAGCGACGCGGGCAACGGCCCTCCCACGTCAACGTAATGGGCCTTAGAGGCTATGTATGCCACGAGCCTGCCCCGCCAGTAAACGGGGTATAGGACCATTACGTCGTTGAGGTGGGTGCCCGAGATGTAGGGGTCGTTGGTCAGCACGGCGTCTCCCTCCTCTAGCTCCTCGCCCTCCTTGGCCATGTAGTCCAGGAGGTTTTTCACCCCCACGTAGAAAGACCCCAAGTGGACTGGGATGTGCTCGGCCTGCGCGACGATACGGCCTTGTGGGTCCACGACGGCTACGCTGTGGTCCATGCGCTCTCTTATATTCGGCGAAAAGGCCGAGTTCCTCAACGCTACGCCCGCCTCCTCCGCCACGTATTCGGTGGCCCTGTGCACTATCTCCCACCTCATAGCCTCAGCTCCAACACGCCGTATTTGCCCACTGTCGCCTCCCAACGCGGCGGTATGACTGTGGTCGAGTAGTCCTCCACGACCAGCGCAGGTCCCTTGACCTTGTACCCCAACGGCAGCTCGGCCCTCTTATACACAGCAGCCTTGACCCAGCCGTCGAAATAGACTTCTTTCTCCGAGGCGCCGGGGTTGCCCTCGGCCGGCGGATCGGCTAGCCTCGGCTTGGCCCTCCTCACCACGGCGAAGGCTCTGATGGTGACAACTTCTATCTCCTCGTCAAGCGTGAAGCCGTAGATCGCCGCATGTTTCTCCTCGAAGGCCCTCCTCACTGCGTCTAGCGACGCGTCCGCCCCCACGGGCACAGTCAACTCCCATCCTTGTCCTTTATACCTCACATCGGCGTATCTCAAGAAGTAGTCGGGCTTATACCGGGACAACCTCGCCTCAAGCTCGGCGAAGCCCGCGGCCACGTCCTTTGGGTAGGCCATACGGGCCTCGAACTTGAAATCGGCCATCAACATGCCGAGAGAGGTGAAGACGCCGGGCATCGGCGGAATAAGGACGCGGCCTATGCCGATCTCCTCGGCGAGTTGGGCCGCGTGTTGAGGGCCGGCGCCTCCGAAAGCCATCAACGCGAACGAGGAGGGATCGTGCCCTCTCTCCACCGTGACCAGCCTAATGGCCCTGGCCATTTCTAGATCCACGAGCCGCGTAGCTAAGTCGGCCACCTCGACGGGATCCCCTAGCCTCGCGAGGGCCCTCCTAGCCGCCTCTGCGTCGAGCTTCAGTAGACCCCCCGCCAAGGAGTCGGGGACTCTGCCCAGCGCCAAGTTGGCGTCGGTGATTGTGGGCTCCGTCCCGCCTCTGCCGTAGCAGACGGGGCCCGGATCCGCCCCTGCGCTCAGAGGGCCGACCCTCAAGGCGCCGCCTATATCCCTCCAGATTATGGTGCCGCCTCCGGCCGACACCTCAGCCAAGTCCACGAAGGGGAAACGCACGGGATAGCCGGAGCCCTTCACGATCCTCCCCTTGTGGCTCTCGCCTCCTACTTCGTACTCGGTGGTTATGGCCGGCTCAAAGCCGACGACGGTCCCGGCCTTCGCCGTCGTGCCGCCCATGTCGAAGGATATAATGCGCCCCTCGCCGAGAAGTCTCGCCAACTCGGCCGCGGCTATTACGCCGGCCGCGGGCCCCGACTCGACCAGCTGGACGGGCCTCCTAGCCGCCTCGTCCACGGTCACAAGACCCCCCGAGCTGGCCATGACGTACATCCTCCCGCCCCGGGACTCCACGTAGCTCTTGAGCTCGGCCAGATACCTCCCGACAAGCGGCATCAACGCGGCGTTCACCAATGCCGTCGAGAACCTCTCGTATTCCCTGGGCTCCCAAGCCACCTCGTAGGACGTAGTGACGTACTCGAAATACTCCCTCAAGACCCTCGCTGCCGCTTCCTCGTTGGAGGGGTTCGCGTAGGAGTGCAGAAACCCCACGGCCGCGCTCACGGCGCCGGCGGCCTTAGCCCTCTTAGCCAGCTCGGCCACTTGCCCGGGGTCCACGGCCTTCTCCACGGTCCCGTCGGGGAGGGTCCTCTCGTCCACCTCGAACCTCAACTCCCTCGGGGCCAAGGGCTTGGGCTTCTGGAAGAAGAGGTCGTAGAGCCTCGGCCTGTTCTGCCTGCCTATCTCCACGACGTCTCTGAAGCCCTTCGTCGTGAAGAAGGCCACTTTGGGGACCTCGAGCCCTATTTGTCCCAGAAGCGCGTTGGTGCCTATGGTCGACGCGTGTAGGACCTCGGAGAATTTAAAGGAAGAAAGCCCCTCTATGACTGCCCTCTCGGGCTCCCTCGGCGTCGACAAGATCTTCAAGGTCCTCACCTCGCCGTTCTCGTCCACTGCGACGAAGTCGGTGAAGGTCCCCCCTACGTCGACTCCGACTAAGCTCATCGCTTAGGCCTATATATTACAACTCCGATGAGCCCTACGAGCGCCACCGCCGCTAAGTATACTCCGGCCCAAAAACGGCCATAACCCAATATCGCGGTCATAACGTAGGGCGCCGTGCTGGCTATGGCCGCGTTTCCTATTTGGTACGCGGCCGAGACGCCGGTGTTCCTCGCCAACGTCGGGAAGAGCTCGGCGGGATATGCGGCCTCGGGCGTGTACACTATGCCGTGCGCTATACCTGTCAGCAAGGCCAACGCCGCTAGTCCCGCGAGGCTGGATAGCCCCACCTCCACCAAGAGAGCCGCTATTATGAAGAATAATAGTTATCGGCACCACGTTGCCGAGGCGCTCTGCGAGGAAGCCGCCGACGATTATGCCCACGAGGTCGAACACGGCGAATAGGATAATCGCGGAGAACTTCTCGGTTGATGTGATTAGATTAAGCGCGCCGACGATGTTGGGCAAGAACGTACTACTGCAGTAAAGAACAACGCCGTCGAGTTGCGGATATGCAGGGTCGACCATCGCCATGGTTTACGCTTACGGATATATTAAGTCCGCGGAGTGAGGGCCATGAACATACTTGTCACTAACGACGACGGCATCTACTCCCCAGGGCTCCGTCTGTTGTACTCATTCGTCAAGGACTTAGGCGAGGTGTACGTGGTGGCCCCCGAGACTCCCAAGTCGGCGTCCGGATTGGGCATCACGCTACATAAGCCGTTGAGGGTCTCCAAGATGGAGCTAGAGGGGCTGCAGTTGTACGCCACGTCGGGCACGCCTTCGGACACCGTCTATCTAGCCGTGCTGGAAATAGTCGACCACATCGACTTGGTGCTCTCCGGGGTGAACATAGGGGATAACACTTCGCTACAAGTCATATTATCCTCTGGCACGATCGGAGCGGCGATGCAGGCGGCGCTTCTGGGAATACCCGCCGTCGCTCTCTCGGCTAACGTGAGCGAGCCGGGGGAGCTCCTCGAGGACCCCGCCTTGATATCGGCTATGAGGAACGTGGCCAGAGCCGTCGTCAAGTTCCTCGCCGAGGAGGGCATGCCGAAGGGGGTCGACGTGATAAGCATAAATTTCCCACGCAGGTTCAAGCCGAACGTCGAGGTTAAGATCGTGCCGGCCGCCAAGATGAAGTTCTCCCAAAAGGTGGACAAGAGGAGGGATCCGAGGGGCTCTCCGTACTACTGGCTCTACGGCGAGCTCGTTAAGGCGGAACCCGGCACCGACGTCTACGTCGTCCACGAAGAGGGGAACATAGCCTTGACTCCTCTGAGCTTCGACATGAACGTCTTGGGGCCTAGGCGAGAGCTCGACTTGACGGCGTTGCAGAGACTAACCGACGTCTTGAACAAATCCATAAGAGCAGAATGGGCTTAGTGCGCGCCCCCCTCGCCCCGCATCCTAGTCGGCCAACGGCCTCACCTTCGGGGCGGTTCACGGCCAAGGCGTTTTTAGACAAATGCCACGGCTACACGGCTCTCCAAGCAGTAACGCCGCAGGAGGGAAAAAGGGGATTTAACCCCAGCTCCAGGCAACGCACTTAGCTCATGTAAGGGGGTTACAGAAATTCTACTTCGTCGACGTCGCTGTCCAGCAAGTACTCCATCAAGGCTTGGGGGTTTCAGCAAACGTCACAATGGGTAGCGAAAAATATGTAGTATACATCGTTGGAGATATTGACACAGCAATTAGCCAGCTCCTCAACCTTTTAAAGGCTTTGAAAAGCGCCGGGCTCGAGAAGACCGGCAGCGAGGCCTTCGACAACTTCTGGAAGACGCTGAGGCAGGCCTTTGCGGTTCAGAACTGGTTCGAGGGCACCTTCGGCCAGCTGTATAAAAACGTGAATAAGACTTGGACAGAGGCCGTATACGTCGCGCGTTATGAGGAATACGGATCCGTGGCTAAGTGGTACGTCGAGTGGCTGGCCGTGCCTGGCATATTCCGCGACCTCTCCACTGGGGGCTGGGACGTCTTTATGTCGCTTGTCAACGCCACGGCTGTGCAAAACGGCGCCGCAGTTGTCCAGGTCAATACGTAATCAACGTCTTTTCCCCCCTCTTTCCTCTTCTATGGACCAAGTCTTGGCGTTCGTGGTGGCCGTGGCCTTGGCAGCCGCGGCGTTGGCCGCCGTGGGCTACTTCGCGTTGCCGGTGGCGTCTGCTGTAGACTGGTCCGACGCCTTTGCCTACCCCACCGCCATGAGGGTAGGCGACGTGTTTCAACTCGGCGTCGTGCCGGCCTATGCCGATGTGGTGGTGAAGAGGGTTTGGATAAACGGCGCTCCCTACGACCTCAATGTAAAGGCGCCCTACGGCAACGTGACGTGGTTGCCCGTATACGCGAGATGCAACGACACAGTGGTGCTGGAGATCGCGAGGGGTTCAGCCGCCAGGGCCCTCCAGTTCAAGGCAGTGTGCCCCACCGGGGAGGTGAGGGGTATTTACATGCTCGACCTCGGCGAGATTAGGCGCGGCTTCCTCGCCTTCGCCGAGGCGCTTGCCCAGCTAGCCGCCGACAACCCCATGTTGGCCGTCACTGTTAGAGACAGCGCCATCCGCGTAGTCAACACCGGCGACGTGCCGCTCCTGCTCTTCGCAGGGGTGGGCTCTACGGAGACAAGCCCAGGCGGCCCAGGGGCGTTGCCGGGCCTCTACACCGTGCCGCCCGACGTACAGCTACTCGGAATTTTGCTCCCCAATCAGAGCTTGCCAATAGTAGGCCTCAAACAATACTATTTCATATATTGGGAGCTTGACTGGAGAATCGCCTTTACAGTGCTAAGAAGCGGCAACTACACGTTTATAAACGGCATGTTGTTCAAAGGCGCTCCGAAATACTACGTGCCGTCAAGCTGTAGCTCAAATCCCGCCTCGTGTCTAGGCGGTGCCAAGTTGCCAAACGGCGTCCTCTACATGTTAGACCAAAGCGTAAACTCCTTGTACCCCTCTGTGCTGGTAAACGACACCGGGACGTATGCATTCAACCCACTTAATGCAAGGTGGGAGAAAGTGGGGACTACGTTTGTACTGAGAATAAACGCTTCCATTGAATTCCCTTCCGTCAATAACAATACTCGATTCTACGCCCCGGGGAGTGCTGGCTCTGGCTACATGTGGCTGTGGGCCTTCCCGGCGCTCCCGGTCTACGCCAACGCCAGCGGCAACGGCCAGTTCTTAATCGGGGAGACCGGGGCCGTCATGAAGGGGGGCTCGCAACTGGCGGGGCTCGGCGCGCTTTCCCCCGTGAGGACATACGCCGTGGAGGCCAGGCACAACATCACGCACTGGCTCGTCACAGTGGGCGTCCCCGGGTACGACTTGGCGGACCCCAACTCGACGATAAAGCTCGTGTTGCCAGACGGAGTCTACAACGTGACGGCCGCGGTTACAACTACAAGCGTAACGATCACTGTAACAGACGCCAGTGGCAAGGTCCTAGCCTCTAGAACTGTGCAGTATAATAGCTCTCAAACCGTCCCATGTGCTACCGGGGGATGTGCCGTGCTCACTTCTACAGTAATGCTAAATCTGACCGAGGTGCCGGCCGGCAACTACACCGCGAAGCTGGCCTACGCACGGAAGACGGCCGGGGGCTACTGGCCGAGCTCAGTCCCGCCGCCTCAAAGAAAGCCGTTGCCTACTTGGAACGCCGTCTACGGCCCAGCCGACCACATCTCGGTGCCGCTTCTATACGAGGTGAGGACGATACCCTCGATAAAGCCGTATAAGCTGGTCTACAGCTTGGACAAAAAACTGCTATGGTGTAGTAGCAATCCAGTGTGTATCGATTGGCAGTGTATCTATCAGGGCAAATTAGCCGAGTACGTTTTTAGCATATTTGCACAGCTCTACTACGACGGCAAGCCGGTTTCCTACTGGGGGCAAACAATGAGAATAAAGGGGGGACCGGCTACGGAATGCCCTTCGGGCGGGGGCGCCAGCGGCGGGGGCACCATCCCAGAAATCGAGCCGGTGTGTTGGACGACGAAATACAAAGAGCCGGTGGAGATATACGACAAAAACCTCACAAAACTCGGCAACGGCAAGTATTACGACGAGATTTGGATAAAGTGGAAAATCATCGAGATAGACTGCAAGGGCAATACCAAGACCTACACAGTGGACGAGCTCTGGCAAACGGTGTACAACCCAGGGACGGGGACGTACTCATACTACGACCAGAAAAACGACATGATGTGCTCGCTAGGCGGTGCGACTACAGGTCAAGATGGCAAAGTTATTTGTGGACAATAAGCGTACATTTTAAACTCCGGCGCTTTTTTCTCTATGAGAACGGCGCTTCTAGTACTGGCCCTGGCCGCGCTGGCTTTGGCGTATGTGTACTACTACCCCTCATACGCAGAGGGGTGGGTAAAATATGAAACAAAGCTGGTGGCGTATTTTGGGCCCGAGTGGTTTGTGGAGAAGGTGGGGCTTTGGCGGGGGATGCCCGGCCCCTCCGCCTCGCCTTGGCTTCCCAACGGCACGGTGAGGGAGACTTACTACAAGAGGGCCATGGCCCTCTTCGACGTGCCGGAGATAGACGCCAAGAATGACGTGAGGTGGTACAAGCTTTACTTCCACGACATTTTTGACATCTACAACATGTGGCCCGTGGCCGTCGTGTACGGCCTCACAGCGGCTGTGAAGGCGGGAGACGGCCCGGTGTTCAACGCATCTGTGAGGGTGGAGGTGAACGGACGGGTGTACTATTTCGACTGGATCCCCTCATACAGCACAGACTGGTTCGGGCGGCCCATAGTGTACTACACGTCAGACCCCGTGAACTGCCCCACGTGCGCCAAGATTTTGACTATCACAGTGGCCTACCACTACTACTACACGGGGGAGGAAAAGCTGTGTATTGTATGGCGCTGGTTCAGCCACCAAGATTTCCTAAAAGGGAGGCAGGAAGTAGCTCCGCAAGACGAGTGCGTAGACGCGCCCCCGCCTAGAAACATCACTATCCTGGCCACCGGCAGGGAGGTAGAAGTCTACGTAGACGGCCGCCTGATGAAGACTTTCAACGCCACCGGCCTCTTATTCAACGGGCCCTACGAGCTCTTCGGAATGCAGAGCTTCGCCACGGCCTTCATATCCACGTCATATAACGCAGAGGCCCTAAAGCCGCTCGGCCGCGCGTGGCTCTACATAGACAACGGCACCGACATCCCAGGCGTGGTTGCGTGGCAACCGCCAAAATACGCCTCAAGCCACGGACTAGAGACATTAGTAGTCGACAAAGGCGGCCATCCATATGCTGGTCAGCTTCAAGCCGCTGTGGAGTTCGACGGCGTTAGTGTATATGTGAGGCCTGGAGCGTCTAGGGAGGCCGAGATCGTGGAGAATCCGGAGTACGACGTGTTGGTTTTTGGCCGCGTCGTGAAGCTTCTTAGAGGTTCTATTCTCAAGTGTCAATTCGGCGAGGGCGTGGCGGGGGGCGGGGTTGTGCCGTTTGAGAGGGCGTACAACGTCTCTCTGCCGGGGTGGTACGTGGTGACGGGGCCCGGTAGCTTTTCGTGTACAAAAGCGCCTGTCACAATTGTGACTAAGGCTGGGAGGTACGTCGTGCCCGCAGACGTCAACTCTACCTTTGTCTACACGCCGCCTCCCGAGGTGGTGGGCGACGTGAAGTATCACTACGGCGAGATTAAGCTGTACGTGGCGGGGCCTGTAGAGGTGGAGGCGTCCGTCTCGAAGGTGGAGTACCGCGTGAGGGTGGTCTACCCCTGGGGCTTCGAAGACTACTGGTCCGACGGCGTGGTGGAGGTCCCGCCCCGCTTTGTAGACTTGGGCAACGGCACTGCCTACAACGCCTCGGCGGTTAGGGCCAAGGGGCCGGCGGTGGTGGCGGCTAACGTCACCCGCTTGTATTTGGTGGCGCACACGGCGGCTGGCTGGGAGGAGGACCAGTGGGTGGCCGAGGGGGCTGTGGTCCGCCCATCGCCGAGGTTTGTAGACCTGGGCAACGGCACTGCCCTACGCCTCGCCCCCATCGCGGCGATTGTCAAGGGCAGAGACGTGAAGCTGTCCTTCTCGCCGCCTGTAGAGGTGCCCGTCTTGGGCCCCGTCCGCGTCTTGTACAACGCCACTAGGCTGTACAGAGTGGTGGCAGAGACGCCGCTTGGCGCAAACGCAACTTGGGCTGTAGAGGGCTCGCTCTTCAACTACACGCCCCCCGCCTTTGTAGACTTGGGCAACGGCACGGCCGTTTCGGCCCCCAATTCCTGTACTTTCGTAGTGTCGGGCCCTGCTAACTGCACAGTGTCTTATAGACAGCGCCTCTACTGGCTTGTCGTGGAGGCCCCCGCTTGGCGCTACGCCAATTGGACGCCCGTCGGCGAAGTCGTGAGACCGCCCCCCGTCGTGGACTTCGGCAATGGGACTAGGCTCGTAGACCCGCAACCAGCCTTCGTGGCCGCCGACGGGCCTAAAAACGTCGCGGTGGCGTACGCCAGGGAGTATTGGACGAAGATAACAGCTCTAGACAAGACGGTAGAGGGGTGGAGGAGGGCTGGGAGCGTAGTCGTGCTGAACGCCACCCGCGTCGGCGATGTGTTTTACACGCCCGTCGTGCCCGTCGTGGCGGTAGATGGGCCAATTAACTACACTGTTGTCTACAACGCGTATCTGCGCCTTGAGGCCAAGGACTTGCTAGGCGTGCCAAACCCCCTTACATACGCAAGACTCTGCGGGCGCGGGGCCTGGGCCTCTCCAGCCGGCGTCGTAGAGCTAAACGTCACCACCACCAAGCTGTGTCGAGTAGAGCAATTCGCCTCCCCAATCAGCCCCTACACGGTAGCCTCTACAGCGGTAGTTGCGGCCGTATTGCTTAGAAGACGCAGAAAATAACGCCTTTTTCCCAACCCCCAACGTTTTTCAACACTTCCTACTTTAACAACCCAGACCCGACAAATTCGGCGTCCTGAATTTTCCTACACCCGCCGTTTTTCCGCCGGATCCTGATCCGTCCTGACTAGGCGAATTTTCCAGGCGTAGGATATTCAGCCGTTCCTACACGCCGAGAAATTCGGCGTTTTCAGAAATTCAGGACCCGCCGAAAAAATCGGCGAGGACAGGAAAAGACAGGACGCCTCTCTTCTCGTCGTTTGGGTTCAGACTAGTGGTGTTCTACTTATTTGGCCGTACAAAATATCAACGTGGTCTGCGTGGCCGTGGTCAAGGCCCCGGCCAAGGGCGGGAGGAGGGCCGGGAGGTACTGGCTCGTCCCCGTGGAGGGCCCCGTGGCGGAGGTGGAAGTGTTCGACGGAGTGGAATGGAGGAGAGAGAAGCTGGAGGCGCTGTGCATGGACAAGCCCCTTGACGAAGTGATGTGGGAGGCGTACAAGCGTGCGGCGAGGCGCGACGCCGAGGCCTACGCCGAAATCCCCGACATGTCGAGAGGCGCGGGAAAAGCGGCGTTGAAGCTTTGGGATGAGGTAAAAGACAAATGCGACGTGAAATACTACACTGTCGCAACCAAATTTGTCTTCGACTGCAGAAAACAGGCGCCTGGAGCTGTATAAAATCTTCCCTAGATGTAATCTTCGTCTAAGCGTCGCCGACGCCTTCCCCCCGAGACTCCATATACCCCCAACTCGGTGGGAAAATGGCTCTTTACATTTGTGAACACGCTTTGACCGCCTATACAGCCGTGAAAACCGTCTTTTACCTAGTTTTCAAAATTTTGACAAAGGCAGATGGCCGGGGCAAGTGTTCAACGCACGGCACGCGCAAGTAGAGACATGAAATTGCCAAAGGAAGTAACGAAAATAATCGCCGTGGCCGGGGCCTTTTCACCCGCCCCGGTGGTTGAAATTGGAAATAGTGTTGTTGTAGTTCGCGGCGCGGCCGACTTAATTGAGGAGCTGCTCGCCGTCTACGAGAAAGAGGGGGTCCAAGCCTTGATGGAGTACTTGCTGGACAGCGACGTCGACGAAGTAGAATTTCTGTAACCCCCTTACATGAGCTAAGTGCGTTGCCTGGAGCTGGGGTTAAATCCCCTTTTTCCCTCCTGCGGCGTTACTGCTTGGAGAGCCGTGTAGCCGTGGCATTTGTCTAAAAACGCCTTGGCCGTGAACCGCCCCGAAGGTGAGGCCGTTGGCCGACTAGGATGCGGGGCGAGGGGGGCGCGCACTAAGCCCATTCTAGTGCGCTAGTTGCACGCACCCTTCTAGTTTTTAGCCCCCCTTGTATGATATATACATGATCGAGCTGAAGAAGTACATAACGTCGTCGCATCTGCTGATAGCGCCGTATCTGGACGTGAAGTGCTTCGGGGTTAATAAGGAGCTATGTACTGACAGAAAAGAGGTGAGAGTCGTGAGGTGTTCGCTTCTAAACTAACCCCATTTTACGGCCACATAAAGCCCGTATAAAACCGCGTATATTAGTATAGGGTAGACCACCGGCCTCTCGACGATGGGGGGCTCCCCCAGCGCTATATACGCCGCTAGCGAGGTCAAGGAAATTATCCCGAGGACTACGCCGAGTAGCCTCATGGCCTTGGGCATCGCCGTGTAGAGGCCGAGCGCGATCACGGCTATTCCGCCGAAGAGGAACGCCATGAGCGCGAATATGGTATGTAGGTGCATGGGGGATCCCTCCGGGAAAAGGCCCACGCCCAAGGCCCCCAGCCCGGACAGCGCCAACGACGTCGTGCACAGGGCCCTCCTCGTCGTGATGCGCCCCAGGCCGTACGAGGAGATCGCCACTAGTATCCCCAAGACAGCCGCCGAGGCGTTAAACGCGGTCGCAATGGCGGATCCCGCCAAGTCCTTATTGCCCAAATCGCTGATGTAGTTGGCCCAAACGCTGTATCCTGGATAGAGGCTTTGCGCGATTTGGACCACAGCTATGAATTGTAGAGCGGCCGCCGCGAGCAACATCCCGTATATCTTAATCGCCATAATACCGAGGGGGCTTAATATAATGAAACATAGCTCGGACGAGCCCCTACTACGCGGACGTCGCTAGGTCGAATACCGGGACTGGCGGAGGCGCGTCCCCGCCGCCCCGGCATATGGCCAACGGGAGGCCGTGCCGGCGCACAGGAGGCGCCCATATGTTGCCGACAGAGTCGAGCGCCCTCTTTGTCTTCTTGACAGTCGCATGGAGGATCTACGTCTTGTCGTCCAAGCGCATTCCGCTTTATGGCCGGGAGAAGCGAGCGTCAAGCCGACTGAGCTGGCTGTAGGCACTAACAATAAGTCGACCACCTAGAGGGCTGAGGGGCGAGGAAATAGCCCTCGACGACTAATCCAGTATCATTTTGTATTTTTTCAAGATCAAGACTCAATTTAATAATTATAAGTTTTAAAATTTTTAATAAAAATAATTAATTATTTTATTATAAAAATAATCTATATCAAAATATGATAAAATTATTTATAATTTTCAGTTTTGTCGACCGATGTGGATGCGCTACAATATGCGCTCTCGGTGGTGTCTGGGGTGTTGGTCGGGTTCTCGTTGGGGCTCATAGGCGGCGGGGGCTCCATACTCGCCGTCCCTCTCTTCCTCTACTTCGTGGACCTCTCCTCTTTGCCCAACTCGGCCCATATCGCCATAGGCACCACCGCGTTGGCCGTCGGCGTTAACGCCTATATAAACTCCTATATGCACCTCCGTAAGAAGAACATAGCGCCAAGGGTAGGCGCTATCTTCGCCGCGACAGGGCTCGTCGGCTCTTTGTTGGGGGCCTACTTGGGCCACATAACGCCGGGCACATCCCTCTTGACGTACTTCGCCATAGCCATGATAGTGCTAGGGGTATACGTCGCGACGAGGCGGGAATCGGCGAGGGCCGGGACTTCCGAGGAGGCCGACAGACTACGCGAGGCGGTGAGGGGATGTCCTAGGTTGACCCCCTCCGTGATCGCCAAGGTGTCGGGCCTCGGATTCGTCGTCGGCCTCTTGAGCGGGTATTTCGGCATAGGCGGCGGCTTCTTGATAGTACCGAGCTTGATGTTCTCCGCTGGGCTCTGCATAACTAGAGCTATAGGCACCTCCCTCATCAGCGTGGGGACGTTCGGCGTTGCGGCCGGCGCCGAATATTGGTATTACGGGGACGTACTGCCCTTGATAGCTGCGTTGTATGTGCTGGGGGGCGTGGCCGGAGGCTATTTGGGCACCAGCTTGGCCGTCAAGGCGCCTAAGAGCGCGTTGAGTAAGGCGTACGGGGCCATCATAGTGGCCGTTGGCATCTATATCTTGTACCGGATATATTTTAGAGGAGGTCCTTGATGGTCAACTCGGGCCTAAAACGCCGTAGAAAGGCGAAGCCGTTAACCACGGGATAGAACGGGTTGTTGCCTCCGTCGTGTAAGTCGACGTAGCCCTCGCGCCAGAGATCGCTCAACAAGCGGGCGTATATGGACCTCTTCTCGACGGTCTCCCTGGCCACCTCGACCTCCTTAGGGGCGTACTGGACGGCTATTTTGATATTGCTCATTCTCACCAAATCCGTCGGCTTCAGATCGGACTTGACCACGGGGCAGAGCGTGGACATGACGAAGTTTATCTCCATCCTCACCTCCTTGGCCACGGGGTCCAGCTCATATCTGATAACCTTCGGCAGATAGGGGAAGGAGCGGCACGTCAAAGGCTTGTAGAGGTCGTGGACGAGGCACTTCGTGCCCTTGAGGAAAGGGCATTTCCCCTCTTCGTCCAAGAGCATTAGATAGCTCAACGCGATCCTAACGCCGCTGATGGAGTCCAAGAGGGTATAGGCGGGGACGAACCTAGCCCTAACGCCCAGCTCTTTGGCCAACGACTCCAGTACGTAGACTTCGTGGGGGAGCACCGTCACTGGGCTGGCCCTACAACAGAGCGCACAGTTAGGCATGCACTGGAATTGTCTCACAAAAATGTAAAGCGGCTTGGACGTTTAAAATTTTAACGTAGGCCTTGCGGCGCAACCTTAATTAACCATGAATGGGCTGCTCCCGATGTCGCTCGCACAAATCATCGCGTTGATCGTGCCGTTTGTGTTCGGGCTACTCGTGGGCGTGTTAATAAGACGGCTCCTAGGCGTCGCGCTAGTGCTCCTCGCTATATTGATACTGGCGGTTGCCCTCGGCTATATCAGCCCCTCGACGGCCATTAACATAATACAGAGCTTGGGGTACACGGCCTATCAAGCCGCCGAGAAGCTAGGCGTGCTTAAGGCCATGATACCTTATTCCTCCTTGACGTTTATAATTGGGCTAATCATAGGTCTTTTGATCAAATAAGCCTTTGACCTATCGTCATTACGACGCCCTATAAGGCCGCTGTTATCGGCCCTTTTCTCTATAAACGTTCCGAAAAACTTTTAGGCGCAGACGAAGTCCTTATGGGGCGCCGAGGGGACGGGGGCGGCTCGGAGACGGCCGCCCTCTGGAACCTCCCGCACCGCCCGCGGAGACCCCCGGCGGGCCGCCGAAAGGCGGGGGCAAAAACCAGCCGGGGGTGCGGCCCCCAAGCAGGGCCTATGAGGCCGCGGCGAGGCCCGGGTAGGGGGTTAGATCGATACCCCAACAGAAGCGGGGGTATGCGGCGCCCCCTCGCGACTGCTCGGCGCGATTTCCTCCGTAACACTACACTCGTCCTTCTCGCCGACCTCCACTATTCGGTGATGTATATTAGCGGCGAAACAACCGGCGTAATTGTTCTACGTCCGCCGCGATGACGCGTCCAGGATCTGCAGGTGCGGCTCGGGGAACAACGAGGCGGCTCCTCTATCCGAGCGGCGCGGGCAACGCCCAAGGTCCGGCCTCGGCGATCGCGGCTTGCGGGATCTCCGACAGGCGAGGCTCCTCGAGCGCCTAAACGCCGCGCCTTTTTATAACCCCCTCTGATATAACGTGAGGGCGCCCGAGGCCGTCAAAAAGATATACTTGCTGACGTTCGAGTACGCCGGTCTCGTCAAAGTGGGCGGGCTGGGGGAGGCCGTGAAGCAGTACGCGTCTGCGTTGGCCAAAGGCGGCTACGACGTGACTGTGCTCATGCCGTCTCACGGCAGACACCTCGACCCCAATAGGGGATTCCCGCTTTCGCAACTCGACTTCAAGGCTTGCGGCGAGAGGCGGGGGCTAGACGGGAGGATCTACCCCTACTGCCTAGGCGCCGAGACGACTTGGGCGGATGGCGCGAAGGTGGTCATGTTCAAGGGATTGGACACGGCCACCGGCTTGGTCTTCGATAGATGGTACCCCTACGAGAACGTGGAGGAGAAGGCAGCATTGTTCGCGAGGGCCGTGGTGGCCTACGCCGAGAGGTACGGTATCCCCGACTTGATACACGCCAACGACTGGCATTCCGGCCTAGCGGGCGTCGCCTTGAGGGACTACGCCGAGAGGCAAGGCGTCGCGGTCCCCTTGGTCTTCACAGTGCATTTATCCTCCGGCTACTCCTTCCCGTGGCATTACGCGTCGTCGGAGTGGGCCGGGCTCGGGGATAGGCTTCACTTAGTCTGGAGGGTTTGTTGCCATAGGCCAGAGCTCTACTCGTCCGTCTGGAACTCCGTGGGCGGATCGGCGGAGGGGTTCGCCGCCGTCGAGAGCGATGTATTGTCCAGCGTGAGCTGGGGCTATCTCAACGAGGTCCTCTCCAAATACGGCGAATGGATGCGGGGGAAATCCTGCGTCTTGTACAACTCCACCGACTGGCGCCTAGACGAGGCCGAGTCCTATTTCCGCAAACTCGCGCCGGACGGCTCTCCTTGGACTCTCGTGGAGCGCGTGGAACGAATAGGAGGCAGCGGTTGGCTGGACAGAGGCGGGGCCTTATTTTTGGCAGTGGGTCGCGCCACATCCCAAAAGGGGCTGGACTTGGCCATTAGAGCTCTGGACCGCGCCCCCTCGGCGCGTCTGTTAGTCTTGGCCATATCTGTCGGCGACGTCGGCTACGAGGAGTACCTCAAGAGGTTAGCCGAAGAGAGAGGCGGGAGGGCGTTTTTGTCGTTCGCCAAAATCCCGAGGGACCTCTACATGGCCTTGAACTACGCCGCCACGGCGCTCGTCATGCCGTCCCGCTGGGAGCCTTTCGGCATATCGGCTATAGAGGCCATGGCGGTCGGCACTCCCGTCATCGCGTCGGCGGTGGGGGGCTTGCCCGAGGTCGTCGTGGATTTCAGAAACGGCGAGGGGACGGGTCTTTTGGTCCCGCCAGACGACGTCGACGCGTTGGGCGCGGCCATGGAGTCGTTGGCGAATTGGCTCTGGTCTTTTAGGCCCGACTTGATCCCCGACCCCCGCCTTAGGGAAATCGCGCGCGGGCGCGGGGCTGAGTACATAAAAGGCCTTAAGCGTTATATATCTGCCTACGTCGACAAGAAGTTTAGGGAGAGGAACTTGTTGGATCAACTAGTAGGTTGTTACGAGAAGGCGAGGCAGATGGCCTACTACAAGGCGATAACGGCGTGAGGGGCTTAGCCCGCGACGCAGCGAGCGCCCTCAAGGAGCGGGCTAGTCGCCGGGGTCCTAGCGTATGGCCATAGGCCTGATGTCAGCTGGTGTGGTCTATTGCACTTGGACTCCTTTGAGCGCTTTGGCATAGTCCGCCAATGCAACTTGTTTCTCTCAATAGATCTTTTGACAAATTATAACAAGAATACTAGTATGTAAATAGATGAATTTTATATAGTTAATTGATATATAATAAGTAGACCTGGTATTAACAATATACCGGATAATAAGAGGTCGATCCGTCATTGCTGCGGCGTTGAGCTCGACGCGGGCGACGCCATGTATATTTATTACTACAACGAAATAATACGTGGGCGTCAGAGTGGCCGTAATACCCATAGGGGGCGAGGCCGTCCGCCTTCGCCCCCTCACCATAGAGACCTCCAAAGCCATGGTGCGAATCTTGAACCGCCCCCTAGCCGAGTTCATTGTGGTCAACCTCGCTAGACAAGGCATCGAGGAGATCATCATGGGGGTGCGAGGATACTACAACTACAAGGACATATACGACTACTTCGGCGAGGGCTATTGGCTGGAGAGGGAGTACGGCGTAAGGGTCAGGCTCAGGTACATGCCCAGAGCCGAGACCAGGGGCAACGCCGAGGCCGTCAAGATATCCCTGGAGTATTACAACATAAAGGAGCCCGTCCTCGTGGTGCAAGGCGATAACTTGTTCGAGATAGACTTGGGCTCCTTTTACAAAGTACACGAGGCCAATAAGGCCTTCATGACGATAGCCCTAAAAGAGGAGGAGAGAGTCGAGGAGTTCGGCGTAGCAGCCGTGGACGAGAGGATGAGGATCTTGAAATTCGTCGAGAAGCCTAAACGGAGAGAGGACGCCCCGAGCAATTTAGTGAACACAGGCCTCTACTTGCTCTCGGAGGATTTCTTGAACTTCTTCGAGGGCGAAGTGGGCTCTAAGCTGTACAAGGAGGGCCTCATGGACTTCGGCTCCAACGTCATACCGGCGGCTATAGAGGCGGGCTTGCCGGTATACGGCTACGTGACCAGGGGATTCTGGTTCGACGTAGGCAGCCCGGAGCGTTATCTGGAGGCCTCTCTGTACTTGTTGAACAACTTAAGCCCGTCAGATTTAGCCTCCGAGGAGATATTAGCCCGCGTGTTGGTCCAAGGGACGAGCCCCGAGTCCTTGGCGTTCAAGAGGGAGCTGAAAGAGCGTATAAACTCGGGAGATGTCAAGGTGGAGGGTAGCGTCTTGATAGGCAGACACGTCAAGATAGGCAAGGGCGTCCGCTTGCGCAACGCTGTTATAGACAACTACACGGTGGTAGGCGACGGCGTCGAGGTAGCGGATTCCGTCGTCATGGATAGATCGGTCGTGGAAGCCGGCGCGCGCATAGAGAGGAGCGTGGTGGGCAGGCACAGCTTCGTGGGCAGAGGCGCCCGCTTGATGGGCTCTGTCCTCGGCAACGACGTGACCGTGGGCGACAACGCTGTGTTGATAAATGTCAAAGTGTGGCCGCATAAGATCATCAACAACGGCGTCAGGCTCGAGAACTTCACGCTTACTTAACGTTTTTAGCACCCCCCTACGCATGGCCGATGGCGAAACTGCCCAGGCCCGGCCTAGGCGTGTATATCACTGCTAGATGGCCTGATCCGAGCGCCTTTTCGTCGTTCCTCAAGGCGATCGAGAGCCTTGCCGATTTCGTCGAGGTCGGCTTGCCCTCAGAGAACCCCAAATACGACGGGCCCTTCATAAGGGCTAGCCATAGATCCGTCCCTGTCAAGGGGCTAGAGGCCGTCAAGGGGATGTCGTTTCCTAAAAACACAGTGTTAATGGGATACGCGGAGGATTTCGCCGGCAAGTTCGACGAGTTGGCTCGCGTCGCGTCCGAGGCAGGGGCCGCGTCAGTCCTCCTGCCCGATCTACTCATAGATACGCCGGAGAGGCTGGACGACTACGTAAATGCCATGAGATCTCACGGGCTAGAAGTCGCCTTCTTTTTGCCGGGCAAATTCCCCTACCAGCTCGCCGAGAGGCTAGCTCGACACGATCCGCTCTTCATCTACATAGGCCTATACGCGGCCACTGGCATCAAGTTGCCCGTCTATGTGGAGAGGAATATAAGAATAGCTAGGGCCCATATCGGCGATGTCTACTTGGTGGCGGGCTTCGCCATAGATAGCGGCGAGAAGGCCCGAGCCGTCGTGGAGGCCGGCGCCGACGGCGTGGTGGTGGGGACTGCCGCCATGAGGCTCGTCAAAGAGAGGGGGCTAGACGCCGCCTTGGGCTTTTTGAACGAAATAAAGAGATCGATTAAATGAGGGCGTACGGGAACCTCTTAGCCGTATTGATAATCTGGGGCCTCGCCTATCCTCTGACCAAGTACTTAACAGCGTACTTCTCGCCCACTTTCATCGCCTTTTTCAGAGCGTTTGTGGGGTTCGTCGTTTTGTCGGCCGCGTCTAGGCCCGCCCGCCTCGACGGCAAAACCGCAGTGGTAGGCCTCCTGAACATGGGGGCCACGGTGTTGTTGATAAACATATCGCTCCTATTCGCGGGAAGCCCTGGCCTGGTCTCCGCTCTGATGTACACCCAACCGATTTTCGTGCTCGTGATATCGACGATAGCCTTCAAGGCCGCTGTTAAGCCCGGCGAGGTCCTCGGAGTAGCGCTGGGAGTCTTTGGCGTAATCGTGTCGACTATGGGAGGCGGGGCGAGCGCGTACGACGTCCTCCCGATCCTCGGAGGTTTTCTGTGGGCGCTCGGCACCGTGGCGTACAAGCTCTGGCTAGCGGATAGGCCTGTGTTGCCCACCACAGCCGCTATGAACGGAGCGGCGGCGGCCTTTCTCCTCCCAACGGTGTTTATTTCATATAGGGCCGACTTCTCGGCGAGGCCTCTCTTGCTCTTAATAGCCTTGGCCGTGTTGGCCCAAGGAGTTGCTTGGCTTCTGTGGTTCCGCTCGGTCCGCGAGCTGGGGCCTGTCAGAACCGGCGAGGCGTCCCTCCTAGTGCCGGTCCTCTCATACCTATTCTCCTACCTCATGCTAGGCGCCGTGCCCACGTTGTGCCAAGCGATCGGCTCAGCTCTAATACTATTGGGCATATCCACGATCTATATAGCTACGACAAAACTTAAATAGGTCCGTGTTGTTGCGGCTATGTCATCGGGGTGGATAGGTGGTACAACATAGCGGCGGATCTCCCCACGCCGTTGCCTCCGCCCAAGGATCCCGACGACGGCGATAGCAGGATCGCGCTTCTGACGAGGATCTTGCCCTCTGCGCTAATAGATCAAGAGTTCACGGCGGAGCGCTGGATACCTATACCCGAGGAGGTGAGGGACGCCTACAGGAGGGTGGGCCGACCGACGCCGTATAGGAGGGCCGAGGGGCTCGAGAAAGCCCTCGGCGTTAAGGTCCATATATATTACAAATACGAGGGGGCCTTGCCCGTCGGCAGCCATAAGCTCAACACGGCGTTGGCTCAAGCTTACTACGCCAAGCTGGACGGGGCCGAGGAAGTGGCGACCGAGACCGGGGCCGGCCAGTGGGGCATGGCGGTCTCCTTGGCGGCGGCCCTCTTCGGGCTGAAGGCCGTGGTGTTCATGACCAGGTCCTCGTACGAGAAGAAAAGGCAGAGGGTCGTGTTCATGAGGACTTACGGCGCAACGGTGTACCCGAGCCCCAGCGAGATCACCGAGACGGGCAAGAAGTTCTACAAGCCTGACCACCCCGGCTCGCTCGGCATAGCCATCTCGGAGGCGGTTGAGTACACGCTGGCAGGCGAGAGGAGGCGATACCTCCCGGGCAGCGTGCTCGAGTTCGTCCTAATACACCAGTCGGTGATAGGCCTCGAGGCGATCCAGCAGATGCCCGAGGAGCCCGACTACGCGGTCGGCTGCGTCGGCGGTGGCTCGAACTTCGGCGGCTTCGCCTATCCCATGATAGGCATGAAGCTGAGAGGCGAGGGCTTCGAGAAGACCAAGTTCCTAGCGGCTGAGTCGGCCGCGGCGCCCAAGTTGACGGCCGGCGACTACAAATACGACTTCCCCGACGCGGTGGGGATCTTGCCCATGATCAAGATGTACACCCTAGGCCATGACTACGTGCCGCCCGCCGTGCACGCGGCCGGTCTCCGCTATCATGGAGCTGCGCCGAGCCTCTCCTTGCTAAAAAGGCTGGGCCTCGTAGAGGCGGTGGCGTATAGGCAAGAGGATGTGTTCGAGGCGGCCGTCTTGTTCGCCAGGTCCGAGGGCATCGTGCCGGCGCCCGAGAGCGCCCACGCCGTTAAGGCCGTAATCGATATCGCCAAGAAGTTGCCGCCGGGCTCCGTGATCGCCTTCAACTTGTCCGGCCACGGCCTACTCGACGTAGACGCCTACGAGAAACATGTCGCTTAGAAAACTCGGCGAGGGGAAAACCTTGACGTTCGAGGAGAGCTATTCGCTAGCGCTCTCCATGCTCAAGGGCGAGGTTGGCGACGTCGAGGTAGCCGCGGCCCTCACGGCCATGAGGGTGAGGGGCGAGGCGCCCGAGGAGATAGCGGGGTTCGCCAAGGCCGCCCGCGAGACTTGCGTGAGGGTCGACATAGGCGATCTGCCCGCGATAGATACAGCCGGGACGGGCGGCGACGGCCAGAGGACTATAAACCTCTCCACGGCGGCCGCCTTGGTCGCGTCGGCCCTCGGAGCCTACGTGCTCAAACACGGCAATAGGTCCGTCACGAGCCCCACGGGTAGCGCGGACTTCTTGGAGGCCCTTGGCTATAATATCAACCTCAAGCCCGACGAGGCGATCGTCGCGCTGAGGGCGTCCAGGTTCGCCTTCCTCTTCGCGCCGGCCTACCACCCGACGTTTGCGCGGGTCGCGCCGATACGTAAGAGGCTCCCGTTTAGGACAATATTCAACTTAGTCGGGCCTCTGGCCAATCCGGGCCAAGTGAAGAGGCAAGTCATAGGCGTGGCTGAGCGGCGCCTAGTGCCGGTGATGGCTAACGCCGCGGTCCACCTCGGCCTCGAACACGTGCTGGTGGTGCACGGAGAGCCCGGAGTGGACGAGGCCTCCCCGGAGGGCCGCACGATAATCGCCGAGGTCAGAGGAGGGAGGGTCGAGGAGTACGAGCTAGCCCCTGAGGATTTCGGGGCCAAGAGGGGGAGGATACCTAGAGCGGACACCAAGGAGGAGTCTGTGGCGAGGACGCTGGGCGGGCTGAGGGGCGAGGACGTCGAGGCGGCCAACGCCATAGCTATCAACGCAGCCTTGGCCCTATACGTGGCCGGTTTGGCTAAGGATCCCAGAGACGGCTACGAGGCGGCTCTTGAAGCCATTAAGTCGGGCCGCGTGGCCCGCCACGTGGAGCTCGTCGTCAAGGCGAGTAGGCCATGACCTTGTTGAAGATATGCGGCTTGACCAGGCGCTCAGACGTGGAGCTCGTGGACGAGGTGGCGGACTACGCGGGCTTTATCGTAGATCCGGAGACCCGCTCGCCCAGGAGGATACCCCCCAGCTTGGCCAAGGACTTGGCCTCGGTCTTGAGCAAGGCCAAGCCCGTCGCAGTCTTCGACTCATACGACCCGGCGAGCGCGGTCGACCTCGCGGCTGCATACGACTTCCCCATAGCGCAGATCCCGCGTAAGCTCGACGCAAGTGTGGTCGAGAGGGCCGAGGAGAGGGGAATCGCGTTAGCGCCCGTGGTTCTCTTCGGGAGGGACGACGTCGTGGAGGAGGCCGCGCGGTTGTCGTCGGGCGATTTCGAGTACGTGTTGGTCGACGCGATCAAGGAGGCGGGGTTGAGGTACGAACACGGCCTCAAGGTGCCCTTGGAGCTGATAAGGAGGGTCGCGCCGTTGAGGAGGGTCGCCATAGCGGGGGGCATAACGCCCGAAAACGTGGAGCGCGTGTTGGAGTACAACCCCTATATGATAGACGTGGCCAGCGGGGTTGAGTCCGAGCCCGGGGTCAAGGACAAAACCAAGGTTATGGCCCTCGCCGAAAAGGTGAGAGGTTTTAAAAGAGGAGCTATATAGGCGCGTGATTCTGGTGCTGGTCCACTCGAACGACGAGGACGTGATGTCCGAGGCCTTGAGGGGGTTCCCCAACGTGGAGCTGGGGCGAGGAGTTGCGGTGACTTGGGAGCCCAGAGAGGTCGTGGAGAGGGCCTTGGAGAAGGTCAAGAGGGAGCTCTTGAGGCGATGGGAGGCGGAGGGCTCAGGCCCCGTGTTCGAATATGCCGCGATCCCCCTCTCCGAGGAGCAGTACAACGCCCTACGTCATATGGCGAGGAGGGCCTTGGACGAAAAAGCCGCCGCGTTGGCGAGGGAGCTCAGGAGATTGGCGGCCGAGATGCGGAGGGGCGGAGGGCGGTCCCGAGAGCTCAAGGCAAAGTTCGGAAGGCTCGCCAAGTCGACAGCCCAAATAAACGAGGCGGCCGCCAAGCTCGGCCTATACACGTCGGCGGTCGCGGATCTACAAGAGGCGTTTAAAGAGGCCAACGCAGAGTATTTAAAGCTGAAGTAGGGTATGTCTATGCTTAGACCCGAGGAGTTGAAGAGGTTCATTAAGAGGAGCAACTCGGTGCTCGTTGTCTGGGACGTCCAAGAGGCCTTAGTGAACTCGATATTCAACAAGGAAGAATTCTTGGTAAAATTAAAGGAGCTAATAGAGGGCGCTAGGAAGTTCGACGTGCCCGTAGTGTACACGAAGATAACGCCGTTTCCCGAGAGGTTCGCCTCGCCGTTTAGGAGGAGCTGGAACCCAGGCGATATATACAAGGACGTCTATCCGCGCGAGGGCGACGTCGTGCTCAACAAGAACACCACGTCGATATTCGTGGGCACCAACTTCGAGCTATTGTTGAGGAACGCGGGCATCACCACGATAGTCTTCACGGGAATAGCCACAGAGATCGGCGTCGAGACCTCCGCGCGCCACGCCCAAGCGCTCGGCTATTTGCCCGTCGTGGCCAAGGAGGCCGTCTCCTCGGCCGACAAGGCGGCCCACGAGAGGTCCCTCGCCAATTTGTCTAAGTTGCTCCCGGTGTTGAGCAACGCCGAGATATTGGAACTCTGGGAGAAGAACCCCTAGTTAGCCTTATTTACCCACGCGCCGGTTTTTCGCGTGGCCGAGGTCCAGAGGATCTCGACAGGCATAGAGGAGTTGGACAAGGCGCTCGAAGGGGGAATACCCCAGGGCTCTTGGGTGGTGGTCACCGGCGAGCCCGGCGTGGGGAAGTCCATATTGTGCATGCACTTCGCATACGCGGGGCTGAAGGTGGGGGACCCGGTAGTGTACGTGACCACCGAGCAGGAGTTCAAGGACGTGATGACGCAAGCCAAACAATTAGGCATGGATTTCTCGAAATACTCGACGTACAGCCTGGGGTGGAGGAGAGAGCCCGAGGAGTTGCCCCAAATAGTCGTCGTGGACATATTCGGCCTCCTCAAAGTGGCGAGGCAGTTGACGGAGAAGGCCAAGGAGGCTGAGGGAGCTAGGCGATACGCCGCCCTCTCCGTGGACACCTTGATCGAGGCGATAAACGAGGCATACAAAGTGCTCGAGGTCGTCGAGGAGGAGAGGGGGGCGCCGACGAGGCACGTCAGGCTCGTGATAGACTCGATGTCGGCCTTCTGGGTAGATAAGCCCGTGATGGCGCGCAAGTACTCCTACCAGCTCAAAATAGCGACGCATAGGGACAACGTGACGGCGCTTCTCACGAGCCAATACGCGCCCACGACCGGGCAAGCCTACGGCTTCGGGCTAGAGCATATAGCCGATGGCGTGATCCACATGTGGATGGACGACGTGGAGACCGCGAGGGAGGTCCGCAGACACCTCATTATCAAGAAAATGCGCATGACCAATCACTCCCGCCGCGCGTTCGACGTAGAGATAGAGCCGGGGAGGGGGCTGGTGCTGAAGCCTATATCATCCTGAGTATTAGCTCGTTTATCTCAGGGCCTCTGTACCCCAAATCGCCCCCCTCAGAGAAGCTCTTCTTCACGTCCTTGAACCCCCCGATCGGCGGATGGAGCCTGAAGAAGGGCTTGAGGTACGGCACGCATAAGACCTTGCCGTCTCTCCTGGGCCAAACGCCTTTCTTCGGACACGCTATTCTGTCTATCTCGCCGGATACGTACGCCAAAGCCAGCTCCTCGTAGCTGTTCCACCCGTACTTCCTTAAGTGATCGAGCGTCAAGGGCTTATCGCCTACTATTCTGCCTCTTTTGGCCAAAACTTGGGCCAAGGTGTCCGCGTCGATCTCGCCCCACGTGATCCAATTCTGCGCCTTCCTCAACATGCCCTCGACCTCGGGCCGCCCCACGACGAGCGACATGACGAACTTCCTCCTCAATCTGAGATAGCTCAACGTGCTCTCGACGTCTCTCGGCGTGTTCACGACGCCTTTGATCCTCACTACTGCGTATCGCGGATACACAACCACCTCCTTCTTCGCCTCGGCGAGCGTCGTCATAGCTTGAACCTATAGGTGTTCCTCAAGGCGTTGTAGGTGGCCAAGGCGAAGTTGAGCGTGGTCCTAGTATCGCCGAACGTCTTAGTCCAGACATCTCTAATGCCCGCGAGCCTGAGGACGGCCTTGGCCACGTCGCCGGCCACGAGCCCCACGCCCTTCGGAGCCGGGATGAGCTTGATCTTGACGCTCCCAGATTTACCCTCGACGACGAACGGCACCGAGTGCGGCTCGTCGCAAGAACACCTCCAGGAGCCGCACCCCCTTCTGACCGGGATTATGTTAAGCTTAGCCTCCCTAATCGCTTTCTCTATGGCCTGCCTCACTTGTCTAGCCTTGCCTATGCCTATGCCGACATAGCCGTCCTCGTTGCCCAGCGCGACCACTGCTTGGAACTGGCTCACTTCGCCCGCATCGGTCTGGCGCTGAACGATGTTTATGCTGAGCAGCTCTTGTTTCAAATTGGGGAGAAGCGCGTCGACTATCTCCGGCTCTTTTATCAACATATTCGCCGCGAATATCTCATCTATCGTCCGGATTTTCCCCTCCTTCACCATCTGGCCCAGCTTAGTCCTGGGCTCCCACATCGAAAGATCAATAGCGCTCATCGCCGTGCTGAGCTCCAGCTGTATTTAAACGTTACCGTATCCTCTTCGCCGTCCTCCACGAGCGCCTTACGCACTCCTCCGCGATTCTTCCGGTCCTCAAAGCCGATATCGTCTTGGGGTCTGAGGGGTACCCGGAGCCGAAGTCGCCCATATAGGCCTTGAGCACGTCAACGAGCCGATCCCTGACGACCTTTGCTACTATGCTGGCCGCCGCGACGGCCGGAACGCGCTCGGCCTTATGCATCGCCACCACCTTACGCCCGGTCAAGGCGCTGAGCCGGGACGCGAGCCGCGAGGGCTTGGGGTCCGGGCTGTCGACGTAGTAGACGTCGGCCTCGCAGAGCCCGATCAGCAGAGCCATCTTCTCGTATTCAAGCTCATTGAGCCCATGCCTCTCCACCCAGACGTCGATTACATGGGGCTCAATTATTACATAGTTTACACACGTAGCCGCGTCCAAAATAGCGGCGTATAGCCTCTCGCGCGCCCGGCGCGATAACGTCTTCGAGTCCCTCACGCCGAGCGATCCCAGCTCCTCCTCGCGACCCGCCACTATGGCGATGACCATGGGCCCTACGACGGGCCCCCGCCCCGCTTCGTCTATGCCGGCCACGACCATATATAAATCCGCGCGGAGGGCATAATATGGACGTGCCCAAGGAGCTCTCGGGTTATCTCCAGCTAGTCGATGACGGCGGGGTTAAACACTTGGCTTGTAGGAAGTGCGGCAAACGGTTCTTCTCCCTTAAAGATGCGGCGAGGCACTTGGCCGAGGTCCACGGCGTCAAGCTCGCGGCTCAGTTCTACGAGAAAACTTAAAACGAAAGAACCGGAGGCGGCTCGTGATCCACCCTAAATGGTACGAGCGCCACGTCCGCCACTTCAACGACGCGCTAAGGGCCCTCGAAGAGGGCGATCACAAATCGGCGTGCTATAACGCCTACGTCTCGGTGGAGGCCTTAGCTAAGGGCATACTGGGCTATGATCCCTATGGCCACTACCAGAGCATAAAGAGGTTGCCAGCGCTGATCAGAGAAGTAGCTGGCGCCGAGCCGCCGGAGGACGTGGCCAAGTGCGCTACGTGTCTCGAGGCCAAGGCCTTTGGAGAAGACGGCGCCACGTGCGTGAAATGCGCCGAGGTCTTGAGCAATTACCTCTACGTGTTCTTGAAGGCCATAGAGAGGGCCAAGCAGATTTGGAGGCCCTACTGACATCCGGCGTAGGCCTTGGCCTCGTTGAGCACCCGCACGAGCGACTCTAGCGAGAGCCTACCGGTGTTGGTGTTCCGAGGCGATGGGTGGTAGGAGGCGTAGATCCTCACAGAGCCCGCATCAGCGTAGGCCCCGTGGGCGAATTCAGGCGCCTTGAGCCCCAAGGCCTTGAACACAGCGCTCCACGCCAGCCTTCCCAAGGCCACCACGGCCTTGGGCTTCACGAGCTCCAGCTCTGCCTTAAGCCAAGGGAGGCAGTTCTCCACCTCCTCTGCAGTCGGCCTATTCCTCGGCGGGGCGCACTTGACGGCCGAGGTTATATAGACGCACCTCACCTCCGTGCCGTCGTCTTTAGAAACGCTGAAGGGGTGGTTGGAGAGCCCGAGCGCGTGGAGGGCCTTGAATAGGAATTGCGCCGAGGAGTCGCCTGTGAACATCCTGCCCGTTCTATTGCCGCCATGCGCGGCCGGCGCTAGGCCCACTACCATCAACTTGGCCTTAATATCCCCCCACGGCGGCACCGGCCTCCTCCAGTAATGTTGCCCGGAGAATCTAGGCAGAGGCGGCACGCCCTCCCTATAAGCGACCAGCCGCGGGCATCTCCTGCACTGGACCAACGCCTTGATGAGCTCCTCCATGCTCAAAACTTATATAGATGTTAATAAAGTCCGGCGATGGTTCGCCGTTTTAAACCGGCGATTAAGTATAGAAGAGGCAGTAGGACTCACGGCTGGGGCAGAGTCGGGCAGCACAGGAAGAGCGGCTCCTCGGGCGGCAAGGGCTTAGTGGGCTTCCACAAGCACAAGTGGTCTTTCGTCATGGTATACGCCGAGGAGACGTCCGGCTGGCCCTTCTACGGCAAACACGGCTTCAAACAGCCCAAGCCCTTAACGGTGCAGTGGAGGCCCATAAACGTGGGCAAGCTGGAGGAGTTGATATCTGAGCTCGAGAAGGAGGGGAAGGCGGTCAAGGAGGGCGATAGGTACGTGGTAAATCTGCTGGAGCTCGGCTACAACAAGCTACTCGGCGGCGGCAAGATAGAGAGGGCCGTCGTCGTCTACACGCCGGCGGCCACCGAGGAGGCCGTGAAGAAGGTAGTGGGCGCGGGCGGCGAGGTCCGCGTAGTCCACGGAGTTATCCACAGATAATGGAGGCCCTCGACCCAATCCTAGAGCGCCTTTTGACCGTCCAGAGGCCCAAGAGGCCGTTGCCGCTCTCGACCCGCTTGATGTGGACGGCGCTAGCCGCCGTGGTGTATACGCTAATGACCATCACTCCCCTCTGGGGCATCCAGAGGACCGCCCCGACGGGGGCCGTCGCGACTATATTCTACAACCCGCTAGTGTCCACGATATTCGGCTCCACGTTCGGCACGTGGGCCCAGCTCGGCATAGGCCCGATAGTCATAGCCGGGATAATCATGGAGATACTCCAGTTCTCCAACTTGTTACCTTTCGACTTAGAGGACAAGAGAGATAGGCTTAGGTTCTCGGCGTTTCAGAAGCTCTTGGCCTTGATCTTAGCAGCCGGCGAGGCCTCTGCCACAATAGCCATGGGCGCGTTCGGCCCCCTCGCCCCGATACAAGCCGCGGCTGTGGTGGTTCAGTTGCTCGTGGCGACGCAGATAATCATACTGCTCGACGACATGATAGCGAAGGGCTGGGGTTTCGGCGGTAGCGCCGTGAACTTGATCATACTGTTGTCGATAACCAGGACCCTCTTCGTAGACCTCTTTTCCTGGAACATGCCCACTTATCCCAACGTGAACCCCGCTGACAATCCCGCCATGCAACTGCCCCTCGGCTTCGTGCCGGCCCTCGCCGTGGCTATATACAATACTATATACGGCACAGGCCCTGGGCTCCTCGCGTTGGCTTTTAGACAAGTGGGCACGTTGGCCCTTCCCGATATAGTAAGCCTCGCCGCGACTTTGGCGTTGGCCTACATACTCGTCTATATAGAGCAAATGCACGTGAACATACCGACGGCTTACACTCAGTACTGGGGCTTCAGGATAAACATACCTCTAAGGTTCATGTACGTCTCGGTGATACCCATAATATTCACCGCATACTCCCTCATATTGGCCGAGCAGATAATAGCCGGGTTCGCGGCCTTGACCGGCGGCATCTCGCCCGCCTTGGCGGTCCTCCTCACGGCCATGACGCCGGCCAGGATACTATCCCCCGACTACGTGGCTATACACATAATCCTATACGCGGCGCTCGCGGCGATCTTCGCTTGGTTGTGGGGCCAGATAGGAGGCATAGGCCCAGACGAATACGCCAAGAGCTTAGTCGAATCGGGCCTGCACATACCCGGGTTCAGGCAGAGCGAAAAGATAGTGGCCAAGATCTTGAGGAGGCCCATAAATACGTTGATCTTGTTGAGCGGCTTAATGGCGGGAACTCTGGCGGCTATAGGCGATATATTCGGCGTATGGGGCTCTGGCATAGGCCTTATTCTGCTCGTCGAGATCGGGCTAGGCTACTACACGCAGATAGTGCAAGAGGGGTTGATGGAGGTGTACCCAGGCCTCAAGCGCGTGCTGAGCAAGTGACCGCCGACAAGAAATTCGCTGATAGGCTAAGGGACGTGATAGACCTCTTGGAGGGCGCGATCCAAGATGGCGATTGGGAGCTGGTCGAAGAGGCCGTGGAGGAGCTGAGGTCTCTCCTAGGCGATCTGGAGGAGAGCTAAATTTATACGGAGAAGCTCCGTCGTGGATTTCGCGATACCTCACGACATTTTGTCCGAGGCTCCCGACGAGGAGAGCAAGGTGAGGAAGTTGGGGTATATAGCGAGGGCGGCCGCTGTCTTTAGGATTGAGAAGATTTTGATATACACTTACGGCGGCAATGTGGACTGGGACGAGGTGGAGAAGATGAGGCTGTTGTTGGAATACGCGGCGACGCCTCCCCATCTCAGAAGGCGCGTCTTCAAGCTAGACAAGAGGCTCAGGCTAGCGGGTCTTCTACCCCCTTTGAAGATACCCAGCCATCTCGCCCCCAAGGACCCCTCCGTAGGCGATGTGGTCGAGGGCGTCGTAGAGCGGTGGGACGGCTACTACTCCCTAGTATATATAGGCGCTGGGAAATACGCCAAGGTCCCCAAGCCTTATCCCATAGGCTCCCGCTTGGCGGTCAAGATAGAGGCCGAGACAGATAGACCGGACATATTTAGGGCAATAGTCCTCAAGAAACCCCCCGATTATTGGGGGTATAAAGTCGAGGTCAAGCCATTCGCCAAGCTGGCCGAGGGCTACGACACGGTCATATATACCGGGAAAGAGGGCCGCTCGATATGCGAAGGCCTCCCCAGGCCCGTTGGGCGCACGCTCGTAGTCTTTGGAGGGCCGAGGGCAGGCGTCGACGAGATAGCCAAGGCCGAGGGGGTCGAGCTCAAGGGCCTTTTCCTCAACTTCATCCCGAGGCAAGGGGCTGAGACTGTCAGGACCGAGGAGGCCATCTTCGCGGTCTTGGCCCTTCTCAATTACGCAAGCGTCTGTAGCGCAGGGGTACCCATAAAGAGGAGGTAAAAAGAGTTGAGGGAAAAAGGAGGGTTTGCCCCCTTATTTCTTCTTGCCGATCAGCCTCCAGACCTTTATGCCGGTATACGGCGAGGTGGCCACGGCGAATATCATGGGGCCGCGGGCTGTGTTCTTCTCGACGGTCTCGTACTTGTCGGTCTCGAACGCTTGTTTGGCCTTTATGTCGTAGAACTTCAGCTTCTGCGGCATGTCGCTCCGAACGCTTAGATATATACCTCTAGCGGTTAAGAAAAAAGTTTTTAGGGTCAGTATACGCGAAGGGGCATGGGCGGAAGGCAGAGGACTAGTTTGTTCATGACGTCGGAGGAAGAGGCGAAAAAGCTAGGCATCGAGACAAGTGGCGAGGAGCAAGGCAAGAAGGAGAAAAAGAAAAAAGAAAAGAAATAATTATATAAATCTAACTCTTTTTATAAATAAAGTTATTAATACAAAATCTATTATAATAAATATATGCATCATTGTACAATAAAGACAGAGGGCTTCGAGCACCGCGAACTCGACGTAGAGCAGATAGGGCAATATCGCGAGCCCCACCAGTCGCCAATAGAAAAGCGCCTTGAGCAAGCCGCGGTTGTTGGCGTAGAAATACGCGGCCACCATGACGATATTTGCAGCGAACCACGCCGCGGCGAGCCCGTCTAACGGTATCGGGCCGACGTGCGAGTAAGGGCTTGTCAACACCTTGACGCAGTCGATCGTCACGCCGGGCAGTATTCTGCTAGGCAGATAACACCCGGGCGGCGCGGTCTCCAGCACGTACCACATATAGAGGACGAGGGCCGAGGAGATCAAGCCGCCGATAGAGAACGCGATGAGTAGAACGAACCACGCCCTCCGCCCCATGGGCTTGGGCTCTGACCGATATTTTTACTATTTCGCTAGACGAGCCCTGCCAACGTCTTCATATATATATCGACTTTGTGGGCTAGGCCGAATCTGGATAGATCCCTCTCGATAAACTTAGCCGCCTTCGATTTATCCATCGGCGTTATTGCGCCGTTCTTGTATACCGACAACGGCGGGACGTCTCTGTCCACGAGACCGTACACGTGCGACATAGGCCCTATGTACTTGCCGCCGTATATCAGTGAGCCGATGGCCGTCTTCACGAACTCGCCGATGATCGGGCCCAGTTTGGGGTATTCCCTATTGCTGTAGCTAGGCCTTATGGGCCCTAAAGTGTTCTTCAAGTTGGACACGGTGGTGCCTGCTCCGAGGTTCGCGAACGCCGATACGTAGCTGTCGCCCAGATAGCCGTGGTGTTCCTTGTGGACGAACGCGTCCACGATGGAGTTCTTTACCTCGTCCCTCGCCTTCACGCCGTAGTACAACGCGGCGCCGGGCCTCACGTAGGAGAACGGGAGCACCTCCGAGTCGGGGCCTATCACGGCCGGCCCTAATACGTAGGTGTACTCGTGTGTTTTGCCCCACACGACGACCTCGCCCTTGACTACGCCTCTTACATCCCCCTTGACCAACTCCACGTTGAGCTCCTTGAGCTTGTCAATCGCTAGTTTCATTATCTCCAAATTGTTGGCGATCAAGTCGGCGTAGGTCTCTAAGGGCTCGCAACCCTTAATCGGATCTCCTCCCAGATCCGCGCGTTTACCTCCGCAGTCGACCGAGAGGGACTTCAACAAATAAGGAGCGATAGTCACGTCGACCTTCGGCACGTCGTTGGGCAACTCGCCGTATTTGATCTCGACGTGACAGTATCTGCTCAAAGAGAGGGGGAGCCCTAGGTCCGGGCCCTCGACGTATACGATCACTTTATCCGCCTTATTACATAAGGCCAGAGCGGCCAACTCGGCGATTCTGAAGCCGCCCACGATAGCCAACGGCGCCGGTATCAACAACCTCGGCCTCAACTCGCCCGTCAAAGCCAACTCCATGTGCTTAAAGCGCCTTTTATTTAATTCTCCAAGAGCCTCGCCTTTAAGTACTCCTTCTCGGCCTCGATGACAACCTCGGTGAGCTTGTTGAGATCGGCGCCGTTTATTTTAGAGAGCAGATGTTCAACGGCCTCTATCGGCAACCTGCTGGCGAGCGCGTAGAGCGCCCTCCATCCATGTCTCTCGAGCAAGGCCTTGGTCCTCGCCACCTCCTCGGCCCTCCTCTTGACCTCCCTCTCCACGTTGTCCGTCGAGAAGTACCTCACGACGCCGACAGGCCCTCCGCATCTCGGACATCTCACGTCGTAGATCTCCCCCACTTTCATCAAGCCAGTCCATCCGCATTCGGCGCACACGAAGAGCATAGAAGTGTTTAAGAGCCTGGCCTTGGCGCTCTCCAACACGAGCCTCCTCATCCTCTCGGGCGGTATTATCTCGAGTCTGTGGGCCAGTTTGTCGTAGGCCGTTTTGCCCAAATAGGTGGGGCCCCTGGCCACCTTGACCGCGATTTTCCCGTCCTTGATATCCTGGAGGACGCGCCAAAGCGAGTCCAAGTCGAGGTCTTGCTCCAACGCCTCTCTAAGGGCCTCGTCGAAGACGGGCGTGCCGCTGAAGGCCTCGACGAGTTTGCCTATGCTCACGCTGTATATGTCCGCCTCCTTGTCCACAGCCCCGAACCTCTTCGCCACGTAGAGGAACCTCCTCTTGAAAGAGCCCGATTTTATGAGCGCAGATTTGACCAACTCGGCGAGCTCCATCGGCTGTAGGCCGGCGAGCTTGTAGAGGCCCTTCGCTACGACCTCAGCGTCCAGCTTGCGCGAGGACTGGACTATGACCGAGTAGGGGTCTTGGTGGAAGCCGATCGGCACCTCCAACTCCTTTATCAAGAGCTCTCCCAGCAACTTCGACAAAGTCCTATTGGCCAGAGTTCCGAGATGGGCGTGGATCACTACTATGTTGTCGGAGAACTGCTCGACCACCACGGTCTTATCGTCGGGGAGCAAGTCGGCCGGTTGTTTGTACAACTCGTCGACCACGTACCGGGCCGTCTGTTCTGACATGCCCATCTCGATTAGTCTCCTCGTGGCCTCCTCCTTATCGTTAAGGCTCCTCAACTCCCTCTTCAAAGCGCCGACGCCTTGCGCTATGTCGAAGGGCACTGGTATCTCCTCGCCGACCCAGCTGGGTATAGCCCCCGAGGGGTCGTCCACCTCGACCACCTTGACGGCCCGCCCGTCCACCTCGGTTATGAGCCAAGGCCTTCCTCTGAACACGAACTTCACGCCCGGGGAGCCGTACTCGGCCACGAAGGCCTCGTCTAGAGTGCCTATCAACTCGCCCGTCTTGGCGTCGATCACCGCGTATTGCCTCTCGTCGGGTATCATAGACAACGTCTCGAAGAAATACTTGAAGAAGCCCCGATTACGGGGCCTCACCACCACGTCGTCCTCCTCGAAGTACAGCGCTAGCCTCGGCTTGAGCTGGCCCATGAACCTCACGACCCTCCTCAGCTCCTCCAGCGTCAAGTCTCTGTAGGGGTACGCCCTCCTTATAACCTCGTAGAGCTCTTGGAGCCTCCACCTCGGCTTGAGCATTAGGAAGGCCGCGACTTGGTTTGCCAAGACGTCGTATGGCTTATTGGGCACCTTCGTCGCCTCGAGCCGGCCCGCCTTGGCCCTCCTCACGATTTCGAAGGCCTCCAACACGTCGTTTATGTCATCGCATATTATCACGCCCTTCGGCACCGACGTGAGCCTATGGCCGCTACGGCCGACCCTCTGGACCAGCCTCACTACTTGGTGCGGCGAGAGGTATTGTATGACTAGATCCACGTGTCCTATATCGATCCCCAGCTCGAGGCTCGAGGTGGCCACGACCGCCTTGAGCGAGCCGTTCTTCAAGCCGCTCTCGACGGACAACCTCACCATTTTAGAGAGCGAGGAGTGGTGGACGGACGCGGGGAGGTCTGGGTAGACTTGGGCCAGCCTAAAGCCGAGGAGCTCCGCCATGCTCCTAGTGTTGACGAAGATGAGGCTTGTCCTATGGCTCTCCACTAGTTCTCTTATTGTCCTCAACCTGGCGACTACGTCCTCGTGCAGGGAGAGCCTTTGGGCCTCCTCTCGGTCCTTATCGGTCGACATCGGCCTCACGACGTCCAGCTTCATGTGTCTGACTATGTTCACCTGCACTACCTTATAGGGCCTCCCGATGCCGAAGAGGAACTTGGCGACCTCGTCGACCGAGCCCACTGTGGCCGAAAGGCCCACTATCTGTAAATCCCTCCCGACGTGGTACCGCAGCCGCTCTAGGGTTATGCTCAACTGGACGCCCCTTTTGTCCTCGGCCAACTCGTGCACCTCGTCTACTATCACCCATCTGAGCTGTTTGAGGTGCTCCAAGAGCCTCCTCCCCGTCAAGATCGCTTGGAGCATCTCCGGCGTTGTGATCAACATATGCGGCGGGTTCCTGCTCTGCCTTTGCCTATCCGCCTCGTCAGTATCTCCGTGCCTCACGTCTACGGCTATGCCCAGCCTGGACCCCCACCACTTGAGCCTATCCAGCAAGTCCCTGTTCAGCGCCCTCAACGGCGTTATGTACAAGACGTATATGCCGGGCTCCTTGGGGCCGAGCTCCAACAGCTTCGACAAGACCGGCAATACAGCAGCTTCCGTCTTGCCCGAGCCCGTCGGAGCTATTATCAACACGTTATGCCCCTCGAGCACTAACGGTATCGCTAATCTCTGCGGCTCCGTCGGCTCGGCGAAGCCGCGCTCGAGCAAAGCGCTTCTGATCGCCTCGTGCAACGCGGCGAAAACCACGACGGCGGAGCCCCCCGGAAATAAAAACGTTTTTCGATAGATGGGATAATATATAAATTAGTCCCGTTGAGCCGCCATGCGCGCGGCTTTGTTGACGCTGTTGTTGCCCGCCCTAGCCTTGGCCGTCCAGTACCCGCTGCTCGTGGGCCCCAACGCGACTATACCGGTTTCATTCAACGGAAGCACGTTGGTGGTTAACGGAACCGCCTACCGGGTGCCCAACGCCGCCTATAACGTATTGCTCTATCCGGTATCCGGTAAGTACTACTCTGCTATAATCGGCGTGAGCTACCCCACATCGGCTTGTTCTCTCACCACCGGGCCCGACGGGTTCTCCATAACTTGCGTAACCAACGAGCCCATGGTGGTCGCCTACGTGGCCTCGCCCGGCTACTCGTTAAGCTGTTATCAACAACCTCAATCGAGGCAGAGCCAAGGGCTCGTGAACATCATGCAGTTCAACTCGCTTCGCTTAGATTGTAAAGTAGTCAGTGGCATTGTGGGAGCTGCATTGAGCCCGAGTTTAGGAATTATCACGGCCGCGCTGAGCGCCTTAACGGTAGCCTTGTCGATAACGATCGCGGGCCTTTTCCTCTTAGAGGTCCTCAAGCGAACAAGAGAAGCAGGGTCTTCTCGGTGACCAGCCCTATCACGTTGCCGCTCTGGCTGTCGACCACGGGCACGCCCCCGACGTCGAACTCCAACATCTTCTTGACCACGTCGGTCACGTAGTCGTCGGGACTGGCCAAGAAAATCGGCGACCTGGCGATGTTTATCGCGTATTCGTTGACTATCTCGTCGATCTCGCCCTCTTTCGCCTTGTTGAGGGTGGACTCTTCGGCGAAGTACCTCAGGATATCTTTAGCGTGCAACATTGCTATAACTTTTCCCTTCTCGTCGACTATGGGGTAGCGTCGGAATCTGTACACAGTTATCCCCTCGAGCGCGTCCATCACCGTCGAGTACTTGGTGAGGACGTAGACTATGCGCGTCATAACGTCCCTTACTTGGTGCGGGAAGCCGGCTTGCGCCACTATCTTCATTGCGTCCCACTCGGTGAATATGCCGACCAAATTGCCCCCTTCGTCCACAATAGGCATAGAGCCGAAGTTGTGTTTTAAGAAGAGCGATATGGCCTCGCCCACGGTCATGTTGGGCTTGGCCGTTATGACGTTCCGGGTGGCCAGCTCTATAGCCGGGCGCATATAGACGTCGCTGTAAAGCGATTTGCTCCCGGACTCCACAGAGGTATATATTGCGTCAAGTATGTCAAGCGCTGTTATTATGCCGACGAGGGTCTTGTCGCGCACTATGGGGAGCCTCCTTATATCGAGCTCTACCATTTTGCGCAGAGCGTCGACCACTTTTTCCCTCTCCCCTATCGTGACGACGTTCTTAGTAGCGACCTCAGCCAGCGGAATCGACAAAATCTCCATGTGTTCATTTACGCCATTATTTATATCTCTTCAGCCACTCGGCTAACGCCTTGAAGGCCTTTCCTCTGTGTGAGACCTCGCTCTTCTCCTCTAGCGTCATCTCGGCGAAGGTCCTCCGCGAGCCGAGGGGAACGAATATAGGATCGAAGCCGAACCCGCCGGAGCCTCTGGGCTCCTCCGCTATAAAGCCCTCGACGACTCCGACGAACACCTCCACGGAGCCCCCGGCGCAGATCGCCACGGCCGACTTGAAATACGCAGACCTATCGCCCACGCCCGCCATCAGCTTCAAGACGCCGGGAATTCCCAGAGTCCTGTAGACGTACTCGGAGTAGGGTCCCGGGAACCCGTTAAGCGCCTTTATGTAGAGGCCCGCGTCCTCCACAACAGTGAGGTCCTCCCCTTGCTCGCACAACCTCTCGGCGGCCTCTGCCGCTATTTTCTCCACGTCGTCGGCCTGCACCTCGAGCTTCTTCACGTATTTCTGCTCCACCTCTATCGAGTACTTGCTTAAGACGTAGCGGGCCTCGGCCAACTTGTGGCTGTTGGACGTGGCCAAGTATATCCTCACCGACGACGAGGACGCGCCGGTTAATATCGATTACGACGGCTATAAAACTTTAAAACGGCAGCGCTTCGGGTCGACGTGTACACGAGCTACGCGAGGGAGGAGTTGGAGGTGCCCCAAGGGGTGTCCGTCAACGTGGAGAAGATAGGGCAGTTCGACTACAGAATCGTCGTAAAGGGGCCCATGGGCTCCATCGAGAGGACCTATAGGAACATCCCTGTGTTTATATCGATCTCGGACGGCAAGGTCGTCCTCGAGGTGTTCGGAGCGAGGAAGAGGGAGTACGCCATATTGGGCACAATAAAGGGAGAGCTCAAGAACGCCTTCCTCGGCGTGACTAAGGGGTGGAGGTATAAGCTCAAGGTGATCTACACCCACTTCCCCATGCTCGTCAAGGTGCAAGGCAACCAGCTCTCGATAGAGAACTTCCTCGGCCGTAAGTCCAAGATAATCCTCGAGATACCCAAAGGCGTGAAGGTCCAGCTACAAGGCAAAGAGGATATCGTGGTCGAGGGCGTGGACAAAGACGTCGTGAGCCAATTCGCAGCAAATATAGAAAGGGCCGTCGAGTTGCACGGCGACGAGAGGCCGTCGCCTCACGGCCGCGAGGGAGGTCTCGGCGTTGTGGACGGCATTTACGTCGTCGGCTACGAGCACATCAAGAGCTGATTATCGCCTACGCCGCCCATCGTTATGTTCTTCTAATATTCGTAATACTCAGAGACGTCGTCAAGGTCAGAACTTATACGCTCGGCCATGGCTACGCTGAACTTATCACCGGCCGGAGCCCCAGCGGATATACGACGAGGCATCGATGCGGTTCAGGGCCTAAACTTTTATGTGGTAAACAGTGAAGCGCTGATGGACGAGCTGGATAGACTCTTGTGGAAAAAGGCTGTGGAGCTCTCCGCCAGAAGGCCCAGTTGTTGCTCTGTGAGCTACGAGGCAGGTTACGTCGTGAGGGGGTCTCAGTTGAAGAACGCGGTGTACGGGTGCAAGGTGGCCTTTGTTATGTTCTTCGGCAAGACTTGTCCCTATTGCCGCGCCTTCGATCCCATATTCCGGCACGTCGGCGAGAAGTACCGCGATGTAGCTAACTTCGTCAAGGCCGATATAGAGGAGTTCTACCAGCTGGCCGCCTCGTTGGGCATCATGGGGACTCCCACGACGGTGGCCTTCGTCGAGGGGCGGCCCGTGGGCATAGCCCCGGGCTTCATGACGGCGCCTCAGTTCAAGTCCTTCGTGGAATCGGTCTTGGAGCACGCCAACTGCAAACGCCCGTAAGCGCTCAGGGCTCACCAGAACTTATAAAAAGGCGTCGAATAGCGGTTATATGACCCGCGTCGTCATAATAGGGGGCGGGGCGGCGGGGGCCTCCGCTGCCGCCAGAGCACGTAGGTTCGACCCGAGCGCAGAGATAACGATGATAGAAGCCGGCTCCATGATAACCCACGCTCCTTGCGGCATACCGTACGCGATAAGCGGCGTAGTCCCCGATTACAAGAGCCTTATGACGTACACGCCCGAGGAGTTCGAGAAGGAGCGCAACGTGAAGGTCCTAGTAAACACTAAAGCCATAGACGTGGATCCCGATAAGAGGACGGTTGTCATCTCCAGGGGCAACAACACCGAGAAGCTCCAATGGGATAAGCTGATCATAGCGACTGGGGCAAGGCCTCTGGTGCCCAAAATACCCGGCGTCGACCTATCGGGGATCTTGACGGTCAGGTTGCCCGACGACGTCCCCGTCATAAAATCGGAGCTCGAGGGCGCGACCACGGTCGGCATCGTGGGCGGAGGCTATATAGGCGTCGAGATCGCCGAGGCCTTGCTGCATCTCGGCAAGAGGGTCGTCTTGTTCGAGATGATGGATAGGCTGCTCCCCGCCGCGCTCGACGCCGACATGGCCGCTATCTTGGCCGACGAGATGAAGAAGAGAGGCGTCGAGTTGCACCTCGGCGAGAAGGTCGTGGAGTTCAGAGGCGTCGGCGGAAGGGTATCCGCCGTGGTCACCGAGAAGGGGGAGTACAAGGTAGACAAAGTCGTCATGGCTGTCGGAGTTAGGCCCGACGTGGACTTGGCCTTAAAAGCGGGCGCGAAGCTCGGCGAGACGGGCGCCGTCGCCGTTAACGAGTACATGGAGACCAGCGCAACCGACGTCTACGCGGCGGGCGACGTGGCAGAAAAGGTCCACAAACTCACTGGGCGCAAGGTCTGGATCCCGCTGGCACCTTCTGCCAACAAGGAGGGACAAGTCGCCGGCGGAAACGCGGTCAAGGGCCGCGTGTTAAGATTCCCTGGCGTTGTCGGCACAGCTGTCACCAAGTTCTTCGACTTATACATAGCCAGGACCGGCCTCAGCGAGGAGGAGGCGCAACGCCTTGGGATAAAGTACGAGAAGGCCGTGATAAAGGCGAGGACCAAGGCGCAGTATTATCCGGGATACGCGCAGGTCCACGTGAAAATGCTGGCGGACTCCTCGGGGAGGATCTTGGGCGTCCAGGCGCTGGGCTGGGACCACGTAGTGGCCGCATACGCTGATATCGCCGCCGTGGCTATTGAACGCGGGATGACTATAGAGGACCTCTTCTTCGCCGACATAGGCTATATGCCGGCGACCGCGCCCGTGTGGCACCCGCTTATAGTTGCCGCTAGAGTTTTATCTAAGGGGAGGCTATAATCGTTTTATCAAAAGGCGAATCGGAAGAGGCGTAAAGTCGTAGTCGAACGTTATATACCTATGCGCCTCCTGCGTTATGATAACGATAGTAGGAAGCGGGAGGGTCGGCGCGTCCACCGCCGCGATGCTCGGCCTAATGGGCGTGGACAACAAGATCGTGTTGATAGACGTCGTGAAGGGCTTGCCGCAAGGCGAGGCTCTTGACCTCAACCACATGTCGTCTATACTGGGCCTGGACGTGTACTACACAGGCTCCAACGACTACGCGGACATGAGGGGCAGCGATTTGGTGATCGTCACGGCGGGGCTTCCGAGAAAGCCCGGCATGACCAGAGAACAGCTGCTCGGCCAGAACGCCGAGATAGTCTACAACATAGGCAAGGAGATCGCGAAACATGCTCCGGACTCGGTGGTCATCTTAACGACGAATCCGCTAGACGCCATGGTCTACGTCATGTGGAGGGCCACGGGCTTCCCGAGGGAGAGGGTGATAGGCTTCAGCGGCGTGCTGGACGGCGGGAGGCTCGCCTTCTACGCTGGGCAGAAGCTGGGCATATCGCCGGCCTCGATAATACCTATAGTGTTGGGCCAACACGGGGAGAGCATGTTCCCGGTGCCCAGCAAGAGCTTCGTCTACGGCGTCCCTCTGGATAAGTTGTTAAGGCCGGAGGAGCTCAAGGAAGTAGTCGACGAGACGGTCAAGGCGGGCGCGAGGATAACTGAGCTGAGGGGGTTCTCCTCGAACTGGGGCCCCGGCGCCGGCGTGGCGTTGATGGCGAAGGCCGTGAAGAGGGACGAGCGGAGGGCCTTGATAGCGTCTGTGGTGTTGAAGGGCGAGTACGGCGTATCCGACGTGCCCGTCGAGGTGCCCATAGTGTTGGGCAGAGGCGGCGTCTCGAGGGTGCTCGAGGTGGAGCTGAGCGAGGAGGAGAGGGCCAAGTTCGCCCAAAGCGTCGAGGCCATACGTAAACTATTAAACTCGCTCCCGAGCCAATATAAGTGAGCGAGGTAATCGCCGAGGTCCAAGGCCCCCTAGTTTTTAGAATCGTCCACGACAAGGAGCTCGGATACCTCTACGCCCAGATACCAGTGGACAAGAAGTTGACGCAAGCCGTTGTGAGGGACATAATCACAGCCACGCACGATCCTTGGCGGTACGTGGACGGGCTCGGCCTCATCTTGGACATATCGGCGTGGACTGGCGAGAACGAGCTGGACCTCCAAGCCGTAAGCAAGGCCCTCGAGGCCAAGTACAAGGAGATACTCGACGTCATTAAGAAGATAGTGGAGGAGGCAAGGGAGGCTAAGCCGAGGCGCAAGAAAAAGCGTAGTAGAAAAAAGAAGAGGAAAAAGAGCAAGAAGTCGAGTAGAAAGAGGAGTCGAAAAAGTAAAAAATGACATACGGACAAGAGCTCCATGGCTGAGGCAACACCCATAGGCCCAGCGCCCGTGGAGGTGCCGCATATCGAGGTCGACGAGGAGACCAAGGAGATAATCAAGGAGACTTTGGCCCAGATGGACTCACCGGTCGAGATCAATTTCTTCCACAGCGATAACTGCGGAGGCAGGGAGACGAACTGGTGCGTCCCCACCGAGGAGCTCCTCGATTTGCTACAACAACTGGCCCCTCCCGATAAGCTGGTGGTGAGGAAATACGACGTGGCTAAGGACAACGAGGCCGTCGCCAAGTTCGGCGTCGAGCCGTCGAGAGTCCCCGCCATATACTTCGGCGACGGCTTCATAAAATATTGGGGCGCGCCTCTCGGCGAGGAGGTCAGGGCCTTCATAGAGACGATCGTGAGGCTCTCCACTAAGAGGACTGGCCTCAGAGCCAGGACCAAGAACGAGCTAGCCGCCTTGGCCGAGAAGGCGCAGAAAAGGGTATACGTGATGACGGTGGTCACCCCGTCGTGTCCCTATTGTCCATACGCGGTTTTGTTGGCCAATATGTTCGCGTTCGAGAGCAAGGGCAAGGTGGTCTCGATTATGGTCGAGGCGTACGAGAACCCCGACATAGCCGATCAATACGGCGTTACCGGCGTGCCCGCGGTGATATTGTTGAGGGAGGGAGACCCGATGGGCAACATGGAGTTCGTTGGAGTTCCTCCAGAACACGAGCTCTTGGCTCGCGTCAAGGAGTACGCGGGAGTTTTGTAATTTTATACGAACAAGCTCTGGAATCCTCCGAAGAGGGAGCTCCAGAGCCCCAGCCCGGCCGCCTCGCCTAATAGGAGCACGCCTATCGCTATCGATACAACGCCTACGATGAGCTCCAAGCGCCTTCCCCATTTGCTCAAGCCCATCGACTTGAGGGCGGCCCTCCTCCCCCATCTGGAGATGGCCTTGAAGATCGCGTAGAGAGCCGCGGCGAGGCCTAGGGCGTAGGCCAACATTATCGCGAAGCCCTCTAGGAAGTTGCCGGATATGAGCGCAGAGACCGCCGCCAAGCCCATAAACGGCGCCACGCACGGCGTCCACACAGCCCCCAGCGAGAGGCCCAATGCGAAATCCCCCGCGTTTCTCGCGGTCTTGGAGGCCTTGGTTTGAAGACCCGACATCGACATGACGAACCTCCGCTCCAAAGACGGCGTTACCATCACTAGGCCGAGCGCTACCAACACAACGCCCCCGACCGCCTCCAGAGCCGTCTTGAAGCCGGAGGCGATCTGGCCCAGCGCGGAGACCATGACCCCCAACGCGCTGAAGGAGAGAGCCATGCCCAACAACAGCTTCCAGAGGCTACGCCTCGCCGCCACGGCCACGGCGCCTACTGTCAGCATCGGGAGGACGCACGGCGAGAGAACACTGGCGGCCCCCACGGCGAAGGCCACAGAGGTGGCGAACAAGATATTGCCGCCGCTATGTGCGGCGTTGGCCGACGTCGCGCTCTGCGACTGAGCCGCGTCGAGGAACTGCAAGAAGCTCTGCGGCGGCAGGGCCCCCAGCAATAGGCCCTTCAAGTAGAACTTTCCATCGGTCGAGTAGCCGAATAGAATCATCGGCGTGCCGATTATGGGCACCGAGTAGGGGCCGCGGTACGACCCAGTATATCCGGCCTGTCCATTCTCGACGACGAAAACTGGGCCGTCTATATAGACCGACACGTAGCTTATGGGGACGTACGTTATGTCGACGGCGATGAGGTTTAGACGAGACAACGTCGAGATTACCGCGTAGTTCGTGAATACTTGTGTTATCATGTAATTACAACCGGGACAGCCCTCCTCGTGTATAAATATAAGCGTAGGCCCTTGGTGTGAGGCTAGATAGGCGTTAAGGTCTTGAAGACTAGACGCCTCGTAGAACTGCAGACCTCCTAGCGAGGTATAGGCGCCGGCTAAGGCCAGCCCCGCCAACAACAAGACGAGGAGCCAGAGCCGCATTACTTAACTTCGTTATCTATTTTTAATTTTATGGAGGTCTTGAGGAGAATAGCCGAGGCCTCGGGCTGGGGTAAAATGTGGAGGGCCTATGTGGCCGCTAGGTCGCTCGCGGAAGTGGCCGCCAGAGCCGTCGTGGAGCTCGGGCTTCCGAGACCGGAGAGGTGCGAGGACCTCCCATTGGCGTTGGCGGGGAGCGCGCTCGGCGCAGACGACGCGGCTAAGTTGGCGGAGGTGCTCAAGACGGCCAGATCTTTGCACCGGACGCAGGACCCTGACGCGGCCGAGAGGGTGGCCGAAGACGCCGTGGAGCTCATACAGAAAATCGCGAGGGCCGTGAAGCGTAGGTACCCCGCAGTTGAGTCCAACGAGGGCGTTAGGTACGCCCTTAAGTCCGCCGGGGTCAAGGCCGCCTATTCCCTAAGCCGAGGCGAGATAGCCGTAAGGGCCGATAGGCCGCTCGGCGTTGAGGAAAGGCTTAGGCTAGCCGCCGAGCTCTCGGCGGAGCTGGGCATTCCGCCGGAAAGGCTCGTGGTAAACGATGTGGCAGATCGCGGGACGCTCGGCAGAGTGTTGAAAGAGGGGAGGCTGATCTACGCCGACGATCTAGACGAGGAGCTCGATTGGCTCGCGGAGAGGTATATAGAGTATTTATGTTGCTGAGCTCGCGGCCGAGGACGACGAATCGCTAAAGGCCCCCGCCGTGCGCCAGCCATTTCTCCAAGCCCCGTGAGGCCTTAAGGGCTCTCTCGACGGCCCTTTTGAGCTTGTTGTACAAGACGCGGGGATCCTCTCCGCAAGCGCCGGATATATTGTAGGCAAGCGATAGAAGCGAGCTCGTAGAGAGCTCCGCGTCGAGGGCTCCGAAAGGCGTCGATATCCTCAGCCTCCCTCCGTTGAGGCGCGCGTCGAGAAGGCACCTCTCCTCCGCAACGTTCAAGAGCGAGATGCCCGCTACGTCCAAGACGAAGACTTCTTGGACCCTACCGCCCTTCCTCCTCTTAGCCGGCCTCAGCACGCCCAACGCTTGGGCCGTCTTTATCACGACGAACGCGTAATCGCCCCAGAGCTCGTAGAAGCGCTCGGGGGGCGTAGCTCCGCCCATGCCCGCCACGATTCTGGCGGCCTTGAGGATATCCCCGAGGCGCACGAACGGCGCAATGCCGTCGGGCTTCACGACGTTGTGCGCACTCGGGATTTAAAGCGTGAAGTGACGATGGACTAGCAGGGAGAGATCGTCGTAAGTAACCAGATATAGGCACGCCCGAGATGCCTTGGTCCGTCCGGCCTCGCCCCAGCCTTCGTTGCCGGCATCCTCCACAATCCTTCACCGCGCTTCCGTCTGTCTAAGCGTCTATGACATGTCGAACAAAACGCCGCGGACATGGGGTATTTCGTCCTCGAGGGCAAGCAGATATACCACGAGAAGCTAGTAGCCCTTGGGCTCGTAGTTAGGAGTGTACTGCGATATGGGTTTTTCATCCAATACGCCCAGTATGCACCTAGCGTGGCTACATACGGCGTCTATCCCATAAAGGTTGCCATCTACATACGCGATGAACACGATCTTGCTCTGGACTTTGTCCTCTGCTCTGTAGTCTATCTTAACGGCAACCGCCTTGGCCTTTTCCAATGCGGCTGTCTATATAGTCCTCGCCCACATGCCTAGGCCGCGTTATTGCTTTATGTATATTAAAGGCTCTATATGGTCTTCATATCCAGCGCCGTTAATACTACACCGTCTTGGCGCAACGGCGTCTGGCTATAAGTCTGTAATTCGCTAAGGATCGGCTTGGTGATTGACTGCTATCGCCGGTTTTGCCCATCGAGTATTAAAAAGGGCTATAGCGGCATATACGAGGGGCGACCTTCACGGCGATCGTTGCCATATAACCGATCGCGCCAAACGGCCGTGAAGAGGCTCGAAGGCCATGGCCTATGGCATTAAGAGGGCCGACGGCATGTGTTAAAACGCGCGATAAGGCGAGATGCCGCTAGCGGAATCGAGCGTTAGCCAGCCGACGGCCTTTATGCTTTGCAGAAATTGATTGAAAGAGCATAAGCGCCTGGACCCTATCACGACGCTCGGGCTTTGCTCATAGAGGGGTCTGCGCACTGGGCCGAGACGACACATGATAAGGAGGGGATTACAGTTATTGGTTTACGTAATAGGGCGCAATGCTGGTGGAAACTATCGGCCCGCCGGGATTCGAACCCGGGACCGCCCGCTACAGGCCTGGGGGCTTTCGTGCGGTGTGCCCCCAGGGGCTGTCTACAGCCGGGCGCTCTCACCGCTGAGCTACGGGCCGCGTCCGTTATCAGATTTTCCGTTACGTTTTTAAGCTTTATGCCGCGAAGGGCGATCCAACGAGCCCCTCCGGCTGTTCGCCGAGGGCGCGACGCCGCATTCGCGATTGCGTCGGCTCAGCGGAGGCGATAGGCCCCGCGTTACCGGGCTTCGTGGAGGGGGAGGCAAGGGCGCGCTCACCGTATACGTCAACGGCAAGCCCTACTCCATCGTCAAGGGCGCAAGCGTTAAATTCGCCGAGATGGGAAGCTTGAACAAGCTATACGGCTTGGTGGGGTGATGGGCTTGGCCAAGTACTTAGTCTCCTCACAGCTTAAGAACGAGAACTTGTGGTTCTGGGGCTTCGCGTGGTCGTTGATGTGGATTCTGCTCGGCGCTTTCGTGTTCAATAAGGATTTCGTCGAGATCCCCCGCCCGTATTTGGACGAGGCCGTGAGGTATTACACGGCCGCCTGGACTCCCTTCTTCGTCGTCTACGTGTCCTCCGGCGTCTTCGTGGGATTGCTCTACGCGTTGGTGTACCAGACGGGGGGTATAGCGTATCTGCGCAGATACGGCAAACTGACTCCTGGAAAGTTGATTTATTCCTATTATTTGGCCATGATAATCCCGTCGTTGGCGCTCTCGTCCTTGTTGATCGCGTTGATAGCGTCGTTGTTCTACATCGGCTTTAGGCATCACGGACTCGACGCGGCTTTGTCCTCGGTGTTGCCGAAAGATCCGGCGCTCGGCCTCGCGGAGGTGTTCGGGCTATCGGTCCTTGCGTTTCTGTTCATGCAGTCGCTATTGTTCTTAATGGGGGTAATCGCGCTTAACACTAGCCCCAGACACGTCGGGAGGATGTCCTTCATACCTATGATGTTGACGTACGTGTCGTATTTCACATACCTCTACCTCAACATGCCCAGCTGGGCCTTGTTGATAAACCCGTTCACGGCGATGCTAAGCGCCATAGCCGCTGTCTACGCCGGCATGGACTATCTGCCGAGCCAGCTCATAATGAGGTACGAAGCCGGCGCGGGCCTCATGGTGGATAAAGCCGCGCCGTTGTATTACGGCGTCTTGTCGGCAATCGCGTGGACGGCCTTGTTGACGGCTTTGTCGATCCCCCTGATCTTGAGGATCGAGTATAAGCCCGCGGAGGAGCTCAGAGAGCTGTAGCGCCGAATCTACGCATATCGACGCCCTTGAACTCGACCTCGACCCCTTTCCCCTCCCTCACGGCCTTGTCGTAGACCAGCTTGGCGAGCACTAGGTCCTCTACGGCGATGCCGAGCGATTTAAATATCGTCACAGAGCCGTCGCTCGGCCTGCCCTTGGCCTTCCCGACAACGATATCGGCCAACGGAATCGCCTTTTGCCAGACGGCGTTGCCCGCCATTATCAAGTCGCCGGCCTCCTCCCTGGCTTGGGCTAAATCGTCGACTGCTATGACGTCGGCTTTTAGGACCGCGTCGGGCGCGAGCTCGGCTCTATTAGCCCAGTTGCTGCCTATGGCGTTCACGTGCACACCAGGGCCTATGTATGAGCCCCTTATAAACGGGTCCTTGGAGTTAGTCGCCGTGACCAAGACGTCGACCCCTCTGCAGACTTCCCCGTAATCGTCCACGACCGCTGAGTCTATGCCCTTGGACCTTATAAACCTAGCGAAATCCTCGGCGTGTTGGCGAGTTCTGCTCATTACCTTGACGAGCCTCAAGTCGAGGACTCTGCTCAACGCCTCGAACTGGGCTCTGGCTTGCACCCCGGAACCCACGATGCCCAACACGGACGAGTCCCTCCTGGCCATGTGCTTGGTGGCCACTGCGCTGGCCGCGCCGGTCCTCAGCTGGCCGAGCCTATCGGCCTCTATAACGGCGAGGGGCTCCCCGCTGTCTAGGCCGAAGAGCACCACGACGAATCTGGCGCCGCGCCTAGTGCTCAAGTACGTCTTCAAGCCGGCTACTCTGTAGTCGCCTAGGACGATCCCTTGTAGTACGTGGAGCACGGCGCCCTCAGCCACGGCTCGGCGCCTCGGCAAATTGACGGCGCCGCCGCTGGCCAACAGCTTAAACCCGTCCTCCACGGCCTTTATCGCGTCGTCGAACGAGACGAGCTCGTCGACCTCGCGCTCCCGGATCAACAACACGAGGAGGCGTTTGCCCAACCTTAAAATCGTGAGCCCGAGACGTCTTCGCGCGCCCTCGCGAGCGCTTAAACCTAGCCGGAGCGAGCTCCGCCTCGTAGTGGAGGTCTCTTCGCCAACGCCCGGCCGGCACCGGCTTCAGGACGTACCGGATCGCCTCGCCGTTTGCCGCCGCGGAGCCCTCCCTCACCCGACTTGCGCTACTTGTTCTCGATAGACGGCGACGCGTCGAGCATGGCTTATCGGGAGCTCTTGGTCGCGATGAGCAACGGCTGAGGAGGCCGCAGATCGGCGACTGCTCGAAGCTTCTGGACGCCCCGGCTCTGCTTATGCTACCGCTCGACACACCTTCCGCATATCGCGTCCAAGCGCATCTCGAGGACCAGCTAGGCGGAGGACCTATCGAGCGTTTGGGCCGCGAGCATCCCGGACGGCCCCCATCACAGTGGCGTGCATTATACCGAGAGGGCGGCCGCGAGCTTCGCCGCACGCGACATGGGCCATTATCCCTCCGCGTTTTTAGACGTCGCCCTCTATCAGCCGAAGCCCAACGCGGGTTTCCCGTACAGCCGGAGTATGTTTTTAGATACGTCGAGGTGTAGATACGTGCGCCGCTTCGTCGCGTTGGCGCTTCTGGCGGCCTTCGCCTATTCGCTCTATTCCTTGCTCTCCCCTTATACTGCGATCCCGAGCGGTTGGGGATCTCTGCCGTTTAGCTCCGGCGCGCCGGCATTCACGCCCCCGCCCAGCTCCTTGCGGACTAGCGCCCCTTTGTCTGAGTACTTGAAATACATAGTCGATCCCCTGCTCGGGCTACTGGCCTGGCTCTACTACTGTATAGCCTGGCTTCTCTCCCTTCTGTACTTCTTCTTGTCTGGGATCGCGGCTTGGATTTCCTACTACATAGCGGAGCTCCTCTCCCTCCTCGTCCGCGCATCCTCCCTACTTGTTCAAGCAAACCGCGCCGCGCCCGCCGGCACCCCGCCGACCTCTATGACGTCGATTGGAGGCGGAGGGGCCGCTCATCAAGCCGCGACTGCGCGCCAGGCCGTGACAATTGCGCCTACGCTCTTGGCGGTTCTCCTAGCCGCCGTCATCGTCGTGGCCGCGGCGGCCTTGGCGTTTAGGCCCCGCGGTCGGAAGGCCGAAGCTCCCCGGAGCCTGGCCGTTACGCCGGCCGAGGAGGGCTCGGCGTTTGCCCCCTCCGCGGCCCAGCCTCAACGCCCCTATTCGCCGGAACTGCCGTCTGTGTCGGTAGATTTGCCTCATCCGGTCAAGCAAGAGCTGATCAAGTGGCCCTTATCGGACGACGTCCCGCCCGTTTGGCCTATCGGCGTGCCCCTAGTCGTCGAGGCGGCGCGCAATGGCGTGAAGTTGTCCGCCTCTTGTTGCGCCGAGGCCTCAGGCAATGCCTTGGTGGTGGTATCGGACGTCGCATGTAACGTGTGGATCTACGTCGAGTACGAGGGCGCGCGCACAGCGTTGCGCGTAAAGCTCGCCGATCTGCACAAGGAGGTCGCCAACTCCTTCTTCGACGCGTTTAAGTCGTATCCGCAGTCGATGACCGCCAGGGAGATATTGAGGTCGAGGGGCGCTCCCGCTGATATTATCGAAATAGTGGAGAGGGCCATCTACAGCAATATGCCCTTGACCTATCAAGACTTCGCCAAGTATTACAGGTGGTTGGTCCATGAGGGCCATCCGTAACGTCGCGGCGGCCGCTGTCGTGGCATTGTTCTCGTTCTTCTTACCGCTTCCGTTGTTCGAGCTGGCCCTATCGTTGTCGCTACGGATAGGGGCCGGGGCCCTCGAGGGGAGGCCGCGGACGGCCCTCACTGCCTTGGCAGTCTACTTGGCTGCCAGAGGCTTCGTCAACTTCTTCGTGGACGGAGCCGCGTGGATCGTAGAGCCCTTGCCCCTCCTCGCCTCCGGGCGCTACTTGGCCTCGGCCGCCGAAAGGCTCAAGGACGGCGTGTTGTTCGCCGCGTCGCGTCTACTCTACTTCACCGCAGCTCTGGCATTCTTGACGGCGCCCTTCTTGCCGCCGACGCTTAAGAGCTTGTGGATCCCCGCCCTCTTGATCGCTGTAGGGAGCTCCTTGAGGCGGATCGGCCGCGGGCCGAGACACTTGGGCGCTGCCTTGGAGGCCCTCGGCGCGCTCTCTGCCATCGCCTTCTTGGTCGCGCCGCTGTCCGAGGAGGTGTCAAACGATATATTGTACATCTCGTTCATCTCAGTGCCGGCCGTGGCTATAGCCATGAGCGGAGGCGCAAGCGAGGATTATATACCCACAACGGCGAGGGCTTGGATCGCGGCGGACGACAAACGTTTTAGGGAAATCGCAGAGGCCTATGTCGAGAGGGGCGATGCGGAAGCGGTGATAGCCGTCCTCTCGTACGCCTACGCCTTGGCGGGGATCCCCCTCGAGGTCGCAGTTAATGAAGCCATGGCGCTGGGTAGGGCCAAGAACAAGAGAGAGCGCAAAGCCGCCCTCGAGGCCGCGTTGGCCAAGCTGAGGGGGGCATGAGCCTCAAGGAGGCGGTTGACTGGATCTGCAGATACTATGTCGGCGATAGGAACGTCGTGGAGAAGATAATGGCGGCCTTGATAGCGGGAGGCCACGTCTTGATAGAGGACGTCCCCGGCGTAGGCAAGACGCTCTTGGCGAAGCTCTTCAGCAGAGTCCTTGGCCTCTCCTTCAAGAGGATCCAGTTCACGCCTGACTTGCTCCCAAGCGATATCGTGGGGACCAAGGTCTGGCGAAGGGAGAAGGAGGTCTTCGAGACTGTGAAGGGGCCTATCTTCACCAACATACTCCTAGCCGACGAGATAAACAGAGCTCCTCCCAAGACCCAGGCGGCCCTCCTCGAGGCCATGCAGGAGCTACAGGTCACCATAGAGGGCGAGACTTACGCGCTCGATAGGCCCTTCCTCGTGCTCGCGACGCAGAACCCCATCGAGTTGGAGGGCACGTATCCCCTCCCAGAGGCCCAATTGGACCGCTTCATGCTCAGGATATCTTTGGGCTATCCCGACGACAAGAGGCTCTTGAGGGAGAGGCTCTCTTGGAGGACCGACGACCCGGCGTCGCTCGCCCGCGCGGTTCTGAACAAGGAGGACGTCCTAGCCGCCATGGCCAAGGTCGAGGACGTCGAGGTGGTCGACGAGGTGTTAGACTACATCGCGGAGTTCGCGGCCATCAGGTCCGACAGAAGAGTTTTGGCGGGGCCCTCGCCGAGGTCCTTGGCCTCTCTGCTCAAGATAGCAAGAGCCTATGCATTAATCCAGGGCAGGAGCTACGTGATACCAGACGACATAAAGGCGTTAGCCGCGGACGTGTTGGGCCATAGGATATACTTAAAGCCGGAGCACAAGCTCATGGGCGTCGACCCCCGCTCGATAGTGCGGGAGTATCTGGCCAAGATCCCGGCGCCGAAATGGAGGAGATAACGCGGTACGCTCTCGTCTTGGAGATACCGGCGTTGGCCTTGCTCATATTCGCCAAAAAGCCTCAGCTGTTGCCCTCAGCTGTGCTCCCGTTGGCGATTCTCGCGGCTTTCTACTTAGTCTACGGAAGGGACTGGCGAATCGACGTGAGGGCCCGCCTGCTCGAGAGCTCGTTGAGGGTCGAGGACAAGCTCCGTCTAGAGCTCGAGGTCTCGTCGAACGTCCCGGGGATCTTTCTCTTCAACGCGTTCGACGATAGGAGGCTCGTCGTCGAGAGGCCGGCGGTCGGCGCGATCTACGTGTCGCGCAGAGGCTTCGCCTCGGCCGAGGCCATAGCGGGAGTCCCGGGGCGTAGAAGGTTGCCCGACGTCGATTGGGCCTTCTACCCGCTCCACCTCTCCAGGCCCGCGAGGGGCCGAGCCAGCGTCGGGGCCGTGGAGGTGTCGCCCTACTTGGTCCCGGCCAAGATGAGGGCGCTCGCGTCCAGCGTCGGGACGCCGAGGGCTCCAGGCCTTTTGGCGGGCCCGCACTCAGCCGAGTTTTTCGAGGTGAGGGAGTATAGGCCCAGCGATCCTTACAAGCTCGTGAACTGGAAGGCGTACGCGAAGACGGGCGTCCTGCACGTGAACGAGACGTTGAAGGAGGGCAGCGGCACGATCTACATAGTGTTGGACACGGGTTGTAGGCCAGACGCGGTGGGCCACGGAGCGTCGTTGGCCTTGAGCATAGCGCACGCAGCTGTGAGGGCGGGGCTCCCCGTGGGCCTCCTCGTGGTGCCCAGCGGCGTCTCGTTGCCTCCGACCGATTCGCCGGCTGGCCTTAAGACGTTCAGGAAAGCCCTCATGGAGCTCGACTTGAGGCCCTCGCGGCATATGCCAACGCCGCCTAAGGCCGATGTATACATATACATATCCTGTAGGCCTAGCCGAGAATACGTCGGAGCCCTCTGCACGAGGGCCAAGAAGGTCTTAGTAGTCGAGGTGGCCCCGATAAGGGGGCCCTTCGCCGACTTGGCAAAATTGTTCGCAGGCGGCGTGAGTAGGCTGTTTTGCGCGTATAAGATAGTCTGGTCGCCCCCTCTAGAGCCGCCGGCAAGGGTCTTGGCGCTCCTATGAGGCCCCTCTTGATAGCTGCCGTCGCGCTCACGGCCGCGGTCGCGATCATAGGCGTCTCGTCGCATGGTCCGCTCGGGCTCTTGGCGGCGGCCCTCTCGGCGGTCGGCCTCATCGCCTTTGGCCGCGCCGGCCTCCTCGCGGCCGCGGTCTATATGGCCTCATTCTTGTCGCTGGCGCTCTCAAGCGCTGCGTTGTTCTCCCCCTTGGCCGAGTTGGCCGCGTTCTTATCGTTGTACGGCAACAAGGCGGATAGGCTCAAAGGTGAGTTGTTAGCGAGGGGGTACAACGCCGACGAGGTCGCGCGGGCTTTCGCGAAGGCCGAGCTGACGGTCTCGCTCTGGTCTGCCGCCGCGTTGTCGGCCTCCCACGCCTTGTCGTACGCCGTCTGGAGCCTACCGCGTACGCCGCCCGACATCGCGTTGGCCCTATCTGCTACATCCCTCGCCGTAATCCTAATATTGCTCCTCGGATATAAAAAACGGTGATGCGGGTCGGAGATCTTGATAGGTGATAGGGAAGGCGGATCTGACTACGCGATCCTCACGCCGACAGTCCTCAAGTCCTCCTCGAGGCATTTGGGACAATACGCCACGATTCTCCCCCCGCTTATCCTTATGTACCCCGCGTCGTCCCAAGATATCTCTGAGCCGCACTTGGCGCATCTCAGCCTCTCGACCTTAAAAGGAGGCTTGCCCCTCGACGAATATCTACCGTGTAGCCTCAATAACCAGAAATCCACGAGATCCGCTCGGCTCCCGCAAAAATGGGACATAGATATCTCAGATATTCCATTAGTTTTACGTCAGCACTTCGCCGTACTCCTCACAAGGCGGCAGCGCCCTTGACTCATCACGAGGCATTATGGCGTGTGGGATAAAAACTTGGAGCTCCTTCTCAACGTGCTGAGTGCGGGATGTACCGAGGGGTGACGAGCTACTACCGGCGCTGAGCCCTCGCGGCCGCCGCGCTATATATTAAGAAGTGCTCCAGATCGTGGATTGGGCCGCGAAATCGCGCGAGGCCTACAGAGCAATATCGAGGGCCTACAGGGAGTCTAGGAAAACGCCTTTGCCCACAGCGGATATAGCCCAATTCGGCGTTAAGGCTCTCGACGTCGGGTCGGGGCTGGGCCCCCAGCCCCGGTACCTGGAGACCGAGTACCCCTATGTGGTACACTGCGATCTGGCCGAGGAGCTCGTGCCGCCGGGCTCCGAATCGGTGTTATGCGAAGCTACCATGTTGCCTTTCAGGGATCGGTCGTTCGACGTAGTGCACGCCGTGGCGGTGTACCACCATTTGCCCCCCTCGGCCCTCACGACGGCTATTCGCGAGGCGGTCAGAGTGGGGAGGCGCTTGGTGGCGACCTTTTGGCTCATCCCTGGCGGCGGGGGAAGCCCGAGGCTCATCCCCTGGAGGTGGCGCGCCGAGGCCGTGAGGGTGTACTACGCTTACACTATCTCCGATCTGGTCGACGCGATCGCCTCGGCCGGCGCCAAGGCGTTAAGCGTGGGCTATATCAGGAGGGGGAGGCGATGGAACCTCTTCGCGGTCGTCGAGAGGATTAATTAACCGGTCGGCAATACCGTGGAGATCCCCTTCGTGAAGAAGCCCGTGAGGGCTGCCAGCGGAGTTCACGTCGTGGCCGTGATGACGGGGCCTGCGCCTTGTCCCGGCCAGTGCGTATTCTGCCCCGCGGCTAAGGGCGTGCCCAAATCATATCTGCCGGACTCGCCGGCTGTGATGAGGGCCTCTAGAGCCAAGTACGATCCATATAAACAAGTCGTCGCGAGGATCTCCAACTACCTCTCGGGCGGCCACACACCGATTAAGATCGAGGTGATAATCATGGGCGGCACCTTCACGGCGCTTCCGAGACAATACCGGTTCTGGTTCGTGGGGAACATATTCAAGGCCCTCAACGACTACCCGCACTGGACGTCAGCGTCGGCCTTCGTCGATATAGAGGGGGAACACGCGAGGAACGAGGAGGCGATCATGAGGCTCGTGGCGTTGACCGTGGAGACGCGGCCCGATTACCTCAGCAAAGGCCAGATAGACGACTTGTTGGCCATGGGCGTCACTAGGGTGGAGCTCGGCGTCCAGTCGCTATACGACGACGTGTTGGCCTTCGTCAAGAGGGGACATGGCATTAAGGAGGTGGCCGAGGCCACGGCCTTGTTGAAGGACGCGGCTTATAAGGTGTGCTATCACTTGATGCCGGGCCTGCCCGGCAACGACCCCGATAGGGATCTGGAGATGGTAAAAGCCGCGTTCTCGGACCCTCGGTTCATGCCCGACTGCGTGAAGATATACCCGACGCTCGTGGTGCCGGGGACGGAGCTCTACGAGTGGTGGAAGTCCGGCAAGTACAAGACATATGACGAGGAGACTTGGCGTTGGCTTCTGGCGAAGATATACGCGTCGATTCCTCGTTGGGCGAGAGTCATGAGGCTCGGCCGCGACATACCGCTACACCACGTTGTCGACGGGCCGCGTTGGGGCAACGTGAGGGAGGTCGTGGAGCGGGAGGTCGAGAGGCTGGGGCTCCGTTGCCAAGAAATAAGGTGTAGGGAGGTGGGGATAAGGGCCATACACGGCAAACGCGTCGACGAGGCCATCAGCTATAGGAGATATGAGTACGAGGCCAGCGGAGGCCTCGAGTTCTTCATAGAGGCAGTGGGAGGCGATGATTCGCTATACGGCATCTTGAGGCTGAGGATCCCGGCGAGGCCTTGGAGGCCCGAGCTGAATAGGAGGACCGCGCTGATAAGGGAGGTGCACGTCTACGGCGCCGAGGTGCCGATAGGGGCTAGGAGCTATTGGGGAGTCCAACACAAGGGCATAGGCAAGAGGCTGGTCGAGCTGGCCGAGGAGGCGGCCCTCGAGAGCTCGTATAGGCGAATAGCCGTCATCGCGGGGGTCGGCGCTAGGCCTTATTTCAAAAAACTGGGTTACGAGAGGTGCGGCCCCTATATGTGCAAGGAGCTAGGCTAGCCGTCCTACTCGCCGGCCTCTATCCCGGCTAATCTACGGCGGCGTATTATGAAGAACGCGCCGGCCCCGCCTCCGGCCGCAGCGCCTATGACCACCAACGGTATTATGTTCAAGCTCCACACAGCCGTGTAGACGCCGGGCGACACGATCACGACGGTGGGCGATTCGAATACTTGACCGCCCGGGGTCCGCCAGCCCTTGAACTCGTAGAGGAGCGGCGGCGGGGACCACACTTGGCTGGGAGTCACTACGACGGTCATGGCTGATCCCGCGTCGGCCCAAGTCTGCGTCACCGCCGGCGTTCCGTACTTGCTCTGGAACTCGACCAAGTATTGGGTCTTGGTGGAGTAGGTCACGTTCATAGGATACTCCACGGTTATCTGGGCCGTGGGCGATGTCGGGCCCGCCTTGCTGTTTATGACCCAAGCGGCGAAGGCCGTTCTGACAGAGCCGGAGGAGTTGAGCACCGGGTTTATGCTCAACGTCGCCGTGGATCCCTTGTCCAGCCAAGCAGAGCCCTGCCCGTTCACGGTGCCGGGCGGCTTCACCGTCACGAGATACTGGACCGAGTATACGGGATCCACGGACATAGGCCCGAGGACCTGCGCCGTGAAGTTGCCCACCTCGCCGTTGGACCACCCCTTGAAGTACAAGCGCGTGCCGTTGTTGAAATAGTATATCCTAGGCGCCGTGAAGTCGACATATCCTCCTTGATCCACCCAAATCGACTGCGTGCCGTTGACTGAGGCGGGCCATTTCGTCGTCACTAAGTACTGCAATACGTAGTACGCTGTCGTGGTGATAGGATACGCTGACACGCGAGGCGAGGGGCCCGACGCTATGGGGTTGCCGTATTGGTCGTACACTGTGAGGTATTTCAAAAACCAACGGGCCGTCGAGTTCACTTGGACCACTTGCGGAGCGCTGATCTTATACACCGCGGCTATCGTGGTGGGCCCGTTTATATTAACCGCTATGGACGGAGTCGGTATGTTTATCGGCGTGTTGTTGATTAGCCAATGATCGAGCGACATATCGGCGGTAGTCCCAGCGCCGGCAGGTCCCCCGAACATCGAGACCTTGACGTTGGGCTGCGCCGCGTAGACGGCTGTGCCGGAAGCCCAGGCGGGCCCGCTCACGAGGCCGGGAGGGCTTATTGACACCTTGTACTGTAGCTGGTAGTAGATAACTATGGGCTGTTGCAAGTTCCCGGCGACTGTCAGAGAGACATTGTTCAGCGGCGCGCACCTCGAGTAGTCCGTCAAGTATCTGTACCGGGGCAGTATCGACACGGGGCCCACCGGCAGGAGCACTTGCGTCGTGCCCGCCACACTGTACGTGAAAGTGGTCCCGCCGGACGTTACGTCTATGGTCTCGTTCAGACACGGCTCGGGGCCCGATATCTCTATAGTGGCCGCCGGGTCCACTATCTTCACAACGCCTACGGCCAACCTCTGGAACTTCACGGCGGTCCACGTCTCGACCGCCACGGTCAAGCCGTCCCAAGACGTGGCCAAGCCCGTCACGGGGGCGCCCGCGCTCCACTCAGCGGCCCTGTGCCCGTTCCAGTAGACCAATACTTGGCCTCCCAGAGTCCCGACCGCCACTATCGAGCCGTTGCCGGAGACTGCAATAGCCGTAGGCGCCGATGGGAGGAACGCCGTGTACCAGAGCCCTCCGTTTCTGTAGACGTAAAGGACGTCGTATATGCCCACGGCCAGCGTGGAGCCGTCTTGGCTCGCCGCGGCCGCCACCGCGGGCGTGTTGGTCCCGTACTCGGTGATGGCGCCGGGCGTTAAGCCGATACCGAGAGGCCATATGTATACGTGAGGCAACGTATCCTTGTAGAAAGATACCACATAGGGCTGTCCTTGCGGGTTTATGCCTATGTACAAGATCGCGCCGTTAACGGTCGCGATTAAGCTCAAGGAATTGCCCGATATTTGATAAAATCCGCCGTTGAACGTGCCGACGTATAGGGTGTTCCCGTCTCTGCTATACGCCATATACGTCACCGGCGAGCCGACGTTGTATACGGCCAAGACGCCCTTCTCGCCGATTATGTAGACTTGGCCGCCGATAGTGCCCACGGCCACGTTGACGCAATTCGTGGCCACGGCCGTTATGTTGGCCTTGCTGAGCCCATAGGACCACTCCATATACCCGTAGGGCGTGAAGAGGGAGACTATGGAGTACTTGCCCAACACCACGGTTATGTTGGGCAAAGTAAATGCGGCGCGCTGGGCTCCGGCTTGTGATGCGTTAAAGAAAACTTGGTATATATACGGCCTATCGGCCACTGCGAGGCAGCCGCCATAGGCGTTGGTGGCTATGAGGGGGTAATGCGCTGGGTTGCTCCATATCGTGCCTCCGTCCTCCGCGATTATGTTAACGCCGCCTTGCGTGGCTTGGTACACGACGTCTAGGCTCTCGGTGCCTAGGATATAGGCATGGGCTAAGACGAGGCCTAACAAGATGATGAGCGCCATTAACGAGATTCTCATAATTCCCTTTTCGCTTAATTCAAGATATATATTTTACGTTAACTTATGAGCCGTTCGATATAGGGAGAAAGGGGTTTCAGAAGCCCTTCGGGCAACGACGACACGTATTGATCGATCAAACTCAGAGCTATCAACTCGCTCAACTCATCCTCAGAGAATCCCCTGGATCTGAGGTAGAAGGCCCTCTCCTCGTCCAGAGACGCGTCGGCCGCGGCGTGCCTTGCGCCCTCTACGTCGCCTGTGTCTATGTAAAGTATAGGCTGCGTTATGGCGACAGCGCTCCTCGACGCTATATACGTCACCCCCTCCGCCACGCTCTCGCTCCACTTGCCCCGTTTAGTTATCCTGCCCAGAGCTCTCTGCACTACCCACGCCTCGTCCTTGGACACGGCCATGAGCTTTATCTTACCCTTGCCGTACTCGCCGTCGTTGACGACCGAGACGTAGTGGTGTATCCTCGATCTGCCGGACCCGAACTCAAGGCCTATGGCCTCCACCGACGACTTGACGCCCTCCACGAGGTATTCCTCCATTAAGCTGTTCATTGAGCCGTATGTTGCAAGGGGCCTCGCCGAGATGGCCGCGTTGTCGCCGACGGCGAACCTAGCGGATATGTAGTGGGGGCCTCCTCCCGATATCGAGGCAAGCGATAGGTCGACCGTCGCGCCCCTCCCTATAAATCCCTCTATAAGCGCTGCGTTCAACACGTCGCCCTCGCTCTCGACTATCACCGCGACGTCCCCCGCGAAGCCGTCGGCTACCTCGAGGACTAAGTACGCGGCCGCGAAGGCGCCCTCGCCCCTAGCCGATATTCTGACCAAAACCGGGGCTTCCGGCACGCCGCTGAGCCTCACGCGCACGACCTCGGGAAGCCTGGCGGCTATCATGGCGCTCATCTTGTTGTCCATCTGCACGAGCCTCAGCGGCGCGTCGTCCGAGGAGTTCGCCTCGACGCCGCCGCAAGGCCCAGCTCCGGCCAATCTGCCGTTGAGCACCAAGACCTCGCAAGGCCCCGCCGCTCCGGTCAAGGAGGGGGCGAGCTCGGCGTAGCCCTCGTACTTACCCCAGTCTATGTAATGCTTGACGCCGGGCGAATCGGCCATTTCCTGGAACGGGAGCTTCGCCTCAAGCTCCTTGGCTTTCGCCCTCAGCTCCTCTAGCCTCACGGCATAAACGATTTCTATTAATAAAAAGAGGAGGACGTGGAGATATCGGCCGGAGCCGTGGTCTTCTACAAGGGACAAGGCGACGTGGAGTACCTCTTGTTGTTGTACCCGGGCGGCCATTGGGATTTCCCTAAGGGCAACGTGGAGCTCGGGGAGATGCCCGAGCAGACGGCATTGAGGGAGGTAAAGGAAGAGACGGGGCTCGACGTGGAGATGATACCCGGCTTCCGCGAAGAGGTGGAGTATTTCTACTTCAAGCAAGGGCGCAGGGTCAAGAAGAGGGTGGTCTACTTCTTGGCGCGGGCGTCGAGCAAGGACGTCAAGATCTCCTGGGAGCACAAGGGTTTCGCCTGGCTCCCCTTCGGGCAAGCCCTCGCGAGGGTGACCTTCGAGAACTCGAGGAGGGTTTTAGCCAAGGCGCACATGTATTTAAAGGAAAGGGGAGATGCATGGACCTCATAACTCTTCTGAAGTTCGAGCACGCCGTGTTCAAGGTCAGGTTCTCCCTCATGTACAAACTACCGGACGACGTGTTCTGGGACGAGTTCTCGCGGCTCCACCACTTCATAGTAGACGTCCACGCGAGGGCCGAGGACCTCTACGTGTTTCCATTATTCCCCGAGAGGGAGATCCACCCGTTCGCGGCGGACCACAAGCTGATACAATCGTTCGGCGATAATCTATTGAGGGAGAGGGACAGGCGCCGTTTCGAGAGGTACGTCTCCGTGGTCGTCTACCACAACGACCACGAGGAGCTCGAGGTGTTCCCCAAGGTGGGCCGCCAGTTGCCGGTGGCCATGGACGTAATAGAGGACTTCGGCATCGAGGAATACATCAAAATCACGGGGCTCGACCCGCGCAAGCTCTAGGCCTCCTCGACGCTGAAGACTTGGCGCGCTAAGGCGGAGAGGACCGTGCACTCCTGAGTCATGATCTCCCATAGTTTGCCCTCGAGCTCGGCCAACCTGGCGCCCTCCTCTGGTATGTACTTGAGGAGCGCCTTGGCTAAGGCAGATGCCTTGGCTAAGGCCTCGGGGCAGCCGAGCCCTCTGTTTGCCTGGAGCGTGTCGCCGCCTCCCAGCTTCGCTATAACCTCGTCGGGCACCCCGGCCGCCGTTGTTATGAACTGGGCCGGATCGCCGAGGGCTTCTCTGGCCCTCTCCACGACGCCGTTGAGGGATTCCACGATCTTGATCAACATATCCAAGTTATGCCTCCCTAAAGCCTTCTGAAGCGCCGAGAAGAATGCCTTTTCGTCGTCCATGATGCTCTCGGGCTTGATGCCCAAAGCCCTCAACTTGGTCGTTATCATGGTCCGCGTCGCGTCGTCTAGATAGGCCAGAAACACCGCGGGCCTCACGCCGTATTGCTGGCGGCTCAATTTATAATTTGCTCAAGACCTCCTCGGCCTCCTCGGCGCTGAGCAGGAACACGTCCATCAGCCATTTGCGGAAGTCCCCTCTATGCCTTTCCCTGAACGCGGAGTCGACCGACCTCAAATCCTTGAGCGAGCACAATTTGATCCCTTCGCCGTAGAAGCACCTCTCGTCGTCGAGCGCCAGCCTCTTGGCCGCTTCTCTGCTCCACGCCTCTCTTATACGCGTGAGCAAGACCGCGAGCGCCTCCATGTATATGTCGTGTGCCTTATACGCGGAGCCGTAGGGGGAGAAGTAGGAGTGCACCTCGCCGGCGGGCCCCGCCTTGGTCGCTTGGTAGTAGAAGTGGTCGCTGGTGGACAAAAGCCGCCAGAGCTTGAGCGCGTCGCCGCCCAGAGCCTTGGCGTATGGGTAGAGCCACTTAAGCGCGGCGAAGGCGTTCCGTTGTAGCTCGTTGCCCAGCCACGCCGAGAGGTCGCGCTCGTCGGCCCAACTGATGGTGGCCCATGGAGGGACGTCGTAGACGTCTCTCGGCGCGTGCCCAGCGGCAGCCTCCGACACGGTGGCGAAGCGGAGTCGGGGCCTCTTGGCGATCTCCTTGGGGAGCCACCTCAAGAAGTCGTATATGCCGGTCTCGGGCCAATGGTGTTCGCCGAACGTCTCGTAGTCCACGGCTATTAGGACTAAGTCGCCCGGAACGGCCTCGAGCCATGAGGCGTATTTGTCCGCGGTCAAGGGCCATTGGTCCCACCAACGCGCTCCGAAACGGAAGCCTATGTCGTCGCTGAGGCGGTAGTTCCTGGTCAACACCCTCACGTCGCAACCCCACGCCTTGTAGACGTAGTTGGGCGAGCGCCAGCCGAGCACCCAGTCCACCCCCTCGGTGACCACGGCCTTAAAGCCCATGTCGCCCAGCTTGCACGCTATGTCGTTGTTGTAGATGAACTCCGTGTTCTCGGCGGCCGTGGGCCTATAGCCCACGAGCTCCTCCACGGCTTTCGTCTGAAGCCTTATCTGCTCCTCGAACTCGCGCTCGTCGACTAGCCAAGCCAGGCTGTGGTAGTACGTCTGAGCCGCGAACTCGAAGCCCTTGGACGCCAACTCGCGGAACAGCTCCAACACGTCCGGCGCATGTCTCCGGAGTTGCTCGAGGGCGAGCCCGCTGACGCTGAAAGTGGCCTTGAACCCCACCTCCTTGGCCGCCTCGAGGATTATCCTAGTGGCCTTCTTGTAGACGCGATCGGCGACTCTGGAGAATATCTGGGCGTCCAGCTCTGCGTAGAACAGCTCCTCGAGGGAGGGCGTCTTGGGGAAGACTCTGTGTAGATCGGGCCTCAGCCTATACGGCTGATGTACTTCGAAGAAGAAGACGACGTCCATTACAAATACCCGTATTCCTTGAACAGCCTCCCCATGGAGTAGTATTCGCCGAACGTCTTGTAGGCGTTGAAGGCTATTTGCCAATAACTGCCGTTTGCTAATGCGTCCAAGGCCTCCTCGACTTTGCGCTTGAACTCCTCGTACTCCTTGCCGTCTATCTCGGCCGTGTCGGGCGGCAGGAGCCTCCTCCGATCCTCGCCGAACAACCAGCCGTTGAACCCGTCCCTCACTACCTCAACCACCGCGCCATCTCTCGACGCCACGGGCGGTATTCCGTTAACGCCGGCTTTCATGAACGAAGTGCCGGAGGCCTCCCAGCCCGAGAAAGGCGTAAAAGTGAAAACGTCGGCCGCCCATATGATGTAGCGGGCCTTCTCGACGTATAGGTCCGGCACGTACACGACGTTGGGCCGTGTCGATGCCAGCCTCTTGAACTCGGCCATTATCTTAACGCCGAAGTCGTCGTTGGGGTGGGCCCGGCCTCCTAGTATGAAGAAAAGGTCCGAGTTCAACTCCTCAATTAGCTGGACCATGAAGTGGGGCCGCTTGTATCTAGTGAGGCGCCTCGCCCACACGACGACCGGCTTGTCTGTCTTAACGCCGAGCGCCTTCAGGGCCTCGGCCTTCGCCTCGGCCCTCGCCGTTTTGAGGTCCTCGGGGCTCTTGACATCGGCTAAAGCCGGATGCCTCCACCGCGGTATCTCCACAGCGTTTGTCACAGCTCTTATTTTGGCCGCGTGGTGGGGGAAGGTCGTCCGGGCGAAGTCCAACATCTTCTTGGACACGACTATGCCTTCCTTGCTCAAGGCGAGGCCCAGCTCCGTGAGCACCACGGGGTTCATGGCGAACTCGTAGCCGAACTCCTGCCTGAAGAAGCGGTTGGGGAACGCGGGATGACCCCAAGGCGCCGGCGTGTGGATGACTAACCTGTAGTTCGCGCCCGGCCTCACCAGAGGCACAAATGCCGTGTACGCCTCTTGTAAGTCGAAGTACTTGACCTTATCCCACCCTATGTGCTTCTCTACGTAGCGGACCGCGGCCTTGGCCAATATCACGTATTTCCTGAAGCGATCCAGATCGGTCGCCTCGACGTATAGCCGCTCTGTGGCCCTCACGGCCCAGATAGGCCTAAGGGGTTTGATGAATATAACAGCTGCGGTGTTGAGCTTGTACTCGTAAAGCCCCAGCTCCACGTCCTCGCCTCCGACCTCTATCCAACACGTCCCAATCGGCCTAAGCGACCTGAGGAAGTCGGTTTGAGGCTCCTCCTCGGCCACGAGCTGGCTGTTTTCGTCCTTGTAGCTGACGTAGCCCTTGTCGTAGAAGAGGGTTATGACAGTGTAGGGCACTCCCAGGCGCGCGGCTGCGTAGAACTTATCGGCCTCCAACACCCCGAGGCCGCCCGCATAGTTGCGGCTACCGTCTAGCGCTATCTCGGGCGTCACCGACACGATCACGAAGCGCCTTGACGGGGCCGTCTTATAAAGTTCATGTTTTAATAGCTATAGCTGGTGGTATCTTAATGGCGGGATGGCAAGGGAGGATTCTAAGGGTGGACTTGACCAGAGGGAAATACGTCGTGCAAGAGCTCGACGCGCCGATCGCCAAGGACTTCATAGGCGGCAGGGGGTTGGCCATCAAGATTCTGTGGGATGAGCTGCCCCCCGGCGTCGATCCGCTATCTCCTCACAACAAACTGATATTCGCCGCGGGCCCCCTCACGGGCCTCACCAACGTCAATATGGGCAAGCTCGTCGTCGCAGCCAAGTCCCCGATAACCGGGGGCTACGGCGACGGCAACATAGGGGCTTGGGCCGGCGTCAATATGAGGCGGGCCGGCTACGACGCGATAGTGGTCGAGGGCAAGGCGCCGAGGCCTACATATCTCTATATAGATAGCAAGGGGGTGCAGTTCCTAGACGCCTCGGACCTCTGGGGGCTTAATACTTGGGCTACCGAGGATAAACTACAGAGAATACACGGTAGAGACGCCGGGGTTATCTCCATAGGGCCTGCCGGCGAGAACTTAGTCAAATACGCGGTCATCGTCGCCCAGAAGGGCAGAGCGGGCGGGAGGCCCGGCATGGGGGCCGTGATGGGCTCCAAGAACTTGAAGGCAATAGTGGTCAAGGGCGGCGGCGAGATACCGGTGGCCGATAAGTCCATAAACAAGATCGGGCTCGAGGCCGTCCAACAAGGGAGGAGCTCGCCCGGGTATAACTTCTGGATGAGGCAAGGCACCACGTCCACAGTGGAGTGGGCCCAAGAGGCCAGCGTGCTCCCGACCTATAACTTCTCCGAGGGGCAATTCGACGAGTTCGACAAGATAGGTGGCGCTATGGTGGAGAAAATGGAGGTCGACTTGAAGTCTTGCCCGTTGTGCTTTATGCCGTGCGGCCACTGGGTCCCCGCCGAGGGCGGCACCGCCGAGGTGGACTACGAGAACATAGCCCTTCTGGGATCGAACTTGGGGATAGGCGATCTAGCCAAGGTGGCCGAGCTGAACCGCATAGCAGATCTGATGGGCATGGACACGATCTCGCTCGGCAACACCTTGGGCTTCGCCATGGAGGCGTCCGAGAAGGGCCTCACCAAGGACCACGGGTTCAAGATAGAGTGGGGCGACTACAAGGCGGCCAGAGACCTCGCGCTCGACATAGCCTATAGGAGAGGTTTCGGCGATCTCTTGGCCGAGGGCGCTATGAGGGCCTCTAGGAGGCTCAAGGCCGAGGAGCTGGCGGTTCAAGTCAAAGGCCTTGAAGTCTCGGCTTATGACTGCCACGCGGCGCCCGCGATGGCCCTAGCCTACGCGACGTCGCCTATAGGTCCCCATCACAAAGACGCTTGGGTGATAGCGTGGGAGGTGAGGACGGACCGTTTCGGCTACACGAGGGAGAAGGCCGCCAAGGTGATAGAGCTACAGAGGATAAGAGGAGGCTGGTTCGAGGCGTTCGTCGGCTGCCGCCTCCCCTGGGTGGAAATAAGCCTCCCCTTGGACTGGTACCCCAAGCTCTTCAAGGCCGCGACGGGAATCGACGCGACTCCCGAGTACTTCAACGAGGCGGGGGACCGGATCTACGCGCTCATAAGGGCCTTCTGGATTAGGGAATACGGCTGGTGGAGCAGGGAGCTGGACGTGCCTCCGCCGAAGTGGTTCAAGAAGCCCTTGACCAAGGGGCCGTTGAAGGGCGCGCATCTGGATTACGGGAAATACCACGAGATGTTGAGCCACTACTACGACTTGAGGGGCTGGGACGAGAACGGAATCCCGAGGAGGAGCACGTTGAGGCGCCTCGGCCTAGAGTACGCGATACCCGTGCTCGAGAAGTTCGTGGAGCTCGAGGACTAAAACCACTGGGTCAATTCGGTCTGGCCCTTGGGGGGTATCCTCGAGGCCTTTAGGCCCAGCTTGTTGAGCCACTTGGCGAGCTCTTCGGCGTGGCCGTACACTGTGTAGATCCTCTTGGCCCGGCTCCTCAACGCCGTTTCCAGAAGCGAGGGGAAATCCGCGTGGTTGCTAAGGGGTATCCCCGCTACGCCCGCGGGCTTCTCCACGACGTAGCGACCGCTCAGCTCTACTAGCAAGAAGCCGGGAGGGGGCCGGGACGTGAGACCGAGCACTAGGACCTCGCCGGGGCTTAACGAGGCCCCGCGCACTAGCTCTCTCCCGCCGGGGAATCCGAGGGCTCTGTTCAAGGCCGCCACTCTGGGCTCCAGATATAGCTTGCGGCTCGGCAAAAGCCTAACGAGCTCTTGGCCCTTGCCCAGGGGGCCGGCCCTTATGGCCACGGGCGTCTTGCCGTCCTCCGCCAGGGCAGCTATCTGCTCGTATAAACGCTCGCGAGGGGGGAAGACGTAATGGCGCGAGCCGTAGGTGGCCTCCATGACGAGGACGTCCGCCTCGACCACGTCTGCGCCCTCGACCACGTTACTGCCCTCTGGGTTAAAGTCGCCGGTTAGACCCACGGTGCCCTCCCGCGTCTCGAGGACGTACATCACACTGCCGGGGACGTGGCCTGCGTTGAGGACGTGTAGGTAAAACCCGCCGAGGTCTAGCCTATCGCCGGGCCTCACCACGTGGTAGCGCCTGGGCCTCACGCCGTATCTCAACGCTACTACTTGGAGGGTCTCCTTGGTCAAGACGACGCGGGCTCTCCTCAAATGCCTCGTCACGTGGTCGCTGTGGCCGTGCGTGACGAGGACTACGTCGTATTTCGATTCGTCGAAGGGCTTGAAGGGGTCGACCAAGATCCTGAAGCCCCTCCCCTCCACCACGACGCCGTTATCGAAGTAAACGCGCACTTCAAAAAAGAAGCTGTTTTTAAAAAACGCGCGGAGGTCGTCGTGGATCCCCGCGAGAGATATGATGAGCTGTCCCTTTGGGCCGAGGTGGCCGGTTATGCCACAGGCTGATCGAACACCACGCCGTCTACCGTCGTGAGCGTCGCCTTGTAGAGGAAGTCCATCTGTCTGAGGGCCGCGGCGTAGTCGAACTCGTTGAGGGCCGCTATCGCGTCCACGGGCACGACCACGTCGTAGAGCCTAAGCTTAGCGCTGGCCACAGTGTGGAGGACGCATATATTAGCCACGGTCCCCGTCACCACGAGGTGCTGCACGCCGTACATCCTGAGGACGTGGTCCAGAGGCGTGCCGAAGAAGGCGTCGTAGCGCATCTTCTCGATGACTATATCGCCCTCCTTGGGCTTGAGCTCGTCCACTATCTGCCAGCCCCAACTCCCCTTCACTACGTGCGGGCCCCATATGGGGAACTCCACAGGGTCGTCGGGATAGTGAGTGTCTTGCGTGTACACAACCCTCACGCCGGCGCGTCTGGCCTTCTCCAAAAGGGAGGCTATACGCGGTATTATCTCCCGCGCCGCCGGCCCGTAGAGCTTGCCGTCAGGGTGGGCGAAGTCGTTCTGCATATCCACCACGACAACTGCCGACTTCTTCGCAGGCAAGCCGACTTTGTCCACTATTGGTATTCTGGGGACCGACACGACGGAGGGGATCACGCAACTCCTTGACCTCGTTGCTATATAAACAGTCCGCGCAAGTTGGGAGGAGGGGCGCAGGACTCCTCTCGACGCGCGCTGAGGCGGAGGCGCAATTCCATAAAGTTTTAATAAATTAGCTATAATGGGCTTATGAGGGCGGCGAGATTGTACGGCCCTGGGAGACCGCTCGTGATCGAGGAGGTCCCCAAGCCTGTGCCGGGGCCTGGGGAGGCGTTGGTTAAGGTAAAAGCCGCCGGGATTTGCCACACCGAGTTGCACTTCATAGACGGCATCCTCAACCTAGGGGTGTGGCCGATCACGTTAGGCCACGAAATAGCCGGCGTCGTTGAGGATGTGGGACCCGGCGTAACAACGGTTAAGCCCGGGGATAGAGTGATCGTGTATTACTACGTCGGGTGCGGCCGATGTAGGTTCTGCCTAAGAGGCGAGGAGAACCTCTGCGAATCGCCCAAGGCCGAGTACGGCTTTATCACAGACGGGGGCTTCGCCGAATACGTGAAAGTCCCCGAGAGGAACTTAGTGAGGCTGCCCGACAACATATCCTTCGAGCAGGCGGCCCCTATAGGCTGTAGCGTCACCACGGCCATACACGCTACCAAGAGGGCGTCTCCCAGCGTGGGCGAGCGCGTTGTCGTGTACGGTGTCGGCGCGGTGGGCTTCGCCTTAATACAGTACAACAAGCTCATAGGCGCCGAGGTCATAGCGGTGGGCAGAAGCCCGGCCAAATTGAAAGTGGCCAAGGAGCTCGGCGCCGATTACGTCGTAAACGCCAAGGAGGAGGACGTAGTGAAGCGCATCATGGAGATAACGGGCGGTAGGGGCGCAGACGTCGTGTACGAGCTCATGGGGACCGCGGAGACCATGGAGAACTCGCTGAAGATGTTGGCGAAAGGGGGAGGCTCGTCTTCATCGGGTACTGGAAGGATAAGCTAGAGGTAAACCCGCTAGATCTAGTAGTCAAAGAGGCCGTGATAACGGCGTCTGTGGGCAACACTTTGGAGGAGCTCGTGGAGGCCGTGAGGCTAGTGGCCGAGGGCAAGATAAGGGTGGTGGTCGACAGCGTGATCGGCTTGGAGGATATAAACAAGGGCATAGAGCGGCTCAGAAGGGGCGAGGCGGTGGGTAGAGTGGTCGTGAACCCGGCGAAAGACTAATAAAGAGCTTCTATGTTCTCATAGTCGCCGCCGTAGCTAAGCCCGGTATAGCGGCGGTCCCCGCAGGGGGCTGATGCTGTTAACCCGTAGGTCCCGGGTTCAAATCCCGGCGGCGGCGTTGTTGATCTGTCGGACTGTGACGTGCTATTGCTCGCTTTGTTGCGTTTTTCGAGCCAGCCCCGTTCGCTGCCGCCCGCATCTGTCGCATAGGCCCGTGCTAGCTGTCGAGTTCAGACTCGCCGTCGTGGCGCACAGACGTTGTGAATCGCTCCATTAGTTGGGCGGTTCTACGAGCAAGGGCGGGCGCCTACGGCGTCCGAGCGTTCTGCTATGGCGGCTTGTTAGGTCGGCGGAAAACCTTATAAAACGCCAATTTGGATTCTGCCGAGCCCGGTCGTCTAGCGGCCAACGGGCCACGGCGATGGCGGCCCGGCTAGGGATGCGGGGCTTTGGACCCCGTGGCCCGGGTTCGAATCCCGGCCGGGCTACCCTTCTCCCAATCCTCGGCCTAAGTGCTGGCCTCCCGCGATTAAACGTCGTTGTTGGCTGAGCGGCTGAGGCATCGCCTTTCGGAATCGGAGCCGGTAGCCGAGCGCAGGAGGCCTCCGTCCCATCGGCTTGAGTACTGCCCCGCGCAGGCGGCCACGTCGCCCGCCGAGGAGGGCAGGGCGCGGTCTTATAGTCGAGAGGCCGCGCTGACGACTGCGGGGCGGTGAATAGAGGAAAGGTGGACCGGCCGGGATTCGAACCCGGGATCTCCCGCGCTCTGCGGTTGCCGCGGGCGCCTCGCCAAGCATCTGCGGCCCCTAGGCCCTATCGGGCCCGGGGCGCCTGGGCATCCTTCCGCTAGACTACCGGCCCTGTTCGGCTCAATAAATCGCCTTAAATCTTTTTCTCCGAATAAACAGGCCTTTCGATCCAAATCGCCGACGACATGGCCGCCGCGGTTTACCCGTAGCGACGGAGCCGGTAAAGCCGAGACGAGGGGATGTATGCATAGACGCCTATTATGCCGTACGCGACGGCGATTCTAAGCCGGCCGAGCCGCGCGGCGCCTCGACGGCTTTGCCGATGGGGGAAGTCGCAACCTCCCTAGAGCGTTTTAAAGACCTTTGGGCTAAACCAACTGATGGCGTTACGCACGCTATAATTAAGCCCGTGGCGCCGGGGGTGGGATTTGAATTCGTGGGGTTCTACTCCCTCCCACGCCCCCTCGCGGGGACGGACTCTCCAGGCCCGCGCCTTGGGCCGCTCGGCCACCCCGGCCGTTTCAGCCGTGCCGTGCGTATTTAACTTTTTCCCCACGTTGTTGCTGGTCGTGCACGCCGCGGTCTATCTCGACTAGTATCCGCCTTTGTGTTAAAGGCTAGGAAATGGTGCGGGGGGTGGGATTTGAATTCGTGGGGTTCTACTCCCTCCCACGCAGGCCTACGCCACAGGGTCTTGAGCCCTGCCCCTTTGACCTAGCTCGGGCACCCCCGCCTATCTGGAATTACTCACCGTATTTTTAAGCTTTTTTCGCCGTCGGCGCTACCGCTTGGCGCCCTTCGGCAATATGTAGTCTTTAGGAGCTAGAGGTATCGGCTCTAGGTATTTCCTCAAGACCTTGGGGACCTCGACCGCTCCGTCCTCTTTCTGGAAATTTTCTAGTATTGCGGTGATCGTCCTAGTGGTCGCCAAGCCGGTGCAGTTGAGCGTATGGACGAACTCCCTCCTCATGCCCTTCCTAGTCACTCTAATCCCCAGCCTAAAGGACTGCCAATCCGTCACGTTGGAACAGCTGGCTAACTCCCTGTACATACCCTGTGCAGGATACCAAACCTCTACGTCGTATTTCTTAGCCGCGGGCGCGCCCAAGTCGTGCGCGCAGATATTGACGACCCTATAGGGCAATCCCAGCCCCTTGATGAGCTCCTCGGTATTCTTCGTAATTTCCTCATGCCATTTCCACGAGTCCTCGGGCAGGGAGAACACGAACTGCTCCACTTTGTGGAATACGTGGACTCTGAAAATGCCCTTTATGTCCCTGTTGCCGGCCCCGGCCTCCCTCCTGAAACAAGGAGACCACCCGACGTAGAGCTGGGGCAGATCCTCCTCGAGCAGATCGCGGCCGTACAGATAAGCCGCTATGCCGTGCTCGGCGGTGGCTATTAGGTAGAGGTCCTCGTTCTCGATCTTGTATATCGCGTCCTTGAAGGTATCTAGGTCTATCACGCGCCGTATTATGTCGTACTTCAGCATGTAGGGCGGCACCATTAGCCTAAACCCCTTCTGCGTGAGGAAATCCATGGCGTACATAGCCAACGCGAAGTCCAGCCACACTAAGTCGTCGAATAGGTAGTAGAAACGGCTCCCCGCCACCTCGCCCGCCTTTAGCGTGTCCGCCATCTTCAAGACGTTCTCGGCCTCATCGGCGTGGCCGACCGGGGGCCTTTCAACGACCTCGTAATTGGGCCGGGGGTCCATCTTGAGCACTTTCTCGAGATCCTCCCGCGCCACTTTTATGGTCCCCCAATACCTCACGGGGACTGCGTCGACGCCCTCGGGGCATACGGGGACGCTCTCGTGGACCAAGTTAGGGAACGAGAACAAGAGGCGCTCGCGCTCCGCCTCGGCTTCTTTGAGCCGCTCCTCCAGCCCCTTCAACTTCTCGATCAACTCCCGCGCCTTCTCCACTAACGCTTTCCTCTCCTCGGGCCCCGCCTTGGAGGCCTCCTTGGACAACAAGTTGTGTTGGTGTCTGAGCTCGTCGATCTCCCTCTTGAGCTCCCTCCACTTGGCGTCCACTTCCAAGAACTTATCAACCAACGACGCGTCCATGCGGCGCGCTTCCAGAGTCCTCTTGACTAAGGACGGGTTGTTCCTGAGGGCTTCCAGGACGCTCCAGGACATAAGACAACGTTAAGGGCCACCTTATAAGCTACGTCTTGCGGAGTATGTTGATTATAGCCAACGGCGTAAACACGACGTGTTCTCCGAGGTCGTAGACGGCTAGAGGTATGGCGAAGCTCTGCGGCCATAGCTCTAAATACGCTTTATCTTTATAGAAGACTAGATGTATATACATCTCTCCGTCTCTGATAGACGTCTTGAATATATAGCGTCTGCCGTGTTGGTACTTCACTACCTCCACTAGCTTGTAGAGCTCCTGCGACTCGAGATACCTCACTAGCTCCATGTAGTCCACTGGTCCATAATCGCTGTCGATTAAAAACCTAAACTATCTCTATCTCGTACCCCTCGTCGTCGGGGCGCCGCTCCCTCAAGGCCAAGAGGAATTTGCCCGCTATCTTCTCGGCGTCGGGCACCACCGAGCCCAAATAAAGCAACGTCGCGAGGCCCAACAAGGCCAAGGACAAGGCCAGAGTTCCGTCGTAGCGCAGCTGCGGGACGGATATCGGCGATATGTAGCCGTCCAGGGACAACAGCCTCGCGAAGGCCATGGCCACCGTGAGGAACAGCGATATGGACAAAGCCACGTATATCACCCACCTGCCGTCGTGTCTGTTCTTGATATTATAAATTATATTAATGAATATATATGGGATAATAGATATTAATGTCATTGTATATATACCAATTAATATAATTCTAACATCAAATATTCCATAAAACCATAAATAAAACACCGAGTACAACACCGAGGCGAGGAGCGCCATTAGGCCCACTCTGACGGCCTTTACGATTATATCGAACATGAAAGACTGGGCGCGGTCGTATTTGAAGCCTTCAGCTACATTCGCCGGTCTTGCAGTAGGGATCCTTGCCCTCCTCCAACGCCTTCAGCTTGACCTCCTCGGCGGCTTCGTCTATGGCCGTCTCGAGCGATATGGGCCTCACCACTATCTTCGTCTCGGCCAACTTGACCTTCGGTTGCTCCTTCAAGCCCGTGTATATGACTTGCACCGACTTGGACTTATCGCGGTACACCGTTATCCCCTTAACGCCCAGGGCCCAAGCGAGGGCGAAGGCCCAGTAGACGTCCTCCTCAGGCGCGTTGGCCGGCATGTTTATGGTCTTGGATATGCCTTGGTCCACCCACTGTTGGGCGGACGCCTGCATGAGCAGGTGCCAAAGCCAGCCTATCTCCATGGCAGTGGCCAAGAGGCGTTTGACCTCCTCGGGCACCGGGGCGTTCCTGAGCATGCCCGTCTCCTCCACGGCCTTCCTCACCTCGGGCGTCCACAGCCCGCGCGCCTTCAAGAGCTCTATGCCCGGCTCGTAGTACTCCACGAGGGTGCCCACGGTCACGTTGCGCAAGAAGGCCAAGGCGAACACGGGCTCTATCCCGCTGGTGGTGCCCGCCAATATGCTCGTCCTGCCAGTCGGCGCAATTGATAATACCACCGAGTTCCTCACGCCTCCCTTCACCTTCTCCTTCAGCTCCTCGAGATGCGGCCTCAGCCACTCCCTAGTGCGCATGGTGATTTCGCGCAGGCGGTCGCCCGCCTCTTGGAGCTCGCGCGGGTACGCCCGCTTTATGCGCTCCCAGCGGGACCACACGAAGTCCTGGTACTTCAAGACGGGTATCTCCCCCTTCGCGTATATGGACTTCTCGAAGAACTTGAAGGGGCCCCTCTCTCTGGCCAGCTCGGCCGACTCCTCCAACGCGTTGACGTATATCCAGCCCATTATACGGTTTATCAGCTCCACGGCCTCCCAAGAGGCGTAGGGCACGCCCAGCTTTATGAGGAGCTCGGCGAAGCCCATGATCCCCAGCCCGTTCTTCCTAGTCGCTAGGTTCATCTCGTCCACTACGCCTATGCCCGTCCTGCTCCTCTCCAAGGCGTCGTCTAGGAAGCGGGTGCCAACCCTCGCCGCCTGCGCCAGCCCTTCCCAGTCTATACAAGACAGCTTATCTTTGTTATTACAACCGTCCTTAACGAATTTAGCCAGGTTGATGTGGGTCAAGTTGCACACCTCGAAGGGGTTCTGCACAGTCTCGGCGCAGGGGTTGACGGAGCGCCACACGTACTTGAACCTATAGCCGGAGACCTCCAGCTCAGCCCCCAACAACGGGTTCGAGGCGTTCAAGTTGGACTTGAACACGAGGCCCGGATCGCCCGAGTCCCAAGCGCCGCGGGCTATCTCCGCGAAGAGCTCCCTCGCGTCCGCCGCGCCCCACACGGCCTCCTTGGGTATCCCGCCCTCCTTGTGGACGTCCACGAGCTCCACGGGCCTCGAGCCCGTCCTCTCGGCGAATATCCTCGGGTTTATCAGCTCGTACTTTGGATCCGGGTCGATCCCCAAGGCCTTCTCCATGAAGGAGTCCTCCACGAAGACCGAGATGTTGAAGTTCTGGAGGTGCGCGTCCTTGAGCTCGCCGGTCTTGGCCTTGACGAATTTGCGTATGTCTGGGTGCCAGACGTGTAGAGTGCCCATCTGGGCGCCTCTGCGCTTCCCGCCTTGTTTTATCACCTCGACGTTGGCGTCGAAGAGCTTCATGAAGCTCACTGGGCCAGAGGCCACGCCAACGCTGCCCCTCACCACGTCGCCCTCGGGCCTCAGCAGAGAGAAGTCGTAGCCCACCCCTCCTCCCAGTTGTTGTATTATGCCCGAGTAGGCCAACGCGTCGTATATGCAATAACGCCCGGGGTGGGTCAAGGAGGAGAGGCAGTCCTCCACCTCCAAGGTGAAGCAGGAGGCGAACATCTCCTTCTTGGTCCAGGCGTTGAACCAGAAAGGCGAGGCGGGGACTATCCTCAACTGGGTAATGTAGTCGTAGTACAGCTTCGCCCGCTCCGCGTCCCTGGCCACGGCGGTGGCCACGCGCCAAGCCGCCATCGAGGGAGTCTCCGCCAGCTTGAAGGAGCTATCGCGTAGGGCGTAGTTGCCGTTGGTGAAAAGCCTAAGCGCGTTGTAGCTCAACGACTTGTCGAAGTCGGCTCTGGGCTCGAACTCGGCCAAGAGCTGGTAGGACTCGGGCTTGAGCAAGCCCGCCTCGGCCAACGACTTGAACCTCGAGACCGCCCTCTCGCGATACCCCGATTTGTCCTTCAAGAAGTCCTTGCCGAAGGCCTCCTTGTATATCTTGCCGAGGAGGTGCGACTTGGCCACCTCGGCCATCTCGGGCTTGTCTATGGCTAAACGCAAGAGCTCCAGCTCTACCAAATCCGACAGCTCCGCCGATGTTAGATCGCGCTCGGGCCTTATCTTGACCTCCCCGTTTACGCTCACGCCTACCTCGCCCGCTGCCTTGGCCAACGATGCGCGTAGCTTCTCCTCTGAGAAGTCCTCCCGGGCGCCGGACGTCTTGATGACCTTAACGGCCATGACATCCCTCGATCCTCATATATAACTTCTAGTATTTAAAATGTTTGCAGTACAGTTGAATGAAACTTTTACGCCATCCTGTATCTCAGGCATCAGAATTCGTTCCCCTCGTCACCTCTCCGGCAAGACCAATTTCATCACTTTCATAAACCCTATCTAAACCTTCGTGGACATCGAGTACGGGCTTTTAGACATAGTCGTGAGGAACGGGGCTAAATACGTGACCTTGATCCCCCCTCCGCCGAGCGAGGCCGAGAGGTGGCTAGGCCTCGCCTTGGCGATAGCCAAGTGGGGATATGCGGTTCAAGTGCTTAATTTGCCCACTTGTAGAGCCGCCACCTTAGCCAAGGCCTTGGCCAGGGCTAGGGGAGCGCCCGTTTATTTAAAGTACTCCTACGCGTTGGCCTACGCGGGGCATGGCGTCGTGCTGGATCCCGAAGAGCCGAGCGCCGAAAACATAAGAAAAGAGGCCCAAGCGAATAGGAGATACGTCCTCGACTGGAGGCGTTGCTTGGCCCTCGAGCGCAAGGAAGGGCGCGCGGATAAGCTGGGCCCGCTCCCCGAGGCTTTAGACTCACTAAGGGCTTGGCTCGCAGAAAGGCTTGGCTGAGGGCATCTCGTAGACCATCCCTCTGATCCTCCTGACTCCGTACACCTTCCAAGCTCCAGGGTTCAACAACCGCTCGCGCGTATCCAGATACGGCACATGGCTGTGGCCATATATGAGCCACGTATCGCTAGGCAGCCCCAGCTTCCTCCTGGCCAGCCTCCCCACGGCGCCCGGCTTAAGCCTATCTAGGAGGTATGCCAAAAAGCCGTCGCCGATAGCCACATCGCCGTGGGCTATTACGATCTTCTCCCCCCTGTACGTGAAGCTTATAGGGCAGTTGCACGCGAGGACCTCGACGCCTTCCACGACTTCTGCGAAATGGCCTAACAAGGGGTCATGTGACGAGGAGCTCAAAGAGGCTATCAGGAGCTTGGGCCTAGCGCCTAATACCTTTAACAACCTCTTAAAGAGGCTTGCCGCCTCCTCTTTGCCCACGCGTCTGTGCTCGTCGTCGAATAGATCGCCGGCTATGGCCAACACGTCGGCCTCCACGCCTGCGAGACATCTCCTGAGCTCGTCTATGCGGGATCTCGGAGAGCCTATGTGTATATCCGACAACACCAACACTCAAGCGCGTCGTTCGCCGTTTATAACATTGGAATCTATATAAACTCTTGTAGTCTATATAATATGCGAAGAGTTGCGATAATAGGGGCGGCCGGCAGGGACTTCCACGTGTTCAACACATTCTTCAGAAACAACGAGGAGTACAGAGTAGTGGCCTTCCTAATGACTCAAATACCCATACCCAACCGACGATATCCGCCGGAGCTCGCCGGCGATCTCTACCCGGACGGGATCCCTATATACGCTTGGAAGGACTACGGCGAGTTGTCTGAGCTCATAAGGAAGTTACGCGTCGACGAGGTGGTGTTGGCCTACAGCGATCTGCTCTACGAAGACGTGGGGCACATAATCTCCTCGGCCTTGAGCGCCGGGGCCTCCTTCCGCGTGATGGGGCCCAACGACACGTACCTCAACTCCATAAGGCCCGTCTTGGCGGTCTTGGCCACCAGGACGGGGGCCGGCAAATCGACGGTCAGCAGAGCTCTCGTCAGAGAGCTATCTGCCAGAGGGCTTAAAGTGGCCGTCGTGAGGCATCCCATGCCTTACAGGGATCTGGCCGCCAGCGCTGTTGAGGTGTATACGAGCAAGGAGGATTTGGCCAAGATAACCTTTGAGGAAAGAGAGGAGTACGAGCAGTACGTCGATATGGGGGTGCCCGTATTGGCCGGCGTGGATTACGGAAAGGTCTTAAGGAGGGCCGAAGAGCTCGGCGATGTGGTGTTATGGGATGGAGGCAACAACGACTTCCCGTTCTTCAGGCCAGACTTCACGATTGTAGTGACCGACGCGAGGAGGCCCGGCCACGAGGTGGGGTCCTTCCCGGGCGAGGTCAACTTGAGGATAGCCGACGTCGTGATAATAACTAAGGTCAGCGATGCCGAGCCCGACAAGGTGAAGGCGGTCGAGAGCAACGTGAGGCGTAACAACCCCAAGGCCCTTGTGGCTAAGGCCGATCTAGAAGTGGTAATCGACAAGCCCGAGTCCGTGAAGGGCAAAAGAGCTCTCGTGATAGAGGACGCGCCGACGGTCACCCACGGAGGCCTTCCCTACGGGGCGGGCTACATCGCGGCGCGTAAATACGGCGCACAAGTCGTCGATCCCAGGCCGTATGCGGTGGGGGCTATAAAAGAGCTCTACGCCAGATATAGCCACATAGGGCCCGTGTTGCCCAGTCTGGGATACACCGACGAGCAGAAGAGGGACTTAGAGAGGACCATAGCCGAGGCCGATGTGGACGTGGTGATCGTGGGCACGCCCGCGAGGATAGAGGAGGCCATAAGGATAACGAAGCCAGTAGCGAGAGTCAAGTGGGAGTTGAAGATAATAGAAGGCCCCTCCATTAAGGAGATCGTCGATATGTTCTTAGAGAGAGTTAGGCGAGCTTGACCTCGCCCGATCTCCCCCCTAGTATTTTATCGTAGGCAGAAGATATGAACTCAGCGCATTCCACCAAGATTTCGTCGTTTAGGCCCCTCAGACCGGCCACCACTATCAACACGTTCTTCGTCCCCTCGTCGACTTTAGTGAGCTCGCTGTCCCTATAGGGGTATACGTGGATTATAGTGTCGCCCTTGGCCAAGACTATCTGTCCGTTGACCGCGAACGGCCTCCCCCCTATGGGCTGGAAGAGCTCTCCCTTGGACCACCTCAGCTCGAGCACGCCGCCGCCTATCTTGTCCACGTCGTAGAGCCCCACGGGGACTAGGTACTTCATCGAGGCCGCATTGCCGATATCCACGGCCGGGTTTATCCTCGGCAAGTCCTCCCCTCTGAGGACTCTGCGCAATAAAGCCTCTTGGGCTGGGCGTTGTTTAGTGGGATCTATACCCATCCTCCAGTAGAAGTCCCTGTATATCCTTATGATGGGGTTCTCTTTCAACTCCTCAAGTTTGTATTTGCGACGGACCTCCTCCTCGACCGATCTGATGAGCTCGTCCACCTCTTTGGGCCTATCCTTGTTGTTTATCCCAGTAACTACTCGGTACGCTATTCTGACGCCCATGTCTGAGACTAAGTTCTTGATCTCCACGAGTTCGATTTCGGCCATATTTTTATCAGTGCGGCGATAGCCGGCCACCGAGGCCTCTCGACGTATTCATCACTTTTCGTCAACCCCGCTCCAATTCTTTAAACATTCCGCTTATATTAGAGCCCCTCCGAGGATCCGTGGAGGCGAAGCTCAGGATCGCGGCTCGGCTGAACAAACTCGCGGAGTTGTCGCCAATAGAGAGGATCAAGGCAATAGCCTTGATATATTTAGAGTCCGGTTTGGACGCCGCTAAGGAGGCCGCGAGGCTCGCCAACGTGCCCGTGGCTAGGGCGGAGCACAGGAGCAGATACGCGCTCGTCGATGACGTAGAGCTGGCCGATGATCAAATAGAGGAAGCGGAGGAGGTCTTCGAGCCGGTCGACGAGAGGGCGGAGGTTGTGGAGGAGGAATACGTCGGAAGGTCCATCCTCGCTAAGGCTGCTCCATGGAGCTAGAGCTGATAATAGCCAAGTACGGCAAATGGCTCGGCGGCATAGACGTCGAGAGGGTGATGAGCTTGCTCCACGACGAGGGGGGTCGAGCCGTGGAGAGGATCCTCGGCGTAAGGGTCGATGACGACAAGCTCGAGGAGCTAGAGTGCCGCAAGGCTAGATCCTTGTTGGAACTCTACAAGGCGGAGCTGGGCAAGCTCAGAGGCCTCTACGCGGAGTTGCGCTCCGGCGGCGTGTCGCCCTCGGATCTCGTCGTTCTCAGAGCGAGGATCAGAGAGGTGAGGCGCCTCAGCGCTTTTTACAAGGAGATCTTAAGGAGGTGTTCGCAGCAGGTCAGTCTCGTCAACGATCAGCTCTGAGGTCCGCTCATTTAGGTCCCTAATTCCCAGCTGGATATATATCTTCTCTGCTCCTCGGTCAGCTCGTCTATCCTCACGCCCATGGCGATGAGCTTCAACCTAGCCACCTCCTCGTCTAGTTGATCCGGCAGTTTGTACACGCCCACTGCCAGCTTGTTCTTGACCAAGTACTCGACGGCGAGTGCTTGGTTGGCGAACGACATGTCCATGACCTCCGATGGGTGGCCCTCAGCCGCTACTAGGTTGACGAGCCTCCCCTCTCCTATTAAGTAGACGCGTTTGCCGTTGGGCAACTCGTACTCGTCCAAATACGGCCTTATCCTCCTCTTGGTCTTGGCGATCCTCTCGAGGCCCTCAACGTCTATCTCCACGTTGAAGTGCCCCGCGTTGGCTAAGATGGCCCCGTCCTTCATCTTGAGGATATGGCCGAGGTTCACCACGCGTACATCGCCGGTCGCCGTGATGAATATATCGCCTATTTCGGCCGCCTCCGACATGGGCATGACCTCAAAGCCGTCGAAGACCGCCTCGAGGGCCCTTATGGGGTTAACCTCAGTAACTATCACCCTCCTGGCGCCCAAGCCCTTGGCCCTAGCCGCTATGCCTCTACCGACCCAGCCGTAGCCGGCCACGACCACCACCTTGCCCGCTATGAGCGCGTTGGTGGCCCTCATTATGCCGTCCCAGGTGGACTGCCCCGTGCCGTAGCGGTTGTCGAAGAGGTACTTCGTGTAGGACTCGTTGACGGCTATTATGGGATATAGGAGCTTGCCCTCCTTGTGGAGGGCCCTCAGCCTAATCACGCCAGTTGTGGTCTCCTCGGTGCCGCCTCTAAGGCCCGATATAAGCCTCCCCCCTTCGATGGAGCCCGCCGTCTCGTAAACGTACTCCACGGTCTGGTCCTTTACGCCGTGTCCTATCTTGTGTATAGTCGCCGTCAAGTCAGCCCCGTCGTCGAGGGTGATCGTGGGGTTGAAGGACAAGGCGAAGCCTATCGCGTTGTAGTATTCCCGTTCGCTCATGCCGCGCCACGCGTAGACGTGGATCCCTTCTTGGGCCAACGCGGCAGCTACCTCGTCTTGAGTCGAGAGGGGATTCGAGGGTATGAGGACGACTTGCGCCCCGCCCGCCGCGAGGGTCCGCACCAAGACGCCCGTCTCCTTCGTCACGTGTAGACATGCCGCGACAACTTGGCCCGACAAGGGCCTCTCCTTCTCGAACCTCCTCCTTATCTCCATCAACACCGGCATGTTCCTCTCAGCCCAATAGAGTTGTTCCTCGCCTCGGCTCGCCAAAGAAAGGTCCTTGACGCGCGATTCGGGCATGGCGCAAGGAGCGCCGCTATATTAAAGCCTTATCGCGTTGGGGATCTCAGCCCGTCCGTCGTATATCATCGCTCATACACCAACGCGTCGCATCACCGCGATCACTGACCCATAAAGATTAAAAGTTTCACAGTTCGAGGCTTTCATGGCGAAGCGCGGCGGCAAAAGGCAGGTAGGAGTGAGCTACCGCTTCCACGTCACGCCGGGCGTCTTCCTCAACAGCATAGTCCCAGTAGCCGACAATTCGGGAGCTAAGCTGGTGAGGGTCATAGGCGTCGTTGGCCACATCTCCAAGGGGACTCATAGGAGGGTCAAAGGCGCCGGGGTTGGCGACATGGTGGTGGTCGTGGTCAAGGAGGGCAAGCCTGAGCTGAGGAAACAAATCTTCAGAGCCGTGGTGATAAGACAACGTAGGCCCTTTAGAAGGCCTGACGGGACGTGGGTCGCCTTCGAGGACAACGCCGTGGTCTTGTTGACGCCAGAGGGCGACCCCAAGGGGACAGAGATCAGAGGGCCCGTCGCCATGGAGGCGGCGCTTAGATGGCCTAGTATAGCTAACCTGGCTTCTATAGTTGTGTAGTCCGCGGGCCGGCGCTAGATCTGGCGCTTCCACGATAGTTGAATTCCCACGTTCGACGAGAGCTTTATCTTGGTCCTGTTCTCCGCGAGCATTTTAGGGATCTCCAAGGACGGCTCCTTGCCGTCGAAATAGAAATAGAGGTACCCCAAATCGAACGGCGGCACGCCAAGGCCCCAGGCCGTCGCGTAATCGACCTCGCCGCAGTTGTCGCCGAAGATCGTGAGCCCCCAGTACCTCTGGAAGCCCTTGACGGGGCCATCCCCCTCGACTACGAACTTGCCGTCTATTAAGCAGACTACGTTCCTCTCCATCTTGTATATGTCCGCTATATGCTTATAGAGCGGCCTAAACCCTTCGTAGAGGTTCTGGGAGTCCTTGGGGTCGACGACGTTTAACGCGGCCGTGGGCATAGTCAAGTACACGATCACTTGGGAGTGACTCACCGGCATGGCCAGAGCTATCTTCATGAGGGAATCGTCGAGGGCTTGTTGGAGCACTTTAACCTGCACTCTTCGCCCCGTCGGCGATTGTAGTTCTATCTTCTCCTTGGCATTTCCTTGAACTTGTATTATTTTGGCCTTATACTTAGCCGCAAGTTTTTCTAGACCCAATATTTTGACAGCTTTTTCAAAATAGCTCTTAGGCATAGAGAAGGTTATCGTAACATCTCGCCCTTGGAGCTTCTCCAAAACCGCCTCGATGATCTCCGGGCGCGGGTTAGAGGGGGCTGGGATGTAGCTGTGGACTGCTAACAACAACAAGGCGTCCTTCCTGTTTATCTCGGGCACGGCGTCAGGCCCCGACACTACTATCACGATAGTGAGGAACCTCTCGGAATATATCTCTTGCTGGGGCTAGAACCCGTGGAGATGGGGCCTCTCGGGCTTTATTATCTCTCTGAGCACTATCGTGGCGTAGCTGCCCCTCGGCATCCTGAAGGAGAGCCTCGCCGTCCTGGCGCCCAGCTCCTTGGACTCCCATATAGGCGAGATGAAGATACGCCTATAGGAGCCCGAGGCTCCTATCTTGGCCAACGCGAAGTCCTTTAACTCTAAGCCCTCCTCTCTGAGGACCCTCACGAGATATCGCCTTGCGCGGCTCTCGGGCACTATTAGGCCGGCGCCGGGCACCGGCAAGACTGGCGCCTCGTCCTTGGCATGCGTTGCAGGGACCGGATAGCCGTTCACGAGCACTAGGTCATCATCGGCGATTCCTAGAGGGCCCTCCTCGAGCCTAAGGCTCAACATCTTGTTGAACAAATAGGATTGATACGCCTCGACGTATATCTTGAGGACGTCGCGCGGTATGGCCATAATCGCGTTCCACCGGTCTCGCCCCGAGGCCAAGGCCTTCAAGAGGCTCCTCTCCTCGACCATGGACTTGGGCATTTTGGACAGGGCCTTGGGATAATCGCCTCTACAAGCCAGCTCCCTCGCCTCCTTGGCCGCGGGGGACTCGGCGTCGAATATCTCGCAGAACATCGCCTTCAAGAACTCCTCGGCGTCCCTCTTCACGAGCGCCTTGCCCAACAGATGAGAGACGGGCCTAATTGTGCCGAATCTCTGATAGCCGTAATAGTTTGGCAGAGGCGTCTCCGCTAGAGCCCGTAGCGCTTCGGCGGCACAATCCGCGTCTATATCCCTTATAACTACGGTGAACTTATTCCCCTCTATCCTAGACGGCGATATCGGCGAGTCCATACGCCAAGCTCCCTTGAAGTCGACTCCTTGTATCTTCGGCAAATCCTCTACGTTTACCCCTAGGAGCGAGATTATCTGGGACGTCACGGCCCTCGCGTCTTTTATACCCCCTATGCCTATATCGGATCTCCTCAGCCCTAACGACCTCCTGAGCGTTTCTATCAATTTCAACGTGTCCAAGTCGCGTTTCACCACGTGGACCCATAGCCAAGGCCCAGGCCTCTGCTGTATCCCGCCGAAGCCCGACGTCGAGACCACTGCGCCTCCCTCCAGCACCTCCTCTACGACAAAGTCCTCGGGCCTTTCCTTAATACGGCCGCCGCATGGCGGCGTGTCCGTCACGTACCACTCCAGGCCGAGCGATTCGTCAAAGGCCGGCGCCCTCCTCACGGCCAAGCCTTAACCACATTTTTAAAATAGACATCAACCCCACGTGGCTAGAGTTTGGCTGGGGCCCGCGGGGATACCTAAATACGTCAAAAAGGCCAAGGACACGCTCGACGGCGTTAGGGCCGTCAAGGAGCTGGGCCTCAACGCCATGGAGGTCGAGTTCGTCCAAGGCGTGAGGATGGGGCCCGACATTGCGGAAAAGGTCGGCGCCGTCGCGAAGGACCTCGGCGTTAAGCTGTCCGTCCATGCCCCGTATTTCATAAACTTGTGCTCGGACGAGAAGGCCGATGCTTCCATGAAGAGGTTGTGGGACTCCGTGGATAGGGCCCATAGGATGGGGGCTTGGATCGTGGTGGTCCACGCAGCGTATTACGGCAAGCTGGGGCCCGATAGGTGCTACGACGCCGTCAAGACAAGGCTAGGGGAGTTGATCGACAAGATGTCGAAGGAGGGCATCGACGACGTGGTCGTAGGCGTGGAGATAACTGCCAGGAACAACCAATTCGGTAGCGTCGAGGAGGCGTTCGCGCTCGCCAAGGAGCTGAGGAGGGTTAGGCCTGTCGTGGATTGGGGACATCTATTCGCCAGGAACAACGGAGTTATAGATTACGGGAGCGTGCTCGACCTCTGGCGCACGGCCTTCGGCGATGAGCACATGCACACGCACTTCACGTCGGTTAAGTACAGGAACGGAAAGTACGTAGACGAGCACGAACCCATATCCATGAACATGCCGCCGTTTGAGCCCCTGGCCGAGGAGTTGGCCAAAAGGGATATGTCGATAACTCTGATCTGCGAATCACCCCTCTTGGATCAAGACGCTCTTCTGATGAGGGAGATACTTGAAAAACACGGCGTAAGGCTCGTCCAGTGAAGACCTCGCTCACCGTCGTCGACATACTGGCCTCGGCCAGGGAGATAAAGAGCTTAGTAGGGAGGCGAGTCGAGAACATATACACGACACCCTCTGGGTATTTGTTCAAGTTCTCGGGAGGTCAATACTTAGTAATCAACGACGTCAGAGCGTCCTTGACGGGCATAGTCGGCGAGCGCGACTATCGAGGGGCCGAGACCTTAAGGGGCCTTATAAGAGACGAGAGGCTTATCGACGTAGTCGTGCCCAGGTTCGACAAGTTGTTAGTGTTGAAGTTCGGCGAAGTGGAACTCATCGCTGAGCTCCTGAAGCCCTTCAACCTCATAGCCGTGAGGGGTGGCGAAGTAGTGTGGCTAGATCACTACTACAAGGGCAAAGATAGAGAACTGAAAGTTGGCGCGCCGTACGTGTCCCCTCCGATGCCCTACGTGGATCCGCTCGGCCGGAGGGACGCGGCCTTGGACGTCCTGAAGAGGGCGTCGGACGTTAAGAGGGCTCTGTCGAGGGAGCTGGGACTGGGGCCCGAAGTCGCCGAGGAGGTACTGGCCAGAGCCTCGAGCAGCTCAGCCGAGGATCTCCTGAAGGCCCTAGACGCACTAGTGGAGGAGGTGACAAGGGGCGAGCTCAAGCCAACCGTCTACCTCTCCGGCGGACAACCCATCTCAGTCACGCCGATCAAGTACTTGTCCATAAAAACCGACGGGGAGGAGGCGTACGACGCCTTCTGGAAAGCCCTTGACAGGTACTTCAGGGACTTGGAGATCAGGAGGGCAGTGGAGCAGAAGACGGCCGAGTTGAGGGCCAAGAGGGCAAGGCTCGAGCAGTCCATAAATAAACTGAGGGAGGAGATCGCCGAGTACAAGAAAAGGAGCGAGGGGCTGTACGCCTTAGCGAGGACTCTGCTTTCGATCAAGTACGAGCTGGAGGAGGTCCTACAAGCCCTTTCGAGCGATAAAGAAGTGAAGACAAGTATACGTATAGTAAACGTAAACAAGTCCAATAAGGAAGTCGTCATGGAGTATTCCGGATTGAGGTTCTCCTTGAGGCTCAACCGCCCAGTGGGTAAACAAATAGAGGCGTTGTTCGAGGAGGCAAAGGAATATGCCAGAAAGGCGGATAGGGCCGAGGAGGTCCTCAAGAAGCTCGAAGAGGAGTTAGCAGATCTGGAGAACAAGAGGATTGAAGTCGAGAGGATGGCGGCGGAGCAAGCTAGGAGGACCGTCGAGCGGGCTTGGTTCGAGAAGTACAGGTGGTTCTTGGCCTTAGGCGAGGTGCCCGCGTTGGGCGGCAGAGACGCGTCCCAGAATGAGTCGCTGGTTAGGCGCTACTTGAGGGACGAGTACTTGTTCTTCCACGCAGACGTGCCGGGCGCCTCCGCCGTGGTGGCCAAGCCCACCGACGACGAAATGGCGTTGCTCGAAATAGCGCGATTCGCCGCCTCGTACAGCAAGGCGTGGAAGGCCGGCATACACGCCGTTGACGTCTTCTACGTGCCGGGGAGGCAAGTCAGCAAGCAGCCCCCCTCCGGGGAATACTTGGCCAAGGGCAGCTTCATGATATACGGTTCTAAGAACTACGTAAGAAACGTCAGGTTAGAGCTAGCGGTAGGGGTCAGAGACGACGGCGGCGTGAGGCGCGTGGTGGCTGCGCCGACTAAGTCCATACAGCATCTAGCCGAGAAGTACGTAGTGTTAACGCCTGGATCGCTGGAGAAGAGCAGACTGGCCAAGGAGCTGGCCAGGAGGTGGAGGGCCGAGCAGCTCGTGGACGAGATAATAGCGGCGCTTCCGGGCCCATCTAACGTCCACGAATGGGGCTCGGGCTCTCCTTTACCTTGGGACGAGGTCAAGGCGAAGTTCTCGACGTGGTGAGCTGCCTCTACAAGGGAGGACCTCCGCCCAATTGCGTGGCCGTCGACGCCATGTTGGGCTGGTTGGCGCGTTGGTTGAGGATAATAGGCGTCGATGCGAGATACAGCCTAGCGTCGGACGAGGAGCTGGCGTCCACTAGGTGTCTATTGGTGACTAGGGATAAAGAGCTATTCAAGAGACGTAAAGGGCCAGCTGTGTTGTTGTTGACGGACGACCACGTGGAGTGGATATCGGCCTTACTGAGAATATTAGAAGTAGAGCCTTTCAAGGAGACGCGATGTCCTAAATGCAACGCGAGGCTCGTCGAAGCGCCTTGTCCCGAAGTCGAGAGCATAATGGGACACCCAGTACGCTCGAGCAAGTGTTGGCGATGTCCTAGTTGCGGATCGGCGTATTGGGAAGGATCGCATTGGCGCGGCATCAGGAAAGTCGTGGACGAGGCGTTGAGAAGACGTGTGGTTTGCGCGGAGGCCTAAGGAATTATACCCCCTTATTTTAATCCGACGTGATGAAGTAGCTCGCGGCCTATCCGTGACGAAGAGGCATACTGCCTGATTTAAAAACTGCCTGAAACTCGATCACGTGAGGGCCGCGTTCATAGGCAGATTTCAGCCTCTGCATTTGGGCCACGTCAAGGTGCTCGAGTGGCTCTCCGAGCGTTACGACGACGTGTTGGTGATCATAGGCTCAGCCGACAAGGGCGTGACTAGGGACAACCCCTTCACTTTGGGGGAGAGGATTGAGATGTTCTTGCGCACGTTCGGCAAACGCTTCACCTTGTGCGGCGTGCCCGACACGAACGGGGGGTCGAGCTTGTGGGGCGCCTACGTGAAGCACTGGTGCCCTCGTTTTGAGATAGCGTACTCGAATAACGGCTACGTGAGGGCCGCGTTGAGATATGCGGGTGTGCCGACGATGGAACATCCGTTCTTCGACAGGGAGATCTTGTCTGGCCGGCGGATTAGGCAGATGATAGCCTCTGGCGACGAGGGCTGGCGCGAGCTAGTCCCGCGGGCTGTGTCAGAGGTAATAGACGAGGTGGACGGCGTCGAGAGGATAAGAGAGCTATACGTTGAGAGGTAGTTTTATAAAGGCCGGCCGTATCGGCGCCTATGAGCGAGGAGGGCGGCGAGGAGATGACGTTGGGCGAGCCGACGACTGAGGCGTCCGGCGAACGCAAGATATACATGTGTATGAGATGTGGTCGTACTTTTTCGAGAAGCGAGATGGAGATATTACCGGGAATAAGATGTCCTTATTGTAACTACAAGATAATCCTCAAGGTCAGATCGCCGATGGTCAAGAGGATCCCCGCGATCTGAGCTTACGCAATATTCCGACAGCGGTTAACATAAGCCTCACGGCCTTGACGGCTCCTATGTCCGAGGGATCATAGGGAGGAGAATACTCCATTAAGTCCACAGCGGCCGGCTTAACGCTTAGCAATACGTCTATGTAAATCCCCTCTAGATCCCTAAAGCTCAACCCGCCGGCCTCCGGAGTCCCGACGGCCGGGAATTCCGAGGGGTCCATCACGTCTAAATCTAAGGAGACGTAGGTCGTGCCGCTGGCCGTGGACAAGGCGTCGAGGATCTGTCCCCTGGATATTTCCCTATTTCCGTCCACGACGTAGAAGCCCCTCGATTTGGCGTACTTGAGCTCCTCGTCGTCGAAGGCCCTTACTGCTATATATATTACATAAATATCGAGCTCTTCGACGGCGTTTCTGACAAACGTAGCATGGGACAACTTCTGGCCCGGCGGCCATTCGCCCCTTGTGTCCATGTGGGCATCTATGTGGATATACGTCCTAGGCCTCAAGGCCCTAAGGGCGGCCAAAGTAGCTGTGTGCTCGCCGCCTATCATCACCCAAGGCGGTCCAACGCGCCTTAAAAGGCCCTCTATACGCCTCAAGTTCTCAACCGGCTCGCCCCTCAATAGATCTGCGTCGCCCGCGTCGCATGGGCTGTAGACGTTGCCGAAAGCCGTGTTATATTCCAAATAGGGCAATACTTGTCTTATCTTAGCTGGCGCGAACCTAGTGCCCGGCTTAAAGCTGAGGGTGTCCTCCATGGGCGCCCCCACCATTTTCACCTCGTCCTCCCTACACACAGCGATCACGACGCGGCGTCAACGCGGCCTTAAATTAATTAATAACGCGTTCTCGGCCCCCCATGCAGAGGAGCGAGCTGGTGGCTGACGTGGCTATCAGGAGGGGTTTCTACTGGCCTTCCTTCGAGATATATGGAGGCGTCGGGGGGTTCTACGATTACGGCCCTCTCGGCGTCCTCACCCGCCGTAATATAATCGAGAAGTGGCGCAAGACGTTCGTCTTGCCCTATCAAGACATCATAATAGAGGTCGAGACACCTATAATTATGCCCGAAGTGGTCTTTAAGGCGTCGGGCCACCTCGACCACTTCACGGATTACGTGGTCGCGTGCCAGAAATGCGGAAGGAGGTTCCGCACCGACCACTTAATAGAGGAGGCCCTCTCCCCGAAGGGCATAAGGCTGAGCTTAGAGGGCCTCTCCGGGGAACAACTAGACGAGATAATCGCCAAGTACGGAATAAGGTGCCCTGCGTGCGGAGGCCCCCTCGGCAAGTCCGAGAAATTCAATCTGTTGTTCAAGACGACCATTGGACCTTACGCCAACGAATACGGCTATCTCAGGCCGGAGACCGCGCAAGGCATGTTCGTGGCGTTCCCCAGGCTGGCCGACTACATGGGCAGAAAGGTGCCGTTCGGCGTGGCGCAGATAGGCAGAGTGGGGAGGAACGAGATCTCGCCCAGACAAGGCTTGATAAGGCTCAGGGAGTTCTCCCAGATGGAGATAGAGCTGTTCTTCGACCCGCAGAACCCCAAATGCCCCTACTTCTCGGAGGTGGAGAACCTCGAGGTGCCCATAGTGCCCGAGGACCTAGTGGCCAAGGGCCAGACAGACCCGTTGTACTTAACGGCGAGGGAGGTCGTGGAAAGGGGATACGCCAACGAGTGGATGGCCTTCTTCATGGCACTCGCGGCTAAGTTCATGAAGGAGTTGGGAGTCCCTCTGGAGAGGCAGAAGTTCCTCGGCAAGCTCCCCCACGAGAGAGCCCACTACTCGGCCAAGTCGTACGACCAGATGGTCTTGACGGAGAGGTTCGGCTGGGTCGAAGTATCGGGCCACGCATACAGGACCGATTACGATCTCTCCAGACACGGGGAATACAGCGGTCACGAGATGTATCTGGAGAGGAGGCTTAAGGAGGCCAAGGAGGTCGAGGAGGTCAGGGTGTATCCGAACCCCGGCGCGATCAGGGAAAAATACGGCGATAAGATCGGCGATGTCGTCAAGGCAATACAGAGGAACTCACAAGTTGTCGCGGAGGCGTTTTCCAAGGGCGTTGGAAGAGTCGAGGTCGACGGCTTCGAGATAACCCGCGAGATGGTCTTCATAAAACGCGAGGTCAGAAAGACTGACGTCGAGAAGTTCATACCGCACGTGGTGGAGCCCTCGTTCGGCCTGGACAGAATACTGTACGTAGTCCTCGAGAGCTCAGCGGTGATCGACGGCGATAGGAGGTACTTGAAATTGCCGCCCGACGTGGCGCCCATTACGGCGTGCGTCCTCCCAATTGTGAAACGTAGCGAATACGTGGAAATAGGCATGGACTTGGCGAGAAGGCTCTGGCGAGCCGCCATCACGGCCGTATACGACGACGAGGGGACCATAGGTAGCAGATACGCTCGATGCGACGAGATCGGGACGCCCATAGCGGTGACCATAGACGAGAAAACGCCTATCGACGGGACGGTGACCGTGAGGGATAGGGATTCGCGGAAGCAGGTGAGGATCGAGGCGGCTAAGGTCGTGGATTTCGCGAGGGAGGTGAGGACGGGGAGGCCGTTCGACGAAATCTCGGCCGAGCTCGGCGGCGTTCCTTTCAGAAACCCTTAAATTAACACGAGTCAGTGACGACATGGGCGAGGTGGAGAGGGGCCGTAAAGTCTTAGTGCCCCCGTTCTTGAAACCACAAAAGGAGGAGAAGAAATCCGGCAGAGGGGAAAGAAGACTTCGCATAAAGGGCGTCGAAGACGTCGAGAAGGACACTGTGAAGATCAACAAATCAATCGCCGAGGAGCTCGGATCGGAGGAGGCCGAGGTGGCCGAGAGCGAGAAGAGGAGGACGTTCAGAGTGGTCCCGGACGAGAAGGTCCCCCAAAACGAGATCTGGGCGAATCCCGAGGACTTAAGGTCCATGGGGATAGCGGAGGGCACGGTGGTCACCGTCAGAAGAAAAGCTAAATGAAGGGCGTTCTAAGAGGGCTGGCCGTATTAGTCCAGGACGTAGAGGAGGCGCGGAGGCTCTACAAGAGCGGCTTCTACGGCAAGTTCTTGCTCAAGGACAAGGTCAAACTAGAGGAGGTGGACAAAATAGAATCGCCTCTGGTGCTCTCCTTATACGAGGCGCTTTACTTAGTCGAAAAGGGCGTGTTAGAGGTGTACGACGAATCGCGGAAGCTCGACGCGGAGGATCTCAAAAAAATAGGTACTGAGAACCTTAAAAATTTCAATGAAATATATTCTATATATAAGTATTTTAGAGAACTGGGATATATCGTTAAATCCGGCTTGAAATTTGGCGCCTTGTTCTCGGTCTACGAGAAGGGGCCCGGCATAGACCACGCGCCGATGGTGGTCGTGTTCTTGGAGCCCGACAGGGGCATAAGCGCTATAGATATAGCGAGAGGGGGCAGGTTGTCCCACTCTGTGAAAAAGACGTTCACCTTAGCCACTGTGCTAAAACCGAGCAACGAAGTCGTCCTAATAGGGTTTAGGTGGGCCAAGCTCTAATCTATCTTGAGCTCGGCCGTGCCGACTTCTCCGGCCTTGGCGGCCGATATTTGGAGCACGCCGTCTTTGTATATCGCCCTGGCTGTGTCCACCCTCAACCTGAAGGGCAACTCTATGCGCCTTTGTATCGGGAAGTTGGAGGCCCTCTCCCTCAACACGGCGCGGCCGGGCATGTCGGCATTGGGCAAAGCAGTTATCTCCACGGCGTGCTCGAAGAGCTTCACCTTTATCGAGTCCTTTCTAAAGCCCGGTAGATCCACCAATATGAGCAAATTCTCGCCTTGCTCGTAGATGTCCACGTCGGGCTCGCGCTCTATCTTGCCCGCGTTGGCGGCGTAGAGCTCCTTCAAGCCCTCTTCGATCTTCTTTATAGGCTCCATGAATCCTTAAGCTGAACATACTAAATCACCACTTTTAGCGGTTTTGAGATATTGGAAAACTATACCTGTATTATTTCTTCCTTTGCGGCTTCACCTCGCCCACTATTTGTCCGTACATGTTTATCGGGAATTGATAGCCGCATTTGGGACACGCTATGCTGAACCCCATGTTGTACCAACTCTCCCCTATATCGACCTCGAACGTGTGGCCGCACTTAGGGCATTTGGCCTTCACCTTTAGAGTCCGCTCAGGCACGCCTCCCGCATACTCCCAATCCTCTGGGAAGTTCCACTCCTCTCCCTCCGACATGCCCCTCCTTTAAGGATCACTATTAAAGGTTATCGGACGACGGCTTTTAATAAGTGAGTCTTACAACCAGTGTCCCTAGCTGATTACGTTGGAGGCCTAGCGGACCTCAAACGCTACGACCCGCCCTATGAAGGCTTCAGGATAGCGCGGATACTCAAGGAGACTGAGGGAAGACATACGCCGTACTTCGCACAAGTAGGGCCTGGCATAGACGGCGTCGGCAACTTGCTCGATGATAGGCCAAAGCTCTTGGCCCTATTGGGGGCCAAGAGCGATGAGGAAGCCTACAGGGCGCTTCTGGGCGCCGAGGAGAACCCCGGCAAGCTAGAGCCCGTCGGCTCCTGGACCGACGACTATAGGCCTCTGGGCTCGCTCCGCGAGTTGCCCTTAATTAAATATTACGAGAAGGAGGCCGCGCCTTATATAACGTCGGCCGTGATCGCGGCGAGGTCGCCGGAGGGGGTATACAACGCGTCCATACACAGGTTCACTCCGATAGGCGATAGGAAGGCCGTCATAAGGGTAGTGCCCCGCCACCTCTACAGTATATACAATAAGTGGCGGGAACTGGGCAGATGCACGCCGGTGTCGATAGCGTGGGGCGTCCACCCCGCGGTGTTGCTCGCCGCTGCGTCCTCTCCGCCTTACGGGGTCTTCGAGCTGGAGGTGGCGGCGAGGCTCATGGGCGGTTTGAAGGTCGTGGAGTTGGAGAACGGAGTCCCCGCGCCCTATCTCGCCTCAGTTATCATGGAGGGGTGTATAACGGACCAACTGGCAGAGGAGGGGCCCTACGTCGACGTCGTGGGGACGTACGATTTGGTCAGGAAGCAACCTGTGGTCGAGATAAGCCGCATATACGTCTTGAGGAATAGCCCAGTAGTCCACTACCTGCTTCCAGCTGGTCGGGAGCACCAGCTGTTGATGGGGTTCGAAAGGGAGGCCAAAATATGGCGCGCGGTCTCGTCCGTGGTGCCCAAGGTGGTCAAGGTGAGGCTGACGGCCGGCGGTTTCGGTTGGCTACACGCGGTCATATCGATAAGGAAAAACGTCGAGGGGGATGCCAAGAACGCCGCGCTTGCCGCGTTCGCCGCACATCCCAGCCTGAAGCACGTGGTGGTGGTCGACGACGATATAGACCCCGACGACCCGCGCGACGTGGAGTGGGCTATAGCCACTAGATTCAGGGCGGATAGGGGGCTCTTCGTGATACCCTACGCCCGCGGCTCTACCTTAGACCCGATGGCGCTTAACGAGGAGGGGCTCACGTATAAAGTCGGCGTTGACGCCACAAGGCCTTTGGACAGAGACCCCCGTATGTTCGAGAAGGCTAAGATACCATGATAGACGCCGTCGAGGCGGTCCGCAAGATCGCCGACGCCGTATCCGGCGGCGAGGTGGTCGAGGTGGAGACGGCCCACATATCGGGCGTGTCCTATCTCACGTTGGGGGAATACGGCGTGAGGTTCATAGAATCGCTGGCGTCGTCAGGCGCTAGGGTCAAGGTCTTCACGACGTCAAACCCAGCAGGCGTGGATATATCCTCGGTGTTGGAGGTCCCGCGCGAGTTCGCGGCGGGGCAACGTAGAGTCATAGACGCGTTCGTGAGGATGGGCATTTCGCCCATATCCACCTGCGCCCCGTACGAGTTCTTGAGGGTCAGGCCCGGCACCATGCACGCATGGGCTGAGTCCAACGCGATAACCTACATAAACACCTTCAGAGATGCTTGGTCCGACAAAAACCCCGGCCCTTTGGCCCTACTATCAGCCATAGCGGGCTTCGCGCCTAGGACCGAGATGTACACGCTCGAGGGCAGGAGGCCCACGGCGTTGGTGTCGGTCAAGATCAAGGCCGATCCTCTTAAGGCCGGCTTGTTGGGCGCTCTTGTTGGCGAGACTCTGGGCTCCGGCATTCCGTTCTTCTCAGGGTTGGAGTTGCCCGAGGAGGAGGCCAAGAGGGAGTTCGCAGCGGCACTCTCTACGTATTCCTCTATCGTGGCCGCAGTCGTGGAGGGGATTACGCCTAACTGGAAACGTTACTTAGCCATGGCCGAGTTCAAGGACAAGCTCGTCGTAGCTGAGGGCGACCTCTCTCGCTATCTAAAAGATATGGATAATCCTGATATAATATATATAGGTTGTCCTCATATAGATATAGATTCATTATTAAGAATAGCGAAAATTGTATTGGAAAGAGGACCAGCTAGAAGGCCCGTATATATATCGACATCGCCGGGCGTCTACGGCCTCCTCAAGGAGTTAGTAGATAGGTTGAGGGAGTATAACGTTTATGTATTCGCCGGCTCGTGCCTAGTGGTGTCCCCGCATACTAGGAAGTATAGGGTAATAGCCACGGACTCGATGAAGTCGGTGTACTATATACCGAGACTGCACGGAGTGAAGGCTATTCCCTGCGAGACCATGAAGTGTATAGACTATGCCTACGCTTAGACCGGTGGTAGGCGGAACTGGGCGCGTGCGCGCCGACGTAGTGAGGCTAGGCCCTATTTCCTTTCTCGGCGATTTAAACCCGGAGACAGGGGAGATCTCCGGCGTCAAGGTATCCGGCAAGATACTCGCTGTGCCCTACGTGAGAGGCTCGACGGTCGGCCCTTATGTCCTCTGGCATGCGGCCATTAAGGGCAATGCGCCCGCGGCCGTGGTGTCCAAGTCGGTGGATCTCATGTTAATAACCGCCGCGGTGCTTGCCGGCGTGCCGTTGTTCCAAGGCGAAGTTGTCGAGGATTGTATCGAGTTAGATCTATCCTCGGGCTACTATGAGCGTTGCTGATAGGAGGAGGCTCTTGTCCGAAATAGCGTTGTACGTGCTCGAAGAGCTGGCGGCCAGAGGCGGTAGGTCTAAGGCGAAATACCTTCGCTCATATAGAGCGCTACAGTTCTGGGCTGGGGAAGAGACGGCGCGGGATTTATTAAAACGCTTGGCAGACGCCGGGTATGTAAAAATAGATAAAGACGTAGTGATCCTTGTCAAGGACGTGCCGGCTAGAAGGAGCTTGAAGGAGATAGAAAAACTATCTTTGGCCGCCGCAAAATCTCTTCACAAGCTCTAGGAACTCCTCGGGGACCTCATAGGCCCTATCGCCGTACAACACAACTCGCCCGGCCAGCCAGAGCAACGTATCTATATGGAGAGGGGGTATGCCGCTGATTCGAGACACCTCATCCCAGACTCTTTGTACCTCCTTGTGTCTCCTCAAAGCCTCCTCAGGAGATAAATCCACTAGCTTCAAGCAAGACGTGAGCTTGGCCACTCTGTAGTCCACAGGTATGGGTATTTCGCTCGGAAGTGCTCTGTCGACACCTCTACAACAAACATAAACATAATTTAACATTTTAATAGTAAAAACAATAGTCTTTGCATCATAATTAGTATTTAGTATAATTATTAAGTGTTTCCACGTCTTGAGTAGATTATCTAGATCGGGCTCGTATCCGCACACGCTCAAAGCGCGTTTGACGCGGGCGCTCCTCCCCAACGCTAAGTATGGGCTGCTTTTTATATAATCGAGGAACTCCGCGCAGAGATCACCACGTCTTTTCCGAGAGAAGTACTTCGAGAAGTACTCCCAGTGTTCCTCGCCCTTGCCGCTCAATCTATAGCTGATCAAAGCGTTCATCATGACCAGCTTGGCAGCCTCCCTCTCCCCCCTGTTTTTACACACAGCGCATACTGATGAGTACTGCGGATCCCCCTTCTCTAACGCCAATATCCTCTCAAGCCCTATTCTCCTTAACAGCGACGCTATCTCTTCGACGTCCATACTGCAACGGGTTCTTGATACCGCATCCTAAATTAGTGGGGCAGAGCCCCCACGAGTTCATGGTCTCGCAGTTGGGGACGGAGTACTCCTTCCTACCGCCGACTTGTCCGGCTATGTGCATGACTTGATAACGCGTTATCTTCTCGTTGAAATCCGGGGACGATCTAAACAAATCAACTACGCGGTCTACATCCCATCCGCTCTTCAATAGATAAGTCGCTATGGCGAAGCGGGCCACGTGGGGTAGGTTCTCCCCTCGTTTAAGCGTTTCTATTATTGTAGCCATACAAGGCGGCATCTCGCCAGAAGCGCTAGGTCTAACCGTGACCGGTCTATAAGATCTCAGCCTCGCCAGAAGCGAGTTCACCCTCTCGACTTTGCCCAGAAGGCTCGCTATATACCCCACGTCGTCCCTGGACGCGAGCTTCAAGATCTTCTCCTCGTAGGCCTCCTCCAAAACCCTCTCCAATTCGTCTATTTTCAACAACACCCAGCCCTTTACCACTGGCCTATTTATCATGGACCAATCGGGATCTTGTGGGGCATATTTGACGTAATGTGTCCACTTGACGGCAACAGGATTAGTCACGGCCAACACAGAGCCCTTCACGACGTCTCTCGTTAAGACCACCTCCACGCCTAAATCGGAGGCTATCTCGGCTTTGCACTCATAGGATTGTATGCCCGGCGTACTCCTAAGCCTATACGTAAAGGCCTTGCTCTGCGCATCGGCGTACCTCCGCAACGCGTAGGCGTTAGAGGAGGCCGCCACTATGTAGAGGGCCAGCCTAGCGGCCGCGGCCTCTAGTTCTTGGTCCTCGACGCAGAGAGCCGGCTTATATCTGCTCAAGGATCTCTCGACTATCTGTATAGCCCTCTCGACTATCGCCTCAGACTGCAACGCGCTCTCGAGGGTGATGCCCCTAGCGTATAGGTAATCTCCCGACTTATCCAAGTAGGGGAAGAGACAAGCGAGCTCCTGCAACGTGGCGCGACAAGACACGGGTATAGACCTACGGCTAAATAAAAAACTGAGGTTCTACAACGTTGCGAGTAGAAACCGCGCAGGCCCGCTAAGGTTGCGACGTCTCGCGTCGCGGCGGAAGCCCCTCAAGGCTAAAAAGGCTGGTTTTGTGAACAGGACGTGAAGACTTATCTAATGGAGCCAGGGGAGATTTTCAGAGTCGAGGGCCCGGCAAGAATCGACGTAGTGGAGGGAGTGGTCTACGCCGTGGGCGCCCTCTACTCCAGCGGCCAGTACTTCACCGTGTTGAGGGCCAGGAAGCTGGCGTTTAAGGCCATTGAAAGGGCCAAGGTCAGCGTTATATTAGGGCCGAACGCTGTTCTGGAGAGAGCGAAGCCCGATGAGGAGGTCATTGACGAGTGGGAGGCCGCGGCCTCCGGCATGGACCTAAGGGGGATCACCGTCGTCGTGGGGGCTATAGACGTCGGCAAGTCCACCATGACAGCAGTCTTAGCCAACAAGGCGCTTTCGCGCGGCTTGAAGGTGGCCGTTATAGATGCCGATGTGGGGCAGAACGATATAGGGCCCCCCACGACCATATCGGCGGGTAGAGTGACTAGGCCCATAACGAGCTTGCGGCAAGTACAAGCGGAGAAGTCCGTGTTCATGCAGTCCACGAGCCTCGAGCGGATATGGCCCCGCGCCGTAGAGGCCATAAGGAAGCTCATAGCATATGCGAGAAGCGCCTGGTCCGCCGAATCTATCATAGTAAACACGGACGGCTGGGTCTCCGACGAGGAGGCGATCCGTTATAAGAGGGCGTTGTTGGCCGCGGTGGGGCCGAGCAACATATTGGCGATCAAAATCGCCAACGAGCTCGACGGAATATTAAACGGGCTTCCTCGCGTCGTCTCTACGAGGCCGCCGCCCGCCGTAGGCTCCAGAAGCAGAGAAGACAGGAAGATCCACCGCGAGATGAGCTATGCCCGCTATATCTTCCCTCTGAGGGAGATATCAGTCGATCTAGAGAAAATCCCCCTATGTAATATAGACTTGTTCAAAGGCGTAGACGTAAACAACGAAATCAAGTTCATGATATCGCGGAGCATCAACGCCAAGGTGTTCTACGCGAATCAAGTCGGCCGCACGCTCTACGTGATCACCGACCAATGGCTAGCGAGGAGGCTCAACGCCTTCAAGGTGCTCGGGTTGCCGGAGGGGTTCGAGAAAGGGCTTTTGGCAGGCATAGAGGACGGAGACGGCTTCTTGATAGGCCTCGGCGTGTTCAAGAAGATATACTACGATAGGAAGAAGGCTATTATATACACATCTTCAAGGACCGAGAAATCTTTACATAAAGCATCATGTATAAGAATAGGCTATATACGCTTGAACGAGAACTTCGAGGAGTCCGAGAGGGTATCGCACCTCCTCAAATACGATTTAAATATCCCCTCACAAGACGTTGCGATGAGGTGAGCGGGCAGCACCTGATCTATGACGACACCATCTCAAGCCGAACGTCGTCCTCGATTCGCCCCCTCTCCTTGAGGAATAAGTCCAACGTTCCCAGATACGTGAAGTCCGTCAGATAGACCTCGACTAGCTCGGGCTTCAGCTCCACGTACTTCAACAACGTCCTATCGCTTCCGGCGAGCTCGGGTAAATCCGATACGTCGAAGCCCGTTATTAGCGGATGGGATGCGGGCAACACGATTATTTTAATTTTATCATCTAGATCAATTGATGTATTATATATATTTTTTATTAATATACTTTTATTTTGTATTATTTTAAGTATAACATGCTCTTTAGCAACATAACCAATTTCATCGACAATCGATACGGCCGGATGGGTATGCCCCATCACGACGAACTCCGCCTTGATTAAGTCCTCAAGCCGCGGCTTCGCGTGGCCGTGTAATAACAATAGGGTCTTGGAGCCCTCGAGCAACACGCCCCTGCTGTCGGCCAAGTAGACGCCTTCTATTCCTTGCGATATCTCCTCGATTAGCCCATCGTGGTTGCCCGGTATTAAGATCACCCGCTCGAAGGACTTTGCGAGCTCTTTCAGGAACTGTCTGACCTCGGCCGCCGTCTCTCTGGGCACCGGCAACTCGTGTTTTATATCGCCGAGTATGGCCAAGGTGCTAGCGCCGACTTCTTCGCCCCACGACCTCAGATCGTTTAACAGCCTATCGGTCTGGCTCACGGCATATATTCCCCTGAGTCTGAGCTCAGCCTCGTACCCCACGTGAGTATCAGCCACTAACAGCACATTCTCGCCGTCGGCCTTCACAACGATCCCCTTCACGCCCTATCTCGCCGCTTCTCATATTAAACCTTCCTCGCGACGTCCACGGCGGCCTTTATCATGCGGACCACGGCAGGGCTTCTGATCTTAATAGGGTCGACGCCGCTAGCTCTATATATGCGCAACGACTCGTCGAAAGGAACTACATATACACTACCTAATTTCCTATATGAAAATAAATAATTTATTCTTGGTTTTTTTATTACCATATTAATAATAATCCCAAGTATTTGAGTTTTTGTTAATTTTAAATAGAACTTAGCAGAGGCCAATGTATGCGGATCCTCATCGGCCACGAACACTACGTTTTTGCAACGCAGGAAATACGAGAGCATATTGCGATCGTCGAGCCTAAATGCGGGGAAGTCCAAGACTGCCAACTCGTCCTCCACTACGTCGTCTGAGATCTTAAGGCTTGTTTTTATCTTATAAGGAATTTTTGATAAATTTACTATAGTTATATTATTATTAAATATATATTCTAGAACATGTGCTAATATAAAACTAAAAGTAGTCTTTCCAGTCCCTCCTCTAGAGCCAGAGACGACGCATATGTTCACAGAGTGATATGCGCTTAAAAGCTACGGTGCTTTTCAATGAAAGATAGGCGTGGACTTGTTAGAGAACCTATACTTGGCTGGTGATATTTCATTTGAAGAACTTGTAGATCTACTTTATAATAAAACTATATTTTCTAGATATATTAAAGTTTTATTAATATATTTTAAGAAGAAAATAAATTATTTATGACAAAACGCTTCGGCGAGTTTCCTATCAACGAGCTCCATCCTATATCCATCTTCTCCATCAGAATAGTAATTTTTGAGAACTTCTGTTATCTTAAAACCAGCCTTTTCATATAAACTTATAGCTTCTTTATTACTTATACGAACTTCTAAATATACTTTTTTTACGCTTCCCAGAAGGCTTAAGGCTGTGCACAACAAGGCCGATCCTATGCCCCTTCTCCTGGCCTCGCGCTTCACTGCTATGGAGATCACGTGGGCTGAGGCGTCCTCAATGCAAGTGATAATATACCCTAGCACCCTCCCGCCCTCCGTGTATATATATGATGTATTGTAACAAAACGAACAGAGGAATTTAAGTAAATCAATACTATATATATCTTCTTTTTTAAAAGAATCAAGCTCTACCTCATATATTTCATGAAGCCTCTGTAAATCGCAATGCTCCACTGGCATTGGTCCGCTCCAAACGGCCGTTTTTAGTTTTTATCTGTAGTTAATATATTAGCAAGAGCATCGCTATGCGTGTTAGACTTGCTGGACTCGCCGTTTAATCCATCGGGAGTCACCCACGTTCATAGACTACATAGGGCGCTAGGCTTCGAGAAGGAGCTGAGACAAGTAGTCGAGCTCTTCGAGTTGCTGGCCAGGACTAGGAACAACATATTGGCCGTAGTAGTGGCGCCTTATGGGTACGGCAAGAGCGAGTTCCTCGACGAGGTCCAGCTAGAGGCGAGATCCAGAGGCTTGACGACGGTGAGAGTCGCCTTGTCCCATAGCTTTAAGGGAGAGCTCTTGAAAAGCTTGGAGTTAAAGCAACGGGGAGCTCCCTTGGTAGTGCTCGTGGACGAGGCCGACGAGCTGTCAAGGCTCGCCGCCATGCACAAGCTCGGCGCTCTCTCCAGCGACGAGTTCAGACAAGCCGTCATGGATCTGGCATCTGTTGTGAGGGCCTTGTTGGAGCCCAGAAATTATCCGCATATATTGAAGGAGCCCGATAGATACGACAAGATCTTGGTCATCACCGCGTTGACGCCGCAGGTGTACTACACTATACTGAAGAACATAGTCCCCGACGTCTTCGACATAACTACGGGCAGAGTGTATAGGGAGATAGTCCTGGACACCAGATTCCCGTTCTGGCTGTTCTTGGAGGTCGTGGCGTCTAGGCTAGACGCCTATGTGAAGACCGAGAGGAGGGACAAGTTCTGGCCGTTCACGTTACACGAGCTGGCAGCGCTTTACAACATAGCCTTGAAGAAAGGCGAGGTCAGCCCTAGATATCTGTTGAAGTTAGCCGCAAGGCTATTCGAGCTTAAAAACAGAGGCGGAGGCCTAGGCGATCTAGCCGCCGAGGAGGGCGTGGAGGTTCAAGACAAGGAGCTGGTCGAGTACGCCCTCTCGGGCATTCCGGTGAAGGAAATAGACGAAAAGTATCTAAATATATTTAAAAAAATATATTTATATAAAATTCCATTTAAAGATAAAGAAGCAATAAATATTTTGAATAATTACTTAAGATTAAGAGGTAAGGAGATAGACCCGCTCGACGAGAAAAACGCGTCATACGAGCCCAATCTATACTACACGATGGTGGAGAACGGCGAATTGTGGATATATTTGGCCAGCGGCGATAGGATAAAGGAGTTGGAGGAGTATTCGGCGGGAGAGGCGTATATAATTGAAGATATCATCGCGAAGGAGACGGAAAGGGATGACATAGTTAGATTAAACAAGGAGTTATTAGATAAATTACAAGATCCCAACTCGTTCACGAACGAGATCGAAAGAATACTTGAGCTCAACGGCATAAGGACTAGGCTGTGTTGCGGGAAAGCTATATGGTATAACAACTTGGGCTTCAGAGAACTGATATTATTAATATATCTAGAAAGAGAAAATGATTTAATTAATATTAAAAATATTATCAATAAAATTATAATAGATGGATCTATAGAAAGTTATCCAATAGATTATGTTATAGGATATATCTTCTCGAACACGCTATTGACCGAGGAGATAGAAGACGCGTTGTCTCCCTTGTTCAAAATAAGTTGGAAGAATTCATATATAGATCTTTCAGAAAAATATTTATTTTTAAATATTTATGGTGCAGATAAACTTGATAAATTAAAAATGAAAATAATTAAATATCAAGTAAATAAGGTATTAGGCAAAGAAGTGGAGCCTCTGGAACTCGCCGAGAGTTTAAGGCTGAACAGGGAGAGGGCTAGGGAGAATGTGCTCAAGTACACCCTCGCCCTCAAGAGGGGCAAGGAGAGGAAGGAGATCGCCCTATTAAAGGCCGCCGAGCAGTTGATCTCCGGCCAGGCTCCGGATGGGATGACGGCCTTCCCTCGAATAGTCGATATTCTGCTAAGGAGGATAGAAGGCGAGATTCACGAGAGGGAGCTCAAATCCATGATAGCCCGCCTATTCCCCGTCAACTTGTGGAGGGATCTACGCGAGGACGACTTAATAGCCCTCATGGTCTACACAAGCCATCTAGTCCCCAAAGGCGATAAAATATACGTTAAATTCAACACAGAGGACGCGCGTAGATATCTCGGAGAGCTGTACAAGGACGTCTTAAAGCGCGCGGAGGCGTCGGTCAGCCTGAAGAGCAAGATATTCGGGGAGATCAGAATGTCCAAGAGGCTCGAGGTAGGAGATCTACAGCTGGAGTTCTCGGACGCGAGGGGGTACGCGCTATCTTTGTTGCGCCTCAAGGAGGCCGCGTTGGACCTCCAACAACGCGCTGAGGAGGCGAGGGCGGAGCTGGAACGGGAGCTCAGGGCTAAGAAAGAGTTGGTGGACAAGCTGGAGGCGATAGCGGAGAGGCTACCGCAGAGGATAAAGTTCATGGCGTTGGACGAGAGGGTCGTCGAAAGGGAGAGTTCCGTGTTGAGGAGCGTGGAGGAGATAAGAGAGGTGTGGAGCTCCATACGGCCTTTAGCCCTCGAGCTCGGCAAGGGCGTTTCGGTGGAGGCCGATCTCGGCGTGCTCCTCAACTTGCCCGAGCCTTGGCTGGACGACTACCTAGTAACGCTCAAGCTCTACTCGGTCAAAGTCAGGGAGGAGTACGAGGCGCATAGAAGGGCCGTTGAGCTGAGGAGGAATGTGGCCGAATGGGTCAAGGCGAGGCTAGGCGCCGCGGAAGACGCAGAGGTTACCCTCAAGAGGAAAGCCGCAGAGCTGAATGTACCATATCAGCTCCTCTACGCAGTGGCCTCCAAGGGGCCTGGACGCGAGCTGGACCCGAGCTCACTAGCCGCCGAGGCGTCTCTTGACGTCAAATCGGTGATGAAATACTTGGACCTAATGGCCGAGAACGGCCTTATAGCTAAGAGGTATGTCTCCTAAAGTCCTAGTGATAAGGGAGGGCGAGCTCAAGCTCGACGCCGAGATAGTCGTAGATGCAAGGCCTCCCTACGAGTTCTACGACGTGGTGGTCCTCGGAGGAAGGGAGTTGAGATCGGTAGTCGCAGTGGGCGAAGCCAAAGGAGATGCCGTGGTGGGATGGGGAAAGCTCACGGGCAAGCCTGTCGCCGTTATGGTAAACGGCGTCTTGTACCTAAGGGCCGTCCCGCTTACGCTTTACCAAGAAATGGGGTATCTCGAGAAGGAGCTATTGTCGAGGGCCGCGGGCGAGGAGGACGCGAGGAGGTTAGCCGAGAAGCTAAAGAGGCTGGTCCTGGAGGAGCGGAGAAGGTATAAGAAGTCGTCGTCTTTACTGGCTTTACAGAAATTCGTTGAGGGAGAAGCGCCGTTGCCGAGCTACTTAGCCGATATAATCGGCGTTATAGACAAAGGCACTATCGCCAAGGCGTTGGAGGTACTATACAGCGAGATTTATTGATGAAGGACCTCTTATCCGAGATACTGCGCCTCGCCGAGATCGAGGTGCCGAAGTATAGGGACAAAATCGCGGAGCTTGCGCGTAAGGCCGAGGCGTTTAAGGACTTAATCTTAAGGCCGCCAGTCGGCGACGTGCCCAACTACGCGGCTGTGGACTCCGGCTACGCCGTTGTGCAATATAGAAACATGAATATTATAATAATAGATATAGTAGTTATAAATAATAATATTAATAATGAATCTATTTTATTATATTTTAGAAAAAATGAAAAAATAAATATAAATAAATATATAAGAATACAAGAGATAACGCGGGCTTTGGGCCTAGACGGCTACGTCCTCCTCGACGGTCCCTTAACGCCTTACTTGAACGAGCCCAGGGGACTCGTCATCGGCGTATCTAAGGATCCCGTGATGCCCAGATACTGGAAAGGCGCAGATAGCGATGTCGGCGAGTGGATGAGGGAGATTTCGGGCTACGCGTCGGAGCTATACGCGGCCGAGCTATTGCTCAGAGGCGAGCCGCCCGGCTCCATGCTTAAGCCTGTCAAGTTCAAGGGCTTTCTGGCGACTTACGTGAAGGGCGATTCCGTATTCTATGTTGAGTTCCCCGAATACGTGCCCGAGGAGGTAATAGCGTCCTTCTTCAAACACGGATATCCGATAAAGTTGAGGTTAGCGCATAAATACGCCAAGATATCGCGGGATTTGTTGAAGACGGTGAAGATGATGCTCCCGAGGCTTTTGGACGTCTCAAATAAATATAGAGATTTATTATAATCCTTTATAAATATATAAAAGATTAGCTATAGCTAAATTTATACAATCATCGAGATTAAGTTCATGTTTTTTACATATTTCTTTAAGTAATTTATATTCAGAAGACTTAAGGGGTATAGCCACCCGTTCCATGAAAACGCGGAGATGTGCTTTAAAAAAGGAATTAGTTAAACTATCTCAGCAGATTGGTTATCTGTCTGAGCCTCTCCCTAACTTCATCGAGCTCTCTCCGTAATTTCTCGTTCTCAGCCCTTAATTTTTCCACCTCCTTGGCCAACTCGTCCCTCTCCCTCCTCAACGCCTCGATATCCGGCGCAACGGCTTGGCCGCACCTATCGCTACGCACCCAATAGACCAGCTCGGTCTTGTCCTTATTCCAAGTCAACTCGCCGGTCTCCGGATCGAGAAGGAGCTCAGTGGTGAGCATGAAGATATCGCCGCGCTCTAGCTTGTACTTGGGCACGGCCTCCTCGAAGAACCACTTTTTCAGCTCGTCGAAGAGCTCCTTGGAGCTCTCCCTGAACTTATCGGAATCCCTGATCCTGGCGAAGATGTTCTCGCCGTCGGGGCCGAACTGCTCCCTAAGCGAGCCCGCCACGGCGCCGAAGAGCAACTTGAAGAACTCGGGGCGTCCGCCTGGGCCGAAGCGCCCGAAGAGCCTACCCGCCGAGGTCTTGCCAGTGTTCCACCTTATGAGGACGAACCTCCTTCCCTCTCTCGTTATGAGCTCCGACCGCACCTCGCCTCTCTCCTCCCTTACCTCCTCGCCCATGGGATATATATTAAGGATTTTTAATATCGAATCGGGGCGTGCCCGTGTATTATAACATACACAAGGGCCGGCTAGCGGAGGGATGCGACCTCTGCCTAGTGGGCGCAAAGGCCGTCGTGTTCGTGACCGGACTGTGCAGATATAGGTGTTTCTATTGTCCAGTAAGCAGGGAGAGGTTCGGCAAGGACGTCATGTACGTCAACGACGTCGCGGTGCGCTCGGTGGATGAGGTAGTGGAGGAGGTGGCCAGATCGGGCGCCGCGGGAGCCGCCATAACTGGCGGCGACCCCCTCGAGGTGCCCGAAAGGGTCGTCCAGATATCCCGAGCGCTTAAGAGTGCGTTTGGCCGCGAGTTCCACATACACTTATACACTAGAGCGACTAGCTTGAACAAAACAACGGCGAACGCCCTCTTGAACTCGGGCTTGGACGAAGTGAGGCTACACTTAATAAGCTGGGGCGAGGCGAAAGGAAAACTGCCCTACATAGCCGCCTTGAAATACGCCGGTATTTCAGTTGGGGTCGAGGTGCCGGCTGTGCCGGGTTTGGAGGCGAAGATGGCCGAGGCCATAAACGCGTTAGCGCATCTGGGCTTAATAGACTTCGTCAACGTAAACGAGCTGGACGTCTCCGAGAGCAACATAGAGGCGTTGAGCGCTTTGGGCTATAGGATAGGCGACGGCTTCGTCCTCGGCAGCATAGAATCCGCGAGAAGGCTCATGGACATGATAGAGGGAGTTCCCGTGCATGTGTGCAGAAGCAAGTCCAAGGATTTGTTCCAGATAGGGGCCAGGGTCTTTCGGGAGGCCTTGACGACGGCGTCTCCCCACGAGTACGTAGAGGACGACGGCTCAATCGTCTACGCCGAGGAGGGAGTACATCCCAAGAGCCGATCGGCTAAGAACATCAAGGTCAAGATACGCCTCGGAGGGAGGTTTCTCGAGGTGGAGTAGGTGTTTTTAAAGAGCTGGGGTATTCGTGAAGTCGCTCGTGCCGATATTGCTACTGGCCGTGGCGATCCACGCAGCGACGCTCAACGCCACTAACTCCACGACGCCAATCGGCGTACTCGATAGCGTGAACAATGTAATAAACAAATGGCTAGGCTACGGAACATATTTTCTGGCGAACCTCGAATACACGTTGAAGTATTACATAACGAAAATATCTGAAGTCGTCGCGGTTATAATGGCCATGGTAGGAGCGTTTCTATACTTCTCCAGGCTCAGCAGATATACTGGCCGTAGCTTACTCGTTGGGGCTGTGTTGCTTTATCTATTGGCGCAAATACTGAAAGGACTCTGAGGCAGGCGGGCCCGGTGGGATTCGAACCCACGACCTACGGGTTAAAAGCCTCGACGGCTACGCCACCGCCGCTCTACCTGGCTGAGCTACGGGCCCTTATCTGCCTATACAATCTCAATTTAAGCTTTCCGGCGCGATGCGCTCAGCTTACGGGCCTCCAAACTAGCCCGAGCTCGTCTGCGTACTTATATGCGTTCCTAATTTCCTCCTCTGAGACGACTCTATTTATCTCGGCGTATTTGGCCAGCTTGGGGACTAAATAATCGGGATGATATTGGTCCATGACGTTGACGAGAGCCCTTGGGCAGTTCTCCGCTATCCACTTGAGAACCGGCCTTGTGCAACAATCGACGTGGCCTGGAAGCACTAGATGGCGTATGATGATATCCTCCCCCCTCCTACATATCACGGAGAGATTCCTCGTGGTCACCTCCCAATATCTAGGGGCTATCGAGTACCTCAAGGCGCAGACATTGTTGCCGTATTTGAAGTCGGGAAGCCATATGTCGATGACGTGCAGCATTAAGTTCAAGGCCTCAGGCGTTAGGTACATGTTGGAGTTCCATAACTGAGCGACGTTGACTCCGCGTTTGGCGAGGACCCTCAACGACTCCAAGATGAAAGGGATATTGGGCGTAGGCTCGCCGCCGACCCAGTTTATGTTGCGCGCCCCCTCCTCCCTCAGCTTGATCTGTATCGCTGCCAAAGCGCTCGGCGTGGTCTCAACGCCGTTTTCGGGCCTCTGCGATATGTCCCAGTTCTGGCAATAGACACAACGGAAGTTGCAACCGGCGAAGAACACAGTACCCGAGGGGACCAACGGCGCCTCCTCGCCCAAGTGGTGGAAGAAACTGGCAACGCGAGGTCTAGCGTCTAGGAGACAAGCGCCCCTCTTGGCGGTCCTATCCACGCCACAACGTCGCTCGCATAGCGCACAACGCCTCAGTTGCCTCTTCGCCAGCTCTATCTTTACGTCGAGGAGGGAGGCCCGAGGCATATCGCCGCGAGTAAGCGATATATCTGGCCTATCCCTCTGCCGGGCCCATTCCTCGTCGAAGGCGCGGCCCAGCTCGTCGTGTATTCTCCACAGCCCCTCGTCCTCCATCGATGCGTAATCGCTGGGGGCCTCGAGCCTAGCCGCTATGTGGAACTTGGCCGGCGCTAAGTTGCGCATGACCGCGTAATACCAGCTGAGCCTCTCCCTCACGATCGGGTCCCTCCACACGGCCACGGCGTCTGGCCTATAGAGGACCCAAGCCACGCGTTGCTATACGTGGAATGATATAAACCGATCGTCGTGGAGAAATATATGGATCACTCCAAGCCGCCTCGTGATGTTGATCGCGAGGGGGGCTGAGGCGGATCTCTACGTAGTCGACTGGTTCGGGTTAAAGGCCGTCGTGAAGCACAGAAAGCCCAAGCCTTATAGAGACCCCGAGCTGGACAAGCTCATCAGATATCGAAGGACGCTCAACGAGGTGAGGCTCATGGCGAGAGCCCACGACTCGGACATCGCAGTCCCCGCGATATATTTCTTCGACGCGGAGAAAGCCTTGATAGTCATGGAGTATATAGAGGGGCCGACGGCTAAGCAGATGCTAGAGGGCGGCAGAGATGTGATGCGGGAGGTGGGGACCTTAGCGGGGAGGCTCCACGCGGCCGGGATAATCCACGGCGATTTAGCCTTGACAAATATCATCTACCGCAACGGCGTGAGGCCCTACTTAATAGACATGGGCTTGGGGTACTTCGTCGAGGGAGGGGGGAGGAGAGCCGCGTTGGAGTACGCCAGGGACGTCAACGTGCTTTTGAGGATACTGGACACGTACGGAGATAAAGCCGAGGAGTACAAGGAGTCGTTCTGGGAGGGCTATTCGGAAGTGTTGGGAGATCTCGCCGAGGAGGTACGCGGAATGGTCGCCCGCATTAGGGCCTCGGCCCGCTATGTCGAACGTTGACGTAGGCGTAGAGCCCCCATTCATCGTACTGTTTGAACAAACGCGCTTGCTCGGCTTGATTGGCCTCGCCCTCTAGGACTCGATATGCGGCTATGAGCAGATCGCCCTCAGGCAAGCCCAAGCTAGATAGAAGGACTCCTAAATGAGGCGCTAAAACGTCTACTATAGAGTAGAGAGGGCTTTCTCTGCGCTCCTTGAACAGACGGCAGAGGGCCTCCAGCTCGTAGTACTTCAATATGCCGCAAGCTGGCATGCCGCCGAGCCTAATTCCCAACATGGAGTTCAAGGCCACGTCGGGCTCATCGCCGGATATGCCGAGCGCGAGGGCCGACATCATCTCGGGCGTCAACACGGCGACTAGGGGGCGCCTCAAAATGCCGAAGGGAGGCACCGCTAGAGTGCCTACTAGGCCCATGTAGGCCATCTCGGCGATTAGTCTTCTCACGATACGTCTTGCTTTGTTTATTTGATAATAGACCTCTTGCACGATATCCGGATTAACCGTTCTTATATAGCCTAGGATTAGGAAGAGGCGAGTTTACGTAAACAAAAGAGGCGATGAGCCCCAGGATGCACTGCAGATCTGCGCTTCAAAGCTTTTAAAATCTCGCATACTTAGTCGCTGGGCCCGTAGCTCAGCCAGGATAGAGCGGCGGTGGACCCCGCGTCCGCCGAGCCTCCTAAGCCGTAGGTCGTGGGTTCGAATCCCACCGGGCCCGCTCGATCAATCCTCCTATTATCCAAGCCAATGACACACGGTCCGTCCCCAGCGACAGAGGCCCAAGGACGCGAGCTCATCCGAGAAAAATGAAAATTGGTGGGGCCGCCGGGATTTCTGGGCGGCGATGCCTGAACCCGGGATCACACGGGCTAGCTCGCGGCTGGGTTGGGGCCGCACCGAGCCGTGCGTCCTACCAGGCTAGACTACGGCCCCGTGAACTAGTTTATGGGTGCTTAAAAATTTCACGCGATGGACCCACAGGTCACGAGCGCCGAAAATCTCGCCAAGAAGGACTAGGCGGAAACGCTTTTAAATACCGACGCGCCCAAGGCCCAGGGCCCGTAGCTCAGCCAGGATAGAGCGGCGGCCTGCGGAGCCGTAGGTCGCGGGTTCAGGCATCGCCGCCCAGAAATCCCGCCGGGCCCGCCACTTACGCCCTCGTCCATGACCGGCCGTCAATCCAGCGGCCGTCGCCCTCGGCAGATCGCATAAGGCCCCTCGCTTGGCGGGGGCTGGACGCAGACGACGAGGGAGCTATAACTTCATAGTAGTCAAGGTCCCCTCCAGAGCCCTCGCCAAGATGGCCTCTATGAACTTCTCGAGCGGCGATATCCTCTCCCCGAGCGTTCTCCTCAGCGTCTTCACGACATTCTTGATGTCCTCTACGATAGGGCTCATATCCCTCCTCATCCCCTCGTCCGCCATATCGTCCGAGTACTGGTACAATACGCCGAGTAGTCTACCCAGCGCGGCCGCAGGCTTTAGGAGATCCCTCCTCTTGAGTATCATGGAGGGCATCACGAAGGCCGCCTCGATCAGCGGCGCCGTCTTGAGCTCGGCGGCCTCCCTCCCTATCAAGTCGAGCGCTTGCCCCTCGGCGAGCCTCTTGGCTATATCGGCTAGGTACTTAACGATGTCGAAGCCTATCTCGACCGCCCTCTCCACGGCCTCCGCTATGAGCCAATCGCTGGCAACTACGGACATACCGTCCCCGTATATAACGCGCGGCGTCTTCACGCCCCTCCTTGTGTCATGTCGGTCAGCCACATCGTCTTGGAGCAAGGACACTATGTGGAGTATCTCCAGCACGGACGCCGCGTTTATTATTCTATCGTCCTTGAGCTTCTGGGGGTCCAACGCGTACGTGAACAAGAGGAGCATCAATGGCCTTATCATTTTTCCGGGAGTCTCTATATAGTACCTTATGGCCGCCCTTAATTGAGGGTTCTCCACAGATTCGCCCACGCGGCTTATACTGTCCTTGACTCTGTTTAGGGCCTCTAAAACCTCGGAGGGGACCTCCACGTAAGGAAAAAAGGTTTGCCTTTTTATTATTTCGCTTTGTACCTATGGTCGACGGTCTCCTCCACTTTGCCCTCCTTCTTGAGTCTGGTCAGTTGCGCCTTTACTACTGCGACGCGGTCTACCCCGACGGCCTTAGCTATCTCCTCGGCCGTGAACTCCTTTCCGGGGTTCTGCGCCAGGAATTGATATATCTTATTCTTCACGCCCTCCGGCATATTCATACCCTACCACTTATTTTTATATTTTTCTGTGGCGGATTTTAACCAGCACTCATTGGGGGCTATATCTTCGCACAATTGGCGGAGGCCAACGCATAAATAGCGAAGTAGCTCTCGGTGATATGGTCAAGTTAGCGTTGGTCGTGGCCGAGTTTAACTACGACGTAACCCAGCTCATGTTACAAAAAGCGCTTGATCACGCGAAGTTCTTAGGGGCAGAGGTCACCTACGTAGTGAAGGCGCCCGGCGTTTTCGACGTGCCGACGCTTTTAGCAGAGGTGGTCAAGAAGGACGACGTAGACGCCGTGGCCGTGCTCGGAGCCGTCATCCAAGGCGCTACTAAACACGACGAGCTCGTGGCCAACCAAGCAGCCCGCAAGATCCTCGACATCTCTGTCGAGAGCGGCAAACCCGTTGCACTTGGGGTCATCGGGCCCGGCGCCAACAGAATCCAAGCGCTCGAGAGGGTGGAGGAATACGCCAGAAGGGCCGTGGAAGCTGCCGTGAAGATGGCCAAGAGGCTTCAGAGGATCAAGGAGGCCAAGTACTCGGGCTCGCCGATATTTATTGAGTAGGCTCGAGGACGTTCAACATCTCCCAGACCGCTTTCATGACAGCTATCTCTAGCTTGAACTTGGCGTACGTCTCTTGATCTATCGCGCCGGCCGAATAGGCGTCCTCTACCCTCTTCTCCAACGCCACTAGGTCCAGCCCGGCCAGCTTCTCCTTGGTCAACGAGCGGGCCCAAGCATATCTAATTCTGGCGTCTATCTGGGCTATTCTGTCCCTGAGAGCCTTCGCCCTCTCCTCCAGCTCGGCCATCTTCTTCCTGGACTCATCGGCCAGCTTCGCGTAGTCCTCCTCAGATATCAAGCCGAGCTCGCGTTTGGCAGACAATACCTCTAACTCTCGCGCCAGCTCGGCCACGACGCCTTGTATCTGCTCTAGCCTTATCTTGGCCCTTGCCAGATCGCTGTCCCAAGAGCCCTTAAGCGCTTGTGACGCCTCGACAAACGCCCTCCAAGTGTCCTCGACCCCCTTGAGCTTCTCCTCGTATTGGGACAAAAGCCTATCCAGTTCCCCTACGGCCACGTATGCTACGTCGACGCTCATACTAATATATCCTCGAGCTCCTTCTTGAGCCTCTCATATGCCTCTCTAGAGATCTTGCCCTCCTTCAACAACTCGTCGAGCTTGCTCAAGGACACTCTGAGGTTTATGACCTCGGCGTTCGTCGAAGTCGTGAGGACCCTCTTGAAGTGCTTATCGAGGACTTCCTCGATAGAGCTATACCTTTGTTCCACATCATTGAGAAGAGCCTTAAGCCCCTCGAGCTTCTCCTCTATCTCCCGTCTGACTCTGTCGTACTGCTCCTCGGGTATCAGACCCCTCTTGAGCTCCAGCTCCTTCAAGGCCCTCTCGTAATTGGCTATCGTCGAGGCGAGCAGATCTATGGACCTCTTCACCACTAACTTCTCCACCTCCCACTGCCTCTTATAGCTGAGCACAGACGACTCGTAGCCTTGCCAAGCCTCGTCTAGTTTCCTCAACACTTCGTCGTATTTCATAACCACGTTGTCCACGACGGGTTTTATGGCCTTGTCGAAATCTGCCTCGGCTCTCTCGGCTTGCGTTACTTGGGCTAATTGTACTACCTGCGGCTGTTCTTGGCGAGTCGTCTGAGCGGCTGTCGGTTGTTGGGATTTGTACCTCACGTAGACGGGACATTCGGCGTAGTTGCCTATGCAGTACCAATCAAAGGGGTTCACGGGCTTCCCCGTGTAGCCACAGACAAAGCCGCCCTCGACTCTCCTAAGAGCAGGGCATATGCTCATAGCGCCTACTGTGTAGAGTTATATATTTATTACGCCTAGCTGGCGGACTTTGGCGAGGTCCTCCAGAGCGCCCACGTCGTAGAACTTGGCCTTAGATACGTAAACGGCCACGTAAGGCGCGAGGGACTGCGCGAAGTCGTTAAAGTCCAAGTACCTCTCCTCTAGACTTTGCAAAACCAGCCCCTCCACTAGATATATGCCAGTGGACACCACGTGCTTGAACTTGGGCTTCTCCCTCCAAGCCGCTAATCTCCCATCCTTAACATCTAACACGCCGAACCTCAACGACGCCTCAACCTCTTGTCCCACTATAGTGAGCAACGCAGGCGCCCCCTCGTGGAACCTCAAGACCTCCCCAACGTCTAGGTTGGTCAACACGTCGCTAGGCGCCACTAGCATGGGCCCATCGTCGAAGTACTCCTTGGCGTAGTAGAGTTGCCCCGCAGTCCCCAACAACTTCTTGGAGGGGACGAAGACCACGTCCGGGTGCCGCTCCTTGAGGTACGATCTCAGCAAGTCCTGCATGTAGTGCCCGACCACGTATATCTCGCCTATTCCGTTCGCCTTGAGCCAAGCTATGACGTGGTCTATTATGGGCTTGCCCCCTACGACCACCAAGGGCTTCGGGACAAAATAGGTCAGCGGCCTCAGCCTCGTGCCGAGCCCCGCGGCTAATAGAAACGCCCTCAAAGGTAGTCCTTTAAGCCGTACTTCTTCAAGTGGTGTTCTATCTTCTTCACCTCGCTCTCCATCTTCTTAGCCTCGACCACTATATCGATGCGCCTCTCCTCGCCTCCTTTAGCCTTGATAGTGCAGAAGCCGTCCGGCGTCAAGGCGCGCGCCTCGCAATACGCGTACTGGCACTTAGCGCCGATACATTCGTCGTTTAGCCACGTGCACCAGAACACTATCTTGTTCCCCCTTATCATCGGCTTCAACGCCTTCTTCCCGCACTTGAAGAGAGAGGAGCCGTTTGGGCCGTAGACGCATCTAGGCCCTAGACACGGCTCTCTGGCGGCCGACACGATCTAGAGCTCTTGTTTCTATTAAAGTTTAATCCATAATTCTATAGCCCAAGGACTTCAAGAACTCGACAACCTCGGCGAATTTCGGCGAGGAGCGCGCGCCGGGTCTTGAGACCTTGATAGACGCGGCCGCGTTGGCGAAGAGCAACCTCTCGTAGAGCGAGAGCCCGGCCAGCCTGGCAGCCACATACGCCGCGGCGAACGTATCCCCGGCCCCCGTGGTGTCGATGGGTTGGAGGCGGAAGGCGTCTACGTAGATGAATTCACCATCGCTTACCGCCATCGCCCCCTTGTCCCCCAACGTCACCACGATCTCCTTGACGGCCAAGTTCTTGGCTATGACGTCTATAGCAGCTCTATGATCCGACGAGCTGGCCAACAACTTGGCCTCCGCTTGATTCATGAAGACCACATCGACCCCTGAGAGGGCCCTCGAGACCACGTCGAGGCCCTTCCTAGCCAACGCAGTGCCTCCGTCCACCGATATCGTCTTCCCGAGCTTCTTGGCGACCTCCTTGGCCTTGAGTATGAGCTCCACCCTGCCGCTCGCCACGTGCACGTGTTCTACCCCCGCCAAGGAGGCCTCGTTTATATCGTCGGGGGAGAGGCCCATATTAGCGCCTCTGTAGGCTATCATGCGCTTACCCCCGTCTGGATGGACTATCACCACGACAACTCCCGATCTAGCCCCGCTCACCCTTTTGACAAAAGAAACATCGACTCCTGCCGCGGCCAGCTCCTTCAGGATCATGTCGCCTATGACATCATCGCCGATAGATCCCAAGAATCTGGCCTTATGGCCCATCTTGGTTATAGCCACAGCGAAGTTAGCGGCCGATCCGCCGCCCCCAGTATATATATCTATGGCGTCTACGGATTGGTCTAAACCAGGGAGCTCCGGCGTTTTGATATATATATCATAATTCAAGTTCCCTATGGATGCCACTAAAGCCACAGTTTAATTCCTCAGTATAATAATAATTACGCCCTCGTAGAACCGTTGTATGCTCGATACAAGACCGCCCCTTGGCAGGACCACGGCGCTTATCGGCAATTGACCCAATGTTCAAAAATATACGTCGACGGATTCTCGTGGGCAAGGTTTATATAGTAGGCGCCGGCCCGGGCGATCCCGAACTTATCACAGTCAAGGGGCTGAGGCTTATAGAGACCGCCGATGTCATATTATATGATAGGCTCATCCCCAAGAGCCTTTTGTCGCGCGCCAAGCCGCAAGCCCTACTTATAGACGTAGGTAAGAGGCCCGGCCCCGATAAACCGAGCCAATCTGAGATAAATTTCATGTTGTACGACTTCGCGACGAAATTCGATGCAGTTGTGAGGCTACATGGAGGAGACCCCCTAATCTTCGGCCGCGGCTTTGAGGAATGCGAGTACTTGTTATCGAGGAGGATAGCTTGCGAGCTCGTTCCCGGCATCACCAGCGGCATCGCTGCTCCCGCTAAGTACTACATACCGCCGGTGGTGAGGGGCACGGCTAGCTCCGTGGCCCTCGTCACAGGTAAGGAGGACCCCTCTAAGGGCAAAAGACAAGTGGATTTCAAGAAGCTAGCAACCAGCGTGGACACGATTATAATTTATATGGGCGCCGCCTCGGCGAGGGAGATAGCCGAGGAGCTCATGGCCGGAGGGCTGCCGCCGGATACCCCCGTAGCCGTCATAGAATCGGCTTATTTCGACGACGAGAACTTCAAGGCCACTACGCTTGGGGCCTTGGGCCCAGTGCGTAATCCGGCTATAATAGTTGTGGGAAAGGTAGTGGAAAGAGGGCTGAGGGCTAGGGGGGCGCTATGTCGGTGACTATAGTGAGGCTAAAGGAGGGTCCTTGTCCCCGAGGCGCTATGTGCGTGGCGATAGGCTCTATAATCATGCGCGAAGACGTCCTCGTGCCCGAAGGCGATTACTTGGTCGTGATGAGCCCGATAGTCGCACAAGCGATAAACCTCGGCGAGATTAAACGCAAGTTCAAATGCGTGATCTGCGTTGGGCCCTCGACCGCAGCAGCCGTTGGGGATTGCGTGATCCCGCGCGAGTACAGCAGTTACGGCGTAGCGCGTCTGATAAGGGAGTTGGCCCCGGGGAAGGTGGTCGTGTTGAGATCTAACAGAGGAAACGACGTGTTGAGGAGCCTCCTCCCCGATGTGGTAGAGGTGCCCGTCTACGAGATAAGGATCGACCGCTTTAAGTTAACGAAGGCCGTTGAGGCGGTTCAGAGATCCCAAGCCGTGGTGCTCACGAGCTCCATGGTAGCCGAGGAGATCGCAAGGAACGCCGACTTGAGGGGGAAAGTAGTCGTGGCCATAGGCCCCGTGACGTCCAGCAAATTGGCTCAATTGGGGATTCCCCATTTAACCGCCCCCGAGGCCACTATGGAAAGCGCTTATAGAACAGCCCTGGAGGAGTTAGAGCGGTTTAAACGATAAATCCACGATCTTGTCATGAGGATCCCTTTATGGGTAGAGGCCTCGAGGCTCAAGGTGGTGGTGTTCGGCGGAGGGTCGGTGGGGACGAGGCGCGCCAAGTTCTTCTCGTCGGCTGGTGCTAGGGTCAGAGTCCTGGCTAAGGAGGTAAGCGAGGAGCTCGAGTCCTCGGGCATCGAGATCAAGCGCGTAGACCTTAATTTATACAATCCCGTAGAGGATATAAAATGGGCCGATTTGGTGGTTATAGCGGTCAACGACGAACGTCTTGCGGAAAAGCTCTTCGAAATAGCTAGCTCCATGGGTAAGCTCGTGAACGACGCCACGGACGCCTCGAGGACTCACGTGGTCGTGCCTTATTTTAAGGAGGTCGAAGGTTTGAAGATAGCGACGACCAGCGAGGGCGCCGCCGGCGCGCCTGCGCGTATGGCCTTGGACGTGATAGAGACGTGTATAAGGAATAGCTGGATACCCATCTTTTTTAAAGTTTATTCCATTATTAAGAAAGAAGCAAAAATATCTATTAATGATATTAAGAATAGATTGAAATTTTACCAAGAACTCGTGGACGATGACGAGTTCATGGAACTCGTCAAGAGCGGCGATGCGGAGGGAGCGCTCAGAAGGGCGCGTGAAATATTAACTAGATTCATTTAAGACATGCAGATACAGTTGTCCTATCCCACCATTAGGCCCAGGAGATTGAGGGCGAATAGGATTATTAGAGATGCCGTGGCCGAGACGTCGCTAGATCCCGGCGATTTCATTATGCCTATATTTGTCAAGGAAGGCGCTGAGAGGGAGCGTATAACCTCGATGCCGGGCTATTTCAGATGGCCGGTGGATCGCTCCTTGGTGGACCACGTGGAGGAGGCCTTGAGCTTAGGCGTAAATAAGTTCATACTTTTCGGAGTCCTCCCGGACGAGTTAAAGGATCCGGAGGGCAAGGCGTCTTACGATCCTCAAGGCGTGGTGCCGCGCGCGATAAGGCTGCTCAAGGAGACGTTCGGCGACAAGGTTTTGCTCTTCGCCGACGTGTGTTTGTGCGAATACACCGACCACGGCCATTGCGGCGTTGTGGCGAGGGACGAAAAGGGTTGGCAAGTGGACAACGACAAGACTATTTCGATATACGCCAAGGAGGCCGTCGTTTACGCAGAAGCAGGCGTCGACTTCGTAGCGCCCTCGGGCATGATGGACGGCCAAGTTAAGGCAATACGCCAAGCTCTAGACGCAGCCGGTTACGAGGACGTAGGCATAATGGCGTATTCTGCTAAATACGCCTCGGCGTTTTACGGCCCGTTCAGAGTCGCCGCATCCTCAGCGCCTAAGTTCGGAGACAGGAGGACTTACCAAATGGACCCTCGCAACGCCAAGGAGGCTATTAAGGAAGTGATGTTGGATCTCGAAGAAGGCGCGGACATCGTCATGGTTAAGCCGGCTTTAGCGTATCTCGACGTCATAAGGCTGATTAAGGAGACATTCCCCTGGGCGCCCCTAGCCGCCTACAGCGTATCGGGGGAGTACTCCATGATAAAGGCGGCGGCATCTGCGGGATATCTCGACGAGCGCTTGGTGGCGCTGGAGGTGTTATTCGGCGCAAAGAGGGCCGGGGCCGATCTGATAATAACTTATTACGCTATCGATGCCGCTAGGTGGCTAAAGGAGGGAGTGCCTTTTTAGCCTTACGCGACGAGGCGAACAGTTTGGCGGCGGGCCGCACAGCCGCTTGCCCCTCAGCCCGACGGTATACGGCTCGACGCCAGTAATGCGATTAAGCCTCGGCCTACGTCTAAGATAAGGGCCCGCTCGCGCATCAGCAAGGGGTGATGCGGCAATCTCCGCCTATTTGGAGTCGTCATCACAAGCCAGCCGAATTGGGAGCTTAAAAGCCTACGAGGTCGCGTGGAGGAGAGAACTTTAATATGGGGGCTTTTCGAAGAGGCCGTGTCCCAGCAAGGGAGAAGGCTCGCCGTGTATAAGAAGATACTGCAAGACAACGTGAAGAAGTGGATGATAAAGGAGTTCCTCGAGTACAAGCTGTCAAGGCTCGGCTACGTCAGCTCAGAGATACTCAAAACGCCTTTGGGCACTAGAATAGTGATATACGCGGAGAGGCCCAGCAGAATAATAGGGAAGAAGGGCGCCGTTGTGAAGGAGCTGAGCCAAATACTCGGGTCCAAACTCGGCGTTGAGAACCCGCAGATAGACGTCATAGATATATCCAAAGTAGATGTGCCCGAGATGTTCCCCAAGGTCATGGCTTACAGGATAGCGAACGCGATGGCCAAGGGCGTGAGATTCCGCAGAGTCGCCTTCGTCGCCGTGAGGCAAGTCGTAGAGGCCGGCGCCAAGGGCTTCGAGTTGGTCATAAGCGGCAAGCTCTCGACCGAGAGGGCTAAGTTCGAGAAATACAAGGTGGGGAAGGTCTACAAGACCGGCTACGACTCCATGAGGACTATGAGATACGCGACGATACACGTGCTTCTGAAGCCCGGCATCTACGGGATAAGGGTCTCCATAGCGCCCGCGAGCGCCAGATTCGCCGACGAGTTTAAGCTCAAGCCGCCCACGAGGCCGGAGGCCCAGAGCCAGTAAATGTTTTAAAATAGCCCTTGGAAATGCCGACATGTCGTCTACTCCAAAGAAGTTGAACGCCAAATCTCTCAGACAACTAAGCAGAGAGGATAGACTCAAGCTCCTGGAACAACTGCGCGCGGAATACGTGAAATTACAGACCCAGAGGTCCAGAGGAATAGTGGAGAACCCCGGCAGGATCAGGTATATAAGGAGGGCCATAGCGAGGATATTGACCATAGAGCGCGAGGAGTCCGCCAAGTGAGTTGCGTAGACCTCCTCGGGAGGAGGGTAAGAGTCGTCAACTGCGGGCATAAGACCGAGGGCTTAGTCGTAGGCGAGAGCAGAAATGCTATTTATATCCTCAAGGAGGGGCGCGTGGCCGTGGTGCCGAAGGCTCCGTGCTATTTCTTGGACCTAGACGAACTCAAGCTCGTCAAAGGCGCTTACTTATTGGGTTACAGAGATGTGAGGTTGCTGAGCGAGAAATGCCTATTTCCTAGTCGTCAAGGAAAGCGCGGCTAGCTCGGCCTCGAAGTCGCCAGGCGCCGAGATTATGACGCCCTTGGCGTAAGGCCCTAGCTCGTCTACGAAGCCCCTTAACGCCTCCAGCCTCACAGAGGGCTGGCCCAGTTTTCTCAACAATTCGGAGTTCCTCTCAGTTCTTACAAGGAGGTAGGGATATATTTCGAACGACTCCAACCCCTTGAGGGACGAGGGCGCCTCTAAGTTCAGAACCAAGAAGAAGTCCGCCCCTATTCTCAACCGCTCGGCGTAGTTCCTCCTCATGCTCAACAAGACGCCCACTCTGAGCCTGTACTCCTTGGCTATAGGTACAGCCGACTCCGTCGAGATGTGGTCGACTGGTAGCCCCACAGACGGCGGGTCCCCGGTCAATAAAACCACGTGTTCCAGCCGCAAGAGCTTCATGGCCCCAAGTAGGGAGCGGTACGCCAAAAGGTTCAAGTCCCGGATCCGCATATGCACAATCGGCGTGAGCCCGCTCTCCTTTGCGAGAACGCCGATGGCCATGGCGTGGGCTGATGGCTTGCCCATGGGCGAGTCCGGTACGTCCACATATTCGGTGTACTGAGAAATAGCGCGAATTCTATATGTTAATATCTCTCTAGAGAGCGATGGAGGCAGCTCGGCTATGATCCTCATTTAGGGCAGAACGAGAGGGACGAACAACCTACCTCTGCCTTCGTAGAACTTGCTCAAGGTCTCGTAGAACGTGAGGCGTAGCGATTGCACTAAGGACATAAAGCCCTCGCCGACGGCTATGAGTATATTGAATACAACAGCTATGGCCACGGCGCCGGCTAAGTTGCCCGAGGCGGCCACCGCGAGCGCCCATCCCATGGAGAGCTTAGTGAATATGCCGTGCATGAGTATCAATATCATGAGACGGGCGAAGCTAGGCACGTTGGCGAGACCGCCGAAGACGCCCTCAATCAGCCCTACGGCCATCTCGAGCCCTATCGGCGGCGACTCCTCGTAGTTCTTGTATTTGACCATAAGCGCCATAGCTCCTATTATCAACAACACTATGGCCGCCACGAGCACGTAGATCCACGGGAGGCTCACAGCGCTCGCCAAGGGGGCCGGCATGGGCAACACGGACTTGAGCAGCCCGAATACTATCATGCCAGCCGATATGTATATCAGCAGTATAGGGACGCCGATTCCGAGAGCCATATCCCCCTCGCCCCTCGCCACGAAGTTGGCTATTTTAAGCAAGAACGAGCCGGCCATTATCAAATATCCGAATAAAAGCGCTAGGAAGAGGTTGGCGAATATGCCCTCGCCCTCCACGGCGGTCCCCATCTGGGGGCCCACCACGGGCTGGAACATGTGCACTAGGCCATCCCAGTGTAATCCCAAATACGACAACGGGAAGCCGAAAAGCTCTCCGTAGACCACGCCGCCGAAAAACATCGAGGACGCGCCAGCGACAATCCATATGACGCCCCAGTCCTTGTACTTGCCGCCGAAAAGGCTCGTGTACAGCCATAGCCCAAATAGAAATAGCAAAAGACCGTGGCCCAGATCGCCGAACATCCAGCCGAAGAATATCGGGAAGAGCGCGGCGACTAGTATCGACGGGCTGATCTCGGTCGCGCCGGGAATGCCGTACATATACACGATCTTGTTCGCTATTTGTTTTATGGGCGAGGGGAACTTCTCCAACGTGGGCCTCCTCTCGGCAGGCACGTCGTGGAAATACTTATAGCGTATATTCCTTATTACATCAAGTTTTACCGACATCGTCTTAACGAAATCTGTAAGAACATCATCTATTTTTGCTACGTCTATTTCTCTTACATAAAATATAATAGATCCTATATCTTTATGTAAAGTCCAATTCTTATCTCCATAAACGGAATATTCCTTGTATATTCTCTCCAAGCCCTCGAGCTCTTTTTCGCGGTTATTGAGGGACCTCCTTATCGAATTCAAGGTCTCCTCGACGACTTTAAGAGACGACCCCACGTCTTCCAGATATTGCGCCGGCACCTTGACGCCCCTTAGGCCATCTCTGGCAATATACGCAGTTATGTTGCCTATCTTGACCTCGGAGGCCGACGACGGCTCCTCGAGCACTGCGTATAGAGCGAAGCCGTCTGGTAGGCGGGCGTTGTTCACGCCGCTGGTCTTCAAGTTGGCGAGCACGTCGCGTATGGCGGAGAGCTCGCGTACCTCGGACTTCAACCTCTCTATCTCAGCGCCTAACGACGCGAAGAGGTGGCCGGTCTCTTCCCCCTCGGACAACGCAGATTTATTAAATGTATCAATTACTAAAGAAAATGTATATCTTAAAGTATATGCTAAATCAATAATTTTTGCATATTTATATATATTTTCTTTTATGCGATTCTGTATATTATTGATCTTAGACGCTACGACGTCGGGCTCCTCCAAGGAGTCTAGCTCCCTAGGCCTCAACACGGCTACGTCTAATTTAGAAAGGCTTGTCGTCAGAAGTATAACCTTATTTTTCGGGATGGATACTATAATGGCATCGCCGACCGTTATGGCAACAGCCCCTATATCTCTACATAAGTTGAGCACTTCGGCCGAGCGTTTGCCGGGCACCACTATTAAGGCCTCTAGAGCCTCCATCTCGGGGATCTTTAAGCCCTTCAATTGACGCAGAGCGACGGCCAATTGATACCTCTGCCTCAGCTCCTGTAGCTCAGCGGAGAGCTTGACGACGTCTTCAAGCAAAGGACTAAGGTCTTTTAAAATATTTTCAAGTAAACTAGATAAGGATTGTTTTGGTAATGATATGATTTTTGGTTGATAATACTGTAAGATAAACGATAATATTTCGTCAAGTTTCTTTATACCGTGTAATATAACCGGGTCCCTAGGCCTCGCGAGCCTTTGAGGCCTCTCTTCGAACATAGCTACCCCCGCCTTTCCGATAAACAAGATAAGGTCTGGGAGGACGTCCACGGGGGCCGCTATCCTGAACTCGACTATACGTTCAAGAGGCACTGGAGGGGGAACGCTGGGTATTTTAAGTTATGCCCCTTCATGACATCTCCACCGTATAATTAAAAGTTTTAAATAAAATAGAATTATTTATTTTTATAAATAATTTAATAAAATATAATAGTTTTATATAAATAAACATAATTTCTAAGTTCAACCAGATCTATCCGTTAATAAAATATTTAAAGAGGTTGATGATAATAGGCTATATGACGATAATACCGATTATAGGCTTACTTACCGGCGCGCTCGGGATTTTGTACGCGATTTATTTGGCGCGGTGGGTTCTTCGGCAAGACCCCGGCACGGAGAAGATGGTGTTTATATCTAACGCCATAGCGACGGGGGCGAGGGCCTATCTCGTTAGGCAGTATAGGACGTTGGCGGCGCTCTTGGTCGTCTTGGCCGTTGCCATATATTTCGCAATCGACAGGACGAGGGGGTTGCCTGGGCTAACGGCCATAGGGTTCGTCGTCGGGGCACTCGGCTCGATGTTGGCGGGCTACTTGGGGATGTACGTGACCACTAGATCGGCCTCGCGCGTGGCGCAGGCGGCGGCCACAGGGGGGATGGGCAAGGCCTTACAAGTGTCTTGGCGCGCAGGGGCCGTGATGGGCCTCTCCCTCGCCAGCGTCGCCTTGCTCCTCATATCCGGGTTCTATATGCTTTTCAGCCGGATAGCCCCTCAAGAGTGGGCCACGCCGCTGGTGGCGCTCGGCTTCGGCGCGAGTTTAGTGACGCTCTTCATGAGGGTGGGCGGCGGCATATACACCAAAGCCGCAGATCTAGGGGCTGACTTAGTCGGCAAGATAGAGGCGGGGATACCCGAAGACGATCCGAGAAACCCCGGGGTCATCGCGGACAACGTCGGCGACAACGTAGGCGACGTGGCCGGCATGGCCGCCGACGTTTACGAGTCCTATATAGTGACAGTGACGGCCGCTATATTCCTCGCCTATATCTTGGGCTTATCCACAACGCTGATACACGGCATAATCCTAATGGCAGCCTTGGCCTTGATAGCGACCTTCGTCGGCGTTAATCTGCTCAAGACTAAGAACGTCAGAAACCCCATGAGCTCGATAAGCCTCGCCATCTACGCCACGATAGGCCTCTCGGTCGTCTTGTTCTTCGTAGGCTCGTTCTCGCTCGGCTTGAGCCCCTACGAGGCGTTGGCCATGGCCATCGCGGTGTCTCTGGGAGCCATCGTGGCGCCGCTCGTGGTTAAGATAACCGACTATTTCACTTCGTACAACTACGGACCGGTCAGGCAGATAGCCGAGCAAGCGAAGATAAGCCCGGCTACTGTGATAATAACTGGATACTCCGTCGGTCTCGTTAGTGCGGTCCCCGTTTTGTTGGTTATCATAGCAGTGCTAGGCGTGTCTTATGCAATCGGCTTCTTCGCCTTCCATGTCAACGGCTTCGGCGGATACGGCCCCTATCTAGCCGGTATTTTCGGCACGGCGCTGGCGTCCGTGGGCTTGTTGGTAATAGCCGGGATAATAATCACAGCGGACTCCTACGGCCCCGTCAGCGATAACGCAAACGGGGTCGTCGAGATGGCGGGGCTTCCCGACAGCGTTAGGGAAGTCACCGACGTGTTGGACTCCATCGGCAATACGACAAAGGCGACCACTAAGGGATACGCGATAGCGAGCGCCGCGCTGGCGGCCTTAGTGCTCTTCATAGCGCTTATGTTCGAGATAATGAAGTCGATGGCGCAAATACTCGGGACATCTATCACGACGTTGCTCACGGAGTCCATATCCAAGATATCCATTATAAACCCCAATGTGCTGATCGGCGCATTTATAGGGGTTATGATAGTGTATTTCTTCACCAGCAGGACTTTGGGGGCAGTCGGCAGGACGGCCATGGAGATAGTGGAGGAGATACGCCGCCAGTTCAGGGAGAGGCCAGGGATATTGGAGTGGAAAGAACAGCCCGACTACGCCAAGGTAGTCGACATAGCCACAAGGAGGGCGCTCGGCGAGTTCTTGTTGCCTGGCCTTGTAGTAATCGTTGTGCCGTTGATCACAGGCCTGCTCGTTGGTTGGCAAGCCCTAGCGGGCTTGATCATGGGCGCGGTGGTGTCGGGCGTGCCGCGCGCGTTGTTGATGGCCAATGCCGGCGGTGCGTGGGACAACGCCAAGAAGTACATAGAGCTACAAGGCCTTAAGAAGACCGAGCAACACAAGGCGGCGGTCGTGGGGGATACGGTCGGCGATCCGTTTAAGGACACATCAGGGCCTAGTCTGAACCCGCTGATAAAGGTGCTCAACACGTTGTCGGTGGTCTTCGCGTTCGCCATAGTGTTAGTTAACGCATACACGGGCATAGTGTTGACGGGCCTCTTTCCGTTTTGAGCTTAAGGGAAAGACTAAAAAAGGCCTTTTTCCCTTTAAATTCGGTGTAATGTATCCTCCAGAGAGCGAGGAAGGGAATATAGAATACAAATTGCTAATTAAAGATGTCGATATAGACCATCTAGCGGGTCAGATGAAGAGGAGGCTCGTGGAGGGAGGAGGCGAGGCGCTCTACATAATCGGCGTATCCGACGACGGTAGACCGCTCGGCCTCAACGAGGAGGAGCTCAAGGAGGCACTGGCCGCTATAAGGAAGGCCGCGGAGAGGATAAACGCAGTGGCGTACCTGGTGAGGCTGGGGGACGGCGTAAGGGGCAAGGTGGCCGAGGTCCTAATAAGGAATAAGGCCGGCGAGGACAAGCCGCCTCCCGTAATACACGTCGTGGCCTTGGGCAACGTCGACGCCGGTAAGTCCACTCTAGTGGGAGTCCTCGTGACCGGCCGTCTCGACGACGGCAGAGGGAGCGCGAGGGCCTACGCAGCGCGTTTTAAACACGAGGTGCTAACAGGCAGGACGTCGTCTGTGTCCACGCGCCTCTTGGGCTTCAAGGGGTACGAGATCGTCAACGTGGATCTGCCCGATCCCCTCGACGAGGCCGCTGTTTATCTCAACTCGGATAAGGCCATTTTGTTCATCGACGTGGGGGGACACGAGGGCTATCTCCGTACGTCCCTAAGGGGGATCTTGGGCAACGCGCCCGATTACGGCATGCTTGTAGTCGCCGCTAATTCCGGGGTGCAGAAGATGACGAAGGAGCATTTAGCCGTGGCCATCGCCATGAACATACCGGTGTTCGTAGCCATCACGAGGATCGACATAACCCCCAAGGAGGTCCTCGAGAGGACGCTAGACGACGTATTGAACTTGCTCAAAACTCCAGGCATCAGCAAAGTCCCGTATATCGTAAAAAGCGATGGCGACGTGGTCGTGGCGGCTAAGAGCATGCCGGTCGGCCGTATAGCGCCTATATTCTTAGTCTCCAACGTCACCGGCGAAGGCCTCGATAAGCTGAAGTTGTTCCTCTCGCTATTGCCGAAGAGATTACGTTGGCCGAACGATGGCAACCCGCTCCTCTATATATCGGAGATATACAAGGTGAAGGGGGTCGGCACTGTCGTAGGAGGGTTGCTCGAGAGGGGCAGGCTCGCCGTGGGCCAAAAAGCGCTTATAGGCCCCCTCGATGACGGCAGTTGGAGGCCCGTCAGAGTTAAATCGATACAAATAAACAGAGTACCCGTCGGCTCGGCCAGCGCAGGTCAATACATAACCGTGGCCATAGAGGGGTTCGACGACGTCCGCAAGGGCATGGCGCTCGCCGCAGAGCCCCTTAAGTCCGCAGTCAAGATAAAAGCAGACGTGATAGTGTTGAGGCACCCCACGGCGATAAGGCCCGGCTTCACTGGCGTCCTGCACGTGAAGTCCATAAGGGCCCCCGCCACGATAACCTGGATAGACAAGGGCGTCCTCATGATGGGCGATATGGGCGAGGTGGTGCTCAGCCTATCGCGGCCCTGGGCCGTGCCCTACGGCGAGAGGTTCATCTTCAGGAACGGCCCCACGAGGATATTAGGCAAGATAAGCCAACTTATTAAATAGGGCAGAAACTGAAGGCGGTGCTTATACCTCCGCCGCTTTGTAGGGCCGTAAAGTGCGACGACTTGGAGTATTTGACTTTTGACGAAGCGCTTAGGGAGCTCGAGAGAACCGACGAGGTGGAGGTCTTGAGGCCTAATATATTCGCAGTGAGGTACGACTTCAAGAGGATAACCCCGTCCATGATAAACGACTACGAGTATTGCCCCCGTCTGCTTTGGCTACAAGCCAAGCTCGGGAAGAAGCTGTTGACGAGGAGATCGTTGGTGGCCTTGGTAAAGGGCCGCCTTCTACACGAGAGGTACGAGAGGGCCTTATCGATTAAAGAGGACGTCATAACGGAGTACAAGATAGAGGTCGACGACATGGTTGGCGTCGTCGATTTGGTCTTCAAACGCGGTCGCTCGTTGATACCCGTCGAGATAAAGAGCGGGATGATCTCGCGCGAATCGCACGTGAAACAACTGCAGATATACATAGAGTTATTGAGGTCGAGCTTCGGCTACCTCGTCTATAGGAACAAGGTAGAGAGGGTGGAGTATAGAGAAAACGCCGTGAGTATTCTCGAGGATATAAGGAGCGTTTTAGAGAGCCAAACACCGCCGCCTATTAAAGGAGATTCTTGTAAGAGCTGTCCATTTAGATTTATATGTAATATATATTCTAAATAATGCTATATTCTTAAAAAATAAATAAAGCATACACTTTAATAATAGAAACAAAACTATTGATTAATATTGAAGCAAAAAGGAATCTATAAAAAGATTGAATTTTTATGTTGGATATGACTCCGGCGTATATCGAGTATTTGGATATGCCGTGGTACACGCCGTATATCGTTTATTCGCTAGCCCTCGCCTCTGCAACATCATTACTGTATTTTACAAATAAACTATTAAAAGAAGTAGGAGGACTATATTTTATTATAAATGCAATATTTAAGAAAAAGTCATATAAATTCTTAAAAGAATTTTTGAGTCATGAGAGATTCTTGGCGTATGAGACCATCGGAGGAGTTGCGCATTATTTCCTTGTCATAGGGCTAGGCATATCCCTTATTGCCACGATAATAGTCGCTATAACTCATTACGCGAGGATAACATACGACGGGTATCTCTTCCTGGTTTTTAGGTTCTTGTTAGATATTGCTGCCTTGTTGTTGTTGGTCGGGCCTTTTTTGGCGATTATTAGAATAATTAAAAATAAATATAGATATAATAATTATAAAGAATATATATTAATATTAGTAGGATTTATTTTGATTTCAATTACAGGAATTATTTTACAGAGGTTTAGAATAGAGGCGTATTTCGGTGGTCCGACTTATTGGTCCCCCCTCTCCTATGCGGTCCCGATGCCCACTCTCAATACATATATAATTTCATATTTTATACATATATCAATAGTATTTCTATTAATTTCAATAATACCATTAACTATGTTAAAACATATGATTTTATCATTTATAAATTATATAGGCGTAGATAGAAACTACGGCGAGCTCTCCACGCCCTTCGACCTAGAGAAAGTTATCGAGTCGGGCCAAACCGAGGTAAAAGTCGGTGTTAAGTCCAAGGCCGACCTAGACGGCCTCCACAAGATTATGGTTGACGCGTGTACTAGATGTAATAGATGTGAGGATGTGTGTCCAGCCACCAGGGCCGGGCGTCCGCTGAGCCCGAGAGTTCTCGTGAATAAGATATCTGCGGCGAGCCTCGACCAGACCTTGTTCGAGTCCGGCGTGCTCGAGGACGAGGTGTGGTCTTGCACGACGTGCGGCGCGTGTATGACGTCATGTCCTGTATATATAAGACATATAGATTATATAGTAGATATTAGAAGAAACCTTGTATTTGAATCAAGAATAGATCAAAAGAAGACAGATTTATTGATGTCGTTGAACCAATATGGAAATACCCTAATGCAGAGCAATTACGGAAGGCACAACTGGCTGAAGGAGTTAGGAGTTAAGACCGTAGACGAGAACCCAAATTTCGAGTACTTGTTGTGGGTCGGCTGTATGGGCAGTTTCGACAACAGAGCTCGTGAAATAATCAAGGCGTTTGTCTCGATATTAAAGAGGGCGAACCTCTTGGACAAAATAGCGATATTAGGCGATGAGGAGACTTGTTGCGGCGATCCCGCCAGGAGGCTCGGCGAAGAGAGTAGATTCCAGGAAATTGTCTTAAATAATAAGAATTTATTCAATAAATATAATATAAAGAAAATTATAACTATATGTCCACATGGTTATAATACATTTAAAAACGAATATAGGCGTTTCGGGGTTGAGCTGGAGGTTTGGCACCACAGCGAGTTCATAGCGAAGCTCGTCGAAGAGGGCATTATCGAGGTCAAGAAAGGCCAAGAGGTCCTCACAATACACGATCCTTGTTATCTCGCCCGCTACAACAAGGTCGTAGAACCACAGAGAAAGATAGCGATTAGGCTCGGCGAGCTCAGAGAGGCTGAGCTACACGGAGAGAAGACGTTCTGTTGCGGCGCCGGCGGCGCTAATTATTGGTACGACGTTAAGGAGGAGAAACGCATCAGCCACATAAGGCTGGAGCAGCTTACGGAGACCAAGGCCTCCACGATAGTGACTCTTTGTCCCTTCTGCAACGCCATGCTTTCCGACGCGGTGAGGACTAAGGAGGCCAAGGCGGTCGTCAAGGACATAGCAGAGGTCGTTCTTGAAAACCTAAATAAATAGAGGGCTACTCCATGATATGGTTTTCCTCTTGTTGTTGCTATTGGGCTCTCTTGTATCCACTTGGCACCTAATCGCCACGTTGTCCTCCTCGGAGAAGCCTCTGAGGAGCTCGCCCTTAGACGATGCCGATGGAGTCTACGTCGTGATACCGTCTTGTAGAGACGAGAACTTGTTGGAGACGCTTCCCAAATGGCTATCGCAGAAGTACAAGAACTATAAAGTAGTTGTGGTCGAGGATTGCGGAGATCGCAGTATAGTAGATCCGTTTCAGCTCAAGTACTCAGGCACGCTAAAAACGCCGAGGCCCATGAAGGTGTACTCTGGCGAGAGGCTGATCCTCTTCATGAGGGAGGGCAGATTCGGGCTCAAGGGAGGCGCCTTGAACGACGCAATAAGGGGATTGCTCTTGTTGAAGCCCATCAAGAGCCCCAGATATGTGATCTTCGCGGACAGCGATCACGAGCCCCCCGACTACGACTTCATAAAAAGAGCCGTGACGGCCATAAAGGAGCTAGGCGCCGACTTAGTGCAGGGAGTACAACGGCATTTGTACTTGGGGTCTTCTCTGGACGCCTTGGTCTCCGTATCTCACGACATATCGGGGACTATGTTGGTGGGCAGAACGCGCCTAAACGCCATGCCTATATTCACGGGATCCACCGCTATAGTTAAGCTCGAGCCATTGACCAAGCTCTGGTTCTCCGAGGACACCGTCACCGAGGACCTAGATCTGTCAGTTCGCATGTGGTTGAACGGGTACACAATAGCCGCCACGTGGAGGTTCTACACATGGGGCCGCCCGCCTAAGACCATCAAGTCCTATTTTAGACAACAACTACGATGGGCGTCTGGCACTATCAGGGTGTTTCTGAAATACGTCTGGCTCGTTGCAAGGAGCGATATGCCGTTGTTGAGGAAAATCGATTTCTTCTTCCAAGGGACTGTGTTCGCCAGTGGGTTCATTTATGTCTCTATAATATTATTTTTAATATATAAATTATTATTTGGAATTTCATTCTCTATTATTGAAATAATTATATTATTATATATGTTAATAATTGGTTTAACTATAGATATCTACGTGGAAACGAAGCATCACACGCCGGTTAGGTTCGACCCACTCGTGCCCCTCCTCGAGTTCATCACGGCGTTTGTGCACATGTGGGGAACTTTGTTGGGCTTGTTGGGCCGGGAATACGGCTGGATCAGGACCGAGAGGAAGCAATTATTGACGGCTAGTTCGTCCGCTCCCCGTTTATGAATTCAACGACGGCCTTATACGCCTCCTCGGGCGGCATGTGTATAGGCGGATTCTTGAAGCCCCAAGCCGATGCGCTGTATATAGGCCCCCCGATGTTTCTGTCTAAAGCCAATTTGGCGAGCCTTATCGCATCCACGACTACGGCTGCGCTGTTCCACGCGTCGTGTACTTCCAACTCCACCCTTATGCTGATGGGAACTCCGCCGAATATACGACCCTCTATTAGCATATGCGCGATCTTCCTATCGCCGAGAAACGGTATGTAGGCCACAGGCGCTATGTACGCGTTGAAGTCCTGCCCCTCGGCCATCCTCTTCACCGCCAAGGTCTTGGTCTTCTCCTTATCGCCTTTTCTGTACATGAGGTTGGCGAAGTCGGGAGTTCCGCCGACGTTTATCTGGTAGGTATCCACTATGTTGACGCCCCTAAGCGAGAGCAGATGTACCAACGTCTTGTGCAACACGGTGGCGCCTATTTGGTTCTGCGTATCATCGCCCAGCAACGGGACGCCCCTCTCGGCGAATTTCTTCTGCCACGCCACGTTCGTCGCAATGGGCGCTGGCATGGCGTTTATGAACGCCGCCCTCGCCCTCAAGGCGGCCTCGGCATACGCCTCGGCGGCCCTTCTAGCCCCTGTGGGCAAATAGTTGACCAATACCTCCGTGTTGGTCGACTCGAGCTCCCTCACCACGTCCTCGATAGTACCCTCGACGATCTTCTCGACGAGACCGCCCTCGGGCTTGCCGTCTAGCGCCGGTCCGGCCCTAACCACTACGCCGAGTTTGTCTGGTTGAAACACCCTCGTGGCATTGTTGGGGGGCGAGAATATAGCCTCTGCTAAGTCCTTGTCGACCTTCCTCGCATCGATATCAAAGGCCGAGGTGAAAGCTATGTCCTGCACGGTGTAGGTCCCGATTTTCTTAAAGGCGACCAGCGGCTCGAGCTCCGGGTATTTCTTGTACATCTCAACGCCTTGCACTAAGGCAGATGCGCAGTTGCCGACTCCTGCTATGCCTACTCTGATGGGCATAGCTATCTAAACAGATCTGTTAATAAACTATTCTGTAAGCATAAGTATTTAAACCGGCGTTGCCGGAAATAGAGTGCCCACGAGAGCTTACCTTCGATTCCGCAACTGTATAGGCAAGGGGAATCTATGGCTTTACGTCGTTGCGATACTCTTGAAGGAGGGGCCGTTGCACGGATACGGGATAATATCTCGGCTGAGGTCTCTGGGGTTCGACATAAGCAACGTGTACGGTTACGTCTTGTTGAAGAGGATGGTCGTCGACGGGGTTCTAGCCGAGAGGGAGGAGGCGGGCAGAAAAGTCTACGTGGTCAGCGAGGAGGGCCTGAGGTCTTATCGGATAGCTATAAACGAGATGAAAAGGTTATTGAACTTCCTAGACGTCGGCTAGAGCTCAACGCTGTCGAGGAATCTGAGCCGCTTCGGCGTAGGCGGGTGGTCCGATAAAATCTCTTGAATGCCGCTCACTTCGATCTTCTTTATCCTCTCGACTACATCTGGCGTCACGTCGACGAAGGGGCTGGCGTAGGCCGCGGCAAACGCGTAGATGAACAGCGCCTTCAGCTTACTCTCGCTGATCTGCTCCTTCATCCCCCCGTCCTCGTAATATAGATGTAGCTTCGCCAAGGCCTTCTGCATAGCCCACCTGCCCGCCGCGCGGGCGCCGACATAATCGGCGTAATATTCCCGTAATCTGCTGAAAGCTAAGACCAACAACTGCTCGATGAAAGAGAGCACTACTAGCGCGAGCCCGACGAGCGCGGCCAAGCCGCCGGACCCTCCTCTTTCATTCCTCCCTCCTAAAAGTCCTTGCCACATGAGGCTGTAGCCCAGGTAATAGACTACTGAGGGGAACAAGCCGAAGAACAACATAACTAGGTTATCCTTGTGGAGGTGGTGGCCGAGCTCGTGCCCGACGACAGCCTCGAGCTCGTCGCGGCTCAACATTCGATATAGGGAGCGGCTCACAGCGACGTATCTCCCGGTCAAGAAATTGCCGTACGAAAATGCGTTCGGAGGCCCATCGACCAATACGGCCTTGACCTTGTTCATGCCGAGCCGCCCGGCCACGCTATCGACTATGCTTTGTAGTTCTTGGTCTGTTTTAGCATTATATGTTAAATTTATTAATATTGGTGATAACATATAAGTTATTAAATTTATTATTAATACAAATATAACTATATATGGAATAGAATATATAGAAACATAACCTCCGACATATAGCACAGCCCATATTGCGGCGGCCGTTATCGAGACGAGCACGATGGCCAGTAAAGCCATGGAGACGTATAACGAGAACCTACCGCTGAACTTACGCGCTACTTTAGGCGCTATGGTGGACGCGAGCAACAACATGACGATATAGCCCACAGCCATTGTGACCCAATATACGGGATCGAACCATATGAACGGCATCAGCATAACGGGAAGTTCGACCACGATTTAAATACTTTTCCTAAAGCCTCTATTAATATAATAATAATTTCATTATTTAAAAGTTAAATTTATATTAATATATATAGAAAAAAATAAATTATTTATAAATGTAGAAAATGATATAAGTAAAGTTCAGCCGAATAAAAATAGAGATAAAAAACGTGAGCGAATATGTCAACGAGCTATTGAGGTATATCAACGAAGCTATGGCGATGAGGGGGACGGCAATTGCGATTAAAATAGAAAAAATATGCGGTGTTAATAGAAGATGCTCTTGGTATATATATAGATATATGTCATTACTTGAAAACAAGAAATTAGTATATAAATGGAAAAAGGGAACTTGGATCGTAGAAAGGGATAAAGTACCCCTCTTGGAGTCCTTTATCATCGAACTCGTGCCTAGAAGAAATAAAAAGAGAAAGATTATTTAATATATCTATATGATCGATCTGAATAGTTTATAGTATAGCGTTTTGGTTTAAGTCGATTTATTATATATCTAAATGCAGAAAGGGGATCTGACTGCTCGCCGCACGTGTAGACGTCGATAGTGGCGTATCCGTACGCGGGCCAAGTATGGACTGCTATGTGGCTCTCTAATACTAACGCGATGACCGAAACCCCCTCCTTATCTCCTCCCTTGAACCTCCAGCTATTCACCTCGACCAAGTGCATATTGGCCACTTCGGCGGCCTTTATCACTATATTTCGCAATTCGTCCTCATCAGAGAGGATCTCTTGATCGACACCATACGCCTCGCCGTAATAGTGTTTTCCGACGATCGGAACGCTTCCCTGTATTGCTTGCATTGTCTGCATCGCTGACTGCGCGAATGGCACCAGTATATAAGCCTAATGTTCCCGTAAGAGTGCCTTGAGCAGTAATACGAAGGAGTATTCTTAATAACAAGGGCGCAGACCAGCGCTATGCGCGTGTTGTTGATCCACGCGGAGTCCTTCAGATGGGAGCCCAGAGAGGCCGCGGGGGAGATAAGGGACGACCCAGTGTCCGGCGAGGCTAAAAACGCCCTAGTGGCCTTCATAACGGTCGAGGAGGGCGATGTCTTAGACGAGGCGTATCTCAAGAAAATCTCGGACGATATCCTGGACGTCGCTAGGAGAGTAGGCGCCGAACATATAGTCGTATATCCCTACGCCCACTTATCGTCTAGATTAGCCCGTCCCTATATCTCTAAGGAAATTCTAAATAAATTATATGAAATACTATTAAATAATAAAGAAAATATCAAAGTTCTTAAAGCACCATTTGGATATTATAAACAGTTCGAATTGAAGTGTTTAGGACATCCTCTATCCGAGCTAAGCCGGTCTTATACGCCCGAGCACTTAGCGCCGACGCAAGCCCAGCCCAAGCCGCATGAGGACGTCTATATTATATTAACTCCCGAAGGCGCTGAGTATAAGCCCGGCGAATATCCGCTCGAGAAGTACCCCGACCTCAAAGCGCTTGTGGACAAGGAGGTCTTCAGAAAGGAGTTGCCGGGCGGGACGCCGAAGTATATAGAATATGTAAGGAGGTTCACGTTCGAGTGGGAGCCCATGTCCGATGTAGGGCATATGAGGTACGGGCCGGACGCCACGATAATGATGGAGCTCGTAGAGGACTACGCGTTCCAAGCGGCCAAGTCGCTCGGGATTCCGGTCTTCAAGATAAGGGGCACGAACATGTTCAAGCTCAGTGAGAAGGCCATAGAAGCCCATGCCAAGTTATTCGGCGAGAGGCTCTACATTGTGGAGACCGACGTGGACTCGATACTGCGCTACGCGGCGTGCTTCCAGCAGTTCGCCATGGCCAAGGACTGGGTGATAAGCTACAAGAATCTGCCCTTCGGCATGTTGGAGATAGCCGATTCTTATAGATACGAGCAACCGGGCGAGACAGTGTTGTTGTTCAGGTTAAGGAGATTCTATATGCCTGATCTCCATATATTCACTAAGGATTTAAATGAAGCTATACAAGTTACATATAAATTACATCAGAAAATATTTGAGGAAATTAGGAAAATAGGAAGAGATTACGTATCGCTATATAACGTGACCAAGGAGTTCTACGAGGGGCATAAGGAATACCTCGTCGAGCTCGCGAAGAGGGAGGGCAAGCCCATTCTATTAAGGATATTGCCCGAGCAGAAATACTATTGGGTCCTCAACGTCGAGTTCCACATAGTGGACGAGCTCGGCAGGCCCCGCGAGATAGCCACCTTCCAGATAGACGTGGGTAACGCGATGAGGTTCGGTATAAAGTATGTCGACGAGGAGAACAAGGTGAGATATCCTGTCATAATACACACCGCCATCCTTGGTAGCGTTGAGCGTTATTTGTTCGCGTTGTTCGACACGGCGGCGTTGATGGAGAAACGCGGCGAGGCGCCCAGATTACCCACTTGGATATCCCCAGTCCAAGTAAGAATAATACCAGTAAACAAGGAATATCTAGACTTCGCCGTGAGCTTGGCGGAATTTTTGGAGAACAGACAAGTGAGAGTCGACGTGGACGACAGGGAGGAGACCTTGTCGAAGAGGATACGAGATGCGGAAAGGGAGTGGATACCGTATATAGTAGTCGTCGGGCAGAAGGAGGCGTCCTCGGGCACCCTCACCGTGAGGGTTCGCGGCAAGGGACAAGTCCAGATGACTAAGGACGAGTTGGCTGACCTCCTGCAAAAGGAGACGGCCGGATATCCCAAGAGGCCTCTCTATATGCCGAGGCTGCTCTCGCAGAGGCCCTCCTATAAGCAACTATAGGCAAGTTGCTTAAAGAGCGGCGTACATGGCATGAAGCACAAAGGCTCTCTGTTCGTGGAGGAGACCTTGTTGCTGTTCTTAGCCATAGGCATATTCGTGGCGTTCGCGCTCACCGTGACCGGCATGATAAAGGGGGCGCTGAGCGGCATTCTGGGGTTCAGAAACGAGACCAACGCGCTCTTAGATCAACTAGTGAACGCAGTTAGGCAGTTCATTTTTGGCAGTTAATCTATATAAATACCGTTTTTATTTAATCTATCAATAATATTTTCTTTTTCTTGTTGAAATAAATCAATTATTTGCTTAATATAATTTTTATTAATAGTAATATTAGTTTTAGGATCGGCCAATATACGCGCGACCATCGAGATGAACTCCTCGGAATCCTTAGTCGCCATCTTTGCCTTCAAGACGAGGAGATCCTCTATTCTAATGCTTTTTATTTTAATGTTGTCTATAGAAATAGTTATAGTATTATCAATAATCTGAGAAGGAATATATATATCCAAGATGTTTTCTAGAAGATCGACCTTCAACAACTCGCCGGCTACCAGCAACTCGAAGTATATTGTGCCGTGATCCGTGGTGCCTATATCCCATTCTCTTTCTTGTGCTATTTTTTCAAATATTTCATAATCAAGTATTGTAGATTTATTTATAATAAATAAATCAATATCTAGAGGGTCATAATCTATGTTATAGACAAGGGGCAATACGGCGGACCCCACTAGGGCGAAGTCAATTTCATAATCACTAAGAGCCCTTGCCACTTGGACGAGCCCCTCTCGGTATTTCCTATATCGATCCATGCGCTCAAGAGGGTCCAATCTTTTAAAGTTGCCATATATAGACTATATAATGAGTGTTATGGTAAAGTTTTTAATAACGTATTTTCCCGATAAATTATGTTAGAACAGGCATTATCGATTATACCAGATATGTCGAAATGCCTTATACAAAATAAAAAAATAATACTTAGGATAGATATAAATTCTCCAATAAAAAATAATAAAATACTTGATGATTATAGATTAAGAGCTCACGCAAAGACATTGGCAATCTTATCGGACCACGGGACTAGGACTGTGGTGTTGGCCCATCAGGGGAGGCCGGGCCAAGACGATTTCACCTCGCTTGCGGTACATAGGGAGTTGTTGGAGAAATATTCGGGGAGACCGGTGGCGTTCATCGAGGACGTGATAGGGCCCGCTGCCTTGAAGGCCGTGGACGAGTTAAGGCCTGGCGAGATCCTCCTCCTGGAGAACGTGAGGATTTTATCAGAGGAGCTAGTAGAGGGTCCGCCCGAGAAACAGGCCAATACTTGGCTTGTCAAAAAGCTGGCGCCGCGTGCTGACTACTTCGTGTTCGACGGGTTTGCGGTGGCCCACAGATCGCAGCCGAGCGTCGTGGGCTTTCCAATGGTCATGCCGTCGTGTATGGGCCATGTCATGGAGCGGGAGCTATCGGCTCTTTCAGAGATATGGCGTAATAGGAAGCGCACGCTCGTGGTAGTGGGAGGGGCCAAGGTGCCCGAGTCCTTGAGGGCCATTAAGGAAGTCCTCGACAAAGGGCTCGCGGACCGCGTCTTAGTAGGAGGGCTCATAGCCCTAGTCCTCTTGGCTGCCAAAACGCGGCCTAGCCCGCCGGTTAGGGCCTTCCTCGAGGACGCGGGGCTTATCTCTGAGGTGGAAAAGGCCAAGGCCGTCCTCGAGAACTACGGGGACTTTATCGTGTTGCCCGAGGACTTCAAGACCAAGGCAGGGGATATGGCCTCGACTGACTTGAGAGAGTTGCCGGGGGATATAGGCGACGCCACGGCTGAGAAGTTTGCTGAGATCATGAAGGACTACGAATACGTGGTCGTGACGGGGCCCATGGGCAAGATAGAGGACCCGGAGTTCTTCGAGGGCACGCGCCGAGTCCTCGAGGCCGCGAGCAGACGCAGAGGGATTATAGGGGGCGGCCACACGATATTAGCTGCTGAGAAGGCCGGCGTGGCCGAGAAGATGTTCCACATATCGACGGGCGGGAGGGCGTTCCTCATGGCGTTGACGGAGGAGCTACCCGCCGTCAATGCTCTTATAAAATCTGCCGAGAAGTTCTGGCGATGAGGGTAGGCATTGTCGGCTACGGCACTATAGGAAAACGTATAGCAGATGCCGTAGCGGCGCAAGACGATATGCAAGTCGTCGGCGTCTTGAAAGTAACGCCCGACTACGAGGCCTATGTGGCGCTCGCCAAGGGCTTGAAGGTGTACACGCTCCCCGACAAGATCGATAAGTTCGAGAAGGCCGGCATAAAGCCCGCCGGCACGATAGAGGACTTGATCAGAGCCTCCGACATAATCGTGGACGCCTCGCCGGACGACGTGGGGGCCGAGAACAAGGCGAAGTACTACTCCAAGTTCGATAAACCGGTGATATTCCAAGGGGGCGAGGACGCCGACGTGGCCGAGGTCAGCTTCAACGCCTTGGCCAACTACGACGAGGCTAGGGGAAGGCGTTACGTGAGAGTTGTCAGTTGCAATACGACCGGCATCACGAGGGTATTGACGTCTCTGCTATTGAACGGCATCGGGATCAAGAAGGCCAGGGTATTCATAACGAGGCGCGGCGCCGATCCAAAAGAGCACAAGAAAGGCCCAATAAACGACGTGGTGCCCAACCCGGCCGCTGTGCCGAGCCACCACGGCCCAGACGTTCAGACTGTATTGAAGAACGTGGACATAGTCACGATGGCCATCGCCGTTCCCGTGACGATAATGCATATGCACATGGCCTACTTGGAGCTAGACGGCGCCCATTCGCGTGACGCCGTGTTGGAGGCCTTCGCCAAGACGCCTAGGTTGTTCCTCGCAGATGTGGGGGCCGGCTTCCAGAGCCTCGCCCAGATCATAGAATACGCTAGAGATCTTGGGAGGCCCAGAGGGGACTTCCCCGAGGTGGCCGTCTTCAGAGACTCAGTGACTGTGAGGGGCAACGAGCTATACTTAATGTACGGCGTTCATCAAGAATCGGTGGTGGTGCCGGAGAACGTAGATGCGATAAGGGCCGTTGGAGGGCTCGCGGGCAAGTGGGAGTCGATTCGGAAAACTGATAAATCGCTTGGCTTAATCTCGCATGGAAAAGTATATGGTTGACGAACCGGCCTACAAGCTGGCGTACAGGTTCAGGAAAGTGTTGATCCCCATAACGCCCGACGAGAAGGCGCTGGGCGCCATAGAGGTGGCCAAGGACTTCTACTTAAGGTACGGCTCGTCGATAGTTTTCATATACGTTATCGACGGCGCGGACAAGAGCTCAGAGGTGAGGGAGTTGCTCTCCAAATACGCCGAGGGCATCAAGTACGAGCTCAAGATCGAGAAAGTGAGGGAGAGGGAGACCGTGGCCTCCGTCATATTAGAGGAGATAAGGAGAGGTCTATACGATCTCGTGATAGTAGAGTCGAGGGGCTATACCGGCGTGGAGGCGTTGTTGTATAATTCATTGTCGGTTGCCATAGCCTTGTCGGCTCCCTCTAGCGTCCTCATCTTGAGATGAGGATAGGAGCCGCGATCTCCCCCTATCAACACTTCGGTATTTGTAACTGCGACCTCCCCGACGAGGTGGGGGCTAGGCATATACAGTTCTTCGAGATGGACATAGATGCGGCGAGGAGGATAGGCCTCGATGCCTTCAGGACGGGCGTCGAGTGGGCATTGTTGGAGCCGGAGAGGGGGAAGCACAGCAGTTCTTGGACGGCTCTTTTCGAAAGGTATTTGTCTTATATCAAGGAGAGAGGATTGGAGCTCTGGCTCACGGCGCATCACTTCACTAATCCTAAGTGGGTTTGGAAAGAGGGGGGATGGGAGTCTAAAAATATAATAAAATATTTTTTAGATTATATAGATTATATTTTAAGATTTTTTGGAAAATATATAGATTATCTTTTAATATTTAATGAACCAGAAATATATATTTATCTGGCTTATCTGAAAGGTGATCTACCGCCGCATGGTTTCCTGGCTTATAAACACGCCGAAAGGGCTTTTAAGAACATCAAGGAGGCTATCATTAGCGCGCGGGATTTAGCTAAAAGCTACGGCATCTCCGCGACTTTCACACACCCCTACAGAGTCTATAGGGCCAAGCTCCCGTTGCTCGGTCGACTCCTAGTAAGGATCGCCCCGTCTACGCTCGAGCTCGCCGAACAGATGGACGTGATGGCCGTGAACTTCTATGTGGTCACGGAAGTATCGCTGGGGGACTTCAAAAACGTGTTGGAGCCCGAGGCCCTCTTAAGACTGAAGGACCGTAGAGTGGCGGTGACAGAATACGGAATAGCGACTCGAAACGAGGACATCAGGCTTGCATATCTATGTAGGATGGCCAAAGTGTTCAAGAAAATGAACCCCATAGCGGCGATATGGTGGTCTTTTCTACACGGCTACGAGTGGGGGCTCGGCTATAGGCCGTTCTTCGCTTTGTTGGACGAGCGCAGAAGGCCTACAAGGCTCGCCTTAGTTATGCGGAGGGTTTTGGAGAGACCCCCCGAGGAGTGCGGCGTTGTGCCCGATGACTTGGGGCTCGAATGGAGGGTCGCGCTAGAGAGGACGTGACGCGGCCGCCAACGTCAGAAAAACGCCGAGAGGTCTTCTCTTCTTCCCCCCTGTTCCCCTTCGAGGACCCTCTTGATCTTGGCGAGCGTTTTTTCCGATATGGGCCAAGACTTGTAGTTCTGGAGGGCTTTGAGAGGGCTTCCGTACTTCCTGAGGAGCTCTTCGGCGGTCTTAGCGCCTATGCCGGGCAACGCCGTCAATAGCTCTATCTGCAACCTCTTAACGTCGGAGCTCTTGACGTGCGGGATCCTGAGCCCGCCGCCTTTGCCGGCCTGCTTTGCCGCCAGACATATGGCGTGGCCCGTCTGTTCAGGAGAGCGCGTGTAGATTATGTTAACGCCCATCCCTATAACGGCGAGCTCCGCCCCCAACACTGCGTTCTGATGTACATCGCGCGAATCCACCGCTCTCCACAAATCGCCTTCGATGATAATGATAGGCCTCAGACCGCTCGAGAGGAGCCTAGATGCTTGCTCGAACAACCTGCCATCGGCTATTGATGTAACGAAATCATGCGAGCTTTTTCTCTCGAATATGAAACGACCGGCTATGTAGTCGCCTACATCTAGTTGTTTTTGAACAACTTGACACCCAGCCTCCTTGATATACTTAATAACGTCGGATCTGTATTCTCTGGAATCTGCTATGACTTGGTTCAAGTGGCTAACGCCTCGCGTTTGGCCGTCCACTCGATCACGTCTTCTTTTTTACCTATTACGACCCAAGAGATGGTCTTGGCCAACGGCCTCGTCTCGGCTATGATGACCTTATCGCCTGGCTTAATTTCTATGCACTCGGGAACTCTGACATGTATTTTCCTCCGCCTCCTCTCGTAGCGCTTATACTTAGGCACATAGTGGATCCACTCGTGTACCACTACAGCGGATTTGTGCATCCTAACGCTCTCCACCTCGACCTCGAGTAGCTTCGGCCGTATTTTCAAGTGGCCGTGCCAAGGGCATTCGGGATCGTCGCACGCAGCGGCTGGAGGCCGGATCCAGGGAATGCCGATATTGGCAACTCTGACCTTGACGCCGTTAGGGAATGTTATCACGTCGCCGATGTGAGGCCTTGACGGGAGCTTGATAGTGGCCATGGCGTTATTTAGCGGCTATGTGCAATGAGGACTTCGTGGCCTTTAGGCCCGGCTCGCCGTGTTGTACCGGCTTACAAGTGATGGCGAATTCGCCCAAATAATGGCCTATGTGCCAAGGCGATATGTACACGGGTATCCAAGTTATGCCGTTGTAGACCTGTATCGTCAACCCGACCATCTCGGGGAGTATTATCATGTCTCTGCTGTGGGTTTTAATAGTCACTTTCTTGCCTCGGGCCGCCAAGGCGCGGGCCTTTCGGACCTTCTCCAGCAGCTTTCTGTGCTCTGGCTTTAGGCCCCTCCTCAGACTTCTCCTCTGCCTGGCAGGTAATAGCTTTATGAAATCGTCCATGGACATGGAGAGTATATCGTCGAGCGTCTTGCCTCTGTATCTGAAAGCGCCCCATTCCTCTTGGGCGATTACGGCAGGCTGTGGCCATCCCGTCTTTCCGCGTTCAGCGGATTCCTGCGCGGTTGCGGACATCGATGGCGGATACTGAGGTGTTTATATCCTTTATCGGCCAGCTAGCGAGGCTTAGGACGCGAGGCCCATCTTGACTGCCAACTCGTGGGCCTCTTTGAGCACCGAGACGGCCTCGTCGAGGGCTTTCATGTGCCTCGCTTGTATGACCGCGTTCTCGTCGCCTATCATGTACTCTATGTAGTACTCGTCATCAGACCAAGAGACCACAATGAAGACGTAGAAGTCCTCATCGAGTTGTACTTGGCCGAAGGCCTCATCGCGGCGCCACTCGACGGTCAACGTCCTGGATTTCTTGCCAAGAACTTCCGAGAGCTTCTTGAAATACTCCTCGACGCGCTCCCTCCCCATGGCCCACGTCGTGCATATGTTTTATAAAGATTCTATCTTTACCACGTGCCCGTTATCGACGTATCTTTATGGGACCTCGAAAGGCTAGTGGGCGCGCCAGAGCACGAGATCTTGAAGGGCTTAGAGCACATAAAGGGCGAGGTTGAGGAGCGCGTCGGCGATAGGCTGAGGATAGAGGTGACTCACGATAGGCCCGATCACTTCTCGGCGGAGGGCTTAGCTAGGTCTTTAAAGGGCATCTTGGGGGTGGAGGAGGGCTTGCCCAAGGCGATCGTGGAGCCCGGAGGGGTTGAGCTGAGATATGAGGAGTACATAGACGAGAGGCCGTACGCGGTAATGGCGATAGTGAAAGACGTCTCGCTCGACGACGAGGCGATAGTCCAAATGATACAATTACAAGAAAAGTTGCATGATACTTATGGAAGAAATAGGAAAAAAGTAGCAATAGGATTTTATGACTTATCAAAGATAAAACCACCTATTTATTACAAAAGAGTTTCACAAGAGGACGAATACGTGCCCTTGGGCCTGGACAAGCCGGTTAAAATAAAGGAGATGTACGAGATCACGGAGAAGGGCAAGCGGTTCGCCCATTTAATTAAAAGGGAAAGACCGCCGGCGTTGGTGGACTCCGATGGTAAGATAATGGTGGTTATACCCGTGCTTGGCGGCGAGTGTTGTAAGGTAACGCCCTCGACCAAGGACGTGCTTATAGACGTGACGGGCCCCCAGCTCGATGTGTTGTTGAAGATATTACCCATACTAATTTACGGCCTACTAGAGAGGAGCAAGAGCAAGAGAGTCGAGTTGGTCAAGATAAACGGGAGCTACGTAACAAGGCTAGAGCCGCGCAGAATACGCGTCGATAGGCAGGCCGTGAACGAGCTGCTCGGGCTTAGCCTAGACGAGGCCGAGTATGCATCGCTAATACGCAAGGCCCGACACGACGTCGAGGATTCGTGGGTGTTAGTAGCCCCCTATAGGATCAATGTAATAAGTTGGGTTGACATAGCGGAGGACGTCGCCATAATGAAGGGGTATAATAACATGCCCAGAGAGCCGCCCCCCGTTTTGACTTTGGGCAGAAGGCATAGGGTCGAGGTCGCCTCTGAGGACGTCCGTAGATCCCTCCTGTTGTTGGGCTTTCAAGAGGTCATGAACGGCGTATTGACATATTCCGCGTTCCTCAACGACTTCAAGCTCGCCTACCCGATAGTGGTCAACCCCGTGTCGGAACGGCTAGACGCGGTGAGGAGCTCGTTGTTGCCCGGGCTACTTTACGTCGTGTCGACATTGAGAAGGCCCAAGCCCAAGCTCTTCGAGGTAGGCGACGTCGTGGTGAACGGCCGCACGTCTAGGGCGGTGGCGTTCGCCATGGGCGGCGAGGGCCTCACTATAACCGACGGCATAATGGTGCTCAACTCGTTGTGCGAACACCTCGGCGTTAGGTGCGAGGTCGTCAACGACAATGCGCCTTGGTGCATCGAGGGGAGATGTGCCAGAGTGGAAGGCCCGTTTAGAGGATATGTGGGCGAGGCATCGCCAGAGCTATTGGTCAAGCTGGGCGTTTTCACGCCAGTTGTTCTGGGCGAACTCGTCATCGGATAGCCTCAAAACGCTTATTAATTCGGATTCGGCGATAAGGCATGGCTGATGAGATAGATACAATAATTAGGAAAAAGGCCTTGGAGATAGCGGCTAGACAGATCCGATCAAGGAAGCCCGAAGAGCGCCCCCTATCAAAGGACGAGGTGTTGAGCATTGTAAGGAGTCTGCTTAAGGGCGACAGGGCCGAGGAGATTCTCAACAACGCGCTCGAGATATACGGCGATTCGTTAATGCCGCTCCTCAGAAAGATAGTGGACCTCCACAAACAGGGCATAATAAACGAGCTCTGGGACTACGAGCTGTATAGGATCTTGGCCAACGCCGGCTTCGTGGTGCCGCTTAAGACGCGGCTCCGCATAGTTAGACATGGCCGCGAGTATAAAATAGGCGAGGACTAGGCGCTCTCTTCGTAGCTCTTATAGAGATCTTGAAGTAGATCACGCCAAGACATTACGCGGGAGGCGTAGTTCCAATAACGTCTGACCTCCCTCTTGTTCAGCTTGACGTATTGGGCGCAACGATCGCAACCTAGCCATACGTTGTCGGCGTCTTCTATGAAGACCAGCCTAGATCCACACCTAGGACATCTATATGTCGTCTTGAAGACTATTGCGGACCTCGTCTCGAGGGCCTCCACGAAGATCCGCCGAGGATCCTTTTAAATCGGCCACGGCCAAAATATCTAATCCCGATAGTCGTCCTCTGGCCTTATATCTTATTGGAGGAAATCGTCAATGAAGTTGAACTTCTGGGTGTTGCTATTGCGCTTATTCCCCCGGGAAGACGAGAGGAGGAAGCTCGCCGAAGCGCTGAGGGAGGAAGAGCTCGAGATAATCTAGCATTTGGGCACCTCTATCCCCTCTGTGCTCCTCCCGGCCTCTCGGAGGTCTTGCAACGCCTCCAACACGAAGCGAGCTATTTCGCGACACCTCTCCTTAGCTTGGGGCACCTCTGTGTCGAGCTGGGCTGTCTCTCTGGTGAAGACCATCACCGACAAAATAGCTATTTGTCTAAGCCGCTCGTAGAAGTCGGTGGCCTCGTCCACCTCGACGTCTAGGCCAGCCCTCTTGGCATATTCAGCCATCAGCTTAGGACTTCTGACAGAACTCCATAGAAAATCATAGAAGCTCATATATCTACTACGAATTGGACATACCAATATCCATTATGTTTTATCTCCATCATATTATACGTCATTGCCTTGACGATAACGCCCTTGAAGCCGTGTTTCTCCACGTCGTATTTCTCCCCCCTTACGGCCGCCCTCAACACGTAGGGCCCCGCGCCCGATATCTCCACCGACATATGCTTGCTAATGGCGAACTTCTCGCCATCTAGCAGATACAGCACTTCGCTTATCCAAGCGAAGAGCAATCCCTCTAAGTCCTCGGCCCCCACTTCTACGACCTTCTCGTGGAGCGGCTCGACGCGATCGCTGTAGTAGGTTATCTCCGCCGTTCCTATAGCCGCGTTCTTAAACGCCTCCTCTAAGGTACAGCCATAGGCCTTTACTAATATATCAGCCGTATGTTCTCCGTACGCGTAATCCGCCGGCTTATCGCAAGCCATGTTCGTTAAATTCAACGAGTTTTAATCTAGATATGAGGATACAAGTAGCGCTCGATTTGACGGACTTGCTGAAGGCCGTCAATATGGCGAGGTCCTTATGCAACGCCGGCGCGGACCTCCTGGAGGCGGGCACGCCGCTTATAAAGGCCTTCGGCATTGGCGCGGTGGGCCTTATCAAGTCCGCATGCCCCTCGGCTGAGGTAGTCGCCGATTTAAAGACGGCAGATGTAGGGGCGCTCGAGGCGGAGTTGGCCAAGACGGCAGGGGCCGATTCCGCGACGGTCATGGCCGCCACGAACTTGGAGACAATAGAAGAATTCATCAACAAGGCCAGAGAGCTGGGCCTAAAGGCTGTCTTGGACACAATAGGCGTCTTGAGGCCCTACGACAGAGTCAAAGAGATTCTCGACAAGGCGAGGCCGGACTTGGTCGTGGTACACATAGGCATAGACGTCCAGAAGAGGAGGGGGGTGACCTTAGACCAGCTCATAGCAGAGGCCCTCAAGGTTAAGGAGCTGGGGCTCCCCGTGGCTGTGGCTGGGGGTATCGGCCAGAGAGAGCTCGAGAAGATAGCGAATACGGGCATAGACGTAGCGATAATAGGAAGGGCTATCACGTCATCGACTTCGCCGAGCGAGACTTTCCGTTTGTTGAAATCTATAATTACTAAGGAATACTTAAAATAGAGTGCTATACTTCGAGCCATGAGGATAGTCTTAGTCGCCGTTCCGGGAAGCGGCAAGACCACTATAATGAACTACGTGAGGAAGAAGCTCCCCGACGTCCAGATAGTGAATTACGGCGACGTGATGCTCGAGATAGCCAAGAAGAAATACGGCATTGAGAACAGAGATGAAATGCGCAAGAAGATACCGGTTGACGAGTACAGAAAAGTACAAGAGGAGGCCGCAGATTATATAGCCTCGTTGTCCGGCGACGTGATAGTTGATACACATGCCTCTATTAAGATGTTCGGAGGCTATTATCCAGGTTTACCAGATCGCGTGGCGTCTAGGCTGAAGCCCGACGCTATAGTGCTCGTCGAATACGATCCCAAGGACATCATCGAGAGACGTCGCGGAGATCCCACGAGGTTCAGAGACGTCGAGACTGAGGAGGAGGTGGAATTGCACCAAATAGCTAATCGGTACTACGCGTTCGCGGCAGCCAACGCGGCCGAGTGCACGGTGCACATAATAAACTTCAGAGGGAGGCCTCAATCTAGGCCGTTCGAACACGCCGAAATAGCAGCGGATTACATAGTCAACTTGCTCCTCTCGGCGAGGAGGCTGAGGTAGATTTTTAATACGTTGCCAAACGCCGCATGATGGCCAAGGGCTTAGTCTACGTGATTGACGATGCCGGGGGGGAGTACGCTACGCTTAAATCCTACCTGGCGTCTAAGGGCTACGAGCTCTCCACCGCAGTCGGGGCTAGGGATGTCAATGTGAACTACGATATAGATTTAAAGAATATAACAAATATAGATAATCTAATAAAAGATTATGATATATTTATATTAATAGGCGGATATAAAATGTATTATTTTGTTACAAATAAAAAACCTCCGACTAAGAAAATGGAGTTGGCAATAGACGTGAACCAACTCGCGGAGCTAACCAAGGGCTTCATAAAAATGGGCTCAACCGTAGTGGCCCCCCTAGCAGTTCCCGCGTATCTAGCGCTGTTGGGATCTCTCGCAGGTCTGAGGGCCACGGTATATCCAACTACTGATCTGATTAATATATTAAAGAATAATAATGCAATCTATGAAAATAAACCAATAATTAAAGATAAAAATATAATAACTATAAAAGATATAAAAAAGATTTCCAATAAAGAATTAATAGAAACGCTACGTGAAGGAGCTTGAGAGTTTTGAGGTCCCTAGGTACGTGCTGTTCGGTCCCGGCGCAGCCTTGAGGCTCGGCGATATTTTGGCCAAGATAGGGGCGAAGAGGGCAGTTATAGTAACCGGTCCGACGGCGTCGAGGCGCATCGCCGAGGCAATCCTTTCGCAGATAGATGGCGTCGACTTCCTCGTTATGTCGACGGACGAGGCGGCCAAGACACAAGTTGACCAAGACGTAGTAGTCGGCATCGGCGGAGGGAGGCCGTTGGATCTAGCGAAGGTCGTGGCCTATGTGAGCAAGAAGCCCTTGATAGTTATACCCACATCGGCTAGCCACGACGGCATAGCGTCGCCTTACATCTCCTATGTGCTTAATAGGAAGCTCAAGGAGCACGGAAAAATAGTCGTCTCGCCGTTGGCCATATTGGCGGATACGAAGATAATAATGAGCGCGCCGCCTAGGTTGTTGAAGGCCGGCATCGGCGACCTCCTCGGCAAGGCGGTATCCATAAGGGATTGGGCCTTAGCCCACAGAGTTAAGGGCGAGGAGTTCAGCGAATATGCGGCCATATTGGCCAAGGCCAGTTATAATATAGTAGCCAAGAACGCGGCGAAGATAAGCGGATTTAGGCGCGAGGAGGATGTAAGGACCTTGGTCAAAGCGTTGATAGGGTGCGGCGTCGCCATGGGCATAGCCGGCTCGTCTAGGCCCTGTAGCGGCTCGGAACACCTTTTCGCTCATGCCGTGGAGCTATACGCCGAGGAGAACGGCCTTAAAGTAGTACACGGAGAGCTCGTGGCGTTGGGCTCTATAATAATGGCGTATCTCCACGGTATGAACTGGCGTAAGTTAAAGCAAGTCGCGGAGAAAGCTGGTTTGCCCACTAAGCTGAAAGAGGCGGGCATAGATATGGATATCGCCGTGAAGGCGTTAACTACGGCGCATAGGCTGAGGCCCGATAGATACACTATACTGGGCGAGTCCGGCCTTAGCAAAGACGCGGCCGAAAACGCGCTGGAGGCCACGGGCTTGGTATAATCAGCATCTGCGGCCCGTTCACGGATCCTCCCGGAAACCTTTACATCACCGAGCGGGATATGCCCTACTTTTAAAAATCGATAAACCGATAGCCCAACGCGGCCGCCACCAACTCGCCTATGTAAGACCTACTATCCACATACGATACCTCATCGCTTACGTGCCTCCGAGCTAGTATACATAGCCCATCCAAACACCTAGCGCCTATCACCGCCCTAAGTTTGTAGTCGGCCAGCCACCCAGCGCCGGTTATGCTGGGATCCACGCGCACGGCCCAATCCTCTTGCTCCCTAACTAATAGCCTTATTCCGACGGATCCCAGCCTAGCCTCTTGTAGCGAGTTGAGTATACGGTATATACAACGCGGCACATCCCTCGGCCGATCTACATAAACAACACTATTTCCTCTCAAAACCTCTATATATCCAGTGTTCCAGATAATAACGCTCTTGTATTCGCCAATTGACGATATCATGACGCGACAATACATTTATACCTTAAAAACGTAAAGACCTTGATGGTAGATAAGTGGTACAGGCTTTCGGTGGAGGTCCACCGCCGATACGGCGGCAAGTTCGCGGTCGTGCCCAAGGTTCCCATAACGTCAATGGACGATTTCGCCGTGTACTACAGCCCGGGCGTGGCCGAGGTGTCCAGAAGGATAGCGGAGGACCCCGATCTGTCCTTCGAGCTCACATCGCGCTGGAATGTGATAGCGGTGATCTCGGACGGGACCAGGGTGCTCGGCTTAGGCGACGTGGGGCCAGAGGCCGCCTACGCCGTGATGGAGGGCAAGGCGCTTATATTCAAGTACCTAGGTGGCGTAGACGCCGTGCCGTTGCCGATTAGAGCGAGGGATGCAGATAAGTTTATAGAAGTAGTGAAGGCGCTGGAGCCGGCCTTCGGCGGTATAAACTTAGAGGATATAGAATCGCCTAAGTGTTTCAGACTATTGGAGAGACTATCCAACGAGCTCAAGATACCGGTATGGCACGACGACCAGCAAGGCACCGCGACTGCGACTCTAGCCGGCTTGATAAACGCCGCTAAGCTGACAGGGAGGGATTTGAAGAGCTCGACCATAGCGCTTATAGGGGCCGGCGCCTCGAACATATATACGGCCAAGCTCTTGATGTCCTATGGCGTAAAGCCCGGCAACATGATCCTCGTGGATACGCGCGGTATACTACACCCCGAGAGGGAGGACATGGATAGGCTGATGGTCGAGAACCCGTGGAAGTACGAGATGGCGTTGAAGACCAACGCAGAGCGCCGCAGAGGAGGGATACCCGAGGCCATGAAAGGCGCCGACATAGTTGTGGCCGCCTCCCGGCCCGGGCCTGGGATAATTAAAAAGGAGTGGATCTCTTTGATGAACAAGGACCCGATAGTCTTCGCGCTGGCAAACCCAACGCCCGAGATATGGCCTTGGGAGGCGAAAGAGGCCGGGGCTAAGATAGTAGCGACTGGGAGGAGCGATCTGCCCAACCAAGTCAACAACTCGTTGGTGTTTCCCGCGGTGTTCAGAGGCCTTTTGGACGTTAGAGCTAGGACCGTAGTCGACGAGATGTTGATAGCGGCGGCTGAGGAGCTCGCCAAATTCGCCGAGAATAGGCTGAGCGAGGATTACATAATACCCAAGATGACAGAATGGGAGGTCTACCCGCGCGAGGCCGCCGCCGTTGCGGCCAAGGCGTCGGAGCTGGGGCTCGCACGCCGTCCGTTGAGCTATAAAGAGGAGTTGAACATAGCGCAAGAGATCATAGGGAAAAGCGTCAAGACCCTAGAAGTGTTAATGACCGCAGGGATTATACCGAAGTAGATGTCGGTCATCGCCGAGGTCGACCTCGGCGATTTGGTCATCTTGTGGAGAAAAGAGGAGGGCAAGATCGTCAGGATAGAATACGACAGAGGTTATGAAGACGAGGCGCTCGAGGAGGAAGTCGACGACTTAATCAGCTCGATACTGGAAACATTAGCCAGGGAGTTTAAGATGCCGAACGCGGTTCTCGGCAAGCTGAAAGGGTTATTGAAGGACTCCGGGCCTCCTTTTATTATTAAATTGAGAAATGAGGGCTATACATCATATTTAGATATAACTGGAAAAACAAAGAGATATACTTTAAAGATAAATTATGTAATAACTTAATCCTCAGTAAGGGAGTAGGAAGCCCCTCTACGCAAGTTATTTATAGAGAGCCGAAGGGAGAGTTATGGATTTACGCTATTTGAAGATCCTGTTGTTCTTGGCTATGACTAGATCCCTCGCAGGCAGGCGCTATTTGTCCAATAAACTGGGACTAGGGGAGGGAGTCGTCAGGAGGCTCCTCGAGGCCGGCAGGAGGCTTAACCACATCTCGGTGAACAGAGCCGGCGTCAAGATCACCGAAGAGGGCATTAAATACTTAGCCGATGTCTTGTCGGCATGTGGGCTGAGGCCATTGGCTTATACGAACAAATTCGCCGAGAAGCTCTGCGGCCAGATATGCGTCGCGCTCGCCTTGGGCGCGCCTGTGAGGAATGTAGTTAAGTTCAGAGACGAAGTGGTTAGGAGGGGCGGCTGCGGCGCCGTAGTCGCTAGCTTAAAGGAGGGCTCGATATATATACCCTTAGCCGATATGCGGTTGGAGGACTTAGACGCGGAGCTCGCGTCCGCGTTGAAGAAATTATTAAAAGAAGGAGATACTTTAGTGATAGCTTGCGGGGACAACTTCGGCGAGGCCCTAGCGCCGTTGGACTTGTTCTGCGTGATGACGTGACCCGGACTGATGGGTGAAGTTCGGCATCCTATCTGACAGCAATTATCAATATAGATCTACATAAAAAGGCTAAGATAATGCTTTTAGTAGATATCGTCAAGATCTCATATGAGCGAACAGACTGTTTCGATCAAGACCACGGGAAAGATAGTTCAATCCCCTTGCGGTCCTATAATCCACGGCCTTGAGGACGTGTTGGTTAAAATAACTACCATAAGCGACATAGACGGCCACACCGGGAGGTTATGGTATAGGGGTTATAGGATAGAGGACTTGGCCGAGAACGCCGCCTACGAGGAGGTCGTTTTCTTGTTGTTATACGGCAAATTGCCCAATAGGCGGGAGCTCGAGGAGCTTAAGAGTAGGCTCGCGGCTAACAGAGACTTGAACCCGGCCACCGTTGAGGTTATACGCTCGTTGGCGAAGGCGCATCCCATGTTCGCGCTCGAGGCCGCGGTGGCCGCCGAGGGCGCATACGACGAGGATAACCTAAAGCTCGCGGAGGCGTTGAGGGCCGGCCGCTATAAGCAGGAGGAGAAGGACCTCGCGCTTAAGATAGCCGAGAAGCTGGTGGCTAAGTTGCCCACCATAGTCGCCTACCACTACCGCCTCTCCAGGGGGCTCGAGCTCGTGAGGCCTAGGCCCGACTTATCGCATTCAGCTAACTTCCTGTACATGTTCTTCGGCAAGCAGCCAGACCCTCTGGCGACGCGCGCCATAGACCTCTATTTGATACTACACGCCGATCACGAGATACCTGCGTCTACGTTCACGGCGTTAGTTATAGGGGCAACTCTGAGCGATCTGTACTCCGTAGTGGCCGGCGCTATAGGCGCATTGAAGGGACCGCTACACGGCGGCGCCAACGAGGCCGCCGTTAAGTCCTATTTAGAGATAGGCGACCCCGCCAAGGCCAAGGACATCGTTGAGGCGGCTACTAAGCCCGGAGGCCCGAGGCTCATGGGCGTGGGCCACCGCGTTTACAAGGCCTACGATCCTCGCGCAAAGATCTTCAAGAAGCTGGTGGAGGACTACACAGCTAAATTCGGCGACCCGCAGAAGCTCTACGCAATAGCGAGTAACATAGAACAGGCAGTCCTGGCCCATCCGTACTTCCAGCAAAGGAAGCTGTATCCCAACGTGGACTTCTGGTCAGGCATAGTGTTCTACTACATGGGCATACCCTACGACTACTTCACTCCGTTGTTCGCCATGTCGAGAGTAACGGGTTGGACAGCCCACGTATTGGAGTACTGGGAGAACAACAGGCTGTTTAGGCCGAGGGCTTGTTATGTGGGCCCCCACGACCAACAGTTCATCCCGCTGGACTCCAGAACTTAGCTTCCTAGGCGCTTTTCGGGACGTCGTTTAAAGCATATATTCCCTTGGACTCGAGGCGGACATGTCTTCAATCAAAATAGAGGAGGTCAAGGCGAAGTTCGAGCGGTTCGCAGCTCATACCCACATAAAGGGCCTCGGCATAAGGAACGGGAAAGTGGAGTTCTCGGCGGACGGATTCGTGGGACAAATAGAGGCTAGAGAGGCCGCCTACATGGTCGTTAAGATGATAAAGGCGGGGAAGTTCGCGGGAAAGGGCGTGTTGATCGTGGGGCCTCCGGGCACCGGCAAGACGGCTTTGGCGATAGGAATAGCCAAGGAGTTGAGCGAGGATACCCCCTTTGTGGCGCTCTCGGCAGGCGAGATATACTCGGCCGAGCTGAAGAAGACCGAGTTCCTCATGAGGGCCTTGAGGAGGGCCATAGGCGTGAGGATAAGGGAATGGCGCAAGGTCTACGAAGGCGAGGTGAGGTCTCTCGACATAAGGTACGATAGACATCCGTACAACCCCTATGTACAAGTGCCCAGAGGAGCCACCATAAGGCTTAGGACTAAGGACGAAGAAAAGACGTTGAGGGTGCCCGCCGAGATAGCCGTTCAGTTGATAGAGCTAGGCGTCGAGGAAGGCGACATTATAATGATAGACGAGGAGACGGGGAGAGTCACTATCGAGGGCAGAGGCGAGTCCGGGGAGCAGTACGACATAAGCGTGAGGAGGAAAGTGGAATTGCCTAAAGGCCCCGTCTATAAGGAGAAGGAGATCACGAGGTTCTTCACGCTCAACGACGTGGATATAGCTTTCGCGAGGCAGAGGGGGCTTCTGACCGCGGCCCTTTTCGGATTCGTCGAGGAGACCAGGGAGATACCTGATGAGGTCAGGCGCGAGGCCGACAACTTCGTGAAGAAGGTGATAGACGAGGGAAAAGGCGATTTAGTGCCCGGTATCTTGTTCATAGATGACGCACACCTCCTAGACATTGAGTCGTTCGCTTTCTTGTCCAGGGCGATGGAGAGCGAGATGGCGCCAATAATAATATTAGCCACCAATAGGGGCATCGCCAAGATAAGAGGCACCGATATAGAGTCCCCCCACGGCATTCCCAGAGATATGCTGGATAGGCTGGTCATAATAAGGACTAAGCCCTACGGGGAGGAGGAAGTGAGGGAGATCGTCAAGATAAAGGCCAACGAGGAAGGAATACGGCTTAATGAGGACGCGCTCGACTTGTTGACTAAGATAGGCGTCGAGGAGTCATTACGTTATGCAATACAGCTGTTAGTGCCCGCGTACATCCGGGCGAGGGATCAAGGGAGAGATGCGGTCTCGCGCAACGACGTGGAGTACGCAAGGAGCTTATTCGCATCGCTAAAGGAGTCCGTGGAGTACGTGAAACAATACGAGGAGCTATTTCTTAAATAGTAAATAAATATTATAAATTCCGTAAATTAGAAATAATTGACCTATATCTAAATAATATTGATTAATAATAGTACCATTTATATTTAAGTGTATAACATATAAGAGAGGATAAATCGATATCGAATTAGTCATCGCGAGGACGTTCGCGTAATGAAAGACAGCTATCGCTAACGACAATACAGCGAAAAATACGCGCAAGCCTCTGCGGCTCTCGACGAAGAATGACGCTATAAGTGCGGCGAAGAATAAGACGAAGAGAATGATCGTCACTTTCCAGAGGTAATACCACGAAGATCCGCCAGGTACCACAACGCCGTTGGCCACGACCAAGTTGGGGGCTGTTGGTAGAGGCTCGTCGGACACGAAAGGGCCTATAGGCATCAGCGCGATTAAGAGCGATGCTATGATCGACGCGATGCCCAAGATAAGCCCGCGCACCTCTTGCTTTGTCATCTGAGGAGCGAGAACACCTCCTTATATACACCGCCAACGAAGCCCAACGCCGAGTCGAATACGAGGAACGCGACTAAGATAGCCGTTAGCGAATAGCTGGCGTAGACGGCGGCTTTTTTGCCGAGAAACCTCTCGAGCAAGGCCGCTAATAACAACCCCCCGTCCAAAGGATATATTGGTAATGCATTAATTAGAGCTAAACCTAAATTTATTAAGAAGAACCACATAATAAATTTAATGAATAAAGTATTTGACAATAAAGAATAATTAAATATATCAGTATTAAACCCTATTTGTCCCAGCCCGTTCGTGTATATGCCGAAGAAGGGCTTGCTGGCGTTATCGGGGTTATGGCCCAACGTGACCGTGTAGTTCATGGCTGTGCCGTTTCTGGTCACGGTGACGACTACCTTATCGCCGGGCCTACATAGGTCCCTCTCCACGATATTCCTTATCGTTAAGATAAACTGGCCGCTTGAATATATATGATAAACTCCGCCGCATCCGTAAAGAGCCGTGATCACATCGCCGGGCCTTATGCCGGCGTTGTAAAGAGGCCCGTCATATATCAAGCTCAGGACGGGCGCTCCTATGAGCAGCTTCTCGGCCGGGAATTCCACACTAACGCGCTCACCGCCTCTGTCCACCACGAGGACTATCGTTTGGTTAGGGACGCATAGGGAGGTCCCCGCCGGGTTCCCTGCCATGGCGTTGAGCGCGGCCAACAGCTGATCGGGCACTACTATGTTATATGAAACGCCGCATCCCTCGACAGCCTTAACGACATCGCCGGGCTTAAGGCCTATCTGAGCAGTGGCTTGGTTAACGCCAACGACCACCGCACCGCCGAGGCCTGCGTACACGCCGGCTAAATACACCATGAGGGCCAGTAAAGCGAGCACTACGTTGGCGGCCACGCCGCTGGCGAGGACCGCCAATCTCGCGCTCAACGGGCTAGCGTTGAGTTGCCCCTCGTCAGGCTCCACGAAAGCGCCGCTGAATATGAAAAAGGCGGAGAAGACGCCGGCCGACTTGAGCCTTATTCCGTACCTAACAGCCGCATAGCCGTGCAGGAACTCGTGTAACGCCACGCCGATTATCACGGCCAGGGCTATGTAGGGCAGTTGGTCCCAAGGTATCGTTATCCCGGGCAGTAGAGGGACTGCGCCCGCCTGGCCGCCTACTATGGCTACCTCTTGAATCGAGGCCCCGCCCGCCAGCCCCATTAAGGCTTGGAGGGTGGACCTCACGAGCAAGAAGATGAAGCCAGGCATATAGGCTATGCTGGACCCCGCAGGTATGGGGAAGTACGGCGAATATGCCGAGATTACAAACAAGACGAGCACGACGACGAGGTACACCTTCAAGGGTATGAACGAGAGCCTCCGTGCAAGCCTCTCTATGAACCGTGCCGCCTTTTCAGAACTCCACATAATTAGGACGAAGCCTTTGACAATATCCTTACGTATTCTATATAATATTATTATAATAATTAACCAAGCTAATATATATATAGCAAGCGACGTCAATAGGCTCATGTGGCAGTATCGACTAGCTTTTATATAGGTATTTCCACGCTTGAGCCCGCGTGTAGGACATATACGTTGAAGCGTCTTTCAAGCTCCTTGATTATGCCTTGAGGAGTATGTAAAGGGACAACGCACCTGACGCCTAAGGCCTTAAGCTCGCCGATTATTCTCGAGAGGCTGTAGGGGCTCGCGGCGGATCCGCCCAAGCCACCGACGAAGCAATCCGCCTTTAAGTGCAATGCGGACAATTTGCCGAAAGGCATTGTGTAGATCCCACAAGCTGATATCAAGGTCCTTCCTACTAGGAGGACGGCCTCTCTATTAAAGCCGATGAGCTTGTGGACTACGCCTCCTAGCTTTAGGCTTAAGAGCCCCTCCCTCCACTTCACGACCGGCACCTTGAAGACGTCGAAGCCGCCGAAGTGGTGGGGATTATCCACGGCGGATACGCCGAGGACAGGGCGCAAGGGCGAGATCCTTGAGAACCTATCGGCGGAGTCCCTATCGCAAGAGTCGAAGAGCAGCCCGGTCTCCAGCAACACCCCAAATCCGTGAGACGGGGGAAGCGGGCCCTCTACGTCGCTACATACGGCCCAGAGCTTCACGCCTCTATCTCCTCTCAATAGATAAAGCTTTTAGCGCCCTAAATACTTACCGGCATGAACCAAACCGCGTTGAGAATTTCAATAACTTTAGGGACCATTCTAGGATACGCGGCCGTGATGACGGTGCTAGGCGCGAGCTACTTGTGGCTAGTGGGCCTCCTCTACATAGCGTCTGTATTTGCCATCACCACCGCCATTGGGATCAGGGCATATCGCCGGAGCTCCCGGCAAGCCAAGGAGATAGTTAGAGGCAAGCTACTCATCGAGATTGGGGAAAAAGAGGTTAATAAGGCGTTGGAGAAAGACAAAGAACTTATGCAAGAGATGAAGAGGCTCAATAGAATGTTCATGGTCTACTTCATGGCATTTCCGATAATGCTCGTATCCATGTTCTTCTTCCCATCGCTCCAAGCGACGATAGTCCCGGCGATTAGCTCTAGGCTTGAGCCAAGCCTAGGAGGCTTCTTGGCGTCCTATATAGGCTATGTGGCCTTATTCGCCACGCTCACGGCCATATTCTCGCCGCTTTACTACTTCACTTTTAGGCCAATCCAGTTCCCCGTGATAGCGACTGACGTTAAGGTGTACGACACCGGCGTGGTGATAAACAAGAACACAGGGCTCAAGGCCCCTATAATAGTACAAGACTACAGATATCGGCCTGATAGGAAGTTTGTCGAATTTAAAATAGGTAATCAACTCTATAGGATATACTATAAAGATATTGAGAAGATTCATGAAATTCTATCGAAGATGATAGTCGTGCAAAATAAAAGCGGGAAATCGTAGCGATCGACCGTTAGAACAAAGCTGCGAGAGAGCTCGCGACCTCCTCCTCGCTTGGCCCCTTCTTCTCCTCCTCTTTCTTCTCCTCCTTGGCTGGCTGGGCCCCTCCTGTAGCTTGCTGGGCGGCAGCCGGGGCCGCCGCTACTGGCGCGGCCACAGGCGCGAAGGCCGCCGTCTTTATGGCCTCGTCTATGTTCACCTCCTTGAGTGCAGCCACTAGGGTCTTCACTCTTACCTCATCGGGCTGAAGCCCCGCGGCTTGTAACACCTTAGATAGGTTGTCCTCGTTTATCTCCTGCTTTGCGTAGTGTAGCAGTAAGGCCGCGTAGACGTATTCCATGGGAACCGCAACTTAGTCCGTTTAAAAACATTTACGCGGCGTAGACTATGGCCGGTTCAACACTCCGTAGAACTCTATAATCGGCGGGTCCTCGCCGGCCCCTCCCTTGCAGTTATATCGCCGGGGCAAGCGAACGCCCTCAATTGAGTCGATGTCGAGTTCTCCCGTCGTAAATCGGCATCGAGATGGCGCATGTCGACAACGCGCGCGGCCGCGATGCGCACGACGACGGCGCCTTTATCCTCTAGGCGCGGCGTCCTCCAGCTCGTACACGACGTATTCGCCAGGGCGGCTGTACACCACGGGCGGCCCGTCGCGCACGTGGAGCTGGGGACGAACGGGAGAAAAGACGAGTTCACACCGCTTGGGGAATGTACAGAGGCACAGTATACGCCGGGGTGAAGTTGAGCAACGACCCCGTCATGGCAACTGTTTGTGCTGTTGCGCCGGCCGTGTTGACGGGCGATGGCAAATTCTCGAAGGACGTGAGGACGGGCAAAACGGTAATCCTCTACGCCGGCTCTTTGTTGAAGATGACGAGGGTGGAATTGGGCAAAAACTGCTGGAGTGGTACCTCAGGGAGGTCCCGTACATCCGGAAGAGCCGGAAGCCTTAGCCCTGGCCATGCGCTTGAGCCACAATACCGCAACAATATGCGTAGGCGGGATAATATATATAAACAGCCGCATGGCGGCAGATATGCCCAAGGAAATCTTCTTGGTCGAGGTGTGGAGGAAATACGCCGAGAGCGCGGAGGAGATCCGAGTGAAGCGGGTGCCCGAGAGAGGCGTCGTCAAGATAAAGGCGAGGTTGTCGGGCTATCTCTACACCATAAAGTTGCCTCCCGAGAAAGCCGACGCCATATTGGGCGAGCTTAAGGAGAAGGGGAAGAAGATAGTTGAGTACTGAAAAGCTTTTAAAGAAAGGCATAGTACTATACGCCACACAGACTGCCCCGAGAGGGGTCTGAATGAGAGTGGTGGGTTACCCCGGCCGCATTTTATTTTAACTGATGTTAATAACCGCACCTCACGGAGCTTACCCGTGTTAGTAAAACCTTGCCTCTTGGTATTCGCCTGTCCCGGCGATGGCGGCGACACGGCAGTCTTGTACAAGGGAAAGGCCGAGAGAGTCGGCAAGGACTCGCCGCTTATAAAGTTCTACGGAGCACTGGATACCGCGATTACGTACGCTCACAAAGCGGCCAACTCGCTCCAGCGCCCCCAAGCGCGTATTATGCGACTCGTCGGTTTTTCCCTCATGGAGCTGGGCTTCTACCTGGCGACGAGCCGCGCCGAGCATCTAGACAACGCGCTGGAGCTTTACCGCCGGGCCCTCAAGCTGGCGTACGTAATTGCGCCGGAGGAGCCCCTCCACACCTGGATCGCCTGCGCCTCGTCCGAGTGCTCTGCGGTGGACGAGGCGAGGGTGTGGATAAGATGGGCGGAGAGGAGGGCCGTATCGTTAGGCGAGAAGGACGCCGCACGGCTCTTGAACCAGCTGTCCAACTTGGCATTCGAGGTCATGAGGACGCTTCCGCATATAGGATATAGGTCGAGGCGCTTGAGAGGCTAATGATGAGACCGCTGAGCGGAGATAGATGACCGGTTTTCAGCCGCCTGAACACCTCCTTAACAACTCCACTCTCTGCGAGCCGCCCTCTGTCACGAGCTTGACGTAGCCGTATCTAGCTAATTTATGTAAGTGTTTGTGTAGCGTCGAGGCCGAGAGCCCTAGCTCGCGGGCGAGCTCGCTCCTCGCGGCGATGCCCCCTCTTTCCTCGATCGCCTTTAATATAAGCATATCGGTAGCTCCCAAGCCCTCGCAACGCCCCCTACGGCGTTTTATCAGTATTGCCGCGGCGATGGCTGCGATGGCCGCGACGGACGCCGTAGCGACTCCCAACGAGCTATAGGCAATTCTCGCAGTCGAGGAGTTCCTGAACGTCAACATGGCCGGCGCGAATGATATGGTCGTATTGCTCGCATTGACGTAGATATATATCCCCGTTTTATTTATCCCCAGGAGGGCGTACCGAGAGCTCACCTCGGCCACGACGCCGGGCGGTATCACGACGACAACGCCCCCTGACGCGTTGATAGACAGAACGTACACGCCCGATTTATTGATGAAGTAGGGAACGTACACAACATAGGAGGGAAGCCCATCTTGCAAGACATAAAGCCTATCTTGCAACACCCAACAAGGTATAGGCGTGCCGTTATTCCAAAACGCCGCGACTGACGACATGGGCGAGGCCGGCAATGATATGTTCGAGAATATCGCAGGTCCTAGATATATGTATAATAAGGGCGGTAATGTCAAGTTCAATAGGATCACGGCAATATCCCCGCCTTTTATAAATCTCCCATCAGCTCGGACACAGCCCGAAGCGCCGAGGTCAAGTTCTCGCTGACGCGGTCTGGCTTTATGTTGGATAAATTTATGCCGAGCAGTTCGCCGTACTTTAAAACGGCCTTGGGCCAGTCGCCGACGAAGACTGTCCTTATGCCGAATTTCTGCGGGAAGTACACGTCGAAAACTGGGTTATCTCCTATCATTACGTAGGCTCCGTCGAAGAACTCCTTGCAATTCTTGACGCATCCGAAATCGTCGGAGGTCCTAATGCCTTGGATGTATTTGGAGAAACCCAGCGCCTCTACCACTATGGACTGGTATCTACGGAGCCCGTTGGTGGCTATGATGGGCACAAGCCCTAGCTCTCTGAGCCCTGACAAGAGCTCGTATGCGCCGTCGTTGACCGGGAACCCCCCGACGTATTTGGCCAAGACGTCTTCTATTTTCGGCACCTCGTAGACGCCGAAGCTGGACGCCACGGACTCTATCAAGTACTGCCAGTCAAAGGCCTTGACGCTGAAACGTCTCATTAGATTATAATGAAGCGCCTTGACCAAGCTCCAGAACTCGCTGGGCTCTATGCCTATCCTGCTCGCTACGATCGAGGAGATCTCGTAGAACACAGGGTCCCAGGCCTCGAGCGGTATAAGGGTACCGTCTAGATCCACTAGGGCGATGCTCACGGTCTGCGTTTTCTACATAAAAAAGAGAACAAGCCCCTGAACGAGAAGAGCTACTAGCGTTATCCCGAACGCCGCGAGCGAGCCCTTCCTGAACAGTTGCCATCCGCCCCTCATGCAGATCATCGAGAGGATCAAAAGCGCCAACGACGTAGTCGCGACGCCTAACATGAACGCGTAGAGGCCGCCAACGGCGAGGAGATAGGCTAAATACGCCCCCACCGCGGATGAGATCAACGTGAGCGCGGCGCCTAGCTTCGCGGCCCTCTCAGGGCCCAAGACCACCGCCGCGGTCCTCAACCCTACCGCCATATCGCCGCGGTAATCGATAGCCGTCTTGACGAGCTCGCGGCCCATATTGGCCAACAAAGATGCTGCGAATAACAGCAATAGGTATACGTCGACGCGGCCCGCGGCAGCCATGCCGTAGAGATACACCGCGGATGTCAAGAACGATACCAAGAAGTTGCCTAGAAACGGAATCCTTTTGCCGCGCTCGTTGTAGAAAGCGCCCAACACGGCGGCCGATACGTACACGGCAATAGCGTATGGAGGCAGAAAGGCGGCTAGCACGAGCCCGAGCAAGTAAGAGCTCACGGCCACGGCGACGGCGGCCTTTAAGCTCACGGCGCCTGTGACCAGGGGGGCATTAGGTCGATTTATTTTATCCTCGGGCAAATTAGCTACATCGTTATGCGCGAACATGCCGGCCTCAGCCAAGAAGGTGCTGGCGCCGATCAGAGCCACGGCTGACGCGCTGTCCCCACCCGCTATAAGATACGAGGCGATGCTGGAGATGGCGGCCAACACGCCGTGTTCTCCCCTTATAAGCCTCCAATATTGACGCACGCCGCCTCGAGAGCTAAGACTTATAAAGGCTCCCCTATCCGCCACCGTGGCGAGGCTACACTATAGCGTCACCGACGAGGACGTGATAGAGCTAGTGTTCCGGAAATACGGGGTTAAGATCACCGCAGATCAAATCGCGCGGGCCTACGGCAACGAGTTCAGAATGTCGTGGAAAAAGGCGGTGGAGGTCGGGCGTTTCATAAAGTTCATGACACTAAAACAAGCGGAACAGTGGCTCGAGGACACCGTCGAGATGAAGAGGCCGGTGCCCATAAGGAGGTTCACCAAAAAACAAGCCCACCACGCCACGCCGTGGGTCGGCTGGCCCGTGGCTAAGTGGCCGGTTAAAGTAGCCGAGAATTACCTAAAGGTGCTGAGGAATCTGGAGAACAACGCGCGCTTCAAGGGCCTAGACGTGGAGAGGGTCGTCATAGTCCACGTGGTAGCTCACAAGGGCATAATCATAAGGAACTATATGCCGAGGGCCTTCGGCCGCTCGACTCCCTGGAACGAGCAGACGGTAAACGTGGAAGTCGTGGGCGCCGAATTGCCAAAGGAGGTTGTGCCGAAGAGGATAAAACTCAAGGTTTTCAAATAGGGCCTCGTCGATATAAAAGTTATATATCATTAAGTCTTCCCGACTGCCATGCACGTAGAGATCAGGGACCCCTCACTCGTAGAAAGGCTCCGTCGGCTCCTCCCTAGGCCTGACGCCCCATACGATGACGCAATACGCCTCCTCCTAGAACAACCTTGTAAGATACGATTGATAGATGTGGCCAGAGAGGCACTCAACGAGCTTATTAACGACAAGAGGCTCTACGACTTGCTCAAGAGATCCGTCAAGGAGGCTTTAGCTGAGCAAATGCCAGAGATCTTGCGCGAGCTAAGGCCCGAGCTCATGCCAGAGGGCTACGAGGGCGGCTGGGAGGCGGTGATAAACCAAGCCCTAAAAAGACCTGATAGGTGTTTGACCTTTTCTGAGGTGAGGAAGTATTATGGCAAAAACCTCAATAGCGTTATGTTGAGGCGCAAAGGCTTTGTGCAGAGGGAGCGCGGTATTTGGTGCTATCAAGGCGAGGCGCAATCCTAGTCGCTCACTGATTCAATTCTTTTGCCCATGACTCCGCCTCCCAATAAGTCCCTAACGCTGAATAACATGGCGTAGTCTCCCTCGATACGCGCCGCCACCCTCCTCCTTATCAGATCCTTGGACCTCGCGTGGACCATGAAATAACAAGGGTATTCCCACTTGCCTGGCACCGTGTTCCTCAATACCACGTGTGTCGACTCGGTCAAGCTCGCCGCCATTTCGCAGTCGGGCCTCCTCAAGACCACCATGGCGTTTTCGAGAAACCCAAGTTTCTCGCCGTCTAAGGTCCCGTGGAGCTCCCTCAAAACGCCCCTCTTGACCAAGTCCTCCACTACGTCCAGGGCCTCCCCCACGCTCTTGCCCAACGCTCGGGCCACGTCGCGGAACGGCTCAGGCACGAGGGGTATGGACCGTATCTTCGAGTAGAACTCCCTCGGTATTCCGATTTCGTCGATTGTGGGAGGGCTCTCCGGGAGGATGCCGGATTTCGACCTAGAGATGCCCTCGTATAGGTCGAAGCGCACGTCCAGCTTGTACGTCCTAAGCGAATAGAGGACTACATAGTCCACGCCCCACTTCTCAGCCAGAGCTTCGACCTTAGCCTCGAGCTCCTCCGCGGTCTTGGCCTTGGTGACGAACCAGACATTATAGGGCTTGTAGTCCCTCAAGAAGTTGTGGGTCACCATCGGGTCCTTGTTTATGTCAGCAGCGACTTTGTCGATAAGCTCCTCGGGCACGGCGAACCCGACCAAGGCGGCTTCAAGCCCTCGCGCTCTGTAGTTCGTAACAGCCCCTATCCTCTTCAATACTCCCGACTCCACATGCGCCCTAAGCCTTCTTATGACCTCGTCCTCGCTCAGCCCCAGCTCTCTGCCTATTTCCAGAAACGGCCTATCGACTAAAGGAAAGTCGTATTGGACCTTCATCAACAAGTCGACATCTATCTTGTCCACGGATATTTCGTTTTCCATAAATAACAAGATCGGGAGGCGAGGTAATAAATAGGGGCTCACGGCCTAGTTATGAAGGCGCCTATTTTGAAGAAGGAGAGAAGAGACGTCGTAGCCGAGCTCAGAGCCGAACTGAAGAGACCCGGCATAGTGATGGTCCCGGGCGTATACGACGTGATCAGCGCTCTCCTAGTCCAGTCCATGGGCTTCAAGGCCGCCTACGTCTCCGGCGCTGCGGTGACCGCGTCGCTGGGGCTTCCCGACTTGGGCCTCATCACAATGGACGAAATGGTCAGAGTAGTGCGCTATATAGCGTCGTCTGTCGACATACCGCTAATAGTGGACATAGATACAGGATATGGCGAGGCCTTGAACGTGGTCAGAGCAGTCGTAGAGTTCGAGAGGGCTGGCGCCGCTGGGGTCCAGCTGGAGGACCAGGTATTGCCCAAGAAGTGCGGTCACTTATCCGGTAAACAAGTAGTGCCGGCCGATGAGATGGCCAAGAAGATAAAGGCGGCTGTTGAGGCGAGGCGAAACCCCGACTTCGTTATAGTGGCCAGGACCGACGCGAGGGGGGTCACCGGCTTCGACGACGCCGTGGAGAGGGCAAAATTATATCTAGAAATGGGGGCCGACGTGATATTCCCGGAGGCCTTAGAGAGCGAACAAGAGTTCGCCGAGTTCGCGAGAAGGGTCAAGGCTCCGTTGTTGGCGAATATGACGGAGTTCGGCAAATCGCCGCTTATTCCGGCTAAGAGGCTCGAGGAATACGGTTATAAATTTGTCATATACCCCGTCACTCTGCTCAGAGTAGCATTAGGCGCCATGAGGGAGGCTTTGAGGACTATAGCTGAGCTGGGGACTCAAGAGCCGTTAGTGCAGAGGATGTTGACACGTAAGGAGCTCTATGAGTTGATAGGATATTACGAATACGAGGAGTTCGACAAGAGGATCTCGGAGGAGGTCGACAAGAGGACGGCTGTTAAAATTAAGGGCTGAGTAGGGCACATGGACAGAGTAGCCAAGGCGTTGGCCCAATACGCCGAGTCGATTAATTTCAACAAGATACCCAGCGACGTAGCCCACGAGGTCAAGAGGAGGATCCTCGACTCGTTGGCCGTAGCGTTCGCGGCGTACAACAGCGAGCCTGTGATCCTAGCGCGTAGGGCCCTCTCAAGGGCCCAAACTATATGGGGCTCGAGGATTCTAGGAACTAGGTATAGGACGACGCCGGACTGGGCGGCCTTCGTGGACGGTGTCATGATCAGATACCACGACTTCAACGACACTTATTTGTCCAAGGAGCCGTTGCATCCGAGCGATATGATAGCCGCGGCCTTCTCGCTAGGCGATCTGCTCGGCTCCGACGGCAAGTCGGTTATAACCTCCATAGCTGTGGGCTACGAGGCGGCTATCGCTCTATGCGACGCGGCGAGCTTGAGGAGACGCGGATGGGACCACGTGAACTACCTAGGCATCGGGAGCGCGTTGGCGGCCGCTAAACTGTTAGGCCTCGACGCAGAGAGGATCCAACACGCCCTCTCTATATACGCAGTGCCCCATGCCGCCATGAGGCAGACCAGAGTCGGCGAGTTGAGCATGTGGAAAGGCGCAGCCGCGGCCAACGCCACGAGAAACGCCGTCTTCGCGGCCTTGTTGGCCTCCGAGGGCTTCACAGGCCCGTCTAAGCCCTTCGAGGGCGAAATGGGCTTTATCAGACAGTTGCTTGGCGGCGAGTTCGATTACGGCCCGCTGGGGGACATAGAGAGGCTGATGCCACCTCGTAGAATACTTGATACTTATATAAAACCATACCCTGTCGAATACCACGCCCAAACCGCCGTGGAGGCGGCCTTAAAGCTCAGGGATAAGGTGAGGCTTGAGGAGATCGAAAAAGTGATTATAGAGACGTTCCAAGCCGCCTACGACATAATTGGGCCCAAGGACCCCGAGAAGTGGGATCCACACACCAGGGAGACCGCCGATCACTCCATAATGTGGATCACGGCGGCTGCCTTGCTCTGGGGGCCCATCACCATAGACCACTACGAGAGGATCAGGGATTCACAAGTGCTCTCCCTTATTAAGAGGATTGAGGTCAAGGTGGATCCAGAGCTGGACAAGATGTACCCCAAGGCGCATCCTAATAGGATTACGGTGATAACTAAGGGCGGGTCGAGGTATACCGAACAAGTGGACTACGCGAAGGGCCACCCCAAAAATCCAATGAGCGACAAAGAGCTAGAGGAGAAGTTCCTAGTTAACACAAGGCGTGTGATGCCTGAGGCGATGCAGAGGGAGGTCGTAGACTTCGTGTGGCGCCTGGAGGATAGAAACATGTCGGAGCTACACGATATACTAGCCCTCTAGGCCTTCTCGGCCCGCCAATCCGTCAACGACACCACCTTTTTGCCCTTGAGCTCCATGACGTACGCCGTGGCCGATAGAGCTGCCGCCACGCCTTGCGCAGCGGCTATGACCGCTTGCTTGTACGGATACTGTATCACGTCGCCGGCCGCGAAGAGGCCTGGCGTTTTGGTCCTGCCCAGCCAATCGGCTATTATCTCGCCTCTCTCGTTTAGGTCTACCAAATGCTTGACGAAATCGGTCTTAGTCACATAGCCTATTTCTACAAAGACCGCGGCCACCTTGAACTCCTGGACCTCGCCCGTCCTCTTATTCTTAACCACGATGGACTCCACCTTATTAGCGCCTTTTATCTCCACCACCTCGCTGTTCGGAACCAAGACAGCCTTGCCGGCGCCCAACGCGGTAGACAAGAACTCTTCGTCGTATATCGGCTTATCGCCGGGGAAGATCCAGTAGAACTTATTAGCGACTGAGGAGAGTATCGTCACGGGCTCTCTCGCTAAGTCGCCCCAGCTCACTAGAGCCACGTCTTGGCCCTTGAAGAACGGCGCATCGCATATGGTGCAGTAGGAGACGCCTTTGTTCTTGAGCTTGGCCTCGCCCGGAACTCCCAGCTCCTTGGGCGTCTTCCCGAAGGCCAATATAACCGCCAATGAGGTGTACTCGTCTCCTCCGTACGTCTTTACCTTGAAAATATTACCGTCCTTTTGGACGTCGACAACCTCGTCGAATACAACCTCGGCGCCAAAACGCTCGGCTTGTTGATGAACCCTCGCCACTAACTCAGGCCCCGAGATCCTCATGATGGCCGGATAGTTCTCCACGGCGGTGGTCATGTTGAGCTGTCCCCCTATATCCTTGGCTATGACCAACGTCTTGAGCCTCTGCCTAGCCGCGTATAACGCTGCGGAGAATCCAGCTATCCCTCCGCCCACTACTATGACATCATAATCGGCGGACATGGACGTCTATTCGTTATGTAGATATATTTATTGCCCAGAGCTGGCCGCGAGCTTATTTATGCGCTCCTCAAGCGCCTTTATGATATGTTCATCGTCCTTCTCGTCGTTGGGGTATAAGTAAACTTCTTGCTCGACTCTGACGCCCTCCTTATCCTCGGCGAAGTAAATCAACCTCACCGGGTAGTCATACCCGGCGCGTCTGTAAAGCATCCTCATGACCTTGGCCGCGAAGGACCACTCGGCCTTGATCTTCCACTCATCTTTTTTTATTATATGGCTCTTCAACTCCACTATTTCCTTCCTCCCATCCTCGTAGGATATCAAGAAGTCGGCTTGCGCTGTGAGCAAGGCGTTGCCTATCTTAGTTATCACGGGCGGCGCCTCCGAGACCTCCTTGACCCTCTTAGCCCACGGCGCAAGCATTCTGATTTTATTAAAAGCGCCTGAGTGGGGCTCGCCGTAGTGTTCTATGAAAGTCCTCAAGGCCGCTACGGCGTCTTTCGCCTTGAGCAGGATCAAAACCGCTCGCTCAAAGGCTCTACCGTACTTGGAGCTCAGCTCGTCCGGCTTGGGTAGCCCCAAGGCATCGCTGAGCCTCAGCCTCAATCTACGCAAAGACATACTCCGATTCGGATATTAATATAAAAAGGTTATGGTGGGATATCGTGCGCGTAGTCGACCTCTTCGCAGGAGGAGGAGGCTTCTCGAGGGGGTTTGCGGAGGCCGGTTACGAGATCGCATTGGGAGTTGAAATAGACGCCAACGCGGCGAGGACGTACAGCTATAACTTCCCAAGAGCCGTGGTCCTACAAGAGGACGTCGCCGCCGTGAGTTACCGCGAGATCGAGAGGCATGTGGGAGGCGTTGACGTCGTGATAGGAGGCTCTCCCTGCGAGCCGTTCACCGCGACGAACCCGAGGCGATTAGAGGACCCTCTGGATAGGCTATACGTGGACCCCTTGGGCCAGTTGACCCTCCACTTCATAAGGCTCGTGGGCGAGCTCCAGCCCAAGGTCTTCGTTTTAGAGAACGTGCCCGGCATCGCGCAAGGCCCGCTGAGAGAGGCGCTCAAGAGGGAGTTCAAGAGGATAGGGTTCGATGAGATATACTTCAACGTGCTCCTAGCCGAGCGCTACGGCACGCCTAGCCGTAGGAAGAGAGTGTTCGTGTCTAACGTGAGGATAGCGCCCGAGCCGAGCAGGCCGCTCACCGTCAGACAAGCGTTGGGGGGTCTGCCCCCCGTGGACTCCGGCTTTCCAAACCACGAGACTGTGACGTTGAGCAAGTCCAAGGCCGAGAGAATAGCGAAGGTCAAACCTGGCGAGGCCTTGATGAAGTTCAGAGGAGCTTCAGGCATTTACGGCAACTTTATTAGATTGAGGTGGGACGAAATAGCGCCGACTGTCATGGGCAGCAGGAGGTTCATACACCCAGAGGAGGACAGGCTTTTGACCGTCAGGGAGCAGGCTAGACTAATGGGATTCCCCGACTACCACGTGTTCTTCGGACCGAAGGACTCTCAATTCAACCAAATCGGCGAGGCAGTACCGCCGCCTTTGGCCAAGGCGATCGCCGAATACCTCAAGAAAATATATAAGTGATGTTGAGAGGCTGTGCCTACGATAATCTGCCCTATCTGCGGCAAGCCAGCCGAGAGGCTAATCGAGGGCATGTGCGAGGAGTGCTACTTAGAGAGACACCCCGTCGTCGAGATAAAGAAGTTCAACGTGCTTAAATGCAAGTACTGCGGGGCTTTGTACGTAAGAGGGCGCTGGATTAGGCCCGGCAAGGGGGAAGAGAAGGCGTTGTTGGAGAGGCTGATGAGGGATAATATAAGAATCAAAGGCAGAATCGACTCTATAGAGGTCGAGGCGGGCGGCGACAGCGTCGTCTACAGGATCTCCGGCCTCGGCACACCGCATGAGCTCATAGAACCGCGTAAGTTCTCCACACAATACGTCGCTGGGGTTATCCTCGATGTATGTCTGGACTGTAGAAGGAACATATGGGGGTCCGAGCGCGGTTTTGTGAGGATAAAGGGATTTCCCGAGGAGCTAAGGGACACCGACTTGGCCAAAATAGAGGCCGTGCTCGAGCACATAGTCTTTGAGGTGAGGGGGAAGAATTGGGGGTCTATCATATCGGTCGAGAAGTCGGGCAGATCGCTGGAGATATCCACGACTGAGCCCAAGTTGGCCAGGCATATAGCCAGTAAAATACACGAGATCTTCCCGAGCGATTACGTGGAGAGCTACAAGAAGATACGCGGAAGGGGGGATAAGGAGGTGTACCACTACACGGCCACAGTATACGTGATAACAGTGGACGAGGGCGATGTAATTAAAAGAGGACCTAGCTATTACTTGGTTCTAGACGTCGGAAAGAGCGGGATTTACGTAGTCGACCTAGACGGAGGGCGTAGGTCGAGGATACCTCTTCATAGATTCACTGAGGAGAGAACGGAGAAGGTGGGCCGTGGTGTTAAGGGCGAGGTCAAAAACGGCGTGTTCACCGACGCCGAAGGCTCCGTGAGGATCGGCGTAGAGGGCGGACGTGAGGGAGTAGCCTACTACGTGGAGATAGGCGATAGGCATTACTTGATTCCTGTTTAGACGTAGCGTTGTTTTAAAACCCCATCCGCCGGTCGTTCTATGTATCCGAGTTTAGTAATAAGGGCCGCCCTCGATGGCGATGTCGACGCGTTGGCCGATTTAGTTGCTCGATTAAAGAGATTAAACGGCGAGTTCGACCCGTTGCTCAAGCCGGCCGATAACCTCATCTCTGTATCGAAGGAGTACGTAAGATCTAAAATATCGTCATCCAATTCCGTAGTACTAGTTGCCGAAATAGACGGCAAAGTAGTGGGCGTCGTGATAGGGGATCTCGAGGATCGCCTATTTTACGAGCCCCGGATAGCCGGCGTCATAAAGGAATTCTATATACTCCCCGAATATAGGCGCAAGGGCTTAGGCAAACGGATGTTGAACGAGATCATAGAAGCGTTGAGGAAGAAAGGAGCGCAGATGATCATGGCGGATTTCCCTGCTCTCAATGAAATAGCTATAGAATTTTATAAAAAGATGAATTTTAGACCTATTGAATCTATTTATGCAAAAGAAGTATAATTTTTAAAGTTCAGATTTGATAATTTCTGAGACTTTGTCGGCGAATTCCTGCGTGCCCAACACCTCCTTGACGGCCTTCCTCTCCTCGTCGGTCATCTGTCTAACTAAATCGCCCGTGAAGTAGCCTTGTTCATACGCCTTGCTGACCCCTCTGAGTATGAGATCCGCCGCCTCCCTCCAGCCCATGAACCTGAAGAGCAACTCGAGCGCTAATATCGTAGCCGTAGGGTTCACGTAGTTCTTGCCGGTATACTTAGGCGCCGTCCCGTGAACGGGCTCGGCCATCATCCCCCAATCGCCGACGTCTATGCCTGGCGCTACCCCGAGGCCTCCGACGAGGCCGGCCGCCTCATCGCTCACGTAATCGCCGTTGAGGTTGGGCGCTAATATCACGTCGTATTCGCCCGTGCGGGTGAGCAACTGCTGGAGCATGTTATCGGCAATCCTATCATTGACTAGCACTTTGCCGGGCGGCACCTTTCCGCCGTATTGTTGGAGCTCGTCCTCGAAGACCACGTAATCTCTGAACTCGGTCTTAGCGACTTCGTAGGCCCAATCTCTGAAAGCGCCTTCCGTGTACTTCTGTATATTGCCCTTGTGCATTATAGTAACGGATCTCCTCTTGTTCTCTATGGCGAATTTCAAGGCTAGCCTAGCAATCCTCTGAGTTCCGAACTTGCTTATGGGTTTAATGCCTATCCCTGCGTCGTCCCTTAAGTTTATGTTAAACTCCCTCTTCAAGAACTCGCGGAGCTTCGCCGCCTCTGGCGAGCTCCAAGGCCACTCTATGCCCATGTATACGTCCTCTGTGTTTTCCCTGAATATGACCAAGTCGACCTTCTCGGGATGTTTTAGAGGCGACGGCAAGCCGGGGAAGTACTTCACAGGCCTTATGTTCGCGTAGAGGTCGAACAACTGCCTCAGAGTAACGTTTAAGCTACGGAACCCGCCCCCGACGGGGGTCTCCAAAGGGGCCTTTAGGAAGACTCTGATTTTCTTCAAGACCTCAATACTCTGTTCCGGCAATCTACTGCCTAACAGCTTCTCGGCCTTAGAGCCTACCAGCACCTCGTACCAGAGAACTTTACGGGCTCTGCCATAGGCCTTCTCGACAGCTGCGTTGGCGACTTTTATAGCAGCGTAGGCGACCTCCGGCCCCGTGCCATCGCCCTCTATATATCCTATCACGACCTTATCCGGTACTTTCAACTGCCCAGGCCCCGTGTATGTGACGTAATACCCATCTATCGGCTCGGCGTATTTGCCAGAATACGTCTGTATATTGGGTATTTGCGACTTTACCTTCTCCAGATCTAACATGATAGAAGCTGATCCGCTCTTTTAAATCATTAACTTTCGTTCAGTGTGATCGAGATTAAACGACAAGATAAGACACTTACTGTCTATATAGATAATCAAGCAACAAGAAATGCTTTTACAATAGAATTAATAAGAGATATTTATTCTCTAGATTGTAATAACCAATATATAATAATATTTACAAATAAGGGATCTGTGTTCTCCTCAGGGCTGGACTTAAACGTATTCCTTAAGGGCTCCAGCGAGGCGTTGTCCTATCTCGAGGCCTTAAACGATATGGTTAACAAACTAATCGACTGCGAAGCGACCACGGTGGCCTATCTAGCGGGCGACGCATACGGCTTCGGTGTCGAGTTCACGTATTTCATGGACTACGTGATCTCGGCAAGGCCCGACATAACGCTATCTCTACAAGGCGTGAGGCTGGGCGTCTTCCCGCCGTATACCCGCTTGTTATCCCACGTCCTCGGCTACGCGATAGTGCGGCTGTTGTTGGCTAGGCCTATAACTGCGGAGGAGGCCAAATCTCTGGGCCTCGTGCACGAGATCGGCGATATGGACAGCGCGCTTAAGCGGTTATTCCGCATCCCCGCCCATACTAGCCGTCTCGCAAGAGCTCACAGAGAGCTCGTGAGGGACGCCTTGAAGGAGGCCCGCGGCGTGCTCGCGCAGTTGGCCTCCTTGGCGGATATGCCTGAGACCATCGCCTTGATAAGGTCCTTCTTGGAGAAGCGCTAATATATCAACTCTGAAATTTGGTACGTGCCCGCCAATCTGCCGGCTGAGGCGAAGGCGAAATGGCTAAAAGTGATGGAGGCCAAGACGCCTGAGGAGAAGATAAAGGCCATGGAGGAATTCCTCTCGGCGGTTCCTAAGCATAAAGGGACTGAGAAGTTGATAAAGTTCGTAAGGAGGAGAATAGCTGAGCTAAGACGAGAGCTCGAGGAGCGCAAGGCCAAGGAGCGCGGTGCGCGCGGCAGAGGCGGGCTTTACGTCAAGAAAGACGGCGACGTACAACTAGTAGTCTTGGGCCCGCCGAACGGGGGGAAAACTACTCTGTTGAAGTGCATTACGTCGACTTCGTTGGAGCCAGATCACATCCCCTTCAGCACCGTGGAACCCGTACCTGCGATGTTCGTAGAGGATAACGTCTATGTACAATTGATCAAGGCGCCGAGTTTAGTGCTAGACGATCCGTCCAGTGATATAAACGCCATAACGTTCGCCTTGGCGAGAAACGCTGACGGCCTATTGCTCGTCCTAAGGGCCGATATGGAGCCTCAGAAGACGTTGAAATCCATAGTCAGACTCCTCGACGAAGCCGGTATATCTATATATAAGCCTAAATCAGTAGTCAGAATAGAACGAAGAAGCATCGGCGGCGTGCAGATAGTGGGCAACTTGAGGGGAGCCGCTCCCGAGGACGTGAAGAGGTTGTTATCGGAATACGGCATACATCACGCTATCGTGTACATAGAGGGCGAGGCCTCGTTGGACGACATAGAGGACGCTGTGTTCTCGGAGCGTATGTATAAGCCCACCATAGCGATCCTATCAGGTCGCGACGAGGAGACCGAGAGGACTCTCGACGATATGGGCATTCCGTTTTTGAATGTAGATCTAGCTAGCTGTAGAATAGATAGATCATCACTTTTAATATTAATACTAAGAACGTTGAAGTTGATTAGAGTATTTACGAAACAAATACATAGTTATCAATATACGCCGAAGCCGTTAGTCGTTAAGGAGAACAGCACAGTGGGAGACGTGGCCAAGCTCATACACAGCTCCCTTTATGAAAACTTCAAGTACGCCGTGGTGTGGAGCCGCGAATTATACCCGAAATGGCCCAAGAGAGTGGGCCTCGAGTATAGGCTTAAAGACGGCGACGTAGTCGAGATACATGCGTGAGGACGAATGCGCTAAGAGGCTGAAAGACATCGAGGAAAGACTTGAGGCGTTGGAGGGCCTAGTGAACTTAGCCCTTGAAGAATTGAGGGATATAAGGTCTTTGTTGGAACAAAAAAGCGGGGCCTCTAAGAAGCGCGAGGGAGTGGCCCACCCTCTATTGAGGGCCATAGAGGAGAACAAGTTCCTCGACGCCAAGGAGGTGCGCTCGAAGAGCGCCTTGCGCAAGCTCTTGGACGAGGGAGTAGTTGTATTGCTCAGAGATGAGGGGACTAATAGAGAGATCGTGACCACTAAGAAAATAGTGTCCGATTTATTGGACAGACTTCCTCTAGATGTGGAGGAGGCCCAACGCCTAGAGGAGAGAGAATACCAGCTCTTGGAGGTCTTGAACAGACTCGGCTACGTCATAAAGAAGGACAACAAGTACGTGGCCACCCCGCTGGCCGAGGAGTTCAAGCTATGAGCGAGCTCTTCTGGTTCGAGAAGTACAGGCCTCGCTCCTTCGACGAGGTCGTGGACTTGGAGGAGGTCAAGGCGAAGCTCAAGGAGTTCGCCAAGGCCGGCAACATGCCCCATCTGCTCTTCTACGGCCCTCCGGGCACGGGCAAGACCACCATGGCCTTGGTCTTGGCAAGGGAGCTCTACGGCGATTCTTGGCGCGAGAACACCTTGGAGCTCAACGCCTCGGACGAGAGGGGCATAGGCGTGATAAGGGAGAGGGTTAAGGAGTTCGCGAGGACTGCGCCCGTGGGCAAGGCGCCGTTCAAGCTAGTGATACTGGACGAGGCCGACAACATGACCAGCGATGCGCAACAAGCCTTGAGGAGGATAATGGAGATGTACGCGGGCACCACGAGGTTTATACTGTTGGCGAACTACTTGTCGGGCATAATCGAGCCGATCCAGTCCCGTTGCGCTATATTTAGATTCACGCCGTTGCCAAAGGAGGCTGTGGTGGCCAGGTTGAAGTTCATAGCGGAACAAGAGGGGGTGAAGGCGACTCAGGAAGCTCTGGAGGCCATATTCGACTTCACGCAAGGGGATATGAGGAGGGCGATTACGGCGTTACAAATAGCCAGCTCTACGACCAAGGTAATCGACGAAGAGGCCGTTGCGAAGGCTCTCGGCTACGTGAGCCCGACTATGTTGCGCCAGATAATAGCCGAGGCCATAAACGGAAGCTTCAGCAAGGCCATATCGCAGATATACGGCATAGTGTCCGATGGAGGGGTGGGCGAGCTGGAGTTGGTGAAACAAATACACAGGGAAGTGTTGAGGCTGGATCTGCCGGAATATCTGAAGCCAGATTTGGCCTTCGAGGTCGGCAAAGCTCACTACGCCATATTGAGGGGGGCGAATGGTTTACTACAAATATATGGTTTATTATCTAAAATCAGGAAAATTGTTATTCAATCAAGAAAGGATTGAATTTATATAGATACAAAATATTTATAAAGAACCTAACCGAAAGATTTATATAGGTATAAAATATTTATAAGGGATGTCCTCCCAGCCGAACCAGGGAATTCCTCATAAGCTCCGGGTCGCAAAGAGTACTGACGGATATTTAAACTTGATCACAGAGACTGGAGAGCCGTACGTATGCCCCGTATGCGGAAACGACAAGTTCGTCTACAACTACGAGCGCGGCGAGATCGTATGTGTCGTGTGCGGGACCGTCATATCTGAGAACTTAGTCGATCTAGGCCCCGAGTGGAGGGCCTTCACCAACGAGGAGAAGGGCCAAAGGGCCCGTACTGGCGCGCCCATAACTCGCCTAGTCTCCGAGGCCCTCACTACGGTCATCGACTGGAGGGACAAAGACGTCTCGGGCAAGGAGCTCGACCTCAAGCGAAAGCTAGAGGTCATCAGGCTCAGGAAGTGGCAGACCAGGTCGCGCGTCCAGACGTCATATGAGCGCAACTTCGTCCAAGCAGCGCAGGAGCTGGAGAGGCTCAAGAGCGCTATGGGCGTGCCGAGGCCTTGCGTTGAGCAAGCCCTGGAGATCTACAGACAAGCGCTGGAAAAGGAGCTCGTCAGAGGCCGATCCGTGGAGGCCATGGCGGCCGCCGCCTTGTATATGGCTTGTAGAATGCTCAAGACGCCGAGGCCTCTCGACGAGCTCATAAGGTTCACGAAGGCCTCGCGTAGAGAAGTCGCGAGATGTTACAGGCTTTTGTTACGCGAACTCAATGTCAAAGTGCCCATAAGCGACCCGACGCTGTATATCTCCAGAGTGGCTGAGCAGCTTAAATTAACCGGCGATGTCGTGAAAACCGCGATCGAGATAATAAATAGGGCCAAGAAGGCCGGCCTCACCGCCGGCAAGGACCCAGCGGGCCTCGCAGCAGCGGCGGTCTATATAGCGTCCTTGCTCCACGGCGATAATAGAACTCAGAAAGACTTCGCCATAGCGGCCGGCGTGACCGAAGTAACCGTCAGGAATAGATACAAGGAGCTCGCCAAAGCCCTCGATATAAAAATCCCAATCAAATGATAATAGAACAGAATGGGCTAATAACCGTCCAGCCGGCCGACGTCCCCTTTAATAGCGGCCACGTGGTAATCCGCTTACGCCGCAACGCAGGCGATCTAGCCGAGGAGGAGCTTGTGGAGGTGGCCAGGAGCTTGAAGGCACTCATATCCAAGATGAAGAGGGCGTATAGGCCCGAGGCCTACAACGTAGCGCTCTGGGATGATAGGATAGAGCTCTGGCCTCGCTGGTGTGGCGATATCAGCTTCAACGCCTTTTATGGCCTAAAGACGAGCCCCCAAACGCCTCAGATGATTTTTGAATCATATAAATGAATCTCACTATAGACTTAGTATTTTTTATATTCATTTTAGGATTTGGTTTATATATAGTACATAAATTAGAATATGATATTAAATTGGTAAGGATCTTGAAGAGCTATCCCGTCGTGTCCAAGATAAGAGGGGAGGGCTTAGTCGATTTCTCCAACCTGTCGGCTCTAATCAAAGGCTACGACATCGAGTACGCCGTACAGGGATCCGCCGAGGTTGAGAGGCTAGGCGAAGGCATATATAAAGTGAGGGCTAGATCCGACGGCAAAGTGGTGTTCAAGATAGTGGCCTACGGCAACTTCGACGAATACTCCGTCGAGAAGATAGTTGAAACGCTAGGCTGATATTGCCCTCGACAATCTGAGGACCTCGGAATCCCACGCTATAGCTACCAGATAGAAGGCCAGGAAGGGCACGACGTCCCCCGGCGCGGCGCCAGTTATTCCGGCCAGAGATGATATAGCTAAAATAAGCCCGACGACGTCGACTAGCATTATCAGCGGTATGATTATAACAAAGACCTCTGGCTCCCTCGATATGGAGGAGACGAGCGATGCTATTGCCGTAACTATTATGCTAACTACAGCCACAGGGTCCAATACGGACATGGCGAAGTATATCGAGAGAAGCACGGCGAACTTGTACATGGCCAGAAACGCCAACAGCCTCTGCACGTCACCACCTAAGTAGGGTATTTATTTCAAACTTTATAAATCGGCCTCAACGAAGGCCTTATGGGCGACGTTGTCGCACCGCCTAGGGCTTTAGTTAAGGAGCCCGCCGCCATAAGTAGCGGCGGCGTGGTCAAGTGGAGAGTTGGGAGAGGGTTCTCTATCGGCGAGATACAGCAAGTGGGGCTGACGGTAGAGCAGGCGAGGCTCTTGGGCATATACGTAGACGAGAGGCGGGAGTCAGTACACGAGGTCAACGTGAAGGCCTTAAGAGAATGGCTGATCAAGGTCTTGGAGGGACAAGCGACGCCTCCTGAGCCCAAAATCCCCGTCGAGGTGCTCGTAAAGAGGAAGAGAGGGCGCGCTTTCAGAGGCCTCACGTCAGCCGGCAGAAGGGCAAGGGGCTTGTTGGGCGTTAAGTACAAGGAGACGCATGCGAGAAAGTGGAAGAAGAAGGCGAAGGAAAGGGCTTTGAGGAGGCGCCACGAGGCCACTAAAGGATTGGGCAATTTGTTGAGAATTTCGAGAATAATAAACAAGAAATAAATTTTATTTAAATCTACGAAGAGTGTTAATTAATGTTTCTATATCTATATTTGTCACAGCTAACGGTATGTACTCTCTTTTACATATCTCTATAGCTAAGCTATCGACCTCCTTGACGCCGTGGAGCACCATGATCGCTGGCTTTAGGTTGACGACTGCGGACATGGCCTTAACCGCAATCACAGGCGATCTGCCGGTGGAGACCTTGGTGAAGATAGCGGCCCTTTGCGACGTGGTGCCGTAGAGGCGCAGGTATTCGTTAGAGGGCACCTCTAACACCAGCTTTATACTGTCCACGAGCGTGTACCCGTAGATATCAACGGGAGGAGGCTCTACCAGCACTTGGGCTTCTATGGCGTTTAAAAACTCCCTCATAGGAACCGGCGAGGTGAAATCCCTCATGTCCAACACGGCTACCCAATACCTCTCCTTGAGTATTTGCCTCATCAACAAGTTCACGATGGGGCTCCCGCGCTCTAAGTCGGCCTCTATAAGGGCTTGGACAAGCCTCTTGACGAACCTAGCGCCAGGGAATTTCCTGCGGCCCGATTCGTAATCGCTGATAACGCTGGGGGATGTATTGAGCTTAACCGCCAGAGCGGTTTGGGTCAATCCAAAGACAAGGCGCCACCTCTTTATCGCCTCGCCAGGGTTGTCCGACATTATAATATCCCCAGCTATATACATGGCGACATCCTTATACGGTTGACTCATAAAGAGAGGAGATACGTGAGAATATAATTTTTCCTTTTTGTAAACGGAAGGTTGGTCGGCCTTAGGTAGGAAAAGCTAAATATCGTTGATTCTCCCCCCACGTGATCAACAGAGACGAGCTGTTGAGCAAGATACGCGAGATCAGCTCATCTATCGACCAAATAGAGGGACAAATAGCGGCTATAACCAAGGAGATAGACGAAAAGAAGAACTCGTTGGACGAGATAAGGAGGAATTTGGCGGAGACGCGATCTCAGATAGACAACGTAAGGGCCAAGCTCCAGAAGATCAAAGAGGATTTAAACAAACTGAGAGCTAAACGCCAAGAAATCGTCGACGCCATCCGCAAGGCCAAGTCGCAGATACTGGAGCTGAACGTCGAGCTTCAGAAATATAGGGAGAAACTCGATGCGTATAGAAAAGCGCTTAACGCGATAAACGAATACATCGGAGGCCGTCCCTTGGACAAGGAGAAGATAAAGATGTTGGCGGAGAGGCTCGAGTACTACTTCGAGACGACGCCCACCGACCCTGAGTGGGAGCGCCAGTTTATAAGGACCATCTCGGCCATAGAGGAGGAGCTTAATCTGGCAAGCTCGTTGGAGACCCTGAAAGGACATATACAGGATATAAGAAATAAGATGGAGGAGGCCAAGAAAAAGAAAGAAGAGATTAAGAGGAATCTTGCTGATTTAATAAATTCTTTAAATACAATAAAAGAAGAAATAAATAAACTTAAAAAGGAGAGGGAGGATGTCTACAAACAGCTAGTCGAGCTCAAGGGGAAAAGAGATGGGCTGAAGAGGGATAGGGATGAGATAAAGAGAACTATAATCGACTTGGCCGCTAAGAGGAAGGAGCTTAGAGCTCGGCTGGCGCAGCTCAAGGACGAGTTGGACAAATACACGATATTGCTAAAGGCCGTGGACTTGTCCGAGAGGTATAAGAACGTCGTCGAGGCCCAGAATAACAAGCGGGAGAGCCTAAGGGCCAGGGCCGAGGAGATCTACCAGAAGTTGCTGAACGGGGAGCGCTTGACGCACGAGGAGATGAAGATATTAGCCGAGGCTGGCTATCTGTCCGAGGAGTAGTGAGGATACTGGTGCTTTATGTTGACAGAGACGCGGATTTGAGGCGAGCCGGCATCAACACCCCCGTAGTAGGGAGGGATAACGTGTTGCGCTTAGGCATCCAGTACATACTTAGAAACCCCGACGATTCGGACGCGAATGCAATATTCGCCGCAGTGAAAATATACGACGAGCTCGAGGGGAAGCTCGGCAGAGGCAATGTCGAGGTCGCCGTCGTGTGCGGATCGCCCGATGAGCATATGGCTAACATAGTCGTCTTAGACGAGCTGGCCCAAGTCCTCTCAGTCTTCGACGCCGATGCTATATATTTCGTATCGGACGGTCCCTCAGACGAGGCCGCCGTAATGGCCGTGCAGACGCGTAGGCCCGTGATAGCGGTCGAGAGGGTCGTGGTGAAACAATCCAGATCAGTCGAGGAGACCGTGTCTCTCATAAGATATTACTTATCCAAGGCCGTGAAGGAGCCCGAGTATAGAAGGTACACGGTCGGCGTGCCCTCTTTCCTTCTATTTTTATATGCCTTATCTATTTTTATAAACATACAAATTGTTTCATATATATTGAATCTTGGAGTTTTGTTTATATTATTTTTATTAATTATGTATGGATTTGGGGTATACGACTTCTTGAAGAACATATTGAGGAGATACGAGGCGACTTTCACGGTATCTGTGTTGTCTCTCTTCGCGGCTGTGTTGTACTACGCGTTAGCCCTATCGGCGTATATAGGCTTGAGGATTCCACTATCTGTGCAGTACGAACCCCTGGTGCCTGCGTTAGTGCTCGTGGCGCCCATAGCCAGCTACGCAGTGGAGAGCTTCCTGAGAAGCCGGCGCTTATCGAAGAGCGTCGTCGTGGTGGCCATCTTGGTGTTCTCCTTCTTCTACTTCGTGATACCGCCTATACTAAACGCCATTGTAGGCTCCCCCGACGTTACGGCGATATTCAAAGGAGCTCTCTCCTTCTCCATAACAGTGCTTCTGGGCATGGTCTTCGCGCTCGCGATTTCGCGTGCTTTGCCGTCTGTTATTAAATAAAAGATATCCCTGTTTATCCAAAGAGGAAGCGTCGGCGATAGCGAATATCTACGGATGCGATATACGCGAAGAGGGAGATGTTTTCCTTCTTGAGTGTAGCAACTGCGCTCCGCTCAAGAGGGCTGCCATCGCCAAGCCGGAAACCGGGAGGGAGGGGCCCACGGAGCTGTCCCAGAGGAGCACGGTGACTATGGACTGGCTCACCTCAAGGCTATTGGCCAATCTAGCGTTGGCGAGACCGTTGGCCAAAGTGCTCGAGCCCTTCGTGGGAACTGGCGCTATAGCGATCGAGGCGGAGAAACGCGGCGCGTACGTCGTGGGCGTAGATGTGGACTTAAATATGTTGCGGATGGCGGCCCGCAACACCTCGTCGGACTTAATCCAAGCTGATTCGAGGATGCCCCCTTTCAGGAGGGCGTTCGACGCCGCAGTCGGCGATGCCCCCTACGGCCGTATGTCGCAAATAGAGGGGGACGTTGAGGAGTTCATCAGGGCGGTCGTGGAGGAGCTTCTCGCAGTAGCCGCGCGCGTAGTGATCGCGATCCCGGCGTATTTCGATCTGCCTTACTTCCGCAGTTGTGCCATGTACGTGCACGGGGGACTTTATAGAGTAATCGTTATGTCTCAGTCCGGCGGCGGGCCCTCGTAGAAAACGCGGCCCCTATACGTGCGCGGGGCTATCCAGTCTAAAAAACGCCGGACATCGGACGTCTCCACATTAAAGGTTATGGGGCCTAGCGGCGATTCGTTGGGCTCCGTCACGAACGACACAACGCCCACATACGCCGCTTGTTTGTTCAAGCTGAAGATTAAGCGACCCTCGCCGGCCACGGACCTCGAGAGCACGGAGCGAGCGGCATCTTGAATGCCCTGGCGCCATATAGCCTCCTTCAGCCTAAGTAGCGACTTATAACTAGTGGCTCTTGCCACCAGCAACGCGCCATCGCCCTCAGCTCTCACCTCGATCTCCTCCGGCTCGAAGACGTTGAGGAGCGCCCTCTTTACTTTCTCGGGATCCTCAGTAGGCCTTATCTCGGCGACAACTTCCACCCTCATAGCCTCTTCACTATCGCGTCGACCTCTGCCTCAAGCTCCTCGACGCTCTTGTCCTCGTTTACTATGACTGCGTCCGCTCTGAGCAACAAGTTGGCGACTCCCAGCTTGGCCTCGCGGTAATCGCGCATGGCGAATTGCACATACGAGGCTGGATCGTCAAGCCGTCCTCTAGAGGCCAGACGTTTGAGCCTCGTCTCCCTCGAGGCTACCACGTAGACTAAGAAGAGCCTCCCCAGCGCCTCCTCCAACGCATCGGCCTCCTCGGGGCTCCTCAAGCCGTCTATCACTATCCTATCGCCGGGGATTAGGCTCAGCCCCTTAACGACCGCCCGCATGCCCCTCTCTAATCTGATCAAAACGGCGGCCTCATCGGGCGTTATTCTCCTCTCTTCAGCGTATTTCCTTATCACGTCGCCCATGGTGTATAGCTTGAAACCGCGTTTGACGAAAAGCGTGGCTATCAACGTCTTCCCGCTACCAGGAGGACCGGCGATACCCACCACCTTCACCGCCTCAACCTCTGAGTTTGTATTAAAAGTTCCCCGTATTCCGCCTCCGCCTTGAAGCCCTGAGGGGTCATATGAGTCAATGTTGCGTAAACGCCGCTCTCCCTCAGCCTCTCGACGAGCTCCGCTACGCTCATCTTGAGGTCGCCGAACTCGTGGACCAGGTAATACCATGGCTTCGATACGGTGTACTCCAAGGCTAACTTCTCGGCGAGTTTCTTGACGTCGGGCTCCCTTGCCCTCTCGGCCAACGCAAACGCGAAGGCAGGATCGCCCAAGGGACCGACCCAGAGAGGCCCGATAGAGCGGTCGTTGCTATTCCTCGAGACCCCTCTGTGTTTTCCGCGTAGCTCTAAATACGCGATATTCCGCAAAGAGTCAGAGGCCTCCTTGGCGCCTCTGACGACCTCGCAACACGCCCTGAAATAATGCCTCTCCCAATAGGCTATTAGCGGCTCCAGCGCGAAGTCGTTCGCTGCCGCTACTCTGACCAAGAAGCTCAGCAGAGCTCTAAGGCCCACCTCGACGTAGAACGGAGTCTTGATGAGCTTAACACCGTATCTTCTAAGGGCTTTTTCCCTGTAATTGCCCACTAATACGGCCGTGTCAGTGGCCGTGACGCATAGGAGTCCCCCATCTCTTAATGCTTGAAAGGCGGATTCCGCGAACGGAGCCGGCGAGCCGAAGGGGTCTAGGTCCACTACGTCGCACTCGCCCCTCAGTCTTCTGAGCAGAATAGAGGCGTCCTCGTTGTAAACCTCGGCGATGACTCCGTTCAAGTCTAAGTTCCTCCTTATAAGCTCCACCGCTTGTTTCGATATGTCGTTTAACACCAGCCTGCCGACCGCGTTCGTCTCGAGGGCGTACCTTATGCCGCGCACGCCCGTGGCGCTTAAGGGCTCGCACACGTCGAGCTTTTTTCCCTTTATCTCCGAAAAGAGACTGAGCACCTCGACTGAGATGGATCTATTCCTGGCCATATGTCTATTGTAAAACACAGGGGCGTTGGCCGGATCGGGGTATTTAGAGGGGTCGGGGGCCCAGAAACGCGCCTTGCCCTCCTCCAGCAAGACGAAGCTCACCCCCTCACCACCTCGGCGCCGAATATATCGGCGAGGATCTCCGTCTTCTCGCGCTTCTCCTCGTTGTTGACTAGGAAAATAGGCCGTTCGTCGTAGGCTATTCCATTAGGATGCGACTCCTCCAGCTTATATGCGCTCTCGCCTATGGCTCTGCTGGCCTTGTCTATTCGATCTGCCTTTATCGACGTGAATATATTTATCCTCTTGAACACGCTCACGTCGAAATAACTGGCCAAAACGACAGCTGTCCTCTCGGACACGCGTAGCTCCTCCCTCTCATAGCGATAAACGGTCTCCCGCGACACCGACAATATCTCGGACAACGCGCTTAAGCTCAAGCCGGCCCTCTCCCTCTGCTCCCTCAACGCCTTGCCGTCCACGAAGGCATAGCGCTTGCCCCTGGTCTGGACTAAAATAGGCATCTCGCCTCTGAACGCCTTGGCTAAAGTGGCCAACGAGACGAAGTTGACGTTCTCGCGCCTATAGACGACGCCTTCCCTCAACACCTCGCCGCCGGCGGTCGAGACAACCCCCAGGGCGGGCACGTCGAGGAGCTCCGAGAGCAACTTGACGTCGCGGAGAGCGCTAGTCGGCACATCGTCGGCGTCTAGGGCTATTTTCAGGAACATCTTCTTCTTCTCGTGCTCTACGACCATGGTATAGGCATAAGGCCTAGAGAGGTCTATGAATAGATCGGTTCCGTGTTGTCGGACTACGTTGAGAGTGGCGTTGAGCAACTTCTCCACCGACGATATTTAGTTCAAAAATATAAAAGGCTTAACGGCGTATTATAGAGGTAATGAGGAATACCCGGCAAGCCTGATATTTGATGACCCATTCATGAGCCGAGAAACCTTTTATCTCGAGACCTTTCGGCATATGTGAAGCGCGTGAGGCTGAGCAACAAGGAGATCAAGGAGCTTATAAGGGGCTTAGGCAAGGCCGGCGAGCTCTTAAAAGACGCCGACGTCGTGGACGTGGCGGAGATAGAGGGCGGGCGTGCCTTGTACATGGTAGACTCCCAACCGGCTTTGTTGAAGGTCCAAATCGCCGGCTTGGGAGAGGCCGTGATACCATCCCTATACTTAATCCATAAGACCCAGCTGGGACAGAAGGCTGTATCGCTCTATCCGTTAGTGATCGTGGACGCAGGCGCCGTCAAGCATATACTCAACGGCGCCGACGTCATGAGGCCCGGCATAAGGAGCATAGAGGGCGACTTCAACAAAGGCGATCCGGTCCTAGTTTCTGACGAGAAGAGAAGAGTCGTGGCGGTCGGCATCGCGCTTTACTCCAGGAACGAGCTGGAGTCCATGGAACGCGGCAAAGCGATATACAACGCGCATTATCTAGGCGACAAGATATGGAAGCTGTCACTCGAGTTGGCTAAGGAACGAGCGTAGTACTTCCTCGAAGGACTCGTCGTCTTTCCTTTCGTCGTATCTCCTAAGCGCTTGTAAGGGCGGTCGGAGGCCCAACGACCTGAGCATGTTGGAGACCTGGGTAACGTTCTGAGGCCTGCCGAGACGCGCGGACTCGAAGTCGAGTATGACGGCATCGCCGTTCTCGGACGCCAAGATGTGGTCGCCCGGTCTCGACAATTCGCCGTGGGTTAGGCCTATTGAGTCTAGGGCTCTGGCTTGTCTGAGGAGGTCCTCGACGAAGGCCCTCCTAGAGCTCGGACTCGCGACGCTCCACCACTTGACCACGGACGCGCCTTTGACCAACTCCATGACTAAGACGTCTTTAGTATAGGCATATAGCCTTGGGCCCACCCCGACGCTATTGGCCAACCTCAAGTAGCGCGCCTCGTCGAGCAAGTTCGGCCTTTGGGCGTCGCCGCGCCGGATCTTACAGGCGTAGATATCGCCGTATCTCGATCTACAAGCCACCACAACGCTGTTAGTCCCCTTACCGAGCATCTTGACTGGTCCCCACGTCAAATCGCCGCCTAGTTCCACCTCCAGGCCTAACCACGTCAGCTGGCGGGCTACCTCTGACAAATGGCCTAAGTCGCCTCCTATGGATAGGGCTAAGGCCGTCTTCAAGTTCATATATACACATTACACGTACCTATATGAGCAAAAGGGACCTAGTGGTGAAGAAAATCGCCGAGCTAGTAAGAGCGGGCGCGGCTTTGACATCCTACACTTGTCCCGTATGCGGCACGGTACTCGTGAGGCTGAAGACCGGCGAGTATTATTGCGCTAACTGCGAGAGGACGGTAGTGGTGGTAAAGTCTGAGGAGGAAGCCCAGAGAGTCGCCGAGGTGTACAGCCTCAAGGAGGTGAGACAAGCAGTGTTCAACAAGATACTTGCATTAGGCAAGGAGATAGGGAGCCTCAACGGCGAGGAGTTGTACGATAGGCTGAGGGCCCTCTCGATGTTATTGGAGATATACGAGAAGTTGAGCAAGATAGACGTAAAATGATCAGCGCTGCATACCATCATCATCTATAAGAAGCGGTGATCGTCATCACGTCGATTAGCATGACCGAGTATAAATATGATGACGTGGTCCTAGGGCGACTTCTGAGCGGACCCCTACCCAGCTGATCACCGGAACCTCACCTCGAAGGAAAACGCGACGGCCTCGCCTGGGCTCAACGTCCTCAGCCCCATCTTGTTATGATAAGCGTCGGGCGCTCCCGACATGGGCTCCACGGCCACTGCCCCCTCGATGCCGGTGTATACTTGTATATACGGCATGCCGAACCTCCAGAGCTCCACGGTCGAATGAGGCGACTCGAGCACTACTGGATCCTCCTCCACTAGGAAACAATCGTCGTAATAGCCGTCGACGCCGAAGGAATGCGGCACAAGCTCGCCCGTGGGTATCTTGTCCACCGAGACGCACCTCAGCGGGCTCTCGGCGAATATGCGCCAAGGGCGCGCCGCCACGAAATAGGGGTGCGCCCCCACGACTAAAGGCGCCCTCCTAGCGCCGCGGTTGACTACGCGTAAAATCACCCTCAACGAATCATCGAAGAGCTCGTAACGCGCCGAGCAGGATAGCGTTGAGGGGTAGCCTGGGTGCGCCAACTCTATCCTTAGCTCGGCGTAGTCCTCTCCCTGTTCTACAAGGGACCAGTCTACGTCCATGACTAGCCCGTGTATCGCATGGCCCTCGGCGTTTTTAGGCAATTCGTACACAACGCCGTCGAACTCATAGACGCCGCCCTTGATTCTGTTAGCGAAGGGTATGAGCAACGCCATGCCCCCCTCGGTCTGCCTCTCCACAGACCCCGGCAATATCACGTCCTTGCCGCTGTATCTAAGCGCGGAGAGGTACGCGCCTCTGGCGTGCAATACCGCCTCGGCCCTTCCCGCCCTGAGCGTTATCATAGAAATAAAATAGATGATATATTTTCATGCTGAAGAGGGAGCTCATCAGGCTCCTCGAGGAGGACGCAGAGTTTAGGGATATCGCTAGGGCCAAACTAGGGGTGGCGGAGCTGGCGCAGACTCTCCAGAGGCTTGTACAAGCGTTAGAGGGGCTGGCCGCCGAGATAAGGGAACAGAACTCCGCAGTGAAGGCGTTGGCCGATGCTTGTCGGAACAGCGCCTCAGACATCGCGGCGCTCAAGGAGCTGGCCGAGAGGGAACTCGAGGCGTTGAAGGCGCTTGCGCAGATAGTCGGGAAAGCCGCAGAGACGTTGGGCGAAGGCCAGCGCGCATCAGCCGAGGCGTTGAGCGCCAAGTTGGGAGAGGTCGTGGAGTCTGTGAGGAAGCTCGACGAGAGCCTCAGAAGGCTTATAGCGGCGTTATAGAAGGCCCTCCTGCCAGCACGCCCCTTTCCCGGCCCCTTGCGGAGGCCAGTACTCGGGCGCGCGGCGCCGGCCTTAGCTTCCGGGTTCTGAAGAGTCCGGGCGTATCACCGGCGCCTATGGCCGGCTCGGAGGGCCGGGATGTGGTTACGTAAATCTTTTTAAGCTTTACGTCCGCCCCTGCGACGGAGAGCCCTTGCAAGCGTCATCGCGTCGCCAACGCGTCGCTTGACGAGCTAATGTTTATAAGCCTGGAGCAGTAGATCGGCGATGGCGATACACATTGTGGCGGACATGCTCGGCCTAATAGCCCTCGACGATCAGGGTAATATAGTCGATAAGGCATTGTTCGAGCGGAAGGCCGAGGTCATAGCCGATAAGCTCATAGAACTCGAGAAGTCCTCTCCGATACCCGAGCTCGTGGAGCTCGTCAAAAGGCAGAAAGACAAGGTAGTGCTCGAGGACCCGGAGCTCGCCAGGAGGCTCTCCGCTATTCTGCAAGGCGTGGAAGTCGTCAGCGAGTCGCCCGATCCTGTGGCTGTGGAGTTCAGAAGAAGGTTCTGGGAGGCCTATCTGCCCAGTCTGGGCATAACTAAGGAGGAGTATAACGCCTTATTGACCGAGGTATCGGACCTCATAACCAGGAGGAAGTTGAGACAAGCCGTCGAGAAGCGCGACCTCTTCATAGCGCAATCCATAAGCGCCGTTGATGATATAGACAAAACGTTGAACCTCATAGCGTCTCGAATAAGGGAGTGGTATGGTATTCATTTCCCTGAGCTCGAGGAGCTCGTGAGGGACAACAAGGAGTACGTGTTGCTTGTCAAAAACGTTGGACATAGATCGAAATACGCCCTAGAGGTGGTAAAAGAGGTCTTGAAAGGAGCCCCAGAGGAGAGGGTGAGGAGAATAGTCGAGGCCGCTAAGAAGAGCATAGGCGCCGACATGTCGGAGTGGGACCTCGACCAGATAAGAGCATATGCCGATATATACCTAAGGCTTGACGAATATAGAAGCAAGTTATCGGATTACATAGATGAGGCCATGAAGGACGTGGCGCCTAACATCAGGGAGCTCGTGGGCTCGCTCCTGGGCGCTAGGCTCATAAAACTCGCGGGAGGTTTGTCGAGGTTAGCGATGCTTCCCGCCTCCACGATACAAGTACTAGGCGCTGAGAAGGCCCTCTTCAGGGCGTTACGCACTGGCGGCAAACCGCCGAAACACGGCGTTATTTTCCAGTTCCCGGAGATCTTCCGCGCGCCTAGATGGCAGAGGGGTAAGATAGCCCGCGCCCTAGCCGCCAAGTTGGCGATAGCGGCGAAGGCAGACGCCTTCACGGGGAACTTCATTGCACCGAAACTGAAGGAGGATCTGCTGGCCAGGATACAAGAGGTGAAGACGCTTTACGCTAAGCCTCCGCCTAGAGCTCCCGCAGTTAAGCCCTCCAGAGCCCCCGAAGGGCGCCAAGGACCGCCGCCCAAGAAGCCGTCCACGAAAAAGCCGAGCAGAAAGGGATAAAAACACCGTCCCCGATTAGGGCCATGTCCATAGAGGTAGTGGACGTCAGACCCCACGACAAGTTCCCCGGCGTATTCGTAGCGAGGTTCGAGGACGGCTCCGAGAGGCTCGCCACGAGGAACCTCACGCCGGGCCGCCGCGTTTACGGGGAAAGGCTCATAAAGTTCCACGACGTCGAGTACAGGGAGTGGAACCCGTATCGCTCTAAGTTGGCAGCCGCCATACTTAACGGGCTGAAGGAAATGCCCATTAGGGAGGGCTCCCACGTGCTCTACCTCGGCGCAGCCTCGGGGACTACCCCCAGCCACGTGAGCGACATAGTCGGCGAAAAAGGCCTCGTCTACTCGGTGGAGTTCTCGCCGAGGGTCTTCAGAGAGTTCATGGAGAAGCTGGTCGATCAAGGCAGGAAGAACGTGGTGCCGATACTCGGCGATGCCCGCTTTCCGTATCAGTACGCCCACTACGTGAAAGGCGTCGACGTGACCTATATCGACATAGCCCAGCCCACTCAAGCCAAGATCTTGGCCGACAACGCCGATTACTTCTTGAGAAAAGGCGGCTACGTCATGTTGGTGATCAAGGCCATGAGCATAGACGTCACTAAGGAGCCCTCCGAGACTTTCAAACAGGAGATCAACACCTTGAAGGAGCGCGGCTACGAGATCTTGGACGTAATCCATCTAGAGCCCTACGACGTAGCCCACGCGATGGTGGTGGCTAAACGGGTCTAGGGGCTGTCCCGGCGTAAAGGCCCGCCGATTGTGCCTTCATCGACACAATTGTTTTAATTTAAGTAGTCGACGAAAATATGCGGTATTTGAAGGAACTTTCACCTATATCCAAAATCTCCGAGTTGGCGTCTCAGATAAAGCCCATCGAGGACGTCTTAACGTTGCCTACGTGGGACGCCGTCGGTTTCGTGTTGGCCAAGGACGTGATAGTGCCTCACGACTATCCGCCGAGGCCTAGAGCTGCCTACGACGGCTATGCAGTTAATTCGGCCGAAACGCCCGGCGAGTTTAAGCTGGTGGGGTCGATACTAGTGGGCCAGTACAGGGAAGTGAAGGCGGGACCCGGCGAGACGTACTACGTGACCGTGGGGGCCTTCCTCCCAGAGGGCGCCGACGCCGTGGTCCCCGAGGAGGCGGCGGTTAAGAACGGCGATAAGATCTTGATCCCGCGCAAGTACAACAAATACGACAACGTGGATCCGCCCGGCTCGTACGCGCCTAAGGGGGCGCTCTTGGCCAAGAGGGGGCAAGTGTTGACGGCGTTCGACGTAGTGGGGCTTCTGGACGTGGGGATCACGAAGGTCAAGGTCTTTAGAAGGCCTAGAATGGCCATATTCTCCACGGGCGATGAGCTGATAAAGCCCCCCATAGATCCAGACGAAGCGGCCGAGCTCGTGTTGAGGGGCAAAGTGATAGAGTCGACGGGCTCTCTCGTCGAGTGGTACGTAAAGAACTTCATGCCGTACGTCGAGATATCGGAGAAGAGAGTCATGGGCGACGACAACGAGGCGCTTAGGAGAGCGATCGATGAGGTCTTGCCCAAGGTGGACGCCGTCTTGATCACGGGCGGCGCGGGACCAAGCGAAATAGACCATTTTTATAAGCTGGGTCTTCCGGGAATTAGGGGTTTCAGGATGAAGCCCGGCCGCCCTACGTCTGTAGCCATTGTGGGCAACAAAATAGTGTTCGGCCTATCGGGCTATCCCATAAGCGCCCTCCACGGCGTCATACGCATAGTGGAGCCCGTGATGAGGAAGATGGCGAACGTCGTATCGGGCCCCGCGGGGGCTTGGGTGTATGCGACACTCGCCGTCGATGTGGTGGGGGAGTTGGCCCAGCTTGTGAGGGCCAAAGCCGAGTATAAAAACGGCGAGATCGTGGCGACTCCCCTTAAGACTAAACACCACTCGTTCACAGATCCGGAGGCCTCCGGCGTGTTGCTCATACCGCCTGGCGGCGCCAAGAGGGGCGATAAGGTCCTCATGTTGATGTACAGAGATCTAAGAGACTTGGAGAGGTGAGCGGCTTAGCCCCGCCCGGCGCTAGCCTCTACTTGTCCTAACAATAACTTAAACAAGACTACGGCGACGGCATAGAGCCCAGCTGTTATGAACAACGGAGCGTCCACCATGCCTGCGCTCATCAGATAGCCGCCGACGGCGGGCCCCACGGCTCTGGGCACGCTACTCAGCGTGTTCCATAACCCGAACACCCTGCCCCGCTCCTCTTGTGGAGTTAAGTCATTGATGAGAGCCGAGATGAGGGGATTCGCCATGTTCATCAAGGCCGTCCTCACTATAAATAACGCGAAGGCCGCCTCTGCCGAGCCGACGAAAGGCATAAGCGAGAGGAGCGCGGTGGCGGTAGCTTGTAACGCCACCACAGCGTCGACCCTGCTCCTGAAGGTCTTGGCGATAAACGGCGCTGACATAGCGCCTAACGCTAAGGTTAAGTCTGAGATGGCGTAAGTTACCGAGAGGCTCGTCATGGACGCATTGAACTTGAGGTAAAACCAGAGCGAGAACAGAGGTATTATTACGCCGGCCCCAAGGCCCACCAAGGTCTCCGGCACTAGCCTTTTGAGAAGCCAATAAGACTTCAGCCTCCTCACGTCGAGCGAGAAGGAGCTACGCTCAGCCCTCGGCACAGGCCCTGCAAGTGTCATGAAGGCGGCCGACAACGATATGGCGAGGCCCTCCAGAAAGAAAAGCGCCTTGAAGCCAGGTAGCCCGAGGGACGTAATCGAGGTCGACAAAGAGCCGAGCGCGGCGAATAGGGACGAGAGCGATGAGGACGCGGCGAAGGCCTCGTTGGATATGCCGCGGGCCCGCGCATAGTCCCCTAATATGGCGTTATACACAACGCCTCTATTCAAAAAACTCGCAGCGGCGTATGCGGCGGCGACGGCGAGGGGGTTAGCCGACGCCATGGACGCCATTAACGCCGCAGAGGCTCCCGACAATGCGTAAAACAACTTCTTCCTGTCGACTAGATCAGCCAAGTACCCCCACGTCAAGGAGCCCGCGGTTATGAACGCCGTGGATAGCCCTTGCACAACGCCTATCTGGACCGGGCTCAGGCCTATGTTATATAAGTATATAGAGAGAACTATCTGATTTGCCCCCCACACAAATCCGGCGATTGAGCCCGCCAGCACTAGGCTCCAGTACTCGGCGCTCTGCATCATGCCGGCGCGGGGCCTTTGTTAAATCTATTTCTCGCGCGCACGGCGACCTCGACGTCGTCGCTAGCTATGCCGTCCACTCCGCGAGACCACAGCTCCTCCATGACCCGCTCGTCGTTGACAGTCCAAGCCACGACCTTGAGCCCCAGCTTGTGGGCAAAGCCTATGGCCTTCGCCGTAGCAAGCCTATAGTGAGGTAGCACTAGGTCAAAGCCCAAGCGCTTCGCGTCGGAGATTCTGCCGGGCGGCTTTGCGTAGATCAACCCAAGGGGGACCAGCCCCTTGAGGGGGCTCAACGCGCTCTCCATAAAGCTGATGGCCGCGGTCCATGAAATCGCGCCTACCTGCCTCACCACATCGCCGACAAGCTCGGCGGCATCGGGATCCTTTATCTCCACGAAGACCCCAGCCCTTCCAGCCACAACGCGTAGCGCCTCCTCCAGCGTGGGGATCGGCTCGCCGCCTATCCTAACCGCCGATAGGTCGCGCCACCGCGCCTCCTTGACCTTTAAGACGCCGCCCGGCGTCTTCACCACGTCGTCGTGTATCACGACGACTACGTCATCGGCGGTTTTCCAGACGTCCATCTCCACTATGTCCGCCCCAGCCTCCATAGCGGCTATGAACGAGGCCACTGTGTTCTCGGGACTCCTCAGCGGATAGCCCCTGTGGCCTATAACGGCGCCTCTGGATAACGCCTCTAACACCTTGTGCATGAAAAAATAAACCCGTCCAGTTAAAATAGTGGTCAGAGCCCTCCTATTGACCGAGCTAGCTGTAAGCAGACGAGTGGTGGATATCGTGGAGTCTTCTTTTCGGGGCTTGTTGAGGCTAGACGTAATGACAGTAGACCTAAAAGACGTCAAGGCCAAGGCGTACGACAAATCCAGGGGACAGATAAGGGCCGATCTACTATTGGACTTGTTAAGGCCGGCCGATGGGTGGCATAAATACGTGTACGTGGTGGATGGGGACGGCTATGTGCCCGGCCTTAACTTCGTCTTCGGAGTAGCCTACGGCGATAGGGCCGTTGTGTTCACGGAGAGGCTCAAATCCGTCGAGCAACTCTTCGAGATCAGGTTGGCGAAGGAGATAACGCACGAGCTAGGGCACACTCTAGGGCTAGGCCACTGCGAAGATCCAAAATGCGTCATGTACTTCAGCAACACTATCAAGGATACGGACGAGAAGGGGCCGGGGTTCTGCGACAAGTGCTTCGCGAAGCTCAAGAGGGCCGTCTCGGGAAAATAGGAGTGCAGACCTTTCTGCCCGATTTCAACTCCGCCACGAATTTCTTGTATTCCTCATATACGTCGAATATCCAGAGGTTAATTCCCTTTATGGGTACAGGTTCGGTCTCCAACACCTCTCTTATCTCCTCCTCGCCGAATTTGTCCAGGTAATAACACGGGTCCTTGAGCAAGAGGATCCTCCTGTACTCGACCTCGTGCACGTGTGTTATGGGGGTACCGTGTGCTACGCGTAGCGATTTGATGAATCCCTCAATGTCGGCCAAGGATATGTTGTTCTTAAAACCGCGCGAGGCCCATTCGTCGACTACTGCCTTGAAATAGCCGACGAGGTCCTCCAAATACGGCATCCCCTCGTTATAATACATGAGCACTATTGGGTGATTGAGCCAACCCTTTTTGCCGTCTTTGATAGCGCCGGCCTTTCTCAGTATGGCCAAGATCACTTGTTTGGCCTCTACTCGTTGTTTTCCTAGCCTTCTATTGTCGAGGACGCGCGCCGATTTTGCCCAATCTACGTATGGCCTGAATATCTGCAATGTTTAGGCCGTTTTGGCTTGCCCGCCCGGCTCGCCTTGTTCCCGCATCCGCTCCTCTAACTCCTTCAAGGCTTGTTCCACCTCCCTCTCTATCTCCTCTATGGGCTTAGGAGGCGGCGTCGTGGCGAGGGCATAGCCGACCCAGCCTAATATGCCGAAGACGGCCGCGATGGCGGCGAAGGCAGTTATCTTTAGGACGAGCAAATCGTATTTAGTGAGGAACACCAGCCACGCGTATACTGCTATTACTAATATCGATATTACCATAAGGAACGCGCCGACTGCCTTATCTCTATGCATATAGGCCCAGGAAGTGCGTCTTTTAAGCATTGCGCAACTTAACATACTCCGAATAAAAGCGCTTAAGCTTATATTCCGGTAGTTGCACCACGACGTGGTCAGAAAGGCGCTTGTGATAGACAGCGGCGACGATCTCGCCAAGCTGGTGATAGACGCGTTGGCCGACAACGGCTATGTGGTTCACTTGATCTCGAGCGAACACAGAGGAAAGGAGTTCGTCAAATATCCAGTTTATATACATACGATAAGATCCGAGACATATGAGGAATTGCTCGATAAGATAGGGCTAGAGGACGTGGAGGTTGCGTTGTTGATCTCCCCCAACGACTCGTTGAACTTGTCCCTAGGCAAGCTCTGTAGGTCCAAGGGGGTTCCCCGCGTAGTAGCCGTAGTGAGGAACCAGAACTATGTAGAGGAGGCGGACGAATACGGCATCATAACCGTGAGCGCATCGCAGTGCGTCTTCGGTAGATTGTACAGAGTGCTTAACTTGAAATACACAAAAATCACGCCGCTCAGAGGCGATTTAGCTATCCTGGAGATGTACGTCACAGCGGATTCCAAGGCCCTGGGCAAGAGCCTAATGGAGATAGAGGAATCTTACGGAGTCAAGGCTGTATTGATGAGAGGCGACGACATCATAACTTCGCCCGACGAGGTTGTGCAAGAGGGCGATCAGCTCGTAGCTTTAGGCCCCGCCGAGATATTGAAGGACCTCTCGTCATGAGCAAAGATTGGCTACGGCGTAAGCTCGGAGTCTTCGATATATACTCACTGGTCCACGCGGATTCCCAGTCGACTTTCTACTTCGCCTTAGGCGTTATAGCCGCGGCCGCGGGGAAGCTCACGTTTTTAGTAGTGTTATACGGCACGGCGTTGATGATCGCCATAGCGTTGGCCTACGGCGAGATGGGATCGCGGTTTCCCGAAACGGGCGGCTCTTATTTATATGTAAAAACGGCTCTCGGCAAGACTGCGGCGTTCTTCTCAGCTTGGTTGCTCGCTCTCGATCAAGCGATAATGGTGGCCTACGGCTCCCTCGATGGCATCTTGTACCTAGCTAGTATGTTGTCCTATTATGGAATAAACATTCCCTATATGTTAGCCCGCGCCCTCTCTTTCCTAGTGGCCTTCGCGCTCTTCATGCTCACGTTAATAGGCATAAAGGAGTCGGCCAGAGCCGCTGCCACTGTGGCGATACTAGACATCTTATTGGTGGGCGTGTTGACGGTTCTCATGGGATTAATCTTAGAGGTGAGGACTCGGCCTCCCTACTTCTCATGGCGCGACGTGCAAGTACAGGACACGTGGGCCGCCCTCTCTTACGCCTCCAGAGGATATACCGGCATGGACGCTATAGGACAACTGGCCGGCGAGGCCGAAATGCCGCTAGTGCAAGTGCCCAGGGCAACTCTTCTGGCCGCCGGGATCGGCGCGGCGTATGGCCTTGGCCTCACCGCGTTGCTCATGAACAGCGTTGACTATAACGCAATAGCCTCTAGCCCCGCGACGGCCTTGGTCGATATAGCGGCCTCCTTGCCTTATGGCCGTCTACTAGTGCTCCCTGTCGGGATCACGATAGTCATGATCCAGATCATGGCCGCCCTCGCCGGCTTCGTGGCCTTCTCGAGGCTTATGTACATATTAGCCGAGGAAAGGCTGTTGCCGCCAACCCTTTCCAAAATACACCCCAGATATAGAACGCCCCATCTTTCATTAGCGTTGTCCATGGCCGTAGCAACAGCGTTTCTGTTGCCTGGCGAGATCTATGTGATAGTTGACGTCTACGGCACATCGTCTCTCATAAACTACTTGATGGTGTCGTTTTCGTTGCTCGTGGTGGTGCGCCGCGGCGATTTATACGGAGCCTTGAAATCCCCTACCGTGAGGGGCATCTCGCTCGTGGGCGTTTTCGGAGTTGCGCTCACGGCGTTGGGCGTAGCCCTATCCACTATTGTAAGGTATCGGGAGGTGTGGGTTATCGGCTTGTGGGCCCTTGCCGGGGCGTTCTTACTCCTTAGAGGCAAGAAAAGCATAAGCCCTATCAAGTAGGGCATATCTCAACTCCTCCTCCCTGCGCGGATCCCTCAATATTCCGCGAGCTACTAACACGATGCCCTTGTACTTGATATCCTCTACATCTATGCGGAAGTTCTCCACGCCGAATTCAGAGGCCACGGCGCCCAGCGCCGCCCTCAGCTTGCTCAAGTCAACGCCGTGCGGTATATATAGGTAAACCCTTATTTCATGGCCCTCCTCTACCTTAATTAGGTTGAAAGGCTCATGTATCAATATCGTGTAGGGCACGTGTACTAGGTTACGCCTTATGTCCCTTATAACGAGGGCCGTGGGCCTCATGGCCACCACATAGCCCGCCACTTTGCCGCTCTGCAAGAAGTCGCCTATGCGTATGCCGTGTATTCTAGATATAAAAATACCCGCAAAGTACTCCTCGATCACGTGCCTCAACGCGATCAACACGCCCGCTAGAGCGAAGGCGAGGAACATCACCATGAGTATGAAGATGGCATACACGTTGAAGCTCAACGTCATTACTCCGAGGAATATAACTACGGCTAGAAGCACGGCTATACCGTTGAATAGGACAGGCGCCTCTATCTCCAAGCTTTCCGAGAGCTTTGCAAATCCCAGCCTCGCTACTACGTAGGAGACCGTCGAGACTCCAAGAGCTAGGGCTATCACTATCGCGTCCACGTCTGGGCGTCACCCCGTTTAATAATATCTATCGGCCTTTCGCGTCCGCAACGCGCTAAACGCTACAACGACAATAGTCGAGCCGCGTTCAGCCGGCTAAATCATGAATGCGATAAGAGCATATTTGTGGGGAAACTCTACGACTAGCTCGTGTTCGAGGCAGGGCCTCGTCTATGGGCTCTAAGCCTATCCAGCATATACGGAACGTAGTACTTCTCTAATATCATGGATTTCAGCTCCTCGACCCCACTACACGACGCCGCAGATATACGCGGAGGGCTGAAGCCCAACGCCGCCTCGACCCTCTTCACGTCCTCCTCGTCGGCCAAGTCAATCTTATTCAAGACAACAACTATAGGCGCATTGAAACGGCTCCTTATACCGGCGAGAATACTCAACTGCATGCGTTGATCATAACCGCTGTGAGGTGTTGGGTCTATCAAGAACAAGACGACCTTGGCGAGATATCTCAAGGCCAGAACAGCTTGGAGCTCTATCTTGTTCATCTCCTCAAGGGGTCTATCCAGAAGACCTGGCGTATCCACGACTTGTATCTTGTCGCCCCTCACGAAGATATGGCCGACGTGTATCTGCTTCGTGGTGAAGGGGTACTCGGCAACTTTCGGCTTAGCGGTGGAGATGCACCTCACTAAGCTGCTCTTCCCCACATTAGGGGCCCCCGCTATCACTACTGTGAAGAGCTCTGGATCGATATCGGGCAACCTCCTGAGAAACGAGGCGGCCGACCTAGCCACGTCCAGCTCTGGCGCTAGGTCCTCTATTATGTCGACAATTCTGGCCACGTACGACTTCCTCACCTTGTACACTTGCCCCTCGCTTAACGCCGTTTTCAAGGCCAAGAGGGCCTCCTTGGCGATGGCCCTCACGGCAGAGGGGGCGTTGCCTATCCTCCCCAACGCGTGTTTGTACTTATCAACGCCTATGCCGAGGTCCAATAACTCCTTGTAGAACGGGTGCAAGTCGGCGACGAAGGGCATGGCGATGGCCATATCTCTGAGAGTCTCCGCGAGGTAACGCGACGACTTCTTTATCCTAACGGCCTCGAGGCGCCTCAGCCTCTCTATGCCGGGCTCCACTGAGGGGCTCTTAGCCTCTACCGATTTATAGACGCCGAAGAAGAGGCTCTTGAGCTCCTCGGCTGAGTATATATACGGCGTGTTGAAACGCATGGATGATATCGGCTGTTTATAAATCAGCTCTATCCGCTCTTCATAAATCGGCGTAGCTCAGCCACATCACCGCTTTGTCTTAATTTTGGATAAAAATCAGTTGTTCCGGCTTCGGCCATACAGAGCCCCAAATGCCTATTCATCACGTCCAGGTCCTTGCCTCCAAGTTTATAACGCTGTCCAACGTCTTGACCTCGTACGTGGAGCACTTCTCGACATCGACCACGTAGTTGAGATCCGCATCGTTATAGAGCCGGACGGGGAAATCCATATTATCGCCCGAGAGGGCGCGCAGATCTGCCAAGATGGATTCGAGGGAGCCGTTCTTAACTAACAACACGAGCTTTCGCGCACGTATCCTGGCGTACCTCAGAGCTTGCTTGGTCCAATCGCTCGGGCGATCCTTAGAGTAGTCGATCTCCAGCACTAGGCAATCGGCCTTAGACCCTCCTGCCCTTGCGGCCATGCGGAGGCCTAATTGTGTCGTGCGGAATAGGCGTGACGTCCTCGATCCTGCCTATGACGAGTCCTGCCCTAGCGAGAGCTCTGATCGCGGCGGAGGCGCCCGGACCCGGCACCTTCATCCCATAGCCGCCCGGACCCCTCACCTTGATGTGCACCGCGTTTATGCCCCTAGCCAGAGCTAGCTGAGCTGCCTTGTATGCGGCCTGCATGGCGGCCCAAGGAGAGGGCTTGTCCTTATCGGCCTTGACCACTTGCCCCCCGCTGGCTCTGGCCACTGTCTCCGCGCCTGTGAGGTCCGTTATCGTGATGATCGTGTTGTTGCTGCTGGAGTATATCCAAGCTATCCCCCATCTCAATTTCTGAGGCTTAGCTCCCTGCACGTCGCTTGTGGACACAAAAGGGGGTTTTGATCCCCGTTAATATACTTTGCTCAAGACCAGGCCCAAGTGGGCGCCTCCGACACGGTAGCTGTTGACGCCAACGCCTCCACGACTTTCTCGTAATCGGCGCGTATTCTGAAAAGCTTCACCCTGGACGCCTCGCCATATATCAACTCGGCGTTTAGCCCCAACCTCTCGAATAGCCTGTAGGCCGATGAGACGTCCCTCAAGGGCACTTCCTCGCAGGAATAGAGGACGAGGTCAGCGCCCTCGACTACTAGCCTCTCCTCGCCGTCTGGACAGCCCCTGACTACGACAAGCCTTAAGTAGACGCCCTCCGGAGTCGCCCAAGTGTTCAGCTCCGTTGCGGTTCTTGCGTCCATTAGGCCTCCACCCTCTTCGCCGCCTCGCTCTTAAACGCGACGTATACGCGGGCCAAATCGCGAACTATGTCAAAGCCCGTCAAGGCTCCGACCAGCCTCCCGCGTTGGTCCACGACGGCTAATATGCCGTGTTGTAATACGCGTCTGGCCGCCTCCTTGGCGTTCATGTTCGGCGGAACCGCAGGCGGCGGATCGTCAGAGATATCGGAGGCAATGAGGGTGCCTGCCTTCGGGTACCTCAAGCGGCCAGCACCCTCTTTGCGCCCCCCGCTCTTAGTCAAGACGAATACCCTCTCCCCTCTGAGGCTCTCCTCTATGGGAACCAGCGAGAGCTTGTTGTCTACTATGGACCCAATTACGTCGTTGCCCTCGGCGACTAACACGCCGTCTAGCTCGTACTTTCTCATGACCTCGACCACATGCGATAGACTATGCATCGGGTTGACGACAGCTAGATCCGCCGGCGTCATGAGCTCGGCCACCGTCGCGTCGTCTCTGCCCCTATCTGCGTAGGCCTTGACTAAGTCGTCTCTGGTCACCACGCCCATGGGATTCCCCCTCTCGTCGAGCACTAGCACGTAGTCGAGGCCGGCGGAGAGCATCGCATAGGCTATTTCCTCCGCCGTGGCCTCTGCCGAGAGCTTGGGCACGTCTACCTTCATCACCTCCGACGCTGTGCCGTCCTCCCTCAAGATTTTGGCTTGTTCTCCCGGCATTACGTTCTCCCTCAAGACGAGCCTCTTGCCCTTCTGCACCTTCCAATATCCCAGGGACTTCTCGGCTAAATATAATAAGAGATCGCGCCTAGAGATGAACCCCACGACGTTGCCCTCCTCGTTCACCACCGCCACGACGGGAGCGCCGGTCTTGACCATGACCTTCCTCACGTGGGACACGCTATCTAATAAACCCACTGTGGGCACGTCGGTTCTGACCAGCTCTTTAGCCCTGATGCCCATGGCGAACTTAGCCGGCTTCACGGCCTCCCGAGGCTTAGCCTCCACGGCGCCCGTCAAGGCCCGCTCGGGCTCTACGTCCTCTCTCCCCTCTTTAGGCCCCTCGAAATAGGCGCGTAGAACGTCCCAAGCCGTGACCGCGCCGATGGGTTTGCCGTCTTTGTCCACGACGGGCAAGACGTAGACTCCTAAAGAGGCCATGGCCCTCGCCACGTCCTCCACAGGGGTTTTGGGAGTGGCCGCCGGCACTCCGCTAGATTGTAGAGCCCTAGCCTTGACTTGGACCGCGTCGTCCGAAGACCCCCTGCTCGCGCCTTTGCCGAAGAGCGGGCGCGGCTCCCTCTTGGGCCTCAGCCACGCAGATGATTTGATAAAGTCCCAGACGGTCAACACGCCGGACACCACGCCCTTGAAGTTCACCATCACGGCGCCCTCAACCTCGCCTCCGGCTAGCCTCTTCATCAGCCCGTGGATCTGTTCCCCCTCTTCAATCACCTCCACCGACTCGCCCGGCTTGCTATATACCGCGTTGACGGATTTAGCCCTCGGGACCATATGCTTCACGGCCTCAAGGAGCCCGCGAAGAGTCGCTATGCCTAAATATTTGCCGTCCTTGTCGACGACGACAGCCCCGGGAGACCTCCTCTCCTTTAGGGCCTTGTAGAGCTCCTCCAAGATCGCGTCGGCCCGCACGAAGACCGCGTTGCTCTCTACTTCTCCCACCTTCTTGTCGTCGGATCTGTCCTTGAGAAGGAGGATCGAGTGGGGGTACAGGACCCCCTCGACGTCGTCCACGAAGGCGTTTTTGAAGACCGGCAACACGTCGTGGGGGAACTCCTTGAAGTAACGCCACGCGGCCCTCAGAGTGTGCGTCGGGACGAGCCTAACTGCGGGGACCTCGAGGATATCCTTGACGAATCTAGGAGCCGGCGCCTTTGCCTCCTCTACCTTGACCTCAACTCTTTCCATGATAGAAATAGGGCACTATTATTTAGTTCTTGTCCCAGAGGAATCCGTGGACCGGTACCCCGCCCACTAGGCCCACGTACTCGCCGTCCCTGAGCTTCTCCGCGTATCTGCTCAGGGGTAGGGGCTGACGGCAGGCGTACGGCCCGACTATTAGATAATCGCCCTTGGCTTGGACAGGCCTATCTGTTATCAACACGAGCCCGGTCGCCCCGGCCTTCCTCAAGAGCTCGAACAGATCCTCCGAGAACGTGACGATATAGCCCCCGAACTTGGCCTGGAGCAAGTACGCTATCAGCAAAGACCTCGGGTCCTCCCCCAGCTCTAAGACGCCGACGGCGTCGGGCCAAGCGTCGAGGCCCCTTATGAGATCTCTCAAAAAGGCTATGCCGGGGACTTGTAAATCAACGGGCCCTCCCTTAGTCAATAAAAGATAGGCTTCTTGGAACAGCTCGCGGCTCCAGATTCCGGCCGCTCTGAGGGCTACATCGACGGCCTTCAGCGCCTTGTCTAAGGGGACGTCACGGATGTCGGCGGTTGCGTTAGGCGCGCCGCGCGGCGATAGTACATACGCTTTTTCTAGTTTATTTATTATTATATTGAAATTTTCTTTATTTGTATATATTATTATTGATTTTTCTATACTATCTAATGGAGGGAACAAGAGATATAAGTATTCATTAAATATTGATATAAACTCCGTCGACGCCTCGCGGCCCGACTTGATCGATAGGGGGAGGCAACGCGGCTTTTTGCACTTATAGAGGAGGGATTCCCTCTTGGCGAAGAACATCAAGTCGTCCTCGACGAAATCGCCGCCGCGGCCTAACGCATAGAAGGCGCGAGAGCCCTTAACTATTACGTCGTATTGTAGCCTTTCGAGTTTGGGCTCAAGTTCGCGTAGGCGTATTTCGATTAACCCACTTCGGCTCAGCCTAACGCCGGCAAGATAGCCAGAGGCGGCCGCCAGTGCTAAAAAAGCCGCTCTGGCCGGGCCTCTGAGGGGCGCCTCGGCCATTAGGCCTAAGGCAGCCGCGGAAAGGGCCGCAGAGGGGTAGAAAGGAGCGATTAGGACCGAGATGATGCCTAACGCCAATGCGACGGCCTTTACGGCTAGGGACGTCTTCAAGAACAAAATAGCTACGAATAACGCCACGACGATCGCGACGACCTCTCTCTCGATGGAGCTGTATATTTTGTATAATTTGCCATATATTTTAATTTTATTATAAAATAAAATTAGGAAAATTATACAAAATATTATATAGACATTATGAAATAATATAAATAATACAAGTATAAACAAGGAAATCAACAACAAGCGCTTAATGCGCACATAGTTAAATTTCACGGCTATATATGGGCTTGTGGTGATCCAATCCAGGGTGCAGATAGGCATAGTGGGCAAGCCGAACGCGGGGAAATCCACGTTCTTCGCCGCCGCGACAATGAAGGACGTCAAGATAGGGCCGATACCGTTCACCACAGTCGAGCCCAACGTGGGCATAGGCTATGCGAGGAAGGAGTGTCCTTGCAGAGAGTTGAAGTGTAACCCGGTAAGCTACGTCGTGATAGACGGAGTTTGCTATATACCCGTGGAACTGGTAGACGTAGCGGGGCTCGTGCCGGGCGCTTGGCAGGGGAGGGGGCTCGGAAATCAATTCCTCGACCATATCAGGAGGGCGCCTGTGCTGATCCACGTCGTCGACGCGTCCGGCTCCACCGACGAAGAGGGGAGGTTGGTCAAGCCCGGCACGAGGAACCCCGTCGACGACGTTGAGTTCCTCGACAAAGAGGTGGACATGTGGGTCGTCTCAATAATAAGGAGGGACTGGGACAAAGTAATCAGGCTCTCGGAATACGGCAAGAAGCCTCTCGTCGATCTCCTCATGGAGAAGCTCGGAGGCTTGGGCTATAAGAGGTCGCAAGTAGAGGACGCGCTCGAGGCGCTCGGCTTGTCGAAGAAACCGCCTAGCAAATGGACCGACGACGACTTCCTAGCCCTAGTACGGAGGTTGAGGAAGCCCATGGTCATAGCGGCTAACAAGGTTGATCTGCCAGAGGGCGAGGAGGGCTATAAGGCCCTCAAGAGGGCGTTCCCCAATAGGATAATAATACCTATGAGCGCTGAGGCCGAGCTGGCCTTGCGGAGGGCGGCTAACAAGGGGCTAATAAGGTATAAGCCCGGCGATCCCGACTTCGAGATCGTCGGCCAGCTATCGCAACAACAACTAGGAGCGTTGGAGAGGATCAGGGAGCTCATGAGGAAATTCGGGGGGACCGGGGTCGAGGCAGCCATAAACGCCGCCGTCTTCGACGCGTTGAAATACGTCGTGGTGTTCCCCGTCGAGGACGAGCGCAAGCTGTCGGACAAGAACGGCAACGTCCTCCCGGACGCCCTCTTGGTGCCGGAGGACGCCACTGCGAGGGACGTGGCCTATATGATACATACAGAGATAGGCGAGAGGTTCGTCGCGGCGATAGAGGCCACCACCGGCAAAAGACTCGGCGCGGAGAACAAGGTCAGAGATGGGTTGATCCTGAAGATTATTACGCGCTAGACCTCCCGCGCAGGAGCTTGACCCAAGCGTTTTTCTTAAGAAAATCGGGCAGCTCGCCGCCCGGCGCCCCCTCCGCGACCACGGCCGGCCTCTCCACTACCAGCTTCCCCTCCAGGAGTTTCTCGAGCCGAGAGAGGGCGTCCTCGAGCCTTTTGATCAACGGAAGTAAGTCCACTTGAGGGGCTTGAGGAGCGGCGAAGTTGTAGAGGACCGGCGTGCTGGATATGGGCAACACCACGGCGTAGTAGTGGACTTGCCGAATCGTTTGATCGTTCGCAGAAGACTCCGCCTGAGGCTCGGCCTCGGCCAACCTCCTGTGTTTTGAAAGCGCTTTGTACACCGTGTTGACCGAGATGCCCAACTTGTTGGCTATCTCCCTGGGCCGAAGCCCGCTGGCGTAGAGCTCCACCACTCGTTGCTCGGTTGCTGTGAGCTTCACGGCCATTGGATTGAAGGCGTTATTAAAGGTGGGCGGGTAATATGCGATCCCGCGGTTGGAGCGCCTATCATCGAGGCCCGGGCGGGCCGCCTCCGGCTCCAGCGTTATTACGTATAGTGACTTAATAAAGCTTATTCCGGCAACACTAAGGAGCCTGGGTTGGCCCCCTTGAGGGCCTCCAATAAGAGGCTCGGCCTCTTGCCGTCTATTATATACATCGGAATTTTACTCCTCTTCAAGATCTCCAAGCTCCAGAGGTCCGCGAGCTCGTAGGTGCCGGGCAACGCGTTGGACTTGAGGAGGGCCATTAGCTCCGATGCCTTAATGACGGGGATCCTCCTCGCGTTGGGATTCCTCTTTGGGTCGTCGTCGTATATAGCGTCCACGTTCGCGCAGTTTATCAACGCTCTCGCTCTCACGGCCTCGGCGGCCAGCACGGCGACAGTGGCCGTGGACTGGCCCGGCTGGAGGCCCCCCATGACCACCTTCTTCCTGCGCCCTAGCGCCGTCAAGAGCTCGCTTAAGGACTCCGCGGGCTTGGGGTAGACCTCGTCCCCCATGCCGGCTATGATCAGCCAAGCGTTGAGCCTACTGGCCTCTATGCCTATTACGTCTAAGAGGTAGTTCCCCGCGCCTAGCTCCCTCGCCGCCTCTATGTAGGCCCTTGCGATGGAGCCGCCTCCCGTCACGACGACGGCCCCCTCCTCGAGGGATCTCAATATAGAGGCGTATTCCTTCACCAACGACCTATCGTCGAAGATCCTGCCGGTGAGCTTTACGACGATCATCTGTTGAGGAATTTATCCACGCCCCTCCTTATGCCCTCCTTGACGTATTGCGGGATTTCTATCCCCTCAAGACTAGGCGCAACGCCTTGGCAGACCTTGGCGAGCTCCTCCATGTGGCGGACTGCGTACTCTATCGCGTCTCTGTCGTTGGTGGCGTATATGGGCTCCAACACTGCTTGGTCCGAGCAGTCCGACTGGAGCCAAGCGGCTCTGGACCTGGCTTGCGATATTTTTGTCAAGAGCTCATCGGGGTCTATTTCCCGTCCTCTTAAAAGCACTCTGAGCGACTTGCCCAAGAGCTTCTTCTTGACCTCGACCTTCACGGGCCCCGCCTCTATAGACTTCTCGTCGGCGATGGCTTTCATCACGGCGTCGGCCACAGACGCCAACTCGAGGTCCTCGGCGTATGTTCTCCTGAGCTTAACGCACTCGCACAGCCTAGCCAAGGCGTTGGCATAGCCCTCCGCGATGGCCTCGATCGCTATTTCCATTGGGGTGGGCACGCCTTTAACTACCCGGGATATATTTATTGTGATGAGAACAGGCTAGCCTAACGGTGACGAGGGATCTAAGCGCTGATACAATGGACTCCTCGCGCAAATAGTTGTAGGGACCAGCGCGTGATTAATATTTTTAAGACGAGGGCGAAATGGCGAAGGGGCCGTAGTCTAGCCTGGCAGGACGCGCGGCTTGGCGCGGCTCCAACGAGCCGCGAGTTAGCCCGCGAGGACCCGGGTTCAGGCCCAGCCGCCCAGAAATCCCGGCGGCCCCACCATCAACGCGTTTCAGCCAACTTCTCTAGGGCTATCCTCTCTGCGAGGAGATCCCTTATGGATATCACGCCGTATATTTCCTCGCCCTTGACCACCACGATATGCCTTATCCCGAGCTCTTTCATGAGGCTCCAGACGGCCTCGATATCGTCATTGAAGTTCACGGTCACGACCTTGCGTTTCATGATCTCGTCGACGGGCGCCGTCGGCGGAATCCCCGACGCGATGGCCCTCACGATATCTCTCTCGGAGACGACTCCTATCAGCCGCCCTGAGGAGACCACGGGAAGGAAGCCTATCCGCCGTTCGGCCATGATCTTAGCCGCTTGCTCTATCGTGGTACCCGATTCGACGGTGATGACAGGCTTTTTGGCTATAGCCCCGGCCTTCACGCCTTGTTGTATACAAGTCCTTTAAATCCATGATCCTTGTCGAGGAAATTCGCTATATTAATTAATAAAAATAATTTTCTTATAATAAGATAAATTATTAAAAACTATAATATTATTAATTAAAACTATAAATTAGCACTAAACTAATAAAACTCTCTCGTGGCGAGCCAAGGATATATACAAAAATAGATAATACGCTTTACTTAAATTCAAGTGTTAGTTGGGGCGGGCTAACAAAAGGCGCTATTTAGCAGCCCTTTCTGCCAGTTTTTCGGCCAACGTTGTCCAGAAAATCTCCGCGAGTTCGTTTTTCCTCGGCTGATAGCTCCTCGCGGCCTCCAACACCATTGCGGCGAGCCTCTTCTCCTCCTCGCTGGGCCTTAAGCCCAGCGCCTCGAGCACCCAAGGGTTTTCCCTTATGAAGTCCGCGACCGCCTCGAGAAGGGCTTTCGCAAAGGCTTTCGCCACATCGGGATCTAGGCATGTAGCCCCACCCCTTTTTCCTTCCTCTTTTTCTCCGTCGAATTCTTTCTTGAGCTTCTCCACCTCTTCCTCTGGTATCAGCCACCTATCCCCCTCTCTGACGGCCTTTATCCTCCCCTTCCTCGCCCAATACCTAACGGCGGCAGGCGTTACGTTGAACATCCTGGCCACTTCCTCCGTGGTGTACATCCTCACGCGCGTAGAACTCGACGTGCGTAAAAGTTTTTCTCAGTATTACGTATGTACTACCGCCGCGGCGCGAAGCCCACTCCGTTTACTGAGATGACCGCCGGCCTGGCATCCCTCAGCTCGAACTTAACGGGGAGGAAGCGCTCGATTATGTACGCGTTGGTCTTGGCGTGTAGCGTCAGCTCCGATACTGTGATCTCGCTGGCGCCGTCCGCCAGCGCTATATATAACATGATCATATCGCCCATATGGGCGTCGAGCGAGGCCCCAGAGGAGATCTCCTTGAGTAGCCTCTCAGCGGCCTCCCTGCCCACCGATTCGGCAGGTTTTCCCTTCTCGCCTAGGGCATCTGCTCCGAGCGCCAGCCCGACGTCGGTCTCGGCCCAAAGCACTATGCCCGAGCCAGGCCCCAGCCCGTCTTGTCTGTGTTCTATCGTTATCTCCACAGGAACGCCGAGGTTCCTCAAGACGTCTTCGGCGGCTCTCGCTTGTCTTTCCGCTACGTGCCTCGGCAAGTTGACTGCGTGCGAGATACCGTATATCTTAGTTATAGCCCCCCGCTCCCTCCACACGGCCGGCCTCAGCTTGCCCGCGGGCTCTACGACTAACTCGACCACGCCCCCTCCTCTGGGGTAATGTCCTCGTTTGATCAGCCTTATCGACGCCTCGACGCCTAGACGCCTCAGGAGTTTCAGAAAGACGTTGTTCAGATAATCCACGGGAGGGGCCATGGGGACGTCGGTGCCGCCCCTTATCGTGGTCTTGGATTTACACCCGGCGAACGCTAATATGGGCAATATCGTCTGTATGACCAAGCCGACGCTTCCGGCGGTGCCCACGTCGAAGGAGAACTCCCCGCACCTCAGACCGCGGGGCGCGAACACCAGCCTAGTGGAGCCCAGCTCGGCCCCCTCGACCTCGGCGTTTGTTATCGCGGCGGCTGCCTTGACGGCGGTCAAGTGCTGATGTTGTAGCCCGGGGTTCCTCCTCTTAGCTCTGATATTATAGATCTCCACGGGCTTTAACAATAGGCCAGACAAGGCCAACGACGTCCTCAAGATTTGTCCCCCTCCCTCCCCGTACGCGCCGTCTATGGCGACTGGTTGCACGCGTCGGCTTAAGACGTTAAAATAAAGCTTGTCGACAATACGGTGTCCTTGAAATATTTGTTCTCGCCCGACTCGGTGGCCGTCATAGGCGCATCGCCGAGGCCCAGAACTATCGGGTACACGATCGCCTCCCAGCTTATTAAGAGATTTCATGGAAAAATATATCTAGTTAATCCAAATTATAATGAAGGTATTATAAATGGTATTTCTATTAAATTTTATAAATCAATACTTGAAATTGAAGATAAAGTAGATCTAGCCGTAATAGCGGTGCCTGCCCGTCTAGTGCCCGCCGTTTTGGAGGAGGCGGGCCGTAAGGGGGTCAAGGCGGCTATAATAGTCAGCGGCGGGTTCGCGGAGGTAGGCGACGTCGAGTTGGAGAAGAGGCTCGTAGACGTGGGCAAGAAGTACGGGGTGCGCATACTGGGGCCCAATTGCGTAGGGGTCTACAACGCACACGTCGGCCTAGACACCATGTTCTTGCCGGAGGAGAAGGCATCGAGGCCGCCGGGAGGTCCCATAGCGTTTATATCACAAAGCGGGGCGGTGATGACGGCGGTGCTCGACTGGGCCGCCGAGGAGGGAATAGGCATAGGCCTCGCCGTGAATGTCGGCAACAGAGCCGATGTGGGAGAGGGGGAAATACTAGAGGAGCTGAGGAGCGCTGATTACGTTAAGGTAGCTGCGTTGTACCTCGAGGGCTTCAGAAGGCGCTCCGATGTCGTGTCGTTCTTCAGGGCGGCTAAGGAATTCACGGCGGATAAGCCGTTGGTCGTGTACAAGGCAGGGCGTAGCGCAGACTCTGCCAGGGCCGCCATGTCCCACACAGCCGCTCTGGCCGGCAACTACGAGTACTACCGAGCTTTGTTCAAACAAGTCGGCGCTATAGAGGCGGAGGACTTGCTCGACCTCTTCGACTTGGCCCAAGCGCTTGCACTAGCGCCGTTGCCTAAAGGGCCGAGGGTCTTGGTAGTGACGTCGTCTGGGGGCATAGGCGTCCAAGCCACCGACTTCTTGCTCCAGCACGGGCTCGAGGTCCCCAAGACGCCTCCAGACTTGGAGAAGGAGCTGATGCGGTATCTACCGCCCCTCGCATCCCCAGCCAATCCCGTGGACCTCACAGGAGGGGCCACCAACGAGGACTTCGCCAAGGCGTTAGAACTCGGGGTAGAGCACTACGACATGGCGCTAGTGGCCGCGCTCATACATCCCCCCGGCCTCGACGAGGGCCTTGCGGATTACATAATCGAGGTTGCGAGGAGGGGCAAGCCTATAGTCGTGGTGAGCATAGGCAGCTCCCCCGCCGTCAAGAAGCTGGAGATGCGTTTGAGAGGGTTAGTCCCGGTGTACAGCTCGCCTAAAAGGGCGGCGCGGGCCTTATGGGCGTTGTATCGCTATGCCGAGATAAGACAAAAATCCCGTAGAAGTGCGCGTCCATGATCGCACTACTCACCGATTTCGGCTTAAAGGACTACTTCGTGGCCGAGATGAAGGCCTTGATACTGTCAATAAATCCCAACGAGGTCATAGTGGACATAACACACGACGTGCCGCCTCAAGACGTGAACAGCGGCGCCTTTGTTCTCTGGACCTCCTACAAGTGGTTCCCCAAGGGGACTATTTTCGTGGCCGTGGTGGACCCCGGCGTGGGGACTCAGCGCGCCCCGCTTCTGCTCAAGACCAAGAACTACTTCTTCATAGGGCCAGACAACGGGCTATTGAGCATTGCGGCCGAGGAGGACGGAGTCGAGGAGGCGTATAGGATAACCGCGCGGTTGCCGCAGACCTCGTCCACCTTCCACGGCCGCGACGTCTTCGCCTACGCCGCCGCGTTGCTCTCCAGAGGCGTACGGCCGGAATACCTAGGCGTTAGGGTCGCCGACTACGTGAAGTTGAAGAGGCCCGAGGCGGTCAAAGAGGGCGATACGCTTAGAGGCAACTTGATATATATAGATAGATTTGGAAATATATATACATCGATAAACGAGAAATTAATAAAAGAAATAGCAAATTTCGGCGATGAGCTGTGCGTGGATATAGCCGGGAGGTCCTACAAGGCGAGGTTCCTCCAATCCTATGGCTACGCGGAGCCTGGCGAGATGTTGCTTTTGATAAATAGCGAGGGATTTTTGGAGATAGCTATAAATAGAGGAAACGCGGCAGAGAGGCTGGGGCACAAAGTGGGTGAACGAGTTGAGGTGCGCAAGTGTATATAAACGAGCCGCGCATGCGTGATATGATCTCGCTAGAAAGCGCAGGCGGCTTTGTGAAGGTCAGGGCGGTGGTAATGGGGAAGGAGTACGTCGCGTCGGGCCTCAAGTCGGACTACCCTACTGTGCTTGGCCTCTTGGTGATCCAAATGCTCAAGGACGGAGTCCCTCCCGACACGATATGCCGAGCCTTAAAGGAGGCCCTCGGCGCTAGAGCGTAGACATTATGGATATGAGTAATTGAACGGCGTCTTGCGCATTATCGGCGATGCGATCGGCGCTATATATCAACGAGATTATGTGGTTGAACTCCACAGCAGTGAGGTCCAGCTTGTAGACCTCGTCGAGTATGTACTCCTTAACTTCATCGACTTCCTCCTCAAGCGTGCTGACCATTCTCGCGTATCTGCTACAGAATTCAAGATCCCTGCTCTTGCTCAACATCAAGTTCATGTACTCTATAATAGTCCTGTCCAAGTCGAGTACTTCCTTAAATCTACCAACTATTATTTTCTTTATACTTTCATTTTTCCATACTCTATAACCTCGTCTAATTTCTTTTGATATATAATAAATATTATCTAAAATATTATCTATTCTATCGAGCAAGAGTTCCGCATTGCCCATAACGCTGGGCACAAGCGCGCCCTTCGATATGTTGTCGTCAAGGCGTCTGATTATCTCGTCGCCCTCCCTCTCCATCGCCGCTATCTTCCTGACGACCTCGTCTAGGTAATCCTCGGTGAGATCGCTCTTAGAGATCACTTGTTGTATCTGGTCGAGAGCTTGCAACGAGTAGCTCAAATGGGCATTGAGCTGGTTTACCACAATGTCCCAACCCGACGTGAACCAGCGCTTCAAGATACTCACACAACTCCTCGATACATCGATTAAAAATGCTTTGGGCACAATAACGTCGGCTTAATTGCGGCGTTGCGATAAGCTTGTATATACGTGACGGTGTTTTGTCCGTGAAGGAGGCCGTATTGTACAAGCCCCTCGGAGGGGGCCGGGTCGTGTGTACTGCGTGTGCTAGATACTGCAAGATACCAGAGGGCTACTGGGGTTTCTGCGGCGTGAGGGCCAACGTGGGCGGAAAGCTGTACCTATCAGTCTACGGCTTGTTATCGGCGATAGCGGTGGATCCCATAGAGAAAAAGCCGTTGTCCCACTTCTACCCAGGAGCCATGGTGCTCTCCCTATCGACCTTCGGCTGCAATTGGGCTTGCCAGTATTGCCAGAACTTCGATCTGAGCCAGAGGAGGAGGGTCGAGGGGTTCGAGGTGCCCCCCGAGAAGGTGGTGGAGTTGGCCGAGGCATATGGCGCGCACGGGATAACCTATACCTACAATGAGCCCACTATATTCATCGAATACGCCCATGATGTCGGCGTGTTGGCCCGCAGGAAAGGCCTCTTCAACACCTTCGTCACGAACGGCTATATGACTCCCGAGGCGGTTAAATACGCCTCCGATTTCCTGGACGCCGCGACGGTGGATTTCAAGGGCAACGGCAACAAGAAATTCTTGGCCCGTTTCTCCATGGTCCCAGACGTCGAGCCCATATTCCAAGCATTGGAGGAGATGAAGAGGGCGGGGATCTGGGTCGAGATCACCGATTTAGTAGTTCCCGAATACGGCGACGATCTCGAAGACGCGAGGAAGCTCGTAAAGAGGATAATGGATATATTAGGCCCGGAGACGCCTATGCACTTCTTGCGGTTCCACCCCGACTATAAGATGTTGGATCTGCCCCCTACACCTGTGGAGACCTTGGAGAGACACGTGGAGCTCGCCAAGTCGGAGGGGATGAAGTACGTGTATATCGGGAACGTGCCCGGCCATCGCTACGAGCATACCTATTGCCCCGAGTGCGGCCGCGTCGTAATAAAGAGGAGGGGCTTCGATATACTTGAAGTTAATTTAATCGAAAAAGGAGGAGAATACCGTTGTAAGTTCTGTGGTGCAAAAATAAACATAAAGGGGAAGATCTTGCCGACGTGGAAGTTAGATAGCCGCTTCGCCTATGTGCCCATACATATAATGGCTAGGTATATCAAGAGGGCTGAAGCCCCGGCTCCCGACAAGACTTAAATAACGGGGCGTGTGAGAGAGGCATGTCGGAGGAGTACGGCATCGGCGCGACGGCGGTCGGCATCAAGGCTAAGGATGGCGTGGTCCTCGCCGCGGAGAAAAGGATCACGTACGGGTTCTACTCCTTGAGCTCGTCGGGTAAGAAGGTGTACGTGGTCAACGATAGGTTGGCCATAGCCTCTGCCGGCGTCATAGCCGATATGCAGACCTTGGCCAAGATCTTAAAGGTCAACTCCAAGATGTACGAGCTGGACGCCAGGAGGAAGCCGAGCGTAGCCGCGATGGCCAAGTTGCTCTCGGTTATAATGTTCAACAGAAGGATAATGCCGTTCATAGCCGAGGTCCTAGTCGGGGGAGTCGACGAGGATGGTCCGCACATATTCGTGTTGGACCCAATAGGTAGCTTGATAGAGGACGATTACGCGGCGCTGGGCACAGGCGCTAAGATGGCCATAAGTGTTCTCGACATGAACTACAGAAAGGACATAGACGTCGCGGAGGCCAAGAAGCTCGCCATAAACGCCATAAAGGCCGCGTTAGAGAGGGATCCCGTATCGGGCGGCGGGATAGACATAGCGATAATAACCGCGAACGGCGCCAAGGAGGAGGAGGTAAAAGTGAGCACAGTCATCTCCTAACAAGGGGCCTCCCCCCATTTGTCGAACAGAGGAACGCCGATCTTGCGCTTGACTTCGTTGGCCTTGTTGTGGGCCAACAATACGGGCAACACCGATCCCCCCGCGCACAGCTCCTTCACAATACGCACTGCGTCGTCGAGGGTCACCCTATTGCCTAATGATACGTAAAGCGGCTTCTTGCACCTCACCACGGCCCCTATCACCGCGCCGTCGCGAGGATCGACGAGCCTATCGCCGACCACTTCGCCGTATAGCTTAGATTTGGCGACTCCTATCGAGCGTGCGCCCAACACGACTCCCAGATGCGCGGCTATGCCTAGCTTGTAGGGATGCGCTACGCCTTGCCCGTCCACTATCAACAAATCGTAGCCCACGTTAAGCCTTCTTAACGCCCTCACCATAGGCATGAGCTCTCTGAAGGATAAAAGAGTCGGCACGTATGGGAACACCACTTTGTTCGCAGAGCAACCGTAGCCGACTACTTCGCTTCTCTTCATGGAATAGGCGGCCGCCACGGCGATTCCGACATCGCCTCTATACGCCACGTCTAGGCCGACCACGATATCCACATCGCCTAGCGGCTCCTCCATGACCCTCTTCGAGAGCTCCGACTGTACCCTTCTCGCCAGGTCTAGCCTAAATCCTTCTGGCTCCCTCACAGAACGTCTCGAGCACTTTGTTGATTATTTTCGAAGTAGAGCACAGATCGCAGTCGTACAGATCGGCGCGGAGGACTTGGGCCTCAATGCCCCTCCGTCTGAGCTTCTCTGCGAGCGATTTATCGTCGAAATTTTGATTGGCGCCCAGTAGTATCACGTCGGGCCTCTCCTCCTCCACGACCCTCAGCATATCGTCCTCGTAGCCGAGCCTGGCCTTGTGGACATAGTATATGCTCGAGACCAACTTGAGTCTGTTCTCGGCCGGTATCACTATACTCCTCCTCTTGATCCTCGCAGCGTTTACATCGCGGGATACCACGGCCACGACGCGCCCGAGCCTCCACGCTTGTTCCATATAGCTCACGTGTCCCGGGTGCAAGAGCTCGAAGGTGCCCGCTATAAGCACTTTCCGGTAGTTCTTCTCGATCTCGCTCGGCCTATTCCAAGCGAAGTCGACATACCCCAACATCCTCAGCGCGTCCAACAACCCCTCGGCGTATGAGGAGGCCGCAATCGACGTTATGACGTCGCCTTTGGAGAGGTAGTACTTAGCGTCTCTGAGGTAGGCGCCGGCGAGCTCCACTATATCCCTGGCCCTATTGTCGGCGAGTTTAAGAGTGCTCATGGCGTGTTCCAAGTTCCTGACGTAGATCTCAGCCCTATCCACGATCGGTGGGCTTTCCTCGTATTAAAAGCTTTGGTCAAATTTTAAAAATCGCTAGAGTATGGCGGGCATGGCGGAGGAGCTACAAGAGCTCGCCAGATCCTTAGTAGTCGAGTTGAGGCGAGCCGAGGAGTTGGCCAGACAAGGGAAGAGGGACGAGGCCAAAAAGCTGTATAGGGAGTTGAGGAAGAAAGCCGCCGAGAGGGGGCTCTACAAGGGCCTAATAGGTCTGTTCAGAAAAGTAGAACGCCTTATATCGGGCTGACCTCGACGACGAAGAATTCGCGTCCACTACAAGAGACCTTGTCCAATACTTTCAACACGAGCACCTTTTCGCCCGGCCTTAGCGTGTCCTCGTCGGGACATCCGTCGCAGCCGCGGCACTCGCCCTCATAGGTCACCACGACTCCCTCCTGCGCCTTCCTTCTAGGCAATAAGAGCTTGACGGGGAGCTCCTCCACGACTACCGGCGTCATTTCCCCTCCTGTTATCTTACACCTCTGGCCGAGCGAGGGCCTCACCTCGATTATCCTATACGTGCGCCTCGGCTTGAGTCTGCCCATACACACGTGATATAGCTTACAACTGCTACACTCCTCAGGGATTTTCACAACTCTGAATCTATGTCCCGCCTCGGCTTGCTCCTTGGATACTAACGTGACGACGATCCTTCCCACATAAATTTTATTGGAGTAAATATTTTCGGTGTCCGTTAGGTCTTTGATAGAGGCTTATAACGCCTTGGATAAGCTCGACCTCAGAGTTCTCAGGCTCATCGAAATAGCCCACGTGAGGCATCAGTACGTGCCTTATAGGCTCATAGTGCGTTGGGCCAGGGCAGACGAGGGAAAAGTCGGCGCGTCGCTCTCCAAGTTGAATAAGCTAAAGTTAATACAAAGGGAGAAAGGGCCTTATGAGGGCTTCAGGCTGACCTTCAACGCTTACGACGTGTTGGCCCTACATTCGTTGAGGAAGGCCGGCAAAGTCGTGAGCATATCGCCGACGCCGATAGGCGTAGGGAAGGAGTCGGTAGTATACTCTGGCGAGGCTCCGAGCGGCACGAAGGTAGTTTTAAAGCTCCACCGCACAGGTACATCTTCATTTACTAAAGTCAAGAGAGTGAGGAGTTTTTTGGGCAAGAGGAGGCATCTGACGAAGCTCTACGAGGCTAGGCTCTCCGCCCATGCCGAGTTCGCGGCCCTCGCCGTGGTCTTCGACGCGGGCGGCCATGTGCCGGAGCCCATAGCAGTGAATAGGCATGTGGTGGTCATGAAGTACATAGACGGCGTAGAGGCCTATAGGGCGGAGCTGGTCGATGCGAGATCGGCGGCTAAACACGTAGTAGAGACCGTCGAGATAGCGTTGGACAACGGCATAATACACGGCGATTTGACGCCGTATAACATAATAGTGGGCGATAAAGCGTATGTGATAGACTGGCCGCAATGGGTGCCGGCCTCCCACCCCAACGCCGAGGAGATACTGTCCAGGGACCTCTCCTATCTGGACAAGTACTTTTCCCGATACGATATCCATATAGATAAAGAATCAATATTAAATAAATTAAGAAGTAAAAAATATAAAAATATAAATATAAATGAAATTATAAATAATGTATTAAAATCTTTTAAAATATGAAGATTCTAGGCTTAGATATAGTCGCTAGGGATAAGTTCGCCTACTCCGTGGTGGAGAAGGGCGCCTTGATAGAGCAGGGAATCGCGTCGGTAGTCGACTTGCTGAAAGCCGTCAAGAGGCATAGGCCCGAGGTCCTGGCCGTGGATAGCATATCGGAGCTCATGGAACACGGCAAATTAGTTATCAAAGCGTTGGGGAGATTACCCTTCAACATAGACGTAGTCGAGGTGACTAGGTCCGAGAATACGAGCGTGCCCATGGAGGTGCTCGTCGAGAGGCACCTTGGCATTTCCAGAGGGAGGCTGGACCCCCTCGAGACCTCCTACTTTGCGGCCGTGTTGGCAGAGAGGGGTATAGGGGCCAGGATTAAGCTGTACGAGGAGGAGACTGTGATCCTCATTAAGCGCGTGTCCTCGACGAGCCCGGGCGGGATGAGCCGTAATAGGTATATGCGTAACGTGAAGCATAGGATCAGGGATTTGACCGACCGTATATCCAGACGCCTCAACGAGGTCGGGCTCGACTACGATTTGTTCTTCAAGGAGGAGTCAGGCGATATAACTTCAGCGAAGTTCGTGGTGTACGCTAGGAGGGACATAGTTAGGAGGTACGTGAAGCCCTTGAAGAGCCCCGACGTGGTGGTGAGGATATTCTCGGAGCCCGTCAAGTCCTACGAGTCCGAAAGGGGCGGCAACGCCTACTTGATCGTGGGCGTAGATCCCGGCATAGTGACCGGCATAGCCATAATGGACCTCAACGGCAGGGTGTTGCACACGGAGGCCAGGAGGAACCTTTCAAGGGGCGAGTCCTTGAGGCGGATATATCAATGGGGCATCCCCGTGATAATAGCCACCGACGTCGCCGATGTACCCGATTACGTCAAAAAACTCGCCGCTATGTGCGGGGCCACCTTGTTCAAGCCCGAGAGGGATCTCGCAGTTGTCGAGAAGAACTCGATAATCGATAAATTGGGCTACCCCGTGAAGACCACCCACGAGAGGGACGCCTTGGCGGCGGCCTATAAGGCCTACGTGGAGTACAAGGCCAAGTTCGAGAGGCTCGAGAGGGATTTCGGGACTATATTAACGGGGCGGCAGCTGGAGGAGGCCAAGGCTCTAGTGGCGAGGGGGAAATCAATAGCGCAAGCAGTCGCCGAGATCCTCAGAGGAGGCAGAGATGCCAGCTACACGAGGATAATCTACGTACCCGTCGAGAGGCCTTGCAAGGACCTCGACGAGCAGAGCAAGATGAGAATAGCCGCGCTTGAATACGAGAAGAGCCAGCTCGAGAAGGAGGTAGAGGAGTTGAGGTCGAGGGTGGCGTCGTTGAGCCGAGCGCTCAACGACTCGCTCTGGAGAGATGCCAAGTATAATGAATTACAGAGGCGTATAGAGGACCTTGCGCGATCCTTGAAGAGCTGCGAGGAGTCCAAAGAGAAGCTGGCAGAAGAGCTATTGGACGTAATGTTGGGCATCGTCGACGGGAGGTATAAGCTCTATAGAGAGGACGAGATCTCCGAATGCAAGAAGAACGGGGGCGTTCTCTGCAGCGACATTTCGACAATAGAGGAGGCCGTGAGCAACGGCATATTGGGCGTTCCCCTTAAGCTCGTGGCTAAGTACAAAGTGAGGGGCTATTACATCGTCGACGAGAACAAAAGGAGGGAGATAGCCGAGAGGATAAGGGCTGCGCTAGCGGAGAGGAAGGTGGATTTACGGAAAATCCTCGAAGAGTACAGGAAACGCTTGCCGGGCTAGAACAGTCTGACCTTGCCCTCTAGTATCAACTGGGTGATGGAAGTGGCCTTGCCCAGCTCCTCGGACGCTATGGCCTCAGCCTCCCTCTTGATCTCGTTCGTGAGGTCGCCGCCCTCAGGTATTACTTCCACGTTGAGCATCTTCGGCTCCGTTATAGGCTTGCCTATCTGGCTGACTATCTCGACCGACACCTCCTTAACGCCTTTCACCTCGGCGTAGATCCTATCGGCTATCTTCTGGGCCAAGACGTTGTATATTTTGCCCACGTGGGATACCGGGTTCTTGCCGGCCGCCGCCTCCATCGACATCACTCTCATGGGCGTTATGAGCCCGTTCGCCCTGTTGCCCCTCCCGGTCATGCCGTCGTCTCCGTGCTCAGCGCTGGTGCCCGTGACCGTCAGATAGAATATGTTGTATTCGGGCTTATCCGCCGTGTTGACGTCTACCGATACGTTATAGCCCGGCGCTATCTTGGCAGCGAGGTCCTCGATGCGTTTTTTGACCTCCTCCTTCACGGACAAATAGTGGTCTTTATCTTTGACGAGCTGGCTTATCATCGCGGCCGCTATGGTGAGCCTTATGTCCTTGTCGACTCTTATCCCCATCACTTTGACGTCCTCTCCGACTTCCGGCAACCTCGACTTGAACTCGGCCGAATTAAGCGTCCTCTCAACTCGGTACACTAAGTTCTCGAGAGGCGAAAACGGAGCGTAGCCAACGCCTATTGATGTGTCGTTGGCCAACGGAACTGACTTCACGCCGAGCTCGTAAACTCCTGTCAAATCCGCAGAGCCTTGCCCTATTCTATAGTCTATGACCACGTGCCTATCCGGGTCCAAGAATCTGAAGTTCTCTTTTATCCACCTCCTTGCCGCCTCTAATATGATAGGCCCCACGGGTATCCTCTCGACATCTCCTCCCCTCCTCACCTCCACGGTGGCTCTACCAGACACGAGTATGTATATTGGCTGGATCACCTCGCCGCCTCCGAACACAGGCCGCGCCTGGCCTCCAACGACAAGAGTCTTGTCTACGTTGTGGTGGAGTATAACGCCGTATTTTTGCAAGTAATATCGCGATAGGTACAAGCTGACATACTCCGAGATGCCGTCAGCTATATAGTCCGGATGGCCTTGCCCCTTGCGTTCTACTATCTCTACGCTTTGCTCCGCTACGGGCAACCTATTGGCTTTAGTTACCGTGATCATGCCGCCGCCTCCTCGCTGGAGATATAAATTATCTGGCTCCCTCTTATGAGGATTCTTCCGTATTTCATCTTCGTCGTCCCGTTCTTGTCGAGCTCTTCTGCGTCGTCGAGGACTAAGTTCATACAAGAGTCGTATATGCTCAAAACGCCCTTGACGACTACATCGCCCTTAAGCCTAGCCACGACGATTTTGTTCACCATTTTGGAGAGCGTCTTCAACGGCGATGGTAGTTTCAATTGCTGGGCTTTGTTCGACATTGCGAGACCCTTAACGTCAGTTAATAAAATTTTACGCGGGATCTTCAGCGAACCTCGAACTGGAGGACGTCGTCTATCCAATCCACGTGGGCCATAAGCGTGCGCCTGCAACAGTATCTGGTCACGCCCAAGTCGTCGAGCACATCGCTCGGGTTCTCGCCGGCTAAGACCCTCCGTCTAAAGGGCTCCCATAGATGGCCCAGCGGCCTACCGCATGTGAAGCACCTAATAGGCGCCATCATGGTCTTAACGATACGCCTTCTGCCTCTTAGAACGCGCGTGTTTTATGCCGGGCTTCTTCGGCTCGGTCCTCCTGGGATCTCCCTTCAACATATACGGGTCGTACTGGAGGTATAATTCCCTTAATTTCTGATCCTCGAAGAACTTGACGAGCCCTCTGGCTATAGCCATTCTGACGGCCGTGGCTTGCCCCATATAACCGCCTCCATGGACCTCCACCTCTATGTCAACCTTATTCACTAGGTCGCCCGCTAGCAATAACGGCTCGGCCATTTTCTGACGCGCAAGCTCGATGGGCCAGAGCTCGAGCGGATAGCCGTTTATTCTGACGCGGCCTATCCCCGGCTTTATCACTGCCTTGGCCACCGCCGTTTTCTTCTTGCCCACGGCCAAGACCACTCTGGGCGACTCCTGCACAACGTAGGCGCCTGGCGCCTTGACTGCGGCCTCCGACATGGCCTATCGTTTATCCGTAGCTTTTATCTTTTCCAACAAGGATTGGGCCTCCTTCCACTTGCTCCACGCCCTCGGGTCTATGTGCTTCCAGAGCTCTTCGAGCGTCAAGAACTTGTACAAAGGCCTTTGTCTCATCAAGGCCTCTGGGACGTAGTATAGCTCCCCGCTAATGTTCGGGGGAACCGACATATAGACCTTCAGCCTTTTCAAGGCGCGCCTCCCCTCGGCGCTTTTGTAGGGCAACATATCGCGCACTATCCTCTTGAAAATTCTATCGGGCCTTCTGGGGATCTTAGGGCCGACCTTCTCGGGGTTGTAGTGGGTCCTCCACTCGGACACCTTCTTCATATACCAGCCGATCACCATCTTCCTATCCCCCACTATTACCGCCTTGTCTACATTAACGACGATGACGTTAACCTCCTTATTGGAGCGGAGCAGCTTCGCGATCACTGACGCGAGCCTCCCCACGACGTGGCTAGTCGCGTCTATCACGACGATCCCTTTATCCAAGTTGGCGGGCAGAGGCTTGCTCATACCACTATCTTGACGCTTGTGCCTTTGGGGTTTTTCTTGACCAGCTCGGCTATCGGCATCAGTTGGGCGCCCGACTCGAGCACGGCCTCGGCAGCGCCTCGAGAAGCCGAGACCGCTGCTATCGTTATCTTTTTCTTGAACTCGCCGCCTCCTAGCAGTTTGCCCGGCACCACGACGACATCTCCGTCGTTCGCCACCCTGTTAAGTTTCGATAAATTCACGACGACTCTCTGCCTCCGCGACCTCGATATCAGATCGGCCACGTAGGCCCATATGGGCGCGTCGTAGGACTTGGCGGCTCTTCTGAGAAATCTAACTAACATCCTCAACTTGACGTTAGTGGGACCAGTGGGATTAGGCGGCACGCCGCCTCCCTCTGGGCAATATTTAAACGTTCTCGGCCTTGGGGGCTCCCTCGAGCAGTCTGTTCGCCTCTTTCTCAACAGCCTCGAGGAACGCGGAGAACTTAGCCTTGAGCACTCTGAACGCCTCTTGTATCATCTTGTCGACGGCCATGTTGCCGTAGGACTCGAACGTCATGATGTACTTGTAGCGATCCCATTCCGCCGTTATAGCGCCGTTGCACAGCTTTTCACAAGTCTTAAGCTTGCCGAAGGTGCACTTATACGGGTCGAAGTCCCTTAGACTATCCCCGAACGCGCTCGGGCATATCGACTTGCAGTAGGACAAACACTGAGGCCCGTCTTTGTTCACCACGAGCTTAGGGAAATAGTAGTACGCGGCGAGGCCTGCTTGCCACTTAGCGTGTTCCTTGGCCCGACCAAGCCTCGCATAGGCCTCCAGAGATATCGATTGGTCCTTCGCCAATTTGACTATCGGTATATCGGGGTAGACAGGGGTCACCTCGGGATGGTCGGAGACGAGATCCCCGGAATATACAACCTTGGGCTCCTCGGCGGTTATCTGGAGGGTCAACCTAACTGTACACTCGGCGGGGTCGACTAAGCCTGACTCGCACTCCTCTATTTTGGGGAATAAGTCGAGCGGAGTCTTAAGGGGTATTAAGCCGAGCCTATGGGCCAACATCTCGTCGTACATCGACGACGTGTTGTTAATTATTATCACTTGATCTATCGCGAAGACGGGCACCTCGGAGATGACTACGCGGCGGATTGAGTTTATCAGAGACGGCTTTACCCCCTCTATGTAGGCCTTGAGGACAAGGGAATCCCGCTCCAAGACCTTAGCTGTAGGCATCAGCGGGTAGGCTTCTGCTTTTTGCCCCGGAGTATTGCGAGAAGGGAAACGCCGTTGACCTTGACCACCTTGAACCTTATTCCGGGAATATCCCCGAGCGAGCGGCCTTCGGGACCGCCTATACGCTCGATTATCACCTCGTCGTGCTCGTTTATGATGTTGAGTCCGCCGTCGTATGGCACGAACGCGGTGACGACCTTTCCGTTCTTCACGAGCTGAACCCTGACGCATTTCCTGACAGCTGCGTTCGGCTTTCGCGCCTCGACGCCTACCTTCTCCAGAACTATGCCCCTAGCCATTGGGGCCCCCTCGAGCGGATCGAAACGCTCTGCAATCCTCAGAACCCTCCTCTTGTAGGTCACATCGCTCCACCTGAACTTCCGCCTCTTCTCCCCCAGCTTCCTGGCGGCGAACAAGCCCGAAGGAGACTTCTTGCCCGGCACGGCCCCTCGTTTACCTCCGTATATAAAATTTAACGCTCCTTAGGCCAACACAACTCTGTCGACATCGTAATATCGCTTAGCCAACAGCTTAGCCTTAGCGATGTTCTTGCCGTTTTTGCCTATGGCTATCCCCTTGTCCTCGGGCACGACCGTAGTTATAGCGACTAGGTTGCCCGAAGGGGATTTGGTCACCTTCACCGCTATGACCCTTGCGGGATATAGGCTGTTCTTTATTAGCTCCTCGGGCGTCTCGGCGTATTCGACTACCTCAACCTCTTTGCCTATTATTTGCCTCAACATCCTGACGTTATTACCGCCCTTGCCTACCGCTAAGGCGGCTTGGTTCTTGCTCACTACAAATATTATTCTGTTAAAATCGCTATCTATAATCACATCAAGAGGGGTGACGCCCGTCATGGACTCAAAAAGCGTGGCGTATCTGATCTCCTCGTCGGTGAGCCTTATATCAGGCATAGCCAACCAGTTTTAGTATCTCGCTCTGGCCCGGGTCTATTACTGCTATGGACGAGATCTTAAACGGCTTTCGCGCCGCCGCGCCTAGCTCGAGGCTCGAGCCAGGGAAAGTAAAGATAGGAGCACCCGCTATTTTCGCGTAGTACTCCAAATCGTTTTTTATTCTGGGCGGGGCGTTGGCCGCCAGTATTATCATCTTGGCGCGGCCGCCTAATACGGCGTCTTTAACGCTTTTGTAGCCGATAGCGACCTTGCCGGTCGATATGGCGACTTGGAGCTCTCTCGTTATGTCTATAGACGTGCTCACGCTCCCTCGAGAGCAGACTCCATATATAAATTTTCAGTTCAGAACCGCATCAATAACCTCACCATCCCGGTCCCTATGGGTATGTGCCTACCCGCTATTATGTTCTCGAAGACGCCCTTGAACTGCTCCACGTCGCCTCTGACGGAGGCCTCCACCAAGGTCTTCACGGTCACCTCGAACGCCGCTTTCGCCAAAGGCGACTCCTTGGAGCCCACAACTCCGTGTCTGCCTATTGGCCTGACCTTTCCAAGCCAAGTCATGGCGTCGGCGACCATGTACATATGTCTACTATCTACGTCAAGTCCTTGTTCGGCAAGCACTTTCTTTATCTCTTGCGCTATCAAGGTTCTGGCGACTTCTATGCCTAAGACCTCGGCGACTTCATGTAAGTCGTTGCTATAAGTCCTAGTGTGATCTACCTCCTCGAGCTGTAGCACGCCCTCCAAGTTGCTACCCTCCGTTATGATATACCACTCCCCCGTGTTCCTGTCTTGATCCACCAACACTTTCCTTATGCCCTTTATTCCGCCTATCTTGGTCTGTAGGATCTTCTCCCTCAGCTTCCTCAGCTTCAACATGTCGGGAGTGCTTAGGCTGACGCTCACCACGTTTCCCCCCATCTCTATGGAGACCCCCTTCCCCTTCATCCTCGAGAGCACCTTCTCCACGTCCTTGGCGCTTACGCCTCTATACTTCATCTGCTCCGGGTCCAGCTCTATGGTGATGGTATAAGTTATGTAATCTATATCAACCAACTTGGCGATGCTCTCTATAGTCGTCAACTGGATTTTCTTGGCCACCTCAGTGGCGGCCTCCTTGGATTTGTTATAGGGCGGCTTTAGGTAAACGTACATGAGCGGTGTGGACGGCTTCCTTCTGGCGTCCACTATCTCTATCATCCTCGGCAAGCCGCGCGCCATGGAGAACTCCCTGAGGCCCGCGAAGTGGAAAGATCTCAAGATCATCTGGGTCGACGGCTCGCCTATAGATTGGGCTGTCACTATCCCTATGGCTTCGCCGGCGTCTATGAGCGATAATACGTAAAGCCTCAGAGCTCTATATATGAACCTCAAGGCGGTCTCCTCGTCGAGGCCCTCGACGGACTTCTTCAGATCCTCATAAAGGCTCTTCGGGATCACCGAAGAGAGGTCCTCCAAAAGCTTGGCGACCGACATCACCTCACGTACAACTTCATTATATTTACGTTCACGGGCTTGCCGTGGTCGGATTTGGACACATCGGTTCCGTCATCGCCGTATAGGGGCTGGAGCAATAGCCCCGATCCGTACCTCACCGTTCCGTCGTAGGCCACATAGGCGTCTTGTAATGCATTTATAATACGGCGTTGCATATAACCGCTCTGGGCCGTGCGGACGGCCGTATCAATTAAGCCGTCTCTGCCGCCGGCTGCGTGGAAGAAGTACTCCGTCGGGGTAAGCCCATTTATAAACGACGAAGAGACGAATCCGCCCGAGAAAGGTCCTATATCTCCCGCGGGGAAGTGCGGCAATGTCCTTGTCCTATAACCCCTCTTTATCCTCTCACCTCTTATGGTCTGCTGTCCCAGCGTGGCGACCATTTGGACTATATTTGTCAAGCTACCACGCGCACCCGTCTTGGCCATCAAATAAGCCTCGGAGTTCTTGTCTATGTGTTTCTCCACGACGCCCTCGGCATCGCTGCGCACCTTGGAGAGAATCTCGGCTAGTTTGTTCTCGAGAGTCTCCTGTACCGTATAGCCCGGCATGGCCTCAAGCTCGCCCCTCTTGTAGACCTCTATGAGTTCCATAGCCTCCTTGATGCCGTTCTCGATTATCTTGTTGACCTCGGCCATGGCCTCCTCGGATATGTACAGCGAGTCCAAGCCTATCGTGAAGCCCTTCAGGTCGAGGAACCTCAAGAAAGTCCTGAGCGATGAGTCGAGCCAGCGTCTGGCTACGTCGGATGGGTAATCCCTGGCTATGCGGTGCCACAAAGAATCCACCTGCTCGGCGCCTATGGACTTCTTGTCTAGAACTCCGGTAACCATGTTGCCGTTGATTACGATTACCCATTCGTCGTTTTCGCAAGTATACGGGTCCTTACACGTGGACTTAAACGCGGCGGGCTGGACCCAGTTGAGGTCCTTGGGCAGAGTCATGCTGATTATTTGCTTGCCCGTCCACAACTCCACGGGATGCATGATAGCAGGCTCGGGGAGATCTCCCTCGTATTTCATAGCGCCTGCCAGATAGGCCACCTCTTTCTTGGTTAACAAAGTGGTCTTGCGGGATAGTAGATATGCGCCTATTATGTAATCTTGCCTAGCGCCTATGATCGCGCCGCCGTAGCGAGGAGTAACTATGTGCTCTTGTACTAACATCAAAGTCCGGGCCTCCGCCCTGGCCTCCTCTGTCTGCGGTATATGCAAGTTCATCTCATCCCCGTCGAAGTCCGCGTTGTAGGGGGGGCAAACGGCCAGGTGTATTCTGAAAGTTCTGCCGGGCAGCACCTTGACGATATGCCCCATCATGGACACTCTGTGAAGCGACGGCTGTCTATTGAAGAGGGCTATATCGCCGTCTCTGATATGGCGCTCGACGATCCAGCCAGGCGCCAGCTTCTCGGCCAACTGTTTCCTATCCTTGACATACCTTAAATCTATACGCCTGCCCTCGGGCGTAACGACGTAGTTGGCGCCTGGCCAAGCCTCCGGCCCCCTCATTACGGCTTGCCTCAACTCCTCCAAGTTCCACTCAGTGACCCTCTCGGGGACTGTCAATATCTTAGCGATGTCCACCGGCACGCCCACCTCGTTTATGCTTATGTTGGGATCCGGGCTTATCACAGTGCGGGCCGAGAAGTTCACGCGCTTGCCCGACAAACTGCCTCTGAATCTGCCCTCCTTGCCCTTGAGCCTCTGCGCTATGCCCTTCAGAGGCCTCCCGCCTCTGTGCTTAGCCAACGGTATTCCCGGCAGCTCGTTGTCGAAGTAGGTGGCTATGTGGTACTGGAGCAGATCCCAGAGGTTGTCTATCACGTTTGTCGGCGCGCCTGTTTCTAACGCGATTTTCAGCTTCTCGTTCATCCTCATGACGTCCACGAGCTTGTGCGTTAGATCGTCCTCGCTCCTTATGCCGGTCTCCAGCTGTATCGAGGGCCTGACGTGGGGCGGGGGCACGGGCAATACTCTCAATACGCCCCACTCGGGCCGCGCGACGGTCGGGTCGACGCCGAGTAGCTCCAAATCGTTGTTGGGCACCTTGACTAGCCGCTCCAAGATAGTCTCCGGGTCGAGCTTTATGAGGGCGCCTGTCTCAGTCTCCTCGTAGAAGTTATATGGGCGCTCGAACCTGATCTTGTTACGCTTAAAGCCACAGTGGGGACACGTAGTCCTCTCGGCGGCCTTTCTGAGGATCTTCTCGTGCAGATTTGCGACTAAGAGCTTCCACCGGCCTTTGAGTCTCTGTAACCTCTCGCTATATCTTTTAATCTCTTCATCCTTGAGCATTATCCTGCCGCAGTTCGGGCACGTGGCCCTCAATACGTCGTATATAAACCTAGCGAATTCGACGTGTACCACGGGCTTGGCTAGTTCTATATGTCCGAAATGCCCTGGGCAGACATCATAAGACTGGCCGCATGTCTCGCAACGAGCGCCTGGCTCCGCGACCCCCAGCCTTCTGTCCATCAAGCCGCCTCGTACGGGCAATCCCCCCTCGTCGTAGATTTCCGACGTGGTTATCTCGAGAACTGAATATCGTCTTATCAAGTCGGGGCTTAGAATGCCGAACTTTATGCCCTTTATAACTTTAGTAGGAATAAGATCGGCTTGTTGTTGAACAGCCACGGCGAAACCGATGAGGTCTATTATATAAATTTAATCGCCTTACAAAGCCCAATAAGCGCTTGGAGCATTGAGGCCTCAAGCGCTATGAACGGCCGTAAATAGAGTCTTGATATCAGGAATATACCGGGTCCACGCCGAATATCACTACTCGAGTATCTCGGCGAGCTCAATCTTTGGGTATATGCCGAGCGCTATTAGTTCTTGCAATAAGAGCTTAAACGCGTAGGGGACTACCACTTTGGCGAATTGTCCTTGTTCGCCGTGCACAGGGCATTTAGGCCTGTTAGTCTTCGCGTCTAGATAGGCGGGGAGGCCGCAGAGCTCGCAGACGTACATAACATACTTATCGCTCGATTCCACCATCCTCTCGTAGAGCAACGCGGAGGCTCCATGCGCTATGAGGACGTCCCTTTCCATCTCCCCAAGCCTAAGGCCTCCCTCGCGCGATCTGCCCTCGGTAGGTTGCCTAGTGAGTATCTGGACCGGACCCCTAGAGCGCGCGTGGATCTTATCGGCGACCATGTGGTGCAACTTCTGATAGTAAGTTATCCCGATGAATATATCCGCCACGAGTTTCTCGCCCGTTATCCCGCTGTACATGACCTCCTTCCCGTCCCATCTGTAGCCGAGCTTCAAGAGGAGCTCCCTCAACTCCTTCTCCGTGATGCCCTCGAACGGCGTCGCGTCGATGAGCTGGCTTGTAAGCGCGCCGGCCTTACCCGCTATGGACTCGAGGAGCTGGCCCACCGTCATACGCGACGGCATCGCGTGTGGATTGATTATTATATCGGGAACTATCCCGTCCTCAGTGAACGGCATATCCTCTTGCCTCAACAACATGCCCACGACGCCCTTCTGTCCGTGACGCGATGCGAACTTATCGCCGAGCTCCGGAATACGGAGCTCCCTCAGTCTGACCTTAACTAGCTTGTTGCCCTCGGGGGATTCCGTTATGACTACTCTATCCACGATGCCGCGCTCGCCCCTTCTGACGGGTATCGAGGCATCGCGCCGTTCTTTCAAGATTTTTTCGGTCTCCAAGGTCATGTAGAAGCGCGGCGGCGCCGTCTTCCCGATTATCACCTCCCCGCCCGTGACGTAGACCTCAGGAGGCGCTATGCCGTCCTCGTCGAGGTGGCTATAGGCCTCAGGCCCTCTATAACCTCTCGCCGAAGGGTCGGGCACCTCTATCCGGTCCTCCTCGCCGCCGGGGTACTTCTGCTCCTCGGTCTCGTAAGTGCGGTAGAAGTTGGTGCGGAAGAAGCCTCTTTCGACTGACGACTTGTTCATTATAACCGCGTCCTCTATGTTATAGCCCGTGTACGTCAGAAGCGCCACCACGGCGTTTTGGCCCGCCGGCTTCCTGGAGTAGCCTATGAGCTCAAGCCCTCTGGTGGTCACAATAGGCCTCTCGGGGTAGTACAACATATGGCCGCGCGAGTCGAGCTTGTACATGAAGTTCGCTTGCGGCAAACCTAGGGATTGTTTTGCCATGGCCGCCTCGTATTGGTTGCGCGGCGATTGGTTGTGCTCTAAGTACGGTATGATCGACGCTATTGCGCCGAGGATGGACGTGGGGATTATCTCGACGTGGGTGTACTGCGACAAATCGCCGTGGGGGTCGACTGCTATATAGGCGTTCTCCTCCTCATCGGCGTCTAGGTACTCCACGATCCCCATCTTCATTAAGTCGTTCCAAGTGAGCTCGCTTGATGCCAACTTCTGGATGTGTTCCTTCGTGAACTTCAGCTTGCCGCCCTCTACGACCAGCAGTGGCCTCCTTATGCGGCCGCCGTCGCAGTTCACGTATACGGCGTTGCCCAGATGGGCCACGTTGATCTCGTCCGGTATCCTGCCTTGTCTCCTCAACTTGCGTATAGTCTTAACGAGCTCCTCGGGGTCTTGGTGTATTCCTATCAACCTCCCGTTCAAGTAGACCTCGGCCCCTTGTACTCCTCCCCTCCTAGCCTCCAACACCGGGACGACGCCCAGCTCGTTGAGCATCTTCTCGACGGAGGCTTCGTCGACGCCTATGGTTATCTCGGCGAGTAGGGCCAAGTTCTTCACGAGGCCCACGTTCTGCCCCTCCGGGGTCTCGACAGCACATAGACGGCCCCACTGAGTCGGGTGTAGATCGCGGGCCTCAAAATGCGGTTGCGTCCTGCTGAGGGACGACACGACCCGTCTTAAATAGCTCAAAGTGGAGAGGTAGTTCGTCCTGTCCAATATCTGCGAGACCCCCGTCTTTCCACCAACCCAGTTGCCCGTCGCCAGGGCTTGTTTAACGCGTTCGGTTATTATATCGGGCCTCACTATGGTCTGGAGATGCGGTATCTTCCCCCTCGCGTAATACTTCTCGAGCTGGCTCTTGAGCTCTTGGAGGAACTGCTTCATCACAGTCCTGAACAACTGCGCCAGTAGGTCGTTCACGAGCCTTACTCGTTTGTTGGCTACGTGGTCCTTATCGTCCGCCTTCCTCCTGCCCAGTTGCATCTCTACAAGCCCCTTGACTACTTGGCCCAACATCAACGCCTTCTTTATCCTGGCCTCCTCGAGGGCCTTTTCGTCGGGCTTCTGCGGGTTTAAGTTGGGCAAGAAGTACTTATCTAGGATCTGCAACGCCCTCTCGATCCTTATAGGCCTCGGTTGGCCCACGGCTATTTTACCCCCTATGAAGTCCAACGCGTCGTCCTTCGTCGTCGCTATCTCTTGGCCCGCCAACAAGGACGGGAGGAGCTCCTTCTGTATGTCAGGATCGTCCGAGACCGCCAGCACTATGTCTTGATCGCTCTCGAGGCCCATGGCGCGCATGTAGACCGGGAACGGTATCCTGACGGGTATGGCGGAGAGGGTGACGTATATCACGCCGTCTTTGTGGTATTCCACAGTCATCGTGGCGCGGTAGCCGGGGCCCGTGGATATGACCTTGGCTAAATACCTCACCGTAGGCTTATCGCCAACGTCGTATATGGGACGGTCGGTGACGAGGTCCTCTTGGCTTATGACGACTCGCTCGCTCCCGTTTATTATGAAATAACCGCCGGGATCCTCGGGGTCCTCGAACTTCTTGGCATATTCATCTGGCTTGAGCCTAGTCAAGTTGCATTTCTTGGATTTGACCATTATGGGGAGCTCGCCGGCGTATATGGTCTCAGTCGCGTAGGGCTCGTCGTCGACGTAGAGCGTCATCGTGAGGTACATGGGGGCGCTATACGTGGCGTTGCGGAGCCTGGCCTCCATGGGGTATATCACCGCCTCGGAGCCGTCGGGCTCCTTAACTCTGGGCCAGCCTATCTCGACCCTCTCTATAACGACTTTGAGCCCCTTTATGTCAGTCTCCACGACGCCCATTTCCTCTATTATCTTGGGGAGCCTTTTGTCGATGAAGTCGTTAAATGCCCTTATCTGGTGATCTACAATACCGCGATCCCTGACGAAGGCCTTGACTAAGGCCCAACGATCGTCGGAGGTGGGGAATCCCCCGTCCTCCGACCTGTACTTTATGGGTAAGGGGACGAAGTCGACCATTAGCCGGGCACAACGAGCTTGTATATAACTGATTCACCTGCAGTCTCGGAACGCCTGACTATCCGCAACACGTCGCCTGGCTTTGCGCCGACTGCTTTGACTAAAGGATCACTCGCTTTAATCCAGGGTATCTGCCACGGCCTGACGTGGAGCTTTCGCAACAAGGCCCTCGCCTCCTCCTTCGGGAGTATAGAAACCTCCAGAGGACCGAAGACATGTTCTAGTACCTTCTTGCTCACGCGTCAGTGTTCGGCCGAAATTAAAAACTTTCGCGCTCAGCCCCTCTTGGTCACCAATACGTATATCTCGGATTTCATCTCCTCTATGAACTTGGACAACGCGACCTCCACGTCTTCGCTCTTGACCTCCATGCGCAACCTCGGCAAGCGCTTGACTGAGTTGAGCTCCCTCAGAGCTGAGGCAGGAACCCCAGCCCCTATGGCCTTCAAGCCCTCCTCGTAGTACATGCGGATGGCCCTCATCAAGAGCACTTGCTTCTTGGGCATTGACGGCGTGTCCACTGGGTTGAAGGCATCTTGTTTGAGGAACCCCTCCCTTATCAAGAACGCCGTGTTCAGTATGTGCTTCTCCTCCTCGCTTAGCGCCTCCGTGCCCAATATACGGACTACTTCGAGCAACTCGGCCTCTTTGCTGAGCAGAGACTGGAAGAGATCTCTGATCCTCCTCCAATCGGGGTCCACCTTGGTCCACCACTCTTGGACCGTGTCCACATAACGCGAGAAGCCCATCAGCCAATCGATTGCGGGATAGTGGCGCGAGTAGGCAAGTCTAGGCGACAGCGGCCAGAATGCACCGATGAAGCGCAACGTATTCGACGTGACGGGCTCCGTGAAGTCCCCTCCAGGCGGCGAGACTGACGCGGCTATCGTCAAGGAGCCGACGCGTTCGCCTTTGCCCAACAGGACCACGCGTCCCGCGCGCTCGTAGAACTCGGCTAGACGCGTCGGCAAATAGGCTGGGTATCCCTCCTCAGAGGGCATTTCTCCTATACGGAGGGCCACCTCTCTCATGGCCTCCGCCCATCTGCTGGTGGAGTCCGCGGAGACCAACACGTCGTAGCCCATATCGCGGAAGTATTCGCCTATGGCGGCGCCCGTGTAGATCGAGGCCTCGCGCGCGGCCACTGGCATATTGGAGGTGTTCACGATTATGGTGGTCCTCTCCAGCAAGGACTTGCCCGTGTTGGGGTCTTTGAGCTTGAGCAGACCTTGTAGAGCATCAGCCGCCTCGTTGCCGCGCTCGCCGCATAGGACCGGGACTATGACCTTCGCCTGCGCGTAGAGGAAAAGAGTTCTGATCGTCACGGTCTTGCCGGAGCCGAACGGGCCTGGAATCGCCGCCGCGCCGCCTTTGGCTATGGGGAACATTGTGTCTATCGTCCTGACGCCTGTTATGAGGGGCTCGACCGGCGGTAGCTTCTCCCTGAAGGGCCTCGGCCTACGCACGGGCCATTTATGCCACATCCTCACCTCGACAACTCCCGACTTGGTCCTTATCCTCGCTATGACGTCGTCCACCTTGTACTTCCCCTCGGCGATCCACTCCACGATGCCCGGCGTGTTGCCGGGAAGCGGCGGGTACATGATCTTGTGTTCTATTAACGAGGTCTCCTGGACGGAGCCCAAGACGTCTCCTGGATGGACCTCCTCCCCGGCCTTGACGGCTGGTTTGAACTCGAACTCGGCCTTGAGGTCGAGGGGCGGCGCTTGGTCGTAGCCTATGCCCCTAGCCACGAAGGGCTTGTTCGCGGACTCGAAGATGACCTTAAGAGGTCTTTGAACTCCATCGTATATCCTGCCCAACAAGCCGGGCCCCAGCCAAGCGCTGAGGGGCTCTCCGCTTCTGACCACGGGCTCGCCGGGTTTTATGCCTGTTGTGTCTTCGTAAACTTGTATGAACGCCTTATCGCCTTGTATTCTGACCACTTCCCCAAATAGTTTGAGCTCTCCGACGAAGACCAACTCGTAGAGCCTAGCCCCGGGGAGATCGGCCTTGACTACAGGCCCCGATATATACTCAATACGGCCGCTCATAGACTCGCCGCTATGACCTTCTTAATTTCGTTTACGTTGGTCTCGAGCAGCGTATCTATCGTCGCATCCATGACCACCGAGCTGTCGCGCGAGGACGCGATGATGCCGCCGGCAATATCCTTCTCCATGAGGTCGCCTCTCATCCCCAGCTTCCCCATGAGCACAATTATGGCGTTCTTGTCCCTCGGGGAGGCTTGGATCACGACATCATTGCCTATTAGCTCCCTGGCCTTCAACAGCGCACCTTCTAGAAACTTTATATACCTCTCGTCGGTCCTGTTCTTGTCTATGTAGTCGAAGAGCGCCCTCCTCATCGCGTTTAGGATCTCCTCGTACGCCTCTGCTACGATCCTCCTGCTTTCGACGAGAGCTTCATATAATATCCTCTCCCTCTCCAGGATCGCTTGGCTTTGCGCATTGCTTATCTCCTCTGAATACTTAGATAGTAATTCATATGATCTTTGTTTGATTTTTGCTTGAACTTGATCGTGAAGCTTTTTCTTCAATTCCTCAAGCTCCTTGATATGTTGATTTATGAGATCCTCGAAAAGACTCATGTATACGCTAAAGTCCTTAGATTTAAAATATTGCTACCCGCCCAGTATCTGACGCACTAGCTGTAAGTAGTTCACCTCCCTTTCCATGTTCTCCAATACGCTGGGAACTTCAACTAACATCTTGTTGGGGTTCCTGAACCTTAGCTCATCAAGCTCTTTCCTTATTTGTTTTGCAAAGTTTGAAGAAATAAAGAAAACGTTATATATGTTTAAATTCTTAACGATAAATTCATATAAATCCTTGGCGTCGTTGAAAGCCCTGCCGCTGAAGCCCATGAGTTTGAAGAGATCGACCGTGTACCTATCGCCAAGAACTATAGACATGTAAAACCCTTTGTCCCATATTTAAAAGGATTACCATGGCTCTTTCTTTAGCTTGAGCTTATAGGCGGCTATGTTCGTGGCTCTGTGAATTAAAGGCGTTATCGCCACTGAGATCAACACGACGTAGATGGGTACGTCCCTATAGAGCGAGAACACGAGTAGGGACATAAGCAAGAAGTCCAATTGGTCGAGCGGGAAGGCCGGATAGCCGCGCGGCAGACACATCCTCCTCTTTATGAAGGCCCCCAACAAATCGCCGACGAGCGCAGATGTCGAGAGCACAGCGGCGTCGCTAATGCTCAAAGCCCCGTAGAGCAAGTTGGGGAACCAGCCGATAGTGGAGCCCAGAACGACCCCTATGGCGAAGCCCTCGAGGGTTTTCCCATCGCCGAATATCCTAACCCCGTGCCAGCTTTTGCCAAAATCTATTGGATGTCTCGCGGGCAGTTTAGAGGCAAGGACCGCAAGGCCGTTGGCCACGTAGGGCGGCCATATCAAGATCAAGGAGTACGCTATGAGTTCCAAGGCGTTCATTCGTGGCTCCGCATGATGTGCACGAGTAAACTCTCGCGGTCCACGAACTCCCTCCCGCACACGCCGCAGAAATATCTGCCTCCCTCCCCAACGGCGAAATGCCCTCGAAGGTGTTTTCTGATCTCTGCCCTCTTCACCTTGGCGTTACACACCCCGCACACGGCATCGTTGCCCGATATCTTCATGTGCTTCATGTAATGCGCAACGGCATCGCGCCAAGTCACGGCCGCGCCGCATATAGTACACTTGTATTGGACGGATGGAACGACGTAACCTTCCCCTTTGTTTTGGCAAACCAGGCACACCTCGCCGGCCATGCGGCGTAGGTGAGGCTTTTTTATTAAGTTTTCACGTTGAGTAGTGTTCGGGATCGCCATGCCTGATTGGAGGAGCGGAACGATAGCGGTCGTGAAAACCGACGAGAGAGTCGAGGAGGCCATCTGGCACGTCATGCGCTCTTGTGGCGTCTCGACGTTAAACCCAGCCGAGCTCCCGAGGTATAAGCTCTCGTGTATTGATCTGTTGTTGAAGAATTATCGATACGAGTCGAGGGTTTATCTAACTGATATATACGGCGTAGTCAACGCGAGGGCTCTTCGCCTCGGGGTGAACAGAGATGCCTTGTTCGAAAAGGCTTGGTACTATTTATCTAAAATTATATGCAGCGGCGTGGATAGCGCCGAATGTGACGGAGAAGCCAAGCTGTCTTGTTGCGCCCGCGACTGCGGCGGGCTCTGCGAACTGGCTAAGTTCGAGGCATTCGCCAAAAGAGGCATAGTCTTCGACTTAGTGAAGGCGCTGGAGGACGCGTTAAGCGTATCTCAGGACCTCTAGCCGTTTCTCCCTCCATTTGCTCCTCAACATCTCCTTGAAGCGTTCTATGTCCTCCTCGGCCTCGTCGAGTCTTTTCTCTACGTAGTCTATGAAGTAGTTCGTCAGAAGCCTTATGGGGGCATACCTCAAGCCCTTGAAGTAGAACTTGTTCACTATATCGCGGGCCCAGTATATCGAGTGTCTCGCCACGACCTTGAGGAGATCCACGTGCTCCGGGTATAAATTCACCTTGTCGAGCCACCCGGACTTCTCGGCCTTAACGTGGCTCATGGGCACATAGAAGAGCGGCACTATGAGGGATCTATAGGGCTTGAGCCTCTCGATCAACTCTATGGTCTGGATCACGTCGTCGGGTTGTTCCCCGGGCAGGCCGACTATCAGAGTGACGGCAGGTATCAACTGCAACTCGTGCATTATGGCCATGGACTCCTCCACCACCTCGTGCCACTGCTCTATTTTGTACGGAGCCGCCTTGCCCGGCATTATCTGCTTGGCGACTCTTATGGACCCCGTCTCCAGACCGACCTCGGCCCCCCACCAGTCCTGGTGCTCGTCTTTGATTATATCGGCTATTTTCGTCATCAATTTGCCGTATTTCCTCTCGGCGAGGACGACGGCGATGAACGTCGTGTGGCTCCAGCCGACTTTCCTATAATACCGCTTGGCGAGCTTGTGTAGCTCTATCAAGGCGGTGGGGTTCAGCTCAACGCCTTGTGAGCCGTACAGCGGCACCTCGTCCGAGTGGAGTATCCCGTCCACGACGCCGGCGCGTGCATTCACTTTGAGCTCCTCCTCTATCTTGCTTAATGGATACCAACGGAGGGGCCTAAGGGTGACCGAGCAGAACGCGCATCCTCTCGGGCAGCCTCTGCCTATTTCCACTAGGCCGTTGATGCTCGCTCCCTTGATCGTGGAGATCTCGTCGACGCTCGGCGCCTCGGACGCGCCGACGTAGATATATCTGGGCGGCGTCTTCCCGTCGAGAGCCGCCTTGACTACCTCCACCACCAGCCTCTCGCCCTCGCCGTCGAAAATGGTGTCTATTCCCCACCTCTCCACGAGGTCGGGGTAGTATAGCCATTGCCAAGCCGCCGGGCCTCCCACCATCACCTTCAAGCCGTTGGCCCTCTTGGCTTCTCGCATTTTGTCCTCTACGCTCTCCATGAACTTCTTGAAAAGATACGCGTTGAGCGTCTCCTTCCCCAACAATACGCCCCATGTGCTAGAGGGGGGATTAACGCCGAAATAATCATGGTGGCTCAACATGAGCACCTTAGCCTCCTTTAGATATCTGGGGACGTAGTCCGGGTCTATTATAGCCGCGTTTATGCCCGCGTCGAGCAGCTTGGCCTCTATCTTCCTCATGCCGTATGGCGCTTGTACTGGCCGCCCCAGCTTATCTGTCTTCATCTTAGGCGCGAATAAAAAGGCGTGGAACCTCTCGGAAAAGCCGAAGGGCAACTCGACGAAGACGGGCCCCGTGGTGCCAAAGCCTAAGAACTCCTTGCCGTGGTAGTTGGACATCATGCCTCTGTCCGTCGTGAGGATGACGTCAAAACCCATAGCACAGCTCGATGTGATAATTTAAAGCATTATCGCCGTTTTGCGGTGGTGGACGTGCTCGAGTTCAGGCCGGTCGACGAGCGAGAGGTAGAGGAGGTCTTGGCCTTGATAGAGGACTTCGGCGAGCCCCCCGTCCAGTTCACGTTGGCGTTTGTGGATAGGAAGAGCGCCAAGGAGCTATTCGGCGTTGATGTAGAGAAGGCGAGGGCTCTCGAGGGAGACGGCCGATTCGTGTTGTTGATAGCAGAGCCCGATAAGCTCTCGGTCTGGCGCGAGTTGGCGGCTATAAGAGCCCTCGTGGACGTCGACGCAATCTCGGTGTGGGCCCGCCCCGAGCACATAACGGGCGAGCTGGCGGAGCTCTTGTCCCTCGCGTTATATAGGCGTATGATAGACCTATATATAGCGCGTAAGGACGTCCAGTTGTTGGCCGGATCTTTCAATCCCCAGGATATACCTGTTGAACTGGACGACTCGAGGAGATCTCTCGTGTACACCCTCGGCCTAGACGCCACTGTGAGCATCGCAGTTGCGGGCTTCAGCTCCTTAGCGGAGGAGCTCTATCTGCGCGCCAAGAGGTCGGTCATCTACGATCTATACACTAAGTTTAGAAATTTTGTTATTAATAACTTTAGATTTGAATATATATATAATTATTTACTTTTTGCTTAATCAGTAAGGCCTTCCTCGGTTATCTTAAACGTAGCCTCGCGCTCGGGGTGATACGGCGAATCGAATATCTTCGCTATTCTTATATTCTCCTTGGACTTTCTCAACCATATACGGTAAGTAGCCCCGTGGGCCAACACGTTGCCACCCGCCGGCCTTAGCGGGTTGCCGAAGAACACGTCCGGCTGGGCCATGACTTGGTTAGTCACCACGACGGCCACTTCGTAGGCGTCGGCGAGTTTCAGCAAATCGGCTATGTGTTTATTGAGCTTCTGTTGCCTCTCCGCCAAGTTCTCCCTGCCGGGGAACTCGGCCCTGAAGTGGGCTACTATTGAGTCGACCACGAGCAGCTTCACGTTCTCCTGCTTGACGATGCGCCTCGCTTGTTCGACTAATATAATCTGGTGATCCGACGAGTAGGCCCTCGCGTAGTATATGTTCTTAAGCGCTTGGTCCGGGTCGAGGCCTCTGGCCTTAGCGATTTGTGCTATGCGCTCTGGGCGGAACGTGTTCTCGGTATCTATATAGATGGCCTTAGCGCTGAGCCCGCCCCTCTCCTCGGGCAACTGCACCATCACAGCTAGTTGATGGCAGAACTGGGTCTTGCCGGCGCCGAACTCGCCGGCTACTTCGGTCACAGCGCCAGTCTCTACGCCGCCGTTTAGCAGCTCGTCGAGGGATCTCACGCCGGTGGATATACGCTTTATGTTGACGCGCTTCTTGTAGACCTCCAACGCCGAGATGAAGCTGGAGAGGCCTAATATGCTCCTGGCCGCTTCTATTATCTGGACAGCCCTCTCCTCATTGCCTATTATATCCGCTATTTCCTTGACCGATGCAAAGGCCAAATCCCTCACGGTGTAATAGCCTTTCTCTTTAAGCTTCTGGCCAGTCACCTTGCCCACCCCCTCCAGCTCCTCTACGTCCATCTCGGCCTGTTTGGCCGCAGGCTGCTCGACCACTTCGACCTCAGCCGCTCCGGTCTCCTCCTTCTTCCTCGGCCTTGGCACATTGAAAAAGTGCGCCTAGTGAATTTAAACTTATTGTAACTGCGGACAGCGAATGTTTTTAAACCGGCTAGGCGGTTTTGTCGAATGGAGAACCTGCTGGCTCCGATAGATGAGGCCGGGGTCAGGGACTGACAATATATACCGGCTCTCTTGAGACGTGGCTTTGAGGAGGCTCTTGAAGGGCATCGTCCCCGACGACCTACTGCCGTTAGTGCCGTCTTCTTTCGACATAGTGGGCTCGCGGCAAGGCGCCGTCGCCATGATAGAGATCCCGGACGAGCTGGAGCCCTACAAGGGCGAAATAGCAAAAGCCGTAAAGCAGTTGAACAGGAACATAGGTGCCGTGATTAGACGCAAGGGGGGCAGGTCCGGCCCCTATAGGCTTTATGACTACGAGGTGTTGATAGAGGGGCCCACCGAGGTCGTGCACAAGGAGCGCGGGTATCTAATAAAGGTGGATCCCACCAAGGTCTACTTCTCCCCGCGCGATCAGACCGATAGGGCCGAGATAGCGGAGGCTGTAAGGGATGGAGAGCGCGTGTTGTACCTCTTCGCCGGCGTTGGGCCCTACGCCGTCGCGATAGCTAAACGCAGAAGGGTGCGTTGGATATACTCAGTGGAGTTGAACCCTTGGGGGTTCAAGTACATGGTCGAGAACGTGAAATTGAACAAACTAAACGTCGTAATACCCGTTAGGGCGGATGTCGCGGACTTCTGCGAGGCGTTCGCGGCCAAGGCCGACAGAGTGCTCATGACGCTCCCGCTAGGCGCCCATGAGTACCTCAACGCCGCGCTTAGATGCGTGGAGGACGGCGGCCTTATCCACTTCTACCACACAGGGCCCGAGAAAGACCCGTTCGGCGAGGCCGAGGGCCTCATAGCTGTGCTGTGCCCTAAGTGCCTAGTGTTGAATAGGAAGGTGGTGAGGGATTACGCCCCCCACGTCTATAAAATCAGAATTGACGTGCAGGTCAGAAGAACCTAGGCGTCTCTTGACCTCCCCTCCTTCTACCTCCTCCCTCTCCTTGGCCTTGTGCTCCCCTCTGCATTATATATAGCGTTATGACCTCGGGCACTTTGCCCTCCTTGGCATACTTGGCGAGCAGATCACGGTATTCCGTGGTGTGGTCTATGTCTACCTGGATGAACTTAACCGCTACTTCGCGCAACATGTTCTCCAGCCTCCTCAACATGTCCAGCGGCATTATCGCTGTGACAAGCGGGTTATTGAGCCAGGACTCGAAGTCCTTTAACACGCGCCCTATGTAGCCCAACATAGCTTGCGCCGAATAGAGAAGCGTCAATCTGTCCGCGGTCTCCATGACTTTGCCGTGCGCTTCGAGGTCGTTGACTATACGTTGTTGCTCCTTCACCCACTGCTCCAAGCGCTCCATCATGCTCTCGAGGTAGTCCATTATAGGCTCTGAGGCCGGTACGTCCGACATGTATACTGTACCGTCCGATATTAATAAAGTTATGTCCTCGCCGAGCTCACAACAGCGTTGCCAACAACAACGGCACGAGGACGAGATAGGCCAACATCAAGATTCCCAACTTCTTATAACTCTCCACGACGCTGCGTATTTGGGCGAAGTTGGGGCCGAACACCTTGACGGCTATCTCGATCTCCCCGTAAGCGCCGCGCTTAGGGGTGCCGAGCGAGCGCTCAGCAACGGCCACGGCCCTCTCCGCGAGCTTGAGCAACTCCTCGTGCCTTATCCCGGAGCCTACGGTCCTATATCCGCCGTTCCCGACGCCCATGCCAGTGGATGCGTGTGTGTCCGTCGTTATCGCCTCGACTAGGTCATAGGCGCCTTTGAACTTTTCGACCAGCTTCTTGTAAAAAGCAGCATCCATGTTGTTCCCGTCAAACACCAAGAGGAGGGCCTTGCGGTTCCCGCACTGAGCCACCACAGCTGCTATCCCGCCCGCGCCCAGCTCCAGCCTTAAGGGATCCACAAAGGAGGCATCGGCCTTCCCTACACCTATTCTGAAACCCTTACAACGTTCGAGCTTCGACAACGCTTCTAGGGCCCTCTGGAGGGAGGCCACATCCTCCTCAGTCCAGCGCAACGTACCGTCGAATTTATTCTGCGCGTCGACCAACACTAGGCCCTTGTCGTCTATCCGCCTCGCGACGTCTAGAGGGATGTCGTCTGCCGCCGAGTTTATCCTCGACACTATGGCCAACGGAGGTCCCACGCCTAACGAATATGCGACGACCCTAACGTCGCCGACCTCGAGCTTCCCGTGGATTACACCTTCGTCGACGTCCTTCGTGCTGAGCGACGACGCTGCTCTGAACACCTCGTCGACTATCCTCTCGACGTCCTCCGACGAGACAGGGTCCCTCTCGTGGCCGCCCACGCCGTGTAGGAAAACAACGTCGTAGCCGCCCCTCAGCCCTCTAGTCACTAGTTTCTCTACCAAGATGCCCCCTCCTACGTTTCTGAACGGGCCTGGGTGGAAGTCCGACACGACGAACAGGAACCTTCCGCCGTTTTCTATCAAGTAGAGGCGCACTTTGCCCTTCTCCTCGACCCCTAGGGGCTTAAAGGCGTAGTCGAACATGCCCTCGGCCGACACCGAGGAGTACAGAAAGCTGCTTAACATACAGAGGGCGTCGCCTCTGTGGACCCTCTCCGCCAGGTATCTCCTCACTGGCGGCGTCGAGATCGCGAGCACCGCGCTGGCGGCGGCGAGCGCGTAATCGTGCGCGTAAAGGTAAAACAGCGGGGTGGCCGCGATGGGCAATAGGTACAACTTACTGTTGCACCTCAACGCCATGGCCATAGAGGACGTTGCCAACGAGGAGAGGACCAAGTAGTGCAACGGCGGCTTGCCGGCGATTAGGTCGAACAAAGCGCCGATGCCCACCGAGAAGGAGGTCACCTTGAATACTCCCAGCTTAGACCAAAGCCTTCTCCCTACTATAAAGAAGAATAAACAAAATATAATAAATTCTATAAGATAAATTTTAGTATTTTTTATAAAGCTTGATATAAGTATTATAAGAAATAATATATATGAAAATATATTCGGGGCTTCGCTGAATATACTATTATAAGCCTCTTCAAATGTCCGCCTCATAAGCTCTCTATATATGAACGTATAGCCATGGCTTGTGAATGTGTCGATATATATTTACTTAAATATATATTATATTTTGGAAATTTATATATGTATAATATTTCATTTAAAGTGTCGAGTACAACATATCCTGATGTAGATATATCGAGCTCGTTTATCCTATTAGCTACGTGGCGGTGCGTCTTGTGGTCCACGTATGGATGCAACAGAACTGCGTAGTCGAGACCGTATTTGAGATAGTCGTCGATGGCGGAAAAGCCCATGTGCACAGTCCTCCGTATATCCATATACTTTATTCCTAATATATATTTATTCTTATATTTAACCAATATATCTATTTTTGTATTATATTTATTTATTAATTGTGGAATAAATGAAATTTTATACATGATTTTCTCAATTGAGCCGCCAAGAAAGAATTCCGCCTCGTTCAAATACGCCGATAAGGTCTCGACGATCTCGCCGCCCCCTAACCCCGAGATGCTCGCCACGTAAGGTCCCCTAATGGGCGAGGGCTCTTCCTCTACGGGCAAGTATTCCAGTAGCTGATCGCTTAGGGCAGTATAGGGGACGTAGAAGAGCCCGCCTAAGTTCTCGGCGATTCCGGCCCTGGCCATATAGGAGAGGGCTTGGCAGATCCCGCCGCCGTCTTCGCATTGGACTACCAAGCTCCCCGAGAGGAAGGCATATACGCGGTTCTTCACGGCGTTGTTCCTCAATCGGCCCAGGGCGCTCATGACGTCGCTGGATAAGTCCACTATCTTCTCCTTCAACAAATCGAGGGGATAACGCCTATTCGCCTCCTCGGCCTCGGCTCTGTGATCGGCCGCCGTGCAGTTAAGCCTCTCAACGCAGAGCAGATCCACGGGGTCCAAGAGTTCCTAAAAAATTTTCAGACAATCGAGCGCTCTTCACGGATCCAGCCGGGGATAACTCATCACGTCGAGGTCATAGATATCTCAAGAGATTCCCTCCTGTGCGGCCAATAAATCTTGAGATGTCCTCCTCGAGCGCAGCCATCAGTTTAGGGTTGTACAGAGCAGCGGCTGGGTGATACGTCACACAGATGGTCGCATCGAGGTCGCCCAGCTTGGCCTTGAAGCACCTCCCCCTGACCTCGGAGACCTTAGAGACCTCACGCCCCGTGAGGCCCAACAAGGTCCTGGCGCTGTGGGCGCCCAGCGCTATTATCAGTCTAGGCCTCACAGCGTTTATCTGGTCGATTAAGTACGGGAGACAAGCCGTTATCTCGTCGTCGAGCGGCTCTCTATTGCCCGGGGGCCTGCATTTAACTACGTTCGTTATGAAGACGTCACGGAGTCTATCAATTCCGCTTTTCGTCAATATTTGGGTCAAGAGCTTCCCCGCCGGCCCCACGAAGGGCCTCCCCTCCAGATCCTCCTTCTCCCCAGGCGCCTCCCCCACGATCATGATGCCCTTCTCGGCCCTCCCCTCTCCTGGTACGGCGAGGTGCCGCGTTGTGTGAAGTCTACACTTAGCGCATTTCCGAATCCTCTCGGCTATCTCGTTGAGCCTTGTTTGATCCACTAAAAGCCGTCTGGACTTGATTTTATGACGTTATGTGAGAATACATCGGCTTAACTACTACCCTTTTTATCGACGCGCAATATCGTCATGTGGTGATCTGGCGTTTGTTCTCTCAACAGAAGCAGAGGGATCTGCCCAGAGTGGGGGGGAAGCCCGTGTACATTGGAGGCGTGTTGTTGTTGGGCACCGCCGAAAAGGGCGAATTCGACGTGCGTAGACATAAGCTAGTCGCTATCTACATAAGGGATGGCGCTGGGCTATACAGGCTGGACACCAGCGATGTGAGGGTGAAAATAAGCAAGGAGAGCGTGGACCTGGACGTCTCGGCGGTGCCCAAGTTCTTCGAAATAAAGATGAGGGAATTGAACTCCATAGTGGAGAACTTGGGCAAGGAAAGGGAGAGCATAGAGGAGGCATATCGCAAGCTCGAGGAGGCCCTCATAAAGGGCACTATAAGTATGCAGATATACGAGGAGTCCAAGAGGAGGATCTCCGAGAAGGAGAAGAGGCTCGTCGCCTCTTGCGCTGAGGCCGAGAGGAGCTTCATAAAAATAAACGATGACTTGAAGAGGCTCCTCAACGACGTAGAAAGGAAGAGGGAGGCCTTGGAGGCCAAGAGGCTTCTCGACAAGTTGGATAAAAACGAGGAGGAGGCCTTGATGGGGTTGACTGCCCTTAAGACCAGCGTGTTGTCTATAGAGCAGATGTTGAACACGCTCCTCTTGCAACTAAGGCTCGTCTGCTAGTCCGCTATATCGACGCCGGAGAACTCGCTGGGAGGCGCTAGACGTCCGTCCTCGTCGTAGTAGCCCAAGATCTGGTGCTCCCTATTGGCTCTACACTTCCTGCAATATATATAGAGCCTTCCCCCAAACACCGTGAGGTTAAACCCGACGTCTAGAACGCGCTCGTTGCCACAGACTGTACAACGGAGCAACCACTTGGTCATTTCTTGAGCCTTTCTATGTACTCCACTATATATTGCGCCGGGTTTATACTTGTGCTGGACTTGAACCCGCGCCAATCGGGCGACGCGTTCACCTCGAAGACGACGTAGCCGTCCTTGCCCTCGCCTATATCTACGCCCGAATAGACCAAGCTGAGCGCCTCGGTGGCCCTCACGGCTATCTCCTCCAGCTCCGAGTTTAGCGAACACGGCTCGGCTCTAGCTCCTTGAGCTATATTGGTCTTCCACGTATTCGAGATCCTATACATACATCCAATGGCCTTGCCGTCGACTACTATCACGCGGATATCCCTGTTGGGCTTCTCGACGTATTTCTGCACGTAGAGGGGGTTATGGGATATCAAGAGGGTCCTCATGACTTGGAACGCGAGGTCGGGGTCCGAGAAGAGCATAGCGCCGAACCCCCTGCTGCCTTGTATCGGCTTCACGACGATGGTCTCGAGGACCTTCGCTGCGTTGTACGCGTAGAATAGATCCTCGGTGGCGACGGTAATCGGCACCGGTATCTTGGCCTTTTTCAATACGTATAGACTCTTCAACTTATCCCGGGACGTCATCAAGCCGCGGATTGGGTTTATCGCCGTGGCGCCCTCTTCCTCTAAGATTTCGAGCGTCGAAACGCGCTTGATCAAGGTATTGGCGTCTAGGAGAAAGCCTATGCCTCTTATCACCACTACGTCGGGCCTTAACGGACCCCTTCGCGTCTCCACGAAGACGCCGTCTTGGCCGAGCCTAACCGAGAGCCTCTGTATTGGGATATACCGATGCCTCAAACCCTTTTTCCTCAACTCTAAAATGACGTCGCGGGTTGGCTCGTCCGGAATCGGCGATTCGGCGACCACGACGACCTCCACGGGGGTTCGCATTTCAGTTTATATAAGGATAGACGTCGTTAGTTAAGTGAGGTTGAGCGCGTCGAGCGGGATCACTTCCTGCCCCTCTTGCGGATTCACGATGCCTGGATTAGACATATGTAGATTGACAAACACGTGCGTGGAGTGCGCGCGCAAGGCGCTGGGCGATGCGTGCAACGCTTGTCCCGAAAGGGCCAAGTGTGATGTGGCCCTGGAGGGGTTGAGGTTCATCAAATCGCTTGAGCCCCGGCTCGATGTGTTCATCGATGTTTCGAAAAGAGTAGTAGGCAAGGTCGAGAAGTACGGCAGAGTCGACATAGCGATAACGTTCATGAAGCTGTTAATGGGCTTAGTCAAGGCCTTAGAGAGAGTCGGGCCGCAGAAGGCGTTCCCCGCGTGGGTATCCACGATATTGCGGCGGGACGTAGTGGCTAAATTGGCGAGGACGCCGTACGTGTTCGCGGACGATTTCTATGAGGAGTTCAAGTGGTTCTGCGCGGAGTTCAAGTGCAAAGGCCTAGAGGCTCCCTTATCTAATCTATTGGCCTCGGTGATCAGCCTATCGTTGATAGAAGGCACGATGGACCCCTCTAGGTATTTCAACCTCTCCTAGCCCGACGCGGCGCGTAGTACGCCAACAAAAGCCCCAAAGTCCTCCTCGCTAATAAGTACGCAACAACGGCGCCTATGACCATGAGCTCGTATGCCCCGAAAGCGATGTACATACTGAGCTTGAGGCTGTTTATACAAGAGGGGAGAGCCGACGTAGCGACTACGCTCGCTTCGCACATGTTCTCTACTACTCTATCGGCTAAGGGCGTGAAGGCCGAGGCCGCAAACGCTATCGAGATTACCGAAAGCGCTATCGCGGCTATGAGCAACTTAACGGCGGAGCCGTACTCGCCCCGGAAGACCCCGGACTTTGAGAGGTATCCAGCTATGGCCGAGATTATGGACAGTATGAACGACGATATGAGCATTCCGTTTAGCACCTGATCCGCCAGGAAATAGCTGGGAAGCCCCAGTGTTATATATACGGCGATGCCCGCTATCGGCGCTATCATGGACAGAAGCACGGCGCTCCATATGTACTTGCCGTACTGCGTTCTCCTCTCCTCTATCTCCTTCAGCGTGCGGGCCCTGCTCATCTCGACAAGTAGATCACCTCGCGTATCTTGACCTTACAATGAGGGCATACCAATAGCCTTTCCAGAATCCTATTCCCAGTCAAGTGCTCCACGCGCATAATCTTGTTGTCCTCGCTCATAGGCCTTCCGCAAGAGGGGCACACCAAGAGGTAGTCCAAGTCGATAGCCACAGCACCATTCATCCGGCCTTTTAAAAGGTTTGAGCTTTTAATAAAGCCGATTTAAGGAGACCATGGAGAAGATCACCATATCGGCGTTAATCGAGAGGGTTAAGGCCGGCGAGAGTTTAGAGGTCAGCGGCTATGAGGGCGAGCACGCCCTCGTGGATAAAGTCAAAGGCGTCGTGAAGGGCGATATCCCCCCTGAGGAGCTCTCCGATCTCAAAAAGAGGAGGCCGCGCGGAGGGCCCACGAAAAAACAGCTCGAGATGGCCGGGGAGCTGGCGAAGAGGCTTGCTGAGAACAAGATAGACTTCAAGGTGGTTTTCGGGCCAAGGGAGGCCACAATAAGGGTGGGGAAAGGGTTCATAAGGCTTGTCGAGGATGTCAAGATAGCTGGTTTCTCCTCCCTCGAGGAACACCCTCTACCTCTGTTGCTCGACGAGTTGAGGAAATACGGCGAGGTCAAACTGTTGAGGCCTTTGAAGTAACTATAGGCATTAAATTAAGGGGACAGTTCGAATAAGTGTTGCCGTCTTATTTAATAACCGATGTGTTCCCCATACTTCCAATCGAGAGGGATCTCTGCGTCGAGTACGCCAGAGGTGGGCCCCTCGTCAGGCGAGTCTGTCGGGAGGAACCGAGCTACTTGGTCGTGGAGCCCTATATGGGAGTTCGCCGCGCGGATAAACCGGCTAGTCCCTATAAGCTGGACGGCTCCGAGGTGTTCGAGTTCTATATGGTGGACGGCTTCAGCTTAAAGCGGTATAGGGTGGTTGTGAGGGACAACAAGGCCTCCCTACGCCGCCTACACGAAATAGATCTATTCGCTGGATTCGTGAAGGTCGGCGAGTATAAGCCGGTCGAGAAGGCCTTCGAGAACTACGTCAGAGGCTATATCTCGAGCTGCGTGTTCGGATGCCTCGCGTCCTTGGCCCTCGCGGGCCTCCTTGATGCCGAGAAGTTCGCGGCTGGACTCGCGCGCAAGAACGGGGTATACTACGCCCCTGGATTGGCCCTATATATAGAGAACAAGGGCAGATCCAGCGCCGTGATAGAGGTAGCGGCCTCAACCCCTAAAAGCGATATCTTTAGGCGTATAGTCATGGACGTGTTCGAGGAGGCGCGCGGCATACACTGGGCTTATATGGGCAAGTTGATCGCGTCGTCGCCCTCGTTATTCCTCGACGTGTTTATGCCGAAGGCTAAGAGGGAGACGCCTCCTTGAGGGTCACGATATTGGCCTTGCCCTGCCGCTTTATCTCGACGAGGCCCCTCTCGGCCAGCCTTCTGAGGGCCTTATGGACGGTGCTCTTGGGCAGCTCCAGATCTCTCACTATATCGCCTTGATAGGCCACGCCGCCGCGGCCTCTGAGGTATTGGAGTACTTGCGAGTCCACGTCGTAGGCCTCGTCGAAGCCGCCGCGCGCCGAGTCCCTCAACGCCCTCAATATCCGTCTACGCCCCGCATACGCCGATAGGGCCAATACGGCGATCTCGAGCAAGAGGAGCAGATAGCCTAGCATGAGCCGGCCTCTTGAGCCAACGAGTCCGCCAAGATCAACGCGTCTACCAAGCCCTTGATCCGCCCCTCCCCCTCAACGCCTATCTTAAACGAGCGGGCCTCCACGCCGTACCGCCTCAACAAGTCGCCGCAATCCGCCGTGGAGAACACCCTCAATAGGCCGCGCGCGCAATCGCACTCCAAGACCATCACGTGGTCGCGCAGAGTGACTATCTTGCGCATTTTAGAGAGCGATCTGTCGGCTATCCAGCCGTCTCCGAGGAGGGCCTCTAGCAGATCTATCCTCAAGTCGCTCGGCATGGCGGAGCACAGAGATTTCAAGGAGTCCTCGACCCCCTCTATATAGGGAGTGGCCCTAATGCGCCCTCCGCCCTCCTCGATGCGTTCTGCCAGACCTCTGAGGGATAGATAGGCGATGGCCCTCTCCAGCTCGGGCGCCTCGAAGATCAACGCGTCGCCGTCTCTATATATCGTACACACAACGCGCGGCGTATCGATAAATATAAAGGTTTTATCGCATTATTGTGAGGGGCAGCTTGGGCCTCACGATAAGCTTCAAGGAGAAGTACCTCGGAAAAGTGCTGGAGGGGAGGAAACGGGTGACGATAAGGCTGGGGATCTTGAGACCTCGCTTCCAGCTGGTCTATATAGCATGTTGCGGCATGTTGTACGGGGAGGCCGTGATAACCAAGATAGAATACGTGAGGCTGAAGGACTTGGGCAAGGACGTGTTGGAGGAGGAGGGCTTCAAGGACTTAGACGAAGCCCTTGCCGAGCTCAAGACGATATACCCCAAGATAGGCCTCGACGACGTGGTCTCCGTGATAAGGTTCTCGTTAGTTAGACGTTACGAGAGGCCTATATCTATAAACGCGATCAAAAGTACATGAGGCGTCTCGTTGAGGCCTTCAAGGAATACGACTACCTCGTGTTGACTAAGCCCGGTAATCTGGCCTACGCGGCTGGCTTTCCCGACGGCTTAGCGCTCGTCGTTGATATAAAAACCGGGGCGACTGAGCTCTACGTCTCGCGTTTGGATTACAAGAGGGCCATCGCCGTAGCCCAAGCCGATAAGGTAATCGGCTTCGCCACTGCGGAGATCCCGCCGAGGAGTCCCGACGAGGCGCTCGTGGTGGCCAAGAGCTTATCGGAGAAGCTCAAGGAAGCGCTCAGAGGCCGTATCGCCTCGGACAATAAGGAGCTCGGAGAGGACGTGTCCAACAAAATACTGGAGGTAAGAGCCGTCAAGGCGGAGGAGGAGGTCGAAAAGATGCGGAGAGCCTTGGAGATAACCGAGGGGGCATTGCCGTCGCTCGGCCGCTTGGAGGGCCGCACCGAACGCGAGGTTGCGTCCGAGATATACAAGCTCATGATCCAGCTGGGCTCAGACGGCGTGGCGTTTGAGCCCATAGTGGGGTCCGGCCCCCATTCCGCTTGGCCGCACTATACCTACGGAGATAGGCGTATAACATACGGCGACGTCGTGGTGGTAGACGTAGGCGCCAAGTACAAGCTCTACTGCGCCGATATGACGAGGACTTTCTCCATCGGCGAGATACCTCAACGTCTCAAAGACGCCGTATATGCGGTGTACGAGGCGGTCAAGGCGGCCGAGAAGGCGGTCAAGGCCGGGGTCCCCGCTAAGGAGGTGGACCTCGCCGCGAGGAGGACGCTCGAGGAGTACGGATACGGCAACTACTTCATACACTCGACAGGCCACGGCGTCGGCGTAGAGGTCCACGAGCCTCCGAGAGTGTCCGCGACCTCGGAGGACGTATTGAGGGAGGGCATGGTGATAACCATAGAGCCCGGCGTGTATATACCCCGCGTGGGCGGAGTCCGCATAGAGAACATGGTCTACGTCTCCTCGTCGGGCCCTGTCGTGTTGAACAGACTGCCCTATTTGCCCTAGCGCCTCACGGCATATACGCCGAATCCCTTCTCGACCCTCTTGACGATAAAGCCGGAGGCCCTCAACCTCTCCGCTACGCCGCGCCCGACAGACAATCCTCTGTACTTGGAGCCCGTAGCGCCGGTATAATGAAACAAGCCCCCTCCTCTTCTCAAGACTCTGGCGTATTCCCTATACAGCGACTCGGAATATAGCGCTTGCGTCGCATAGCTGAGCCTAGGCGGATCGTGTAAGATGTAGTCAAACGACGTAGTCCTCAACGACTGGACGAAGCGCGTTATGTCGTCGATCACGATGTCTATTCTCTCGCTGAAGAGGCCTCTGCTGTAGGGGTTATAAGACGCCAACGCCAACACGTTGGGGTCGACCTCCACCGTGACCACGTGGCGAGCCCCCTTGTTCACGGCCTCTATAGCCGTATATCCCAAGCCCGTGCAACAATCCAACACCCTCCCCCTCGCGCTCCGCACCTTGCGCCTAGTCACGGCCAACGGATCCTCCAAAACTCTGTGCATGGTTATGCCGTCTATCATCAAAGTGGGCGCCCAACCCCTCTCGAACACGCACAACTTGTAGAAGCGGGACATCGCTATCGACAGCTCCCTCCAAGCGCCGTCGACAAAGGCGTAGACCTCGCAACTATCCCTATAGATTTCGGGAAGCTCGTCCAAGACTATCTCGTAGATCTCGGGGCCGTATTTAAACCGGGCCGTGCGCCCGGAATACGCGACATCGGATCTGCTGATCTCCAAGTCAAAGGAGACCTTGGGCTCGCCGCGAAGCAGATCTTCTATCTGCCAACGCGACAACACGGGCACCGCCGCGAACTGCTTACTTTCGAGACGCCCTCTCTCCACTCGGCTTTTTTACCTAAGGACGTTATATATAGAACTGCTCATTATCCACATGTACGCCCAGTCGGTCCGCTATAGCCCCGTGGGGGAGTACATCAGGCTAGTCGTGTTGCAACGGCTCGCTGAAGGGCCCGCCAAGGTCGAGGAACTGAACGAGCTAGCCAAGGAGGCCGTCGAAAGGGCAGGCGTTAGATACGACTGGAGGATCTGGCCGGAGCTGGTGAAGCGCGAGGTCGCGATCAAGGACGGCGTGGCCGAGCTGACGGCCGAGGGCAGATGGCTTCTCGAGAAGACCAAGGACATCGTCGTGGACTACGTGAGGAGGACTCTGGGCGTGTCCCTAAGCTGATATCCTCCTCACGGCTAAGTCCATAAGCGGCTCCAATACAGATTTAAGGCCCATCACCGTGCGTTCGCCGCATTTTTCCACCACGCTTTTCCTCACGTATATAAATATATGGGGTGCCCTCCTCCAGGCCTCGTTGACGGCCTCCGCTAACGGGGATATCCTGGAGAGGGGCAACGGGCCCATGGACGTGGAAATGTACAGGTCCTCCGCGTAGGGATCGAAGCTGACATAGGAGAGTATCAAGTCGTCGGGCGATAGTCTACACTCGGCGACCTCGGCGAGCTCCACGTTTAGGCGCTCTACTAACCTCTTCTTCAGCTCGTCCATGACGGCCCAGTGCAGGGGCCCGAGCTTGTCCACCATCTCGTTGACGCGAGCCGGGTCCTTGAACACCTCGATGAAGTCCTTTTCCCTCTTCCATAAAGTTACGTAATCCGGTGGCTTCCGGGACAGCAGATCCCGGAACCTTTCGTCCCTCGCCATTACCGACACGAAGTAGTCGTCGGTGGCCTTCCACACGTTGTGCTCGTCCGCTTGCCCCGCCGCGAATTTAGCTAATTCGCACAGGTATTCGCAGATTATTCCGTCGCCTAAGCCCTCGGCGCATTTCGAGATGTTGTCGGCGAGTATCCTCCGCGCTATCTCGGTGAATAACACGGTCTTATGGTGCAGGTATACATGTCTGTAGAGGTTGTAACGCGTTATGAGGTAGCCCTCCAAGTTCACCCTAGCCTTCTCGTTGAACTGGAACTTCCCCTCGACGATCTCTAAGTTCTCCACAATGCGCTCGAGGTCCACGTGCGTGAGGTTTGTGCCGACGGCCGCCCCCGTGAAGAACATGTCGCGCATGACGTAATCAAGCCTATCCGCATCGAAGGAGCCCGAGAGGATGTTGCTGAACAACTTAAGCTTCCCGTCCCTCTCGAAAAGAAGCGATTTAATGACGCCGGGGCCGTAGCCCAGCTCCGATAATTTTAACGACAGCCTATCTATCAACAGTCTAGTCGTCACCTCGTGGGGCTTCCCCCTATCGAAGAGGGATAGATCCACGTCGAGGCATTTCCTCCTCAAGGCCATGTGTATCAACTCCCTCAAGAGCGGCTCGAACGAGTGGGAGAAGGGCATATGGCCCAAGTCGTGGAGCAGGGCGGCGACCCTTAGGTGTTTTAAGAGCTGCTCATCGATTTCGCCCAGCTGTTGCATGACGCGCTCTCCGATGAGGGTGGCGATATGCATGACGCCGAGGCTGTGGTCGAAACGCGTGTGGGTGGCCGTGGGGTACACCAAATATACAAAGCCCAGCTGTTTGACGTATCTGAGCCTCTGGACGAGGGGCTCGCCGTCTATGAGCCTCACCTCCTCCTCGGTCAATTTTATAAAGCCGTGGACGGGGTCTCTGACCGCCTTCTTGTATTGCACTGAGGTAAAGCGTTGAACTCCGTCATAAAAAACTACTGTTGGCAAAGCTCAGCGGACCACGGCGTTTATTTAATAAACCTCGATCAATGAGGCGTGCGAATAGCCGTTGTGGGGGCGGGGCCTGCCGGGCTGGCGCTGGCATCGAGAATAGACGCCGAGGTGTTCGAGGAACATTGGGAGGTCGGCTTGCCGAGGCACTGCACTAGCCTCGTCAGCGGGAAGTCCGCCGAGAATCTCGGAGTGCCGAGAGGGGTCGTGTTGAACAAATACGACTGGCTGGTCGCCACGGACCTAGAGGGGCACTACGTATACTTCCGCGTGAAGGGCGGCGTGTATCTGCTCGATAGACCTGGCCTAGAGCAGAGGCTAGCAGAGCGGGTCCCCTCGCTTAGATTGGGGGAAAGGGTCGAGGCAATAAGAGGCCGGTTCCTTCTCACATCGGCAGGCGCCCGCGGGCCCTATGACGTGATAGTGTTGGCCGAGGGCGCTGTCAGGAAGTTCTCGAGGACGTACGGACACATCGTTAGGCTGCCCGGCCTTCAAATCGACATGAGGGGCGATATAGGATTAGAGGGTATAACTGTTGTGTATAACAAGAAGTTATCGAGGTCGTACTTCTCTTGGATCGTAGAGCTAGACAAAGGCATCTACAGAGTAGGGCTCGCGGATACTTGTTGCGTCGTGGAGAGGCTGAGGAAGCTGGTCAAGCTCGTCCGCGGCGAGCCTATAGGTAAGCCCTTCGGCGGAGGTGTCCTCGCAGGTCCGCCCGTGAGGAGGCTAGTGCATGGGCGTATAGCGTTAGTAGGAGACGCAGCGGGTCTCACCAAGCCTTTAAGCGGAGGCGGCATAATATTCGCCTTGAAGAGCGGCGTGGAGCTCGGCGATGCCCTAAGGCTAGGGCGGCCGTCTCTCTACGATGAGAGGATGCGCGGAGTTCTGCTCAAGCTCGCGGCGGCCCGTCTGGCGTATAAGCTCATGTACGAGAAGGGCTTTGTCCACGAGGCCTTGAAGATCCTCGACAAGTCCGAGTTCTTAGCCGTAGACTACGACGACCACGTGAAGACCTTGACCGTTGCCTTATTGACGACGCCTCGGGCGCCCATCGCGCTCGCCAAGGCGTTGAGCTCGTTCTTGAGATCCGGGAGTAACAGCCGCCTTGAGGATTAGGGCTTGCGGAGCGCCGCGTGTAGATCTCGCTAAAAAATGAGCGAGAAAAATTTGCGCTTTTACCACTCCTCCTCCTCTTCCCACTCCTCCTCGAATTCCTCCCAAAGCTCCTCTTCCTCCTCCCACTCCTCCTCTCGCGGCATAGGTCTGGCTGTGGAGGGGTATATAAAGATGCGCTCTATCTAGCCAGTTGGATGCGCCTATCGCACTCAAAAAGGCCTATATAGAGGGCGTTGCGCAACGGAGAGTCCGTTATACACTTGTATATAACAAGCCAGCGACGCTTAGAGAACTCGTCGAGCGCGCGTCGCGCTTCGCGAGGTCCATAGCCGTCGAGTGGAGGGCCTCGATATGCGACGCAGAGCTCCCCAGTTTGGTGGTGTTGGCGATCGACTGGTTCGGCGGAACGCTACTCGCCGATCTCTCCATCTGTTTTCCTATATCATATCCCTTGAAGGCGCTGGATAAGCTCTTGGACGCTCCTTTTAACAAGATATCAATATGTCTAGAGCCCATGGCACCTATTGGTCGCGTAGAGGGCTATTCGGTCGTCAAGACGCCGACGGTGAGAGGTTTCGGAAGGATATCGTTGAAGGGCGACGTAGCTGTTGTTAAGATGAAAGGACTTTACTTCTTCGCCAAGGCGGACGCAGAGCCCGATCCAATAGGCGGCGTGGCGTTGAGGATCGCCGCACAGAACTGCGCCGGAGTTGATCCGCTTCGGGGCATCCTAGAGGCCAGAGATATCTTGAAACGCCGCCGCGTTCGCCGGGGCTAGCCGAAGCGGTTCAGACGTCGGGGTAGGAGAGCGTGAAGACCTCTCTGAGCTCCGCCAGTTGTTCCATCCTCCCCAGCCTCCTGATGATATTCCTCGCGAGAGTCCACGCCGCGTTGACGTCTCTGTTCAGCTGGACTTTGCACCTGGGACAATACACCAAGCGGCCTCTCTTGACCATCCTGTCGCCGCACACAGGGCAGACGTCTGAGAGCATAGTGGTGTGCAGCTCTACGAAGTGCTCCTTGCTCAGCGCCAAAAGCTCCCTCAAAGTCTTCTCGTACTGCGGCATCATGGGTATATCGACTATGGCTATGTTGACTCCTCTTTTCGGCACGAAGACCTCTCCCAAGCTGGAGGCCACGCCTTTGGCCAACAACTCAGTATATCCGCCGAGTCTGAAGACTCTGTAGACGATCCCGCCCTCGTTTACGTCCATGGCGTATATTATGAGGGGCTTTCCCTCTACTAGCTCCTTCAAGCCCAACTTCTCGTCGCTCCTAACGAGTCTCACTATGGCCCTATCCCCTTTCACGTACACCTCGGCCTTGGTCAAGCCCAGCTGAGAAATATCTGTATACGTCAACCGCCACGATTTATACATACAAAGAGGGATTTCGTTCGAATATAAGGTCACAATGGATTCGAGCACCTTCACGGGGCCTCCTAGATCGACCACCGCGTAGTCGCCTCCTATGGCCTCCTTGGCCTTCTCCGGATCGCACCTCAAGCTGTAGGTGAGCACTGCGACATCTGAGCACTTAAAAAAAGGATTAAGCGCCGAGCCGTATCCCCAGCTCTGCCGCCTTTTTGTTCAAGTCGCGCAACAGCGACTTCACGTCGATCTCCACGATCTTGACGTCCACTATATCTATATGCATCCAGTCGTGGGACACGCGGAGCCCCTTAGCTCTCGCGATCCTAATTCTTCTGATGAAGAGGCCCATCTGTTCCAAATCGGGATCTACCTCAGCTTGGATTATGAAATCCGCCAAATGCTCGGCGAGGGCCAAGGTATTCTTGACGTCCTCGACGTCTGTGTGGACGACTCCCGCCACCACAGACCCCGTGTATTTCGCGAATATCTTCAAGCCTCTGAAGAGCTCGAAGACGTTTGAGGACCTCAAGATGATCTCGTTGAGGGAATCCACTACTAGGACTCCTCCCCTTAAGTCGTCGACGAGTTCGGCCAACTTGTCGAGGACGGCCCTCGTGTCGAGCACGTCTAGCTTGGCCTTGCCCCAGCCCTTCATCTTGTTGAGCTTATCCGTCGGCGCGTAGAAGCCGTCGATTATTATAGCAGAGGAGGGATCGACGCCTCTCCGCCTCAACGTCTCCGCAACGTCTTCCGGAAGCGCGTCGATGGCCATCACGGCCGCCGGCGCCTTGGATCTCATCGCCGAGACCACGAGGCAATAGGCCAAGAAGGTCTTCCCGACCCCCAAAGGCCCCTCTATGAGCACCAAGTACCCCGGCGGCAAGCCATCCGGCGGAAGTTGCTCGTCTATAGGGCCTATGCCGGTCTTCATGGCGTATAGGCCGTAGCCGTTAAATACATTAATCGCAATCAGCCTCCGTGTCAGTCATACGACCGTTCGATCCTTGGCGCAATCCGCTTTGTCCTTGTCCGCCCAAATACGGCCTCAACCCCTATACCGGATGCGGCCATCAATGCACCTACTGCTACATCACGGGCTATATCGCCAAGGCCTTCTCGCCGAGGCCTAAGGAGGATCTCCTAGAGCGGATAAAGAGGGATTTGAGGAGGATCCCGAAGGGCCTCGTCATCTCGTTGTCCAATTCGTCCGACCCCTACACGCCGCCCGAGGCGGAGCTGGGCTTGACCAGGAAGGCCCTCTCCTTGTTGCTCGAGGCGGGTTATAGGGTCTTAATCGTGACTAAATCGCCCTTAGTGTTGAGAGACCTCGATATTTTGGCCAAACATCCCGGCAAGGCGGTCGTCCAGATCACGGTAACCACGCTGGACGACGCGGTGGTCGAGAGGCTAGAGCCGAGGGCGCCTAGGCCGTCCGCCAGAATCGCCGCTGTTAAGAAATTGGCCGACGCAGGCATCCCCGTCGGCGTTAGGCTAGACCCAATTGTGCCGTACGTTAACGATTCGGCCGAATCGCTTTCAGCCGTCGTGAATGCAGCGGCCGACGCGGGCGCGAGGCAGTTGGTCGCCAGCACCTATAAGGCCAAGCCGGATAATTTCGCCAGGCTGGCGAGGGCCTTTCCTGAAGTGGCCGAAAGGCTGAAGGAGCTCTACTGGATCCGCGGCGCGTTCATCCACGGCCAACGGTACGCCCCGGCCGAGTACAGGAGGCGCGTTCTAGAGCTCGTGAAAAAGATGGCGGAGGCCAGAGGGCTACAGTTCGATATATGCCGCGAGGAGTTCTTCGAGCTCAACACGCCGGGCACATATTGCGACGGGAGCCATATGCTTTGCCCCCCACCCCTCATCTTAGTCGGCCAACGGCCTCATCCTCGGGGCATTCACGGCTTGCCGGGCGGGGAGCGAGGCCCAGCCCCGCGCGGCGAGCGGGACGCCTTTCGCACTTCATAAGCCCTAGTGTAGCGGAGGTTTAAATTTATTAACCTACCTATTTCTCTAATTTTGTTAGTTTCTGAATTAGGATATGTAAAACGCAAATACGTCGTTCTTGTGCAGATCCCACAAACTAGCGCGGAGGGAGGAAGCGAGTTGATCAGTTTAAGCCGTCGTTGCGAGGGGACTCATGAGGTGCGAAAGGCGCCCGTGGCTAGGCTGATCTTCGTCGCGTAATATCAGCGAACGCCTTCTTCGCCCTCGGCCCTAGATCCTCCCAGTGTTCTAGTATGGCCTTAATATCGGCCGCGAACTCACCGTCGGTCAACATTGCAATGGCCTCGGACAAGACCGCCGAATCTAGGTATATCATCTTGACGGTCATGCCGCCGTCTATGGTGAAATTAACGCCGGTTATCCAGGAGGCCTCATCCGACGCGAGGAACGCCACGAGGTTCGCCGCGTCCATTGGATCGCCGACTCTGCCGGCTGGGTGTTGGCCGTGGTCGAGCTCCGTTAAGCGGGATTCCCTAGGCGGGATCTGCCACGAGCTCGTGTCTATCCATCCTGGCGATACGGAAACGATTCTGATCTTGTACTTGGCCAAGGTTATTGCGAGCGAGTGCGTTAGCGCTATAAGGCCGCCTTTAGATGCCGAATACGGCACAGTGTTGGGCTCCGACTGGAAGGCGCGGGTGGACGCTATGTTCACTATTACGCCGCCTCCTCTCTTGGCCATGATTTTTGCGGCGTACTTGGAGCACAAGTAAGGGCCTGTTAAGTTCGTATCTATCACCCTATACCAATCCTCGAGCGACTCCTCGAAGAAGTCCTTGAAGTTGCCTATGCCTGCGTTGTTTACCAATATGTCGACGCCGCCGTATTTCCTCTCCACCATGTCGAAGAACTGCGCGACGTCCGCCTCCTCGGACACATCTCCGTGGACGAAGAGCGCGTCTATTCCCCTCTCCTTGAGCCATCTCTCCCTATATTCGCCGCCCTTCTTATTGATGTCGAATATGGCGACTTTAGCGCCTTCTACTCCTAGCTTGTAGGCTATGGCGGCGCCAATGCCCCTAGCGCCGCCCGTCACTGCCGCTATCTTCCCTTGAAGCCTCATAAACTACCGTGTTCTTTAAGATTATGACCTCGTTGTTCCTCGGCGTTGAGGCCGTTCTGAGGTCGTGGCATACGCCTCACTGGCTTTTCCTCGCCACCTTTGCGATACAGAGCATACCCTTTAATCCAATTCCCAACTATCTGCCCATAGCCTTATATGTTGTAAAAAACGCGAAGGAACCCCTAGGCCTTACCTCGGCCGTGCTTCTGTCCGCCCTCGGCGCTGTGTTGGGGAAGCTCGTGGTGTTGAAGTTCGGAGATCTTCTGAAGAGGCTTATGCCTAGGCGGAGTAGAGAGGCCTTTAAGGAATTGCTTGAAATGGTGCCCGAGGATAAACTGGACCTCGCCGTATTCGTGGTAGCAGTTTCCCCCTTACCCGATGACGAAGTGTACTTGTTGCTGAGAGCCGGCGATTACAGCGCTAAGAGGTTGTTGTTTTTGCTTTTGCCGGCTAAGCTCGTATGGGCGTTGGTACACGTAGTATACGCCCTCGCGACGTATAGGGCCGTCGAGTTCATAGCTGGCGACGCGGCCTTCTGGGCCTATATGGCCTTCATATCGGCTCTAACCTTCGCGTCGACAGTCGTAGCCCTGCGCCTCGACTGGGCCTCCGTGCTCGATGCGTATAAAACAGGCGGGATCAAGTCGGCAGTCGCTATGGCGTTAAGGAGCGCCGTCGCTCTGCGGCGGGGTGGCAGAGGCCTTAGAGGAGGCCCGCGGCGATAGGCCGCTGAGGCTAAGGCCTTCGCACGACGTTCTACGGAATCGTTGTGGGCCCCCTGGAGGAGGCCCGTTCACAGAGGCGGCGCCCGCCTCTCGGGGTCTCACGCCGGAGGCCCGAAGAACTCCGCGCCTGGTTATTTATGTCATTCCAGATATAAGCCCGCCCTCAGCGGAAGGGCCGCGCGCTTCTTCCCGCCTAAATCCGGCGCGTTGATGTCGTCAGCTCTGTAAACCGCGACCTCGAGGCCCAGTTCTCTGGACAAGAACGTCTTGAGCTCGGCCAACGCCTCGTATTCGTCGAAGCTCTCCACATCAGCAACCAGCGCCTTGAAATCGTCGTCGAGTTGCTTAACGGCGTCGAGGAGCCGTTTCGCGAGCTCTCCGGGAACGCCGAACGCCATCAACTCTCTCACGTCTTTAGCCTTTAAAGCGGCCTTGGCCCAGGCGAAGTTGTTATTGGCATATATTACTACTCTCTTTGCGTCTTTTCTCAGCTCCTTGAGCTTCGAGATGTCCTCTATGAGGCGATCGGCGTAGCGCACCGCCAACAAGGTCCTCTTGTCCACGGCGAGTCTCGGCCACGGGGCTTTGGCCGCGAACGGCTTCTCGCCCAACCGTTCCCACAACTCCTCGGCTAGATGGGGCACGAAGGGCTCCATGGCCACGACCCAAGCCTTGAGGACCTCCAACACGGCGCGGCTGGGCGCCTCCACCATCTCCAAATACCTCTCGACGACTTTGCGCATATCGTAGAGGACGTGCACTGCGGCCTGCCTTATCAATACGTCCTCTAGCGCCTTGGCGGCCTTCTCTAGCAACATGGCCGCCTCCGACCTCAGCCACCTCTCGGGCAAGCCCTCGTCTTCCCTCTTGACTCTCTCTGCGGTGGCTACGATTAAGTTGTATATCTCCTCTAGGTGCTTGGCAACGGACTTGGCCGCGTTGGATCTGAAGTCCAAGTCTTGGTCCACCTCGGCCGAGATGGCCAAAGTCGCCCTCAAGGGATCTGCGCCGAACTGATCCACGGCCTTCCCTAACGCCAATACGTTCCTCTTGGACTTGGACATCTTCTCTCCCTCTACTAGCACCCATCCGTTCGCGACAACACCCTTGGGCCAGAGCTCTTTCGGGAATATCGCCACGTGGTTGAATATGAAGAAGGTCAAGTGGTTGGGTATGAGGTCTTTGCCCGAATTGCGCCAGTCTAGCGGATACCAATACAGGAACTCCCGCCTTATCGTCTCGATCGCCTCGACGCTAGCCCCCACGGCCTTGGCCACTTCGGCCGGTTGGCCTTTGCCGAGGAATATATAGTCCCAGAAATCCTCGTTCAACCGCTCCGGCCTCAAGCCAAATTCCCTTATCCGTCTGATCGCTGTATAATACGCCATATATATCGTCGAGTCGCTTAGGCTTTCTATTATCCATGTCGGATCCCAAGGAAGCGGCGTTCCTAGGCCCCTAGTCCTAGCGCAAGCTCTCTTGTCCAGCCAGTCTATAGTCGCGAGGAACTGGGCGCGGGCCTCTGGCGGGATCAGCCTCATGGAGGCCAAGAGCTCCTTCGCGAGGTTCTTCCAACTGGGATCTCCGTAGTTCAAGAACCACTGATCCTCCAGCACCTTCACTACGATCTCGGTGCCGCATCTGCAATACACGGGCTTGTTCATTATCTCGTACATCCTCCCGGCTATGCCCGAGGCCTCCATCCAAGCCTTTATCCTATCTCTGGCCTCCCTCACGGGCCTTCCAGCTATGAACGACGAGAAGAACCCGCGGACTTGCGAGCGGGCCGGCTCTTGCAAGTGCAAGCCCACCCTCTCCACTATATCCTGCCTCATGTAGCCCTTGTTGAACTCGGCCATGTAGACCTCCTTGGTGGCCTCTTCTAGTCTCGGATCTCTCTGGTCCCTTATCCCCATCCTCTCCACCACGTCCTTGGCGGGATATTCGCCGTAGCCCTCCACCGATATGAGGGGTGTAAGCCTCACCTCGCCTAGGTCGCGGAGCGCCGCGTAATCGTACGGCGCATGCGCCGGCACTGACATGACGACGCCTGTGCCCGTCTTGACGTCCACGAACGAGGCTGGGTAAATCGGCACGAGCTCGCCCGTGACGGGGTTGCGCGCTTTGCGGCCCGCAAAGGCCGAGCCCTTGGCCCTATCCAACGTCTTTACCTTGGCTTGGAACGAGAGCCTAAAAGCCGCGTCTAGGCTGATCACCATCCTCCGCCCGTCCACCTCAGCTATTGCGTAATCCTCGTCGGGGTTTATCCAGAGGTTAGTCACGCCCAGCACGGTCTCCGGCCTTAAGGTGGCCGTGGGGTATATCAGCCCGTCCTCTCCTTCGAAGTATATCAAAGTCCACTCGCCTATATCGGGCTCCTTGTCGTCCTTGGTGTCGTGGGCGCCTACGGGCATTCCGTGTTTTGGGCACCAGCCCACTGGGTGTTTCCCCCTCACCAAGAGGCCCTTATCGTGGAGCTTCTTGAACTGCCATCTGATGAACTGTTGGTATTCTGGATCTATGGTCGTGAACTCGCGGGTCCAATCTATGGAGAGGCCGAACTTCTTCATGTACTGTTTCGAGAGCTCCTTGAAGTAGTTGGCTAGGTACAACGCATCGCCCATCTTCCTCAGCTCCTCGTCGGGCACGTCGTAGATTGCCTTGAAGTCCTCCATGGCGTGGACGTCGCCTGCGGCAATGGACTCGGCCACGGTCAGTATAGGGGTTCCCGTGTAATGGAAGCCCATCGGATAGAGGACGTTGTAGCCCTTGTGCCGATAATAACGGGCCATTATGTCGGCGATTAGATACGTTCTGCCATGGCCTATGTGGATGGCGCCGTTGGGGTATGGATAAGCCGCCGTGATGAAGAACTTGGGCCTTCCCGGCTCGGGGATCGGCTCGAAGACGCGCGCTTCAGCCCAACGCCTCTGCCATTTCTCCTCTATTTGGCGAAAGTCCATGCCTTCGCTAAGTTCGCCTTAATTTAATTTTCGCCTAGTACCGCCTTCCCGAGGGGCCTTTGGCCATGTAGGAGTAGTCGGGACATTTCTTGACTATTTTCTTGGAATACGCAATTCCCGCCTCTAAGAGGACCACGAAGGGCAAAAACGTGAGGAAGACTGAAATTAACGTGGCGTCGGGCGTAAAGATCGCTATTATTATCAATGATGTTGCATAGATGACCGGCCTATAGCTCGCGAGGCTCCAAGGATTTAGAATACACAGCTCCGAAAGAATAGCCACGACGACCGGCGCTTCGAAGAACGCGCCGGACCAGAGGGCCGTCTGGATCACCACGTCGACGACCGAGGCTATGTTGAAGACTGGCGTTACCCCAGGCAAGACGCTTGAGATGTCGATTAAGAATCTGAGGAAGTAGCGCGAGATTAGACCTAAGCCGTAGAGGTTCCCCAAGTAGAACAACAAAACGCCGAAGACCAAGTACTTCCCCACAGCTCTTATCTCGTGGGGGTAGAGCGCCGGCTTGACGTAAGCCCATATCTCGTAGACCAAATAAGGCACGATAGCCAACAACGTGAAGTATAGCGATACGTACAACAGAGCGTTGAATGGCGCAAAGACGTCGCCCGAGATCAACATGAGGTTGACGTTCGTTATATGCAACGCCGGTTTTATTATGTAATTATAGAAGACCTCATAGGACAGAGTCGTGAAGTTGCCCGTGACGAAAAAGCCGGCGAGGAACTGCGCCGGGTTCGAGAGGTGTTGAGGCGTGGGCATTAAGGTGAAGAGGAACACTATTACTGATACGACGAGGACGCGCCTCAGCCTAGTCGCTAATTCCATCAAGTGTTCCCATATCGTCATCTCTCTGTCAGTAGACACGAGAGCTCTGACGCTTGAGCTATAAAGCTTGCCGCGTCTTCCTCACGGCGTCTTCTAGGGCTATGGAGAAAAGCAACGGGACTATCAATGACAAGAAAAGCATAGCCCTCATGTGATCCAGCGCGCCTGCTTTCGATTTGAAGTATAGAAACAATAAACCTAGTAGGAACAATATAAACATGGCATATACCTTCCTAAAAAACCGCGTTATACGGCCCATTTATGATATAACGAGTCTATTTAAAAGGATTTCTAGCATTATACCAATTTTACCTGAAAATACAGCCGCCGAGAGGCCGATTACTACAAATGCCTTTAGCTCGGTTACGGGGTTCCTCGACGTCTTGGGCTGGATAAGGCCTCGTCGACCTTGGCCGCTCCACGATGTAACGATACTATAAGCTTTATGATATATTCATTATCTTATTATTGATTCAAAAAAATCTATTCTCTTGGCACTTCTTCTTAGGTTTTCAATAGATTTTTTGTCCAAGTCCCAGAGAGCTCTTCCGCTTTCATTTGCCCTCGCCATGTGTTCGCGCTAGATGTGTGATTAAAAGGCTTTTGGTAGAAGTAGTATACCCCAATATATGCCTACTTAATCCTATATACTTTCTCTACCTCATATCCGGGAAAACGAGCAAGGCATTCGTTGGAGTAGACATAGGCGCGTACCCTATTAGGGCCTATTACGACCACGTCGCAACAGTCAAGCGGTTTTGGCAAGGGGACCGGCTCGACGTGAACAACGACGTAGCCGCCCAGCTTGGACTTGAGCCGACGCTCCACCTCGTCCGCGATCTCGTGGGCCTCCTCCACCGATATGCCGCGTCTGACCTCGATGATCGCCTCGCCGTGATAGACAGGGCCCGCCTTCCGGAGCTTCACGTCCCTCACGGCGACTACGCCCTCTACGCTATTTGCGAGCGCCTTGACCTCCTCTCTGAGGCGTGGAGGGGAGTAGTCGAGCAACTCCAGCGCAGCTGAGCGCAATAGCTTGAGGCTCAACGTGGCGAATACGGCGGCGATGGCCGCGGCGATGCCGACGTCCATAGCCGGCGCCAGCAACGTAAACAGCGATGGCGCTAGCCGATCGAGCGCGGCGCCCAATGCGAACAACGCCAAAACGCCGCTAGACGCGAATATGTCCGTGGAGAAGTGGAGGGCGTCGGCGCTGAGCGCTTTGCTGTTGGGAAAACGCTTGAGCATTCTCACCCTGCTCACGTCTATGGCTATGGCCGCGACGACTGCGAATATCGCGAAGACGTCAGGCACGTAGGCCTCCCATTTGACGAGCTTCTCGACGCCTTCGTATGCGACCAGCGCAGCCGCTATCAAGACCACAACAGAGCCCAGGAGCCCTCCTAGAGTATCCGCCTTGTAGTGGCCGTAGGGATGGTCGAGATCGGGCGGCTTCTTGCTGGCTCTCACGGCGAAATAAGTCGTGGTCACGCCGACGGCGTCGACGAAAGTATGGGCTAGCTCCGAGAGCGCAGCGACAGAGCTTGTGAGGATCCAGGTAAAGAGATACAGAAGCATAACGGAGACCGTTGCTACTATCGATGACTTGGCGGCGTACAGCTCATCCACGCGGCCCCTATGCTGGGAACAATATATAGCTTTCGATACTATTAACCGTGATAAAAGGCGGAGTTTTCGAAAACGATTAAAAAACCGACGTCGGTCGGCCCGTGAAGGTGCTAATCGCAGAGGGCTACACAGACGAGAGGATGAAGGCTTTGCCCCGAGAGCTCCTTGAGCTTGTGTCAGCGAGAGGGAGCTGGGAGAAGTACTCGGCAGTACACGGCGGAGCGCTCGCTAACTTGGCAAAGAGGCGCGAGGAGGAGGTGTTGTCTGTGGCCGGGATGCTGGATGAGGCCGTCAAGAGGAGGAAGGCCGTCGTGATGGCCTATCCCCCTAGACAGGTAGGCTACGACTCGGGCCGCGGGGGCTACCTAAACGCCGCGGCTTATTTGGCCCGCGAGCTCAACGCTGTTGTCGTGTCGTTCGACTTGCACTTTCCCTGGGGCACTTGGGATCTCCACTTGAGGCTAGGGTTTCCATTCTTGGCCATGTACAGCGGCGCTGAGGGCCCGCCGCCGGGCAGGTTGGCTCGCAAGAGCGAGAAAGTAGTCGCCGTGCCGTTGCCGCCCGGGGCCTCGGATTTATCGATAAAGCGCGCGCTGGGGCTTATCGAGGCCATCGGCGATATCCCCTTGGTCTTGGAGGTCGGCCTAGATCTCTACTATTTAGATCCTCTAGGCCACTTCTTCGCCACGACCTACTCCTATAACGCGGTAGGGGCGCTCGTGAAAGACGGCGGATATGTCGTCCTGGACTGCGTAGGGGATAAAACGGTCAACGCGCTGAGGGCGCTACTCGCTGGCGCCGACGGCCTCGTCAACCCGTTGCCCGAGGAAGTGCGCGAGGAGGGCGCAGACGTCAAAAAGGAGGTTAGCCGTACGCTTAGGAAAGCCTCCGAGAGGATTACAAAAATAGTTAAATCGGCTTGATCATGGCCCGCCGTAGTGGAGTCCTCGCGTTGACGAGCGTTGCGCACTTCGTGAACGACGGCAACACGTGGTTGTTGCCTGTGGCATACGCCTATATGGCCGAGGCGCACAACATGCCGGTGTACATAGCAGGGGTGATAGCCTTGACGTTCTCAGGACTGGGCGCGCTCGCGTCGCCCTTGGTGGGCTGGCTAATGGACAAACGCGGGGCGCCCTTGAGGCTCATAGGCTTAGGCATGGCACTGTGGGCCCTAGGCCTCGCCGTGTTCGGATACGCTGTTGAATACTACAACATAGCCTTGGCGTTGGCCGGGGCTGTAATAGCTGGGCTCGCGTCAGCGTTTTATCATCCATTAGGCTCAGCCGTGCTCGCCTTGACTTATGGCGGAAGTAGCGGATACGCCATGGGGGTCAACGGAGCTATGGGCAGCTTGGGCAGAGCTATATACCCCGCGCTGAGCACCGCGCTCTTCGTCGTCCTGGGCTCTAAATACTTCTACGCGCTCTTGGCGTTGGCCGCGATGTCGTTCGCGACGGCCCTCCCTATGTTCATGGGCAAGGACGTCGAGGTGCGGACTAGACGTAGCAGAGCTGAGGAGTCGGAAAGGCCTAACATGAGGGTAGTGGTGATCCTCACCGCGCTTGTGTTCATGAGGGGGTTCGCGCTACAGGGCGTATCGCAGTATATAGGCGTTATACTGGTCAAGTTCTTCGGCTACTCCTTCGGCCAAGGGCTCGGGAACGAGATAACCTTCTTCCTCCTGCCGGCCATAATCGGCCAGCCGCTCTTCGGTTACCTCAGCGACACAATCGGCAGGAGGCTCTCGTTGGCGATGACGACCGCGGGCGCGGCCCTATCCGTCGTAGCTCTGGTCGCTACGAGGGATCTCTACTGGCTTCCTATCTTCGGGCTCTTCACCTTCAGCGCATTCCCGCTGACCTTATCGCTCGCGAGCAACTTGGTACCTAGATCGTCGACGGGCATGGCGACTTCGTTGGTCTGGGGCTTAGGCAATACGGGCGGCGGCGCCCTGGGGCCGCTCGTCATGGGTCTTCTGATGACCTACATGGGTCTAAGCGGCGTGTACATCATGGCCGTCGTGGCTCTTGCGTCGGCCGCCCTCACCGCGCTCGTGCCGAAACCGCCTAGAGCGGCAAGGGTGCCTTTATTCTCGTGAAGCTATCGGCTACCAGAAACCGCCCTCACGTTCATCGGAGCCCTGGGCCTCCTCACCAAGCTTTTAGGCACGTCCGAATTTTTAACCTTGCAGATTCGTGAAGATGGCGGGGTTTGCCGAACGGTGAGGAGCCCCTTAGCGCTTATGACGTCATATAAGCCCTCTGCTAAGCGCCGTCAAGAACGCTATGATGGTCTTGCCGTCTTTCACCTCGCCAGTTTCTATCATCTTAAGGACCTCCCGTACCGGTATCTTGAGCACCTCCATGTCCTCCTCCTCGAGATCCCTATCGCTCACGCCTACGTGCTCCAAACCCTTGGCTAAGTAAACCCTTATGTACTCGTTGCTCACGCCCGGCGTAGGGTAGAACTCTATCAACGGGGTCAACGACGTGGGCTTATAGCCGGTCTCCTCGACCATCTCCCTAATTGCCGCCTCCTCGGGGCTCTCGCCAGGCTCCAGCGTGCCTGCCGGTATTTCCAGAGTCCAAGCGCCCAGGGCCGGCCTATATTGCTTAACGAGGATCGCCTTGCCGTCGATAAGCGCCAGCACGGCTACGGCTCCGGGATGTATTAAGTATTCGCCCCAAGCGGCCCTACCGCCTACGTTCCTAGTCCTTCTAACGAGGACGAACTTCTTGCCCTTATATATGACCTCCTCCACAGCGTTGACCGAGAGGCGTTTATTAGGTTTAAGGCCTTTTCGTCGAAATGTGGAATCTCGCCGACTATTCCAACGCCACGTGTCCGCTCTTCAGAACGCCGTAATTGCTGACTATCCAACGGTTCTTTATCTGCCTAGTTATGACCACCTTAGCGCCTTGCTCGGCCGAGACGGCCTTCCTTAGAGCTATGGTCACGACATCCTTCTTAGCCGATTGGACGACGCCGAACACCGTGGCCGCGCCTACGGAGACCAACACGACCTCGTTGGGCTTCATGGGCTCCGCCCTCTCGCCCGATCTTGGCAACTCCCTCACCTCGAGCTCCAAGGAGGACCAAACGGGCGGGAGAGTGCCCGGCTTCCCCACCACGGAGCCGGCGAGCGCGTCGGCCTTGGCTAAAGCCGGGTCCAAAGCGGTCATTATCCCGACGAGACCCCCTGGCCTGGCCTCCTCGGCCTTCTCGCCGCCGTACTCTATCCCGACGACCCTAGTCAGAAGCGGCTGATACGGCGACTTGGCGCCCGGTCTGTCCAGCTTCAGCCCTGGCCTGATCTCAACCTCGTCGCCCAGCCTTATGGCGCCTTGTAGGAGAGTTCCGCCGAGCACTCCGCCTTTCAGCTTCTCGGCGGGCGTCCCGGGCGGGTTTACGTTAAAGCTCCTGAGGACGACCATACGCGCCGGCTTCGAGAGATCTGGCTCCCTCTTAGGCGTTATCTTGGCCACGTAGCTCGCCAGGACGTCCACGTTTATTTTATGTAACGCGGAAAGCGGAATCACGGGAGAGCCCTCCGCCCAAGTGCCCGCCAAGAATTTCCTTATCTGCCTATAGTTCTCCAAGGCCTTCTCCTTGGGCACTAAGTCGATCTTGTTCTGCGCCACCACCATGTTCCTCACGCCTATTATGTCGAGCACCGCGAAATGCTCGGCGGTTTGGGGCTGCGGCACCGGCATCGTGGCGTCCACTACCATGAGGGCGGCGTCGACGGCGGCGGCGCCCGAGACCATGGTAGATATCAAGACCTCGTGGCCCGGCACGTCGACTATCGAGATCTTGCGGAGCAACTTAGGCTCCGATCCGTCCGGACACTTCCCGTTATTCAAGAGCCCGTCGGATAACGGGTACTCAGAGCCGGGGCAATCGTATATGGCTATTTGCGTATAGCCGAGCTTTATCGTCATCGCCTTTTTCACCTCCTCGCTATGTCGGGCGACCCAGATCCCAGAGAGGGCGTACACCACGCTGGTCTTGCCGGCGTCGACGTGTCCTGCCGTGGATATTATACCGTCAGGGTATACGAAGCCCATACCCCATCCCTCCTCCTTAGGGTTTAAATTGCTTGTATCTGGCCGCGCGCACTAGTCACGGCACGGTTCCCCTCATCGTGTTCTGAAATAATCGCGAAGCGTCCCGAAACGGCGCTCGCCTCCCTCCTCTGTGCGGCTAAGCTTTTATAAGACCTCCACTTATGTCCATATGGGCGAGGACGTTCTGAGCGAAATCAAGAAGACGTTCGACGAGTTGTCGAAGGCGCTTCAGAAGACTGTCGAGGACGTGGTTAAGGCTACCACTAGCACAGTTAGGAAGGTGACGGTGGAACAGGGGATCAACATAAAGGAGCAGGGCGACGATGTCGTGATCGAGATCGACATGCCGGGGCTTGAGCCCAACGACATATCCATCTACGTCTCCAGAGACGGCGACTACTTGAGGGCAGAGGGCGCCAGGGGCGAGCGCAAGTACTCCAGGAAAGTATATCTGCCGTTCAAGATAGAGCCGTCCTCGACCAAGGCCTCGTATAAAAACGGCGTTTTGACCATAACGGCCAAGAAGACGAAGCCGCAGGAGATCCAGTTAAAAATCGACTAACGCCCTTTTCTCAGTCTATATAACGCTACGGCCAATTGGCCCACCGAGCCTATATCCTCCTCGACTGCGTATGTTAGCCTCGCCCCTTGGGGGAGCTCGCGTTGAGTCAATGGCAGATCCGATCCGCTCACCACGATCACGACGCGCCCCTCAGGCGGCTTGTCTAAAGGCTCCACGCCCTTATCGGCCCTTGTCAACGCTATTATCGTATCGGGCCTTAAGACCTCCTCCAAGTCCCTCAAATCGTTGAGCACTAGGACTTCGCCTCCCATCTTGAAGGCGTATTTGAACAAATCGCCTATCTGTTGCGCGGCCGAGCCGAAAACCCTCACGGCGGCCAAGCGCTTGACGCCGAAGCCGTACGTCACTCTGGCGAACTCCATAAGTCTGGGGAGGCTCGAGATGTTGTACACGGCCACTGTTATGTCCACGGCGCCTTCCTTAAGACTTGATATTTAACGCTAGCGGCTTCTTGACGCCACGCAGTTCATGGACTCGTCGCAGTCTACCAAGTAAACCCCTGCGGCAGTTCTCAGAACGGCCTTCCGGAACTTAGGCACATCCTCCGATAGCTCATACACCTTTCCACAAACAGAGAGGTACCTGTCCTCGAGCCGCATCGAGAAGACGTCGCCACATGGGACTAGATCCCTCGCATCTAATACGGCCACGTCTTTGATATAGATTAATCGTATTATCAACATCGAGAATCCCTTTCGGCCAGAATCCTCGCGGCCTCGTTGGCGACTCTTATCGCTTCATCGACGCCAGCCTCCGCGGCGAACTCGTCGGCCTCCCTATTGGCTATCACGGCGTACACTCCGCCCGCCCTGGCGCCGTATATGGACGCTAGAGTGAAGATAGTCGCCGTCTCCATCTCGAAGCTAAGCACGCCTAAGGATCTCAACGTCTCTATAAGCCCCTTGGTCCACGGCGGTATGAACCCCCTATATCCCGGCCTCTCCTGCCCCACGTAGAACGAGTCTGTGGAGGCGACTATCCCCACGTGATGCCTAACGCCGAGGGCCTCCGCGGCGTCTAGAAGCGCCCTCAAGACCTCCCAGTGGGAAACAGCTGGATATTCGGGCGGGGCGTACCACTTACTAGCGCCGTCCCACCTAACCGCTGCGTGCGCTATGATCAAATCGCCTATCTTGACCTCCCGCTTAAGCGCCCCAGTCGTGCCCACTCTGATAAACGTATCGGCGCCTACGGCCAAAAGCTCCTCTACGGCTATTGCGGTGGAGCCGGAGCCTATACCCGTCGAGGTGGCCGCTATGGGCACCCCCTTGTACTTGCCCACATACGTCACGAACTCCCTATTGCGCGCGACCTCGCGTCCTTCATCCCAGCTCGCCGCTATTCTAGGAACTCTACCCGGATCGCCCGGCAGAAGGACGTAGCGAGGTATGGAGCCGGGCTCCACCATTATGTGATAAGGCCTCCCGCCCACGATGGGTCTTTTAGCCGAGCTCATGTCATCACTTAGCTCTGGTCTTTAACGTTGTGATGTAGCGCTCTGAAGATGTTTACGAGCGAAAGGGCCGAGGACGCCGCGTTGAGCGCGGTGAAGATGGGATCCCTTTCCCAGATTGCGTACACGGTCAAGACGACGCTGCCCGTGAAGTAAACAATAGTCAAGTCTAGAGGAGGGGGAGGGGACCTCCTGATTATCGTAAGCGCCCAGCCCCCGGCGATTAGGAGAAGGCCTATCACTCCGATTAACTCCATCATATAACCCTCGCGCCAACAGGATCCACTCTAACCTCGATGAAGGGCACCTCAATTGCGGAAAGAGCCTCCTTCAACTCCTCTTTTCTTTTGGGCAATAAGACGACAACGCCCCCGCGTCCGGCCCCGCTTATCTTCCCGCCGTATATGTACGGTTTCAAGTACCTAAGCGTCGTGATTATGTCGTACCCCACGATGCCCAAAGCGCCGAGCAGCCAATTGTTCATCTCCATTAATTCCCCTATGCAGAGTAAATCGCCCGAGGCCAGACAGCTCTCGGCCTCGTCTACTATACGTCCTATTGCGTCCATGACGGCGTCGACGGACCTCCTTCGCGATTTCAGAGCCTTGACCTCGGCCACTATATCCTTGGTGAGGCCTCTACGCGGGAACAAGGCCAAGACGAACTCTGCCACCGACGATTCAATCCGGCGGTACTTGAACGGGTTGGTCTCTATCCTCAACGTGCCCCCTATGGCCGACGTGGCGGTGTCCATGGGCGAGGCTGCGCCTTGGACTTCCAGCTCCACCCTATGCGCCATCTTGGCCAGCTCCTCCGGCTTCAATCGCACGCCTAAACACTCGGCGTATGCCTTGAGCAAGCCCACTGACACCGATGCCGATGTGGCCGCGCCTATGCTCGGAGGGAAATCGCTCCTTATCTCGAACAAGGCCTTCAAAGGGCCGAGGGACCCCTCCGCGATCCTCAACGCGGAGATCGTGTAAGAGAGGAACTGCTCGTGGCCTCGCGCGCTCGCAACCCCGGCCTCGTGCAGATACTCCAAGTCCACATAGGCCTTGCCCGTCCTAATCACCGTCCTATTGTTTTTCTCGCAACGCACCTCCACCCCCTTATCGACCGCGGCCGCTATAGCCGGCTTCCCGTACACAACAGCGTGTTCTCCGAATAGCTTCACGACTCCAGGCGCGAAGACTCGGAGCACTTCTAGAACAAAGAGGCCAGGCCGCTGGCGATATCCTCTTCGCTCGGCCCCTTCTCGCCCTCCTCGGCGCGTTTCTCCTCGCCTTGCTCAGCCGCGGGCGCCTGCTCCGTTTGTTGAGGCGTCTGTTGCACTTGAAAGCCAAGTTGTGGGGCCTTCGGTGCTATTAACGCTGCGAGGGCCGAGGCCTCGGAAACGGCTCTGGCCAACAACGCGGGCAAGGTGTCCTTGGTTATTACGCCGAGATGGACCGCTAAGGCCAACGCTCTGGCGTAGGCGTTGGGTATAACAACGGCCAACACCTCAGGCGTCGGGTAGACCACGTTGATGGCCAAATTCTTCGCGGCGGATGCCGCTTGTTGGAACATCTCGAAGTACTTCTTGGGCTCCACAGAGATCTCGTCTACCGGGACGAACCTACGACCCCTCCATATCACACCGATGAGCTTAAGCTTCTCGTAGACGGGCTCCACGCCGAGCGCTCTCAATATATCGGCTATCTCCTCCGTTATCTGTTGGCCCGCCTTGACGACGGTGCTATCCTTGGCGATCCAGATCTTGCCCTCTTGGACTCTGGTGGGTATCTTGAGCTTGCCGAACTTGCTTAGTATCGGGCCCGGCGAGAGGTTAGTGGGACCCGCAGGGGCGATTATATCATAAGGCGCTACGTCGCCCGCCTTGGCCTTCCTTCTGACTGCCTTGGCCTCGACGACCTTCACGAACAACGCCGGGTTCTCGTTGGTGAATATATACGCCCTCTCGCCGAATAGTTCCTTATCCACGTCTTGCGGGATCTCGCCGTATACCTTCCTCAACGCTATCCTCATCAAATTGTGTTTCGCCACCTTAACCACGCCGATGCCCCTGAGCCTGAAGCGGTATTCATGGAGTATCCTGGCCGAAAGCTCGTGGGCGTCGAAGACGAATATATAGTTATAGCGTTTAGCCAACTCCTCGAGCTCGGACACGATCTTGGCCTTCCTCTCAGGATACGCCCTCTCGCGGACGTAAAGACGCCTGCCGAGCTGTATCGTCATCGCGTCACCTCTCGGGAGCCCTTTTAAAGCTTATCTCGTCGCGAAGAGCTCCTCTCTTAGCGCGACGGGCGGCCCCATGGTCTTCTTAACGTACACCTTAGCCACATGTTGCCTCAACGGGAACTTAGCGTTTAACTCCTCCAAAACCGCTAATATGTTTGCCGCTATCTCCTCGGGCTTTTGGGCCTCGGAGCCCACTCTGAGCTTCACCACGGGCTCGTTCCTGATCTTGAGCCTCACGCTCCTCTTGAGCCTATCGACGACCGACTTGACGTCGACGTTGGGCGGGACGACTTCGGGCATCTTGCCCCTGGGCCCAAATATCGCACCTAACACGCGGCCTATCAAGGGCATGAGGTCGGGCGGCGCGATGAAGTAGTCGTATCTCTTCGCCAATTTCCTGATCTCCCTCTTCTTGCCCGCCAACGCCTCTATTTGGTCTCTGCCGATCACTGCATCGACCCCTGCGTTCTTAGCAGCAACCTCGAAGGCGCCCGCGACGAAGGCCGCTACTTTGTTAGGCTTCGGCGGATGGGGCAAGGGCACGTTCATGTTTATGCGATTCTCCGGCTTGTTGAGATCTACGTCTTTCAATACTACTATCAAGTCGACGCTCTCGATGAACTTATGCCTCCTCCCTTTGCTTAAAGCCTCCTTAGTGGCGTTGAGCAACGCGTCTTGTTTTATTAGAGCGGCTACGCTCATGGCGCCAGGTGCTCCTCGGCTTTTTTAATAATATTGTCGTAAACTCCGGCGTCTACCTCCTTGATGACCTCGGCGGCCGGCTTGCCGTTTACGGTAATCCCCATGGCCTTACAAGTGCTCAACACTTGTTTGACGGCCGATTTCAAGCTCCTCGACTTAAGTTCGGGGTATTTGGCCACGGCTATTCGGACCGCCGTGTCTATCGACATATCGCCTATGGTCTCCTTCGAGGCGTCGTGAGCGCCCGTGTCCTTGCCCAATAGCTTCAACAAGAGGTCGCCTATGGGCGGTAATTTCACCAACACAGAGAACTCCTTAGTGAGCTCGTCTACCTCCAGCTCCACCTTCGATACGGGGAGCCCCGCGTATTTCTCAAGAGCCTCTTGCACCCTCTGGGACACCGCATTGGGATCGAGCCCCGCTCCTTTAATCACCTCTTGGAATTGTGGATTGGGCGCAAACTTGCCCCCTTGAAGCGGCACATTTATCACGCGCTTGGCCACGCGCCGGTCTTAAGGCAGCTATTTATTTTTTGTCGTCACCTGCCGGCCTTCCTCACAACCTTGACCTCATTCGCCTTCAAGTCAAGCGGCATAGGAAACGGCGAGTCCAGAAGCTCGACTCTCACTAAGCCCTTCTCCTTATCCACCGAGATCACCCGGCCTCTGCTGCCCTTCAACACATCGGCTAGTATCTCGACCTCGTCGTTTACGTCGATTTCTATCGCCGGCTTCTTCGGCTCGACGTATTTCACTATTTCATCTATGTTCGCCTTGCCCTTGAGAACTCCCTTCACGTGCTTCACGTCGTAGACAACTCTGTAGACCACCGCGAGCGACTCGGCCTCCATGAATATAACGCCAAAGGGCTCCTTGGGCACTAATATTGAGTACACCGGTTGCTTGCTCGACTCGCTACGCAGTTTGAGGACCATGGTCACGTTGTACTCTTGCCTTCCCACCACGCTTACGGAATATATGGGGCATTGTTGGGACGACATCACCCTAGCTTGAGCGTTACGTATATCAATGCTGCGAATATAACAATAAGGCTCGACACCACGGCGACCGCTTCTTGGGTCGGCGATAGCGTATAGGCGGCGACGGTCGACCCGCTTAAGTATTCGGTCATGTAAACATTGGCTATATAAAATACGAATTGTATTACGCCGGCTACAAAAGCTAGGAATAACAGGAACTTGACGACCATGTTGAACTCCTTAGAGCTCGGCTTCTCGGCTATCGAGATGACCCATTTAATATCCCTTATGAACTCCTTTATCTTTTCCTCGATCGCCACGCCACGGCCAGCCGGAGTATTAAAAAACTCTCCCGCCATTGGAGGCCCTTAACTCGGCGTATAGCCTATGAGTTGGGTCACATAGTCCTCCTTCTTGAACTTGACCAAATCGCTGTATTGTTGCCCCGTGCCGAGGTAGTAGATGGGCTTCTTGAGGGCGTATAGGAACGTGAGGATCGAGCCGCCCTTTGGGTAAGAATCCACCTTAGTGGCTATCATCCCGTCTATTCTGACATACTTGCTGTAGTGCTTAGCTATTTCGAGGGCCTCGTTACCTAGCTGTGAGTCGAACACGAACACGGAGAGGTGGGGCTCTACGACTCTCTGTATCTTCGACAGCTCATCCATGAGGTTCTTATCGGTGTGCATGCGGCCCGCCGTATCTATGAGGACTAAGGGTATATCCCTGGCCCTCGCGTGTTGGACTGCGTCGTAGGCCACGGACGCGGGATCCGACCCGTACTTACCTCCTATAACCCTTAGGTCCAGCCTTCGGCCGTGCTCCTCCAACTGCTCCTTGGCGCCGGCCCTGAAGGTATCCGCTGCGGCTAAAACGCTCTGAAGGCCTCTGGATTTGAAGAGATACGCCAGCTTCGCCAACGTCGTGGTCTTGCCGTATCCGTTCGGGCCCAAGAACATGAGGACGACCGGCTTGTTGCTCTTCAAAGCGGCGAACACCTCGGCCTCGAGGTCCGCGTCGGGCACGTCGTTTAGGATCGAGAGAAGCACCTCATATATCGCGCGCTTCACGGCGGATTCCCTATCGCCGAATCTGGGCACCTTGACGCCCACGAGCTTCGACCTCAGCGCAGAGCTCACGGCGTCGGCGACCTCGACGGCGACATCGCTTTCTATTAACTCCAAATAGAGGTCGTCCACTAGCCGTGACACCTCCTTTTCGCCCAGAGCGTCCTCCTTTACGGTCGATACTACGGTTTCCGCGAACTTGGAAAACGTCCTCTTCAGCTTCTCGAACATCAGCCGAGTATTCCTAGCCGTTCCAAGACGTCTCTGATCTGGGCGGCCCTCTCGCCTAGCTTTGCTAAGTTAGATTCGAGGCTCGATTTCACGTTATTGAGCTCCTGAAGCCTCTCGTTCAATATCCGCTCGGCGTTCTGTTTATCCAGAAAAGCGTAATAACTCGCGCCGAGGGGGGTCAAAATCTCGGCCTTCTCCACGGAGGCCTTGAGATATACGCCAGCGCCTATGTGTACGTACCGCTCGACCTCGGCTTCTAACGACTTAAGGCCGTCCAAGGCCGTTTTGATCTCCTCTATGGAGTCGTTGACGAGGGATAGCTGCGCCTGTAGGCTTGCGATTAGCTCCGACAAGAGCTGGTACTCGTCTACAAGCCTCGCCACGTCCTCCCTAGTCAACGTGGTCGTCGACATCAGTATACAACGATCTGGTTTATATAACTGAGTAGCTTTAGATTATCGGGGGCCTTCTCAAGCGGCACCTCCTCCACCTTCTCGAGGATTACCTGGAACCTCTTGGCCTTGTGGCGGCTGCCTATTAGCTCATAGGCCTTCTCTATTGCATCCCTCGGCTTAACTGCCGACACGTATAGCTTGAACTTCATGACTCCGCTCTGCAACTTCGCCTTGCCCGACACCAAGTACACCTTGGCCACGGTCGCAAGAAGGGGGTTGGTATTAAGTTTTTGCCTTAGAGGGCCGGTGCGCCTTACGATTTAAATAAAGTAGACAGTATGCGCATTATCTCGGCGCCCGTGGTCTCCCAGCCCACGAGGGCGCCTCTGTCGTTGGCCACCATGCCGCCTCTCAGGAAGGAGCGACCTCTGTTGACTGTGCCCACGTCCGCATGGACTCCTAGGTATCTCTCCAGCTTCTTGAGGTCGTTATCGGTCGCGTCGGGCGCGACCAAAGCTCCTCGGGAGTTCGCAATCACGACGGAGCCGACTAACGGCGAGTTAGCTATCGAGTCCACAAAGACCTCGACGCCCAAGACGTCCGCGACGATCTTTCTATTTTCCGGCTCGAGTATGGGCGAGATCAAGGCCGCCTTGTTGTTGGCCACTATGAGGTTGGCTATTGCCGTATACTTAGTGTGGAGCACGCCTAGGTTTAGGCCCAGTCCCTTGAGCAAGTTGACCTCGTCCTCTAAGGCTATGTTAGGGACTAGGATTCCGTTGTCGTTCATGACGATGAAGATCCCCAACAATGGCGACTTCGCTATGGTGGTCCTCATCACGGCATTCCCCAACACGTTTTTGACCTCATCGTCTATTTTCTCCGGGACGTCGGGGGGCACTAAAGCTATCTTGTTGTTGGCCACGATGTACACGCCGATTGTAGAAGAGCCGAACACCTTGATCGGCACCACGTCAGCCATGATGCGTCGTATCTCCAAGTTTATAAATATCCTCGGGACCTCAATGCATAAAAAGACCGAGGGTGTTGCGGACATGAGCGATCTAGTGGCCTTCACAATAGTCTTTTTGTTGATCCTAGGTCTTTTGTTCCTAGCGGTCTACGCTATATACCTAATTGCGCCTCAAGCGCCGACTGAGGTCAAGAGGAGGAGGTACGAGGCCGGCAATCCGCCTCAAGGTGAGGCCAAATCGCGGCTGGCCATGCAGTATTTCGGCTACGTTTTAATGTTGGTGACGTTGGAGCCCCTAATAGCGGTGCCGTTGGTGTACTTCGCCTTGAGCCCTACATCTGTGGAATCGGCCCTATATTTAGTTATAATCGTCGTGTTGTTAGCACTGGCGTCGCTATACGCCTACGTTCACAGCAGAGATATTAGGAGGTGGATACTAGATTAAAGGCCGTTGCGGAGATATTGGCCGCGGCATCGCTCTGGTCTACTATAGGCCTGGCCAGCGTGTATAGCGGGAACTACGTCGTCTTGGCTTTTTTCAGATCCCTAGTGGCCTCGTCCGTGGCCTTGATGTTTACAAGACGCTGGGGGAAAGCCGCGGTCGTCTCCGGTATTTTGCTGGGCGTCCTCTTCGCAGTCTACCCGTTGGCCGCAGCGCTGGTGGGCCTCGGCCCCGCCGCGTATCTGTTATACACAGCGCCCTTATGGACTACCTCTATCTCGACAGCTCTCGGCGAAAGGCCCAGCAAAGGCGATCTCGCCGCCGTGGCGCTGGTCTCAACCGCCATAGCCTTGATGTTCTTCGAGACGTCGCAGGGGGCTCTGGGCGCGTTTGGGCTCATCGCGGGGCTGTCCTCCGGCATATCTTACGGTTCATATATTGCCGTAGCCCGGTTCTTCTCGAAAAGAGGCGAAGATGTAGACGTATCGCTGGGAGCTATGCCGTACACGTTGGCGGTCACGGCCCCGGCATTTGCTACATATACGGCGCTCCACGGACTCGGCGATGTGTTGAGGCCGTTGGCCTTCGGGGCGTATCTAGGCGTCTTCTGCACGGTTATACCCTATAGGCTCTTCTCGTCAGGCGTGAGGATCATCGGAGCCGCCAAAGCCTCGGTGATCGCCACGTTGGAGCCCGTGCTCGCAGCGCTCTGGGGCTATTTGTTACTGGGCGAGAGACCGGGCGCCGCCATGTTGGCCGCCTATGTCTTGATCACCGCCGCCGCCCTTCTGGCCTCTGCCTACAGATAACGCGGCGGCTTGTATTAAGCCGAGGAACACGGGCCTAGGCCTCGTGGGCCTGCTCTTGAACTCGGGGTGGAACTGGGTAGCTACGAAGAAGGGATGGTCCCTCAGCTCGATTATCTCTACCCTCTTCATGTCGGTGCGCCAACCAGATACGACGAGGCCGGCCTCCTGGAGTCTGGCGAGGTAGTCGAGGTTTACCTCGTAGCGATGCCTATGCCGTTCTACTGTGCGCCCTGCCCCGTATAGCCTATGGGCCAAAGTGCTAGGCACTATCTCGACCTCTCTGTCGCCCAGTATCATAGTACCTCCCAGTTTATCTACGCCTGACTGCTCGGGCGCGAGGTGTACCACCGGATGCGGGGTTTCCGGGTCCAGCTCTGTCGAATTAGCGCCTCTAAGTCCCAGGGCGTTTCTGGCCAGTTCGACTACAGCGAGCTGCATGCCGAAACATATGCCCAAGAGGGGGACCTTGTTCACGCGCGCGTGTCTTATACATTCTATCATCCCCTCGGTGCCTCTCTTGCCGAAACCGGGTAGGACGACCATGGCCTCTACATCTAGGCGATCCAACAGCTCCGGCCTCCTCTCCACCTCGTCCGAGTTTATCCACACGGGCTTTACGCCGACTCTCATGGCCGCGCCGGCATGTCTCAACGCCTCGACTATGCTTATGTAGGAATCCTTCAGCTCCACGTATTTGCCGCACATGCCGACCCTAATCGTGTACGTCGGGTTCACCAAGGCCTCCACGAAGGACCTCCACTCGCTGAAGTCGGGCCTAGAGCCCTTGAGGCCGAGCTTGCCCACGAGGAACTCGCCCATGCCTTGTTCCTCCAATATCAAAGGAACTCTGTAGACGGTGTCCACGTCATAGGAGTTGAATACAGCTGAGACGGGCACGTTGGCGTATAACGAGATCTTCTTGACCGTGGACTTATCGAGAGGCTTCTGAGAACGCGCCACAACTGCGTCGGGCTGTATTCCGTAACGTCTGAGCTCCGCCACGCTGTGTTGTAGCGGCTTAGTCTTGAACTCCTCGGTCGTAGGCAAGAGGGGGACCCAGGCCACGTGTATGAACAACACGTCTTCGCCGAGCTCGAGCCTCAACTGCCTCGCGGCTTCGAGAAACGGCAATTGCTCATAATCGCCGACTGTGCCCCCTATTTCCACCAGCGTTACGTCGAAGCCCTTCGCCGCCTCTAGGATCCGCTTCTTTATCTCGTCGGTAACGTGCGGTATCAGCTGGACGGTCTGGCCTAGGTATTCGCCCCTCCTCTCCTTCTCGATGACGGAGAGGTATATCTGGCCCGAGGTGATATTGTTCCTCTTAGAGAGCTCCACGTCCAGGAACCGCTCGTAATGGCCTAAGTCTAGGTCGATCTCCCCGCCGTCGTACGTGACGAACACCTCCCCGTGTTGATAGGGATTCATCGTGCCGGCGTCCACGTTGAGGTAGGGATCTATCTTGACCGCATTAACGGCGAGGCCTCTGGCCCTCAGAATACGGCCCATGCTGGCCGTGATCACGCCCTTCCCGACGCTCGACATCACGCCTCCCGTCACGAACACCAATTTCGGCACTCAGAATGCGTTTGCTGAAAATAAAAACGTTGCGGACAACTAACCGGCCGCGTCGTATATGCGCCGGCATTGTCGAGAGATCTTTCAATGCGCAAACGGCCAGCATGCGGCGATTTTTAACGCCTTTCACGGGGGGAATTTATTAACCCCATGCCGTAATGTTTCTGGGTGATGTGGCTTCACCCCTAGATCGATGAAGAATCCTTTAAGTACTGATGTTTTGGTTCCGAGTAGTGATGTGTTGAACCCACGCCTATACGTGACGAGGCCTTGCCACGCAATGGCGGGCGCTGATCCCGGAAAACTTTAATAGTGCCCCCACAACAGCGAGCGATGGGCAAAGTTAGGCCTCCGAAGGAGAGGCGCTTCGGAAGAGGCGCTATTCGTTGTCAACGATGCGGCACAAGGGAGGCTATTATACGTAAATACGGCCTAATATTGTGCAGACGTTGTTTTAGGGAAGTCGCCGAAGAGCTCGGATTTCGCCGCTACTATTAAATTTAAAAACACGACCTTAGCGATGTCGTCATGCTCTTGGACGTGCTCTCGAATGCGCTCATAGCGATAAAAAACGCCGAGATAGTAGGCAAGGGGCAAGTGGTCATCTGGCCCGTGAGCAAACTAGTCTATTACACTCTCAGAGTCCTCCAGAGGAGCGGGTACATAGGAGAGATAGAATATATCGACGACGGCAGAGGGGGTAAGTACATAGTCAAGCTCTTGGGCAAGATCAACGACATAGGCCCGATCAAGCCGCGTTATTCGGTGAAGTGGAGGGAGATAACGCTTTGGGAACAGAAGTTCTTGCCCGCGAGGCAAATAGGCGTGTTGGTCATCTCGACGCCACACGGCGTCATGTCCCACGTGGAGGCGAAGGAGAGGAGAACCGGCGGGGTCCTCTTGGCGTACGCGTACTAGAACTCCTCTGTCCCTGTAGTTTAGCCCTTGCAGGGGTCCTCGAGGGGCAATACAAAGGGTCCTATGGCCTTGTAGAGGCCGCGTAAGTAGGCCAGCGCCGTGAGCGCGGCCACCACGGCGTCTAGGTGATCCCTAGTGGGAGGCTTGTACTTATCCCTTAAACTCCGCGGATCGAGCCCCATAGCCCTCATGGACGTCCTCGGGTGCACCTCGATGGCGTTCCCGAGCATCTGGGCCAGCTTAATGCCTCTCTCTGTCAGCTTCGCCATAGGCCCCAATAAGGGCGGGAGCAGCTTGTAGCCCATCTTGCGGAGCTCCCTCTCGACATCCCTGAGCCATCCATCGGGCCTCGTCAGCGGGGCATCTATGGCGACGACGAGAGGCCTATACGGCCTTAACGACTCCACTATCTCCTCGAGCTCCATCGCCGATAAATAGGCCAGGAGCTCGCAGTCGTCCATAACCGCTATTGCGCTGGGGCGTACCACGGCGAGATCTACGCCGGCCACCCGCACTGGTGATACCGCGTAATTCCTAAAAACCATGTCGCCTCGCCCTCAGTGATCCCCGCGGTGACGTATATCCGCGTCTCGACCGAGGACCAAGACCCCGAGAACCAACGCGAATACTTGGAGAAATGGGCCTCCTCCCACGGCATTACTATCCTTCGCCACTACGTAGACGTGGGAGTTTCGGGCGCCATTGAGCCTTGGGAGAGGCCTGCGTTTAAACAGCTCATGGAAGAGGTGGGCAAAATCGAGCCTCATCCCAAAGTCCTCCTAGTCTACGAGGTGTCCAGGCTCGTCAGGTCTTTCCAAGAGCTCTTCCGCCTGCTGGACGTGGTGGAGAACGGCTTGGGGCTAGTGATCGTCTCCGCATCGGAGAGGGAACAAGCGCTACAGACCGTGGACGGCATGTATCGCCAGTTTCTGAGAGCGGTCTTGGCCTTCGTGGCGGCGATGGAGCGCGAGTTCATTAGACAGCGGACTAAAGCAGCGCTAGAGAGGGCCAAGAGGGCCGGGAAGATCACCAACGTGGCGGAGAGGTTGCCGTCCAACGTCGTTTACAAAATAGTGGAGATGAGGGAGAACGGCGCCTCCCTTAGAGATATCGGGAAGACCTTCGGCCTCTCCACCTATGAGGTGAGGCGGGTCTTGGCATCGGCGGGCGTCTATAGGCCTACGGAGCACACCTGCCCTCGTTGCTTTTCGAGGCTCAAGGTCGTCGAGAGGTCGGCGAGGATACAAGACGGCGTCTATAAAGTAGTCGAGAGGCTTTACTGCCCCAACTGCGGCTACGAGGAAGCGGTCGAGAAGTCGTGATCTGCCTTGCGCGTAAATCGGCGCGCCGAGGTCTACGGCCTTTAGCGGCCTCGACCTGTGCGCCGAGCCGCCCCTCGGCTTAGGCGGAGATCGTGCTCTGCTATCCGCGTTATTCAGACGCAGATTTTCTCTACGTATTTGGAGATATCGTGGCCCCTCTTCTTGAACTCTCTGAAGTCCTCCCATCGGCTCCACGGATAAGATATCCACACCCATTCGGCCACTCTCTCTGCGTAGAAGTCGGGCGTAAATCCGCTCGTGGACTTCACGTGCAGCACGGCCGTCTTGGCCTCCGCTACGCCCATAACGTTGAGGAGGTCCGCTATTAACTTCAAAGTGGCCCCCGTGTCGGCCACCTCGTCCACGACGAGCACTTTCCTGCCTCCTATCACGCTCGGCTCGACTCCGTGGTATAGTATAGGTCTCTCGGCCCTCCTCTCCGCGACGGCCCAGTACTTGACCGCGACGGTCACTATGTTATCTACATCGAGGACGTCGCTGATTATCCTCGCGGGCACGAGCCCGCCCCGCGATATAGCTAGGATTACCTCCGGCTTAAACCCGCTTTCTAGTATCCTCCTCCCAAGGGCCTCGGACATCTCGATCGCCTCGGGCCACGAGACAAACCTCACCTTGACTCCGCCTATCTCGACGTCCATATGGCACATAATTCGAGGTTTTTTAACGTATAAGAAATTTAAAAAACCCCACATAGCGAGAGGGCGTGTCACGCCCAAGAAGAGAGTTGTCGACTGAGCTCGAGGTTGCTCTGAGGCTCAGACTGGAGATGAAGAGGAGGATGCCCGAATTCGTCAGGATAGACCAGTGGCGCTACGTGCGTATAGAGGACTCAGGGTGGAGGAAGCCGAGGAGTTTAGATAGCAAGATCAGACAACAACGCAAAGGCTATCCCCCTAAAGTCAAGACGGGCTACAGAAAGCCGGCGTTGGCGAGGGGGCTACACCCGAGCGGTTTTGCCGAGGCCTTGGTCTATAGGCCGGAGGACCTCGACGGTCTCGATCCCAAGGTATACGCCGTGAGGATAGCCGCAAGCGTCGGCTTGAGGAAGAGGGTGGAGATCGTGAAGAAGGCCGCTGAACGGGGGTTCTACGTATTGAACCCGGGCAAGAGGGTTCTTGAGATCTTGGAGCGCGAGAGCAAAACCCCCCAGACGCAGACCGAGGAAAAAGATAAATCGACTACGCAGTAGCGGGCCATGGTCGACGTAAAGAGGCTCGCCGCGGACGTCCTCGGCGTTGGCGAGAGCCGAGTCCGGATATCGCTTGAGGCCCAAGACAGGATAGCGGACGTCATCGCGAGGGAGGACGTGAAGGCGTTAATAGACGAGGGTCTCATATGGGCTGAACACAAGAAGGGAGTGAGCAGAGGGCGGTGGAGAGAGAGGCATTCGAAGAAGAAGGCCGGGCGTAGGAGAGGCCGCGGGAGCAGAAAGGGGCCTAGGCTCGATGAGGAGGAGGCTTGGAAGAACAAAGTGAGATCGCTAAGGAGGTTTCTCAATACCCTTAAGCGGAAGGGGCTCATCGAACCGGCTACTTGGCGCATGCTCTACAGGATGGTCAAGGGCAACTATTTCCGCGACCTCAGACACTTGAAGACGTATATAAACGAGCACAACTTGACTAGAGAAAAGCTGAGGTAAAGCCATGGCGAGATCCGGCAGATACAAGGTCCCGTTCGGAAGGCGCCGAATGGGCGTAACTAATTACCGCAAGCGCAGAAAAATGATAAAGAGTAGACTACCGAGGCTCGTTGTCAGGAAGACTAACAAATACATCATAGCCCAAATAGTCGTGGCCAAGCCTCAAGGCGATGAGACGGTTATAGGCCTTGATACCAGATACCTCGTCAAGTTCGGCTGGAAGGGCGATGAGAACAACACGGCAACAGCCTACTTGTTGGGCCTCGTCGTAGGGTACAAGGCCTTGGCCGAGGGCGTGAGAAAGGCTATATTGGACATAGGCCTACACAGACCGACGCCTCAATCCAGAGTGTTCGCCGTGCTCAAAGGCGCTGTGGACGCGGGGTTGGAGGTACCCCACGACGAGGAGGTATTGCCCGAGGAGGAGAGGATCTCGGGCGTCCATATAGCCGAATACGCCAAGGAGCTGAGGTCTAACAACGAGGAGGAGTACAAGAGGAGATTCTCGAGGTATTTACAACGCGGGCTCGCCCCCGAGGATCTCCCGAAGCACTTCGAAGAAATCAAGAGCAAAATTGTGGATGTTCTCAGCAAGAAGATCAAAGTAGAAGCGTAATCCTTTTCGGGAAATTGGAAATAGATTCAGGAGAACTTTTTAATGTAAATGGTTTCACTTAAGTTTCATGCCTAAAAGAGTGTTGGTCCTCGGCGGCGGCGTCGGCGGCGTTGTCGCCGCTAAGAGGATCGCGGAGAGGGTCCGAGGCCGCGCCGATGTGGAGGTAACGCTTGTAAGCGATACCGATTATTACCTGCTACCGCCGTTATTGGTCAACATAGCGCTTGGCGATATCTCGCCCCAACAAGCCATGTTACCTTTGTCCAGGTTTGTGTATAGAGGCGTTAAGACGGTTAAGGCCGTCGTAAAGAAGGTGGATCCCGATAATAGAGTCGTCGAGACGGATCAAGGCAAGTTCCAGTACGACTACTTATTGGCCAGCCTTGGGACTAGCTTCGATTTCAATTCCTACAACCTAGGCGTGGGGAACCACAACTACACCCTAGACGGCGCCTTGAAGCTCAAGGAGGCGTTGATGAATTTCAAAGGCGGTAGCGTAGTCGTGTACACGCCGGAGCCCGTCTATAGATGTGGAGTTTACCCATTTGAGATCGCGGGACAACTCGACGCTATATTCAGAAAGAGGAACATAAGGGATAAGATTGATATAACCTTAATACATCCGTTCAAGCGTCCCATTGAGCCCCTAGGCCCGGAGGCGGTCAAGATAACTGAGGAGGCCTTAGCCGCTAAGAACATAAAATACATAGGCGGCGTTACCCAGCCAGGGCCCGTGGACGAGAAGGGCAAGACGGTGACAGTGGGCAGCGAGAAGATTAAGTACGATCTGCTCATAGTAGTGCCCCCCTCTAGGCTGCCCAAGCCCTTCGAGGACACGCCGCTGGCCGCTAAGCTCCCCAACGGCGTCTGGACGCCTATCGACGTGCTCACAGGCAGGAGCGTTAAGTACGACGACGTGTACCTACCCGGCGAGCACTCCATGCCGGCGATAGGGCTCCCCACGGCTGGGGTGCCCGTGCACTTCACGGCCATGGCTAGCGCCAACGTGATCGCAGGGGAGATACTGGGAGAGCCTGTGGATCCGGTGCAGATAAACGCCATGACTTGCGCCTTGGATTACGGCGAGTTCGGCATGATGTTCAACTGCGATATGAAACTCGACTTGGCTAACAACAAAGCCGCTTGGATGGGCAGCTGCTACAGTATACTGAAGTCGCCGCTGGGCAAGCTAATAAAGGACTTGTTCTACAAGACATGGCTAGCGACGACAATATGAGCGCCCAGACGACGCCTCAAACCGAGGAGAAACTGGCGGAGTTGTTGAAGACTCTGGCCGAGCACGCGGACGAGCTCAAGGGCCTCGTGGACCAGCTGATAGAGCTCAAGAGGAGCGGCGTAATCGATGCCTTAATGTTAGTGGTCAACCGGTTCGAGGAGCTCATCCACTATTTATTCCAAGACCCCGCCGTGTTCCGCCTCTTGTCTATAGGGGTGGACGGAACGCTCGGCGCCATGTCGAAGCTGGAGGCGTCCGATATAATCAACACGAAGGCCGTGATGCAAGAACTGATAGTGAGGCTCGGCAAGAACGCTAGGCCGGACGCCGTGGCTAACCCCAAGCCGGTGAAAGGGATCTGGGGCCTCCTCGGTATGTTGAGCGATCCCGACGTGCAGAGGGGGCTCGGCGTCGTCTTCGAGTTGCTCAAGATGTTAGGGAGACAGTCGCAGAAGTAATCAGCCCTGGCCACTCCAGCAATCATCGCTTTTAGGTTGTGCTCATCATCGTATAATTTCACCTCATATATGAAGAGGCTGGACGAAGCCGATCGATGACGATGCGTGAAAGGGCTGATTTCTTTTAATCGACACCAAGATGTCCTCGTGAGGGTGGGTATTTCGGGACCTCCGGGCGTGGGCAAGACCACGCTTGCCTTCAAGGTTGCCGATATCGTGAGGGCTAACGGAGCGGTTATAGGCGGTTTCGTGACGCTCGAGGTAAGGGAGGGAGGTGCCAGAGTTGGGTTCGATGTCGTCAGCTTTAGAGACAGGCGTAAAATGCCGCTGGCCAGAGTAGGCGAGGGGATGCCTAGAGTCGGCAAATACGCCGTGGACCTAAACGCTTGCGGTTTTATGAAATCGCTTCTAGACGCCAGCGGCGTGGATCTCCTAATAGTGGACGAAATAGGCCCTATGGAGGCCAAGTGTCCTTCGTTTCTAGACGACGCGAAGTCGGCGCTGCTTAGAGCGCCTAAGGCGCTGGCTGTGGTCCACTTGAGGTACATAGACGTGGTCAAAAGATGGGGCATCGACGTAATTGTGCTATCTAGGGAAAACCGGGATATGGCGCTCGCCGAAGTGCTCGCTAGGCTTGGTTTTCGAAACGTTTAAAATTTCCGATAACGATTTCGAAATGGAGTGGCGCAGAAGGCATTGGTGGGCTGAGGGGCCTCCTATGTTTATCAAGAGGAGGGGGTTGAGGTACGTGATACTTAGGATACTCGCATCGCGTAGCCCGTTGACGGGCTCGCAGATAGCGGAGGAGGTAGAGCGCATGACGTGGGGCTTCTGGCGCCCATCGCCCGGCTCCATATATCCAGCCCTCGCCCAGTTGGAGGCAGAGGGGCTTATCCGCGTGGCTAAAATCGAGGGCCCGAGAAAGTACTACGAGTTGACCGAGGAGGGCAAGAGGTTGTTGGGCATAAGCTCCGACTACGTCAAGGAGGCCGTGTTGGCGTTTGAGAACTTATATAACTTCCTAGTAGAGAACTTGGATAAGCTAGACGACGAGGGCAAGAGGACCTTGGCCAAGATAGCTGAGGGGTTGTCGAGGGTGCTCGAGGGCAGATGAAGATCGGCAAACCCCCATTGGAGGTAATAAGGCGTTACGTCTGGCCTAGGACCGGCTCCTATGACCCCGCAGTCCTCCTAGGCCCAAGCTTAGGCGAAGACGCGGCGATTATCAGAACGGGAAAGCCCTACATGGCCGTACACGTGGACCCCGTATCGGGATCTGTGAAGCTCTTGGGATGGCTTGCAGTGCACGTGGTATCCAACGATATAGCCACGAGAGGCATGAGGCCCAGGTGGTTGTTGCCCACTATATTCCTATCCCCCGATGCTGACGAGGAGGTCTTGGACGAGATCACGAGCCAAATGGACGCCGCGGCGAGGGAACTAGGCGCGGCCATCGTGGGAGGCCACACCGAAGTGACGACGGCCGTGGAGAGGCCGTTAGTCGTCATGGCCGCTATCGGCGAGGGCGATAGATACGTGACAACGGGAGGGGCCAAGGCCGGGGACGCGGTGGTGATGACCAAGAGCGCAGCGCTTGAGGCCGCCGCCATATTGGCCACGGATTTTAGAGATAGGCTCAGGGCCTCGGGGATACCCGACGAGATATTGGAGAAGGCCGCGGGCTTTATAAGGCAAGTGTCGGTGGTCAAAGAGGCACTCCTCCTATCCGACATAGCCAACGCCATGCACGACCCCACGGAGGGCGGCGTGTTGGCCGGCTTGGCCGAGATGGCGTACGCATCCGGCGTCACTATAAGAGTTTACCCCGGCTCGGTGAAAGTAAGCCGCGAAGCCGCCGCGTTGTGCTCAGCGGTCGGGCTAGATCCCCTATCGACCTTGAGCTCCGGCGTCTTGTTAGCCGCCGTGCCTAAGGAGGGGCTGGAGGGGGCCCTACGGCGTCTGGAGAGGGCCGGCATAGAGGCGGCCGTGATCGGCGAGGTCGTCCCCAGAACGGATCACCTAGTGGTTATGGGCTCCTTGACGTTGGATACGCCGTATATACGAGATAAGTTCTTCGAGTTGTTCTCAGCCGGCAGGTCATAGATCACCGATCTCGGGCCTGCGTGGTAACATCATCTCCTAGAGCCTCCTCGCCGCCTCTAAAGCTTTATCGGCGTGTTGGTCCGCGCTCTTGAGGCCTCTTATCAGCTCGACTACGGAGCCGGATCTAAGGACATACGTGACCCTCTCCGCGGTCCCCGAGGGCCTCAATATGCCGAGCCTTTTGGCTAATCCTCCACCCTTATCGCTAAGCAGCTTGAACTTGAGCCCGTACTTCTCGGCGAATTTCTTGAGCGTCTCGACGCCGTCGACGGACACGCCGAAGATCTCAAACCCCAGTGCCTTGAATTCGTCGTAGAGCTCGTTGAACCTAATGGCCTCTCTAGTGCAACCGGAGGTAAACGCCTTTGGGAAGAAGTAAACGATCGCTCTCTCGTAACGGCTTGGGCTTATGCGCTCCCCCGTGTGGGCTTCCAGCTCCACGTCCGGGAACTCCATGTCATCTCGTATTCACTTTAAAAATAGGCCGAAGTCTAGGATAGTGCATATAGCCTGGATAGTATCCATAGGCAACGAGTTGTTGATAGGGAGAGTCGTTAACACGAACGCAGCATGGCTAGCCCGTAAGCTGACCTATCTGGGGTATCTAGTGAGGAGGATCTTGGTTGTGCCCGACGAGGAGGACTGTATCGTGGCCGCCTTCAAGGAGGCCTTATCGAGGGCCGACTTGGTGATCTCCACGGGAGGTCTCGGCCCAACGCCCGACGACATAACGAACTTCGCCGTCGCCAAGGCATTAGGCGTCGAGGCCGTGTTGGACGAGACCGCGAGGGAGTGGGTGCTCGAGAAGTACAGACAGAGGGGCTACTCGGCGACTCCCGAACGCCTCAAAATGGCGTATATACCCAAAGGCGCTAGGCCGTTGTATAATTCAGTCGGCGTAGCTCCTGGCATATGGTTCGAGTATAATAGCAAAATAGTGGTAATTCTTCCCGGTGTTCCCAGAGAGATGGAGGCCATCTTCGAGGAGCAAGTGGAGCCATTATTGAGGGAAAGGGGGCCTCGCCTATGCTTCGCCGAGGATTCATTCTACGTGTTGGGCGTGCCGGAGGCCGACTTATCGCCGTTAATAAAGGAGGCCATGAGGATAGACGAGAGAGCCTACGTCAAGAGCCACCCCAAAGGCCATGAGACGGGAGCTCCCTTGGAGGAGATACACATCTACGGCAGCGCCGAGACTTGCGATGAGGCCCGGGGGCTTGTGCAGAGGCTTTACTCGTATTTAGCCGAGGAGATACCCCGCCGCTTCCCCCAAGCCAAGATCTATAAATAATTGGATAAAGGCGTATGCGATGTTGAGAGTAGCCGTTGTAGGCATCGGAGGGTGGGGGAAGAACCACGTAAGGGTCTTCAAGCTTTTATCGACGGAGGGCCTCGTCGATGAGCTCTACGCTGTCGATATAGATGAGGGGAGGCTCAAATGGGCCGAGAAGGTATACGGCGCAAAGCCGTTGAGGTCCATCGAGGACGTCATCAAGGCCAACGTCGATGCAGCCGTGATCGCCACTCCCACTAAGATGCACTACGAACACGCCTCGCTCTTGCTATCCGCCGGAATCTCGTTGTTGGTGGAAAAGCCGTTCGCGGAGAACTATGTACAGACCATAGAGCTCCTCGATAAATCGCGCGGAGTCGTCGTTACCACTGGCTACGTGCTCCGTTTCCACCCAGCAGTTAGATACCTCAAGGAGGGCTTGCATAAACTAGGCGACGTGGTATCCGTGTATAGCCGGCGCACGTCGCCGAGGCCCCAGCGCGTGGGGGACGTCGGCGTGATCAAGGACTTGGCCTTACATGACTTCGATCTAACCCTCTACGTCACCGGCAATAAGGCCTTCTCGGTCTCCGCCTATGGTCTATTGGAGGGCGGCTACGTGGCGCACGCCCAGATATTCACGAGAGGCGATAAATTCTCCTCGTTTTATGAATCTAGTTGGACCCCCTCTTATAAGTTCAGGAGGTTCGAGGTCGTCGGCACTGACGGCATGGCCCACGTGGACTTCTCGACCGACTCGCTTACGTTTTTCGGGCGCGACGCTGTATGGAGCCCGAGGCTGACGGGCGAGGAGCCGCTTTTTGTTCAAGACAGGGAGTTCCTCAAGGCAGTCGCGGGCAAGGGCGGCTACATAGTCCCCAGCGAAGATATAATATATTCTATAAAGCTCTCCGATGCTGCTGAAATTTCAATAAAAAGAAAGAGAGAAGTATACTTAGACGAATTGGATAATTTCGTTTAAAGCCCTAATTAGCTAAAGGTCGCCTTGTCATATGCTCGGCGAGGAGTTGCCAATAGAGAGCCTCCCCTTGAGCTCGCCCGAGCTCGCGCTGGCCATGTCCAACGTATTGGCGGGTAGATTGGTATACGTTCTAGGCGGGCGGGGCAAAACGCCCTTGTTAAGGGCGCTGGCCTTATCGTTATATAGGGCCGGCTTGAACCCGCTCTACATCAAGCTGGAATGGGTGAAGTACAACTGGGGCGTCGAGGAGTATGTTGATAGATATGGAGAAAAACACTCCGAACTAGTCGGCCACCCCGCGCGTCGGGACTACGACTTTGCGATACTCGACGATGGGGAGCTCTTGGCCCAATATCCCAGAATTTATTCAAGACTACTCGACGAGGCGAGGACGCGTATCAGGGCCGTGGCCGTGCGTGCCGAGTTTCGTGAGGCTGTCGAACATATACTCGGAGAGGGCATAGTCATAAGGACCGAAGAGGGGGGCGCGGGGAGGCTCAAGCTGCCGCTCGGCCTTATCTCTGTAGGCAGAAGCGTAGAGGTAGAGTTGGTAGTCATATAAACGCTGCGTATCTGACCAGGGCGGGCAACGGGCTTCGCCTCACTATCACGATGTCCTTGTAGCTCTGTTTATTGAAGACGGCTACACGGACCAAGTCCTTCAGCCCATTCACGTGGATGTTCACTATATGGCCGCCCTCCACCTCCTCCACGTTTCCGTCTATCTGGTTGGACGACAAATCGGGGAGCAGGACCTTTTTGGACTCCCTGAACATGTCCGCGTCTAGGCGTATGGCCCACATCTTCTCGACGGCAACTCTTCCGTACTTCATATCGGAGACCATGTTCTCGAGTTTTCTGATATCGTACTCGAGCACTGCGGAGAGGTACAATAACTCGTTCCTCGCGAAGAACTTATGCATGGGGACCTCGAAAGATATTATCTCCTTGTCCTCGATGACCTCCCGGAACATGCGGCTCATTCTAACGTACTCGATCGGTAGCGTCGACATGGCCAAACCCCCTTGTTTGTTTAAAATACTACACGCCGAGCGGGAACAACAAGCCTACGGCGAGTCCTAATAAGGCCGATAGACCGATCATGAGGAGCCATTCGCCGAAGTCAACCGGCGTTTTAGATAGCGCAAAGGACGTTGCCAAGACAACTGCAGCCAAAGCGTATAGCCCAAACACGGCTTTTATAGACGTCGGAATTAGAATCGAGAAGGCGCCGATTAAGGACGAGATGAACATTATAAACGATGAGCGCAACGAGCTAATCAAGGCCCTTTTATGGACCAACGTCTTGAGGATCCTGCCCGTGGATCTCAGAGATATCTTGTACTCCAGATCCCTAAGGGAGGCCCTTTGGTGCGAATACTCAGCGACGAAGCTAGTAAGCGCGTTTATCCCGGCCACCACCACGGCTATAGACGCCGCGTCGTATAGGCTTATCTCGCCTCCTTTCAGCATTATGCCAGAAGTGAGGCCTACGGCTGTGATTATGCCGTCGAGGAGTCCTAGGACCAGGTATCTCATTCTGCGCCCTCTTGCATACAGGGGATGTAGTCGCCTACAACTACCTCGTCGAGCGAGTGGATAACGCCTCCTACTTTCTCTATGGCCTCTTGTATTTCATCTACGTCAATGCCCTCGCCCTCCACGACTATCATCAAGCCAAGCACGTCCACGTCTACGTCGTCGACGGTTACTCTGACGGCCTTGACTCCTTGCACTCCATAGAGGGATCTAGCCACGTCGACTATGGAGATGTCCTTGGTCGGTATAGCAGCATCTATAACTAAACGTCTAACCGGTATGTCCACGTTCTTCGTCACTCTTCTTGTTTAAACGTTTTTTCTCTTTCCAGGCAGCGGGATATGTGCCCGACTTCATCAAGACTCTGTCCGTCCGGGCCACTAGGCCCTTGTTCATGTCCCTCAGCTCATCGCTGGACACCAAGGCCTTGCCGAGAGCCACTAGCTCGTTCTTCAGCGTGAAGTAGGCTATTATATCGCCCTTGTTAAACGGAGTCTCGAACTTGACGACGCCGGGAGCCGCGAGCGGGGCTCCGTGACATATCGCGTCGACCGCCCCGTCCTTGATCCATATCTTCACAATCCCCCTGGCTATCTCCTCTATGGGCCTCATTACTTGCCTCAACGTCGTGTCGTCTCCGTATTTTCTCCATATATATACAGCATCGGCTACGTCCTGTAGAGTGACTGCCTCCCTCTCATCGAAACACGCAACAGCGATCCTCCTGAGCTCCCTCATATTGGCGCTCACTCCCAACACTTCGCCTATATCGTGTATTAACTTCCTGGCGTAGGTGCCGGCCTCGACGTGCATTTTCAAAACGGCGTATCTTCCGTCTAGCTCCAGTAGCTCCAGGGAGTACACGCGCCTCGTGCGCAGTTGCCTCTTAACGGCGGATCTCAAGGGGGGTCTCTGGTATATCTCGCCAGTGAACTGCGCCAGCACGGACCTAAGCCTCTCCTCGTCCACGTCGCCGTGGAATTTAGCCACTGCTATGTATACCTTATCGGCCCTGGACAAGGCCATAAGCGCCTTGGTGCCCTCGGCCACCGCCACGGGCAAGACCCCCGAGACGTTGGGGTCCAGCGTGCCCGAGTGCCCTGCCACCTCAACGCCTAGTATTCTCTTGAGCCAAGCCACAACTTCGTGGCTGGAGGGGCCTCTGGGCTTATCCAAAACCACGAAGGAATACCTTATGTGCTCCTCGACCGGCCTCTCATGCGGCGAGCGGCCCCATTCGGGATTCGTCGTCTCGTTCGGAACTTTTACGTAAATATCTCTGCTACAAACAGACACATCAAAGCTCCGATAGAACCCCCTCGAATTTTGGTTTCACCCTCTCCTTCATGTACTGGCTCAAGCCGGCGGCCTCTATGGCCTTGAGGACCTCATCATCGCCGGCCCCGCGCTTGACGTCTATTTTCTTGTCGGTCGGCTCTATGTGGTTCACGTTGACCCTCCTCCTCCTAACCCCTGTGAGGCTCTTCGGGCCGGTTATGACCACGTAATTGTCGTCGACGATGTCTATCACGACGGCTTTTCTGCCCGCTTCTCTGCCCAGGACCTTGACCACTATTCTGCCGATGTCGATGACCTTGGGCATGTGTGAGGGATGGAGGCCCATTTATAAAAATTGGCGGTGGAGGAAAAGAAGACTTGTAATTTACGCGAGGCGCCGTGTTACTTCTTCTCTTCTTTCTTCTTCTCCTCTTTCTTCTTCGACATGTCTTACGTGTTTTTTCTTAGATTTAAAGTTTTCTCCAAATAATTAGAAAGTTATTTTTCTCTTGGTAATGAGAGATTACAAAACTTAAAAATTAATTATATCACTCCAAGAATGTAGAAAAAATCCTTGCCTATATGATAGAGCCTTGATATAAGCTTATTTACTTATATAGATATTTTATTTTACTTATATCTATGTTCTATCGAGGAGTGAATGGCGTAGCTCCTTTCTCGCCCGAGCTTTTGGATGCAGGAATTAGTTTTAAACCGATCACGAGCGTCCGCAAGTGTCCTTCGAGTGCCCAGTGGGGTGTCCGGCGGATTGTTGTTATTTCGAATCCGAGGATCAAAACCCGACCGTGTTCTACGACGAATTGATCAAGCTGAGGGAGGAGGCCTCGAGGAGGGGCCTTGCGCTCGAGTTCCGCGAGTTGGGCGAGTTCAACGGCGTAAGGATATATAGATGGGTGTTGAGAGGATGGTGTCCTTTTTTTGATAAAAAGAGCAGGAAATGTACTATCCACGATAAGAAGCCCCTTGCGTGTAAGATGTTTCCCTTAGTGCTTGATTTAAAGAGCAGTAATATTTACCTCTCGGAAAACTGTCTATGGGTCAAGGAGAATGGGCCGAGGCCCCTCGACGATTTTCCCAGAGAGAAAGAGGCGCTTAAGAAAGTGGCGCTTCGGCTTAGGCTGATTAGGCCGTGATAGAGTTCATAATAAGGGGAGAGGAGTTCGGCGATTTAGAGGCGTTGGGCATTGCCTATGGGCTCTCTATAACGTTTAGGAGGGCGTTGGCCATAGGCGATTTCGATAGGGAATGGATATATGCGGTGAAGAGGATAGGCGTATGGGGGGCTTTGCTCCTATCGCCGTGCCCTGAAGGATTGCCTTGTCTGGACGACGTGGAGGCCGCAATAGATCTATCCGAGAGCGCGCAGATGCCCGTGGGCTACGAGGGCGAGGTGCCCCCAGCTAGGCCCTTCAGAGTCTCCACTTTCAACAAGAACTACCTCAAGCCGAATCGTTGGATAAATTGTATGGAGTTTTCCCCCGACAAGGCGTACCTCCCTCTTTTCGCTTGTTTGTACAATATGTTCAAGTTGCGTATGGATACGCCCATTATCGTATCCGACATATGCCCGACAGCCCCGACCCAAGAGGCCCGCGATTTCCAGGTGCTCCCCACCTACGCAATGCCCAGGATATTGACCGACGTGATCTCAGTGGCTACTCACCCGATACCGTCGACTGCTATAGCCAAGGGCATCCTAAAAGGCGGCTATAAGGCGGGTCCCGTCATAGTCATATCCAAAAAAGCCGATAAGTCCTTAATCGATATGGGTGGACATCTAATCGACCTAAGCTCAGAGGGCGATCCTTGTGAGCTACTAACTAAGAAATACGTCGGGTACAGCAAATCGTTGTTTATGGGGCAATATGTCGTGGAGCCGGATCTCTGCGATAAATGCGGCGATTGTTTCATAACCGGCTGCGATTCGCTGGTGCTTGGGAGGGACGGAGTCCCAGTCTTGCTTAGCTCATGCGTCGGTTGTGGGGCATGCGCCCTCATGTGCACGAGGAGAGCTATAAGGAGAGTTGACGACGTGTTTAGAGTATATCTGAGATGAGCTGGCTGCAGAAGAACTTCAGAGTCGTGGGAATAGCAGAAAGCTTTAAGTTGGCCGATGGGCGCTCCGTCTACGCGGGCGTGCTCATGCGGCGCGACGGATACATGGAGGCCGTGGCCTACGGCAACGCCACTCTCGGCGGCACGGACGGCACAGATGCGACCTTGTCTATTATCAGAAAGCTCAAGAGGCCTGACGTTCACATGGTTATGTTAGACGGCTGTATAGTTTCATACTATAACTGGATAGATGGAGAGAGCATATGGATAAACGCCGGGTTGCCCACCGCGTGTTATATATTCGAAAGGCCCGAGGGCGACGTCAAGGCTGCTATAAGTAAGTTATTTCCGGACTGGCGAAATAGATGGGAATATATCTCGAAGTTGGGCAAGCCTATTGAATTCGTCTATCCGGACGGCGGACGTGTGTACGTAAGGGCATGGGGGCTTTCCCCCAAAGATGCCTTCAAGGCTGCGCTGCTTACGAGAAAATACGGCAAAAAGCCGGAGCCCCTCAGAGTCGCCAAGTTGCTCGCAAGCGCTTTAAGGGAGCACATAGCGAGGGGCGAAGCCCGTTTTTAGCCTTGCAAGGCCGCCAACTCTTGGGGCTCGGAGCCAGGAGCTATGCGATGGGCGCCCTCCCCTCACCTACCTACGGCCGAAGCGGCGTTTTCTGAGGGCTCGCTTCACGGTTTAAGGCGTTGCACGAAACCAAGAAGCTGGCCGAGCCCGCTGCAACACCCAAGACAGTCCAGTATCCCTTGACTGGAGTTGTCCCCAGGGACTTGTATGTTTAACAACGGCCGATTCGGCTAGAGGTCTCCGATGAAATGCTGAATATATACCGCAAGTTGGCTTCGTACGTAGCACTTTCAGCCAGATATGGAGTTTCAAGTCGTGCCTAGAGGGGGTTTGCGACGACACTTGGGACCGCCCACTTCATCGGCGGCAATCCTAACCGTATCGCGAGGCGGAGGAAGTTTACGCCTGCGTCTCGGCCTCTTCCCTCTGCGTCTTCGAATTCGGCGTAGCGGCTTTCCTCGATCCCATGGCCTTATTGCCTTCCTCGAGCCTAACAACGACCTACAACCGCGCGGCTATACCCTTGCGCTCCACGAGGTTTCAACTTTCTCGAAACGCGGCGATGCTAAACGCCTTAGGCGCAACGTCAGAGTTTAGGAGTGGCGTCAAAATAGCAGAGGGGTGAAGGGAGTAATGGGGGCGGAAAGCCGGCTCGACGTTGTTAAGATCGTCGGAGTGGAGTTAGCGTTAAGACAAGGGATGCTCGAGGGAGTGGAGTTCGCAGAGGATGTGTACATCACGGCGGGACAGATTGCGCGTTGAACGTCGGAGGGGTGCAAAAATCGAAGAGATTAGGGCGAACTTGAGATGATCGAATACGTGGCTGAGGGCGAGGCGCCTAGGTGGTGGCCGAGATATCGCGAGAATATAATAAGTAGATATAAGGCCTATCCAAAAATTTATTGAAATTTTCGCTTTTCTGTAATTCCTCGATATATTTATATGAATTATTTAAAGAAAAATCAGAGGTTATTCTTTTTATAATATATCTAATATTCATGGTAAATTATATCCAGCATTCTATTTTTCACGAAAAGCTTATAAATATCTAATTTTGTAACATCATGCCGCAGAAACTGAAGTTCTACGACATAAAGGCCAAACAAGCGTTCGAGACGGACAAGTACGAGACCGTCGAGAAGAACACCGCCCGCGGCCCCATGATATTCGCCGTGGCCACCTCGCCGTATACCGGCATAAAGGTCTGGAGGCTGATCGGCAAGAAGAAATAAGGGATATCCAACTCCCTTTTTCCTTCCCCCTTAAACATTTATATTGTGGTCTCACCACTGCCCCTATGTCTTCGCCGTCCGTGTTCGGCGAGCAGTTGCCAAAAGGCGCGAGGGTGGAATATGTCGAAGACGTTCCAATAATCGAGGAGTGTCCTCGAGCGATAAGAACTTACAACGAAAACTCGATACTGCTCTTCGGCAAGTGGTCTTACGAGGACGTGGTGGTCCGCGACCTTGGGCTTAGGCGGTATATATGCCTCAAACCCGTATATCTTCCGCACACCGAGGGGAGGTTCCAGAATCGCCGCTTCGGCAAAACCCAGATCCCCATCGTAGAGAGGCTCATAAACCTCATGATGAGGCCCGGCCGCAATGCAGGGAAGAAGCATAAAGCCTATAATATAGTTAAGAGGGCTTTCGAAATCATATACTACAAAACGGGCAAGAACCCGCTCCAGGTTTATGTGGATGCTATAATAAATGCGGCCCCTCGCGAGGAGATAACGCGTATTATCATGGGCGGTATAGCCTACTCGGTCTCTGTTGACGTATCACCGCAACGTAGGCTGGATTTGGCAATACACTGGATGGCCGAGGGGGCGCGCGCGTGCTCCTTCAATAACCCGAGGCCTATCGAGGAGTGTTTGGCCGATGAGATAATAGCCGCCGCCTCCAGCGACCCGAGGAGCTACGCGATCAGACGCAAGGACGAGCTGGAGCGTATAGCCGCCGCTTCTAGGTAATACAGTACGCCGAGTCTCTCGATTTATTAACGAGCTATATTAACCTCCATGGCTATCGGGGAGCTCTTCTGGTTCGAGAAGTACAGGCCTCGCTCCTTCGACGAGGTGGTGGACTTGGAGGAGGTCAAGGCCAGGCTCAAGGAGTTCGCCAAGGCCGGCAATATGCCCCATCTGCTCTTCTACGGCCCTCCCGGCACGGGCAAGACCACCATGGCCTTGGTCCTCGCCAGGGAGCTCTACGGCGATTCTTGGCGCGAGAACACCTTGGAGCTCAACGCCTCGGACGAGAGGGGCATAGGGGTGATAAGGGAGAGGGTGAAGGAGTTCGCGAGGACGGCGCCCGTGGGCAAGGCGCCGTTCAAGCTGGTCATACTGGACGAGGCCGACAACATGACCAGCGATGCGCAACAAGCCTTGAGGAGGATAATGGAGATGTACGCGGGCACCACGAGGTTTATACTGTTGGCGAACTACGTTTCCAGGATAATCGATCCCATACTCTCGAGGTGTGCGGTCTTTAGATTTCCGCCTATGCCGAAGGGGCTCGTGGCGAGTAGACTCACGTACATAGCCAAGAGGGAGGGCATTGAGTTGACCGAGGACGGGATAGATGCGATATACGAGATCTCGCAAGGCGATATGAGGAGGGCTATAAATCTACTCCAGATGGCCGCTACCGCGACGCGTAGAGTCGATAGGGAGGGCGTGGCAGCTGTGGCCTCCGCTGCGCGGCCGAGCGAGGTCCTGGAGGTGTTCAACACGGCGCTTTCCGGCGACGTGGAGAAGGCCAGGGATAAGCTGAGGGATCTCATGTTCATAAAGGGCATAGCGGGCGTGGATTTCTTGAAAGCCCTCCAGAGGGAACTCCCGCGGCTTCAGCTTGACGACGAGACCAAGGTCACAGTGGCCGAGTTGTTATCCGATGTCGATTACAGGTTAGCGGAGGGGGCCGACGAGGAGCTCCAATTGACCTATATGCTCGTCAAGCTCGCCGCGATAGGGTCTAGGAGCAAGGCCTCCGCCAAGAGGAAGTAATGCTACCTTGGGTCGAGAAGTACAGACCACGATCGTTCAAGGAGGTCGTAAACCAAGAGGAGGCTAAGTACGCGCTGGCCTCGTGGATCTGCGCCCGGTTCCGCGCGCCCGAGCAGTTCTGTAGGACATGGGCCAAGAGCAAGGACAAACAAATTTCCGAGGCTAAGGCCGTCTTGTTGGCGGGCCCTCCGGGCGTCGGGAAGACGACTTTAGTCCACGCATTGGCCAACGAGATAAACTACGAGCTCATAGAGCTAAACGCAAGCGATGTGAGGACGTCGGAGAGAATAAAGGAGGTCATAGGCAAGGGACTTAGGGAGGGCTCCTTGTTCGGTTACGCGGGTAGATTGGTCCTATTCGACGAAGTGGACGGCTTGAATCCGAAGGAGGACTTAGGAGGACTCGACTCTATCGTGGACCTCATAGAGGCCGCCAGAGTGCCGATAGTCATGACCGCGAATAACCCGTGGGATCAGAGGCTTCGTCCGCTGAGGGACATAAGCTTGGTCGTCAATCTGAGGAGGCTGAACGAGGAGGACGTAGTTGAGGTGCTCAGGAGGATATGCAACGCGGAGAGGATCAAATGCGAGGAGGACGCACTGCGGGCATTGGCCCGGGCGTCTGAGGGCGATTTAAGGGCCACCATAAACGATCTCCAGCTGTTCGCGGGGGGTAAGAATGTTTTGACGATCGACGACATAAAGAGGGTCGGCGAGCGTAATCCCCAGCTATCCATGTTCGAAATACTAGACAGGGTGTTTAGAGCTAGTTGGTTCGACGAGGCCAGATCGATATCCTTTACGCCGTCCTTCGACTGGGAGCAATTCTTTGCGTGGGCCTCGGAGAACGTCCCGCGCGTTTACAAGGACCCCTCAGTAGCGGCCGCGGCCTTAGATAGGCTGAGCAAGGCCGATATCATACTCTCCAGGATCAAGAAATCCGGCGAATGGGAGCTCATGCCCTATATGACCGAGATGTTGTTGGCCGGCATAGCGCTAGTGCCCGGAAAGCCCCGTCTTCCTAGGTTCTTCAAATATCAATTCCCGCAACGCATACTCCTATTGGCTCGTTCGCGGGAGTCCAGAAAGAGGAGGGAGTTGATTGTACAATATTTATCTCAAGAGCTCCACGCGTCTAGCAGTTACATATCCTCAGAGTTGCTCCACGTGTTGTCCTTCCTCGCCAAGAGGGACGAGAGAATTCTGGAGAAGCTGGGCAGATATCTGTCCATCTCGCCTGCCGATATAAAGAGCGTTATCTAGCAGCCAGCTCCGAGAGGATCCTCGCCAATTCTAGAATCCTCGGCTCCTTCCTCAACGAGACGAGCCTTATTCTGCCTATCCTGTGCTCCTCCACGATTCCCGCCTCCTTCAAGACCCTTATGTGTTCCTCGAGTAGCCCGTAGTTTATACCCAACCGACGCGCTAGATCCGTCGTGTTTATCTCGGATACCTTATACAACTCCCTTATTATCCTCACGCGCGCCTTAGCGCCGAGCACGAAGTCTATATCCATCACCTCAGCTCCTCGACGGCCATCGACATGACGGCCTTTTCTAAGGTCTCCAGAGGCTCTGTGGCTATCGATATGAGCGTGGTCCTTCCGCGAAGGCCTTCCCCTTTCTTGTTGAGGCGAGTCTCTATAATTCCCTTGTTCTTCAGCTCCCCCAAATACGCCCAGAGCTGGCTGTGGGTCCTCGGCTTTTGCCCGTATTCCTCACATATTATCTCGTACATATCCTCGACTTCGCCGAAGGTCACGTAGGATCCACCCGATTTTAAAGACCTTATTATGGCCAATAGGAGGAGTTTCGCGTGTAGTGGAAGTCCTCTTAATATATCCGAGGAGATCCCCACCAGGACTTCCTTGCTAGCTCGGCGGACGTGTTCAGGCGTGATCCTGCTCGCCCCATCGCTCTCGGCGTTATTCGCGGCTCTGTAAAGTATGTCCAAAGCCACGCGGGCATCGCCGCGGTTGGCCGCCTCGCCGTCTGCGCCCGTTATATCCGCTATCATCGAGAGGACGTCCTCGTCGTATGAGCCAGGCGCCAGGGCTATCTCCGCCCTCTGCTTTAATATGTCGAGTATCTGGTCCCGGGAGTAGGGCGGGAAGCGGATTATGGGCTTTCCCAAGATGCCGCGCGTTGAAGGATCCAAGGCGTCTATGAAATCCGCCGTGTGGCTCACTAACACCAATCCGATACGGTGGGCTCCCAGCTTGTCGGTCTCCAGCCCCATCCTGATAAAGACCGATACGGCGTCTGGCGTTAGGTTGAACACGTCGTCTAGAGCTATTATCGCGTAGATGTCCTTCTCGCGCATTTGCTCCAAGAACACGTTCACCAGCTCGTCCCTGGACAAGCCGCGTTTGGGCACCGCTATTCTGAGTTGTTGCGCGAGGCTGTTTACTATAGCCGTGAACGTGCGGTTTATAAAACAGCTGACATAGGCGAATCTTATAGGGGGCTTGACGGAGCTTCCGAACGCCCTAAGCGTCACGGTCTTGCCGGAGCCTTGCCTGCCGATGAGAATCGAGCGGGGGTAGAAGCTGCCTGGTGCATCGATGAAGCCGCGCATGTAGGCAGTTAGTTGTCTCAATTGCTCGTCCCTGTGAGGCAACGACGGCGGTATGAAGTCGGGGCTAAAGGCCTCGCTTCTGATTATAATCTTCATCAATAACTCAAAGCGCCGGGGTTAATAAAAATTTCAGACAACTACTACGCTTTATAGAACTACTAAACTGAAACTTTAGATTCACTCTATCCTTTTAAGCAGGAGCTGAGGGCGTGATATGAAGTGCGGAGGCGATTTCTGCTTCGCCGCTCTTCTCGTCGGGTTCGAGAGGCCTTTAGACAAGGAGGCCTTGACGCTATTAAGGCGTCGCGCCATGGTAATAGCCGTGAGGCCCGACGCGGTTAAAGACTGGCGGTATTTACTCCAAGCTATGGCGTATGCCCATGCGCTCAAGGGGCCTGCCCGGGACGAGCGCATATCCGCGTTGATGTACTTGACCAGGAGCGATAACATAAACAACGCGATCAAGGCGACCTCTCCCGTGGGGCTCAAGGAGGCCGTAGTGGCCGTATATGGGGCTAGGGACGAGGTCCTTGAGGAGCTGGGCCGACTGCCCGGAGGCAAGCCCTTCTATCCTGAGGGCGATTATGATCCTTGGCTCATAACTAAATACTCCTTGAGCAGACTAACATGATGCACATCGCCTCGGCCTTCCTCTTGGCCTTAGCCGCGTTGTCGCTCGCACTGACGTTAGCCGGCGTGGTCCCCTCGGCTCTGGGCGTCCCGCCAGCCGTCTTCCTCATAGGCGTCTACGCCTACGTCTTGTACTCGGGGGCTAGGTTCAAGCCGCCGGAGCCCAGACAACCGACACCTATAGGCGAGAGGGCGGTGGTTGTGGAGAAGTTGGCGCCCACGGGGCTCGTGAAACTGGGAGGAGTATATTGGAGAGTCCTTTGCGATGGCTGCGAGGCCGAGGTCGGCGACGAGGTCCTGGTGGTGAACTACAGAGACGGTCTCTTGGTGGTCAAGAAATGTTCTACCTAGTGGCCCTAATAGCGGCGTTCGTAGTATCCTTGCACTTGTTATGGCCTCATATAATAGGCAAAGGTGCAGGCTACGGCACCTCCAGCCTTAGGGCCGCTAAGCGGGCGTTCGAGGCGTTGGGCCTAGAGGGCAAGACGTTCTACGAGCTGGGCTGCGGCTACGGCTCAGTGCTGGCCCTCGCATATAAGATGGGGGCGCGTGCGGTGGGCGTCGAGATAGACCCGATAAGGGCTTTGATATGTAAGCTCAGATGCCCTAAGTGCCGCGTTGTGTTGGGGGATATGTTCAAGATCCCGCTCAACGACGCTGACGTAGTATATATATTCCAATATCCCTCGGTCAATAGAAAGCTCGCGAGGAAGTTCAATAAAGAGCTCAGGAGAGATGCGGTCGTGGTGTCCTACTACTGGGAGGTGCCCGATATGCAGTTGATATTTAAGGACAATGGCTTGAAAATCTATATATATATAAACCTATAATTTTATAAATATATATTCGCCTATCTTCTTGATCTTAGAATAACGTCCTTGAGGTGGCGGCCCGCTTAGCACGTAGTCGTATATCTCGACTCTCTTTATTAATGACTTGAAGTACTTCATCGAGAGGCATTTCTCCAAAACCGAGCCGTCCGCGAACTGCGCCATGAAGGCCCCCGGAGCTAACGGCTTGCACTCGGCCGACGTATCGCCTTGGCCGTAGAGACAATCGCAGAGGTCCCTGGCCGCAATTACCTCTTTCCCTCCGGCGGTCGTGGCGTATATCACAGGCATAAAAGTAATTAAGGGGCGATTTTTTGTAGGTAATGACTTCGGGGTGGTAAAGATCCCCATCTCGGAGCTGCCGAGTCCTAGAGCATTGGCCGCCGGCCTCTATAGATCCGGCGAGGACTTCATCGCGTTGTTGGAATCGGGGGCTGGTTTTCCCGATAGATCCAGATACACCGCGGTGGCGTGGGGCGTGAAAAGGCTAGTGAAGGTCGCCGCTAACACTTACGATGAGCTATTAGGACTACATAAAAGCCTTGAGCCCTTCGGCGGCCCCTTCGGCGGGGAGATGGCCATAGGCCTCATAAGCTACGACGTAGTGCTCGAGATAGAGCCGACGCTCTCTAAATACATGAAGAGCGAGGATTTCCCCAGAGCGCTCTTCGTCGTGCCCGAGAACGTCGTGATATACGATAATCTGCTCGGAAGAGCTTACGTGTTCGGGGAAGTCCCCAGAATAGCCCATGTCGGCCCAACTAGGCGGCCCGAGTTGGGCAAAGTCCTCTACAAGACCGACGGCGATTTCTTCAAGTCTATAGTGTCGGAGGCCTTGAGGCGAATAAGGGACGGGGAGATATTCCAAGTGGTCTTGTCTAGGCGCGAGGTCTTCGAGCTGCGCGGCGATTTGTTCGAGCTGTACGAGAGGCTAGTCTCCATAAACCCATCGCCGTATATGTTCTTCTTCAAATACGACGACGTGGCGCTCGTGGGCACGTCGCCTGAGTTGCTCGTGAAGGTCGACGGGGAGATAGTGGAGACGCACCCAATAGCCGGCACTCGGCCGAGGGGCGCCGATGGGCGAGAGGACTTAAGGCTCGAGGACGATATGCTCTCGGACGAGAAAGAGCTGGCGGAGCACATGATGTTGGTGGACCTGGCGCGAAACGACGTGGGCAAGGTGAGCCGTTTCGGGACCGTCAGGGTTCAAGACCTCATGGCCGTCGAGAAATATAGCCACGTACAACACATAGTGTCGAGGGTCGTGGGCGTGCTGGATCCCAGATACAATGTGATAGACGCCATATGGGCGTTGCACCCGGCCGGCACGGTGTCAGGCGCGCCGAAGGTCAGGGCTATGGAAATAATAGGCAAGTTGGAGGATCTGCCCAGGGGACCCTACGCCGGCGGTTTCGGCTTCTTGAGCCCCAGGGGCGGGGAGTTGGCCATAATTATCAGGACCTTGATCGTGAGGGGCGAGGAGGCGAGGATACAAGCAGGGGCCGGCGTCGTGTACGACTCGACGCCGGAGAGGGAGTATAAGGAGACCGAGTACAAGTTGGCCCATCTCAAGGCGCTATGGACTTGACACTTATTATAGACAACTACGACTCGTTCACATACAACATAGCCCAATACGTCGGCGAGCTAGGCTCGAGGCCTCTAGTAGTGAGAAACGACGAGATAACGCCGGCAGCCATCGAGAGGATAAGGCCCGATAGAATAATAGTATCGCCGGGGCCGGGACATCCCGAGAACCCCCGCGACGTGGGCGTATCGAGAGAGGTAGTCAAGCGCATGGCGCCCAAGGTCCCCATATTGGGCATATGTCTGGGCCACCAAATAATCGGGTCCGTCTTCGGCGCTAAGGTGAGGCACGCCAAGACGATAAAACACGGAAAGACGAGCTATATAAGGCACATGGGAGGCCCTCTCTACTCCGGCGTGCCCGAGGTGTTCAAGGCTATGAGGTATCACAGCCTAGTAATCGACGAGGTCCCATCGTCGCTAATAGTCGAGGCGATTTCGCTCGACGACGGCGAGATCATGGGCGTACGCCACGTCGAGTATGCCGTGTTCGGGGTGCAGTTCCACCCCGAATCTATAGGGACCGAGTTGGGGAAGAGGATACTCAAGAACTTCTTGGATAAGCTATGAGCTTCTTGAAGGAGATAGAGGCAGCCTTGAGGTATAGGATCGAGAAGGCGCCTCCTAGAGAGGTCCCCCTAGTCGACTTCAGAGACGCGCTCGGGGACTTCGGCATAATAGCAGAGTATAAACGCAGCTCGCCCAGCGGTCTCATCAGAGTGGATCTGCCCCCGTGGAGGTACTTCGAGGAGCTCTCACAATACGTCGAGGCCTTCTCCGTCTTGACAGAGCCGTTCTGGTTCCTCGGGGACCCGCGCTTTATACCTCTGGCCAAGAGGTATAGGCCAGTGTTGGCCAAGGACTTCGTCCTATACAAGGAACAGATAGATGCGTTGTTCGGCTACGGCGCCGATGCCGTGCTCATAATCCGCGAGTTCGCCGGAGGCGGGACGTTGGAGCTCGCCGAGTATGCCGAGAGGATGGGGCTGACCCCTCTGATAGAGGTAGGCGATCTAGAGGGCGCCGTGGAGGTGGCCGAATCCGGGGACTACCTCATAGGCGTGAACTCGCGCGACCTCAACACGCTCGAGGTCTCCTTCGAGAAGGCGTTAAGGATAGCCGACGCGGTAGCGGGCAAGGCCGAGTTCATAATAGAAAGCGGCGTGAACAAGCCGGAACAAGTCGTCGCCGCGTGTAGGAAAGGAGCTAGGGGCGTGTTGATCGGCACTGCCCTCATGAGGGGCCCGAGCTTGGCGAGGGATTTTAAGGAGGCTGTTAAAAAATGTCACTGAATTGCCTTCAAGATGTCCTCGATCTTGCGGCCGAGCTCTTGTAGTCTGTTCCTGCACTCGTTAAGCCGGGCCTCCAACTCCGCCATCCTCTCGGCGGGCACGAAGCGCTCTATGAGAGGCTCGCCGAATATTAACTTGCCGTCTTGAACCCTCGCCTCGACTGTTATCCTGATGATGTCCAGCTTCTCCACCCCCATCTCTATCAGCTTGTCGTAGAGGGATTTGTTTAGCTCGGATACCGCTCTGAGTATCTCCTCTTGTTTCAACACGTTCTTAAACGCAGCGAAGGCCGCTCTGCGGAGCTTATCCGCGTATCTAGCCGCTATGATGACCCCGGTCCTTATCTCGACTAAGTTCCCGCCCTTGACCGAAACGCCTCCGTAAAGCGCAGATAGCTCCTCGGCCTTCTCCATATCCCTCTCCACGTTCTCGACAGGCCTCCAGCTCATGTAGACTAGTTTTTTGAAGATTAAAATACCTAGTCTATCTAGTACATGGCTAAGATGGTGGTCAGCCTATCGGTGACTCCTCTAGGAACTGGGTCAACTCACTTATCCTCGTACGTGAGAGCGGCCACCGAGGTCTTGAAGGAGCTCGGCGTGAAGTACAGGACGGGCGCCGGGTTCACGGATATAGAGCTCGACGATTACGCCAAGCTCGCCGAGATGCTCAAGAGAATAGAGGAGAGGCTAACCGCCATGGGCGTCAAGAGGGTGGACTTCATCATAAAAATAGATAGGCGTATGGACGAGGAGTTGACGATAGAGGGGAAGATCTCCAAGGTCGAAAAATAGACTACCTATAGCCGAACAGAGTCGCTAAGTAGTTCTGTTCCCAATTGTCCTTTGCCAACGTGTAGTCCCTCTTGGGCTCCGGGTCCTTGCTGGGCTTGGGCGGTTGGCTAGTGAAGTCTAGGCCGAACCTCACCGATAGGCTTTCCAGCCTCCCCTCTGGGTTGCCCACGTAGGCCCAGCCGACGAACGCGTACTGCACCGAGGCCCTATAGGAGGAGCCCTCCATCTCCAGTATCTTATTGGCGGCGAACAAGGCGCTTTCAAACGCGATCTCTTGGTTCTTGGGAAACGGAAGGCCCGCCGCATCTCCAGCGGCTAGCACGTCGTCATACTTGGGGTGTCTGAGATCTTGCGGGCTCCGCACGTCTATCCACGCCTTTCCTAGACCTGCCTCCTCTACGAACTTAGGCGCTCTGTTGGGCTCCAGCATGGCCAATATGTCGTACTTGTACCTCTCGCCGGACTTCGTGACCACCTCGCCTTCGCCGATCTCGGCTATCTCCTGATTCGTCACGAGCTCTATCCCTTGCTTGGCGTAGATCTGGGAGACGGCGTCTGCGATGACGGGCGGCTGCGTTTTATCGTTGGCGTCGATGTGGACCACCTTGAACTTATCGCGCACTCCTCTGTGGCGCAATACTGAATCTATTAACAATGCGGTCTCGGCGGGGGCCGGCGCGCATCGATAGAGCGCCTTGGGCGCGTAGACCACCACGGTCCCCCTCTCGGCGCTCCATACCTTGTTCTTCAACAGATGTACACGTCCTTGGTCGTATACGTTCAAGACGTTATGTCTATATTTATCGTAGCCCGTTATGCTAGAGCCATCCAACACGACGCCTGGCGCAAGCAACAAATAGTCGTAGGTCAACTCGCCTAGGCCTCCGTTGGAAGTGTATCCTCCTATGTATTTGACCTTCCTGTTCGCCGGATCTACCGAGTACACGGTGCCTACAACGACCTTGACGCCCCTTCTAATGGCCTCCTCGTAGCCTCTGATTATTCTGTCCAGGGATTGCTCGTTGGTGAGCAACAACGGCCTACTCGGCCCCGAGATGTAATGTGGGTTTTGGGATATCACTATTATCTCGGCGTTTATCTTGCCGTCTGTTAACGTCTTGGCCGCCGCCATGCCTGCGATGCCGCCGCCGACTATCACCACTCGTTTCATAGAACCGATTTCGATTTGAGTTTTTAAATTTTAGCCCTATTATTTTATAAAAATTTATTCATTAAAAATAATTGAATAAATTTTTATATATAGATTATTAATCATTTAAAGTAAATAAATTATAAATTAAATATGAAATTTCTGACCCCAAATCGGTCGCCATGCCGGCATAGTTCTCCGACCCCGGCGGCGCGACGACTAGGATAGCGTCCGAGGTAGTGCCTAGAGCGGGCCTTTTGCCGCAAAGCCCTTTGGCCGTCAACGCGGCCGCTTTCGCCTCGGCGACAGTTCTATAGAGGTCCACGAGCCCTCTCTTGGACAAAGGCTTTTTAGATACGACGAGTATGTTTATCGTGCGGCCTTCGGCGCGTTTCTCCGCGCCTATGCATGCAGGATTCGAGAGCCCGATCGTGGCGTAGACGTCCGCCGTCCTCCCCGAGGCGCGCTTGATCGAGAACACGTCGACCGCTGTGAAGAAGACAGCCGCTTTGCCCAGAAGCCCCAGTGCATCCAAGAGCTCCAAGGCGTAGGAGTCGAAGTCCTCCACGTATCGATCCACCTGCTTGAAGACTACATACCTTATCCTCTCGAAGTCGCCACCAGCCACCACGTTGCCGAAGGCCGACATCTCGGACCTCAGATCTAGGACTAAGAGCGTCATTTGTCACCAGTCGAGCCCCTTAACGCCCACGATGCCCTTGGAGTAATAGTGCTTAACGGATTTCACCTCGGAGATTAGATCGGCCAACGCCATCTCGTCGAAATAATAATTGCCCGTAACTACAACGTTCGCCTTAAGCCCAATTAAGCGCTTGAAATCGCTGGGCTTCAGAGGGCCTTGCCTCACCGCGTAGTTGAACTCGTCGAGAATCACTAGGTCGTAGTCGGGGGCTCTCGACAACGCCTCGTCAAGGAGATCTCTAGGCGTCTTGTGGTCCTCGAGGTAGAGGGCGTCTACGCCGAGCTTTCTCAACGCCTTGTACTCGCCAGTTAGATCGCCCATGTATCTCGGCGTCTTCATCAAGAAGGCGGCCAGGACCTTCATGTCGTGCCCCCAAGCGCGCAACAAGAGGCCGAGGGCGGCAGTCGTCTTGCCTTTGCCGTCACCGGTATATACCAACAGCATGTGGACGCCGCGAATTCCGCATATAAGCTATAGCGGATTGCACCTCAAGGGCTTGACGCGGCTGAGGAGGCTTGCGTCGACCTCCATGTGTCTAAGCGCCGATACGTGCACGCCGCGATAGTAATGCCGCGTGGCCCTCACGCCCAGCTTGACGCCTCGCGCGGCGGCTGCGAGGACCTCCAGCTTTGAGACCTCTCGCCCCGCTCCGTCCGTGACGTCTATCCGGGAGTAGTCCATGGGCACCACGGGCGCCGGCACGCCGCGATCCAACAGCGCCTTGAGTCTATGATGTCCGTCCAAGACCGTGCAAGTCCACGCGTCGACCACGAGGGGCCTCACCCTGGGGCCCAGCCCCAGCTCCGACTCGACGTCTTCGTGCGGTCTAAGAGTAGCCGGATCGACTATCAGAGGATAGGTCGGCTCGTCGCAATCAGAGAGGAGTAACCAGTCCTCCCTCGAGTCCACGTCTCGAAGTCCCGGCATCGTCAAATCGGCCCAAGACGACGTGTCGCGCCCCGGGAGCCAAGTAAGTCCCACATAGCCGCCGGCGCCGACGACGCTGGTCATCGTCTGTTTGGACAAGAGCTCGGCCACGTGTTCGGGCGCCAAGAAGGGGATATCGCAAGCGGCTATTACGGCTGGGAAGTAGTCCAAGAGCTGCGCTATGTCGTGCTCGTAGCCGAGGCCGTCCGTGTACGCCACTTCTAGCCCCCAGAGCTCGGCCAACCACGCCGTGGGGGCGTGGAGCCTAGTAGTGGCCACTACGAGCCTCTTCGCGTACGGCTGTAGTGCAGCTGCCACCCTCAAGATCATCGGCACGCCGCAGACGGGCCTAAGGCATTTGTTGGGGTCGCGGAACCGGGAGCCCTTGCCGCCGGCGAGTATTATGCCCGTTATCTCGCGCACCCCACATCACCGAAAAAGGGGGCCTTTTTAAAATCCGATAGCCGACAAGGCAAAGAATATCGCGAACAACGCGGCTATTGCTATCACGCCGGGCTTCAAGTCGGCGAACCTCCCAGTCGCCAGTTTTATGAGCAAGTAGAATATAAAGCCTAGGCCTATCCCAGCAGTGATGCTAAACGTGAACGGTATTCCTATTATAGTGAGGAACGCCGGTATCGTCTCGGTATAGTCGTCCATCACCGCCAGTCTACCCGCCAAGCTCAAGAACAAGAGGCCCACCAACACCAACACTCCGCCCGTGGCGAAGCCGGGCACTACCGTGAAGACGGGCGCGAGCGACGCCGAGGCTAGGAACAGCAAGGACACCACCAACGCGGTCAGCCCAGTGTGGCCGCCTTGTTCTATCCCAGTCGCGCTCTCGACGTATATGACTGTCGTGGATGTGCCGAAGAACGGCGCTATTATAGACGCCAACGAGTCGGTGATGAGGGCTTTGTTTATGTTCACTATTTTGCCGTCCTTGACCAGCCCGGCCCTCATGGCGAGGCCTGTTATCGTGCCCAGCCCGTCGAAGAAATCCACTAGAAATAGGGAGAAGGCTATGGGGAAGCCCAAGCCGAAGAGGGCGAAATAGGCGTAGAAGGAGCGGGGCAGATCGTTGAGTATAGACGTGGTGAGCGACGGCGTTGTCAGAACCCAAGACGGCGGCGGGCTCACGAGGCCTAGGGCGGCGCCCGCCGCAGTCGCGGCTATTATCGCTATGAGGAACGCCCCGGGAATCCCTCTTGAGAGGAACGCGCCCGCTATCAAGGCGCTGGCTAGGCCCAAGTACAAGCCCAGCGTCGAGAAGGCGGACCAGTTTATGGTAATGGGCGTTCCCGTACCCGCCGTGACTAGGCCCATGTCGGCCATGCCGATGAGCGATATGAATAGGCCTATGCCTATCGAGATGCCGAGCTTGATCGACTCCGGCACCGAGTTTATTATGAACTCCCTTATGCCGCCCACTGAGAATATCAAGAAGAGAATCCCGTTGAAGAGCACCGAGATGAGGGCTAAGTATATGGCCAGAAGAGGGGCATCGGAGATCGGGGCCAACTGTTTCGAGAGCACGGCTGATGTGAACGCCGGTATTACCGTGTAACCTATGAAGGCGTTTTCGCCCATGCCCGGCGCTAGGCCGAACGGCAACTTGGCGTAAAGCGCCATGACCAACGTCGCGAAGCCCGCGGCCAACGCTGTGGCTATCGTGAAGCCGAGCCTAACGCTTTCTATTAACGGCCCATAGGTCGGCGAGGCCTCCAGCTGCGATACGGAGAGGCCCGTGGCGTGGCTCAGCGCCAACTTGAACCCCCCGGTCAATATAGCTGGGTTTACGAATAGTATATAGGCCATGGCCAAGAAGGTCGTCAAGCCCGCTACGATCTCCCTCCTAGTGGTGGAGCCGCGTTCTCTTATCTGGAAGAACCCCTCTAAGCTCATGGCGTCGACTATAATCATCTATTTAAACTTATCTCAGGATAATCGGAAAATTCGCCTATATGTTTTAATCATTTGATTAATTGAGGGCCTCGGCTACCCCTGGATCGATCACGGATCACTCGGCATGACTATCCTCATCGTATAAATACCGCCCAAAAAGTATATATCATGGCGCCGCCGTTCGACGCAATCGTCGCCGATAGCCCTCGCCCGATCGGCCGCCCCCGAGGTCTGCCAGCTGTGTATGTGAGATATAGAGTGTCGGGAACTCGCCGATTGGCCTAGCCCTTATGCACGGAGCCATCGCAGCTAGGCGCTGGGATCTCTTGCTGTTGCCCGTGGCGATAACCGCCATATCCAGCGCCTCGATTTTGATAAGGCTCGCCGGGGTCGACTCCTTGGCGATAACGTTCTGGAGGCTCGCCATAGCCACTGCCATAACGGCCATTGTCGCTATGGCCTCGGGCAAGGGGATAAGGGCTGGCGGCTGGTGGCCCGCCGCCGCTTTGGCGGGCGCCTTCTTGTCTGCGCATTTCATAACTTGGATAAGCTCTTTGTTCTACACCACTATAGCTATCAGCACGACGTTGGTGAACGTCCACCCCTTGTTCATGCTCGCGATAAGCAGATATGGGCTCTCGGAGGAGGTCTCCAAGAGGACGATAGCCGGCGTCTTGTCCTCCGTGGCGGGGAGCGCCTTGATGTTATCCGCCGCAGCCAATCTCGGCGGGACTAACTTGTTGGGCGCTGCGTTGGCCCTCGCGGGGGCCCTCGCCTTCGCCGGCTATTTAGCTGTCGGAAGGCTGGTCAGAGCTAGGGCCGATACGCTTAGCTATACGACCATCGCTTACGGCTTCGCGGCCTTGTTCTCCTTGGCCGCAGCGCTGGGGGCTAGGGCGGAGCTCTTCGGCTATTCCCCCAAGGTATATCTGCTCTTCGCCGCGATAGCCATGGTGCCGATGTTGTTGGGGCATTCCGTATTCAACTACCTCCTCGGGAAGTACAGGGCCATAACCGTGGCGGTGGGAGCGCTCGGCGAGCCCGTGGGCGCGACGCTCTTGGCGGTGCCCGTCTTCGGGCAAGTGCCCTCGCCCTCCGCTATCGCCGGAATGGCTCTCATATTGGCCGGAGTCGCCGTCGTGTCGTTCGAGGATGTTCAGCCCAAGAACCCCCTGGCGCGCGCCTCGGCTAATATGTAGGAGGGCGATGGGATAAACGGCGGGATCTCCTCGATGCGCTCGGCCTTGATCCCCAAGACGTCTAGGGCCTCGTCGATTACGTCCACGAGGGCGCGCCCGAGCAAGCCCTCGGCCCTCTTCTTGTCGTAGAACCTCGCGTCGAACTCCAGCTCCCTCAGATAGGCCGGGAGTGCCTTGAGGAATTTGTCCAACTCGTCCCTGGCGCTAAGCGATAACAAGAACGGCGCATCGAGGAGCGTCGGGGGGATGCCGACTGCGTACCAAGCGGCCGTGTAGACGATAGCTCTGGGCACGTTCACGACGGCTCCGCCGCTCGCCGTTATGGTCCTGCCGTAAACGCGCCAAGAAATCCTGTCCCTAGTCGACGGTATTAACGCCGCTATTTCGGTTATCCTCTCGGCGTATTTAGACGCAAGGCGTTTGTAGGACTCAGCGGCTTCCCTAATTGTCGAGGACGCCCAGGTGAGGTCCAACGACGTGTCGGGGGGCCGCCCCGCCGAGGCGAGGAGGGCCTCCCTCACTGAGAGGTACTGTTGGTAGGGCACGTCGTAGCGCACCGCCGACTGGATAGTCGCCGTGCGGAAGCCCGAATACTGCGCCGCCTCCGAGGAGGCCAAGAGGGGGTTGTTGAGCCCGCCTCTGAACGGCGGCGAGCCCATGCCCAATATGGGGACCACCTTGTGGTCGAGCTCCGAGTTGAGGCGGCCTATTATCGCCAACGCCGCCCTTATGGCGAGGGCCGAGGCTATATGGCCGTTGGCCGCAGCCGAGTCGGATTTGCCGAGAAAGACTCTGACCTCTTCGAGGAAGATCCCCCTCCTGAGGTATTCGCCCACGACGGCCTTGACGAATTCATCGATCCGCAAGTGCTTGAAGGCGTCCTCTACCAAGGGGACTAGCTGTATTTCCGCCTTGCTTGAATACGCCGAAGTCTTCCGCGTCAGCAGATCCGCTATCTGCCGGACGTCCTCGGGGCTTTCCGACATGGGGAGGACGACCCAGCGGACTCCGTGTGCGCCGGCCTCCCTCAACGCCCTCAAATCCGCCAACACGGCGGCCTCCATGGCCAACATGCTCCTCTCGAAGTCCTCGAGGAGGGGATTGGGTATTCTCGGCGTCACGAAGAACCTCTCGCCGAGGGGAAGCCCTGCCTTGAGCGCGCGCACGACGATATCCCTCGGCTGTATATAGGGGGTCCCCTTCCCCTCGAAGTCGGACATGACCTCGTCGCAGCCGTATATGGCGAAGGCGGCCACGGCCTCCTCCACCTCCTCCTCGGCGGTTATCTTGATAGTCGAATCGGGGTGTTGCGTGCACATAAGGCTCGGCATATACATCGCATGGAGAACTAGCCGAGGATAAATCCATTCGCTCAGAACATTGACGACTCCGCAAGCGAGTTTTCCGACAAATTTTCGAGGACTCCGGCAATTGAACATTAGCCTGCCCGGAGGCGCCGGCCTGTTAGGCCCAGCCGTCGCGATCGCGAGGGCCGACTCCGCCGAGGGCAGAGGATAAGGGCGAGCGGACGTGGAGCCCCGGCCGGGATTCGAACTCCCGGGGCTTAACCCTCCCGGGACCTCCCGCTTACGAGGCGCACGCGGGGCTACGCCCCTGGGCGCTCCGACCGGGCTGAGCTACCGGGGCCTATCGTAGGCCTATCTAATTCTTATTAATTTTTCGCCCCGATTGACGGCCTCTGGCGCTGGCGGCGCCAGGGCTGGCTCGCCCGTTCTGCAACCGCTATTAATTTTTATCCCCTCTATAATTTCCGTGGTCGAGGAGCTCCTACAGTTGAGGAAATCCGTCGAGGAGAAGATAGCCGAGCTTGAGAAAGAGCTAGAGCTCTACAAGAGGATCTTGGCCGTGTTGGACGAAGTAATAGGCAAGAGGTCCTTCACGACCGCTGCCGAGGAGAGGGAGAGGCGCGAGTCCGCCAGGAGGCCTCTGGAGGTCCAGTCGCTCAAGTCCAAGGACGGGGAGGAGCTAGGCGCCGCCGAGATTTACGAGGACGAGGTGGTGCTCAAGCCCAAGGTCCAAGTAAGGCTCGAGGGGCTGTTGAGGAGGTTCTTCATAGAGAAGTTGCTGGAGAGGTACAAAGAGGAGGACCAAGACGCCGTGAGGCAAGGCAAGAAGAGCGCGGCGCTGGACTACGAAGTCCAGGAGGAGGAGGGCGTGGTGAAGGCCATCGTTGTCAAGAACTACGGGGACGAGAACAGGCGCAGGGACATAATAAGGGCCTTCCGCTGGACTCTCGAGAGGGCCCTCAAGACCTAGGCGCCGGCCGCCTCCGGGCTCTGCTCCACCTTTATCTTCTTCTGGTTCTTGTACATCTCCAAGAGCTCGTCCACAGTGGTCGCCTCCTCGGGCGATTTGTCGGTCCTATAACGGCCGGTGAATCTGGGGAAGCGTATGGCCAAGCCCACGTCGGGCCTCACGGCGCCTAGGCAACAGGTGTGGAGCGGTGAGAGCGTTATCTCGGCGCCTATGATCTCGATCACGACGCCGGGGGTGAACCACACGTCGGGCTCCATCCTCGAGGAGACTCTGGGGTGTTTGTGGTCTATCCTGTACGGCTCCAACGTCTGGTACATCTTCTTGAGGTCGGCGTCGGTGAAGCCGCTGCCCACCTTGCAGACCGTGTAGAAGGTGTCGGTCTTGGGGTCGTAAGCCGCTGTGAGGAACGCGCCGTAGAGGCCCGCCCTCTTGCCTCTGCCGTAGAACGCCCCCACGACGACTAAGTCCACGGTGTCCGTCATTTCGCTCCTGTAATCCCTCTTGTATTTTATCCAGTTCCAGCCCCTGGCCCCCATCTCGTAGACAGACGCGGGGTTTTTGCACACGAGGCCCTCCATGCCCATGGAGATGGCCTCATGGAAGAAGACGTCCACGCTCTCCTCGTCGTCGAAGAGCGCCCACTTGGCTATCATGACGTCTTCGTCCTCCTTGACTATCTCGGAGAGCTTGAGGCGTCTGTACACCAAGGGCTTGTCCGTGAGGTCCTCTCCGTCCAGATAGAGGAGGTCGAAGAGGTTCAGCTTGACCGGGTACTCCCTCAACGCGGCCTCCACGTCGTGTTTCCTCTTCCTGTGCATGAGCTCTTGGAAGGGCAACAAATCGCCGGTCTCGGGGTCCACGGCCACGATCTCCCCCTCCAGTATGGCCTCCTTGGCCGAGACGGACCTCCTCACAGCCTCGACCACGTCGGGATAGGCGTGGGTTATGTTCTCGAGCCTTCTGCTGTATATGGCCACGTTGCGCCCGGATATGTGTATCTGCGCCCTCTCCCCGTCGTATTTGTACTCGCATATCGCGGCGCCGCCGAGCTTGGCGAGTATCTCCCGCGACGTGCTGAGGCGTTGGGCCAACATGGGCATCACCGGGACGCCCGGGGTTATCTTGACCTCGGCCAGCCCCGCCCTCCCCTTCTCGGCCACCAGCCGCGCCAACTCGCCTAGATCCGGCCTTATGTTATAGGCCCTCTCCAACGCGTCCTCCGGCACGTCGAAGGCCTCGGCCAACGCGTCTATGATGGTCATGTCGGCCACCCCCAGCCTGAGCCTCCCCACGACGAAACGGGCAACGTATTTGGCCTCGTCGGGGGACAGCTGGGAGAACAACGAGGAGAGGAGGGACACCTTGAGGTCCTGCGAGCCTTCCCCCGAGGCCTTGGCCACCTTGAGCAACGCGTCGTACACTTGCGAGATCGATAGGCCGGTCCTCTTGCCCCCCGCGAAGGCCAAAAGGGTCTGGGCTTGTCTCCTAGACAAGGCCCTCCTCGCGACCTCACCCATGTCGCCCGTCTTCTTGTACAACTCCTCCAGCTCGTCCGCCCTAGCGCCCGAGGCCCTCGCGATCGCTCTGAGGCATAGCTTCTCGCCGACGCCCAGCTCTAGCCCCTCCCACGGAGGTCTTATATCGCCGAGGATTATGTAGACGGCCTTGTCTATCTCAGAGGGCTCTATCTTCTTGAACAAGCCGACTAGGAGCCTCACCATGGCCGTCCTCTGCGTCGTGGACTCTATCGCCGACAAGGCCTTGGCCAACTCCGAGAACTCCACGTTGTCTCGGCCGCGTAAATATAAAACCTTTACCTCTTCAGGAAGAGCTCCAAGTAGGTCTCGTCCACCTTATCCCTAAGCCCCAGCCTCTCCGCCAAGGCGGCGATCTCGGCCTCGGCCTCCTTGACCGAGGCCTCCGAGGAGGCGACCGCCTCTATCTCCACGAAGTCCCCGAGGCCCTCGACGCGGTCCACGGAGATGGTCAAGGAGCTGTACGCGTAGTACTCCCTGTTCTTCTTTATGACGGCGACTTTCTTGAAGCCCAAAGCCTCGAGCATGGGCTCCACGTTGCCCTCGGCGAACGCCGTTAACTCCAGCCTGGTCTTCGCGCTGGAGGGCATGCGCGGTCCCTTATAGGACACCTCGACGCTTGAGCCCGAGCGTCTGACCCGCAACGCCTCGTCGGTCTCGGCGAAGTCGCGACAAGGGTGTTGGTAGTACACGTCCACTTCCTCCTTCCTCTCTACGAAGACGGCGCCTAGCTTCACGAGCTCGTCCCTGACCTTGTCTATATCGGCTCTATACTTCTGCTCAACCTCCAACATTCTTGCAAGGCGGCCTCGCCGAATTGGCGACGGCTAGCCCGAACAGATAACACCGCGAGGTCGTCTCGCCGAAATAGGCGCATTCGCGGCAGTCGTCGGGGCGGCCGACCACTATGCGCACCGAGACCTTGGCCGGAGGCCTCGGCGTCGGCGGGACGACGACGGGCGGCGCCGGCGGGGGCGTCAAGGCCGAGGGCTGGACCGCGGGGGGTTGCGGAGGCGGCGGAGGGAGCGGCTGAGGCGGCTGGACGGGGGGCGGCTGCTCGGCGGGCTTCAAGGCCTCGGCCAACGGCTTGACCTCCGGCCGGGCCGGCGGAGGCGGCGGAGGGGCGACTGGCTGTCGGATCGGAGGTTGTTGGACCGGTTGCGTGGGGACGGCAGCCAGGGGACCTAGGCTTATGCCGAACTCCTCGTTGGCCCTCCGGTAAACGGCCTCCAAGGCCTTGGCCACGTCCTCCGACCCCTCCAGGACCTTCTGGCCGTCTATGACCACAGCGGGGAAGGCCGTTACGTTATACCTCTTGAGTATCGACACCAGCGACCTGAAATGGGGCGGCACCTTCTCCGCCGGCATGTCGAGCATCTTGACCACTTGCTCCGCGGCGTCTTGCCTTATCTTGACGGTGGCCAGCCTCACCCTATCCCTCCGCTCGACCTTGGAGCGTATCTCCTCCACCGCCTTCTTCAAGGACTCCTCGAGCTCTTGGCTCTTGCCCGATATCACGAACAATTCCACGTACACGTTTTCAACTATTCGCCTCTATTTAAGCATAATCGACAACATCAGCCGCGGCCCAACACTTGGGCTATCACCCTGGAGCGCCATAGCTCCCTCTCTATCACTTGCCCCTCGGGCCTCAGCTCGTAGAACACTTGCGTCGAGAAGACGTAGAGCCTCTCGGGCACGCCCGCGTTGCTCATGACATATCTCTTGAGCGCCTCGCCCAAGAGCCTCCTCTCTATCATAGTCTGGGGGAGCACCACGAAGTTCGGCGGGACGTATACGCCCTCGACGCCCCATTTGAGCGAGGAGAGGGAGTCGAGCGAGGCCTCCCTCAGCTCGGTCACCAAGGTCGCCTCGACGACGGAGCGCCTTAGCTCCATCTCCGAGAATCTGGGTATTTTCAAGACCAGCTTAGCGGCTATCTTGGCGGAGTCGTGGGCCAAGTCCTTGACGGGCTGGACGACGCCGAGCGAACCTCTGACCTCTCTCCTCTCCCATCCGTTGGATCGCACCAAGAACTCCACAGTCACGAAGACCCCGACCTTGCGCTTCGAGAGGACCTCGTCGGAGGCGTTCAAGGGAAGGCCTTTTATCTTACGTTGCATTGAGGAGCGGATGTGGGATATAAGGCGGGTCCCCTCTTCTAGAGAAAGCATGGAGAAAAAAGGAGTGGGGTTTAAAAAGAGCCGTTGTATTACTTCGGCGGGGCCAATATCTGCATCAAGCGCCTTCTCCTCCAGTTGCTGTACTCCATCAACAATATCGCGACGATTATCACTATCACTATCACCAACACTATCCACAACACCAGCTCGGGTATCGGTATCCTGACACCGCCTATGGTTACGCCGGCGGTGCCGGGCACAGTGACCCTAACGGCGACGGTCTGGCCGGCAGCGGGCGTTATGGTGGCGGTGCCCACGTGGTTCTGCTGGGCGGTCACCTTGATCGTGTACTGCTGTCCGCCGAGGACTTCCACCTCGACAGGCGCGGATGAGAAGCTCCTGTACAACGTGCCGTTGGCGTAGTAGACGTCCACTTGCGACACTAAGTTATTGATCGGATATCCGCTGTCGTCGACGGCCGAGATCTGCAATATGGCGGTGGGCACCGTTATGGGCTTGACGGCGGTCTGGCCCGGCGTCAGCGTGAAGGCGCCGGTGGAGTAGGCGCCGTAGGGCGTATTGGCCACGACGTTGTACTGGAGCGAGTTGCCCGCGTTGTCTTGGGCCAACACCACGGCCTCGACAGTGCCGGTGCCGGAGGCGACGACGGCGCCGTTAGGCCCGATTATGGATATAGGCCAAGCGCCGGTGGTGCCCTTGGCTTGGTCGACCACGGAGGCGGATATCTTGGCCGTGGGCACGACTATCTGCACCGACGCGGTCTGGCCGCGGGCGACGGAGACGGTCTTGCTCCACGTATAGCCGAAGGCTTGCGCCGATACGGAGTAAGTGCCGGCGAGCACCTCGGCGGTGACGGAGCCTGTGCCGGTGGCCACGTTGGCGATCTGTATGGACGAGCTGCTCAAGGCCGTGCCGAAGGCGTCGACAACGCTAGCCGATATGACGCCGGAAGGCACGCTGATGACGTAGGTGACGGGTCCGCTGACCGAGAGCGTGGTGGTGTTGACGACTGTGGCTCCGCTAGGCGACTTCACGGTGGTCGCCACGGTGACGGTGTACTGGCCGGCGTAGTTGCTGAGCGGCAAGTAGGCGGTCGCCACGCCGTTGCCAGAGGCTGTGGTGGCGTTGTTGTAGGTGATCGTGACGGGCCAGTCGGTCCTAAGCTTGCCGAAACCGTCTTGCGCTTGCACGGTCACCGGCGCTAGGAGGCCCAACGAGGCTAGGTCGATAGTGCTAGGCAACGTCGTGGTGGTGAAGCTGGCCTTAAACGGCATGGTCAACTTCACCGGGACTCCATTGATGTAGACTGTATCAACCTCCATCGTGAGCGGATAGCTGATGCTGGTGGGTATGGGCTGCGACGCAACTATGTAGTTAGCGCCCGATATAGTAACGGTCTTGAAGGGTATGATGACGGTGCCGCTGGGTGTCTGCATATAGAAAGCACCCGAGACTCCGACGGGCTGGGATATCTGGAACTGGCTGGCGAAGGTCACGGTGGAGGTTATGGAGTAGCCGCTACTGGGCACGGTGGCGCCACGCTGTATTGAGAACGTGCCGGTGGCCACGGGCACCCAGACGACGCTACCATCGGCGGGAGCGGCGGCGGTGCTACTGCTGAACGGGTAGTAGACGTTGTAGTCGAAGTTGGTGGACGGCAGCTGGGACAAGAAGCCTGCCGGATACGAGGACACCAGCTTGTCGTAGACGGTCACCGATCCGGCGCTACTGGTCGTGCCGTTGAAGTAGAACATAGCGCCCTTGGTGGCATCGTCGAAGACCTGGACCAGCACGTTGGCGAGCGGTCCGTTGGGTCCGTTGACGGTCAAGGTGGCCGGGTAGACGTAGGTCCTTATCTGCGTAGTGGTAGTCGCGTTGCCTAGCTGGTACACGTCGTTGCCGACGTCTTGCTGGTACACCCATATCAGATACGCCGGATCTCTAGTTAACACCATCAACGGATAGCCGTCGAACCAGCTCACGTACACGGCGTCGCTCTTATTGAGCTTGGCTAGATCGGGCAGATCGTAGAACAGCTGGCCGCTGTTGTCGGTGAATATCACGGCGTATACGTTGTGGGTTGCTCTGTCGAGCAACACGACGGTCTGGTTGGCGAGCGGCCTGGCGTTCCAGTCAAGTACGTACTTCAGAGGCAGCTCGGGGAAGGTGAAGTTGTACTTGAAGTCGTAATCGCTCGAGTTGACCGTCAACTTGCCCCAAGTCCCGGCGGTGCTCTCGACGACGGGCACCTTCTTGAAGGTGTTGTTTGTTACGTTGAACTTGTAGGTCCAGCCGGTGGCGTTCCGCTCGGCGTGGCTGGCGTATAGCACGTTCTCGGGATAGAACTTGGGCGACAACGACTGCAAGTTGAACAAGCTGGCCAGCAAGGTGTAATTGTTGAGCGCCTTCTGCGCCAACTGGTAGGCTTTCATCAGCTCAGCCTTGGCGATGTCGGACTGAGTCCTATTAGCTTGTACGAGTATGTCGTTCAGGAAGTGCTTCAACATGTCGACCACGCCGCCGTAGTAGGCGGTCACCGTGTAGCTATAAGCCGGGGCGTAGACGACGAGCGACAAGACGCCCGAGGCGTTGATCGCGTAGGATCTGCCGAAGCCGTAGCCGTTGAGCGGTATAGTGGACTGGCTATACATCGGCACATACGAAGCGCTCGAAACGGGTATCGTGTAGCTCGAGCTACCGCACTTGATGACCAAGCCGGATACCAGTATCGGGAACGAGGCGTCGTTGTAGATGGTCAAGTAGTCCAACGCAGTGGTCGGGAGCTTCAAGACTCCTCCATTAGCGGCGTACCAAGCAGTGGCGTTCCAAACGGGGATACCGGTGGCGTTGTACACTGCGAAGGAGCTAGTGCCGCCTATCGGGAAGCCGAGCCCTGCGACCTTGCCTTTGCCGTCAATGAACTCATCGAGGTAGGTGCTGTTCCAGACGGGGATGACGGGCTTAGTAGTCGGCGGCAAGTAGTTCACCACCAAGTACCTCTTACCGTAGAAGTCGTAGCCGGTGACTTTGGCGCCCTTGTTGTCGGTCAACGGGCCTAGGACGGCGGGGGCGTTGGTGCAGAGCGCCTCGGTGCTACCGGCGGCTATGACCCATATCCTCGCCACGTACGAGCCGGAGGCCGAGGTGCCCTCAGCGTAGGGCGGCAATAGGGCCACTTGGCCGGAGGGCACTATGTAGGTCACGGGCATGCCGAAGCCGCCCCACTGCATATACTGTGATTTAGCGAAGGTCAAGTTGACGAACTCATAGGTGGCGTTAGTGCCGGCGGTGCCCACAGTAACGTTGGCGTAGGTGGCGTTGACGTAGAGGCCGCTGGTGAGGACTCCCCACGGCGTTGAGTATTGCTGAGTAGTGGGGCCGTTGGTGTAGTTGATCGTCACTACGAATATGATCGTCACGTTGGCGTCGCCGCGCGCCAGCTTGAGGGCTATGTTGCGCAAGTTGATGTCGTAGGCGAGCAAGTTCTGCGTTAAGTTGACGTAGCTCGACAATGTGAAGTTGACGCTGTAGATGGCGTGGTTGCTGGCGTTGACGGCCCTGACCATCACAGTGGCGTTAGTGCCGTTGCCCCACGGCAAGTACAGCCTCAACGTCCTCAAGTTCAACAGATCGCGGCCCGTGTTGTTGTACATGGACATCACGAACGTGGTGTTGTAGACGTACACGGGGCTTGAAGACACAAGCTTGAACGCGGGCACGCCCAACGTAATGCCGTCCATCAACAACTGTATGAAGGTGTTCCTCTCGAATACGTTGAAGGTCCTAGTTATAAGTCGCGGATACTTCGACGAGACCCACCTGTCGAAGCTAGCCGCGTGCTCGTAGCCGGTGCCGTCGACTGTGTAGAGGTACACCGGCTTTGTGAAGTTCCTGGATATGAACAAGTTCGGCAAATATATGAACTCAGCGCCGGCCGTGATCGGCTTATAGCTGCCGTAGTAGGCGTATCTGTTCGTGTAGTTGTAACGCACCTTGTCGTCGTAGAGCGCAGTGTTGTTGTACGCGGTCAAGTTGGTCAACATGTATACGAGTGGCATCTGGCCGAAGCCGAAGGGCTTCGCCAGACCGGCTAGGTAGTCGATGTCGTTGAAGTATTTCGGCGCATACGGGCTATTGAAGGCGAAGCCGAAGTAGCCGTTGGCCAGCGTGAAGCCTATGTAGGAGTCGACGGGCAGCCTCAGATCCTTGGTGAACGCCGTGACGTTGACGGGCACTACGTTCGTCAAGATATCGACAGTCGGCTTGTTGAGCATTACGTAGCCGTCGTACACCAAGTAGCCCATGTACCAGACCCTCACGTGTAGCCTCATGCCGGGGATGAACAGATGGGCTATGTCGAAGGCACCCACGGTGGCGGGCGTTAAGTCGCACACCGATACCTTGTTGGTCTTGGGCTGGGCCGAATACAACGTGAACACGGCCGAGTAGGTATTGCTGGACGAGTTGGCCAACCAGCTGGCCATAGCGGCGTACGCCAACGCGTTGGCCACATCCGAGACGTTGCCGGTGGGCTGAGCAGTACATTTGGCGTAGCGTTGCGCCATAGTTAAATACTTGCTCGCTATGTTCGTCCAGATGGACTGCATGGCCGACATGCCCACTAGTCTGAAGTCTGTGAGCACTAGATAGTCCCCATCGGTGAAGTTCTGCCACCTCGAGGCGTAGAGGTACGGGCTATTCTCGTCGGCTATCACCAACGTCACGTTGGCCAATATGGGCTTAGCCGCGCCGGGGTACGGGCCGGGCACTACGTACTGGCTGCTCAACAAGTATTTCCCGGTCTTGTCGAACACCCTGAACACCGGGTTGTACACTTGCGCCTCAAAGACTTGCGGGCCGGCGCACCAAGTGGTGAGGGTCATGTTGGTGCTGTTGGCCACGAGGCCGGCGTCTATCTCGCCCCTAGTGCCCAACGTGTAGACGTAGTCGGAAGGCTTAAGGCCGAGCCACCGGGCGTCGTAGGCGGCGTAGGAGTTGTTGTAGTAGTTTTGAGCAGCCGTGTACTGCCACTCCATATCAACTTGCGGTATGATAGTGCGCACAGTCATCTTGAAGTTCACGCCGAGCGGCAACTCGTCGAAGTAGGCGTAACCGGACTCGTTGCTTATGGACTGGCCCATCCTAACGCCCACGTAGCCGGGGGCGAGGCTCGTGGGCACCAACACGAAGCCGGCTAACGGGTACTGCTGGCCTAGGTATATCTCCTTGGCCGGAGCGCCGGCGGGGTCCTCCTCGGTCCAGACGGCGGCCATGACTCTGAATGTCTGCGGCGCTATGGGCAAATACACCACGGGCTTGAAGTAGGGGGCGTTGGCCAAGGCGAAGCTTATGGGCACAGGGCTTGTCGGTATCGCGGTATTGCTGGTAGTGCCGTACAGCTTATAGCCGAAGTAGTTGAGCGTGACGTAGGCCGTGGCGGTGCTGGTCAACGGAGCGCCCCATTGGTCGACCGCTGCCGGTATCGTGACGGGCACCTCGGCAGCGACGGGTAGCTGAGATAGAGTTATGTTCTGGCCGGCGTAAGATATCGTGATGCTTAGAGTGCCGTTGACCACCGAAGGTACGTTGCCGCAGAAGTCGCGGAATAGGAAGTTCATCGTCTTGAGGTTAATCGCTATGTTAATTGCGTGTTCTAAGTTGTAGAACCCTAGCTTCTGCGCTTGTAGCCCGTACACGCCGGCGGTGGCGTTGTAGTACACGGCTTGTACCGTGTAGGCGTCGGGATACGCCTTGGGGCCGTACTTGGCTTGTAATGTGCTGGCAACGTTTCTGGTGGTCTCGACCATGGTGCCGTTGGGCTGGACTAACGGATATGCGGCCACGACGTTGGCGGTGCCCACTAGTATGGAGCCGGCATAGACCCTGAAGCTATAGGTGTACTGTTGCGTGCCGACCGAGAGGCCGTACTGGCTGAAGAGACTACTCAAAGCTACGGCTTGGCCCCAGTTGAGGTACTTGAGGCCGTAGTTACCGTTTGCGTAGACCAGTATCGCGTTGAGGGTGGGCAGAGGCAGATAGCCGCTGGCGTTGAAGAGCGCCAACAAATCTGTGTATACGCCGGGCGTTATGGGAACGTACTCGAACGGCGGGAGGGCCCACAGATACAACGTGTTCAGCTGGTTGGTCCCTGCCATGCCGCTGCTCCACGGATCAGCCACTACCGCGTATTGGCCCGTCTCGGTCAAACTCGCAGTAGTGCCGCTGAGCACGAAGGTGAGGCCTTGCGCCAAGGCCAGGTTATTGAACGGCTGGCCGTTGGGCAGAGTGACGTTGTTGCGCCACCAAAGCGGCACTTGGACGGGCAGTATCGAGACGGTCAAGTCAGCCTTAAAGTTCACAGGAGCTGTGGCGTTGAGAGGCGCTTGCAACACGACAGCTTGCACGTAGCCGCTGGTGGGCTGCGGCTGCGCCGTATACTGCGTGGCTTGATACGAGTACTCGACGATTAGCCTGGGGCTCAGATTGGCGGAGGATATGGAGTACTTGCTATCGGTCAACGTCAAGGTGCCGCTTATCCAAGCCAGGGTCGGGTGCTCGTAGATAGAACGAACTGCGCTTATCAACTTAGCGCGCGTCAGAGTGTTGAAACAGTTGACTATGTCGGAGAAGCTCGATACGGCCCCTCCACAGAGCGTGTGGAGGAAGCCGAACCTCAAATCAGTTATGTCTGTCTGCCAACCGCCTTGTTGTTGCGATATGGTCAACGGATATCCGCCGATGTTCTCCTGCACTTTGAACGTGAAGTACTCGGGGCTGAGTATTGGGTTGCCCTTGATGTCGAAGAGCATATCAACGGTCAACGTGCTGAGAGGCAGTTGCCATATCACCAACCTCTGGCACGTGGCGTTGACGGAGGTCGGGGACCCGTATACGCCGGTGGTTGGGTCGTAGCTTGTGTAATTAACTGTTACTATCGAGTAATTACCCTTAGCATAAATCTTATTAGTGCTGGATATAAGTGTTTGTTGCACATATGTCTTAGTATTGGGATCGTAGATGGAGATTATAACATTGAACGTGTAGGAGACGTTGCCCGGCGATAGGTATCTGCCGACTGTCTGATTAACTGTGCCGAGGGACGTGACGTAGGTGCCCAGATACGTGATGGGGCCGAACGCAACGCCGCTGGGTATTGTATAATTCGGCTTGTACGTCCACGTATAGACGGGCGTGCCGCCTATGAGGAGCTGCTCCCTCAAGGTCAAGTTATAGGGCTGGCCGGCCTCGCCCACGCCGAGGAAGAACTGGTGCAATACGCGCACGGTCAAGTTGGCGAAGCTTGCCGCGCCGTTTAGATGAGTTATGTTGGCGTATGTGGTGTTGAGGACGTAGGACTGGACGTTTCCGCCGCTCGGGCCCGGATAGGCGTAGTTGCTGACATAGCTGCCGGTAGCCAATATCGTGTAGTAGTGGCCGGTGAGGTTGCCTATCAAGTCGGCGAATGTGCCGTTGAAGTTGGGCACCTCGTATAGCAGGAAGTAGTAGCCGTGCCAGTTGACGAGGAGCGCCACGTCCCAAGTGGTGTAGATGTTAACCTCGGAGGCCGGGGCCTTGACGACGAACTTGACGAAGCCCGTGGAGTTGGCCGTTTGGTTCAGTATAACATTAGTCAAGCTGGTGGTTTGGTTGAGATCGCGTATAACCAACGTGAACTGCTTCCCAGCGGCCCAGGAGTGCGGGTTGGTGTACTTCCAGACGTGTGAGCAGAGCGGGCATTCCGTGTTTATCTGTATCGTGATGTTGTAGGGTATGGTGGCGCCCGGAATCCACGGGCCGCCTCCGGCTTGGCCGTGCGCTATGCCGACCAGTATTAGGCCTATTGTGAGCAGTAGGAGTGTTGTTTTGGAGTTATGCATAACCGTGCGATGGAGGGTATATTTAAACTTTTCGCGTTGTAAATTATGATACTCGGGATATCTGCCCGTATATGACGACTTGTAGAGGCCCGTTTATCGAGTTGCCGGCGTAGATCATGGAGTGCCCCTCGCCGTCTATGAGCACTACGCGTTGCCCGTCGTAATAGGCGTTTGTTATATACTCGCCGGCGCCCTTGGCGAACAAATCCGCTATCCTTTCCGCGAAAGTCACGGCGTCGATAGTGCCGGCGGGCGGCTTCTGGTACATGAAAGCCGGTATCGGTATGATCGAGGCGGCGCAACTCACCTCTTGGCCGTCTACTACGACCGACGTGACCACGCCGCCCGAGAACTTGACCACTATGACGTGCAAGCCCACCCAAGCTGTCACTTGCCCTACGCCGTTTGTCGAGCTCCCGTTATAGCTCGCCGTCACGGTCTGGCCCAGCTTGTCTATGTAGACGCTGATCGAGCCTGAGAAGGTTATGGTCCCGCCCGAGTAGCTCACGACTCCGCTCATGCTGTAGACCATGGCCGTGAACGTAATGGTCCCGATGGGCGTGCCGCTACAGCTGGCTTGTTGCGTGTACTCCCTCGAGTCTGTGAAGGACATGCCCGTTATCCCGGCCACGTACAACGTCGGAGGCTCGAGTTGCACATATACTTGTACCGAGTAGGTCGTCCCGTTGATCTGCGCCGACACGGCGTTCCAGTCGTTCAGCTTAGCTTGCAACGTGCCGTTCACTCGCACGACCCCTCCTGGCGGAACGGCGTAGGCGGCGCCCCCGACGACCACGACGACGGTGCGGCCGGTCGCGTTGGTCGATATGAGCCACGTGTAGGGCACGGCGCTCGTGTTGGACTCTATGACGATCTGCCGCGTGAGGGCTGGGTTGTAGACCCCTCCGCCTATCTCCAGCAACACCTTAAGGGCCACCACGCTGACGTTGAGGGCCCACCTCCAAGTAGTCCCGTTGATTATCAGCGCCACGGACCTCTTGCCGTAGGCCGACACGGTGTAGTTGAGCCAAACGCCCTCCCCGGGCGCGAGCCTCAAGGCCGTCCCGTTCACCACCAGCGTCTCGGTGGCGTTCTCCGTGTTCTTCAAATAGAACGCGACCGGCACGGCTTCGCCGGGCACGATCTCGGCCTCGGGCGAGTACGCACGCACCGAGTACCCCGTCGCCAAGTACTGCACGTAGACCTCTACGGGCACGCCGTATGCATCGACCTCGTACTGTCCAGCAGCTGTTATATTCAACACCACGGCGAGAGTGGCGTTGCCGCCCGGCGGTATCTCGACCCCTCCGACGTATCCCGTGTAGTTCCCCAGGTTCCTTATAACGACGTTTACGGCTATCTCGGCCGGCAGTTCATACGTCCGCACCACCACAGGCTCGGCTACGAGCAATGGGGTAAAATAGAGCGCCTCGAACTGGTACAACTTCGGCGTCCCGTTTATGTACAGCAAAACTTGGTTGACCCCCGCGCGCGCAACAATGATCGTGAGGTTCAGCCGCGCCTCCTCGTTAGGCTTTAAGAATATCCTTGTATTATTCACATACACTAAGCCTTCGGCGTCGCCCTTATTGATCACGACGAACGTCAACGTGGCGTTGGTCGGCAGCCTTGTCGCGTTCACGATCGCCGTGGCCAACTCCACCACTATGTCGGGCCTAGGCCGACTGGTCTGCTCGACGGTCGTGGTGCCGATCGTCGCGGTCGTGCTCGTTTGTTCGGTATTGCTCGCGGCGCTCGTCGCGGTCGCGATAGTCGTGGAGCTCTGCTGAGTTATAACGCCCGTCGTCGCGTTGCCGATCGTCGCGGTCGAGGCGGCGCTGGCCGTTTGTTGGCTCGCCGCGGGGACCAACTGTTTAGATATATACGGAGCCAGAGAATAAAGCACCAAGGCCATTACGGCTGCCGCGACCAAGTAGGGCCTCATCGCTTAGATCGACGCCATTCTCCCCCACTTGCCCAGATATTCGCTTATCCTCACCAGCTCGTTCAACTTCGCCGTCCTCTCGCCTCCCACTATGCCCGTCTTGATGACCTCGGCGCCGAATGCCACCGCCACGTGGGCCAACGTGTCGTACTCCGTATCGCCTGAGCGGTGGGACGCCACGACCTTCATCCCGTACTTCCTCGCGGTCCTCACAGCCTCGGCGGCCCTCGTGAGGGTGCCGGTCTGGTCCGGCTTTACTAAGACGGCAGTCGTGGCCTTCAGCTTTCCGCCTTGTTCTATCCTCTCGGCGTTCGTCACGTAGAGGTCGTCCCCCACTATTAGCCTATCCTTGTATCTGTCCGTCAGCTCCGCGAAGCTGTTGAAGTCCTCCTCCTGGAACGGGTCCTCCAAGTAGACTAGCCCGAACTCGTCCAAGAGCCTCGCCATGTACTCTAGCTGCTCTCTAGGCGTCCTCTCCTTGCCCTCGTTCTGGTATACGTACTTGGACCCGTTCCAAAGGCTCGAGGCGGCCGCGTCCACCCCTAGGCCTATCTCGACGCCCATCTCCCTCGACACCTCTTGGGCCGCCTCCTTTAATATCCTCAACGCGGTCTCCGCCGATATCCTGGGAGTCCAAGCCCCCTCGTCGTTTTTGCCGCCGGTGAAGTGGGGGTCCACCTTGACTATGTACTTCAAAGCCCTCTTGTGGACCTCGAGGTTCGCGAGGACAGCCGTCGCCGCGTTGGGCGGGTTTAGCGGTATGACGAGGAACTCTTGAAGATCAGGGCCTAGCCCTCTGCTGTGCTTCCCCCCGCCTATCGCGTTGCCCAACGGCAACGGCAAGGTCCTAGCCGTCGCGCCTCCTAGATGTCTGAAAAGCGGTATCCCCAAAGTGTTGGCGGCGGCCCTCGCGGCGGCCATGGACGTGGCCACGGCGACCGCCCCGCCTATTCTCTCGAAACGCCTCGTCCCGTCGACCTCCTCCAATTTGCCATCAACTGCGTATTGCTCCGACGCGTCGAGGCCGACCAGCTCGGGCGCCACGAGCCTCTCGAAAGCAGCGAGGGCCTCGTCGATGCCGCCCTCCGGCAAGAAGGCCACCTCGTGTTTGCCCTTCGACGCCCCGGCCGGCGCTGCGGCCCTCCCGAAGCCGTCCGCCGTATATACCTCGACCTCCACTGTCAGATCCCCCCTCCCCGTCAACACCCTCCTCGCGGCCAATTCCTCTATCGTTGTGTCGACCATGCCTTCAAGACGTCGCCCACTTAAATTTATTAGGACCCCTCCACCGGCTCCTCATGTCGGGGTGTCCACTCCGTTGAGGATCTACAACACCGCGACCAAGAGGGTGGAACAATTCGTCGTCCGCACGCCGGGAGTGGCCACTGGCTATGTATGCGGCATTACCCCGTACGATTCTGTACACGTGGGGCACGGAAGAGTCTACGTCTTCTTCGACATGTTCCGCCGATATCTGGAGAAGCTCGGCCTTCAAGTCAAGCTGGTGGTAAACTATACCGATATAGACGACAAGATAATAAACAGAGCAAAGGAGGAGTTCGGCGCGGAGGCCTTGAGGCGCTGGCGCGAGGTCCCGGAGCGCTATATAGCCGAGTACAACGAGATGATGCGGAAGCTCTTCGTCAAGCCCGCCTACGCGAACCCCAGAGTGACCGAGAACGTGCAAGACATGTTGGAGTGGATCAAGGCGTTAGTCGAGAAGGGCTACGCCTACGTGGCGCCCGACGGCTCGGTCTACTTCGAGGTGGGGAAGATCCCCCGTTACGGGGAGTTCTCCGGCCAGAGGATAGAGGAGCTTATCGCAGGCGCCAGAGTGGAGCCTGAGCCGGGCAAAAGGAGCCCCTTGGACTTCGCCCTCTGGAAGAGCTGGTCGCCCGGCGAGCCTTGGTGGGACTCCCCTTGGTGCCCCGGCAGGCCCGGTTGGCATCTCGAATGCGTGGTCATGTCCACCAAGCACTTGGGAGTCCCCTTCGACTTCCACGGCGGAGGCGCCGACTTGATATTCCCCCACCACGAGAACGAGATAGCCATAGCGCGCGCCATGTTCGGCGTGGACTACTTCGCCAAATACTGGATACATGTAGGGTACTTGACCATAAGGGGGGAGAAGATGTCGAAATCCTTGGGCAATATCATCACGCTCAAGGAAGTGCTCTCCAAGCACAGCGGCGAGGCCTTGAGGTTCGCCTACGCCATGAGCCACTACCGTAAGCCCATGGAGTTCAGCTTCGAGTTGCTGGACAGGGCCGAGGACATGGTGAAGACGCTCTATACGGCTTACGACGAGCTGAGCCAAGCCGTGTCCGACGCCGGCGATAAGGACTCTGAGCCTGTCGCTGAGGCGTTCCGAAAATACGTGGACGAGTTCTACAACGCCCTCAACGACGATTTCTCGACCAACGAGGCCGCCCAGAGGCTCTACGACGCGGCGCGTTACATAATATCAACAGTTCTGCATAAAATAGACAAGATATCCAGAGAGACCGCGTTGGGCATATTATCCAAATATGTCGAGATGGCCGACGTGATAGGAGTTCTGGAGAGGCGAGATGTCCCGAAGGAGCTACAAGAGGCCGTGAAGGCGTTGGTTGAGGCCAGGTCGAGGCTCAGAGCGGAGAGGCAGTACCAGCTCGCCGATTATATCAGGAACGTGTTGGCGTCCATAGGCGTCGACCTACACGACTTCGGGCAGAGGACCTACTACACCTACAGGAGGAGGTAGCCGTCCTCCCGCGCTAAAACGTCGGCGTACCGTGAGCTCCTCACCTATCAGCTCAGGTGCATTTCCCCACGGTTATTCTCCGATGCGGACCTTTATTGTATGTATCCCGCCCTTGAGGCCGTAGGTGGCCACTAACATCTTGTCGAGAAAACGCGACACGAGCTTATCCAGCCCCTCTTCGTAGTCGTTGGCCGGGATCAACAAAGGCTCGATCCCCCATATGAGGGCCAACTTTCTGGCTATCGAGGGCTCCTTGACGCCAGCGTATATCCTCACGGGCGGCCTGAACTTGGCCACCCTCTTGGCGAGCGTCCCCGTCATAGAGTACACGGCTATTTCGGCCCCCAAATCCTTCGCCATATCGGCGACCGCTACGGCGAATCTGTCCCTGGCATTAGCCGGAGCGGGCCTCCGAGGGGGCTGGAGGTCCGCGAGCGATATTATCCTCCTCAGCCACACGGCGGCTTCTATCGGGTAATTACCGCTGGCGGTTTCGTTAGTGAGCCATAAGGAGTCCACGCCGAGCGACGCAGCGTTGTACACGTCGTTAACCTCTGCCCTGGTAGGGGTCGGGCTCGTCTGCATGGAGTCCAACAACTGGGTAGCCACGGCCACGGGCTTGCCCTTGGCTAACGCTTTCTCCACCAGAGCCCTCTGCACTCTCGGTATGTTCTCCAAGCCGTAGTGCAAGGCCAAGTCGCCCCGCGCCACGACCACGTAGTCCGCCGCGTCCATTATCTCGTCTATGCGATCCACCGCGCCCTTGGTCTCCACTTTGACCATCACGTCTGATCTAAGGCCGTGTTCCTCCATTACCTTTCTCATCAAGGAGACCTCTGCGCCGTTCTTGACCAAGCTGAGCGCCACGTAGTCCACGTCATCCCCGTATTTGGAGAGCGTCTTTAAGGCGGCGAGGTCCTCCTCGACGGGCAAGGCTATGTCGAAGTCCTTCCCCTTGATCACGACGGCTTTATTGCTCGTCACAACGCCTGACGACGTAGCGATGGCTGTGGCGGAATGCCCGGCGGCCTCGACGACCCTGAGCACCAGCTTGCCGTCTAGCATGAGCACCTCGTCGCCCTTCTCCACGACCTCGAAGAACTCGCGACGTGGTATCGGTATGAACCCGTCGCCTCGCTCCGCCAGCTTAAACACGACTTTATCGCCGGCGTTTATCTGTAAGGGCTGCATGGCGCCGGTCCTCACGCTCGGCCCTCTCAGATCCGCTATCACTGCTATGGGCCTCCCGGTCTTGCCCTCGAAGGCTCTGACGGCTCTCAGCCTTGCCTTGAGCTCTTGTTCCGTCGCGTGGGACATGTTTATCCTGACGCCATCGGCGACCCCCAACAGCGGGGCTATGTCGGCTAGCCTATCGGTCGAAGGCCCTAACGTGACCACTACCTTGGTGTACATAAAGACTTATCCGTCATCAATTTTAAGTATTTAAGTATACCTATTGTGTGACGAGAGCTCACGGAGTATAGCCTCGAGGTTCCCGCCTTCTAATACCCTCTCGGAGCCCTTGTACACGATCACCTTCTTAACGCGGCATTGGTCCAACACGTTCTGGAGCGCTATTCCCGGGAAAACGCGTCCCCAAGGCGCTATGTTTCCGTACTCGTCGAGCGCTTTTACTTCTTTATCTATTAACAATCTTCCTCTACATTTATCGAATAAAATTTCTATTTTAATGCCTTTTTCTCTAGATATAGATATAAGTTTTTCAAGTAATTTGAGCATGGATATTCTTGGGCAATCTCAACTTATGCGCGAAGTAATACGTGACCACGCCGTCGTTGCTCACTAGAGCTAAAACGACCGGCATGGACATGCTCTCGCCCATGTTTAGGACTTTATACAACTGCCTCAAGGGCCTCTCCACTCCTTCCACCATTACGTAGAACAGATATCGCTCGTTCTTCTCGGCCACGAAGAGCCCTTCATCTATCCTCTCGATTATCTTGAACCCCCTCGCCTTGAGGTCGTTGATCACTTGTTCCTCGAGCACGTTCACGTCGGGTGTTCCAGTAATGTTTATATAACTTGGGGCTTCGCACGCCGTGGGCAAACGGATACTGGTGCAGAGGAGGGGCAGAGGAGGGAGCCAGTTCAGATCCCCGAGCTGGAAGAGGGACGGCGCCGTGAGGTATCCGCGAGGCATCTCGGGCTACGGCTACGTCGTCGAGCTGTTGCACGAGCCGGGGCTGAACGCCCCCATTGCGAGGATAAGGCTCTCGGACGGGACTGAGTTCTTCAACTTCGCCGCCGAGGGCATGTACGTGGGGCAGAGGATCGAGATAGGCGAGAACGCGTCAATTAAGCCCGGCAACGTGCTCCCCTTGCGCAAGATACCCGAGGGCACCATGGTGTTCAACGTCGAGAAGATGTACGGCGACGGCGGCAAATATGCCAGATCGGGCGGCACATACGCCGTGGTGTTAGCTCATAAAGTCGAGGAGGGGAAGACCTCGATAAGATTACCCAGCGGCCGAGTCGTTGACGTCAGCTCGGACGCCAGAGCGACCGTGGGGATAGTCGCTGGAGGGGGCAGAATAGAGAAGCCTCTCTTGAAGGCCGGGGCCAAGTACTACAGATCTAGGGCTAAGGCGTGGAAATGGCCGATGGTCAGAGGCAAGGCCATGTCGCCGTATGCGCACCCGCACGGCGGAGGCAGCCACCCGAAGGGAGGAACCCCTGTTCCCAGGACTGCTCCGCCCGGCCAAAAGGTCGGCTTCATAGCGTCTAGGTGCACTGGACGCGGTTGCAGAAGGGCTCGCGCCCAACAGAAGATCTAGCAATTCTCCAACGCCCTTTCGATAACGTCTTTCTCCCTCTTGTCGTTTGTCAACCTCATGTTTCTCCTCGCTATTCTCCTGGCTATTCTGCTCGCCTCCTGGGCGCTAGCGCCTCTTTTAGTCAACTCCTCCTTCAGCTTCGCGCAATCGAGAGGCTTCACGTCCTTGAACTGCTCGTAGAGCTTCTCGACGAGGAATATCCTATAGGCCCAGCCGAGCTCCGCCATGGGTATGGGCCAAGAATAGCCGCAAGACGTACACACATACCCTCCCGCCGGAGTTATCCTGATGACCCGGCTACCGCATTTAGGGCAACTCATGCCGAAGTCTTCGCGGAAGTTTTTTAAGGCTAACATGTTATACCGCGTTGTCTCAGCCAGGACTCCAGCCTAGGCCCGAGCACTCTCGGGGCTTTCTTGAGCCCATCGATGTTCGCAGCGCCGACTAGGAACATGGCTATCCTCAGCTCTTGGCGTATTCTCGACAAGGCTTGCGCCGCTTTGTCCTCCAACGCTGCTTTCAAGAGCGGCTGAGACGCCGAGAAATAATCGGCGCCTAGGCTCAACGCCTTAGCCCCGTCGAGGCCGCTTCGTATACCGCCCGACGCTATGATGGGGCCCTTAAAGGCGCTTTTCGCCTCGCATATGGCCGCGGCTGTCGGGATGCCCCATGTCTTGAACTCGTCCGAGAGCTCGTACAGCTCCGGCCTCTCCTCCTTGGCCCTCAGCCCCTCTATGGCGACAAACGACGTGCCGCCGACGCCGGCCACGTCGACTATATCTGCAACGCCGTTTAAAAGCCCGGCGACCTCCATGGATATGCCGTTCCCCACCTCCTTGACTATAAGGGGGACCTTAAGCTCCTTCCTCAAGAGCCTCAGCTTGGCTAAGACGTTTCTGAAATAGGGCTCGCCCTCCGGCTGGAACACCTCCTGCGCCGGGTTCAAATGCACGGCCAACGCGGCCGCGTCTATCATCGCCACGGCCTCCTCGGCCCAGCGCAATAGCTGCTCGTCGGGCAGTCTGGATATCTGGGGGGCCCCCAGATTGGCTATCTTGGGCACCGAGGGCGCGTTTATCTTGACCACCTCGAAGCTACGCCTGGCCTCGGGCTTGACGATGCCTATGCGTTGCGAGCCCACATACATAGGCACTCTCAACTCCTCGGCGGCTTTGGCGAGCCTCGCGTTTATCTTCTCCGCCAGCTCGGTTCCGCCCGTCATGGCGCCGATTATAAACGGCATCGAGACCTCGTGCCCGAGGAAGACAGCCCTCGTCTCCACGTCGTCTAGGTCCAGCTCGGGCAACGCCTTGTGGATCAAGACTACCTCGTCCAGCCAGTTATCGCCTACTTGCGACTCCGGCGATGAGGCGAGGAATATGTGGTCGTTCTTCCGTTTATCGATCATGAGTAGAACAGAATACTGGCGTAGCCCACGGTCTCCTCCCTATAGCCGCTAGTGTCTCCAGACGTCGCGTGTTTTAACAACTTAGCCCTAAAGCCCAAGTCGGACGCGGCCTTCATCAAGGCCCCTATAGGCCCTATGCCGCACGCGGATATATCGTACTTGGACACGACTTCGAAGAACTTATCCACATCGCCCTTTATTATCTCCGATATGGCTATTTCGTCCTTCTTAGTCGTCACCTCGTGGTGCTCGTAGTGGTTCAAATCGCTACTGGCTATTATCACGATCCTCTTCTCGAAAGAGGACACCGCCTTCGCCAACGCGGCCCCCAGCTCCTTGGCCGTCGACGGCGTCTGGCGCCATAAGGCTATTGGCACTATCTTGACATCGCCGAAGAAGTACTGTATAAACGGCAAGTGGACCTCGATGGAGTGCTCCTTGTGGAACGCGTAGAAGTCGTCCTCCAAGGATTTGTATTGGGAGAGCAAGAACTCCGAAAGCTCCTCGTCTATCTCGAGAGACCCCAGCGGCGTCTCCCAGACCCCCGACTTCACCGTGGCGACGGGCGCTCCTATGCCGTAATGGTTCGGCCCCACGATAACCACGGTGTCGGGCTTGCCGTAGCCCTTAAGCGCCGCGTAGGCCCACGCAGCCACGGGGCCGGAGTACACGTAGCCCGCGTGGGGCGCCACCGCGCCCAGCGTTCGGGACCCCTCGGGGCTTAGCGATTCGGCCTTAGGGCCGAGCTCATGGCCTATTGACCACTCGATCTGCCGTAAGAGCTCCTCGCGGCTCGACGCGTAAAAGAGGCCGGCAACTGCGGGCTTCCTCACGCGCGCCATATCTCCCCATTCGCCTTTTTCGAGGCCCGTAAATGCGCCTCAAAGGACGCGCTCTGCCTCCCCTCGAGCTTTTTCTTCGCGTTTAACACCGCTGGAGTAGTCTATCTTATTTTTAAACGTTCTCGACATATAGGAGGGCTCACCGGCGCGAGCCTAGGCGGAGCGGCTACGACCTAGTCTCCACGAGCTTCGTCTCGAACTCCTCGGGCGGCACTGGGAGGTCTTGATCGGGCTTCAGCTCCCCTCTCTCCCTGAGCACTTGCCTCGCCAATATCCAGAATATGAGCGCGAGGCTCCTCCTCCCCTTGTTGTTGCAGGGGATCATGAGGTCTATGAACTGATGCGGCGTGTCTGTGTCGACTAAAGCGACGACGGGTATGCCCATTATAGCCGCCTCCCTCACGGCTTGAGAGTCCAGCTTGGGGTCCACTACCATCAAAAGGTCGATCTCCATGTACTCGGGGAGATAGGGGTTCGTCAATATACCCGGCGTGAACCTCCCCGCTATGTGCTTACAGCCGACGTATTTACAGAACATCTCTATCGGCTTGAAGCCGTACGGCCTCGTGGTGTGGACCAACACCTTCTCCGGGCTGTACCTAGCTATGAACCTGGCCGCTATCCTCAACCTCTCGTCGATTTTCCTTATGTCGAATATCCTCAAGCCGTCGGGCCTCACGGCGTAGATGAACCCCAATCTCTCTAGGTATTTATTCGACATCTTAGTGCCGAGCCTAATGCCTGAGGACAAGTACCTCTCCAACGGGACTAAGTATTCGTAGCTCTCTCCGCCCTCGCTCATCAAAGCGGCAGATAGGCCTCTTTTTATATTTTCCTCAGAACCCAGATTTCTCTTCATCGCTCCGCGATGACGGGCCTACCTCACCGCGTTAAATAAAAAGCGTATAATAAATACGTGTGCGAGGAGCTGGCTCAGCTAGTCGAATGGCTCTACCAGAACTATTCGGCGCCTCTGGGGCTGTACCGCCCCTATGCTGCGTCGCTGGACGGACTCGTCGTAGCCGGCCTACATTTCGACAAGAGCTCGCCAATAACGGGCGGGATACCCGTCGGCGTGGCCCTCTACGGGCTGGGCGACCGTGCCGCGGCTTATTGTAGCGTCCCGATACCTTGCCGAGCCGGAGACGATAGGGCGGCCTTGGGCGATTTCGCTAAGTCGGAGGTCGGGCCGGTAACAGCCGATTTGCCTCTGGCGAGGGAGCTAGGGCTGAGGGCGTTGTGCCTCGACGGGAACGTTGCCTTGACCGTTGACGTCGAGTGCGATGGCCTATACGACAAGATCCCTCTCTTCGTGATCGCTTGCGGCCTCTTGAACAAATGGGCGCGTTTCGGCGGCGACATCGTCCGCGAATTCGAGAAAATAGCTCGTCGTGTGTTATAGAGGGATAAGATATAACTTACACTCGATAGAGGTGTCGTATGAGTATAAAGGTCAATATACGAGGCGGCGCGGCCGCTCCTGGCTCGCTCGCCGACTATTTAAAGAGCGTGAAGGTGAAGCTGGTCACTATATCGGGAAAAGGCGGCGTCGGCAAATCGTTGGTCACCGCTGCAGTTGCCTTAGGCTTCGCCCTACGCGGCTATAAAGTAGGCATCTTAGACGGCGATATATACGGGCCGACTATACCCAAGCTGTTAGGCGTCACAGGCCAATCGCTTTACGTGGACTCTAAGACCGGTAAGATAATCCCTGTGTCGGGGCCTTTCGGGGTTAAAGTCGTCTCGATAGATTTCATGTTGCCGGGCGACGACACCGCCGTCATCTGGAGGGCGCCTCTGATCAATCAAGCCTTGAGGGACTTCATATCCCAAGTCGATTGGGGGCAACTCGACCTCTTGATGGTGGACTTGCCGCCCGGCACTGGCGACGCGCCGTTGACCATAGCCCAGAGCCTTCAAGGAGGCATAGACGGCAGTATAGTAGTCACGATACCCTCCGAGATCTCGCGCAGAATAGTCATCAAGGCGATAGACTTCTCGCGCAAGGTCCAGATACCCGTTGCCGGCATCGTGGAGAATATGTGTTGTTTCGTCTGCCCCGATAACGGCAAAACGTATTACATATTCGGCGAGGGCGCCGGGAGGAGGATAGCCGAAAAGGCCGGCGTGCCGTTCCTCGGCCAGATACCCATGGACCCGGCGCTTTCTAAACATCTAGACGAGGGGAGGTTGCACGAGTTCTTGTCTGCCGAGAGCAACACCAGCAAGCACATCATGTCGATAGTAGACGCCTTGGCCTCCAAATACGCCGAGAAGCTCAAACAAGAGGTGCGCGAGGAGAAGCCCAAGAGGATCTCCCTCATGAAGTTGCCCGGCGAGGACGAGGAGGAGCAGTAGCGCGCAACATCTTAAAATAGTGGGACTTTAGCCATATGGCCCAGTACCCTGAGGATCTCGCAAGAGTCATCGATCTGCTCCTGGAACACAACGAGTGGAGGCGTAGGCTCTCGGTGAACTTAATAGCAGCGGAGAACGTTATGTCGCCCTTGGCGGAGCTGTTGTACCTCAACGACATAATGGGGCGATACGCCGAGGGGACCGTGGGCCGTAGGTATTACAGAGGCACGAAATACGTGGACTTGCTGGAGGAGGTCCTCTCCAGGGGCTTCGCCGAGGTGCTTAACGCTAAGTACGTAGACGTCAGGCCCATCTCGGGCACCATAGCGAACTTAGCCGCGTTCTACGGCCTTGCGCCCGAGGGCGGCGTCATAGCCTCGTTGCCCACTAGGGCGGGCGGCCACATAAGCCATAACCAAGTCGGCGGCCCCAGAGCGCTTAAGTTCAAGGTGTTGGAATTACCTTGGGACCCCGACGCCTTCAACATCGACGTGGACAAGGCACGTAGGATAGTCGAGGAGAACAAGCCGAATATCATAGTCTTGGGCGCTTCGCTTTATCTTTTCCCCCATCCGATCAAGGAGATGTCCGAGGTGGCGCACTCGGTGGGCTCTTATCTGGTACACGACTCGGCGCACGTCTTGGGCCTAATAATCGGGGGCAAGTTCCCGAACCCCTTGAACGAGGGCGCCGACGTGACCACCTCGTCCACGCACAAGACCTTCCCGGGGCCGCAAGGAGGGCTCATAGCGTCGTCGCTCGAGGGCGAGGTCAACGAGTCCATATCCAGAGGGGTTTTCCCCGTGTTCACGTCGAATTACCACATGCATAGATATGCCTCGACGTATGTGACGTTGGTCGAAATGAAGCATTTCGGGGCCCAGTACGCGGAGCAGATCGTCAGGAACGCCAAGGCGCTCGCCGAGGCGCTACACGCCAATGGCTTCGAGGTGGTGGCGGAGCATTTGGGGTTCACTAGGACGCACCAAGTGGCCGTAGACGTGTCGAAGCTAGGAGGGGGCGAGCGGGTCTCCGAGCTGCTGGAGAGGGCTAATATTATAGTCAACAAGAACATGTTGCCCTGGGACAAAAGCGCGGTGAAGCCCAGCGGTATAAGGCTAGGGGTCCAAGAGGCGACTAGATGGGGCATGCGCGAGGACGACATGGTCGAGATAGCCGGCTTCTTCAAGGAGTTGTTGTTGGACGGCCACGAGCCGGAGCACGTGCGTAGGAAAGTCGTGGAGTTCAGGAGCCAGTTCTTGGAGGTCCGCTACGGCTACACGGCTGACAGAGAACTCGCGCAAAAACTACTAGGGGGCCTCGGCATTCGGCTCTAGAGGCACTGGACGTAGCCGCCGTCTATGCCTATCAACGAGCCGGTTATGTAACTAGCTTTATCCGAGGCCAAGAAGGCCACTAGCTCGCCGATCTCCTCCGGCTTAGCCATACGGCCGAGCGGTATCTCGCCGGCCATGGCCTTGAGCACGTCCTCCAACGGCTTCCCCTCGCGGATCGCCCTATCCCTCGCCACCTCCAACACTCTCTCGGTCTCCACATATCCTTGAAGGACCGCGTTGACCAGGATATTGTACGGGGCTAGTTGATACGCCAGCGTCTTGACCAGACCCGCTATGGATAGACGTATTACGTTGGACAAAGTCAAGTTCGGGAGCGGCCTCTTGAGCGTAAGCGACGTTATATAGATTATACGACCGCTCCTCTTGGCGATCATGTAGGGTAACGCGTCCTTGGTGAGCCAGACGGCGCTCATTAACAACAACTTAACCGCGTAGTCCCAATCGTCCTCGGTGAGTTCCAAAAACGTGCCAGGCTTCGGCGGTCCTGTGTTGTACACCAACACGTCTATATTGCCGAAGGACTTGACGGCCGTCTCCACTATCTTGGCGACGTCGGCCCTCTTGGTCAAATCTGCTTGGACCGGCACCACCTCCGCGCCTGTCTCAGACTTTATTTCTAGGGCGGTCTTAGAAAGCCTTTCGAAATCCCTCGAGGCTATGACCAAATTGGCCCCCTCTCTCGCCAGAACTTTGGCCACGCCCTTGCCTATACCTCTGCTGGCCGCTGTGACTATTGCTGTCTTTCCCTTCAACATATTCATTTAACTTCTATGAAAATATATTTCTTGCAGACCTCTCTGATAGGACACTCCTCGCACTTGAGCTTCGCGCAGTAGTTCTTGCCTATGTAGTAAGCCCCTCTTTCATAAGCTATGGGGTCCCCGCTCAAATGCGCAACGGATCTGACTAAGCCGCGGACGGATCTTATGCGCACTCTTACATCCCCGCAACGTCCGCCGCGACTGGCGCAGATCAACGTCTTGGCTATTCTCTGCTTTAGTTTATCCACAGTAGGCGATTTCACGTCCTCGAAGGCGCCGCTACGTAAGGTCACTAGTGTTGTATAAAAATCACCATGAATTTTATATTTTTTAATTTCTTGTTTATTATAAGCTATTTTATATGCTAAAGGTATATTATTTTTATCTATAAATAATCGTAGAAAGAGCTTCACCCCCCGATCGACGGAATTGCCGCCGCTATTTTGGAACACGTATTTCCTGACCTCTTCTTCGAACTCCTCCAGTCTTTTCTGCTTCACTATCCATACATATATACCTTTTTTATATTCTAAATAATTTAGTATCCTAATTATATTATTTACAAAATTACCTATATTATCTAGTTTTTTATCAAATATTTTTTCAATAAGCGATCGCAACCTACCCGCCGAGATCTCGCCGAGTCCTTCGTATTCGCGCGAAAACGCCTCGAGGATCTCCTCGGTCCTCGCACCTCCATATCCTACTAAATATGCTAATATAGTTATATATTTAATAATTTCATTAATATCTTTTATATTTGATAAATTATTTATAATAGTTGAAATATCTGAGTTCTTATAGGCCTCTATTATCGACCTTATCTGGACCGCCGTATACTTTAAGCCCTTGGGCATAGTGGCGAGCACTCTGTCCTCTACGCTCAATCCGGTCCTCACTACGGCCTCCCTCACCGCTTCGGCCACTGAAAGCTTCTTTTCCCTTAAATTTTTATGGAGAGGCTCATCGAGGCGGCTCGGGAGGCCTTGAAAAACGCCTATGCTCCCTACTCCAAGTTCCGCGTGGGGGCCGCCGTTCTGACGAGAGACGGCAAGATTTACACGGGCGCCAACGTCGAGAACGCGAGCTTCGGCTTGACCATTTGCGCAGAGAGGGTGGCCGTTTTCAAGGCGGTATCCGAGGGCGATAGGGATATACAAGCAGTGGCAATCGTGGCGGAGTCGGAAGAGCCCATCGCGCCGTGCGGAGCTTGTAGGCAAGTCATAGCCGAGTTCAACCCAAACGCCGTTATAATAATGGCGACCGCCGACGGCAGGAAGGTCGTCACAGCCAACTTGAAGGATCTTCTGCCCTCGCCTTTCAGAGGCGATGTGCTAAAGCCCTAACTCTATATACGTATAGGGGTATTGCCCCTTTTCGTCCTTCTCGTACTTCTTTACCATATCCCATATGGTTAACAACGCCGAGCCGGCCGCGAACAACGCCTCCAAGCTCGGCGAGATGTCCCTAGCCTTCAAGACCACCTCCACGCCGACCGAGTCGCCGCCGATTTCCACGTTGCTGTTAACGTACTCTAGCTTCACGCACTCTGTGGGCAACAACTCGCAGAGCCTCTTAGCGTTGAGGGGGGCCACGACGCGCGCAGCGCATATGGGATCCCCCTTTTCGACACGGCCTGATTTTATGGGCTCCGTCGAGCGTAAATGTATGTAGCCCACCGATCTAACTATGTAGCCCAGATCGGGTCTAGACACCTTGACGGCCCCCCGGGGCTCCTCCAGTTCGCGGCCTTCGCCCTTGAGCTTTAGATCAACGCGCAACCTCTTCAAAGACGTGGCTCCGGCGGCTATCGACCCGACCAATGCGCCGAACAGCGCGTCCATCTCCACCCCCGTCTTCCACACGGTCGAGGCCCTCGCCTCGACTCTAGAGCCTCCGCACGAGGCCGACGCGGATAAGGGCACTGGGTGTAGTAACGGTATATATTGGTACGCGCGCTTGACGGCGATCGCGGCCGCGGCCGCACAGCTCTTGGAGTCCTCGACTTGGGCTTCGGCAGACGCCACCGCGTATCTCCACACGTCCTCCTTGGCGGATATGTCGACCATCACAGTGTTCTGTCCGCCTCTAATAGAAAAGCATTAGCACATAAACTAAATAACGATGGCCGATTTAGTCTGTGCCTAATGACGTCAAGGTGAAATACAGGATCTGGGTCGAGTGGAACGGCAACCAGATAATCGGGCCGGGCATATACGACATATTGAAAGCAATTAACGAAACCGGCTCGATAGCCTCTGCGGCTAGGAAATTGGGTTTTTCCTATAAATTTATATGGACCTATCTCAAGAAATTAGAAGATATATTGCAAGTGCCTTTGGTCCAATCTAGAAGGGGCGGGCGGGAGAGGGGCATGACCGAGTTGACCGAGGTTGGACAGCTCTTGTTGAAATATTACGAGGAGATAAACGCAGAGATAAACAGGCTCATCCCCTCTTGGGAGAGCAAATTCCAAGAGGTGATAAACTCGCTGGATAAATACAAGACCGCCGAAAGCGAAGAGGAGGGCGAGGGAGAATTGCCCTTCTACAGCGAGGAGTAGGAGAGCTTAAAGGTGGGTTCTCTTATGCGGACCACTCGGGACACCGCGTCGTAGACGCCCTCGGCGTCGCGTTTTTTGATTACGTCGTAGAGATCGGCCGCAGGCTCCTTGTATAGACAAGGCTTGAGCTTCCCATCGCTGGTCAACCTCATAGTAGTACAGCCGGCGCAGAAATATGGGTTATTCCAGTTCTTGACCACCTCTACGTCGACGCCGGCCAGCCTCAACACGGGCCTGTTGTGGAGGTCCTTTCTGGTATACGCCGGCTTGGCGCCCAGCGCTTCTAAGATCGACACGACGTCGTCCGCGGGCGCGTATAGATCCTTGAATGCTCTGCTCCCCGCGCCGACGGGCATCAGCTCTATTAATTGTATAGATGTTCCAAGAGATGCGGCCAACTTGACCAACGACTTCAAGGAGTCCCTATCGTCGTTTATCCCCCTTAGTAGGACCGCGTTGAGCTTGACCTTCATGCCGGCATCTACAGCAGCCGCCGCGCCGCGTATCACCTTCTTGAACCACTCCCTCGGGACTCCTGTGATCTTGGAGAACTTCTCGGGATCGGCCGAGTGCAACGACACGTTGACGCGCTTAAGGCCCGCGTCGGCTAGCTCCTTGGCCAATTCGGCCAACCTGAAGCCGTTAGTGGTCATGGAGATCTCCACGTCGTGTCTGTTCATACTCCTCACGATATCGACTATATCGCTTCTGAGGAGCGGCTCGCCGCCTGTTATCTTATAGTCCCTTACGCCTATCTTAGACAACACGTCGACTAGGAAGCCGTAATCGGAGGCGTCCAACAAACGCCCGATGCCCCTAGCTTGTCCCTCAAAATGGCAAAAAATACACGAGAAGTTACATACGTCGTTAACTACCGCCCTGAGCTTCAGGAAGGGCCTTCCATATCTGTCGACTAACACCAAGGGACATTGACGATACGAGTTTTTATGTAAACGTGTAGTACACGTATACTTTAAAGACCTTGGAGAAGAAAACGCCAAATGCTCCTATCGTCGTTGGCCTTGGCCTATCAAGTCAGGAAAATTGCGTCTAAGCTTACCGTCCCCGCCTTGGCTCTGCTATCGATAATATTCGTACAATCATATCTTCTAAATAGTATTATTGATGATATTTTTTATACATTAATTTTATCAATAATATTAACGAGAATTATCATAGGGAGATATGTCATGCTGTTCCGGATATCCCTTTACGCAGCGATAGTGGTTAAGATGGTCTTTGACGTAGATCTTTTTATACTTGAAAAATATACAATAATTAATATTTTAATAGATTCGATAATTATATTTATAAGTATAATTATATTTGAATTATATGAATATGGATATTATAAAATTGATAAGGTTAAAGATATAGCAGTGCCTGGGCTTATATCTATGGCCGTCCAAGGCCCCTATCTCTTCACATTGCCTATACTACAAGGCTTCATGTTCGCCGTATTTGACCTTTCAGCGCAGGTATACGGACCTCTTGTATTTTTATCATATATATTTAATTATTTTATATTGAATAAAATCTTTAATATTAATTATAATTTTATTTTTATTTTTATAAATTTATTTTTATTTCTTATTACATTTCTTTTATTCAACAGACGAATAGCCTTCAGATCGCCGACACCGCCCGTGGGCTGGCTCAATTCATGGCTCGGAGGCAAGTACTACGTCGAGGACATCGTGGGGGTGGGCGGATTCAGCTACGTGTTGAGGGTATCCTCAGGCAAACAGAGGTTCGCAGCCAAGGTGCTCAGGTACGCTGACGATAGGGGGAACCCCCTCGCCTCCAGCTGGGATGTTATAAAGATATTTGGACAAGAGATGAACAGATATCTGGAAATCCAGTCCGAGCACGTAGTGCGCGCCTACGAGGTCTCCATACCGTCGGCCGAGTACAGATCACTAAGTGATTACATGAGACGTCCGCCGTATATGATACTGGAGTACATGGAGGGCGGCTCCTTGAGGGAGTACTTGGTCGAGAAGAAGACTCTATCACTAAATGAATTCTATAGAATTTTTATACAGATAATAAAAGGAATATACGATATTCATAAAAATAATCTTATACATTTAGATATAAAACCAGAAAATATAATGTTTAAAGATATGGGGAGAAACATAGTCAAGATAGGGGATCTCGGGATAGCGAAGTTGGCGGTGGGCAAGGCCGTCGCTACGTCGTATCTATCGCCAGCATACGCCGCGCCGGAGACTCTGTACGAACAGAGTGCCTCCAAGGCCTCGGACATCTACGCATTGGGCTGCGTGATGTACGAGAGCTTAACGGGGATCAACCCTCAAGCCTTCGTGCTCAACGGCTACGAGGTGCCCCCTCCCGACAGGTATAGGCCCGATATCCCCGCTTGGTTGTCCGGCTTGATAATGTCCATGCTCTCCCCGAAGCCCGAGGCCAGACCCTCCATCGATTACGTGTTGCAGACGTTCGAAAGATATATAGCCGAGGAGGCCCTCTAGGCGAATGCCGTGGAGGTGCCCTGTCTGCAACACCGAGAACACCGACGACGTAGACGTCTGCAGGATATGCGGAGCGTATAGGCCTACGGCCGCAACGGTTAGCATATCGGAGAGCCGTCCCGCCATCCCGACGTATTACAGAAGCATCACCATAGAGGTCCTCGAGTCCTCCGTGAAGGGCCTAGTGGGGTCGACCAAGACCATAGACTTGACCGTGGCGAGGGGCGTGATCACTATCGGACGAGCGCTCGACAACCACTTCGTGATCCCGGACCCGTCGGTCTCCCGCAGGCACTTGAGGGTCGTGGTATCGTCGGAGGGCCTAGTCCTCGAGGATTTGGGCAGCACCAACGGGACGTATCTATTGCCCGAGGGGAGGAGGATAAACGTCGCGAGGGCCGGGGAGGAGGCCACGGTGAGGCTGGGGAACTCCGTGATAAGGCTGACCTTGAAGAAATAGTCACAACAACTCGAGAGTCTTCGCCAGAGGGCGGACGCCCCCCTCTTCCACCACGAACGTGTCCTCGAACTGGGATACAAGGCCGCCCCCCTCTTCCACCAACACCTCGTAGCCGTACAAGACGCCCTCGGCCATTGCCTCCTTGTAGAACGAGTCGGGCACCTCGGGGAACCACCTCGGGGCGAACGGCAGATTTCCCGAACGTCGATATATAATCTCTACGTACTTCTGGTGCCTCTTCGACTTAGCTCTTAACAGCCTATATATCGTGATGCTCCCGCCATCTACGACGTAGCCCCTTCCGTTGGTCGCGAAGGGCTCCACCGCATACACGTCCCCGACCTTAAGGGCTTGCGATGCCGATTTGTCCGGGTAGTTGGGGATCACGTCGCCTGCGTGTAGGTTATAGCGCTCTATTCTGTGTCCGGTCAGGTTATATATAGGCCTGTATCCAAAGGCCCTTATAGCCCCCTCTATTGCCTCCCCGATCTGCCAAGCCTTGATGCCGGGCCTCGCGACCTCGTAGGCCCTCTTAAGGGCGTTGTAGGAGGCCTTCACTAGTCCGTCGTAGGCGTTGCTCCCCAGCGAGACCGTAACTGCGGCGTCTACTATATATCCGTCCTTGTGGGCCCCTACGTCTATCTTGACTATGGCGTTCTTGGGGATTCTCAACTCATCGCCTTTTCTAGCCGTGTAGTGCGCCGCCACGTTGTTAATGCCTATGTTGACCGGAAAGGCGGGATTTGCTCCTTGAGAAGTTATAAAGCCCTCTATCTCCTCGCATAGCTCCAGGACGGGCATATCGGGATGTATTATATCCAAGGCGCGCTTTAGCGCCTTGTGGACGACCTCGCCGGCCTCTATGAGCTCTCTCATGGTAGACGTCCTCCGATGAACATATATAAGATTTTATTCCATAATATTAAATCTAAATTAATTATTTTTATTATTATTACTATAATTTTTATTTATAATTAAAAGAAACATTGAGGTTTTAGATATAGGAACACAAACAATTTAAAGGATTCGTGCTAAGGGCTCACATGGGAGCCTTAACCATAGTCTCCAAGTACCTAATAGTGGCACAGATAGAGGTGAATGGAGCTGTGGACAAATCGGATATCATAGGCGCTTTGTTCTCGCAGACCGAGGGGCTGTTGGGCAAGGACATGGACCTCAGAGAGTTGCAGATAATGGGCCGTATAGGCAGGATCGAGATAGACATATTGGAAAAAGACGGCCGCACAAAGGCGCGCATCAATATCCCCTCGAACTTGGACAGATACGAGACTGCGTTAGTCGCCGCGCTCATAGAGAGCGTGGAGAGAGTAGGCCCATATCCCGCGAGCGTTAAAATAGTGGAGATAAGGGATCTCAGAGAGGAGAAACGCAATAGGATCGTGGAGAGGGCCAAGGAGCTCATAAAAATGCTCGAGGAGGAGGTCTTGCCAGACACGAAGGAGATCCTGGAGAAGCTGAAGGAGGACGTGGCCAAGGCAGAGATAATCGAGTACGGGCCCGAGAAACTACCGGCAGGGCCCGACGTGGATAAATCGGACCACATAATCATCGTGGAGGGCCGCGCCGACGTTGTCAACCTCGTCAAACACGGTTACCGCAACGTGATAGCTATAGAGGGCATAAGCCAAGGCATCCCGCAGACCATAGTGGAGCTCAGCAAGAAGAAGACCGTGACGGCGTTCGTGGACGGCGATAAGGGCGGCGAGCTCGTCTTGAGGGACTTGCTGAAGGTAGCGCACGTCGATTACGTGGCGCGGGCCCCTCCGGGCAAAGAAGTGGAGCAGTTGACCGCGAAGGAGATAGCCAGGGCGTTGAGGAACAAGCTCTCCGTGGAGGAGTACTTGGCCCAACAGAAGGCTCAGGAACAGCAACAACCCCAGCAGGCGGAGCAGAAAGCTGAAGTGCCGAAATCGACTCAAGCGCTGCCCGATTTCCTCAAGGGCAAAATAGACGAGATGTTGGGCACCTTGGAGGCGGAACTATACGACGAAAAGTGGAGCCCCATTAAGAGGCTCGCGGTGAGGGAGTTGCCCGACTTCTTGACGTCTACTGAGGGCAATATACACGCTATATTGATGGACGGCATAGCGACCCAGCGGATAGTCGACCTAGCCGCTAGGAGGGGCGTCAAGTACATAATAGCGGCCAGGATCGGTCCGATAACCAAAGCGCCTGAGGACATGAACATCATATCTTTCGACGAAGTGAAGGGCTGAGGCGGCCGACGGCGTAAAATTAAAAAGCGTTTGTTCGGGCTCTCGTAGCCCCGGTGGCTTAGCCCGGTAGAGCGCCCGCCTTGTAGGGCAAGGCCCAATAAAGCGGGAGGTCCCGGTCGGCGCTAGGCCGGGGGAGGTTCGAATCCCGGCCGGGGCTCCACTTGATCGTTCTAAAGGCGGCATCGTGGACGTCATCATAGCGGTCGGTAGCGGGACGGCGGCTACGAGGTGTCGGTATAGGCCGAACGCCCTCGAGCAACGGACCTCGTGGCATTACGCCGTCTTTTGCGCCTCGTCGATCGATCGAACCGCCGCCCTGGGCTTCACGGCATAGCCTCTGCCCAACGTGAACTCCCTGGGGCTATACACCAGCCTCCCAATCGCCACAGGTCTGCCTTCCTCGTCCACCACGAGGACCTCCGAGTAGGCCCTCGCGTCGCTGGAACACGCCTTGATGAACTTAGCCGGCACGCTGCGTCCTTGGGCCGCGAACTTGGCGGCCTCGCCGTCGACCACTACGTAGGGGGCTCGCAAGAAATGCGCTGCCTCGGCCAGAGGCAGCAGATATCCGTCCGTGTTCCTGAAGGCGAATATGGCTTTCCCTTTATAATAAATATATTTTATTCTATTAGCTTTATTATATTTTACTATTATTTCATTTTTATTTATATTAATATTTTTATATCCATAAATATATGTCAATAAGCCATAGGCGTGCTCTTCGGGCGTCATGCTTTTAATGGCGTATTTAACTGGTATTAATGCAATATTGCGATATCTGCGGAGCCCCCATAGAGGGGCAACCGTACGTGATAAAGCTGGACAACGCCGTCCTACATGTATGTAAGCGCTGCGCGACGTCGTACGGGGCCGCTCCCGCGTCGCAACAACCGCAGAGGAGGGCGGAGCCGCCTAGGCGGCCTGTAGCGCAGAGGCCCCAAAGGACGCAGGCGGATAGATATGAGGTAATAGAGGAGTACGCCGAGGTGATAAGAAGGGCCAGGGAGTCCTTAGGCATCAGCAGAGAGGCCCTTGCGTCCTACATAGGGGTCAAGGAGAGCGTATTGAGGCGTGTGGAGAGCGGCCAGCTAGTGCCGGACGTGCAACTGGCCAGGAAGCTGGAGAGGGCCCTCGGCGTGAAGTTGTTGGTCCCCGCACAACAAGGCGAGGCGGCGGGGAGCGCGCCTCCCAGGAAGGAGCTCACGCTCGGCGACGTGGCCGAGGTCAGAGATGAGTAATAAAGCCTTATTGGCCTATGTCGGCCCTAAGGACAAGCGGTTGGGCAAGAGGCTCGCCGAGTTCGAAGCGTTGGCCGAGGTGGCCGGCTACGAGCCCGTCGGCTTTGTGACGCAGTTCAGCGACCAGGACTCCCGCTTTTATCTAGGAAAGGGTAAGCTCGAGGAGATAACGAAGATGGATTTCGACGTCTTTATAGCGTACCACAGCCTGACGCCTCTGCAGTTCTACAACTTGAGGAGAAGGCTGAACGTCGAGGTGATGGACAGAGTCCTTCTGATCTTGAGGATATTCGAGAGGAGGGCCGGCAGCTTGGAGTCGAAGCTCCAGATAGAACTGGCCTCGCTCAAGTACAGATTACCCACTGTTAAGGAGTATCTGAGGAGGGCTAAGATGGGGGAGCAGATAGGCTATATGGGAGCCGGCGAATACGCCGTGGACGCGTACTATAGGCATATGATGAACCGGATATCACAGATAAAGAGGAGGTTGGACAAACTAAGAGAGAACAGAGCCGCGCTCATGAGGAAACGGAAGGACCTCGGAATCCCCGAGGTGGTGTTGACAGGCTACACGAGCGTGGGCAAAACTACTTTGTTCAACAAGCTGACGGCCGAGCGCAAATACGTCGACGGCAAGCCCTTCGCGACCCTCGACACGTACACCAGGCGGATAAGCTTGTGGGGCAAGGAGATGGTGTTGACGGACACGATAGGCTTCATAGAGGATCTGCCGCCCGTGTTGATAGAGTCGTTCTACTCGACGCTTCAAGAAGTCGCAGACGCCGACTTGATACTCCTGCTCGTCGACGCGTCCGACGAGCTAGACGAATTCGACAGAGAGCTCCGGACGTCTCTGGAAGTGCTCTCCACGCTCGGCGTCTACAAAGAGCGCGTGCTCCCCGTCTTGAGCAAAGTAGACAAGGTGTCCATGCTAGAGGTGGCGCGCAAGGCCCTCGTAATTAGGAGGCATTTCGACTTGTTCGTCCCCGTGTCGGCGGTCACGGGGTTCGGGATCGACACGTTGAAATTGCTCTTGTTCTGGAAGACTCCGGGATACGCCATCTACGAGGCGAGGCCGCCTGCGGGCGGGCTAGTGCTGGACGGCAAGTCGTATCTGCCCGTGAAGATAAGCGAAGTGGGGAGATTCGAGGCCGCGGCTTTTGATTTATATACTGAGCTGAGGAGGGTCTTGTGAGCGAGGAGAGGCTAAACGCGTATCTCGTAATGGTCGAGCGGAGCGTCTCCTTCGAGTTCAACAGCCCCGAGTACGGCAAGCTCGCTAAAAAGATAGTTGAGCTGTTGTACTCCAGAAAGGAGCAGCTCTCCGATGACAGGATCGCCATTATGTTGAACCTCTCCACGGCCGAGGCTAGGAGGATACTTCAATTCCTCTCTAGGAACAACATGATAGGGGTCATTAAGTCGACGACGCCCGACTACCGCACCGAGTATTCTTGGTACGTCGACGACGCCGTGATAGCCAACGCGATAAAGAAGAGGATAGAGCTGGTCTCGAACAAGCTGGGGTTTCTAATCAGGGCCTTGACAGAGGGCACCTACTACGTCTGCCCTAACTGCTATAGGCGTTACTCGTTGGACGAGGAGCTGGCGTACAACGGCGTATGTCCTATATGTAAAGTTCAACTTATTTATATAAATAATATAGATGAAATAAATAAGATAACTAAAGTAATAGAAAAACTAGAGAGATATGAAAGTAATATTTAATGTAATTAAGCCATTCCCTAAGGAGATCTTCGTGGCGGGGTTCCACGGCGTAGGGCTAGTGGGCCACATAGCGGTCAAGCACTTGTCGAGATACTGCGAGATCGTGGGGTATGTCAAGTACAAGAAAATGCCGCCGATTGTGGCTTACGAGGGCGATAGGCTAGCGCTACAATCGGAGATATTCTCGTGCGGAAAAGTGGCGGGCGTCGTCAACAACTACGGCCTAGTGGACGAGGTCGTCTACGACTTCGTCGAGGCCTTGTCTAACTGGGTGGTGAGGAGCGGCTTCAAGTTGGCCGTGTTGTTCGGAGGGTTGGACGGCAGATTCAGGCGAGAGCCCGGCGATCTTCTAAGAGTGGCCTACACATCGTCGTATCGAAAACTGGGATATCCGCTAGAGGGGAAGAGGCTGGAGCAAGGCCTACAAATAGTGGGCCCGCTCGGGCTCCTTTTGTCCCATTTCGAGATGAGCGGCTTCCCCGCGTTGGTAATACTGCCATATGCCGATAGGCCGGCGGATCCCCAAGCCGCGAGCGTAGCTCTCGAACACTTCGGGAAGCTCTTCGGCGTGCGCGTGGACACCTCCGACCTCAGACAACTCGCCGAGGCGCTCGAGAGGGAATACGCCGAAGTTAGACGCCAATTAGAACAAGCTAGGAGGGAGGAGTCCCATTATTATATATAATATAATTTACAATTCTCTCTATATCTTCTAATTTATTAACATTAATAATATTTTTGCTATTCATATAAAATTTATAACTAATAATAAATTTATAATTTTTTTGAAGAAAAGCCACGTCGTCGTATACCGCCTCGAGGCCGCCCCACGATTCGTGTTGGGACAGGGGATACACCTCGGCCACTTCCTCCGGCACTACGCCGAATATGTCGTCAATGAAATATATATGTACATATTTTCTATTATTTTTTAATAATTTATTTAAATAGATATATTCCCAAGATTTATTATAGGGTTTAAAATCAACTTTTAGTAAAATAGCTATAGGCCTCTCGGGAGGTCTATAAAAATGCTTGAGCCTCGCCCTATGCCTATAGGGCTCCGGCCTCGAACTCGACGTATCGCCGAAGAATAACAAGCCGCTGGGCTCCGGATGCGTCACGGGGTCGTACTCCTCCAAGAGTTTCACGTATCTCCTCATGAGCTGTAGCGCGTTATAAAGCGATCTGTGAGCTCTGGCCTTCTCCTCTAAGTATTCCCACAACGTCCCCTCGTAAATCCTCTGTTTTATCTCCAACAACTCCTCTCTGAGCATCGCCAAGTTGTGCTCCGCGATTAGGCTAGTCCTCTCCATCTTGGACATCTCCCTTATCTCCTCAACCGGCGTGTTGCAGAGCTTTGTGCTACAAGGCAAGTAGTCCGTCTTCACCTCGTCCAATCTAATCGTCCTATCCCTCAACATTATCCTATCGTCTCTGGCGTACAGGATATAAGAGGCGCTGTCGAAGAGATCGACGCCCGCTGCGACCGCGAAGGGCAAAATCAAGGGGTGGCCGGCGCCGAATAGGTGCAACGGGGCCTCCCTATTCACGTGTAGCTTGACCGTGAGCACCATCTCCAAGATCTCGTCGAATCTGTACTCCTCCAACAAAGTTGTGGGGCTACCCACGGCGAATATGTCGAAGGGCATAGACGACATCCGCCTCGCCGAGCGGATCAACAAGTCCTTATGCGTTCCGCCTTGGATGGGCCCCACGAGGAGCATGCCGCCCAGCTCCTCGCGCATCTTGACGGCCACTAACGCCCTCCTCAAGGTCTCCTCGACTTTCAAAGACGCCGAGAAGTAGGACTCCTCGGAATCTATGGGGAGGTCCAACATTACGCCTATATCGCTGCCTATTAGGGCCTGGTATCTGAGTATCTCCTCGGGCTCTACGTCTATTACGCCGTATCGCATGAGCTGGTATGCTCCAGAGTCGGTCATGAGCACGCCGCTCCACCCCAATACGTCCTTGATGTTGATAGGCCTTTTATACATACTATAAATAAAGAATGAATTTGTTATAATATTTTTAAAATAATTTGAGATTATAGATAAAGATAATTCTTGTTTTTTAGGATCCACTACTGGGAATATAGTAGGGGTTTCCAAAACGCCGGACTTAGTGTACAGCCTCCCGACTCTGCCGAGGAGGTCCTTGGCGGCTATCTCGAAGCTCATTCAACGCGTTGCCTCTTCGCGAACTCCTCGTATATCTGCCTAACCCTCTCGGCCAACGGCCCCGACCCCTCTATGCCTATCTCGCTGACTCTGACCTTATCGCCTATGAGCACGATGTTGGACTCCTCGACGTACTTCACCATTCCGGGGAAGTACTTCTCGGCGTATTTAGCGAACCCCCTGAGGTCGAACCCCTTCTCGACAGAATTTATATATATAATATATCGAGAGAAAAGTATTGATTTCGAGAATTTATTACCAGATTTTGTAATTACATTAAGAAGAATTATATTTAATTGGCTATCAACCGCGTGGAGCACCCCTCTGTACTCGTCGCCATTGCTGAGGCCAACGAACACCTCCTTTCCTATTAAGTTGTTTATCTCGGCAACGAACCGCTTGTTGGCCTCCGCTAGGACCGACACGGCTCCTATAAATCCTTAGTTTTTAAAGCTTTTATTCATATAACTAACTTAATATCTCATTAAATATCTATTTTAAAATTAATTATATTAATTGTAATTTTAATAAAAATATAATAGATAAAAGACATTTAAAATTTATATTTTCAGCAATTCGACCGCTTATGTTGTTCAGGGAAGTAGTCGTCGATGTGGCCGACCTCGAGGAGCCGTTGAAGAGGATAACGCTAGAGGGCGACGTAAAGGCCGAGATCGAACTCCCCTTGACGCTTTTAAATATAAATTTAAACAAAAATAATAAATTAATTATTAATATAGATAGAAATAAAGAAAATGATTATAAAGATAAATATGATATATACATGTGGGGATTACTTTATAATAAAAATAATAATTTAACATATATATCTATTGGCGGCTTAATATTTAAAATATATATTGATTTACCATTTAATATTGGAGATAAACTATATATCGGCATTAAGGTTACTTCCTAGGCGCCCCCTCCGTCCATTACTAAAGAGCTACATAGCAAGTTTATTCCTTATTCCTAGACCCAGCTCATGGAGTGTCCTTATTGTGGTTCGTCCAGGATAACTGTCTCGGCCGGTGAGTACGTCTGCGCCGAGTGCGGCAGCGTGATAGGCCCCGTGCTCTACGCGCCGCTTCAGAAGATACGGTTAGACGATCGAATAAAAAAGGCTTCTCTAAAAATACTGTTATATAAATTGAATAATGAGACTATTAATAACGTTAAAGTTAAAATAAATCTAAAAGAAAAGATAAGAGGATATATCGAAGAGCTCCACAGAGACCTCGAGGCGCCCAGTTACGTCCTCGCGGAGGCCGTCATGGTCCTCGACCTTATAAACAAGAGGAGGATCCAGGGCAAGAACCCGAGAGTCCTCGCCGCCACGATATTCTACCTAGTCGCGAACAAACACGGGCTGTCCTACGACAAGGATCTCATAGCTAAAAGGTTGGGCGTCAGTAAATTGAGCATAAGGGACACGGCCACCTACCTCAGGAAGCTATGCAAGGAGTTGCGTTGAACGGGCTAGTAAGGTTGCTCGAACTGGGGCATATAGACGAGGCGGATCTGCTCCACGAACACAAGGACGAAATAGCGAAGTTGATCGGGAGGGTCTATTCGAGGGACGTCGAGAGCACGATAGAGCTTAGGTACGAGCTTTATCGTCGTTTGTTCGGGGACGACGATAGGGCGTTTTTCCATCTGCTCGATTCGCTGGACATTTCAGAATTATATAATTTTCTAATAAATAAAAATATTGAAGATATTATATTAATACCTGGAAAATTTATTTATATTAATACTAAAAATGGTAAATTTATAACGAAGACGCCGGCCTCGTCGAGGCTGGTCAACCGTTTTTTGCAAATAGCTAGAGCTAAGGGGCGTACGTTATCGACCTCCAACCCGTCGTTCAGATACGGGCTACGGCTAGGCCCCCTCAAGATTAGAGTCTCGGTGGATCTGCCGCCCGCGGTCCCTACGCCGCATATCTACTTAAGAATTCACAGAGGCGTTGCGACGTTGGATAAGCTGGTGGCTGAGGGGTTCATAGACGCTGAAAAGGCCGAGGCCTTGCGCAGAGAAGTGGTCGAGGGGCGGAGGGACCTAGTAGTCGCGGGCCCGCCAGGCAGCGGGAAGACGACGTTGTTGCAAGCGGTGGACCTCGAAATCCCGCCGCAACTCTTGAGGGTCTACATAGACGAGGCGGATGAATTTCCGGATATTCCATATTACACTCAAATAAAAATTAATAGTACAAATAAATTAAAAGAAATTTTTACGTCAATGAATAGAAATATAGATATATTTATAATAGGAGAGCTCCAGTATCCGGAACACTTTCAGGCGTATGCAGCGGCGAGGAGCATAGGCTTGCAGAGCCTGGCCACCATGCACGCCTCGAGCGCAGAGAAGGCGTTGCGCAGGCTCGAGCAGTTCGGGATAGTTTTAGAGGACATAGTAATAGTGCAAATAAAGAAAATATATAAAAATAAAATAATTAGAAAAGTCGAAAATATATATGTTAGATGAATTAATAAATATAAAAATTAAAAAAATATTGGAAAAAGAGTACGGAAGATTCGTTCTCGTCAACGGGGCGTTGTTATTGCTGGGCTTATTGCTCCTAGGACTTTCCTTTATTTTTTCAAATAATTTAATATATATTGCTTTGATAATTCATATAATATACTTATATTTATTCAAAATAAATATTTCTAGACTTAGTAGGAAGACTAAGAACTTGTTGAGCAACGCGTCGCGTTTGAAGGAGTTCAGAGAGTACCTCTCCAGGAATATTGACGAATACTTGCCCGAAGACCTCGGTTATATTAAACTATTGGAGGAGAGGGCCGAGGTATTGTCAGATATAGAACACTCAGAGCGTAAGAGGGTCGACGCGTCGCGGGGCCTATACAAGAACGAGTTAAGCGCCATTAAGGCGCGCATCTTGACTTCGTCGATAGCCGGGTTGGCGTCAGGGGCCGTTATGTTGTTCATAGTACCAATTAATCTAATAATAAAAATTATTTACCTGATTCTTATTGTAATAATAATTTATTATATTAGGATATCCCTATAAAAAGGTAATTTAATCGAACTTAGTTTCGCCCTTGCCCTCTTCCTCCTCCTTTTTCTCGCCCTTGCCCTCCTTCTCTTTCTCGAGCTTAGAGGCCGCTATGATCTCGTCTATGCGCAAGATCATCGAGGCGGCCTCGACGGCCACCTTGAAGGCGTTGACCTTCACCGAGAGCGGCTCTATTAAGCCGAGCGCCACCATGTCGACTACCTTGCCTTGGTACACGTCGAGGCCGTACTTCCAGCCGTCGGCTAGCTCGTGTTTGTGCCTCAGCTCGGTGAGCACGTCGACGGCGTCGAGGCCGGCGTTTTCGGCCAAGGCCTTGGGTATGGCCTCCAGCGCGTCGGCGAAGGCCTCTATGGCGTATTGCTCCCTGCCTCCCACCTTGGTGGCGAACGCCCTGACGGCCCTAGCGGCCTCGATCTCAGGCGCGCCTCCAGCGGGTAGTATGAACGGCTCCTCCACGACGTCGGCGACTACCGAGAGCGCATCGTCGAGGTTCCTCTCGGCCTCGTCCACTAGCCTCTCGAAGCCGCCTCTGATCAGTATCGACACGGCCCTCGGGTTCTTACACTGCTCCACGAACACCATCTTCTCGTCGCCCACACGCCTCTCCTCCACCAGTCCGGCGAAGCCGAGGTCGGCCTCGGTTAAGTCCTCGATGCTGGTGACCAGCCTAGCGCCGGTGGCCCTGACCAGCTTCTCGATGTCCGAGCGCTTGACGCGCCTCACGGCGAGTATTCCGGCCTTGGCTAAGTAGTACTGGGCTATGTCGTCGATGCCCTTAGTGGTGAAGAGGACGTTGACGCCGGCGGCCTTGAGCTTGTCCACGTAGCCCTTCAGTATGGTCTCCTCCTCCTCAAGGAATGCCCTCATCTGCGTCGGGTCGTTGATGCGGATTTCGGCGTCTATCTCGGGCTTCTCCACCTCCAGAGGCGCGTCGAGCAACGCTATCTTAGCATTGACCACGCGCTTGGGCATAGCCGGGTGGACGACCTCCTTGTCGACCACGATGCCGTACACCAGCTGGGTGTCCAGCAGAGAGCCGCCGTGTTTCTTGACGAGCTGCACGTTGTCGAGATCGGCGACCCACCTATCGCCTCTCTGTTCGGCTATCTGGAGTATGGCCTTCACTGCGAGATCCGCGAAGTAGTCCTTGACGGTCTCCGAGATCTTGCCGCCCATGGCCGTCATCGCGATTTTCTTCAGCGTATCGGCATCTGTGCGGTTAACTGGCACGGCTATCTTCCTCAAGTGCTCGACGGCCACGTCCAGCGCTTTCTTGAAGCCGGAGACCACCACTGTCGGGTGGATGTTCTTCTCGAGTAGCTTCTCGGCCTCGTCGAGCAACGCGCCGGCCAAGACCACGGCGGTCGTGGTGCCGTCGCCGGCCTCCTCCTCTTGGGACTTAGATATCTCCACCAACAGCTTGGCTATGGGGTGTTGGACGTCCATTTCGTCTAATATAGTCGCGCCGTCGTTGGTGATCGTTATATCGCCTAGCGAATCTATCAACATTTTGTCCATGCCCTTAGGGCCAAGCGTCGTGCGGAGCACCTCGGCGACAGCCCTCGCGATCATTATGTTCAGCCTCATAGCCTCCTTTCCGAAAGCGCGTTGGGTCCCCTCCTTGAATATCAATACAGGGACTCCTCCTATCTGTGTCAAGTACGCTGTTTGCGAGCTCATGCGTTTACGAATTTCGCGTATATAAAAACTTTTCCCCACTCGGCGATCCGCCCGCGCGATCTACAAGAGCCGATCTCGGCGTAAGTGTTTTTAAAACACGATTTTGTGGCCCCCAATGGGTCGAGTGAAGCCGCGTTACATAAAGTCACTAGCGGTCAAGTTGTTGGAGATGTACCCCGATAGGTTCACCGAGAGCTTCGAGGAAAATAAGAGGGCCGTGGCGGAGCTAGCCGATTTACAGAGCAAGGCCGTCAGGAACAAGGTGGCAGGCTACATAACGAGGCTCGTGAAGGCCAAGAGGGCGGGCCAGCAGCAAGGGCAAGAAATCGGCGTGGCGTCGCCATGACGTTGAACAAAGGGGATTACATACTATTCGACTACACTGTCATAGTCAAGGACGACAACAAGGTCGTCGAGACGACGAACGAGGCCACGGCCAAGGAGGCCGGCGTGTATAGGCCTGAGGAGATCTACGAGCCTCGATTGATAATACTCGGCGAGACTAAGCTCTGGGAGCCACTGGAGGCCGCTTTGCTTAACGCCGACGAGGGCAAGGACGTCGAGGTCGAGATACCGCCGGAGAAGGCCTACGGCCAAAGGGATCCCAACAAGATACGGGTCATTTCGATAAGGGAGTTCCACAGACACGGCGTCATCCCCCGCGTAGACGACGTCGTGGAGATCGAGGGCAACCGGGCCAGGGTCATCTCGATATCCGGCGGCAGGGTCACCCTGGACTTCAACCACCCGTTGGCCGGCAAGACCTTGATAGTGAGGGGGAGGATCGTGAAGAAGCTGGCTACGAACGAGGAGAAGATAGCGTATATCATAAAGCAGTATATGCCGCGCATCCCCCTCGACAAGATCTCCGTGTCCTTGGCCCAAGACGGATCCGAGATACACGTGAAGCTCCCCGCCGAGGTTTTGTTGTACGAGAAAGTAGGCAATATACTTCTGCAAATAGCATCGGATCTAGGTAGCAGATTCGAGGGGTTGAAGAGGGTGAGTTTTTCCGAGGAGGTGGAGCTCAAGAGATAAAAAGAGGGCATCCGGCTGGTCCATGACCACTACAGTGGGCATAAAAGCGCGCGACGGAGTGGTCTTGGCCACCGATAAGAGGGTCACGGCCGGCTACTACATAGCCCATAAACGCGGCGAGAAGATCTGGAAAATAGACGAACACGTAGCCGCGACGATGAGCGGGGGCGTCGCCGATCTGCAAGGCCTATTGAACGTGTTGACGATATTAGCGAGGGATTACAAGATGGAGCATAAAAGGCCTATCCCGGTCAAGACGTTGGTCAACTACGCCTCGTTGTTGTTGTTTTATTCAAGGCCTATGATATACATAGTGCATTCGATATTCGGCGGTTTCGACGACGAGGGCCCCCAGCTCTTCATGTTGGACTGGCTCGGCAGCTTCAGCGAGGAGCGATACGTGTCGACGGGGAGCGGATCCCCCTATGCCATGGGCGTTCTGGAGGTGGGGTATCGCGATGATTTGAGCGTCGACGAGGCCGTCAAGTTGGCCGAAAACGCCGTCAAGGCCGCCATGCGCAATGACCCAGGCTCCGGCGAGGGCGTAGACATCGTGGTGATAACTAAGGAGGGGTTCAAGCGGGTGTTCTCGGCTAGGCAGAGGGTTGTCGTGGCCGAATAAGATATAAGGCCTAGACAACCAGAGCACGTGGCGTATTCTCTAGAACCGAAGATCAGGGAGATTCTATCGAGCGTCGAGGTGTCCAAGGTGGAGGTCGAAGGCCCGTCTATTTGTGTATATGTCAAAAATCCCGCTAATTTAAGCAGCGAGGAGGTGGCCGAGTTGGCCAAGACGCTTAAGAAAAGGATAATAGTGAGGGGCGATCCGTCCGTTAGGTTGTCCAAGAAAGAGGCCGAAAAGATGATATTATCGCTTACCTCAGATCTCGTCGAGAAGGTGTATTTCGAGGACGTCGGCGATGTGTACGTCTACCTCTCCAAGGCTGTGCCCGAAAAGGACTTCAAGAAGCTCGCCAAGGAGATCTTCGCATCGACCGGCTGGCGCGCCGTGGTGGAGATGGGCGTTCCCAGCATGATGAAGTTGCCCTCGAAGTACATAGTAGATATAAGGGAGTTGTACCACAAGGCGTCCGACAAAAGGATCTCTATGATGAAGGAGATAGGCGCTAGGATACACCACGAGCCCGTCATCAAGGAGGGGCCTATAACTATCGCGTTCCTCGGCGCGTCCATGGAGGTGGGGCGGAGCGCCATACTGGTGGACACGACCGAGAGCAAGATCTTGCTCGACTGCGGCTTGAAGCCCTCCCAGTACGAGGAGGAGTTCCCGTTGTTGGAACAAATAGACGTGGATTCGCTCGACGCCGTCGTCATATCCCACGCCCACATGGACCACGTGGGGTGCCTCCCCTATCTGTACAAGTACGGATACAAGGGACCTGTCTACATGACCGATCCCACGAAGTATTTGACATATATACTCTTGACGGATTACGTAGAGCTCAAGGAAAGGGAGGGGCGTATCCCGCCTTACACCGAGGGCGACATAGAGTCGTTGATGTACCGCATAATAACGCTGGACTACGAGGAGGTCACCGACATAGCGCCTGACGTGAAGTTGACCTTATACGACGCAGGTCACGAGATAGGCTCCGCGTTGGTGCACCTACACATAGGCAACGGGCGTTATAATATACTCTACACAGGCGATTTCAAGTTCGGGAGGACCAACTTATTGAACAAGGCCGTGAACAAGTTCAGGAGAGTTGAGATGTTGATAATGGAGTCCACTTACGGAGGACGCGACGACGTGCAACCGCCGAGGATCGAGGCGGAGAACACTTTGGTTAAGGTGATCTCGGAGACCGTGGAGAATAGAGGTAAAGTCCTCATACCCGCCTTCAGCACCGGGAGGGCCCAGGAGATTTTGTATATTTTGAACAAGAAAATAAACGAGGGCAGCCTCAAGGGAGTTCCCATATACGTCGACGGCATGATAGTCGAGACGTTGAACGTATATCTGATGTACCCCCATTTCCTCAATAGAGAAGTCGCCGAGGAGATATACGAGGGGATCAACCCGTTCGCCTCCTCCGGGAGCATAGAGGTAATAGAGAGGGCCAAGAGAGTGGAGGATAGGATAAACCAAATAGCGCGTATAACTCAAGACGAGAGGCCCGGCGTCATCATAGCCCCCCACGGCATGTTGAACGGAGGGCCTATCCTCGATTACTTTGTGCACTTGGCGCCGGATCCCGCAAACAAGCTGGTCTTCGTGTCCTATCAAGCCGAGAACACCTTGGGTAGGCGTATACTCAACGGCGAGAGGGACTTCGTAGTGCGCAGCATATCCATGGGGGAGACCAAGGTATCGATGAGGATGGGCGTAGTCTCTATACCGGGCTTCTCCGGCCACAGCGACAGGAGGGAGCTCATGAAGTACGTAGAAACTCTAGAGCCGAGGCCGCGCAAGGTGGTGTTGATACACGGCGAGCCCTCGAAGATCGTGAGCTTGGCCACGTCGATAGAGTTGAAGTACAAGATCACCACGATAATACCGAGGGTCGGCGAAAGGATCAGAGCCGTTTAGCCTATTTCGCCCAGTTATAGCTACGGAGCCGCCTCGAACGCCCCCATCCGCAGTGGGCGCAGTAGCCCTTGGCCACGTTATACGAATGACGCCCGCACCTAGGACATCGTATATGCGTTTTGCCCTTGCTGTGTTTGCCCATCGACGGAGTGCCCTTCATGTCGGCGACACGAAGAGGACGTTCTCGCCGCGCACGACCATAGTGCCCCTCTTCAACACCACGTTGTCTATGACCTCCTCGGCGTCTTCGAGCAACAAGTTGACGTGTTGGTCAAACGATTTGAGGATGCCTCTTATCTCGTAGCCGTCTCTGAGCTTCACCAACACTCGCTTGCCTATGGAGTCCTGGAGCGTCGCGCCAAGCGTGGCGAGGCATTTAGACGTATCGCTCGACATGGCGTCCGCCATGTCTCAGATATTTAACGTTTATCCCTCCTTTCGTCGACAGCTCGGCCCTCCTCGATTTGCCACTCCAATATCCCGCGGGCTAGGGAGCCGGGGGGGAACAACTTGGCGAATTCCTCCAAGCACTTGGTGGAAGCCATAGATAAAAACGCGCAGTTAAAATCATGGAGCTCGAGTTTTGGCTCCTAGACATCACGTACTCGATCGTCGGCGGCGCGCCCGAGATTAGGATGTTCGGGATAACGAAGGACGGCGAGCGTGTCGTCGTGGTGGACAGGGACTTCAAGCCCTATTTCTACGTAGACGGCGACTCGCCACAGTTGAGGCAAGCCTTGGCCAAGGCGGCGCCCGTGGAGGGCTTCGAGGAGGTGGAGAAGAAGTATTTCGGCAAGCCGATTAAGTTGCTCAAAGTCGTCGCTAGGTCGCCCGAGGACGTGAGGAAGTTGAGGGAGATCGCCCTCGCGCGCGCGAGGGGGGTCTTCGAGGCGGACATAAGGTTTTACATGAGGTATATGATAGACACAGGAGTCACGCCGTCCACTTGGCATGTAGTCGAGGTACAAGAGGAGGGGCGTTTGGGCAAGATAAGGAGATACGTCGCCAAGAAGCGCCCGACGCCTCTGCCCGAAAGGAGCGCGTTGCCCGACTTGAGGGTGTTGGCCTTCGACATAGAGGTCTACAACGCGCGGGGAGACGCCGATCCCGCAAGGGATCCCGTCGTGGTGATATCGCTTAAGGACTCGGCGGGGAGGTCCGAGGCCATAACGGCGGACGACAAGGACGACAGAAGGGCGATCCGCCAATTCGTCGAGTACGTGGACGACTTTGACCCGGACGTATTGTTGGGCTATAACTCGAACGGCTTCGACTGGCCCTACCTAGTGGAGAGGGCCAAGAGAATCGGCGTATCTCTTGCCGTGGACAGGCTAGGCGGGGTCCCCCAACAGAGCGTGTACGGCCACTGGTCGGTGGTCGGGAGGGCCAACGTCGATTTGTTCAACGTAATAGACGAGGTGCAAGAGATAAAGGTCAAGACCTTGGACAGAGCCGCGGAGTACTTCGGCGTGATGAGGCGCGACGAGAGGACCTTGATACCGGGCCACAGGATATACGAGTATTGGGACGACCCCTCCAAGAGGCCTGTGTTGATAAAATACGCCGTAGAGGACGCAGTATCTACTTTCGGGCTGGGCGAGAAGCTCCTGCCCTATCTGATACAGCTGTCCTCCGTCACGGGCATACCGCTAGACCAAGTCGCCGCGGCGTCTGTAGGCGCCAGGGTCGAGTGGCTTCTGTTGAGATACGCGTACCGCATGGGCGAGGTCGCGCCCAACAGGGAGGAGAGGCCCTACGAGACCTACAAGGGGGCTATAGTGCTTGAGCCGAGGCCCGGCATATACCAAGACGTGGCGGTCCTCGACTTCACCAGCATGTACCCCAGCGTGATGATGAAGTACAACTTATCGCCGGATACTTATCTAGAGCCCGGCGAGCCCGATCCGCCCGAGGGCGTCTACAAGGCGCCCGAGGTCGGCCACAGGTTCAAGAAATCGCCGCCAGGCTTCATACCGCAAGTCTTATCCTCCTTGGTCAAGCTGAGGAGGGAGGTCAGAAACGCCATGTCGGGTCTGGACCCCAGAGATGTCCGGTACAAGTTATTGGACGAGAGGCAGAAGGCCCTCAAGGTGATGGCCAACGCCATGTACGGCTACATGGGCTGGGTAGGGGCCAGGTGGTACAAGCGCGAGGTCGCCGAGTCCGTGACGGCGTTTGCGCGGAGCATACTCACCGATGTGATAGGATTTGCTAAAAGCATAGGTGCCTCGGTTATATACGGCGATACGGATAGTCTATTTGTTAAATATACTCCAGATATAGATAAAATAATAAAATATGTAGAAAATAAATTTGATATAGAAATTAAGTTAGAGAAAATTTATAAAAAAGTATTATTCACGGAGTCAAAGAAACGCTATGCCGGGCTTCTGGACGACGGGCGCATCGACATAGTGGGCTTCGAGGTCGTCAGAGGGGATTGGTGCGAGCTCGCTAAAGAGGTTCAGCTCAACGTAATAGAGCACGTGCTCAAGTCTCAGAACGTCGTCGAGGCGAAGAACAAAATAATAAATTATATTAAATTAATTATTAATAAAATTAAAAATTATGAGTTTAATATTGATGATTTAATAATATGGAAAACTCTAGATAAAGAATTAAGCGAGTATAAAGTCACGCCGCCTCACGTACACGCGGCTAAGATGTTGGAAAAACATGGCTTTAAGATCCGCAAGGGCATGGCGATAGGCTACGTAGTCGTCAAGGGCGGCGATAAGCTGAGCCTCAGAGCGAAGCCGTATATCCTCGTGGAGGACCCGAAGGAGATAGATGTGGACTACTACGTGGAGAAGCAGATAGTGCCCGCCGCCTTGAGGATAGCCGAAGTCGTAGGGGTCAGGGAAGGGGATCTGTTGGGCAAGGGAGGCGCCAAGAGCTTGTTGGACTACTTCTGACCCTCTCCGGACTCTTGCCTCTTCCGCCTCCTCGCAGGCTTCACGGGCGCCGGCGCTTGTTTAGGCGCGGCGACGTAGCCGAGCGGCCAGCCGTAGACTCTATCCCTCTGCTCGCTCGCCGTGGTGTGGACCTCTATGGAGAAGCCGCTGTGGAGAACTAAGGGCTCGTCGGCCCACACGGCGGTTTTCTCGGGGTAGTACGCCACAGGCTCCACGAACCACTCGACTACTCGTCCCCCCTCGACGAATCTAATATAGTCGAAGTACTCGTCGCTACTGTAGATACCCCATATCACGACGACGGAGGCCTCTGTGAGGGGCGGGCTTATCTTGCCCAAAGCCAAGCTGTAGCCGTATTTGTCCGCGTCGTTGCCGTATAGGTGTCTGGGCGAGAGGGGCTCCACCTTGGCCCCCACCTTCTTGGCGTGTTCAGATGCCAAGTTGTAGGATCTACGTATTATCCTCTCAGCGTCGGCCTTGGACAACGGGAGCAACCACATGGCCCCGGATCGGCGAGGGGGTTATAAACGTTATTTATTGACTCGCCTTAAATTAACCGATATATATTTAGAGTAAAGAATAGAACGGCTTGATGTTAATACCCCTCCTAGCCCTCACGACAGTCGCAGTGTTGTTGGGGCTGGCTCTGAGGAGGGTGCGGGACGGCGCGTTGGCGGCGCTCGGCGTAATAGGCTTCTTCTTGATAGCGATACCGGCTATGTTCGTCAACGGCGGTTTATTGGAGAGGATAACGACAGCACTCTTGGCCTATGCACCATACTGGGAGTACGTCGTGCCCATAGCCGCGTTCGCCTTGGCGCTTCTGCCGCCGCCTAGGCGTCGGAAAAGGGCTGGGGTCGCTAAATCGACAAAAATAGAATATTGGTAATAATTATTTCTTTTTTAATGAAACTATTATTACAGATAATACAAATACTATAATTATTATAGTTATAGCATAATTTACGGCATAAGTCGTCGGCTGCGCGGTCGCCGTCACGGGCGGAGGCGGCGCGAGGACGCTCGAGGAGTTCGAGGGGGGTATTATCGTGTATGTGACGTTGGCGGAACATAGTATATCCCCGATCGCCGCGGCGTACATGGAGGCCTCCTCGTACATGTACAACGCAGTGATCGCGTCGCCGGTCTTGGCGTAGTAATCGCCTAGCTGTAAATAACTCAGCGGTAGTATATTAGGCGATCCGCAAGCGGCAGCTCTGTACATGTTCTGAAGCGCCACTTGCCTCTCGACGGGGGTTAAGCTCGACGCGCCTGGAGACGCCAAGGCGTTCTCGGCCAGCGATATAGTGTCCAGAGAAGCGGCTAAGGACGCCAAGTAGTGGCCGCTTCTATAAAGCGCTTGGGCCAATTGAAAGCTGTTTTGCAAACTGTTGATTAGATTAGTCGGCAATTGTCCTTGATATGTAGTAATTACATATGAGTACATCACATAGGCGTATTCCAGATACGTCTCGGCCATGTCTTGTAGCGACGTCTCGTTTATCGCGCGGCCGTAGGCCAACATGTTAGCCGCGTTTATCCACGGCGGTAACGTGATGGCGCGGGCGTACATGAGCGCCACGTCTGGGCTAGTCGAGTTGGCCTCCTGGTATATCTGATATATCCTTTCGTATATGCCTATTATTACCCCCAAGTTATTCGACGTTATGGGCATCCTCTCGACCACGGCCTCATAGTTCTTGGCCAGCTGAAGCGCCTTGTTGTACAAGGTCCTTCCGCTCAACGCGCCGCTAGATAGCTGGGCCGAGTAGTAGCCGTACAATGCGGCGTATATGAGGGACGCCGCGGTGTAGAACTCGCCGTTATTCGCGAGGGACGATATAAGGCTCATGTTGGCGTACGTATTAGCCGAGGAGCCCGTGGCGTTCTTGTATATCGATAGAACTTGCCGGTAGAGATACTTAGCGGTCTCGTTGAACACCGTGGCGTTCAGATATGAGGGGCCGTAGGGCGATGTGATATTATATCCCGTGAGGTAGTAAATCGCCTCTTGTATCGTGGCCACGGGTATCACCTGTACGCCTTTCACGCCGCTGGCCTCGCCTTGTTCGCCGAGGGGCACTAACACGCGCTTTATGCCGCTTTGAGCGGCGGCGGCTACCTTGTCGCTAACTCCGCCGACCCAGCCGATGGTCCCGTCGGGCAATATTATGCCCGTCATCGCCGTGTCGTTGCGCAGAGGCAACCCCCTCATCAACGCGAACATAGCAGCGGTTATGTAGCCGCTGGCAGAGGGCCCGCCCACGCTGGCCTCCAGCCCGACCACCCTCACCAACGCCGTGTAGTTAGTAACTGGGACCCCCGCTAGCCGGGCCGCCACGTAGAGCGCCACTTGAGCGGAGGGCCCGAAGCCCTCGCCCGCCTCGGGCACCCCCGCCACGTACGCCCTCCCGTTGCCCGGCGTCAGTAAGGTGACCTCTATGGGCACGACTGCGCCGCCTCCGCCGGAGCTCACGGCCAGGGCGTTTATGCGGACCGTCCCTAACACGTGCACGGTCTGCCCCGGCTTCAACGGCGTCAAGGCTAAGGCGAGCGCGAGAGCGGCTAAGGCCGTTATGGCCACCACGGCCGACGCGGCCCTTTTGTCCATATCGGCACGGCATCTCTTGGTTAAAAACCTTGCCCACCTGGCGTGAGGCTCAGCGTAGGTCCGGGCGCTCATTTCTCACCTAAGCCTGGCTCATCACTAATAAAGGCGGACGCAGGTCTTTATATGGAGGAGGTCGCGAGGGCTCTCGCGAAGAGCAAAAACGCCATAGCGTTCACGGGGGCGGGGATCTCCGCGGACTCGGGCGTTCCTACGTTCAGAGGCCCCGGCGGCCTCTGGGAGCGGTATAGGCCGGAGGAGCTGGCGACGCGGGAAGCGTTCCTCAAGGACCCGGCGTTGGTCTGGCGCTGGTATAAATGGAGGCAAGAGCTGATATACTCGGCGCGTCCGAATCCCGCCCATTACGCCTTGGCCGAGCTCGAACGCCTCGGCGTGATCAAGGCTGTGGTGACCCAGAACGTCGACGGGCTACACGCAAAGGCGGGCTCTAGGCGAGTCGTGGAGCTACACGGCAATATCTGGCGTTTGCGGTGCGTGGAGTGCGGCCGCGAGGTCGTCGTGGAGAAGCCCGTGGAGGAAATACCGCCTAGATGTCCGCGGTGCGGCGGGCTTATGAGGCCCGACGTCGTTTGGTTCGGAGAGCCGCTCCCCCGCGGGCCTTGGGAGGAGGCCTTGGCCTTGGCCTCCTCGGCCGACTTCGTTTTGGTGGTGGGGACGTCCGGGGCCGTATATCCTGCCGCGCTTCTGCCCGCGATGGCCAAGAGGGGCGGGGCCCTCGTGGCGGTGGTGGACCCCGACAGGACGGCGTTCGACGACATCGCGGACTTCAAGATAAGGGGAAGAGCCGCCGAGGTCTTGCCGGAGCTGGCGAGGAGGGTCCATGTCCTACTTAGTGGTCTTTAAATGCCCCAATGCGTTGGTCGAGACTAAGGCGCGCGCCTTCCGCCTAGAAGAGGGGCTATACGCCTACGTGGGGTCTTGCGGCGTTTCGTGTCACAAGAGGATCTTGAGGCACTTGAGGAGGCCCTCGAGGAGGCATTGGCACGTCGACTTCCTGCCTTGCGAGGCCCTCCTCGTCTTCGTTACGCGCTTGGGGGAGGCGGAGTTGGCGGCCAGGCTGGCCGCCCGCGTCGGCTACATCGCGGGTTTTGGCTCCTCCGACGACAAGAGCGCGCCGTCTCACTTGTTCAAGACGCCCTCGCTACTTCACCTCCTTGACGTAATATCTGCCGGACTTCACGACCAGCTTGGCGAGGCCCATTTCGGCTAAGTACTTCGCGAAGGCGATGCCCTCTTCGGCCAGCCTTAAGACGTCGCCGTCGCCCCTGGCGCATGCGGCCATCCCGTAGGGCGTCTTCTCCGAGGCGCACTCCACGTACGCCTTGAGCAACGCCTTGAGCTTGCCCTCCAGCCTCTCCGCGTACTCGCGAGCCGGCGCGGGGGGCTCGTGGGCGGGGTAGGCGGTCGTGCTCCCGAGAGACCTCAAGAGGGCTAAAGCGCGCCGGAGCGAGTCGACGCTGACGATCCAGCCGCCGAGATCCCCCACGAAGATCCCCTCCTCGGTTCTGTAACAAGTATGCCCCCACGTGTGGGACCCGCAAGGCAGCACTTGGGCGGAGAACTCGTCCAGATCGACCCAACCGGCCGTCATCCTAGCGAACCTGGCGTTTATCCTCAGAGCCCGCGCGCGATGCGCGGGCGCGCTGGCCCTCCTCAACACGGTCGAGGCGTACCTTTCGAACCTGACAGCGTCGGCCAACATGCCGACCTCGAAAGGGTTAGCGACCACGGCCTTAGGCGACGACTTCAAGAGGCCAGCCGCGTGGCCCAGGTGGTGGTGCGTTAAGAGGACGTACCTCACGTCGATGGCCTCGGAGAGATCCACGGAGACCTCGCCTATTAGCCACGAAGCGCCGGCCCTCTGCGGCTTCACCACTTTAATATATGGTAATAAAGTTAGCCGTGTCGTGGAGGGATAGATTTCTCGACGACGCGGCGAAGCTCTTCGGGCTGCCCAGAGAGGAGCTCGCCGAATTCGCAGACGCGATGGCCGAGGGCGATGAGAGGAGGGTGGCCGAGTGGGCCGAGAGGAACAAGATAGCGGAGAGGGACTTCTTGGTGCTCTCCACCATGTACGTGCTCTACAAGACTGAGGACAAGGTCTCGGACATGTTGGAGGGCTTGGAGTTGCGGGTCGACGAGGCCGTGGCGCTCGCCGGCAGCCTCACGGCGCAGCTGGTCAACGGAGTGGCGCCGGAGAACAGGAGAGCGCTCTTGGCCCAGATACTCCTCGCCGCTGCTCTCCAGATAGAGGACAAAGAGACGAGGGAGAAAATAGCCGAGTTCGCGAGCGCTCTGCTCGCTTGATCACCAGAGAGGATGCCAGCTCTCGGCGCCGGGGCCTAGGACGGCCGCGTAGCCCGAGGCGTTGTCCGCCATGTTAGTCACAGTCTCGGCGGTATCGGCGCCGTAGTCGAAGGCGTGGGGGACCGACACGAGCTTGCCCCCGCTGAGGTATTGCAACGTGTAGTAGGCGTTATAAGCTATGGGCGAGGCGTTGGACCCGCCGCCCGGCCCGCCGGTCACCAACTCGGCGTCCTCGTAGAGGCCGCTCGGCAACGCGGAGTACCCCTGCACATAGAAGGAGGCCGATTTGACCGGCACCTTGACCACTACGCTGTCGTACTTCACGACGCGTCCGCCGTAGGCGAAGTAGAAGTCGATAACAGGATATCCTTGCGAGTTGACCGAGACCGTCACGAACAACGACACTTGTAGCGGGTAGGTGAACGAGATAGTGTACGGGTACTGGTAGGCGTAGTAGTTCTGGCCTTGATATGTATACACCTTGCCGTTGCCGCTTAACGACTTCAAAGTCGATTTGGTGGACGTCAAGTTCCATATATTGTCCACTATGTTCATCTGGCTAGTCGCCGTGTTTATGACCGCCACGTCTTGGACCCATAAATAGGCGTGTTGGCCGTTGGGCTTAGTGTAGTTGAGGACAACGTTGAGCTGTATGGAAAAGCTGTAGGGGTAGAACTTGCTGTTCGAAGTAAAGCTCGCCGAATATATGGTGAAATTACTCACGAACTCGGTCGTGGAGTACTCATAGGGGACCTCGTCGGAGCCTGAATAGTAAGCGCCATAGTCGGCCACGCCGACGGGGGCTTGGCTTCCGGAATACCAGGTCGGCGGCAGGACCACCTGCATGTGGACTGAAGGCGGCCTCACCGGCGGGAACGCGGGCGGCGCCTTCTGCGCGGAGAGCATTAATCCGACCATCACGGCCGCCGCCAACGCGGCGACGATTATTGTCTTTTTCATACTAAGGAAGACCTGTCGTTTTTTTAAGGTTTAATGGCTTGTATAATCTATAGTGAAAAATTAATAATATTCTTATTAATTAAAATTAATTTTAATTAAATGAGATATTATAGTTGATATCGATATTGTTAATACGAAATATTTAAAAATACTATTAATCATGTGGGTATGAACAAGATAGCGTTAGTCGTGTTGTTGGCCGTTGCGGCCGCAGCCCAGCCCTTGTTCTTCAACTGCTCCAGCGCCGTGCCCGGCGTGCCCCCCAATTCGCCAGCTCACTTAGTTGTGTGGCTTTGGCTGGCCAACACGACTACGCCCAACGGCTTGCAGTATTTGCTCTATCAGCAGTACTACAACGCGTCTAGCCCCTTGTTCCACAAGTTCATAACGCCGCAACAGTTCGCCCAATGGTACAGCCCGCCGCCTTATGTATTCGACTACGTCAAGCGGGCCGCCACGTCGGCTGGCTTGGGCGTAATCGGCGTATACCCCATGGTAGTGGTGGCCGAGGGCAACGCGTCGGCTGTGGACAAGGCCGTGGCGGCCCTCCAACAAGCCCCCGCCGACATCGCCGAGTGGATCATAGCGGGTGAGTGTATCCCCATAGGGTACTTCGCGCTTAAAGGCCGAGCGCCTGCTTATAAGCCCGCCTATACCTATACCCCACTCGACAACTTAACGGCGGCTCTCGACAACGTCACGTACGTCGGCGATCTGCCTCTGCAGATCAAGTACAAGAACTTCGAGATATGGTTGCCCCGCGGCCTTCAGTTCATATACGATGAGTTGCCGCTCCTCCGCCTCGGCTTCGACGGAAGGGGCGTCACTATAGGCATAGTCGACGCCTTCGGCGACGTGAACTTCACCAAGGCGCGTCAATACCAGTACCAGGACGTGTCCGCCTACGATCTGGCCTTGTTCAGCGCGAGATTCGGCCTCCCGCCTGCTGAGCTGAAAGTAGTATATCCCGTGGGCGTCCCCGTGATAACGCCGTACAACCTAGGCGACGCCTTGGGCTGGTCCTTCGAGACGGCGTTGGATATAGAATACGCCCACGCGATGGCCCCCGGCGCTAGGATCGTGTTGGCCGTGGCGCCCGACGCGGGGGACGACCTCTTCGTAGCGGTGGAGTATCTAGTGAACAACAGCATGGTCGATTTCATCAGCTTGAGCTGGGGCGCCCCCGAGGACTTCTACTTGGCGCCGCCCCCTGCGCCCCAGCTCTTGTACGCATACGACGAGGTGTTCATGCAAGCTGCGGCGCAAGGCATAGGAGTATTCGCGTCGTCGGGCGATTGGGGCGCCTTTAACGTGTTCTGGCAGTACTACGGCTTGCCGATAGAGCCGAGCGTCGTCTACCCGGCCAGCGATCCGTGGGTGACGGCCGTGGGCGGCACGTCGCTCCGTGTGTATATATCGGACGGAGGCGTCGCGAGGATAGAACACGCCTGGAACTGGAACGCCGAGTATATGTGGGGCACAGGCGGCGGTTATTCCTTCGTGTTCGAGGAGACGCCCGGCCAGAGGATGGCCAATATATTATATCAACGTAAAGTCATCTACGAGCCCGCCTTGAGCGCGCTCTACGGCTATAAGTACTTCTTCTACCCGGCCGGGCACAGAGGAGTTCCCGATATATCCGCCGACGCGGACCCGTATACCGGCGTCTTGATAGCGATAAACGGAAGGCTCCTCGGGCTAATAGGGGGCACGAGCTTGGCGTCCCCGCTAGTGGCCGGCATGACAGCATCGATACAGAGCGGGCTGCCCTACAAGATAGGGCTCCTCGCGCCGTCGCTTTATTGGGTCTATAGCCGGAACGAGGCGTACGTAGAGGGCGTGGAGTTCCCGCTAGAGGCCTTCGTCGAGGGCTTGCGAGGCGCCTTCTTCCCAACTCTCGGAGGCCAGAACGGGCTGTACACCGTCGTCATGGAGAAATGGAGCCCCGTCACGGGCGTGGGCCAGCCGAACGCCTACGGCTTATACAAGGCGCTTCTATCGATTAACGGACAAATCAATTCTAACTAATATATATTTTTAAATGAAAAACTTTTTTGAATAGTGAAATATTTATACCATGGTTAATTCATGGAAGTGCTGATACTCATATCGCACTTGGGGTGTACGGACGAGTTGCCGATATATATAAGCAAGGCGCCGGGGATCAGCGAGGTTTATACAACGTCCTCGGACGTGGTCGTGGCGAGGGCCGACGTCTCCGGCCCCTCGGAGCTCAAAAAACTCATAGCGTCTATCAGGAGGTGTAGAGGCGTCCTCAAGGTCGAATATATGATCGCTCGTAGGCGGGCCTCAACAAGTACTTCCTGTTGAGGTACACCACGCCGACGACCACGGGCGCCATAGAGATCTTGGTTATCAAAAGCCCGAGCGTTGAGTTCCAGAAATCGGGCGGCGGCAACACGCCCCAGAAGGCTATGGGCATGAAGACGAAGGTGTCGACGGCCATGGCCGCGGGGTCCGAGTAGAATACTCTCTTCCAGATCGCGCCGCCTATTCTCGACATGATGTACGCGTCTAAAGTCTCGGCGGCTAGATACGCTATGGGCGAGGCGAAGGCCACTCTCGCCGAGGTCGAGAACACGGCCTCGTATATGGAGTTGGGCGCGACGGGCGAGGGGAGGTAGACCACTATGTAGTTCACCGCTGTGATTAGCCACTGCGAGAGGAAGCCCGCCAAGACCACGTTCCTGGCGTAGTGGAAGCCCTCGCGGAGCACTACGATGTCCAGCATGGCGATAGTGGCCACGTAGGTCATAGTGCCGGCGGGCACTAGGAAGCCCAGATAGTCGGTTATCTTCGAGGCGGCGTATTGCGAAATCGTCAAGAGGACCATGTAGAAGGCGACGGCGAGCACTGTGGGGTCCACCCTCACTAGCCTCAACAAGGCCCTATACATAACCGCCGTGAGGCCGAACGCGGCGAGGGCCTCGGCGAGTAGCTCCAGCATAGCCCTTTGAAACAGGTAGCTTTAAAAATTTCCTGAGTCAAGCGTTAGACGAACTCGGCCTCGCCCAGCTCGACCAGCCCCCGCCTCTTGGCCTCGGAGAGCAACTCCCTAATCGCCTCCTCGCCTCTCCTCCCCATGTCCTTGGTGTACTCGTTCACGTACATGTCGACGAACCGCGCGACCTCGTCGACGGGGAGCCCTCTGGAGAACCTCGAGGCGTACCTCAACGCCTCCTCTCTGTGGGCCTCCGCGTATTTTATGGACTCGGACAACAAACTCTTGAGCTCCTCGGCGACGTCCAGCCCCAAGGCCTTCCTCACGGCGTCGACGCCGAGAGGCGCCGGCAAGCCCTTCTCGCGGAGCCACCACTCGCCCAAGTCCAACACCTTCCTCAAGCCGAGGCGCCCGTAGGTTATCTGCCCCTCGTGTATGAGGACGCCCGCGTCCACCACGCCGGCCGACACCGCATCGATTATCTTATCGAAGGGCACCTCGACGGTCTTGACGTCCGGCATCGCCAACTTCAAGAGGAGGGAGGCCGTCGTGTACCTGCCGGGGACCGCCGCGAGCTTGACGTCGTCCGATCTACGCGCGGTCACCACGACTGGCCCGTACCCCTCGCCCATAGACGCGCCGACCCTCAAGACGTAGTACCTATCGGTGAAGCCGAGCGCCGCCGCGCTCAACGCCGTGAGGTCCAACGAGGCGCCGCCGACGGCCAGCTTGTTTAGGGTCTCTATATCTGCCAAGAACTCCTTGAAGACGAAACGGCTCTTGACGGCGCCGGAGGCTATGCCGTAGAACATATACGCGTCGTCGGCGTCGGGGGAGTGCGCCAAGACCAGCTCCATGCGGGCGCTTGGGCCTAGCTATATGAATTTTAATAGAGAAGGCGCTTTGAGGTCGTGGAGGCGGCCGTGCCCAGCAGAGGAGAGATAGAGGAGTTGTTGAGGGCCGACCTCTGGGAGCTGGGGAGGAGGGCCTACGAGATAAGGAGGAGGCTACACGGCGACGTGGCCACGTTCATACCCAACATGGTGTTGAACTACACCAACGTCTGCGTCGTCGGTTGTTCCTTCTGCGCCTTCTACCGCCCTCCTCGACACCCCGAGGCTTACGCGTACTCGGTCGAGGAGGCCGTGAGGCGGGTGCTCGCCGTGGACGCCAAATACGGGATTAGGCAAGTGTTGATACAAGGCGGAGTGAACCCCGAGATCGGGATCGAGTACTTCGAGGAGTTGTTCCGCGCCATAAAGGCCAAGGCGCCGCACGTAGCCATACACGCGCTGTCGCCGTTGGAGGTGGAGTACTTGGCCAAGAGGGAGAGGATGAGCTATAGAGAGGTGTTGGAGAGGCTCAAGGCGGCCGGCATGGAGTCCATGCCCGGAGGAGGCGGGGAGATCCTAGTGGACGAGGTGAGGAGGGCGATAGCGCCGAGGAAAATAGACAGCGATACTTGGCTCAGAATAATGGAGGAGGCCCACAAGGCGGGCATACCGTCCTCCGCGACTATGATGTACGGCCACGTGGAGACGCTCGGCGATATAGCGGAGCACATGCGGAAGGTGGCGGAGCTCCAGGCGAGGACGGGCGGCTTCATGGCGTTCATAGCGTGGAACTTCGAGCCGGGGACGAGCGAGCTGGGGAGGAAGATACCCTATCCCAAGACGTCCGCCACTTTGTTGAGGATGGTGGCCGTCGCCAGGATCGTGTTCGACGGCTTGATACCCCATATACAAGCCGGCTGGCTCACGACAGGCCCCGAGACGGCCCAATTGGCGTTATACTTCGGCGCCGACGACTTCGGCGGCACTCTCTACGAGGAGAAGGTGTTGGACTGGGTGAGGGCCGAGGCGCCTATAGATAGGAAAACCGACGTGGCGGAGGTGATCCGCGGCGCCGGCTTTAGGCCGGCGGAGAGGGACAACCTCTATAGAGTGGTGGCCTATTACTAGAGTCGACGGGAGGGCTTCGCGGATGGACGGAGGCGAGCGCCCGACGACGGCCGACCTCCATAATCTACGAGCGACGGCCGCCGGATCGAGAGGCCTCGGCCGCCTGCCCACAGCCGCCGAGTGGTCGGGCCTACAAAACCTCGCCGGTCTCGAGCAAGTGTAGACGGCCCTTGGAGGCGACGGCGACGGCCTTGCCGAAAGCTCTGAGGCCCTCGAGCGGGGAGAAACGACAAGAGCCCTTGAAGTCGCGCTCGGAGATCGCGAACTCCTCGAGCCTAAACACGGAGAAGGACGCAGGGGCGCCCGGCCTCAGGGAGACCTCGAGCCCCGCGAAGCGGGCCGGCCTGAAGGAGTACAAGCGCAAGATGTCGTCGAGTCCGAGGAGGCCGTCCTTCCAGAACCTCAAGAGGAGCGAGGCGGCGACCTCTAGGCTACATATCCCCGGCGCGCCCGCCAGTTTGTCCTCCATGGTGTGGGGCGCGTGGTCCGTGGCGTATATATCGACGGCTCCCGCCAAGAAGAGGGCCAAGAGGCGCCTCCTCTGGTCCTCGCCGCGTAGCGGCGGGTTGACCTTGCAGAGAGGCCCCGAGCAGCGGTCCGAGCTGAGCAAGAGGTGGTGCGGGGTCGCGTCGAGCGTGGCCAAGCCCCTCAAGACCTCGACGGTGTAGGGCAACGAGACGTGGGTCACGTGTATTCTGAATCCCCTCTTGGCGTAGAGGGCTATCCTATCGGCGCAACGGGCCTCCGCCTCGGGCGGCCGGGAGCTCGAGATATAGGCGGGGTCCTCGCAGTGGAAGACCGCGACGCAGCCCAAGGCCGCGCAGCGCTCGAGGAGGGCCTCCACGTGGGCCCAGCCGAACTGGGCTACGTCCTCGGGGTATATCTTGACGGAGCGGGGCTTGGCCTTGTCCAGCTCCGAGAGGTCCTCCGGGACGCCCATGTGGAGGCCGTAGTGTATGGGCAAGGAGGAGCCCTCGGCCAGCCTCTTGGCGTAGAGCTCGGCGGTTCTTATATGGGGCCTCGTGTTGGGCATGTCCAAGACGCCCACGACTCCTCCGGCCAAGGCAGCGGCCGAGCCGCCTTTGAGGGTCTCCTTGTAGGAGAGGCCCCAGTCCCTGAAATGGACGTGTATGTCCACGAAGCCGGGCAAGATCAAGTGCTTCCGAGAGAATTGAACTACGCGACAGCCCTTGTTGTCCTTGAGGGACTTAATAACGCCGTCCTCGACCAGTATCGTTACGTATTTAATAGAGCCTCCCGCATACGCCTTGCCCTCGACCGCGAAACACACGGACCTACTCGACGCGGGGTATAAAAGAGGCCGACGCCGATAGAGCTGGCGAAAAGTTTTTATTCACACGAATTCTATAAGGGACGCGCCTTAATCCGTGAGGCCGAGGCGGGGCCTCGGCCGAATCATCTTGATGTTCCCTCGATGTCCCCTCCTGGGGGTAGCCCGGGCGGGGGCGCGAGGGAGAAAACCCCACGCCGCCGAAACGCGCGCGGAGTCCGGGGTGGTCCCGCCCCCGAGGGCGGCCTTGCGGCCGCTCTCGAAACCGGTTGATCCTGCCGGACCTGACCGCTATCGGGGTGGGGCTAAGCCATGCGAGTCGCGCGCCCGGGGCGCCGGGCGCGGCGCACGGCTCAGTAACACGTGCCCAACCTAACCTCGGGAGGGGGACAACCCCGGGAAACTGGGGCTGATCCCCCATAGGGGAAGGGCGCTGGAAGGCCCCTTCCCCCAAAGGGATCCCGGGCGATCTCCCGGGGTCCGCCCGAGGGTGGGGGCACGGCCCATCAGGTAGTTGGCGGGGTAACGGCCCGCCAAGCCGAAGACGGGTAGGGGCGGTGAGAGCCGTGAGCCCCGAGATGGGCACTGAGACAAGGGCCCAGGCCCTACGGGGTGCAGCAGGCGCGAATACTCCGCAATGCGGGAAACCGCGACGGGGCCACCCCGAGTGCCGGGCGAAGAGCCCGGCTTTTGCCCGGTGTAAGGAGCCGGGCGAATAAGCGGGGGGTAAGTCTGGTGTCAGCCGCCGCGGTAATACCAGCCCCGCGAGTGGTCAGGGTGATTACTGGGCTTAAAGCGCCCGTAGCCGGCCCGGCAAGTCGCTCCTGAAATCCCCGGGCTCAACCCGGGGGCCGGGGGCGATACTGCCGGGCTAGGGGGCGGGAGAGGCCGCCGGTACTCCGGGGGTAGGGGCGAAATCCTATAATCCCCGGAGGACCACCAGTGGCGAAAGCGGGCGGCCAGAACGCGCCCGACGGTGAGGGGCGAAAGCCGGGGGAGCAAAGGGGATTAGATACCCCTGTAGTCCCGGCCGTAAACGATGCGGGCTAGCTGTCGGCCGGGCTTAGGGCCCGGCCGGTGGCGTAGGGAAACCGTTAAGCCCGCCGCCTGGGGAGTACGGCCGCAAGGCTGAAACTTAAAGGAATTGGCGGGGGGGCACCACAAGGGGTGAAGCTTGCGGCTTAATTGGAGTCAACGCCGGAAACCTTACCCGGGGCGACAGCAGGATGAAGGCCAGGCTAACGACCTTGCCGGACGAGCTGAGAGGAGGTGCATGGCCGTCGTCAGCTCGTGCCGTGAGGTGTCCGGTTAAGTCCGGCAACGAGCGAGACCCCCACCCCTAGTTGCTACCCCGCTCTTCGGGGCGGGGGGCACACTAGGGGGACTGCCGGCGTAAGCCGGAGGAAGGAGGGGGCCACGGCAGGTCAGTATGCCCCGAAACCCCGGGGCTGCACGCGAGCTGCAATGGCGGGGACAGCGGGATCCGACCCCGAAAGGGGGAGGCAATCCCGTAAACCCCGCCCCAGTAGGGATCGAGGGCTGCAACTCGCCCTCGTGAACGTGGAATCCCTAGTAACCGCGTGTCACCAACGCGCGGTGAATACGTCCCTGCCCCTTGCACACACCGCCCGTCGCACCACCCGAGGGGGTTCTCTGCGAGGCCCCTCGCCTGGGGCAACCCGGGTGGGGGGACGAGCAGAGAACCCCCGAGGGGGGTGAAGTCGTAACAAGGTAGCCGTAGGGGAACCTGCGGCTGGATCACCTCCTAACCCTCGGGGCGGGAACCTAGAGGGCTCCGCGCGCGGCCCCGCAATCCGCCGTCCGCACGGCCAAGCCGCCCGGTGGATGGCTCGGCTCGGGCGCCGAGGAAGGGCGTGGCAAGCTGCGATAAGCCCGGGGTAGCCGCAGGCAGGCGTTGAACCCGGGATCCCCGAATGGGGCTTCCTGCCGGGGCCGAATAAGCCCCGGCGCCCCGTAAGGGGCGGGAACGCGGGGAACGGAAACATCTTAGTACCCGCAGGAAGAGAAACCAACAGGGAACCCCTGAGTAGGGGCGACCGAAAGGGGGAGAGCCCAAACCAAATCCCCGCGGGACGACCGCGGGGAGATGTGGTGTTGTGGGCCTGGGTACCGCCGGCGGGCGGTAGCCGAAGTGGGCTGGAAAGCCCCGCCGTAGAGGGTGATAGCCCCGTAGGCGAAACCGCCCGTGGCGGAGTCCCGGGATCCCGGAGTACCCCGCCTTGGTTTTGGCGGGGGAAGCTGGCGGCCACTGGCCGCCAAGGCTAAGCACGTCCCGAGTCCGATAGCGAACTAGTACCGTGAGGGAAAGCTGAAAAGAGCCCCGGAAGGGGGGTGAAAAGAGCCTGAAACCGGGCGGCTACAGTGGGGCGGGCCTCGAAGGATGCCCTCGCCCGAAGGAAACCCCGGTGACGGGGGAGTACGAGGGCGAGGGTCCAGGGTCCGCCCTTACGTCTAGAAACACGGGCCGGGGAGTTCACGGCCGTGGCGAGTCTAAGGGGTTCAACCCCGTAGGCGCAGGGAAACCGACAGCCCGTAGCCGGCACGCGCCGGCGAGGGGCGGGGTCCGAAAGGGCCCGTAGCCACGGCCGTGAGACCAGAAACCGGGCGATCTAGCCCTGGGCAGGGCGAAGCGGGGCGAAAGCCCCGTGGAGGCCCGAAAGGGTTCTGACGTGCAAATCGTTCCCATGACCTGGGGCTAGGGGCAAAAGACCAATCAAGCCCGGTGATAGCTGGTTCCCCCCGAAGCGGGTCGCAGCCCGGCCTCCCCGGAGGTAGCCGGCGGGGTAGAGCACTGATCGGGGACGCAGGGCCCGAAAGGGTCCGGTCCCCGGTCAAACTCCGAACCCGCTGGCGCCGTAGAAGGGGGGAGGCGGGGCCAGTGGGGTAAGCCTCTGGCCCGAGACGGGAACAACCGGGACCGGGGTTAAGGCCCCCAAGTGCGGGCTAAGTGTCAACGGGAAAGGGCGTCCCCCGCCCAAGACAGCGGGGCCGTGGGCCTAACAGCAGCCATCGGCTAAGCAACGCGTAACAGCGGACCCGCCGAGGCGGGGGGCCCTGTAGATGTAGAGGGACTCAAGCCCGCCGCCGAGACCCCGGGCCTCCGGCCGTTGGCCGGAGTGCGGTAGGGGGGCGCGGCCGTGGGGCAGAAGCCGGGCCGAGAGGTCCGGTGGACCCGCGGCCGACGAAGATCCCGGCGGTAGTAGCAGCGAAGAGGGGTGAGAAGCCCCTCCGCCGGAAAGGACCAGGTTTTCCCGGCAACTACAATAGGCCGGGAGTAAGCCGGTCCTAAGGCGGGGCCTAATTGGCGCCCGCCGAAAGGGAAACGGGTTAATATTCCCGTGCCGCGGGGGTAGGTTCTGCGGCAACGCAGGCCCCGTCTCCGACGCCTCGGGATAGGGCGGGCGGGACCGCCGTCCCGCTTAACCGCTGAAGGCCGGGGAGTGCCGTAATGGCGAGAACCGGCCGAAGGCGGGAATAGCCGGGGGTTTCCCCGGTCCGCCCGACTCCTGGGGCCCATGAAAAGGAGACGGGGAACGAGCCCCCGCGCCCGTACCGAGAACCGACGCAGGTGCTCCTGGGTGAGAAGCCCAAGGCGGCTCGGGTCTACCCCAGGCCAGGGAACTCGGCAAATTGGCCCCGTAACTTCGGGAGAAGGGGTGCCTGCGGTCTTGGGGTACACCCCCGGGACCGCAGGTCGCAGTGACAAGGGGGACCTGACTGTTTAACAAAAACATAGGTCCCCGCTAGCCCGTAAGGGTGTGTACGGGGGCTGAATCCTGGCCACTGGCGGTACGTGAACCCCGGGTACAACCGGGCGAAGCGCCGCTGAAGGCCGGGGGTAACTCTGACCCTCTTAAGGTAGCCAAATGCCTTGCCGGGTAAGTTCCGGCGTGCATGAATGGATCAACGAGGTCCCCACTGTCCCGGCCTGGGGCCCGGCGAACCCACCTCCAGGTGCACAGTCCTGGGACCCCCGACGGGGCGAGAAGTCCCTGTGGAGCTTCACTGCAGCCTGTCGTTGCGGAGGGGCGGGGGATGCAGAGCGTAGGCAGGAGCAATGAAACGGGGTCTCCGGGCCCCGTGGATGCGGTCCTGGAACACTGCCCATCTCCCGCCCCTCCGCTAACCCGCCGCAAGGCGGGGACAGCGGCAGGCGGGCAGTTCGGCTGGGGCGGCACACCCCTGAAAAGATATCGGGGGTGCCCAAAGCTCGGCTCAGGCGGGTCAGAACTCCGCCGTAGAGTGTAAGGGCAAAAGCCGGGCTGACTGCGCCCTTGAACGCAAGGGGCGCAGGGGGGAAACCCGGGCCTAGAGAACGCTCGTGCCCCCACCAGTGGGGGCCGGGCATGACAGAAAAGTTACCCCAGGAATAACCGGCTCGTCGCGGGTGAGAGTCCCCATCGACCCCGCGGCTTGGTACCCAGACGTCGTCTCTTCCCATCCTGGCGGTGCAGCAGCCGCCAAGGGTGGGGCTGCCCGCCCATTAAAGGGGAACGTGAGATGGGTTCAGACCGTCGCGAGACAGGTCGGTCTCTACCTGTCGGGGGCGTTGGCCGCCTGAGGGGAAGGTGCCCTCAGTACGAGAGGAACGGGGCGCCGCGGCCTCTAGTCTACCGGTTGTCCGGCAGGGCAGCGCCGGGCAGCCACGCCGTAGGGGATAACCGCTGAAAGCATCTAAGCGGGAAGCCCTCCCCGAGACGAGGCGGCCGTTGCCCTGGGGGCAACCCCGGGGCACGAGGGCTCCCGTAGAAGACGGGGTTGATGGGGGGGCGGTGTAACCCCCGAGGGTCTCCCCGAGGGGGGAGCCGGCCCCTCCCAATCGCCCGAGCGTGCGGACGGCGGGCGAAAGGGCTCGGCGGCGTGGGGTTCGTGTATTGACATCGTAATGTTTAAATCGTGTTCTTTTTCCCTGTATATGGGGACCCGGGTTTTTGTTGTTCCTCCTTATAGTGGTTCCCCTGGCGCTGGGCTACAACGTGTTTTGGGGGAGTTTATACATTGCGACATTGGCACGCGTCCCTACTCTAACCCCCTGGGGGAAGTTCTTGTATATTGACTCCTCTTCCGTCGTCTTTGACACTAGGTCTGACGTTCCTCTAGTCTTCGATATACAGTGGCCTAACGCTGGGAGGTTCGTGTTTTATAACCCCAGTAACGTCGCTGTTAAGTGGAGTGCGGAGTTACGTGTTTCTGACAAGTCTTTGGCTACTGGAGGTGCTCACGGCGCTAAGGTTGGCGTTTTCGAAGTTGAGCTCGGGCCTCGCTCGGCGAGGGAGATCTTCTTATATGGCTCGGCCCGGGAGGATGGCCTATATGATGCCGCCGGTTTATAAGTTTCCTGAGGTGTCAGGCGTAGTAGAGCGTACGCCTGTGGTCTTCGTGTCGGCGTTCTTCCGCGGGGGGCGTTTGGTGATTTACAGCGCGGAGTTCACTCTAGGCGAGTTGACAGATGCTACGCGTCTAGGCGAGCTCTTTGACGGTTTTGTAAACTCCTTCGGCGTTGTCCAAAAAGCGGGTGTTGTCGAAGACTTGCAAAACATAGCCGAGGCTTATCTGTCTAAGGCGATGGGGTGATGGACGACGTGTTTGATTTTGTCGAATATCGTCTCTGTCTTTCAGATCGCCTAACTCTATTGGCCTATAGACGTCTAGGCGGGGTTGTAGTAGCCGTCTTTGAGGGGGGTGCGGCCTACGCATTCCGCGGCTATTTTGAAGTGGCGAGGTGTGGAGTTTCTAAGTGGCCTGTAGACGCACCCGCGCCGCCTATCCCCGCCTCAGATCCGTAACTGAAGTCTGTGAGGCTTAGCGTGTATTCGCCGAGGGGGTTTAAGTCCCGGTCTAAGACCCACATGGTGTGCTTGTGGTGTTTGACGCCGAGTACGTATATCTCCTCTAGGCATAGGATTTGGGTGGCGTATCCCACTTTTTTTGTCCATTTTAGCCAATGGCCTTCTTTGTCGAATTTGGCGACTCCGCTGTATGTCAGGTCTGCGCGGTACGTTACATAGGCGTTGCCCTCTTCGTCGAAGCAGAACTGCGAGGGGCAGGGCTCGCCCTCGTGTTTTATGGTTTTTACTAAGTTTAATTCTTCGTCTAGCATTACGAAGAAGAGGTGTTGGTGGGGCCATAACTCCTCTTCGAAGATTTGATAGACGTGGCCTGTTATCCAGATCTGCCCAGTGGCGGGGTTTACGGCTACGTGGTAAACGTCGGCGTGGTCATAGTCGGCTGATGGGCTTATAAACAAGTCGCGTAGGCTCAGCCCCCCTCTTTTACTAGGTCTAGTCTTAGTTTTTCACTAACAAGTTTTTTCATGGTCAATGGCCGAGTATAGATAGTCTTTGCGATATACGAGGGAGGCTCGGCCCTCTACCCTCTTTACAACGTTTAGCCTCTCGTCGAAGATGTAGGCGCCTGCGCTGGTATCGTACATGTAGCTGTAGTAATCGGCGCCGAAGGCGTAATCGCCTAATGAGAGGCAGTCGTGGACCCAGTTTTTCAACTTCCTTATCCTCAACACTTTGCCGCCCCTGTCTGGGAGGGCGATGAAGCCGCTTACAATGAGGTTGCGCTCGGCGATTGTTCCAAGCTTGTTTTTGCGTATACGCGTACCAAATGCCTCGCTACTAACCGCGCTTTCTCTCTCGGCAAGTTCTATGTACTGGACCCACTCCACCATGGGGTTTCACGCTCGTCTCGACGCGCAGATCTAAAAATCTGCCGAAACAGTCCGTCGACCGCCAGCCGTCTGGAGTTGGGAGGGATTCTCAAACGCGGAGCTGGCAGGCGGGGCCTTATAGGCGCCCTGGGCCGGCTGTGAGTAGAGGAGGTTGAAGCCTCGTTAAGCTGGACACACGACGGGGGCTCGTGTAGGTGCGGCTCCCGTATGGGCGCCAAGCGGTGGGAAGCTCCGCGTTGTTGCAAAGTCGACGATACGATATTTTTAAGTCTGTGCCCGTCTAATGCGTGGCTGAGGGCTGTGGGGCTTTGTTTGGAAATCGCGACGTCGAGGCAGTGGAGAGGCTTCTTAAAGGGGGATGCGACCCAAATATTAGAAACGAACACGGCGAGACCCCCCTCCACTTGGTTGCGAAGAACGGCTACTTAGATGTAGTGGAGCTTTTACTCAAATACGGAGCAGATCCAAATGTAAAAGACAGAGACGGCTGGACGCCGCTGCACATAGCCGCTAGAGAGGGTCACGCCGACGTGGCGGAGCTGTTGCTCAAACATGGCGCCGATCCGAACGCGGAGGATAAGAGTGGTTACACGCCTCTGCACTACGCCGCTGATGAAGGCCACGCCGGCGTAGTAGAGCTACTGCTCAAACACGGAGTTGACCCAAATGTAAAAGACGGCGAAGGCAGGACGGCCCTCCTCTCTGTGGCGGGGAGTTATTGTATTGAATTCTTTGTGGCAGGGGACGACTGCCTCGAAGTAGTCGAGGTATTGCTCAAACACGGCGCCGATCCGAACGTAAAAGATGGCGAAGGAAATACGCCGCTACACCACGCCGCTAGTAAAGGCTACGCCAACGTGGCGGAGCTTTTACTTAAACATGGCGCAGATCCAAACGTAAAAGACGGCGAAGGCAAGACCCCGCTCCACTTGGCGGCGGGGGGCGGCCACCTATATGTAGTGGAGCTTTTACTCAAATACGGAGCTGACCCCAATTTAAGAGATGGAGACGGCTGGACACCGCTACACGTAGCCGCTAGGCATGGCTTTGCCAACATAGTCGAGCTACTGCTCAAACACGGCGCCGATGTAAACGCGAGAGATAGACGCGGCCGGACGGCCCTCCACCACGCCGCTATTAAAGGCCACGCCGACGTGGCGGAGCTGTTGCTCAGACACGGCGCCGATCCGAACGTAATGGACGACAGTGGCGAGACCCCCCTCCACAGGGCTAGGGACGTGAGGACTGCCGAAGTCTTGTTAAGATACGGGGCGAGGTTAGTGGAACCCCCGCCCAAACGCGGTGCAGACCCCAACTTAATAGACGAAGACTACAAGACGACGCTATACCGTGCGGCAGAGTTCTGCGAGGAGGAGGCCGCAGAGGCTTTACTCAAACGCGGAGCAGATCCAAACGCGTTAGACGAAGATGGAAATACGCCTCTCCACTACGCCGCCCGTGGCGGATGTCACAGCGTCGCGCTCCTCCTGCTCAAATACGGAGCCGACCCGGGCGTCAAGAACAAGGAGGGGAAGACCCCACTAGAAGTGGCGAGAGAGGCGCACAACTACTGCCTAGCCAAGCTAATAGAGTCCTACATAGAGGCGGCTGGGTACAAGGCCTACCTACAGAAGATTTTCTCGTAGATCTCGCCGCACTTCGCCCCCTTCCCGCATAACTCGCACTTCCCCCCTTTCCCGCACAACCTCTCGCACTCATCTTCAAACAAATACCTACACACGTGGCCGCAGTCTACAAACCTCGCTGATATGAAGGGGTAGAAGTCGAAATTGCAGACGAATTCGTACTCCCAGGGAAATTGCACAAGAGGCCACTTCAAGAAGTAGCGCGGATCTACAAATGAGAACTCATTTACAAACACATCATCAAACCCCCTACGCCTCGCCCACTCATACACCCCCTCAAGACGCTCCCTCACCCACCTCACTGGCACAATTGGATAAAATGGCGCATAGGGCGGTCCTCTCACGTCGTAGATCTCGCCTCGGTAAGGCTCTCTCACCACTACCCTGTCTCCCACTCTAATAGCTGTATACAAGCCATCTTCGCCTAACAACACCCACTCGCTCGAGTCGAGAGTGCCGAGGACAAAATCCCAAGCCAAGTACTCGTCCCCGCCTCTGCCCACAAGGCGGAGGTAGTCGTTGTCGACCTCCACTATGCGGAACTCCTCGCCGACGAGGCTTCCCCGGCCGGGGAAGGAGGCGGGAGGAGGCGGCGAGTCGAGCGATAGTAATTTGAACGCGTCGATGACCTTAAGCCTAGGGAGTTGCATAAATCGGAGAGCTATAAACGCCCGGAGGTAGGAGAGGTCGTAGTCCTCCTCTAACCTAGACCAACATTCTTCGCATAGAGCTGGAGATTGGGCGAGGACTATGCTGTAGGGAATGCCGCTTCTGTGATAACCCCTCGCCACTAGCCTGCTCCACACCACCTCTCCGTCTTCTGTTGCGCCGGGTAGCGGCGGGGCTGGCAAGTCGGCTACGTAGCCATCTACATAGCCGTACTTAATCCACAATACTCCCTGCTCCAACACGTCGATTCCCCGCTCTGTATCTACAAACACGAAAACTACCTCGCGCGGCGGGCCTATGTAGCCAAAAAGTTTGTAAGGCCTAATCTCGAAGAGGCGGAAGTTCGTGACGCCTCTCCTCACAGCCACCACGGGGTACTCGAGGAAGATCGACTCCGTCCTGAATTCAAAACGTATACATCTCATAGTTGTACATACACTGGGTACACCTCCTCGCGTAGGTTTACAACTATTTTAAACTCCCACTTATACGCCACAAGAGGCCACTTCAACAAATACACAAGGTCTACTGGAGGCCTATAAACCTTCGCCTCGTGCCTCCCAGCGCGGCGCCACACCTCCCCCAGCCTCTCCCTCACCCACTTAACCGGCACAACTGGGTAGAAGGGGGCGTAGGGAGGACCCCTAACGTAGTAGATCTCGCCTCTGTACGGCTCTCTCACCACTACTCTCTCGCCTTCCCTCCTCGCGACATAAAGCCCATCTTCGCCTAACAACACCCACTCCCCAGAGTCCAGAGTCCCCAATACGAAATCCCACGCCAAGTACTCATCCCCACCCCTACCCACAAGGCGGAGGTAGTCGTTGTCGACCTCCACTATGCGGAACTCTTCGCCTACTAGGCGGCCCTGGCCGGGGAGGCGCTCTGTGGACTTGATCGATACCTTGTTCCAATGAGGAGAGGCGTAGAGGGCGGGGTCCAGCTTGTAGAAGAGGGCGAGCAACCTCGGCGGGGGGAGGGCCTTGGGGATTGAGATGGGGCCTGCGACTTCGGGGTGTAGCAGATAGGTTTGGGCATGGCCTGCTGTCAAAAGCCTGCTCCAACCCCCGCCGGGGTTTCTAAACGGGGGGTAAGGCGCGTCCGCCACGTAGCCCGCCACATAGCCCACTTTATGCCGCCCGACGTAGACCTCTGCGCCGCGAATTTCAGCTAGGGAATACCCGTCACAACGCCTCAGCTGACAACAAGGCTCGGAACAACAAACCCCCCAGACCCTCCGATATGCAACTACCTTATCCATCCCACAACCGGGCTATACTTCGCGTATTTATCCATCACCTCGTTAACCACCTCGTAAACACCGCCGTAGAAGCTACGGCTGTAGCCCTCAATAGAGCGGTACAGCGCGTAAACTTCATCGGCAAGGTCTTCATAGTTAATATTTTGCAACTCCTTAAGATTTGTATCAATTATGAATATAGTTGCCTTGCCCTTGTTGGGACTATCTTTATATCTTTCAGCGAGGACTAGGACAAATTTAACGCTCACACCCTTTTTGGGGACGATAAGAGCCGGCGCGGCGTAAAACGCCGAGCTTACCCCCCGCCCTCAGATCCAGCGCCGTTAAAAACCGCCACAAGAGCCGACACATACCCGGGATCTTTCTCCAGCATACCATCCAGCGCCTGGGCGTAATCAGCGACCCTCCACAGCTTTAAATCGGTAGGATCTCGCACGTATTCCACATTTTTCACTTCTCCCAACACTAAAGTATCTTCAGATTTAATGCCGAGGAGGTCAGTCCTTAGATTAGAAGACTTGAGTTTTATAGACAGAGCCTTGCACCACTGGCTATTGGCCTCCACGCCATCGCTCGACAGAGTGACCTCGGCGCCTATACTAGCGGGGTCAAATTCGAGGAGCTTAAGCACAATAGCCATTGAGAAGTACTTATATAAAGTCTCTGTATCTTTAACTGTACGAAATACTGACTCATCTACTGAAAATTCAACTAAAAAGTCTGGACATCCTTCCCCATAATCTTTACTCCCTCCACTTTCCATATACTACCCGAAAAAGCGCGTGATATGCCCAACGCCACGAACAGGTCATTCCCAATAACTATAGGCCTCCCGTTAAAATCGTCAAGCCTCACCACTAAATAAGACGACCCCTCGGCGGATAGGTATTGCACGCGTAACTGTCCATACGAAGACACACATTACTTGACCCGCCCCCGCATAAGCTCTCAAACACAAGTCACAGACGGCGAGGCCGAGACACGTCGCCAAGGTCCTATGCCTAGACAAGGTGTACATCTTCGGCGGCAGACACAACAAGTCCACTATGTGGATCTTCGACCGGGACTTAAATCCCCTCGGCGAGTATACACTGAGTGAAGTAGGCTCCCTCGACTACAGAGGCCGCCCCTCCTTCGACGGGGAGAAGATATACGTGGCGGGGAGCGACAAGTGTCGGGCAGGGCGAGGGGGCAGTGTACGCCACACGCCTTTAGCCACCTCCGTCCGCAGCAGCTGAGAAGCCTATGCGTACAAGGCCGGCATAACCAACTCGCACATAGACTACGCCGGCTACTACAGCCCGGGGAGCACGTCGGGAGGCGCCTCGTCCTTCAACGCGACCTTCTGGATCCCGCAACTCTTCATAATAACGTACACGGCGTCTCCGTTAACTGTCATAGATTGCAAGAACACGGGGAGGAACCCAGCCCGTATTGTTAACAATACGCGGACCCTCACCCTCTCAGGAAGCCCCCAACGCCGGTCGAACACACGGCGCGGCCTACGCGGACGACTCCTACTGGATGTTAACCCAAGGCGCTAATGACGAGAACATCGCAGTGTTGGGGAACGAGATCGGCGTTGATTTGATAACAAGCGCTCGACACTATCGGCGCCTCGACGTCTTCGACCACGAGTACATATACGCCGATATTTACTGGGTCCTCTACTACAATCCAGGACAAACGCCTACCTATAGAACCTTCGTCCCGCAGACGACGAGCGACCCGTTCATAACGGGGATAACCTCGTATTCGCAATACGTGCCCGCGTACTGCTGATGAGCTCGTATTCGCAAACGCTGGACGCCTATTACCTACTTTAAGGGCCGGGGGGCTCCCCGATAACACGCCCATCCACGGCCGCGTAGCACTGCAGTGAACTAACATTTAACGTCGACGAATCTCCACAAGCCCGCCCCTAGACTTCGCGGTAGACGTCCATAAACTGCTTGTACCAGCACTCGTACTCCTCAGCCGTCGTTGCGTGTTACCATCGCCTATTTTTTAAAACCATTGCGTGTTCTGTCCGCGTGATGAAACGGCCGTGACTAGACGCGTGACGACGTGTTTCTAGACTGATCGCGGAGAGCTGACGCAATTGCCGCAATCCACATACGCCGTCTTATATATCGCCTTCCTACTCCTCTATCTCGGCCAACGCGAGCAAATGCTCAGCGGGAGGGCCGCTTTGTCCGCCCCTAAGTCGTCCAACGGCTTGGAGCCCTCGGCGTCGCCGCGCGGCGGGGTCGTTGTCCGCTTCGGTGCGCCCGCTCCCCAAGTGGAGCGCCCCCTCGTCCCCTCCGACTCGACGCAGATCGTGGGCCTCTGCCGATTTGCCAGAAGCCGAGAAGGGCCCGGTCGACTTGAAGGCGCAGGGGGCTCCCGGGACCTCTAACGCATATCGCAGACAGCGCCCGACCGTGGGCCGTCGGCGGCTAGGGCGTAAAGCGTAGGGCGGGGCAGAAGAGCTGGCGGCCGTCTATAAGCCGGTTTCCGGCGTCGGCCGCCCCTCGCCTTGAGGCCTCTCCCGAAATTTTTTAAAGTCTCGCAATCCTTAAACCAAGGGCCCGTAGCTCAGCCAGGATAGAGCGGCGGAGGCGAAGCCGCCGAGCCTTCTAAGCCGTAGGTCGCGGGAGGGCTAAGCCCGCGAGTTCAAATCCCGCCGGGCCCGCCACCTTTATGGGAGGACGAGTCAGGCCGGAGGCCGCGGCGCAATTGCTCGCATCGGCAGTAGCGCTAGACGGCAAGAAGCCGGTGGTGCGGCGGCCGGGATTCGAACCCTATCCCAGCCCCCTTTCGGGGGCCTGACGGGATCAGCGGCTTGGGAGGCCGCCATCCTAAACCAGGCTAGACTACCGCCGCTCTACTCTCCAGTCTTTAAGTTGTTGTCGTTTATTTTTAAGCATTTCGCCCCTAGGGCGGAGGCGCGCCCGACTGGCGCCCCGTCGGCCGAGGCGAAAGATATTAAAAAACCTATTAATCTTATCATGTTATTGATGATTTTTAGAAGGCCTAGGGAGATCGACATCCCCGGCGTCGAGGCGGCCACCGTCGATAAGATCCCCCCAATAGAGGGGAAAATAGTCGTGGTCGTCGGCGATAGGGATTTGGCGGAGCGCCTAGGAGTCGCGTATATGACGGAGGAGGAGGCCGAGAGGTTCCTAGAGGAGTTGAGGAAATCAGTAGGGAGTGAGCTTCCTAGAAGCGCCGTTGAGCCCAACCCGCTAAGCTAAAAAATCCGCTAGTAAAATAGCTCGGTGAAGAGAGGCGAGGGCTGAGCGATGCTGAGGGATTTGAACGCTGATATTCCTTTTAATTTAAGCCGCGGCGTTGGGGTGCTCGTCGACGAGCTCTCCGCGGATCTCGGCAACGGCCTCGTGCTGGAGCTCAGACGCGACGGCGTTAAGCTGGGCTCGTCCTTCGTCCCCGGCGAGGTGTCCGTGAAGGGCGGCGAGATCCTAGTCGGCGGCAGGCCGTTGGAGCTGTCATACGCGGTCAAATGCCCTGCGAGAGTCGGCGGCGTTGAGCTGTGCGGGGACGCGAGGAGGAGGCCCCGGTTCGTATACAAGGCCGCGCACGCGCCGGGGCTCTCGGACTCTTTAAGGATCGCGGAGCTCCTCGCGACTGACGCGCTCAACAAAGGCGATTGTCTGGCCTACTACCTCTATTCGCTGATCAAGGGGAGCAGGACTCTTTGGAGCATATATCTCAGGAAGGAGCCTGAGAGGCCCGAGGGCCCTTGTAGCTTCGTGGACGAGTACTTCATATCGCGCGGTTTAAGGGAGAGGGCTCCCCACGACCCCGCGCGCTTCTCGGAGCTGGACGTCTGGACCAAGGCCGCGTTGGGCCTTCTCCGTTTCGGCGAAGTCCTAGGCCTCGTCGAGAGGAGCTGGAGGGGCTTCGTAGTGGCCATGAGGTACGGCATCTACTCGGCGCTTAGGTGGGATCTGCCCCAGAGCCGCGACTCATGGCTCCTCCTCCTAGGCCTCTACTCGGCCTTAGACCCCTTCGCCATGCCGGGCGGCGTGGCGCTCGACAACGGCGTCTTGAGGGCTCTGCCGTATTTAGTCGTGAGGATAATGGGCAGATACGCGGTCCTCTTCTCGTCGGGAGGTAGGCCCTTCACGGCGGCTAACCTCAACGTGATGGCCTCGGGCGGCAGGATAAGAGGCGATTACGCCTTCTGCGAGGGGGTTAAATGCGTCGTGGGGGACCTCTACTTCAACTCGTGCCCGGACTTGGACTGCGCCGTCGTGAGGACGTGGGATTTCGAATACAGAGGCAAGCCGATATGCTCGGACTTGTACTCCTTCATAGCGATGAGGCCGTGTAAATAATGCGGAGCAATACATAAAAGGGCCGGATATCTGGTCGATAAGTGCCCAAGGTGCCCGTCAAGGTGGTCAAGTGGGAGGAGGTAGTGGCGTGGTCGAGGAAACTCGCCGACGTTATAAGGGCCAGCGGCTGGACGCCCGACGTGGTCGTCGCAGTGGCCAGAGGGGGGTACGTGCCGGCGAGGCTCCTCTGCGATTTCCTGGGGGTCCAGGACTTGCTCAGCGTCCAAGTAGTCCATTGGCCCAGCGCGGCGCAAGTGACCGAGAAGGCCTACGTCAAGTACGGCCTCTCCGTGGACCTATCGGGCAAGGAGGTGTTGGTGATGGACGACATAGTGGACACGGGCGACAGCGTCATTTTAGCCAAGGAGGTCGTGGAGAGGTGTTGTAGGCCCAAGTCCGTGAAGACGGCCGCCCTCCAAGTCATAACAAGCACCACGAAGTACGTGCCTGACTTCTACGCCGTCGAGATCAAGGACTGGTACTGGTACCAATACCCGTGGACCGCGCTGGAGGATATGTCGAGCTTCATAGTGCGGATGATGCGCGAGGAGAAACAAGAGCTCTGGACTCTCGACAAAATCGTCGAGAAGTTCGTCGAGTGGTACGGCAACGAGCTGCTCGAGGAGAGGTTCTTGTACTTCAGAGAGGCCTTGGAGAGGCTGAAAAAAGGAGGGGTCATCCGACAAGTGGACTGCGGCGGCTACGTCTGCTACCAGCTGGGCGGCTAGCCGTCGTCGCCAAGGCCCTCATGGTTTTTAACAGCTGAGGGGGTACGAGGGGCTGATCCCCGACGAGGGCTGTCCTGCGGTTCTATTATAAAAGTATTTAACTCCTCCCTAATTGCGCTCTCCACGTTCCCGCAATCAGAAGAGTATTTATATATGCCATACACAAACCCCTAACCGTAAGGCGCCCGAAGCAGCGCGTTAGGTCTAGGGCAAAATGTGCTCCCAGACCTCGCGTCCCGCAGATCCTGTTCTCGCTCCAGAAGCGCCTGTATGCGACAAGGCGAGCCGCCCTCACTGGAGCCCCCATCGTCTTGCACGAGTGCCGCTAAAGCGTACGGCCGGCTTATGGACGTAACGGCAAGAGGCGCGTGGTACTGGAAGGTCTCGCTGACACCCTCACGACTGCAATAAGGCTCTATAACTGAGAGGCTAAAAAGGGGGGTCCTCAGACAAGGACAGCGGCTGTTATCAGCTAGACTGCTTCGGCTTTATGTAGACCTTATTGCCTATAATAACGCTGTTCGGTATCAAGACCCTCGTGCCGTCGTTTTTGAGCACCGTGGTGAACAAAGTGGCCACGTCCTCCACCACGCCGTCCTCGCCCGCTATGTTGACCAAATCGCCGATCTTGAAAGGCCTAATTATCAAGAGGAATAGGCCGGCCACCGCTTGGCTCAATACTTGTTGCGTCGCGAAGCCTATGACGATGCCTATAAAGCCGCCGAGGGCCACCCCCGCTGCGCCGCCGGCGGCTCCTCCGGCTATCGAGGCGGCCAACGCGCCGATGCCGAGTATCCTAACGACGTTCCTTATCGAGGCCGCCGTTGGGTGGTCGTATTTGGCCCTCAAGGTCCAATAGAAGAACTCGGCTATCCCCGACACGATGAGGAAGCCGAACGCCAGCGCCAACAGTATCTGCGCGTAGGACTCGTAGCCTTGAGCGTGTATGTTGTATTGCGGCAAGAGCGTGCTCATGAGGTAATGGACAGCCGCAGACACTATCACGTAGATGATTATGTAGACGACGGTCTTGGCTATCGCAGATCCCGCTTTTTTGGCCGTTTCTGCGCTCATGTGATTTCCATTACGCGGGAATTAAAAGTGCGAGAATTATACAAGAATAATATCGCAAGGCCGCCGAGCCGACCAAGCCCTTAACGGCCGCGGCTCACCGCGGCGAGCATCGCCATGGCGGCGGCGGACGAGGCCAACACGAAGAGGACCGCCGCCGAGCCTCCCGCCGTCGCGTATATGTAGCTGAACGCCAAGCTGCCCAACACGCCGCCCACGGCCTTGGCCGTGTAGAGGATCCCGTTGTTGACCGTCGCGTACCTCGCGCCGAATATCTTGCTGGAGGCGTTCAAGTAGAGGAGTATGAGCGAGCCGCCGAAAAGGCCTATCAACACGGTGCCCGCCGTCGGCGCGCCTACAGCGAAGAGCGCGGCGCCTAGGGTCGAGGCGGCTAGCGCGACGTATAGCGCCTTGAAGACGCCCCACCGGTCGGCCAAGCCGCCCAGGGCGGGCCGCGCCAAGCCCACTACCAGCGGATATACGGAGGCCAAGACGACGAGCTCCCGCCCCGAGCTCAATAAATACAAAGACGAAGCCAACGTCAAGAGGGGGACAGAGCCGAGGGCGTAGGAGGCGTAGAGCAGCCAAAACCTCGCGTCTCTGGCCATCTGCAACGGCGTCCTCCCCGTGAGCCCTGCGGGGTAGTCGACGATGGCCATGAGCGTCGGCAAGACGGCCGCCTCGACGAGGCCTATCGCCAACGCGGCGGCTTTAAAGCTCCCGACAGCCGCTATGATGGGGTTGGCCACGGCCGAGCCGAGGCCGAAGCCCAAGGACACGAGCCCCGTGGCCAGCCCCATGTTGTCCCTGTACCATTTGACGGCCAAGTTGAAGGCTATCCCGTAGAGGACCCCCTCGCCCGCGCTGCCCAAGGCCCAGAAGGCGTAGAGGACGGGCAGATTAGGCGACAGCGCGGCCCCCAAGAAGCCCAACGCCGACAAGAGGGCGGCGGCCACGCCCACGGCCCTCGGCCCCTTAACGTCGGCTAGCCCCCCTCCGAACGGCTGTGCCAAAGTGGACGCCACTACGTAGATCGAGAAGCCAGCGGCCGCGAGCACTGCGCCCACGCCCAGCTCGGCGCCGAGGAGCGGGGCCAGTATATTCCAAGTATACTGATATAGGGAGTTGAAACACATGACCACGAACCCTATTAACAGATATCTGGATCTGCCGAGCACTACGTTTAATGGGCGCCACTTTTTTAACGTGGGCCTTCTGCTAAACGTCGACTACGAGGACCCGCTCGCCAAGCTAAGGGCCAGGGATGTGCTGAGGCGCCTCCCCTCGGCTAGATACGTCGGCGAGGAGGAGGCCATCGACGCCTTCTACTTGCACTACAGGAAGCCCATTTTCGGCGGAAGGGCCTCGAGCGAGGTCTGGGCCCGCTTCGTTAGGACCTACGCCGAGTCGAGCTACTACAAGACGCTCGGGCCCATGTGTCGCTTGAACCCGAGGGCCTCCCGAGAGGCCGCAGTGCGGCTCTTAAGGGCGTACCAAGCGTTTCTGGACTCCCTCGAGGCGGGGCGCGGGAGGTTCTGGCTGGGGAGAGGGCTTTGGCTTAGGTGGTCGGAGGCTTTGAGGAACATACGGCGCTTCATGGGGGATCCGGCGGACGCGGACAAGCTGTACGCCTCGCTCAAGAGGCTGGCCGAGGTGTTGGGGACCGGCAGATCGGGGGATCCGGCCTCCTTGGCCATATCCATAGCGGCCGACCCCGCCAGGGCGAAGCTGGCTGACGTAATCGCCGACGTGGCGGAGCTAGTCTCCAAAATAGGCGTCGAGGAGCCGGAGGAGGGCGGCGGCGTCGGCGATATTTCGATCGAAGGGGTGAGGCACGGCTCGATCTCCGCGTTGAGGAGGGCCACCAACGCCACCAAGGCCCTCTACTCCGCCGCACGCCCTCTATTCGCCTACAAGCTGGCCACTTCCACGCTCGCGGTCAAGCTCTACTCAGCGAACAAGAGGCCTCCCCTCTACATACTGCTCGACAAATCCGGCTCCATGTACGACGTGGTCCCGGAGCTGGGGATGAGGCGGATATCGATTGCGGCGGCCTTGGCCATAGCTCTGTGGCGTAAGTTCAAGGGCTCTTTGCTCCGCCTATTCGACGTCGAGGTCCACAAGCCCGAGTCGGAGGACGTGATAGAGCTCTTGTTAAAGGTGACGCCCTCGGGCGGGACGAGCATATCCAAGGCCGTCGCGGCGGCCGTGGAGGAGGCCGCGCGTCTGCGTAAGAAGTACAAGCTCGTGGTGATAACCGACGGCTACGACGACTCCTTGAACCCCTCGACGTTCGAGGAGGCGAGGGGCGCCTTCGCCGAGGTGGAGGCCTACCTAGTGGGAGGGAGGGGGCTAAGGGGGGTTAGGTACAAGGACGTGTTGGCCTTGTTGCCTCTTAGGGAGCTCCGCGAACGCGTCGACGACGTGTTGCCCGCTGTTATATACCCGTCGGCAAAAGCACGCTCTGGGCTACATAGACGCTAGCGCCGAGAGGTCTACGCGGCCTCGTAGTGTCTAGGGCCGATACGAGGACGTGGAGCAGCCCAGCAAGAGAGGGTTCAACGCGCGGAGACAAGGCGGGCCCGGTGGGATTCGAACCCACGACCTACGGGTTAAGAGCCGCGGCGGCCTCGCCTCCGCCGCTCTACCAGGCTGAGCTACGGGCCCCGCGGCAAAGTATATACGGTTTTAAAAATTTTAGAGCGCTGTAGAGCTCCGGTTGTGCGCGAGCCGACTGGAGATAGCCCAACCGCCGCGCGCCCGCCGACGGTCGCGCCTGTAACTTATATTACGGAGTTTTCAATACGACGTGAGGGCCTTGTTCTTGGGGCCCACGGGCGTCAACATGAGGGAGGCCATCGCGGCAGTGGCCAAGTACTTCTACCGCGCGAGGGGCCTCCCCGAGGATCCGGAGGATAGGGAGGCGAGGCGGGCCCTGGCGGTGTACTTCTTGGAAGACTTCTTGAAGTCCAAGGTGGACTGGGTGGCTTTTCTGTCTAGCGACGATTATAGATGGCAAGAGGAGGAGTGGCGATCCGCCTTCGTCAGGATGCTCAAGCGCCTCTCGGACGAAGGCCCCGAGAACGCGCTGGTGGGCATGAACTTGCCCTTCTTCAACAGAAGCCGCTTCTTCCCGGCCTTCGACCTCTCCCACTTCAGAGAGTTGAAGCCCGATATCGTGATAACCCTCATAGAGGAGGAGCACGTGATGTGGCGCAGGGTCCAAATGCGGGAGGAGAGAGGGAGGCGCACCGGGGCCGACTTCAGGCTCAAGGACATAGTGGCTTGGCGGAACACGACTATACTCCTAGCCGACATAATATCGCGGGAGCTCGGCGTGGACAACTACGTAGTGGCCGTGAAACACCCGGCATCGACGTTCTACAAGCTCATCTTCGAGAGGGGGGTTCTCAGAGTCTACCTCTCCTTCCCCATAACCGCCGTGAGGGACAAGAGGGAGGCCAGGGCCGAGATAGACGAGTTCAGAAGGCGCATGCACTGGCGTTTCGTGGCCTTCGACCCCCTCATGGTGGACGAGAGGGCCTTGAGGACAGCGTTGGCCAACTCCAAGGGCGACGCAGTGGAGGTCAGAGCCGAGGACGTGTGGAACGTGCCGGCCGGCGTGGAGCCCGCGTGTAGGGACGAGGAGGATCTCTACCCCATAAGGATACCTAGAGATCAAGTAGAGGAGGTCCTGCGCGATCTCGACAACATGATACGCTACAAGGACTTCCGCTATATACAACAATCGGACGCAGTGGCTGCGTATAGGCCGTTCATGGGCAAGTCCTTGAGCAGGGGGATGTTCGCCGAGATAAATTACGCCCTCAACACGGCCCACAAGAGGGTTTTCATATATTGGCCCAAGGAGGATTGGGAGCCGGGCATGGAGTCGCCGTTCGACCCGTCGTTGGGCGTAGTCGAGCGCGATCTGGACCGCTTAGTGGCCAATCTCGAGTCCTACGAGGAGGAGCTCAAGGCCTTGAGGCGGTAGGACTCCAGATACTCCAGTGCCTCCTCCCCCACCACCTCTATCGACCCCCCTCTCCTCTCGTCGTACGTGTAGACGATAACGTCGGAGCCCGGGACCAAGGCCACCTTGACGCCGGCCCTCCTCAAGGCCTCCGCGTGGCGGGCGGCGGGGGACTCCCTGCCTATGATGACGATAGTGGGCATGGAGAAGCTCCGCAGAGCCAATTTATCGCCAACGCTTATTTTCCCCCCACCGGAGAGCGCTGGAACTTTCGGCGAACAGCCGCCGGAGCGGCGAGGCCGGTTTCGAATCGGGGCGGCTCGAGGGTAGAAGAGGAGGCGCCCGTCGCGATCCTCACTTTTAAACGCATAACGCGAATACGCCATGAAGCGCTGGACGTGCTACGTCTGCGGGAAGGACGTAGTGGAGGGTCAGTTGTTCACGTTCACCAACAAGGGCGCAGTCCACTTGAGCTGTTTCCAGAAATCCGTGGGGCCCAAGCTCTACAAGAACAACACGGACGCGGCCCTCCTCGAGCTTGTGGTGTTCGCCAACGAGGGGATAGTCAAGGTGAAGAACGTGGAGGACTTAATAGAGGACGAGGAGGTCAAGAAGCTGGCGCTCGAGCTCAGGAAAAGCCTCGAGGGCTTCGCGGCCAGGCTCACCAACAAGCTAGTGGAGCGGGTCGGCGCCTAGAGCGAGTAGTACCCATCCGGCGCCTTCACCTCGGCTTTTTCCGCGCGCCTGTCCAACCTCAGCGTTATCGAGGCGTTCCTCAACAACAGCCTATCGCCCTCCCCGAACACCTCCCGCACGGGCCCCTCGGCGATTTCGGGATAACGCCTCCTCAATCGGTACAAGACCTCGAGGGCCGCGAGGAGCTCCGGGTCGGGCCTCAGCTCGTCGAGAGGCGTTCTGTTGGTGTGGTCGGCCGCGAGGCCCTTGGCGCAAGCCTCGCCCCCCGCGTATACCGCCGGGACGCCCGGCATGGAGTATATGAACGCGTAGGCGAGGACGGCCCTCCTCTTGCCCGCGAGCGAGCAGAACCTGTCCGTGTCGTGGTTCTCGACGAAGGTGTACATATACCTCAACTGGTTGGGGCCGACTCTGGCGAGGTACCTCTTGACGCGTGCCGCGAACTGGGCCGCGTCTATCTTGTCCAAGGCTAAGAAGTCCAACAAGGCGTTGTAGAGCTCGTAGGCCGTGAAGCCGTGGAACGCGCCCAAATAAGCCGCGGGATCGCCGGTGTGCTCCGCGAGCAAGTAGTGCGTCTCAGCGTACGGGCCCAGGAGGCGGGCCCAGACCTCTGGAGGTACGCCGTGGGCTACGTCGAACCGGAAGCCGTCCGCCTTGCCAGACCAAAAGGCCAAGACCGATTCGGCGTATTCGAGGACCTCGCGCTTCCTGTAGTCGAGCTTGGGCATGGCCCAGACCTTCATGAAGGTCTCGTAGGGCGGATCCCCTTTGAGGAACAAGGGCCAGAACGATCTCGGCAACGTCTCGGCGATTCTCAACGCGAGCTCGGCGGCCTCCTCGTCCTTCACGCGGAATAAATCCCTCCTCTCCTTGAACAGCTTGGACTTCAAGCCGACGTGGTGCAACACCACGTCTAACACCACGCCCAGCCCCTTCCCGCGGGCGCGTCCTCTGAGCCTCTCGTAAGCCTCGAGCCCTCCCAAGAGCTCGTCCACCGACATGTGGTCCAAGACGTCGTATCTGTGATAGCTCATCGCTCTGTATATGGGATGGAGGTAGATGGCGTCGGCTAACTGCGCCGCGTAGTCCAACAGATCGGATAGGTCATCGAGGGTCCCCCCGCAGAGGTCCCTCCTCAGATCTCTGCAGTCGAGCCTCTTCTTGACCCTATCGGGCATTACCTCGTACATAACGAGCGGCGCCCATTTAGGCCTCCTAAAGGGCCTCACCTCGTCCACCTCGATCCTCAAGCCGCAACACTCGATCGCGTAGGGAGGCCCGTCGACGATGGCTCTGTACAACGCGCGCCTCCCTATCGAGATCAACTCCTCGCCCCGCGCGCAGTACGAGCGGCCGCACACCTCGGGCGGCTCGGCCGCGTAGGCCCTGACCTCGACCTCGTCGCCGAAAACTCCCACGTAATACGGCGAAGGGGCGTGGAACAACGCCGAGGGCGGCTCCACGACGCACTCGGTGGCCGATGCGCCGAGCTCGTAGCGCCCAGGCGGCAGCCTCAACGTGGCGCACGAGACGCCGCCGCGGGGCTCGAGGGGGAACGCGCCCGGGAGCCCTCCGCCTAGAGGCGATACGAGGTACTCGGCGCCTGCCTCCGCGCAGACCTCTACCTCGGCCGCCGCGCCGAAATAGCCGTCGGCGACCCAGCGTAGCACGCGACAGGACATGCCCTATAAATACGCCCTATTTTTATCGCATGCAGTACGAGTTGGGCAAAAAGACGTTGAGGATACGCCTCGACGAAAGGCCCGTCGTAGAGTTCGACCTCCCGAAAGGCGAGCCCGTCCCCCAAGTCGAGACGGCGGGGGATGTCGTCAAGGCCAGTTGTTGCGGAATAGACGTCGTGTTCAAGATCTCGGTGGAGGGGGAGAAGACCCTTATCTGGAAGCCCTTGGCTCTAGACGAGCACGTGTTGGGGCTAGGCGAGAGGGCGATGCCCGTCGACAGGAGGAGGACGATCGCCGTAATGTTCAACTTCGACGCGTACGCGCACCTCCCCTTCATGGACCCGCTCTACGTCTCTGTGCCGTTGGCTGTGTTCGTGAGGAGGGGCAAGGCCTTCGGCCTCTTGGTCAACTCCCCGGCCTATTCGGTGTTCGACATAGGCGTTAAGGAGTACTCGGCCGTGAACATAGAGGTCGAGGACAAGCCGGAGATCTACGTGATATTCGGGCCCACGCCCATGGAGGTGCTCGAGACCTACGCGGAGATAACCGGGAGGCCCTTCTTGCCCCCGAAGTGGGCCCTCGGCTACCAGATATCGAGGTTCTCCTACGAGCCTCAAAACGCAGTGTTGGAGGTCGTCGACAAGGTGGCCGAGGAGGCGCCTCTTGAGGCCGTGTACTTGGACATAGACCACACGGACGGGGGGAGGATCTTCACGTGGGATAGGCGCAAGTTCCCGAACCCCCACGAGCTCATCGCTGAGTTGCACGAGAAGGGCGTGAGGGTGATCACGATACTGGACCCATACGTCAAGGCCGAGCCCGGCTACAGAGTCTTCGAGGAGGGCCTTCGCTATTTCTTGACTACCGAGAACAAAGAGCTCTACCTAGTGAGGGGGTGGCCGGGCCTCTCCGCCCTCCCCGACTTCCTCAACAAGAAGGCCAGGGAGTGGTGGGCTAAACTAGTCGAGGAGTACGTGAGGGAATACGACGTGGACGGCCTCTGGATCGACATGAACGAGCCCACTAATATGGACGGCGATATCCTCTTCGCGAGCGGCTGGGCCGAGCTAAGAAAGGCCGCGGCGCTCGGCCTAAAGCCCGGGCCCTTGCGGAAGGAGGAGCTGCTCAAGAGGACGGCGGCCGGAGCCGTCCACAAGCTTGACGACGGCCGCGCCGTTAGGCACGAGAAAGTCCACAACGCGTACGCCTATTTCGAGGCCATGGCGACGTACGAGGGGATCGCGAGGGCCGGGAAGAGGCCCTTCGTCTTGACCCGCGCCGGCTATGCTGGAATACAGCGATACGCAGCCGTCTGGACAGGCGACGTCGTGGCGTCGTGGGAGGGCCTCAGAGCGGCGCTCATGGCGGTCCTCGGCCTCTCCGCGTCCGGCGTGCACATGGTCGGCGCCGATATAGGCGGCTTCGCCGGCCACAGCGACCCGGAGCTAGTGGTGCGCTGGTATCAAGCATCGGCGTTCTTCCCGTTCTTCAGGGCGCATAAGGGGAGGGAGGGGAACGACACGGACCTCTTCGCGCTTCCGGCCAGACATAGGGAGGCCGTGGTGAGGGCCATAAGGCTTAGGTACAAGTTCTTGCCGTATCTATGGCACTTGGCCTGGGAATCGCACCTCACGGGGCGTCCCATACTGAGGCCGCTCGCTTTGGAGTTCCCCGACGACGAGGACGCGTTCAAGATAGACGACGAGTACATGGTGGGGCCCTATATCTTGGTCGCGCCCCACCTATCGCCTAGCCCCAAGAGGTCTGTCTATCTGCCCAGCGGCGTGTGGATGGACTACTGGTCAGGCGTGGTCCAGCTCGGCCCGTCTTGGATCGAATCGTCCGACGGGTTGCCCATGTACATTAGAAGAGGCTCCGCGATTTTAGGCGACGGCTTCCTCATGGTGTACGGCGAGGGCTCCTGGCGTATATACCACGGCGAAGGGGAAAGGCCTCTGGCGCTCGAGGTGAGGTCGGCCGGGAACCTCGTGGAGCTGTCCGGGGATCTCGTGGAGTTGGAGGAGCTGATAGTCCTCGGAGCTCAGTACTCTGAGGCGGAGGTGGACGGGCTTAGAAGGACCGCGGCCAGAGACGCCTTGGGGACCCGCGTCGAGATAGGAGGCGTTGCGAGGAGGATAACGCTTAGGTGACGCGGCAAGGGCCTCTGGGTATTTCGGCCTTTATGACGTCGCCGAAACGGGCCAACGCGGCCTCCAGCCTCTCGGGCTCGTCGGTCACGAAGACGTGCGACGGCCCCGTCCCAGAGACGCCGCCGACGGCGCCCAGCCTCGCCGCCTCTAAAGTGGGCGTGGGGTCGTAGCCCAAGGCGAAGCCGTAGGCCACCGCGTTGATAGCCATGGCCGTCCTCCAATCCCCTCTGAGGGCGTACAACACGGCGGCCCTCACGGCTGGCGCCACGAGCTTCATCTCCTCCAGCCTCCCTCTGCCCTTTCCCCAACGCGGTATCAACACGACTGCGCGGCCCCGCACGTCCAGCCTCCTCAAGAGCGCGTTCTCCGAGTTGTCCGTGAGCCAGGACTCGCCCAACGCTGAGGCCACCGCGTCGTCGAAGGCGCCGGTGACGCTGATGCCCACGGCTTTGCTTACCCGCGCGTTCAACCTAGCCGCCTCTAGACGGCTCAGCCCAAGCCCGAAGAGCTCGTTCAACGCGAGTATCAAGGAGTTCATGGCCGCGCTGCTCGACTTCAAGCCGCCGGCCGCGGGGAGATCGCCAGCGAACTCGACGCGCACTTCGCCGAACTTGAACCTCTCCCTCAACAACGCCAACGCCTTGTACATCGGGGAGAGATCCACGTCGGCGTATGAGGATACGCGATCCTCGTCGCTCTCGCAGACCTTCGCGATTACCTTAAGCGAGATCGGGAAGGAGGCGCCTATGCCCAACGCTATGGCGTTTATCACGCTTCCGCCTCCCCAAGCGCAAGCCTCGGCGCAACGCATCAAGAAAGCGGCCTATCGCGCCTTATTAGCCCCGCCCTCAGGGCGTGGTCCGCCAAGACCAACGCGGTCATGGCCTCCAGCGCCACGAGCGCCTTGGGCACAGTGGTCACGTCGTATCTCCCCTTGAACTCCAAGCTGTAGGGCTCCATCTTGGAGAGGTCCACTGTGCTCTGGGGCTTCCTCACAGACGGCGTCGGCTTGAACCAGGTCCTGAACCACACGGGCTCGCCGACGGTTATGCCGCCGAGGAGGCCTCCCGCCTTGTTCGTCGCGAGGCCCACTCTACCCCCCTTCAACACTATCGGGTCGTTCGCTTGGCTTCCCCTCATCCTCGACAGCTTAATCCCGGCGCCTATCTCGAAGGCGACTGAGCTCGGTATGGACATAGCGGCCTTCGCCAAATCGGCCTTTATCTTGTCGAAGACGGGCTCGCCGAGCCCCGGCGGGACGTTGACTGCCCATACCTCCGCCGCTCCGCCGATGGAGTCGCCCTCCTTAACGGCCTTCACTATCTCGTCGAGCATCGCCTTAAGGGCCTCGTCGTCCACGACGGGGATGGGCTTAGTCCAAGAGGCCTTGATGTCCTCGAAGCTGTACTCCTTGGATATTTGCACGCCGCCGAGCTCCACGATATGGCCGGCCACCTCGACGCCGAGGATAGACAACAGCTTCTTCGCCACGGCCCCGGCCGCTACGAGAGCCGCCGTGGTGCGGCCCGAGGCTCTGCCCCCGCCTCTGTGGTCGTAGTTATCGCCGTATTTGAGGTAGTATGCGAGATCGGCGTGGCCGGGCCTAGGCCTCTTCCAGAGCTCGTCGTAGTAGCTCGAGATGACCTTTTTGTTCCAGATCACTATGGCTATGGGAGTCCCCTGGGTTCTCCCGTCTTTGATGCCCGAGAGGATCTCGAACTCCTCGGGCTCGCACCGCGGGTTCAACACAGGGATATTGCAGAACATGCGCCGATCGAGCTCCTTCCTGATGTCCTCCTCGGTGAGGGGGAGGCCCGCGGGCACTCCGTCCACCACCACGCCTATAGCCCTACCGTGCGATTCGCCGAACGTGGCTATGCGGAGCTCTCTGCCGAAGAAGGACACGGGCTATGTTAAGGGATTATTAATTTTAGATTTCCGGAAAACTCCGTGGAGCTCTTCGCGGTGATAGGCGAACGCGTGAGGGATAAGTCGGCCTCGCCGGCGATGCACAACGCCTCGTTCAAGGCGTTGGGCGTCGACGCGGTATATATAGCTATCGACGTGCCGAGGGGGGAGCTCGGCTGCTTCGCCCAGCTGGCCCGGTTCAACCTCAGAGGATTCAACGTGACTATACCCCACAAGGAGGAGATAACGAAGTACCTAGACGGCGTGGTTATGGACGCCCGGGCCGTAGGCGCCGTTAATACAGTCAAGGTGGAGCGGAACTTGTTAGTGGGTTACAACACGGATTACTTGGCGGTCTACAGGCTGGCGGGGAGGTTCATGAAGGGCGCCAGGGTGTTAGTCCTCGGCGCAGGCGGCGCCGCGCGGGCCGCCGTTTACGCCGCAGTTAAGGCCGAGGCCGCCGAGATAACGATAGCCAATAGGACCAAGGAGAAGGCCGCCGCGCTCGCCTCCGAGTTCTCGACGAAGTTCGGGGCGAAGGCCGCGGGCGTTGGGCTCAACGAAGTCCCGAGGGCCGACGTAGTGATCAACGCCACGCCGATACACGACGCAGTCTTGGCGCCGCTCGACGAGGCCAAGGCCTACGTGGAGTTCGTGTACAACCCGCCGAGGACAGCCATGGTGAAGCTGGCGGAGGAGCTGGGCGTGAGGGTCGTCGACGGCGTTGATATATTGGTGGAGCAAGGGGCTGCGGCTGAGGAGATATGGCTGGGCGTGAGTCCGGACAAAGGCGTGATGCGCGAGGCGGTCTTGAGGTTCTTGGGCGTCAGCTAGGGGTCGATTATGCCGATTTTGTTAAGCGCCGTTGCCGAGAGGAGAGGCCTACCGCACTACACGCACAGAGACTTTTGGGAAGTCGTAGAGGCCTTGGTCGAGGAGACGAGAAACCCCGAGTACTCCACGTTGTTTAGCCTAGCCGAGAAACTCTACGCAAATTTCTACCACGGCTTTCTTAGAAGAGAGTCTTTCGACAAGCATAGAGAAGGAGCGCTGAGGCTTATAGAAATGTTAAAGGAGTTGCTTAAGTGACGCCGCCGGGGACACGGGCGAACGCCTTGGAGGCCTCTTGAGAGACAAATCCAATACTTAACCCAGCGTTCAGAGGGCAGTTGAGTATAAGGCAAAAGAATACGGCGTGTTGGCGGTCTACGTAAACCCTGGGAGCGCATTAAATGCGCCCAGCGCATAAAAACCCAATAACCCACAATGCTCAAGTCGGGAGGCGCAACAGAGTAGGTGTTACGGCACCGCGATGTTGTTGCCGTCTGGAACCCATAAGAGCCCGCCAAGGCGATGGGGACGTTGCTCCGAGCCCTGGCGTCTCCCTAGATGGGAGACCCGTGATGTCGAGCTCGACTGCTATCCACGACCCCACGGCCGTGGACGAGGCGGGACTCCCTAGGCGCGATATGGGACGACCGCCTAGGGGGAAACGGCCACTATCTGCACAGCTTTGCACATCTGGACTATCAAGTCGAAGAGCTGTTTGAAATCGCCTGCGCGTTTTAGGACCTCCTCCTCCCTGCTGTCGTCGTAGATCGAAAGCCCCAACGACCTCTTCACCCTCCCGATATCTCTACAGACCTCGAGCCTAAGCTTGAGCAGATGCATAAGCGCGGAATCTATGGCGTCCAGCGCCGTCCTCATATCCCTAAGCGACGAGAAATTGCTATATACTCCAAGCGCAGAATATATAGCCTCCATGGCGCCATAGCTCAACTGGCCGGGCGCGGCCGGCGCGTCGAGCGCGGCGTACGTAAACGGCGCTCCCATCAACGGGGCGAAGATCCTCGACATAAGGCCGAGGGGGCCCATGGCGAACGCGACGACGGGCCTCTCGGGCGATAAGAGCGATAGCACCTTGAAGTTGTCCTCCCAAGCCTTGGCCATAGTGGCTATCTTCATCACGTCGGCCCCCCTCGAGACCGCCTCGCGGGCCCAAGCCCTCAACGTCTCGACCTCCGGCGTCTTCTCGAAGTCGTGTCTGCTCAAGATCGCCTTGGCCTTGCCCTTGGCCTTCAACACCTCCTCGGCTATGCTCGAGGACATCTCGACGTCCACGTAATGGGGGCTCGCGTCGAGGGCCTTCAAGTAGAGGGACAACCGCTCCTCCTCAGAGCCCTTGAAGAAGCCCCCCTCCGCGGCCGACCTGACCGTCACTATCAACGTCTTCCCCTTAGTCGCCTCCCCGAGCAGTTCGACTAAAGCCCTCGGCTCCTCCCTATATGGGTCCAGCCGAGCCTCAATACACCTCACGGGAGCTCTCAAGGCTCTCTCCAAGTCCTTGGCCCTCTCCACTAGGACCGTGGCGCAGATTAGTACCCCATATAGCCAGGTGGCGCGCTGGATTTAAGCTTTAGCGCCTCCTCCCAAGTGTTTCTCGAGCCAATACAGCTTCTGCCTTAAGTCCTCGACCCTATGCCTCGGCTTGCCCTTCCTAGTGAGCTCGTGCGACTCCCCGGGGAACAACACAAGCCTCGCGTCGACTCCGTTGAGCTTCAGAGCCGTGTAGAAGGCGACGCCTTGATCTAGCCAAGTCCTGTAGTCCTCTATGGAGTGCACCACTAGGGTCGGCGTCTTGGCGTTTTTAGCATAGAACAACGGGCTCTTCTCGAAGCACTTCTCTCTGTCCCTCCAAGGCGTACAGCAGATCTGGTCCTCGACGAAATACCATCCTATGTCCGTGGTGCCGAACATGGAGATCCAATCGCAGATGGATCTCTGGGTTATCGCTGCCGCGAAGCGGTCCGTGTGGGTTATTATCCAGTTGGTCATAAAACCGCCGTAGGACCCGCCGGCGACAGCGGCTCTCTTCTCGTCGAGGAAGTCGAAACGGCTCAAGGCGTAGTCCACGGCCTCCATGAGATCCAAGTAGTCCCTCTCGCCGTATTTGCACCTTATATCAGCGAACTCTTCCGAGTACCCGTCGGACCCCCTCGGGTTGGTGTAGACCACGGCGTAGCCCCTAGACGCGAGCAGCTGGAACTCGAACATGAAGCTCCAGCCGTAGGCCGTCTTGGGGCCTCCGTGTATGTAGAGGACCCAAGGCGTCTTGCCCTGGCCCCTGGGCCTTAAGACCCAGCCCTCTATCTCGACGCCATCGCTGGCCTTGAAGGAGAAGCGCTCAGGCCTCGCGAAGCCTAGGGCCTCCTTGACCGCGTCATTGAAGCTCGTCAACTTCTCGGACTTGCCGCCTTCGTATATGTAGAGCTCCTTCGGCGAGTCGGCCGTCATGTATGTGTAGAGCACCCTCTCCCCCTCCGCCGAGAACTCGTCGACGACCCCCTCGCCGCCTATTAGCCTCTCCAACTCGCCGCCGAGGCTCACTCTGTAGAGCTCAGCGGAGCCTCCCACCGTGGCCATGAAATATATGAAATCGCCGCTCCACTGGACGACTTGCGAGTAGCTGGGCCCTCTTACGTCGCTGTTGAGGGTGTTCACAGCGTTTCTGTCGAACCCGCACGTGAGACAGCGCTCTGTCCCGTCTAGCCAGTAGACGTAGACTCTGTTATGCGATGAGAAGCCCCGTTGCATCTTGTGGCCCAACACGGCGATAGCGTCCGATTTAGGGCTCCAAGCTATGTGGTGGTCGGACACGAGCCCCTTGGCCAACGTCTTGTGCTCCTTGGTCCTCACGTCGTAGACCACTAAGTCGACCAGGTAAGGCCTCAGCTGATCCTTGGCCACCGTATATGCCACGTACCTCCCGTCGGGACTCCACGAGGCGTGCTTCACCCTAGCCCAGCCCTCGGTGATCTGCACCTTGAGGCCGCTCTGGGCGTCGACCAAGTACAAGTGCGACTCCACGTTGTAGGCGTACCCGAAGTCGTTAACCCACAAGGGGAGGCCCTCGACGTGTTTCACGTCTGGCTCGGGCTTTCCCCTATACGCCACGACGACTAGCCTCGACCCGTCGGGGGACCAGCCGAAGTCGAGAACGCCCAGCGGGAAGTACGCGAGCCTCCTCGGAGCGCCTCCCCTCTCGAGGACCCAAAGGCCCATCCCCCTCGACTTTTTGCCGAGCCCCCTCCTCGACAGAAACGCAATTCTAGAGCCCTTGGGGAGCGGCGCGATGTCGGTAGGCCCGGGCAACAATACCCTCGCCTCGCGGCTCGAGACGTCGATCTCCCATATGGACGACTCGTATCTATCCCTCTTGAGGTTTATCCTCGTCGCCACGAAATAGCCTTTGTCCCCCGCTAAGGCCGGATTCGAGACCAAGACCAGCTTGGCCAGATCTCGCGGGTCCATGAAGCCTATTGGCCGCCTCTTTATTTGTTACAGACGTCGTTCAATAACGCCAGGGCCTCCGTCAACTCCTCCTCGGGCTCGACTAAGGCTATCCTCACGTGTCCGGGCCTTCCGTAAAGATCGCCCGGCAGGACTGAGACGCCGGCCGCCAACGCCCTCTCGAAGCAGTCCGGGCTCGCGCGGGGGAACACGTAGAAGGCCCCCGAGGGCTTGACGAAAGGAAGCCTTAAGGTCCCGGCGGCTAGCTCGGCCCTCTTGCCGTACACCTCGGAGACCTCGCGCCTGCGGCGCGGGAGCGCGCCGATCGCCGAGGCCACGGCCTTTTGGACGTGGGTGGGCGGCACATTTATAGTGGCCTTGTTGAATCGCGCCACTTCTCTGACCACATCCCTCGGCGCGATCACGGCGCCTATCCTCAACCCCGGCGCCGAGAAGACTTTAGAGAAAGAGTAAACGACGGCGACGTCTGGGGATAACTCCAAGGGCGAAGTGAACTCCCCGAAGACTATGTCCCTGTAGATCTCGTCGCTTACTACGAACTCCGCCACGTCGACGAGCTCCCTCACCTTCTCCTTGGGCAACACGACGCCGGTGGGGTTATTGGGGTAGTTGACCACGTAGACCCCCCGCTCCGAGAAGCTCGGCAACCAGCCGTCGTCGGCCTCGACCAGCTCGAGCCCTATGTCGAAAACCCTCGCTATCTCGAAATAGCCGGGATAGAAAGGCGATGGCGTGAGGAGCCTCCTCTTGCGGAAATGCCACATAAGCGCGGCGAGCCCGTGGCGTCCTCCCGCCACGGCCACCACCTCGTCGGGCTCTACGCCGAAGATCTCGGCGATTGCTTCTCTGAACTCGGGGAGGCCCTCGGGCGGGCCGTAGTGCAAGTCGTCGACTCTCCTCAACGCCTCGACCAGCTCGGGAGGAGGAGGGACGTCGGGATCGCCTATGTCCAACCTGTGGCGAGGCCGCGCCTCCTCTATACGCCTCATCGCAGAGGCGAAATCCATGTGCGAAACATGGCCTAAATATATGAGCGCAACGACTCCTCACGGCCCTTTCAGTAGCCTCTCCGATCCCGCGGCTAGGCGGAGCCCCGGGGGAGCAGGCTCAATATCTCGGCTAAAGCCCTCTTGACGTTCTCCAGCTTTGCCCTCAGCTCCTCTATTTGCGAGCAGTCGCGCCCTCCCAGCTCCGGCGGTAGCTCGATTTTGAAGCCCTCCTTGGCCAATCTCTCATACGCCTTGGCCACCAGTTGCCCGGCCTTGGTCTCGCCTCTAAGATGGCGCCTCACGGTGGCCTCGGTGACGCCGAGCTCTTCCGCTATCCTCGACGCGGTGACGCCGGCTCTCTCCCTAGCGAGCGCGGCGGCCGCCGTGTAGAGCGAGTCGACCCAGGTCAAGCGGGCGGCCGGATCCCTCATGGCCTCCAAGGCCTCTTTGTCCAACAAAGACATCACGAGCAAGGCCGACTCGAGCTTGCGTATTTCCTCTCTGCCTACGGGCTTTAGGGGAATCGACATCACTCCTCCCCCTCCACCTCTATCCTCCTCGGTTGTTTTTCGGCCTCCTCGACCGCCCTCCTCATGGCCTCGACATCCTCCTTGGGCAAGCCGTCTATCCTCACGGAGGTCCCCGTCAGCCTTATGTATTTGTCCCAATAGATCTCGACCCCCGTGTCCTTTATCTCCATGGGGTGTCTGACCATGGAGTGCTTCGTGTCGCGCATCTTCCACACTATTATGGAGCGGTAGAGCTTCCCGTCCACTTCGTCTAGGTCCAGCCTTATTATCCCATCGACGGCGTGTTCCACGCCGGGGCCTCCAAAGCCCCTTTCCCCTACGGACACCTGGGAGACGAAAAACGCCGTGCATCCCAACCCGGCTATCACCCTCTTCAACGTCATTATCGTGCCTCTGGCCATCGCGGGCTTAGTTAAGTATAAGGTCGAGACCGAGTCCACGACGACCCTCTTGGCGCCCAGATCCCTTATCGCTTGCCGCAACACGTCGCTGAGCTCGTGAACGTCGTCTACTTGCTTCACCACGTACTTCTCCCTCTGCGCGGCGGACCCGACGCCGCCGGTGAACGCGTCTACTACGGCGAATTTGCCCTCGCGCTCGTACTGGGAGACGTCCCAGCCGAAGTGGCGAAAACTACGGCGTACGGCCACTGGGTGTTCCTCCAAGGCTACGAAGACGCCGGCCTCGCCCCTCTTGAGGCCGTTGAAGAGGAATTGTTTGCCCAAGATGGATTTCCCCGTACCGGGTCCCCCGCTGAGCAGCACGACGCTCCTTTCGGGCACTCCGCCGTAGAGTATCTCGTCGAGGCCCGGCACATACGTCCTGACCCTGGGGACGGCCACGTGCGGCTGTGCGCGAATTTATAAAAACATTGATCGGCTGAGGCAATCCGCGTCTTCGCGCTCCCTCACCCTACATCTCCTATCGGCCAACGGCCTCACCTTCGGGGCGGTTCACGGCTTGCCGGGCGGGGGGCGTTGCCCAGCCCCGCGCGGCGAGCGGGCCTCTTTCGCATCTCATGCGTCTAGAATTGTGTGGGTTTAAATTGATCATTCTTGTGACCCTAGCCGACTGGGCCAAGCCCGCCAAGGTTAAGATATACGCCGTCTCCTCGCAAGAGGAGATAGAAGTGATATGCGACGGGAGAGAGGTGAAGCTGAGAGGGGCGAAGACCCACGCCGCGATAGCACAAGCCGCCATGGACTCAACGCCCTCCTGAACTTTCCTGTCCTCGCCGTTTTTTCGGCGGCTCCTGACCTCTCCTGACTTGTCGAAATTTACGCCGGTAGGATATTCAGGAATTCCTACATGGCGCAAAACCCAGCGGATTTGAAAATTCAGGAATTGTCGAAAAGACGCCGAAGATAGGAAAAGTCAGGATGGTTTGCTTTCAGGCGACGTCTGGGGGCCATGGGCGGCGGAATATTATGAACATGGGGGTGCCTATCGCATCTCTGGGTATTCCCAACTCCTCTGCGGTTTTGAAGACCTCTTCCTGGGCCGCCGCTACGACTTGGACGTAGTCTGTGGCGTTGACTGGGCAGAGAGTCTTGGCGTATTCCCACTGGGCCAAGGGGTATGTGTCGTTGCCGGCTCTAATGTGGGAGGCCGCTATTTTAAACACTTCGTCGAGGGCGCGGTAGAAGGCCTCTCCGCCCTCCCTCTCGTATACGCATCTAAGCGCCAGCCACGTCGCCACGCTGGCGTTGAAAAGCTCGCCGGAGAGAGACGCCGTGTGGGCGGGGAAGTACCTAACCGCCAGCAAGACGGTGCCGTTCTGCACGTATTGCCGCAGCGCCTCGCCGTAGTCTACGTGAAACAGCGCGCAGTAGGGACAAGTGGGGTCTGTGAAGTACACCACGACAACCCTCGCGCCGGGGGAGCCCACTGTGTAGGCGGACTGCATCACGACATCTTCCCGGACGTGGACTGCTATACACACGACCCACCCCTTGTAGTAGAGAAAGACCTGGAACGCGCCCCTCTCGGCCAGCCTCACGGCGTCTAAGACGGCCGGCGTGTTGCCCAGGCAGAGGTAGGCGTTCGGCCTCGGCAGAGACAGCAAAACGGCGGCGGTTATGGCCACTACGGCCAGCGCCACTGCTAAGGCAGGGAACCACCACTTCATACGCATAGAGACCCAAAAAATGGGGGGATAAGGAACGGGGAAAAATGGGGTTACGGAGTCGGCCAGACTAGTATCGGGACGCCGCCTATTTGGCTAGGGGAAAAGCCTAAGCGGCTCATGGCGTCGCGGAAGTCCGCGCCGGTGGCTGTAGTTATTACGTATATCACAGATACGGTTATGTTCAGCGGCTTCTCCACGGGGACGTCGTTGAGGGGCCGGTCGAATAGTCCCACCTCGTAGTACGTCCTGTTGCCGAAGTGCCTATACACGTAGATGGAGTAGAGGCGCCAGTACTTCCCCTCACGGGCGCACCGGAATGTGAAGGGTATTTCAGTGCCGTTGGTCCTGCCCAGTATGGGCGGGTGGTTAAACGAGCCGTTGCTGTACCAAATGCCGAAGTACACGTACCAGCCTCCTTCGACTTCGTACTTCAAGGGCAAGGCGTAGGGCAGATGCACCGTGATCACGCAGTGGGTGCCGTTGTACTTGAAGTCGGCCCACAACACCTGGCCTCTAGGCGTGGTCACAGTCGTCGTATTTGTGGCGATCACCGTCTTGGTGACAGTAGTCGTCGGCTTGGCCAACATGCCTCCGATGAGGCCGGCGACGAGCGCGACGGCTATCAACGCGACGAGGACGGCCTTCTCCTTCTTGTCCAACAAGTCGAACATGGGAAAAAAGTTGTGCCGATTTAAAAAGTGCTCATGTATTAACGCCTGCGCATCACAGCCGCCGCCATGATAGGGGCGGCCAACAAGACAGGCGCCACCTCGCCGACGCCGCGCTTTGCAGAAACAAAACTTGCACCCGCTGACGACGACGTCGTTGTAGGTACTGGACATATAGTTGTAGTTGTACATGATGCACAACTAGTAGTACTAGTAGTACCACATGTATTTATTATTGCTGTGCAGACTACAGTTGTGCTCGTCACTGTAGTTGTAGTGGTATATGTAATTACGGTGTAAGTGTTACTTGTCACTGTCACCGTCGATGTGACAGTACTTGTTGTATAAAGTGTCTGGGTAGCTGTGGTATAGACAGCAGTCGTCTCAGTAACCGTCGTCGTGGTTGGTATTGTCGTCGTCCAGGTCGTAGTAGTTGTTGTAACCGTAGTGGCGCCGGGGGCGTAGGTGACTGTCGTCGTCACAGTTCCGGTGACTGTGACAGTTATCCAGGTGTATGCAGTCGACGTAGTTGTGGTCGGCGTAGTAACCGTCGTAGTAGTAGTCACCGTGCAGACGCCGGAGGCAGGCGCGGCGGCGAAGCTCAACTTGCCCACACGCGACGGCTTAGAAACGCCGTATCCTGCAACGCCTCCAACGGCCTTGGAGACTGGCTTAGAAACGCCGACGACGTTGTCTACAACGCTTGGCTTAGATACGCCGACGGCGGCAAATTTCACAACTGGCTTAGAAATGCCGACGCCCGGCGGGCTGGCATACGAAGCGCCACACGTGCCGGTTATAACTGTGCAAACTGTAGATACTATTGACCAACTCGTCGCTGTTAAGGTCACAGTGGTGTGAAATACTTCTGTGTACCAGACCGTCGTTGTCGTTGTAACGGTAGTGGTGCCTGCCACCGCTGTGGTAGTTGTCGTCGCTGTAGATGCAGTCGTCGTCCAAGTCGTCGCCGTGTATGTGGTGTAGGTAGTGGCCGTCGACGTTACGGTTTTAGTCACAGTTACGGTAGGCGCATTTGCCGTCGTTGTGACAGTCACAGTGGTATAGTGCGTCACTGTTGCCCCCCTCGCCCCACATCCCGATCAGCCAACGGCCTCACCTTCGGGGCATACGCGACTTGCCGAGCTCCGCCCAGCCTCGCGCGGCGGGCGGGCGCCTTTCGCAATACTTGAGCCCTAATGCGCAGGAGTTTAAAATAGCTGTCTCGCCCGTCCTCGCTCAACTGCCTCGGCTTTAGTGATAACTCAAGTGACACGCTCTAGGCAGAGCTATGCGTAGCCTATTCTCGCGTCTTCGAGTTGCGAAAAAGCTTAAAATTTCAGCAGTAAGGAAAAACGAGCGGGGGTGCCCGAGCCAGGTCAAAGGGGCAGGGCTTTCGGCGCAGCCGGCCCACAAGACCCTGTGGCGTAGGCCTGCGTGGGTTCGAATCCCACCCCCCGCACCAATCGGTTTCGCCAGAGGGCTACTCTACACAAGCGTCTTTCAGGAGCCGCGGGGAGGTTCAGGGTAGAAGCCGGCGTCTACTTCGCCTCGAAGTCCTTGAAGGCGCCCTCGGCCGCCTCCCACGTCAGCTCGGCTATCTTGCAGCTGAAGCGTGCGCACAGCTCTTGTAGAAACTTCTCTATCCTGTCGCGGTCGCCCTCGACGACGACTTCGACTCTCCCGTCGGGCAAGTTGGCCGCATAGCCCGTGAGGCCGAGGGCCCTCGCCTTGGCCCTCGCCGTGGGCCTAAAGCCGACTCCTTGCACCTCGCCCTCGATAAGAGCCCTGGCCCTGGCCGCCTTCTTGACCGCGAGAGCGCCAAGCACTTGCGTCGACCCTACGAGCTTTTCCCTCAGCTTCTCGCTGGATATATACCCAAGCGCCCAGTTGGGCACTATCAGCCGTCCCTCGCCCTTGCCCAACACCCTCCCTATCACCGAGGGCCTCAGCCACGGCACCTTCTCGAGCTCGTCCAACAAGACGTCGGCCAGCTTCTTGTGGACGAATATGGCTATGGCCCCGTTGGTGCCGGCCGTGGCGTCGGGCATGATGAAGTTCTCGGCCGCGAATTTAGAGACGGCCGGACCCAAGAGGGGCACGTCGTGGAGCTCCACGTCCACGCCGGCGCGCTCGGCCACTTCCTTGAAGACGAACACGCCTGGTCCCGACACGTCGATCGTCGCGGCTATGTGGGACTCCGGGTCGAACCTCCCGCCTAGCTCCGGCAGATGTTCGTATACGACGCGGGCGACCTCGACGTTGGGGCGCGCCATTAGCTCCAACACGGCCCTCTTCTCCTTCTCGAACTCCTCCAAGGGCTTGACGGACTTCTCGAAGGCCTTGAGGAGCTCCTCGTCTGTATGGATCGCCACGTACGTGGTGAAGTACGCGAGCTCCCCGAAAGGCCTCGTGACGATCACCACGAAGTCCTCGTTTATGTGGTTGTAGAACGTCGGGGGCTCCTTGTCGAGCGGGCCGTAGGCGGTGGCGCCCAGGAGCAGATACCCCCTTCGCGGCAAGGGCGCCTCGACGAGCTTCCCGAGCGACGAGGCGTGCTCCTTGACTGTTGCCTCGATTCTGCCGAAGTACTGCTCCGGCGCGTCGTAGACAGGCGCTATCGCGATATCCTTGTGGACCCCCTTGACGTATAGGTCGTTCAACGCGTTGTTTAAGGCCACGGCCACTTGCAAGGGCGAGTCCAAGTCCTCCGACGGGTCTATCACTTGTATCGTGTCGTTGTTGGCTAAGATGTAGCCCTCGTCCCCCTTGACCTTCAAGAAGTCCACCATGAAGAACTCGGCGCCTTTCTTCGTGCTGACTATGGAGTGGCCCTTGCCCAGCCAAACCCTATGCCTTGAGGAGCCCAAGGCCTTGTAGAGCTTGGCCGCGTACTCGGCGAACTTGTCCGGCGTGGCGGCCTTGGCCATATAGAGCTGGACCAACACTATGGCCAAATCGGGGGCATAGGACTCGAGGAAGGCGGGGTCCACTCTGGGATCCTCTGGGTCCAAGAAGAGGCGCCTCAGCTCCGCCTCAGCGCCTTTGACTATTGCGGCGTCCTCCCTGGGCGCTATGATTAAGTTCAAGCGCGATATCTCGTCCCTCAACAACTCTATGGCGGGGTACAAGACGTCGTAGAGGTCCACCTTGACGGAACAGCCCAACGAGAGCGACTCGAGCGCGATGCCCGCCTCTCTATATATCCTCACCCTCTCCTTGAACTTCTCTGTGGGGTTCATCTCTTCCTGATAACTATCTTCCAGAGGCCCTCGCCGATTTGGTACACGCCGACCACCTCGTGGCCCTCCTTCTTGGCTATGGCAGGCACGTTCTGCACCGACGGCGGATTGTCCGTCACGACCTCGAGCTCCTCGCCGGGCTCCATGGACCTCAAAGCCTTAAGCGTAGCGAGTTGCGGATACGGGCAGACGTAGCCTCGGAGATCCAACACCCTCCTCTTGGCGAGCTCCACAGCACGGATCCCGTTTACGAAACATAAAGACTTCGGGGAGTGCACAATTTTCATGGCTCGAGAAGACGCGCGGCCGCCGGCCAACGGCGCCCAGTTCTAGAGATCGGAATTTTCTAGAAGGTACGGCCACATGGCTTGCGAGTTGCCTAAAGCCGTGGAGAACTTCGTCGACTCATATCACGCACGACGCGACCATCGTCGTTATTGATTTAAAGAGCCGTTATGACCGCTTCATGAAGTTGCTCACGTTTAGGAAAGACGGCGTGGTGAAGGTGGGCCTCTGGAAGGAGGGGAGAATCCTCGATTTGCCGGAGGCGTATAGGCGAACTTTCGGAGCCGCCGAGGCGCCGGACTTCCTCTACAGTATGCGCAAGCTCATTGCGGTGGGGGAGCCCGGCCTAGAGATCGTGAAGAGGCTGGAGGCCAAGGCCAAGGGGCCTTTCTACGCGCCGGGCGAGTTCATCTGGGAGCCTCCCGTGCCGGACCCCGAGAAGATATTCGCCGTGGCCGTGAACTACAAGGCGCACGGCCAAGAGACGGGCGTCAAGCCGCCCGAGAGGCCCTATTTCTTCCCCAAGTTTCCCAACGCCTTGGTGGGGCACGAGGGCAAGGTGATAAAGCACAAGGTGGCGCAGAAAGTGGACTGGGAGGTGGAGCTAGTGGTCGTGATGGGGCGCGCAGGCAAGTACATCTCCCCGGAGGAGGCGCTCGATTACGTCTTCGGCTACGCAGTGGGCAACGACATCTCGGTCAGGGATTGGCAATTTCCGCCCGGCTGGCCTCAGCAGTTGAACCCCTACGGCCAGAACTGGATATGGGGCAAGTCCATGGACACGGCGGCTCCGGTGGGGCCTTGGATAGTCACTAGGGACGAGGTGGAGGACCCCAACAAGCTGAGCCTCAGGCTTTGGGTGAACGGAGTGTTGGAGCAAGAGGGCAACACGTCGGAGCTGATATTCAACGTACAACAGCTAATACACTGGGCTTCGCAAGGGATAACCCTAAAGCCAGGCGACTTGATCTTCACGGGCACGCCGCCCGGCGTGGGCTTCCCCAAGGGCAAGTTCTTGAAGGGCGGGGACGTGGTGGAGGCCGAGGTGGAGAGGGTGGGCAGGCTGAGGAACTACGTCGTGGAGGAATGAGGGCCGCCTATTTCGAGACGCCTGGAGAGCTGAAAGTTGGAGAGTTCCCGGACCCCGAGAGGAGGCACGGGGAGGTCTTGATAAAGGTCCTCCAAGCCGGCGTCAATCCCATAGACAGAATGGTCGTTAGCGGGGCTGTACGAGCGTCCCCCATGCCCCACATCCCCGGCGCGGAGTTCGTGGGCGAGGTGCTAGACCCCGGGACTAGCGAGTTCAAGAGGGGCGACCGCGTGGTGGTGTACAACAGGATCTTCTGCGGGGGGTGTAGGCAGTGCCTAAGAGGAGAGACCCAGTTGTGCGAGGCGGGCGGCATCATCGGCGTGGTCGCACACGGCGGCTGGGCCGAGCTGGCGTCCGTGCCAGCCCGTAATTTGGTGAAGACCTCCGCCCCTCCCGAACAAGCGGTGGGCCTCCCCGTGGGGGGCCTCACTGCTTTTAACATGGTGAGACGCGCCGGCGTGGCCCTCGGCGAAAGAGTGGCCGTGATCGGCGCCACGGGAAACGTGGGCGTCTACGCAGTCCAGCTGGCCAAGCTCGCAGGCGCTTACGTAGTCGCGGTGACGAGGAGGGCGGATAAATTCGCCACGCAGTTGAGGGAGCTGGGCGCAGACGAGGTGTTGACGCCCGAGGAGGCAAGGAGGGCGCCTCCTTTCGACGTGGTGATAGACCCCGTCGGCGCCGCTACTTGGGAGCTAAGCTTGTCCATCTTGGCGAGGGGAGGGAGGTATGTAACGGCCGGCGCGTTGACGGGGAGCGAGGCGAGGCTAGACCTCCGCAAGCTCTACGGCTCCCAGCTCTCGGTGCTGGGCAGCACCGGGGGAAGGCGCGTGGACCTCGAACTACTGACTTCCCTTGTAGAAAGGGGCCTCGTCAAGACCCCCATATATCGCCAATACCGGCTGGAAGAGGCGCCGGAGGCCCTCAAAGCCCTCGAGGACTCGGACAGACTGGGCAAGGTCATCATAACCATCTAGATCCGCCCTGTCCAGCCCTCCCGCGGCTAAATAGAGGAGCTCGAGAGGGCCCAAAAGGCGCCCGCCCGCCGCGCGGGGCTGGGCAGAGCTCGGCAAGCCGCGTATGCCCCGAAGGTGAGGCCGTTGGCTGATCGGGATGTGGGGCGAGGGGCGCGTGGGCGGTCTAGCCCTTCGACGTGATGGGGATCAGCAGAGGCGGAAGCTCGCTAGATAGAGCAGGCGATGGACGCTTCTATACACACCACCGAGTAGTTTTATTTCGGATCCTCTAAGTTATCGTGGATATACAAGAGCTTGTGGAGAGGGAGGAGGAGGCTAGGCGTATTAGGAGAGAGGAGGCCGACTGGAAATTCATAGAATCCCTTCCGCCTAAGTTTGAAGGCCGCTGTGTTGTTGTTCATAGAAACCGGCGACTTGAGGTTAGCCCAGAAGATCTCCGGCGCAACCCTGGAGGAGTTCATAGACGTGCTTAGAGAAGCGGGGGTCTGGGCCCCCTAGTGCCCCCTTCGCCTCTCATTTTTGTCGGCCAACGGCCTCACCCTCGGGGCGTTTGCGGCTTGCCGGGGAGGGGCACGCCCCAGCTCTGATTGGCTAGCGGACGCGCTCAAGTCGAGCGTGCTGGGCGGTGTACAGGCAGACGTCTTAATGCGCTCATAACAATAAAATAAAGGAGATGGCCAAGCCGATTGCGTGGGCCACCGTACAGTATAGACAAAACGCCCGCAACTTAGCCTCCAGCGCCGCCAACACGGCGACTCCTATAATCCCCAAGAGCGCCCACGCGGCGCCTGCGCCTATGAGATACGCCGGGACCGTCCCGGCGAACCACAAGGCGCCTATATACTCCAGAGGGACTCCAAAAGGCCTCGCGTAAGGCGAGACGAGGACTACTTCGCAACCCATGAGGCGCGCCCTTCGGCAAATCCCCTTCGGCTTAAAGAATATGGCGTACACAACACCCGTCGCGCTCAAGGCCGATAAGAGCAAGAGCTTAAGCACGTGGAGAAGAAGAGAAGCCGGTTTAATCTTTGCCGTGCAGAATTTTCATCAAACGTCGAGCGCTGCGTAATCGCCGCGATCGAAAAGCGTGTACGAGATCCGCTTCGACGCCCATCGTAAGGGCAACTCGAGATATACCTCGCGGGAGGCGCTCACTCCTCGACCACGGCCAGGCCTGATCTGTAAAGGAGGTCCACTAGGTGTTCGTGGACGGGCTTCTGTTTATCCGGGTAGAAGACCTTAGCGCCTTCTTCGTACAGAAAGACGAACATATCGCGCCGTCGCTTCAATTGTTGGGGCGGAGGGCCCCAGACGACGAAGACCTTGTTGAACCTCCTCCTCGAGACTGAGGCGGGTACTGCCAGCCAAGGGCACACGTAGATCTCCGCGCTCCCGTCGGCCGTCCCGTCGATGGACAAATAGGCCAGCCCGCACCTGGACCTCGAGTCGAACTCGTACTCGCCGTGTAGGCCCAGCGCAGACGCCATCCTCCTGGCCCTCATCTCCTTCAAGGCCAAGAGCTCCTCGAGCACCAAGTCGGGGTAGGTGGCCGGGTTCACGACTAGGCCGAGCTCGGGGTCGAATATAGCGAGGGAGCCTATCTTGAGCCTCGAGGAGGGCCTCGGGCCGTAGACTTCCTCGTATAGGCCCCAATCGGCATCGCCAGCCGCCTCGCCTTCCACCAAGGCGAGCAGACGCGGGTCGTCGAGAGAGCGGAGCTCCTCGGCCACGTTCAGCTCCACCGATGCGGGGACAGCCATATAGCGGCTTAAGAGCCCGGCCAAGTAGGGCGGCGAGGCCACCACGTCGTCGGAGAAGTGCATCGCGAGGCCCCACCTTATCAGCTTCTCGTACGCGTCGGTGAGCCCTAACAGCTCAAGCCCCAACACCAGTTGCCCCTCAACGGTTAAACTCCTCGCATATCTGGCGTACAGCGCGGCCAGCCGCTCGTCGTCGATCCTGGAGGACACAAGCGCGGCCAACTCCCCCGAGCTGGCCTCGGCCCTCTTCACGTCCTCCTCGCCGGCCCCCTCCGAGGCCTCCATTAGTTGGACCCAGCGGGAGCCGTACCTGGCCTCGAAGTCGGCTACTAGGACGTCCTCCGATCCCTTGAAGACGGCCCTCTGGAACCTTGCCTCCAACACCTCGGCCACATTAGCCCTCAACCACCCGTATTTTACTTTGCCCTATACGGCGCTCTGCGCGATTCCGGAGGCTGGATTAAAACTTTTTATGAGCCCTCCTCGAGGCGTAGCAATAAGCCCTATTTATACGGCTTAGTTATTATGTGGATCACTTCTTCGATCTGTTCATAAGGGAGGCGAGGAGGAAGATCGATAAGTACGTCGAGTATCAGAGGTCGGGCCGCTCTTTCAGTTTTCTTCTATCCATGATACCGATCGAGGAGGCCCCCGAGGCCTCTACGGACGCGCCGACCGCTGCCGTGGACGGCGGGATAGGCGTAGTGGAGCTCGACAACGGCCACAAAATACTCCTCGCGCGCGCCGCGGCTGTCGGAGGGGGGCTTCTGAAGAGGGAGTTCATAGCCGACGTCTTGACAGTGGACTCGGCGGCCGCGTCGTGGGCCTACCTCATCCTGGCCGAGTCGCTAGCGGGCGTTGCGGCGTTAGAGGAAGGCGGTTTCGACTACTTGCTCATGGACGGCTCTCTCTACGCAAAGGCCATTATGTTAATACATAATCTCATATTGACGAGGGAGTTCCAGTCCATATTCTACGTCCCGGAGATGATAATGGCTCTCTTCTCGTTGACGGAGCTCCTCAAGAAGGCCGAGGAGGCGGGGGTCCGAGTAGTCTTCGTGTCTAAAGACTCGAGGTTCAAGATCCTGAAGGAATACGTCGCCTTTGAGGCCTTGAGGGGCAAGATAGACGACTTCATAGTCGATAAGGGGCTGAGCTGGTACTCGGTGATGTGGTTGAGGAGGTTCAGACGCGCGATCTTTTCGGCATATCAGAGGCTCAAGGGCGACCCCGAGGCGGCGCCCGCGTTGGACGCCTTGTTTAAGCAGTCCGTGACCGACGCGGTGGTGCTCGCCGGCATGAAGGCGCGCGCCTATACGACCCCGATGTTGCTCGGCGCATGCGACGCTTATATGAGCTACAAGGGTCTAACGTCGGTGAGCAAGCTCATGGACGCCGTCGAGGACAGAGTCGAGGACGCAATGGCCTTTAGAGGGGAGAGCTCGACGTCGGATTATTTGAGGATGGCGCACGAGGCCCTCTCCTCCGTGCCCAAAGTGATCTTGTTCTATCTAAAACCCTCAGAGTCCTCAGAGCCGCTCCTCGTGGAGACGCCGTTGGCCCGCAGCAGGATGTTCGACGGGGCGTCAGTTAAGGCCTTCTACCCTCAAGCGTCGGTCGACGACGCGGTATCCTTGTTGTTGGCGCAGTACAAGGACGAGGCCCATTACAACTACTGGCTCTGGTACGCCCACGAGGTGGCCTCCTTCAAGAGGAGCCAGCTCGCCGAATACGCCGTGTATATAAAACAAATGCTGAAGGGCGCCGGGGTATCCATGGCGAGGAGGATCAAGATGGCCATGGGCTTGTAGGCAAAAACTTATTATCTACCCCCCTCCTCCTGCGTGAGCTGAGCCTATTTAAGCCCTATGGATATTATGACGTGATCGTCGTTTTTAGACAAAAATCTGCCGCCGGCGCTCCATGAAGATAGGATACGTCATAGCCAGCGCGACGCCCACGGAGTTCTTGGCCACGCTGGATCCTGAAAAGCCAGTGAGGCTGTACGAGTACGTCGCCGTGGACAGCGTCGAGGTCCCTCCCGACGAGGAGGAGGCGGTGCAGGTGAGGTTGTTGGGCCAGATAGTCAAGGTGATAAGGGATCCCTATCAGCTCAAGAGGGATCTCCCCCTATACAACGTCGTCGAGAGCGTGTCCCACGACTTGCTGGAGGTGCAGATAGCTAAGGTCAAGATACTGGGCTATCTCTGGAACGGCGAGATACGCATGCCGAAGCTCCCCCCGAGGATAGGCGCGCCGGTGTATTTGGCCTCCGATAATGAAGTCGCGGAGCTCTACGGCTCAGGGGATCTCTGCGTCGGGAGGCTCTCGGCCAGGCCTCTGGACCTCTGCCTAGACGTTGAGGGGATAAAAAGGCATATGGCCGTCATAGCGGCTACCGGATCTGGCAAGACTTGGTTCAGCGTGGTGCTCATAGAGGAGCTCCTCAAGAAGGGGGCCCTAGTCGTCGTGCTCGACCCGCATGGGGAGTACGTGGCGGTCAGGGACACGGCCAATAGGCTGGGGGGCGTGAACGCGTTGACGGTCAAGGTGTCGAGGCGCCACGCAGGCGATGTTATGTACAAAATAGGCGTGTTGGACATGGACCCCGACGCCCTCGCCGACGCGGCCGGCGTGCCGCCGAAGGCCACCAAGATTCGCTATTCGATATACTTAGCCCACGCCTTGGCGAAATCTGCGGAGAAGGCCGGCGCTAGGCGGGTGGGGCCCAAGGGCTTGGCCGAAATACTGGCGTCCGCCCTTAGGGGGGAACAACAACTGAGGAAGCTCTTGAAGGGCTGGGGCGTGGAGGACGAAGAGAAAATCGGCGAGTTGGCGGAGCTCGCGAAAAGGGATAAACACTCGATATTCAGCGCGACGGCGTATTTGAGAAGGCTGGCCCGCCTGGGCGTGTTCTCGGCCAAGACCACGCCTTTGGCCAAAATAATGGCCGATTTGACCGTGGTCAATCTGGCCGGAGTCGGCGACGAGATACAAGACTACGTGGCTTGGCACATCTTGTCGAGGATCTTCAAGGCCAGGGTCAGACAAGTGAGGGGCCTCCCCGGCGTCAAGCTGGAGAGGCCCGTCGTCGTAGTGGTCGAGGAGGCGCACAGGTTCGCCCCGCCTAAATCGGTCAGGAGGACGAGGGCCTACGAGGCCATCTCCCGCATAGCGGCGGAGGGCAGGAAGTTCGGCGTTTACCTCGTCGTGATCTCCCAGCGCCCCTCGAGGGTCGACCCCGACGTCATGAGCCAAATGCAGTCGCAGATCATAATGAGGATCGTAAACCCCAAGGACCAAGAGGCCGTGAGGGATAGCAGCGAGCAGTTGGCGCAAGAATACCTCGAGAACTTGCCCGGCCTCGACAAAGGCGAGGCCGTGGTCTTGGGCCCCGTGGTCCGCCTTCCGGCGGTCATAAGGCTCAGGGATAGGGTGTTGGAATACGGCGGCGCCGATATATCCCTCGCCGCGGCGTGGCGCAAGGCCGACGCCGACATAACGACTATTTGGAGGAGGCTCTTCAAGGCCCCTCCGCCCCCCTCGACGGCCTTGGCGTCCTCGAGCCTCTCGGCTAAGTCCATAACGTCGGACGGCGGCTCGTGGAGGGTCCTTCTATCAGACGGCGCCGAGGTCGAATTGTCTATAGAGAAGGGCTACGCCAAGTGCAGCAAGTGCGGGTCCGCGGGCTGCCACCACGTCTACAGAGCCCTCTCCGAGGTGGTGAAGGTGAGGAGGGCCGCATGAGGATAGCCCACTTATCGGATGCGCATTTGGGCAGGCAACAATACCACTTGAAGGAGAGGGAGGAGGACTACTTCCAAGCACTCGCCGATGCGTTGAGGTCGGCCAAATCGGCTGACGCCGTGGCGATCACGGGCGACTTGTTGGACACCAGGAGGCCCTCTACGCGGGTCCTATTGAGGGCGCTCGACGTCTTGGCCGAGGCGGGATTGCCCGTGTACGCAATAGGCGGCAACCACGACTACAGCTATTTGAGGCCCGAGGAAACGCCGCTCCGCATCTTGGACAGAGTGAGGGCCATAAGGCTTTTGTGCTTCGACGAGGCCGACCTAGGCGGCGTTTGGATATACGGCGCATGCGCCACCCCCCGCTCCAGGGCCGATGAGTTCAGACAAAGAGTGCTCTCGGCGAGGCCCGGCTCCGTTTTGGCGATGCACCAGGCAGTAGAGGGGGTCAAGGCGAGGTACCCCTCGGCCGTCGACGAGTTCACAATGCCCTTGAGGGCCCTCTCGGGCATCAAGGCCGTGCACATAGCGGCCGGCCACGTCCACGACCACGGAGCATCAGCGGCCGTTCCGGGCGCAAACGGGTCCGTCCAAGCGCTTTGGGCCGGCTCGCTCGAGCTGTGGGACTCGGGGGAGTTCGAGACTTGGGACCGAGCGGGCGGGAAGTGGGAGATGAGGCAAGAGGCCGCGCCCAAGGGGATCTACCTCGTCGACGTCGCCGGCAAGGCCGCCTCGGTCAAGGAGGTCCTCTTGAGGCCGAGGCGGAGGATGTTGAGGCTCAGACTATTCCTCGAGGACTTCAAGGATATCGAGGCGGTGTTCGATGAAGCGGCCAGGAGATTCGATGAGGCTGGGGCCGTGGTGAAGGTGGAGCTGTACGGCGAGGCGGAGGGGGATATAAGGCCGTCGAGATACGCCGCCTTCTTCTCCAAGGCGCTTTACGTAGACGTCGTGGACAGAACCAAGAAGCCCAGAGGAGTTGTCGTCAGGACCGGCTCGGCCTACGAGGCCGTGGAGAGGCTGTTGAGGGAGAAGCTCGGCGCTGGCGCCGACGCCGTCGCCAAGGCCCTCGCCTACGTCAGAGATGGGGATAAGGCCATGGCCGAGAAGATTTTGAGGGAGTGGCTCTATGCTGAAGCGGATAGAGCTTAGGAACTTCAAAATACACGAGGAGCTCTCCGCGGACTTCGTGGAGGGGGTCAACTTCGTCTATGGGCCTAACGGCGCCGGGAAGAGCAGCCTCCTCGAGGCCATCGCGATCGCCTTATACGGGTCGAGGTGGCTCCAGAAGACTAAGAGCAGATGGGCCGACCTAGTGAGGAGGGGGGCCGTCGAGGGGTCCGTGCAGCTGTCCTTCGTGGGGATCGACGGGGTCGAGTACGTAGTGGCCAGGCGCTTCAGCTCCTCGGGCACGTCGACGTCCGGCACGTACTTGATGGCCGACGGCAAGATGGTGGCCAGAGGCGATCAAGACGTCACGGCGCTTGTCGTGAAGGCGTTGGGGCTGGGCGTCGACGAGTTCGCGAACCTCGCCTATATAAGACAAGGAGAGCTACGGCGCATTTTAGCAGAGCCCGAGTACATAGATAGGCTATTTAGGCTGGACGAATTCGACGACTTGGACGAGATAATGAGGGAGCTCCTAGCCGACGTGTCGAGGCGCAAGGAGAGGGCGGCCGGCCGCGCGGAGGAGCTTCGCAAGAGATCGGAGGATCTAGCTAAGCGGGCGCGCGAGGTGGAGACCCAGTTGGCCGAGGCGTCGAGAAACGCCGAGGCCCTCAAGCCGTATTTTCGTCGATACGAGGAGGCCGAGAGGGAGCTGGCGTCGTTGAGGGAGAAAGTCGCCGCGTTGGAGCAAGAGGCCAAATCGCTTAGAACTCTCGTCGACAAGTTGGAGGAGGAGTTGGTCGAGCTGGACTTAGAGATAGAGAGGAAGGTCGAGGAGCTCAAGGAGCTGGAGAAGCTGGAGGCCGAGCTGGCCTCGCTCCCCCAACCGGACCCGTCCGTGGAGTCGCGCTATTACGAGGCGAAGAGAATCGCCGATATTTTGGCCTCGGCGGATCTGCAGATGGCCAAGTCCTTCAAGCCGGAGGAGTTGGAGGCGGCGTATAAGGAGAGGGAGGAGTTGAGGACCAAGAGGGCCGAGGTCTTGGCGAGGCTCGGGCTGGCCAAGGAGGTGGCCAAGTTAGCCGGGAGGGCTGCCGGCGGGAGGTGCCCAGTATGCGGAGGCCCCTTGAACCCTCAGACGATCAAGAAGCACGAGGAGGAGGCCAAGAGGCTCGAGGAGGAGCTCAGAAGGCTGGAGGCCAAGCTCCTCGAGGTCGAGTCGTCTGTGAGGAGGCTCGAGAGAGCTAGGGAGGAGTACTTGAAGGTCAAGGACTACTTATCCCTCGACGTGGACGAGCTGAGGAGGAGGCTCGAGGAGTTGAAAAGGCTTTACGAGGAGCAGAAATCGCTCGAGAGAAGGAGGGCGGAGCTCGCGGCGCGGACGGCCGCGCGGAGGAGGATCGAGGCGGAGCTCAAGGCGTTGGAGGCCAAGAGGGCCGAGGCCGAGAGGGAGCTCTCCGAGACCAGATCGCGGCTCAAGGAGGTCGAAGCCCAGTTGGCCTCCCTAAGGCCTAAGCTGGAGGAGCTGGGCAAGACCTACGAGGAGCTAAAGGCGAAGGCCGAGGCCTATCTGAAGGCCGCTTCTAGAGCCGAGGAGTTGGCGAGGCAGTTATCGGCAATTAGGGCCGAGGCCGAGAGGGTCGGCGAAGAGCTGGAGGCCGCGCGGAGGGACTTCGAGGTGCACGCAAAGGCGGAGGAGAAGGGGAAGGCCGTGAGGGGAGCGCTGAAGGAGATAAAGCCCATCGCCAGGAGGATTCTAATAGAGGCCGTCAACGCCGAGCTCAACGCGACGTTCTTAAGGCTGAGGCACAAGGAAGCCTTCCGTTCTGCCGAGCTGGCGCAAGTCGAGGGGCGTTACTACGTCGTTGTGTCCAGAGACGACGGCCAACGCTTCCTACACACGGCGCTCTCGATCGGGGAGGCCAACCTAGTCGCGTTGGCGTTGCGGGTGGCGCTCGCGAAGGCCCTCTTGGGGAGGCCTCCGTTTTTGATCCTGGACGAACCCACCGAACACCTGGACGAGATCCACCGCCGGAGGATCGTGGAGCTGGTCAGAGACCTTTCGAGGGACGTGAAGACGATTCTGGTGACCTCCCATTTAGGCGAGTTCGAGGAGGTAGCCGACAAGAGGATAGACCTCTGAACTCCGCCAGGGTAGCAGAAAGCCTATGTGCGTCAAGTATTTATAGGGATTTTGCGTAGAACCGCCATGATAAATCGTCCTCCTAACGGCGTTTATGTCGCCAAGACGGCCGTGGAGCTCAGGGCCTTTATCAACTTACTCAAGAAGTTCAGAGGATACGCGACGACGTTGATCACGCTCTACATCAACAGTGAGAGGCCCATGCCCGACGTATTGTCCTTGCTCCGCAGCGAGTGGTCCACGGCGTCTAACATAAAGGACAAGACCACGCGTACCCACGTCCAGGACACCTTAGAGCGAATCGTGAACAATTTAAAGGGCGAGGCCAAAGCGCCCGAGAACGGCATGGCCGTCTTCGCGGGGTTCCACATGATAAACCCCGGCAACTACGAGTGGGTCTACTACGTGGTGGTGCCGCCGCAGCCCATCTACACCTTCAAGTACATATGCGATACGACGTTCCACACGGAGATACTGGAGGAGCAGATCAAATCGAGCACGGCCTACGGCATAGTGGTCGTCGAGAGGGGCGAGGCCGTGTTGGCCGTGTTGAGGGGAGGCCAATGGGAGATCATAAAGACCGTGCAGTTCTTCGTCCCCGGGAAGCACAGCGCTGGCGGCCAGTCGGCCAACCGCTACAAGCGACAGACCGAACATTTGGCCGAGACTTTTTACAAGCTTGTGGCGGAGGAGGCGAATAAGGTGTTCCTCTCCATGCCGGGCCTCAAGGGCTTGATCGTGGCGGGGCCAGGCCCTACCAAGGAGGACTTCCTCGAGGAGGGCGGCCTCGACTACCGACTCAAGGACAAAGTGCTCGCGGTTGTATCGGCTTGTTGCGCCAACGAATACGGCGTTATAGAGGCTATAAGAAACGCCGAGGAGCAGCTCAAGGAGAGCGAATACGTCAAGGCCAAGGAGCTGATGGACAAGGTGATGTATTACGCCGTGAAGAAGAGCGACTATATGGTCTACGGCAAGGAGAAGGTCGTAAAGGCCATGGAGATGGGCGTAGCCGACGTGGTGGTGGTAGCCGAGGAGCTAGGCGAGGACGAGGTGCTCGACCTCATCATGCGGGGTGACTCCAAGGGCGTCAAGGTCGAGGTGGTGCCCAGGGGCGTCGAAGAGAGCAAGACGTTGGTCCAAGCATTCGGCGGATACGTCGCCTTATTGAACACACCTGCTTCAATAGTCTTTCACGAAGAGGCCGTGGCCACTAGCTAACGCGCCGCCTCTCTATAAGCCAACATCTCGGCGATATACTCCGCGAAGAGGACTAAGCCGCCTACATAATAAACCGACGGCAAATACGATAATAGAAAGCCGATTATTAGCAGTACCAACGCGACGGCGAAGAGGCCGACTCCGGCGCGTTTGCGGAGGTCGTTGAGGGTCAACGCCTTGGCGACGACTAACAACAAGTACATGGCCTCGACTACGATAAATATGCCGAGGAGCATCGGCTCTTCCAAGATCGCCTCATACGCGCGCATTGGATACGCCTCGATGCGCGCTAAGAGCGCCGGGCGGTACAGAGCCAACGCGGCGGCAAAGATAGCCACGAGCGCGGCCATCGCTATGGGCCCCCAAGCCAGCCACCAAGCCCATTTCACCCCGAGCCTATGCAAGGCGCGATAGCCTCTAAATATGTATAGGAAGAACACTAGGATAAGCGCCGCCAACAAGAAGCCGATTAAGGCGAGGCCCGCAACGGCGAAGATCATCGGAGCTGAGGCGCCCGAGATGGCTGGACGCGGGAGGCGCGTCGGCAACGCGGGGATCGTGGATAGAAAAATCGCTATCGCCAGCCCCAAAGATAGGGCCAGTACGGCCAACAAGACTATTAGCTGGTAGAGATAGCCCTTGTAGAGCGTGCGCATGGCCTCTTTGAAGTCCATATGAGGCAGAGGGCTTGTGTTAATATCTCTTAAGATTTAAATATGCGATATATCGATTTCTACGTGGACGCCGTGTTTTTCGACGACGTCTCCAAGAGGTTCGGCCGCGTCGTCGCCGTCGAGGACGTCACGTTGCGCGTGGCCGAGGGCCGGGCAATCGCCTTGGTCGGCCCCAATGGAGCCGGCAAGACCACTCTACTCAAGCTAGCCGCCGGGATCCTGGCGCCCGATAAGGGCGAGGTCTACGTCCACGGCAGTCCGGCGCGAACGCCGAAGGCCAAGAGGTCGGTCGGCTTCGCCACGCCCATGGACAGAGGCGTCTACTGGAGGCTCACCGCTGTGGACAACTTGGTGTTCTTCGGAGCGCTTTACGGCCTCTCCGTGAGAGAGGCGAGGAGGAGGGCCCTCCAGCTCCTAGACGAGCTCGGGCTGAGGGAGCGGGCCCACGACCTAGTCGCCGGCTACAGCACGGGCATGATGAGGAGGCTCGAGCTCGCGAGGGCCTTGATACACGACCCCGACGTTTTGCTCTTGGACGAGCCGACCAGCGGCATGGATGTCGACGCCAAGAGGATCGCCTTGAATTACCTCAAGAAGCTCAAGGGAGACAAGACTATCTTAATAGCGTCGCACGATCCCCAGGAGATAGCGTTGGCGGACTCCGTAGTGTACCTCAACAAGAGGATAATCGGCGAATCGCCCAGCTTGAAGCTGGTGAGGCTGTTGATAGAAGGGCCCGCCCCCCGCGACGGCGCATCGGTGGTCGAAATAGACAAGGGCAGATATTTAGTGACATTAGACGTTCGGCAGTTGGGCGAATACGTCGCCAAGCTGGGCGGCGCGCGGATACTCGACGTAGAGGTGTTGACGGCCGTGGCCGAGGACAACGCGAGGAGGTCCGAGAGGCTCGGGAGGAGGTGGGGGGACTGATGGGCGTTCTGGACAAGCTCTACGTCTTCTTGGTAATCAGGGGCTTCAAGATATGGGCCAGCTACAGGACCCAAGTCGCCTTGACGGTTGCGAACTGGGCCATCCCGGTCTTCATATACTTCTTCGTGGGCTTGACATTGGGCAGAGGCGCGTTGGTCAACGACTACACCGCCTTCGTGGTCGTGGGCACGGCGTTTCAGGGGTACTTCTCGGCCTCCGTCGTGACGCTCGCCGGCAGGTTGAGGAATGAGGAGTTGATCGGCACGTTGGAGTACCTCGTAGCGTCCCCGCTCAGCCCGATGTCCCTCATGCTCTACAACACTGCGTGGGGATTGGCCATAAACTCGCTGAGCGCTATCTCTGTGTTGTTAATAGGCCTAGGCCTCGGCGTTAGGTACTCGGTCGATCCGATCTCGGCGGCCGTGGTGCTGGGCCTCTACCTAGCGTCGATAATAGGCTTGAACCTAATCGCGGGGGCCGTAGTCTTGATAGTCAAACAGGGCAACCCCGTGGCGTTGTTCACCTCTGTCGCCTCGAACCTCCTCGGAGGCGTCGTCTTCCCCGTCTCGGTGTTGCCGCAATGGCTGAGGTACGCGAGCTACGGCCTATCCCTCACTTGGGCGCTCGACGGCTTGAGGATGGCCTTGTTGCAAGGCGCCGGGCTAGGCGCCATATGGCCCGACCTCTGGCGCCTCGCTGTAGTCGCCTCGGCCTATTTGGCCGTGGGATTCGCCTTGACCGAATACGCGTTCCGCAAGATGTTGAAGGACGGCTCAGTGCATATGTACTGATCACAGCTCCAACGTCCTACCTCCCCTGATCACCCTCAGCTTGGGCGCCCGCCCCTCCACGACCGCCTCGGCCAAGGCCAGCCTGAGCTGGAACACGTTCTCGACGGGCTTCCCGTCCACGGCGACTATGATATCGCCTCTGCGGACCCCCGCCTCCTCCGCGTAGGAGCCGGGCTGGACGGCGGCCACCAAGAGGCCTTTATTAACCGGGAGGCCGTAGAACGAGGCCATGGCTTTGTTTATAGCAGCGACATAGACGCCCAGAGTAGGCCTCGCATAGCGGCCGTATTTGCGGTATATCTCCAACATTACCCTCACGAAATCTATGGGCACCGCGAAGCCGATCCCTTGGGCTCCCGCTATTATGGCCGAGTTGACGCCGACGGCCTCTCCTGACGAGTTCACGAGGGGTCCGCCCGAGTTGCCGGGGTTTATGGCCGCGTCGGTCTGTATCAAGAACTCGAAAACCCTATCGCCTACGCGGAGCGACCTCCCCACAGCGCTGACTATCCCCAGAGTCGCGGTGGGCTTGTCCAACAAGGCCAAGGGGTAGCCTATGGCCAACACAGGCTGGCCCACCTTGAGTCTCAACGCGCTCCCGAGGGGTATTGAGGGGGTCCTCAGCTCGGAGTACAACAAGGCTAAGTCATCAGCAGGATCGGTAGCTATCACGACGGCGTCTGCCTTGTCGCCTTCCGGAGTCGCCAAGACGATCTCCTCGGCCGAGGCTATGACGTGGTGAGCCGTGGCGTAGATCCCGTTTCCTATGGAGAAGGCGGTGCCGAAGCCCAAATCGCCAGTGTAGAAGTCCACCTGCCTTGTGACGACTCCGACCACGGACGGCGAGATCCTCTCCACGAGGTCGCTGAAGTCCATCGTAGATATCCTGGATATAGTTTAAAAGCGTTTATTTAAATAGGCGAGATAGGAGCTCCATGGAGCAGAAGTGTTTCAAGAACATCGGCTGCGTCTCGGCGCTGGGGATAGGCACGTCGGGGCTGGGAGGCGATTTGTGGAGGGCCGATACGTCCAAGGACGAACAGCATTTAGCCGTCTTGGCCAACGCGCTCGCCAACGGCTTATGGGTCATCGACACCTCAGAGGTCTACGGAGGGGGCCACGCCGAGGAGCTAGTGGGCAAAGCTCTGTCCACGTTCGCCAAAATGGATAGAGAGAGGATAATCGTGATCACTAAGTTCTGGCCTGATGAAGTGGACAGGATAATAACCGCGGCGAGGGCCTCGGCGAGGAGGCTCGGCACGTACATAGATATCTATATGCCCCATGGACCTCTTCCAGATATATGTAAATCGGTGAGATATTTCGAGATGTTGATAGATGAAGGGGTTATAAGATTCTGGGGCTTGAGCAACGTCACAGCGTCGAAGATAAAAGAGGCCAGAGAGTGCGCTAAGAAATACGACGTGGTCGCTGTGGAGAACGTGTACAACTACATCAACAGATTAGATGAATACGAAGCCTTGCCGTACGCCCAAAAAGAGGGGCTCCTGTACGTGGCGGCCAGCCCCCTCGCCAGGGGGCTCGTCGTCGAGAACTACAAGCTTCGCCGAGTTGCGGAAAGACTGGGCAAGACGCCGTCACAAGTCGCCTTGCGATGGCTCATGGAGAAGCCGAACGTTGTGCCGATACCGAGGACCGGCAGGCCCGAGAGGGTGTTGGAGTTCGCTGGCGCCTACGGTTGGCGGCTCCCCGAGGAGCTCCTCAAGGAGCTGGACGCTAGGTAGCTAGTTGTTTATTAAAAATCTAGGGGGCGCTATTTGCCGACGCGAGAAGCGCTTATGGCTAAACCAACCACGCTTAATGCCATGAAGAATAATTAAATATAGAGCGCACGTAGGGACTATGCCGTACTCGAAGGCCGAGGCCAAGCTAGTCGTCGGGACGCGCGCGTATAGGATATACAAACTGAAAGCGCTCGAAGCCGAGGGATACGACGTGGAGAGGTTGCCCTACAGCATAAGGGTCCTCCTCGAGAACGTGCTCAGGAACTTCGACGGTAGGGACATAAACGAGGAGCATCTAGAGGCGCTGGCCCGTTGGAACCCAAAGAACCCCGAGGGCGAGGTCGCGTTGAAGATCACTAGAGTGGTGATGCAGGACTACACGGGCGTGCCCGCCGTAGTGGACTTGGCCACCATGAGGGATATAGCGGCTCGGTCGGGCGCGGATCCCAAGGTGATAAACCCGAGGGTGCCCGTTGATTTGATCATAGACCACTCTGTGCAGGTGGACTACTGGGCATCGCCGCAAGCTCTCTCCATGAACATACGCCTAGAGATCGAGAGGAACAAGGAGAGGTATGTGTTCCTCAAGTGGGCGCAGAACGCCTTCAAGAACTTCAGAGTATTCCCGCCCGGCACGGGCATAATACACCAAGTAAACCTCGAACACTTGGCCAAGGTGGTCTGGACTGAGGGCGACGCGGCCTTCTTCGAGACGCTAGTAGGAATGGACAGCCACACAACTATGATAAACGGCCTCGGCGTGGTGGGCTGGGGCGTCGGCGGCGTGGAGGCCGAGGCGGCGATGTTGGGGGAGCCTATAACTATCAAGGTGCCGAGGGTCGTCGGTGTGAGGCTTTACGGCGAGCCGAGGCCCGGCGTGACGGCCACGGACATAGTCTTGTCGATAACCGAGGCGTTGAGGAAGGTAAACGTCGTCGACGCTTTCGTGGAGTTCTTCGGCGAGGGCGTGCGCAAGTTGTCCGTCCCCGACAGGGCCACGATAGCCAACATGGCGCCCGAGTACGGGTCCACGATAGGCCTCTTCCCCGTCGACGGCAATACGCTTGAGTACCTCGCCGCCACTGGAAGGCCAGAGGAGTTAGTCGCCCTCGTCAAGAAGTACTACGAAGAGCAAGGGGTCTTCGGCGGTGTCGAGGGCGCGGAGTACAGCCAAGTGGTGGACTTCGACCTATCCTCGGTAGAGCCGTCCACGGCCGGCCCCACTCTGCCGTGGCAGAGGAGGGGGCTCTCCGACGTGCCGAAGAGCTTTGTCGAGTTCTTGGCGCAGAGAAAGAAGCGCGATAAGAGGAAGGTCGTGGAGATAGAGATCGGCGGAAGGAAAGTCGAGTTCGGCGACGGCGACGTCGCAATAGCGGCGATAACCAGTTGCACCAACACCTCTAATCCATACCTCTTAGTCGCGGCGGGCCTGGTTGCCAAGAAGGCCGTCGAGGCGGGCCTGGAGGTCCCGCCCTACGTCAAGACCAGCTTCGCCCCGGGCTCCCGCGCCGTGGAGGAGATCTTGAGGAGAGCTGGGCTGCTCCAGTACCTCGAGAAGCTCGGCTTCCACGTAGTGGCCTACGGCTGCACTACGTGTATAGGCAACTCGGGGCCTCTGCCCGAGCCCATCGCCAAGGCCATAAGGGAGGGGGACATAATGGCGGCCGCGGTCTTGTCGGGCAACAGGAACTTCGAGGGCAGAGTACATCCCGACATAAGGGCGGCCTACCTCGCGTCGCCGCCGCTCGTGGTGGCGTACGCCCTCGCCGGCTCGGTCATGAAGGACTTGTCCAAGGACCCCGTCGGTTACGGGAGAGGCGGAAAGCCTGTGTACTTGAGGGATATCTGGCCCAGCCCCGAGGAGGTGAACGAGGTCGTGTCGAGGGCCATGGAGCCCAGGATATATGCCGAGAAGTACTCGAAGATAGGCGAGCTTGTGCCGGAGTGGAACGAGCTGAGGGCGCCTTCAGGCGACCTATACCCGTGGAGGCCCGACGACACCTATATACAGCCCTCGCCGCTCTTCGAGGGGAAGCCGACCACCGGCGATATAATAAACGCCAGGCCTCTGCTTATCTTGGGGGACAGCATAACTACGGACCATATATCGCCGGCGGGCTCTATCCCAAAGGACAGCCCAGCGGGGAAGTTCTTGGAGTCCATGGGCGTCCAGCCCAAGGACTTCAACACGTTCGGCGCCAGGAGGGGCAACTGGATGGTCATGGTCAGGGGGACTTTCTGGAGCAAGGGCTACACGAACAAGATGGGCGGAGGGCTCGAGGGCGGGTACACCATAAAGTACCCGGAGGGCGTGAAGATGACGGTGTTCGAGGCCGCCGAGAAGTACAAACAAGAAGGAGTGCCGCTGGTTATATTAGCCGGCAAGACCTACGGCGCCGGCTCCAGCAGAGACTGGGCCGCCAAGGGCCCCAAGCTGCTCGGCATAAAGGCGGTGATAGCCGAGAGCTTCGAGAGGATACACCGCTCGAACTTGACCATGGTCGGCATAATCCCAATTCAACTGCCCCCCGGCATTACCGTCGATAGCCTAGGGCTGGACGGCTCTGAGACCATAGACGTGGTGGGCCTCGCCGATTTGGCCCCCGGCAAAGAGGTCGTGGTGAGGATACATAGGAAGGACGGGAGGATCGACGAAATAAAGGCCAAGGCCGCCGTCTATACGTGGGCCGAGGTGGAATACATAAAACACGGCGGGATATTGCCCTACGTCTTGAAGAAGCTGTTGCAGAAGTGAAAAAAGCTAGACTTGGAGCTCCTTATCGGTCTGCCTCCGTTTGACGGCCCTGTCAAAGACTATCCAGCTGCGGTACCACTCCTCGTTGGCCTTCTTGAGCTCGGCCAAGATCATCTTGGCCAAGTCCTTCGCGGTGACGGCCTCGCTGTCTGAGACAGCGCATTCTATTTTCCTAGCTATTTTCCTGGCGATGTCGATGGGGGCACCCGTCTTCAACACGCTCACCACGATCTTCTCGGGGATGAACTCCTCCTCTCTGCCGTCCCTCTTTATGACCTTGACCATATTTGCTATAAGAACTATTTTAAAAAATTTTCTCTAAGTAACACTACTCGACAAACTTAGTATGTTAACTAGGCTTCCGAGGCGTTTTTCATAAGTGGACGCACGAGGTCTTGTTGAGTGTACGCCAGAAGGAGTAAGTTTAAAACTAGTTATGGCGGCTAGGGCTATGAAGTTGCCTATACTAATAATAAATTTTAAGGCATATGGGGAAGCGGCTGGGCGAAAGGCGGTGGACATAGCCAAGGCTGCTGAGCGGGTTGCTAAAGAGCTCGGCGTCAACATAGCAGTTGCGCCGAACCACCTCGAGCTGGCCCTAGTGGCGCAATCAGTGGAAATCCCGGTATACGCTCAAGGCGCAGACGCAGAGGCGCCGGGCGCCCACACGGCCCACGTGGCGGTGGACAACGTGAAGGAGGCCGGCGCCTCGGGCTTAATACTCAACCACAGCGAAGCGCCTCTTAAGCTCAACGAGTTGGCCAAGCTTGTGGCCAAGGCCAAGGCCATCGGCCTAGACGTAGTGGTCTGCGCGCCGGACCCGAGGACGAGCTTAGCGGCGGCCGCCCTAGGGCCTCACGCCGTGGCAGTCGAGCCGCCCGAGTTGATAGGGACGGGCAGAGCGGTCTCCAAGTACAAGCCTGAGGCCGTCGTGGAGACCGTCGAGTTGGTCAAACGACATTTCCCGGACGTCGCCGTGATAACGGGGGCTGGTATAGAATCCGGCGAGGACGTCGAGGCCGCCTTGAGGCTCGGCACAAGCGGCGTGTTGTTGGCCAGCGCTGCGGTTAAGGCTAAGGACCACTACGCCAAGATCTTGGAGTTGGCGAGGCCTTTAACAAGACGTTGAGGGATCTAGTCGGCCGAATCGACGCCTATTTTCTGCCCAACCGAAGGCGCGTTAGGCTTTGCCGCCGGTGCCCAGCGCGAGGAGCCCCCTTATGAAGTATCTGCCGAGCGCTACGAAGACCAAGAGAGGCGGGAGTGACGCTATGAGCGCTGCGGCGTACATCTGGTTGTAGACGTTTCCCGTCTGGCCCGTGAAGCTGAAGAGGGTGAGCATCACGTGCTTGGTGTAGCCCCTGGTCAACACTAACGGTATGAAGAGGTTATTCCACCCTTGTATTGTCAAGAATATGGCCGTGGAGACGAAGCCGGGTCCCATCAGGGGCAACACCACGCGTCTGAATAAAATGAACTCAGACGCGCCGTCTATCTCCGCGGCCTCCACGACTTGTCTGGGGAGAGCCGTCATGAATATGTACATCATCAACGTAGCGAATGGTATGTAGAAGACCAAGAAGGCCAGCGCTAAGCCCAGAAGTGTGTTATACAACCCCAACGATTTAATGAAATCCACCAGCGGCACCAGAGCGACTTGATATGGCAGATACGTGGCTATGGCTATAGTCGTGACGAGGCCGTCCCTCAATCTGCCCACTAGCCGTAATAGGGCATAGGCGCCCATGGAGCCCACGAAGGCCGCCGTCAACGCCACGGGGATGACCACCATCGCCGTGTTGAACAAGGGCACGGCGAGATACCCTGCAGCTGAGGTCAAGCTGCTTGTGTCGACAACAGTCGGCGGGGTGAGGACGGACGTGGACATGACTTCGGAGAGATTCTTGAGCGAGCCCACCAACATGGCGTACAGCGGGATGGCCCAGACCACACCTACGACGATTATGATGAGGTATGCGAAGAGCGCGCGGGTGCTCATAGCTTGAGCCACCTCCTGAACCCGTATAAGGAGTATGGTATCACTATAGCCGCCGACAAGGCCAATACGACTATGGCCGTGGCGCTCGCCGTGGCGAAATAAAGCGTGACGAATTTGAAGTACGTATAGATCACTAAGGTCATCGTGAAGGGGTTCAAGAAAAGCATCGTGTAGGGCAGATCGAACATCTGGATTGAGAATAACGTGTAGAAGACCGTGGCTATTATCAAGGCTTGTCTCGACTGCGGTATCACTACTCTCAACATCACGTTGATCGTATTGGCTCCGTCGACGTACGCGCTCTCTATCTGCGACTTGTCCACGTTGTAGAACATGGCGAGGTAGAATAAAACGCCCAAGCCCGTGTACACCCAAACAGACACCAACGCGGCGCTCCAGAAGGCGTTGGGGCCTTGTAGCCACAAGATCTTGGTCCCCAACACGGCGTCTATGCCGCGGTCCACGTCGAAGAGCCAACGCCATATGATGCCGGACGCCACCAACGAGACCGATAATGGATATATGAAAAACGCAGTTGCGATGTTCCTAATTCTCGGGCTATTTATGTTGTAAATAGCAGAGGCTATTAATATAGCTAATAAATTGCCGGCGGCTACCAGTATCACTACCCACAACAAGGTCCTCTCGAGGGATGAGATGAAATCAGGATCCGAGAAGAGGGAGGCGAACGTCGCCAAGCCGACGAACTGAGGCCTTGGGTGTAGTATTGAGTAATTAGTCAGCGCTATGTAGAAGTTCCACAACACGAAGTAGTACAAAATACCGGCAAAGAGTAACGCTGGGATGAGGAAAAAAAGAAGGGAGGTTTTCATGAGGCCTAGGACGTAGCGGTGGCGTTGCCCCAGAACTTATTGTTGGGGAAGCCCATGTACCAGCCGCTCCATTCTTGCTTCTCCGTGCTAAGCGCCTTGGCCACGCTGGAGTACCACAAGTTCACATTACCGGTCTGAGTCAATACGACGATCTGCTGGAGCAAGTTCTGCCACACGTCGGAGAACAAGCCGCCGTGCGTCAACGAGAAGACGTAGAATCTCGCGTTGCGATATTGCTGGGCCTCCCATTGTTGGACCACGGTTGGGTATATCGACGCGCTTATGTTCTTATATGTGGCTATGGAGCCCTTGATGGGGTTGAATATCATCTGGCCTTGCGGTCCTGCGAAGAACTTGGCGAAGAGTATTCCGTAAGATTGCTCGGGGCCGACGGGCACGGCGACCGAGTCGATCACTAGGCTATAGACGCCTTGCGTGCCGGGGAACGGAGCGAATATAATATCGCAATTAGGCGTGATGTTGTCCACAGTGCACATCGTCACGTTGGGGTACACATTATGTATCAAGCCGACGGCCCAATCGCCGTCCACGTGGGCCAAGGCCTTGCCTTGCACCACGTCGGCCACGGCGCCGGTCCAATCAACGCCGGCCCAATCAGGCGATAGATACTTAGTCAAGTTGAGGTACAGTTGTGTGGCTTGTATAATGGACGGGTCGTTGGCCGGCAATGTCCCATACAAGAACTGCATGAACTTATAAGGCCCGCCCACGGCCAAGAACAAGTTCTCCCAAGTCTGCAACAAGGTGAACTGGTCGGCGCCTCCCAAGACGAGGCAAGGTATGCCCGCGGCCGCCGCCTTCTGGCACACCGCCAAGAGATCTTGCACCGTGGTGGGCACAGAGGCACCTATCTTGTCTAGGAGGTGTTTATTGTACATGATCAGATTCGCCCTATGGACGTCCACGGGCAGTGAGTACATGCCGCCGTTGAGGGAACAAGCCCACGCTACGCCTGGCGCCTGCTGGATCAAGCCTATCTGTTGCGCCACGGACGTCATGTTGGTAAAGGAGTTAGCGCCGTTAGGCGCCGCGTAGATATAGCTTATCATCTCGGGGCCGCAGTGGACTTGGAACGCGGCAGGCGGTTTGCCCGCTTGTATAAGCGTGAGTATGGCTATCTTGGCATTAACGCCGGCGCCGCCGGGCACCGCCGTCTTTTCGACCTTTATCCCGTAGATCTTAGTGAAGTTCCCTATGACAGCGTCTATGGCGAACCTCTCAAGGCCAGCCCACCAAGTGTAGAAGGTTATAGTGAGCGGCCCAGTCGTCGTAGTGGTCGTCGAGGGCGCAGTCACTGTGACTGTCTGGACCACAGTTGTGGCGGATCCGCTCACTGTCGTGACTGACGTAACCACCGAGGTTACTGTGACGGGAGTAGGCGGCGCCGAAGGCCTCATGGCCAAAATAGCGGCCACCACGGCTATTACCACAATAACTACGATTATGCCTATAAGTAGACTCGTGCGCATGTGCTGTATACATAATTATCTTTTAAGTATTATGTACGCAACACGTCTAACTACAGCCGCTTTATAACAGCGTATGTTTAGCCGAATAACGAAAGGAACTCGCTATCGGAGGATATCGCCGATTGCTCCTCGGCTATTTTGGCCAAGTAGTGCTCGCCCCGCTCCTTCAATAAAGCCGCTAGGGCGTTGGCGATGTCCTTGTCCACGTGGGGCCTCGGGTATTGGAGGCCCAACCTCCCCACCGTGGCCTTGGCGAGTAGCCATAAGGACGCCCGTTCGGCGTCCACGGACGCCGGGTTTAGGCCGAGCCAATAAAGCTCTCTGACCAGCCCGTAGGCCAAGGCCTTCAGCATCCTCTCCTTGTTCTCCTCGAAGAGCCGCGCGTCGCGCCTCGATATCTCCTCGGCCGCCGCCTCGGCGATCTTCGGCGATCCGCGAGCCCGAGCCCTCGTGAGTACCTCGACGACCTCTCGATCGGCCAATATGGGCTTGAAGGACTTGTGCAACACGACGAGGGATAAAAGGGCTTGGTTGTACAAGACGCCCGTGACGAAGTTCTCCACGGCCTCCTCGACCGACAGCTCGGCCTTGGCCGAACCGCTCAATAATGCCTCGAGGTCGTCCGCGGTCACGGGATCGTATAGGACTAACCTCCCGTCGACGAACACGGCGGGGATTCCCAAGACAGCTCGCCTCAAATCGGCGAGGGAGGCCGGGACGAACTTGACGGGGAGCCCCCTCGCCTTGACGTCCTTGTAGAGCTTCCAGCTGGAGGCGCAGGTGTGGTGGACCACGACCGATATCTCCACGACCTCCGCAACGGGCCCAGTTTAAATCTTTGCGTCTTTTTGTTCCCTCTCCTTATAGCGCTCCTCCGCGATCTCCTTGACGAGCTCGGCCAGATGCGGAGCCCTCTTGGCCAACCTCTCGACGGCCTCGGCTACCGTCATGTTGGGCTTTATGCCGTACGCCATGAGGGTCAACACTAAGTCCTCGAGGATATCCTCGACCTTTATGATGTTGAGCACGTCGGCGTCGAGGTTTATAGCGGCGTATCTCCTGTTGCCGATCTTGTAGGTCTTGACGAGCCCCTGTCTTTCTAGGTAAAAGATATGCCATTGGGCCGCTCCGTAGCTCAAGCCGAGGCTCTTCGCGATCTTGTGGACGGGTTGGGGGCCCTCTTTACGGAGGAGGTCCAGAATGCTGGTCTTGACCTCATCCACATGTTTTTAATTAAACGATAATAAAGCTTTTCGTTACCCAAAGCTGAGTCTAATAGGTTTTAGATATGCGTCTATCAACTCCGGCTTAAGGCCTCTCTCCCTCAAATACGCCGAGGCCTCCTCTGGGCCGACGCCGGGGAGCACTACTATATACGCCAACCGCGCGTCCACGTCGAAGGACGCGGCCGCCACATACGGCGGTAGGTCGCCCTCGACGAGGTCCTTGAGCTTCCAAGGATCGCCGCGTCCTAACTCGAAGACGTAGTGGGGCAAGACGAGCTCGTAGCCCAAGTCCATGACCCTCCTCACAGCCTCGGCGGGCTGGATCGCCGCCTCGTCTATCTCCAACACGACGTTATCGCCGTCGATGTAGGCGTTGTATATTCCGGGGATTGCCATCAGCATTTGGACCATCCCCTCATCGGCATAGGACCTAGACGCCAACTTGACGGATATCGTCCTCATGGAAAAGCCGATTCCCAAATTAAAAGCGTCTTAGCGCCTCAGCCCGTCTGAAGCCGCGGAGATTGGCTCCCGAAACGCTCCATGAAGTATGCCAAAAGCAAAGACAACGCGAACTCAGCGATTATCCCAAAGGCGGCGTAGTCGACTCCTGGGGCGGGGACTACGGCCGCGGCTCTGGAGATCGCCGATATCGCGGCCAACGCTAGTCCGAAAATAGCGCCGATGGAGAACCAAGGCATCTTGAGCTTATCCCAAACGACGGCCATTATCAAGCCCATAATTACGTAAACAACAACCCCGCCGACGATCGCGGCCACGTATGAGATCGAGATGGACAATTGAACGACTTGCTCTACCTGGCTGGGCGTTAAGGGGGCGCCGGAATTCGCGAGCGTTTGCCTCAAGACCTCGGCTATATAATCCTTGTTCAAGTATATAAACGCATCCGAGACGGCGCCGGAGACGACGCCGGTCACGGCACCCCACTTGGTGCCTGTGCTCAACTTCACGAGGCTGAATGCGGCGGATATAAAAACCTCCAGCCGCTCTGACTTCATCCGCCCTAAAGGGCAAGGGCTCCCTCCGGGCGGTTTACTGGCTCGTTGCGCGGCGCCCTCACTCTCACGACCTCATCGCTGATGGACGCGCACGCCCACCTCGCCCAGCGGTATACCACAGACAGGGCTCCGGTCCATTACCCCCATCCCTCCGCGGGGATTGCCCCCACCTCCTAGAGACTCGGGGGTATGGACGATATAGTGCGGCGTTAACTCTTCGCTTAGCACTTTCCCTGCGCGGAGACACTTGTGGCCCTTGTTATGTGCCCGCGCTCGTGGGCTTCCTCCACAAGGGCGCGTCTCGGGGCGTGCGCCGTCAACCTCTCCATTCCTCTTGCTTATAGCGATCGCCGAGTAGCCTCATAGCCGCCGCCTCCTCGCCGAGATAGAAGGCGTGGTCGGGGAGCAGCTTGGCGGCCTCCCGGAGCAGGAGACGCCTATCGGCTCCAAAACGCCTGAGGAGGACTCCGTCCGCGGCGTAGTGCAAAACGGCGCCTTCGGCGAGCACGAAGCTCCCCCTGGGATCGTAGACCTCTCTCCCGTACGCGGTCCTCCACTCCCTTTCGACGAGCGCCTTGGCCTCCTCGAGGAGGTCCAAGGGCAGACGGGAGTCGAGCAATATATACGAGATGAGGCCCGGCCTAAGGCCCGCCGCCTCGGCCTCCTTAGCGAACACAAGCGCGGTGCTGGCAAGCTCCTCTCGGAGGCCTCTCATGACCTCGCAATCGCGTACGAGCAAATCGGCGTAGGCCCAGCCGTCGTCCTCGATCGCTTGCAACACGACGCAAGGGCCGTGGCCCGCGCCGCGTCCTCCCCTCAAGGCCGATCTTATGGCCTCGGCCGAACACGTCTTGGGAGCGCCGACGACGTCCGCCGACCTCTGGCCCCAGAGGCCCAGTTGCGCGATGACGGAGGCCCTCAAGTCGCCCTTGCGTTTGTGTCCGTACGTCAACAGATAATCGACGATTTTAACCCAGAGGTAATACGGCGATGTGTCGTAGAGGATTCCCCAGCCGATCGGCCGCGGATGCCCCGGCATCTCCTTAGGCGGGGCTATGGGCAGAGGCACGGCGGCGCGGGGAGGCCTGGGCTTATAGCTAGATCTAATCGCCTCGGCGAGGGCTCTCGGATCGCCGTAGCGCCCTCTGAGGTCGATTACCTTGAGGGACAACTCAGCCGCCCTCTCGCACGGGATTCTGGCCCACTCCCCGCATTTGCCGCTCAACGCGTCCACTAACGCTTGTCCAGACCCCGTGAGGTCTGGGCCGTATATTATCACGGTGTCTATAGAAAGCAGCCGCTCGGCCAACGAGGCCAAGAGGTAGTTAACGCCGTCTTTGCTGTAGAGCGGAGTCGCCGCGGCTACCATCTTCTTGACGTCCTCGGGGAGCGAGGCCAGCACGGCCTCTGGCTTAGCCCAGAGCGTCACTAACAACAAATTGCTATTCGTCGATGCCACAAGGAAAGGCGCGCGTTGGATATTAAGTTTTGGCCGCGCCGGGGGCCCGAAGGGTCGGCCACGTCTGTAGCGCGAAGTCGTACGCATCGACTATGGCCCTTATCGACGCCTCGACGACGTTGCTAGACACGCCGACGGTGCGCCATAGCCTCTCGCCGTCGGTGAACTCGACGGTGACTCGCACGATGCTTTCAGTGCTCTTGACAATAGTTGGGAGCACGACTCTATAGTCGGTTAGATAAACTCGTTGTAGCTCCGGGAAGGCCGAGGTGAGCGCGCGCCGCAACGCCACATCGACCGCGTGGACAGGCCCGACGCCCTCGCCGGCCTCTAACAACTCCCTTCCGCCCACCAGCACTTTAACCACGGCGAAGGCGGCCGATGTGGGGCCGGTCACGACTCGCCACTCCAACAACTTGAACTTATCCCTATATAGGCCGAGGTGTTTGAGGAGCACCAACAAAGCCGAGGCTGGGGCCGAGTCGAAGGAGTAGCCGGCCCTCTCCAGCGCCTTTATCTCCTCCAAGGCCCTTCTCACTTCCTCGCGCCTTTTATCCAACGAGAGCCCGAGCTCCTCCGCCGCTTTCAACACCAAGCTGGCGGACCCAGCCACCTCCGACACGACAATTACCCTCTTATTGCCCACGAGGCTGGGGTCTATGTGTTCATACGCCCTGGGCACTTTCATGACGGCGTCTGCGTGGACGCCGCCTTTGTGGGCAAAGGCAAACTCCCCCACGTACGGCTGGTAGGGGTTTGGCTGAAGCCCCAGCGCCTCGTACACAAACCGCGACACCTCCCTCAGCTTAGAAAACTTGACCTGGGGCGGCTCGTCTCTCAACACTCTCAGCCCCATCTTCAGCTCCAGGGTGGGCAACACGGCCGTTAAGTCGGCGTTGCCCGTCCTCTCCCCCACGCCGTTTATCGTCCCCTGGACGTGCCTCGCCCCCGCCGCCACGGCCATTAAGGTGTTCGCCACGGCGCAGCCGATGTCGTTGTGCATATGGGCGCCGAGGGGCATGGCCGGAAACCCCCTCTTCACATCTTGCGTGATCCTGTACACCTCGTGGGGCGGAGTCCCCCCGTTGGTGTCCGCCAGCACCACCGTCTTGGCGCCCGCCTTCCACGCAGTCTCGATAGACTGCAGAGCCCTTTCCGGGTCCTCCTGGTAGCCCTGGTAGAAGTGCTCTGCGTCGTATATCACCTCTAGGCCGTGTTGTCTAAGATACTCCACACTCTCCGCGATCATGGACAAGTTCTCCTCCCACGTAGTCTCCAACACCTTCTCCACGTGGAGCGTCCAGCTCTTGCCGAATATGACTGCCACAGGGACGTCCGCCTTGATGAGGGAGTTAAGCGACTCGTCCCTCTCCGGCCGCGTGCCCTTCTTGCGAGTGCTGCCGAAGGCGGCCAGCTTGGCCTTAGACAGTGGGTACTCTCTCATGGCCTTGAAGAACTCGTAGTCCTTGGGGTTGGAATAAGGCCAGCCGCCCTCTATGTAATCAACGCCGAGCTCGTCGAGCTTTAAGGCGAGCTTGATCTTGTCCTCGAGCGTGAACGAGACGTTGGCGCCTTGCGCCCCATCTCTCAGAGTCGTGTCCAAGACCTCGACACGATCCCCGACATGACCCCACGAATGGACTTCTATATAAATTTTATTGCAATGAGGCATGCTATATAGCTACGGCGGGATCGGCCGATAGTATGTGTAATACTCTACGCGATGTGTATTTATATACTCCTCTAATATCGTTTGTGGACAAAAAGAGGGAAAGAATCAATATAGCTGTATCTAAGGAGGTCGCTGAGATGTTGGCCGATATAGCCGAACAGTCCGGCATGACCCAGTTTGCGTTAGCAAACCAAATATTGAGCACAGGCCTCGAGCTGTTCAAGCAAGGCTACAGCGTATCCCAGATCAGGGAGATAGCCCAGTTCTACAAGGTGCTGACAGAGCTCGAGATTGTACCAATACCGGGCAGAGTGCTGGATAGGATGATAGTGGAGATGCACAAGGTGAGCCCCGAGGCGGTCGAGAAGGCGTGGTGTGAGGGCGGCAAGATGATAGCCGGCTATATCAAGGCCGTATTCGGCGGGCTCGAGAAGGCCGTGAACCTCGCCTCGTATGTCACGAGGGCAATCCCCGCTAGGAGGTTCGACGTGAAGGCCGAAGGGGGCGAATTCCGCATGGACGCAATCGGCGTAGGCTACAGCATAGAGAGCGTCGAGGCGACGGCGGCTGCCGTTAAGTGCCTCCTCCAAGAGCTCGGCTATGAGGTCAAGGAAGTGGCGACGGCCCCCGGCATATTGAGAGTCCATGCCGTGAGGCGAGGGCAGTAAAAATACTCATTTTAGATAAATATAATTTTCTTTACGAGGTATTAAAGAAATTTACATATATAATTGAAAAAGTTTAAAAGAGGCGCTGAACAGAGGGATCATGGATCTCTTGTTCATAATACTCGCCTCGCTAGGAGTTTTTGCCATACTCGTTACAAAGGACAACGTGCTCGCGGCCTTTACGCTATTAGCGATAGGCCTCTTGACTGCAGGATACGCGGCCGCCGTGGGGTATCCGGCCCTCTTCGTGCTGGTGGCGCTCGCCTATATCGCTTCGGCGCTAGTTCTCGTGATAGTGGCCGCCGCGGCTATCTCGGAAAACGGCGCGAGGACGGCCCTAAGGCCCTACGCCGTCCTCCCCCTAGTCCTAGCCGCGCTCGGCTTTCTGCCAGGCGGCGCGCCGCAGCCGAGACAAGTCGACCCCGGCATATTGTTGCCTATAACAGCGTTTGTGTTGTTCTCACTCCTAGTTGCGTTGAGGTTGGGGAGGCCATGACCGCCCTCTTCTTCCTCGCTCTGCTCATCGCCGGCTTGTCCGTGGTGTTGGCGTCCAGGGATAGGATCAGGGTTATAATAGGCGCGGAGCTGGCCGTGTTGGGCGCCATAGCGGCCGCGATTGCCTCGGGCGATCCCAACATGGTGGCCGTCGCCTCGGCCGTTGGCGTTGCGGATACTTTGCTTCTAGTGGCTGCGGCCTTCAAGTTGAGCCATGATTGAGGCCATCGTTCTGGCCGCGTCCGTGTTCTTGGCGGTCCTCGGATTGAGGCTGGGGCTAGCCCCGTCGCTCGCGTCGATCGCATTGACGTTGTTCCTATTGGGCAGACGCCTAGAGCTCGGCCCTCTGCCCTACGTGGGGCCCGCCGCGCTCGATTTCGGGGGCTACGCCGGCATCTTCATCGCCACGACCGCGTTGTTGGGCCTCGCCGTTTTGGTCTACTCCAAGGACTACGCGGAGCACAGAGGCCTGGGGAGGTGGTTCTACGGCGCCATGGCCCTCTACGTGATATCGTTGGAGCTGATACCGGCTTTCGACAACTTGATCTACGTCTTCATCGCCATGGAGCTCGCCGTTATAACGAGCTTCTTGCTCATATACTATTTCGGCTACGGCGATAGGGCGAGGATAGGGGTTATGTATTTCGTGTGGAGTCAAATAGGCTCCATAGCATTCCTAATCGGCGTAGCCCTCTCCGGGAAGTACGTGCCGCCGTATTACTTGCCCCTCCTCCCCGCCGCGTTGGCGATATTCGGCCTCTTGGTCAAGATGGGCACAGCGGGCGTGCACTACTGGTTGCCGTACGCCCACGCCGAGGCGCCGACTCCTCTCTCGGCCTTGTTGTCGCCCGTACACGTCGGCCTTATGTCGTATTGGTTGCTGGAGCTTCTGCCCCACACGCCGCTTCCTGCGAACTACCTCGCAGTATACGGGGCCGTCACGGCCGTGTACGGCTCTCTGCTCGTCTTCAGGGAGTTGGACGTGAAGAGGGCGTTGGCCGATTCCACTATAGCCAACATGGGCCTCCTCGCGGCGGCTGCCGCGTTGGGCGACAAAGAGGCCGTCGCGCTCTTGTTCGTGGGCCACGCCTTGGCCAAGGCCGCTATGTTCATGGTGTCCGGGATAGGGATAACGACCCAGAACGAGAGAAGGCTCGGCCTCTTGAGGCTGGACCCGTGGTCCTTCGTCGGCTCGGCGCTGGGGCTGGTGGCCCTCGCGGGCGTCTTCGGCATAACGTTGTTGGGTAAGGCCTATCTGGCCTTGTCCTCTCCGCCTTGGCTGGCCCCGCTCCTGTACTTAGCGCTCTTCGCGACGGCGGTTTACAACTTCTGGCTATTCGACAAGCTCTATAGGACCGGCAAGGCCGACTCCGCGCCTCCGCTCGCCATGGCCCTCCCCATGATATTGACCTCGATCGCGCCGTACGTCTTGTTGTTCGCGCCATGGATCTAGCGCCCTTCTTGCCCTTCGCCGCCGCTGCTGTCGACGCGTGGAGCAAGAGAGGCGTAGGCGCCATAGCGTCGGCGTTGGCCGTCATGGCCTTGGCGGGATTCGGCGACAGACTGCTGGATCTCTTGAACTTCGTCTTCCTCTTAACCGCGATATACTCCTTGTGGTACATGAAAGGCGCCGAGAGGGCCGGCTGGTACTGGGCGTGGCTCGACGTTTTCTACGGCTCCATGTTGATATTCCTCACGTCGAATAATTGGCTCTGGATCTTGGCCGGATGGGGCGGCCTAGACGCGGCCAGCTGGGCCTTGATATTGACCTATAGGGACGACTACGAGCTGGGCGCCGTGGGCGACGGCAGCGCGGGGAGGTTCGCTAAATGGCTGTGGAGGCCCTCGGACTCTGCGTTGAGGGCCATAGCGACTGTGGAGCTGGGGACGGCGGCCTTGGCCGTCGGCATGGCCATCGCGGCGGCCCAGTACGGGCCCGACGTGTCCTCGTGGCGTGCGCTACAGCCGGCGGCCGCCCTCTTGATATTATTAGCCGCCTTCGTCAAGTCGGCCCAAGCGCCGTTCACGGATTGGCTCATGACCGCGATGTCGGCGCCGACGCCGGTGTCGGCCTTATTGCACAGCGCCACCATGGTGGCGGCCGGCCCCATACTCCTCGCCAAGTTGCACCAAGCGCTGGCCCCCTACTGGGCTTACGCGCTCGTCATGGGCCTCACCACGGCCGTCTACGGAGGCGTCGTGGCCTTATGGCAGAGAGAGCCCAAGGTCTTGTTGGCCGCATCCACGGCCTCCTATTTGGGCCTCGCCACGGCGTTCTCGATCTCCAATCCGACGGCGGCTGTGTCGCTATTAGTCGCGCACGGCCTCGCTAAGGCCGCGTTGTTCATGGCAGTCGGCGAGGCCATACACGAGGCGGAGACGAGGTTCCCCGAGGGCTATTCCCCGTTGGCTAAGGCCGCCATGGTCCTCTCGTTGGCGACGCTCTTGGGCTTCGCCCCGGCCGGCGCGGCCGCGAAGGGCCTTCTGCCGGAGTGGGAGCTTGTGTTCTCCGCCCTGACGGCGGGCTATGTGGGCAAGCTCGTCCTCGGGAGCAAGACGACGGGAGGCCCCACCCCGCTCTCGGCCATTGCGCTAGTCGCCGCGGCCTTGGCGTTCGCCGAGCCGTTCCCTACGTTGGACCCTCTCTGGTCGGCCGCGTTGGTGGGCCTCGCCTTGTATAGACCCCCGCGGCTGAAGGCGCTCGAGAGGCGGCTCTATTTGCCGGAGCTGTTCGCGGCGGCCGGCAAGGCGCTGGCGGCGCTGGCAATCGCCGTCGGCCACGCCGACCTCGGGCTCGACGCAGCGCTCCTGCGGGCCCCATATGAGTGGCTCAAGCTCAGCAAGGGCGTTGCGGGCTTGGACAAGGTAATTGACGACGCGTTCCACGTAGACCTCGTCGAGGCGGTTAAGAGATTCTCGGCGCGTTTAGCCTCGCTGGACGTGCAGGTCTACGCGTACGCGGCCGGCGCCTCGGCCTTGGCCCTCTTCGTCGCCTTGATGTTGTTATGATGTGGCAACTCCCCCTCTACGTAGCTGCGCGGAGGATCACGGAGAGGGGCATAGCGGCGTATTTAGTGGACGCGGCCGCTTTCGCCTACGCCGCGTATTTGTTGGCCTCCTCCGGCAAGCCGCTCTTGGCCTTGCTCCTCGCGCCCTACCTCCTAGCGCCCTTCCTAGTGCCCAAGGGGGATCTCAGGGACTACTCGGGCCTAGCGTCCGCGTTGTCCATATACGGCGTATTGCTCATGGCATCCACGCAGCCGTACATGCAGGCGTTGGGCTTCGCCATAGCCGCCGCGGCGCCGGGGGCGTTGATAGCGGCGTCTTTAGATATCGGGAGCGTCGAGGCCTTGTTCAGGTACTTCGTGATTTCGACAATAGCCAGCAGCCTAGTGGTGGCCGGTTTGTCGATAGGCGGCCCGTTAGGATCGGCCTTGGCCTTCTCGGGAGTCGTCCTAGAGCTTGGCGCCTTCCCCGCCTTCTACTGGGTGCCCGACGTCTTCGGGAGGTCGGCGCCCGAGGGCCTCGTGTTGATATCGGGGTTGTCGAAGCTGGGCGCCGCCTTCGCCCTCATGTTGCTCCCCTTGGACATACCAGTACAGGCTTCAGTGCCCATCGCGGCCGCCACGATGTTGGCCGGCAACTTGGGCGCGACGACGAGCAAGGACCCCAGGAGGCTCTTGGGCTTCGCCTCGGTCTTCCACGCCGGGATGGCCGTGCTGGCGTTCGCGGTCTACAAGCCGCTCGCGCCCTTCTTGATGTTCGCAGACGCCGTGGGCGCCATGGGCTTGTTCTCCCAGCTCTCGTCGCCGGGGCCTCGTTGGTCTGCCTACGTATTGGCCCTCAACCAAGTGGGAGTGCCGCCGCTTCTGGGCTTTTGGCCCAAGCTCGTCCTCTTCGTCTTGACCGCGCAAGCGTTGGGGCCTGCAGTAGCTCTCTATTTGTTGGCCAACGTGGCTTGGTCGATAGTGTACTACGTGCGCTTGGCCGCGACCGTCGCGGCAGGCGGCGCCGCGCGACCGCCAGCGTCCGCGTTAGTCGCGGCGGCTTTCGGCGCCTCGGCGCCTTTGTGGTTGCTCCAGCTAATGCCATTTATTTCGTTACATTAAAAATCATTATAATTGCTTTTTTCAACGTAGAATATAGTAAAGTTCTTCCTTAATAAATAGAAAAGATTTTTTAGTTACATCAAGAGGTTAGCTATGAGAATCGAGTCGGTGTGGATAGGCCGTGGCGGTCAAGGGATAGTCACGGCCGTCTACATAGTAGCCCACGCGTCGATAGCCGACGGCTTCTACGCGCTCGCGAACCCCGAGTTCGGGGCGGAGCGCAGAGGGGCGCCCGTGAAGGCCTTCTTGACTATCACCGATTATTTCGAGGACTCCCTTGAGCCGATAAAGAACCCCGACGTGGTCGTCTTCCTCGACGACAAGCTGATAGACGCCATGAGGATCGTCGTGGACGCGGTGAAGCCAGGAGGCTACGTGATAGTCAGCTCCGGGAGGAGCCCGGAGGACGTGGCCGCGGCCATCGGCCGAAGGGACGTGAACATAGCGGTGGTGGACGGGATAGGCATCGCCTTAAAACACGTGGGCTTGGCGGTCCCCAACGGGCCGATGGTTGGGGTGTTCGCCAAGGTCGTGGGGATACCTAGGCTCGAGTCCATAAAAGAGGCCATAGCGTCTCAGCTGGGCAAGGCAGTGGAGCAGAACTTCGCCGCGGCAGTGGAGGCCTACAAGACGGCGGTCGTGTTGCCGGCCTCCGAGATGGGCAGCGCCAAGGTCTCGGCGGAGATACCCACCACCTCGGCGTTCCTCACGGGGGATTACGAGCTGGTGGGGTGGGACCAGATACCCGAGGGCGGAGTGGTCTACCCGGGCAGCAGTCTTAGGTACAGGACGGGCTCGTGGCGCGTCGAGAAGCCCGTCATAGACCACTCCAAGTGCATCATGTGCCGTCGCTGTTGGCTCTTCTGCCCCGACGACGCCGTGCTGGAGGTCTGGAGGGAGGCCAAGGGCCCGGGCGGGAGGACGGTCAAAGTTAAGGCGATAGACTTCAGCTACGAATACTGTAAAGGGTGTGGTGTGTGCGCCCAAGTATGCCCCACAGGAGCGATCCAGATGGTGAGGGAGCTATGACGCTCCAGCTGGAGCTCGGCAAGGCCAAGCAGAAGAGGATCGCGCTGACCGGCAACCACGCAGTAGCCCTAGCGGCCAAGATGGCGCGCGTCGAAGTCATTGCCGCCTACCCAATAACGCCGCAGACTCCCGCCGTCGAGAAGTTGGCGGAGTTCGTCAACAACGGCGAGCTCGACGCCGAGTATATCCCCGTGGAGGGCGAGCACTCGGCCCTTTCGGCAGTAGTCGGGGCCTCAGCCATGGGCGCCAGGGTCTTCACGGCCACCAGCAGCCAAGGCCTCGGTTTCATGTACGAGATACTCCCGATAGCCGTGGGCCTCCGCCTGCCCGTGGTCATGGGCATCGCGACTAGGGCCTACTCGGCCCCGATCAACGTGTGGGGCGATTACAGCGATGTGATGTCCATGAGGGAGCTGGGCTGGATAATCTTCATGGTCTCCAACGTGCAGGAGGCCTTCGACACAACTATACAAGCGTTCAGAGTGGGGGAGGACCCCTCGGTCCACCTCCCAGTCGCGGTGGCCTACGACGGCTTCTGGATAAGCCATGTGCTACAGCCTCTGGAAGTCCCCGAGGACGAGGAGGAGGTTATCCGATATGCCCCCATAACTAGGAGCTGGAGGAAGCTCGACGTGGACAACCCCGCGTCGCTAGGCGCCGTGGGGACTCCGGAGTGGTACTTCGAGATAAGGTATGCCGCATATAAGGCGCTCGAGGACTCCGTCAAGGTAATCCTGGAGGCGGACGCCCAGTACGGCAAGATATTCGGGAGGAGCTACGGCCTCGGGTCCGCCTATAGGTTAGAGGACGCGGACGTGGCCATAGTCACGTACGGCTCCGTGTACGGCCTAGCCAAGAAGGCCGTCGACGCCCTCAGGGCCGAGGGCGTGAGGGCCGGCGCGTTGAAGGTGAGGTTGTTGAGGCCTTGGCCGGCCGACTTCTTGAAGAAGCACCTAGACGGCGTTGACAAAGTGCTCGTGATAGACAGGGCCTTCAACCACGGCGGCCCGGCGGGTCCCGTGGCCACGGAGCTGGCCGCGACGCTAGTGCGCCCAGTCTACAGCGCCTACGCCACCATAGGCATGAGGGCGACGGACTCAGCAGCCTTGAAGAAGGCGGCCGAGCGCGTGGCCAAGGGCGAGGTGGAGCCCATGAGGCCGTTCAACATAGGGCTGAGGGGGCCATGAAGGTCAAGGTTGAGGTCAGAGGGCTACAGCTGCCGGGCGCGAGGCCCGGCGCCGCGGTCGAGGCGGCTTACGAGTACGCCGACTTCGATCTGCCCGAACAAGAGCTCTTTTTGCCGGGACACGGCCTATGCGCCAGCTGCACCATAGGCGTTATAGCTAGGCATATGCTCAAGGTGCTCGGGCCCGACACCATAGTGGTGAACCCGACGGGTTGCGCCGAGGTGTCCACCGTGACTTACCCTCGCACCAACTGGGCTGTCCCCTGGATACACGTCGCTTTCGGGAACGGCGGCTCCGTGGCCTCCGGGATAGAGGCCGCCATAAAGGTGCTCAAGAGGAGGGGCGTCATCGACCCGAACAGGAAAATAAACGTCGTGGTCTTCGCCGGGGACGGCGGCACTGCCGACATCGGCTTCCAAGCCCTCAGCGGGATGCTCGAGAGGAGGCACAAGGCGATCTACGTCATGTACGACAACGAGGGCTACATGAACACGGGCATTCAGCGCTCCGGCACAACGCCCCTCTTCTCGTCGACCACCACGTCGCCGGCCGGGAGGAAGATACCGGGCAATCTTACCCACAAAAAGCCCATGGTCCTAATAGCGGCGGCGCACGGGATACCCTACGCCGCCACGGCGAATCCCGCGTATTTGCCCGACATGGTCGAAAAGTTCAAGAAGGCGGCCGAGGTGGACGGCCCCGCGTTTTTGCACGTGCTCCAGTCGTGCCAGCCGGGCTGGCGTTTCGAGACCAAATACGCAATAAAGGTGCTGGAGCTGGCCACGGAGACCGGCTACTGGGTCAACTACGAGATCGAGGACGGGAAGTTCAGAATAACCGTGCCCGTCCCCAAGAGGAAGCCCGTGGAGTGCTTCTTGAAGCTACAAGGAAGATTTAGGCATCTCGGCAAGGAGGAGATAGCGTTTCTGCAAAAAGTAATAGACGAAGACGTGAAGAGGCTCAACGAAATGGCCGGAGGGGAGTTCATAGGGCCTCTCGACCCCGAGGCGAAATGTTGATCGAGCACGTGCGCTACTTCGCGGTGGCGATCAAGAACGCGTTGAAGGGGCCCATAACAGTCGACTACCCGAGAGAGGCCAGAGACTACGGCGATAAGCTCCGCGGCTATATAGTCAACGACAAGGAGAAGTGCATTAGTTGCGGCCTCTGCGAGGCAGTCTGTCCGGCCAAAGCCATTAAATTCAGCGTGGGCCCTGACGGGAAGCGCTATCCCGGCATAGACTACGGCCGATGTATTTTCTGCGGATATTGCGTGGACGCCTGCCCGACGGGCAGCTTGAGGCACACGCATCATCACGAGGTCATCTGGAGCGACCTAAACACCTTCGCCAAATACGCCGAGGGCGACCTCGTCGCCGTAGACGGAAGGCCCAAGAAGTCGTTGTTATGAACGAGCCGGTCGCGGCCCTCCTATATCCCGGCATAACTGCCTTGTTCGCGTACTTGCTAGTGGCGGTTTGGCTCGAGAGGAAGCTGGCTGCGAAGGTGCAGTGGCGCTACGGGCCGCTCTTCGTATCCAGAAGGCTGGGCGGCTTGCTCCAAGTCGTCGCCGACGCTTTGAAGCTGGTCTTCAGCGAGTTGGTGATCCCGTCGTATACGAACAAGGTGTTATTCGCGGCGTTGCCCTTAGCGGCTTTCTTTGTAGCCGCCTTGCCCGTGATGTTCATACCAGGCGCCCCGGACCTCGTGATCTACAGAAGCCACTACGGCTTGGCCTATATCTTGGTCATCATCCTGTTGGCCACGCCGGTCATAGTGGCCATGGCGTGGGTCGAGGCGGACAAGTTCACGTACATAGGCGCTCTTAGGGAGATATTGATAGAGGCCGCCTACGAGGTGCCGTTGGCGCTCTCGATTTTGGCCATGATGGTGCTCTACGGCCCCGACCCGGTACAAGCAGTAGAGGCGCAGAAGATCCCGGGCATCTTGGCCAACCCGTTGGCCTTCTTCGCCTACTTCATCTCGGCGGCTATGGCCACTAGCAGGTTCCCCTTCGAGATACCCGACGCCGACACCGAGATAGTCTTCGGGCCGTATACCGAGTACGGCTCCACGTTGCTCCTCGCGTCTTTCGGCGCCAACTACGTCGAGCTCTACTCTCTCTCGCTGCTAGGCGCTTTGTTGTTCCTAGGCGGATGGTCGCCCTTCGATGGGGGGATCCTCGGCGTTGCGGCGATGTTGGCGAAGGCCATGTTGCTCACCGCGGCTTGGCTGATCCTTAGAGCTATCTATCCGAGATTGCGCATAGACCAAGCGTTGGGCATCGGCTGGGGGAGCCTCTTGGTCACGTCGGCCGCATCGGTGGCCGTGTCGGCGGCGTGGAGGATATGGCTTGGCTGATATACCTCCTGGTCTTGACAGCCGCGCTGGCGGCTTTGTTGATAGCGCCTATGTTGTTGGCGCCTAGGAGGCGGACGGAGGCCAAGGAGGTGAGGTTCGAGGCCGGCAACCCCCCGTACGGAAGGACGAGGAGGAGGATGGCCATGCAGTACATAAACTACGTCTACTTGGCCGTAGCGGCCGAGTCCATAGTCGGGATGTCCATAGCGTACTACCTCATGGACGCAGGCGTGTTGTTGGCGGCGTTGATAGCGATTGCGGCTACGACCGCGACGGCCTACGTAGCTGCCAAGGGCTATGGTCGTTAGGATCGTCAAAGACCTAATAAGGCTCGCCGCTAGGTGGGGCACTAAGTGGAGCTTATGGCCGCCGCACCTCGTGACGGCTTGTTGCGGCGTCGAGGTGGGTCACGTATTCGGCCCAGCCTACGACGCAGAGCGTTGGGGCGTATTGCCTATGCCGTCAGCGAGGCACAGCAATATCCTCATAATAGAGGGGACTATAACCATGAAGATGGCGAAGTTCGTGAAATGGGTCTACGATCAGATGCCCGAGCCTAAATTCGTAATAGCCATGGGCGCCTGCGCCATAAAGGGAGGCGTCTTCTACGGCTCTTACCACATGGTCCCGGCGGCCAACGTGGTCCCAGTCGATGTTTATATCTCGGGCTGCCCGCCGACGCCCGAGGCGTTGCTCAAGGCGATAGAGGAGGCCCAGAGGAAGATAGAGAAACTATGACGAAGGAGTGGCCATTTGACAAGAGGCCCGGCTTCACGTTCTTCGTGGAGAGGGAGGAGGAGCTAGCGCCTGGGGAGAAAGGGCTAGTGCTCGTCGTGGGGCCCCAACATCCAGGGTCGGGCCATATGAGGCTCTTCGTAGTTCTCGACGGGGATATAATAGTGGACGTGAGGCCGGACCCCGGCTTTGTCCACAGAGGAGTTGAAAAGTTGGCCGAGCGGAGGCCCTTCTGGACGGTCCCGCCCCTACTGGAAAAAGTCGCCATAATGGACAGCACGCATGCCATGTTGGCGTATATACACGCCGTGGAGAAGGCGTTAGGCCTTCAGCCTCCGCCTAGGGCCAAGGCGTTGAGGTCCATAATGGCCGAGCTGGGCAGAATAAGGACCCACTTATATGACCTGGCGCTACACGGCATATTCATAGGCCATTCAACTGCCTTTATGTGGGGCTTCGGCATGGGCGACATGATAGCCGAAGTCCAAGCCAAGATAACGGGCGCGAGGACAACGTCGGCTTACCCGATTCCCGGAGGAGTAAGGCGGGATCTCACGACGGACGGGAGGCAGGCAATTGAAAGGCTGTTGGCGAAGCTCAAGTCGTCTCTCAAGGACTTCGAGGCCCTTTTCCTCAAGAACTCCTTGGTCAAGATGAGGCTGGAGGGCGTGGGCGTGTTGGACGCGAAGAAGGCCACGGAGCTAGGCGCCGTGGGGCCGCCGGCCAGGGCCTCCGGCATAGACTATGACGTGAGGACGGCCTCGCCCTACGACTACTACGAGGCGATCAAGCCGAGAATCATCGTCGAGAAGGCGGGCGACGCCGCTGCGCGCGCCTCGGTGAGGTTGGCGGAGATATGGGCCTCCTTAGAGTACATCGAGGAGGCGCTCAAGGCCTTGCCCGACGGCGACATAATCGACGAGGCGTTGGTGGCGCTCTCGCCCCATTTCAGGAGAGGCGACGTGGCCGGGATTTTCGGCGTTTTGACCCAGTTGAGGCCGGAGCCCGGCGAATACCACGGACTAGTAGAGATGACGAGGGGGGCCTCCTACGTCTTCATCTCGGCGACGAGCTCGCCGTATCTCAGACGCGTAAGGTTCGTGACGCCCAGTTGGCGTAATCTGAAGCCCATGGTGGAGGCCATGAAGGGCTACAGGCTGGCGGACTTGCCCGCTATCTATATGTCGTTTGGATACTTCCCGCCCGAGGCCGATAGGTAACGCTCGTCAGCCCTTCATGAAGCCGCCCAATATCCCCGTCACGTAGTACTTCTGCAACGCCAAGAATATTATAATTGGGGGCAACACGGCGACGGCGGCCGCGGCGGCCATCAAGGAGACGTTGACGAAATATGCGGAGACCGAGTTGGCTATGAACACCGTGACGGGAAAGAACGACTGATTCCTTATGAAGACAAGCCCGAAGTACAAGTCGTTGTAGACGAAGACGAATTGTATCGCGGCGACGCTGATAATGGCGGTGGTCATCACCGGCAACACGACGTTTGCAAAGAGCCTGAAATCGGAGGCCCCGTCTATCTCGGCTGCTTCGACGAGCTCCTTGGGCAAAGAGGCGAGGAAGTTATAGAAGAAGAAGGTCACCCAAGGCAGCGCGAAGGCTGTGTGGACCAACACGACGCCCAAGTACGACTGCATTATCCACTGGGCCATGTTGTAGAGGCCTAAGATGGGAGTCGTCACGGCTTGTTGGGGCAAGATCTGGAGGAGGTACAATATCGGAGCCCATATATCGCCGCCGGGTATGTGGCGCCTTCTGATGGAGAAGGCGAGCGCCATGCCTAAGACTATCGGGAGGGCTGTCGCCGAGGCCGCTATGGCTAAGCTGTTCAACACGTAGCGGTATATGTGCCCCTCGATGAGCTCGATGTAATTTTTGTCGGTGAACGCCCTAAATCCCCACCAGCCGTAGAGCACGGCCGTCTCGTAGGGGGTTACCGAGGCGAATATCGTAGCTATCAACGGGAAGATCCACGCTATGGCCACCAGCGCGGCGAGTAGCGTATATATCACCGTCTGGACCTTCATCTCCTCCTGAACATCATCAACACGATGGGTATCGCCATGGCGATTACTATAGCCGATATAACCGCTATTACCGAGTTTGCGTAGCCCCAAGCGCCGTAGGAATAGTTCTGGTACATGTAGTACAACATAACCGAGCTCCCGCCGGGAGCCCTAAGCGTGTACACTACGTCGAATACCTTTAGGGTTAGTATCGACAACAAGACAAAGGAGACCACATGCGCTGGCCTTAACAACGGCAAGTATATCTTCGTGAACCTAGTGAGGAGCGGCGCCCCGTCTATCCAAGCCGCCTCGAGGATGCTCCTCGGTATTGTCGAAATGCCGGCCATGTAAATTATCGTGGCCAAAGGCGTTGAGCTCCAAATAGTTACCAGAATCATCATAAGGAGGCCGGGCCAATAGAGGCCGAAGACATTTAGCCTATTGTCGAAGAATACGGCGTTTATGAAGCCCGTGTTGGCCGCGAACAACATATAGCCGAACATGAACGCGGCCACCGTTGGAGGTATCGCCATCGCGGCGAAGATCAAAGTCCTGAAAGCGCGCGCGCCCCTTGTGTGCTCGTTGGTCATTAACAAGGCAAAGAGCATTCCGAGGAACATGGAGACGGGGACGTTGATTGCGAGCCAAATGAGGTTGGTGTAAAAGGACTCGAGGAAGAGGGGATCGGTGAACAAATAGGCGTAGTTCTGAAGGCCGACGAACTTAAACGATTGCGTAAACCAATTCGCGACGGGGCCCCAGTTGGTGAAGCTCGACACTACGTCGAGAATCAGGGGATATATTATGTAGACTGAAAGGAAGATGAGGCCGGCGAGAGAAAAAACGAGGAAGTACAGAAACCTATTGGCCATCGCTATTTCTGCCACTCGGGGATGGGTATGCCGGCGGCCGTCAATATCGAGGTGATGTTGTACATTGGGCCTGTGTAGACGGAGGAACCTGTGTACGTCACGCCTTGGCATAAGGGATATGTGGCGTCCCAATTAGTCTGGTTATATAGCCTATTGGCCAACTCCTCCATCTGCTCCAAGTAGGTCAGCCAGTTCTTGGGGTCTGACAGCATCTTGGCGAGGGTCGGCCAGAATACTTGTTGCTCGAACTGAGGCGGCATGTTGTCGGCTATGTCAGGCAACAAGTTCTCGCTGAACTGGACTAGCCAAGACATGACGACCTTGCTGGCCGGCGGCACCGATATCTTGCCGGAAAGGGCGTCCTCCATGGCGGCCTTATTGGGCGACGCGGCCCTCCAGCCGGATTTTAGGACCTCCTCTTGGAACTCCTTAGAGGCTAGCCACAAGGCGAACTGTATCGCCAAGTCCTTGTTGTGAGGCACGTTCTTGGGCACTAGGGCCCAGTCGCCGCCGGTCACCACGAAGTACTGATTAGCCAACTGCGGGTTGATGGACGGCGCCATGATGGGCATAAACGCAGTGTAGTTGTTGTTGAAGAACGGAGTCCAATCGCCCATGAAGTACATGGCCACGGTCCCGTTCTTCATCAACGCGTACACATCGACGAAGTGCTGGCTGGCCGCGAAGGACGTGGGCCCGAAGGCGCCCGACGCCACTAGGGATAAGTAGAACTCAAAGGCTTGCTGTACTATGGGCGACGTGTAGCTGATCTTGTGGCACATGATGGCGTAGTACAAGTCTTTGCCTCCCAGCGAGAAGACAATGGGCTCGAATATTATTACCAGAGGCCACTGGTCGGCAGCCCCAGTGCCGATGGGCACAACGCCACTGTTCTTGAGCTTATCTATATAGCTCAAGAACTGGCCCCAGTCCCACCTCTGGCTCACCTCGGTGGGCATAGGTATGCCGTATTTCTGCATAGTGGGCACGTATGCATATATGCCGGGCTTGCTCCAAGCGTCGACGGGAACTCCGTATATGTGGCCGCTGACGTTGACGGGCTGGAGATAGTACGGTATGAGCTGGTTTAGGAGGCCGCTCTGTTGTAGATAGGGCGTTAAGTCGGTGAGGTAGCCTCCCTCGGCGAGTTGTCTGGCCAAGCCTACCGGCGCGAATATCACTACGTCAAACGGAGGGGTGCCGCTGGTTATTTGTTGCGCGATGGTGGTGTAGTCCGTGGTGCCGACGTATTGTATCTTCACGTTGTACTCTGTTTCGAACTTGGAGATCAACTGCTGGAATATCTTCCCCTCCGGCGTGTTAGTGCCCCAAGGGCCGTAGACCACGAGTACTTGTTGAGCCGTGGTCGTGGAGGTCGTGGTCGGAGCCGTCGTAGCGGAAGTAGCCGAGGAGGTTGCCGAGGGCGTTTGCGAGGAGGTGGTCGGCGGAGCGGGGGCGGGCGGCCGCGAGGCGTAATACGCGACGAGGATGGCGACGATCACCACCACGACAACGGCGATCGTTATTGTAGTTGTACGCGATATCCCGCGAGCCATGGAAATTTTATTTTTAATGAATTATTTATTCGTTATGCCACTTTACATATACCTAAATAAAATAACTGTTGTATTAGGAAAATTGATATATAATTAATCAAAATTAAGTAGTTTATTATAAAACTTGTTCTATTTTCATTAGGCCTTTGTTGGCGTCTTCATGATAAGGAAGGCAACGCCGGCGAGGATATAGGCTATGAACAGCAAGACTAGCCCAACGATGATTATTGTCAATACAGCGCCCCAATAGTAAAGCGTGCCGGCAGTTTCGAAGAGGCCCTCGTTGCTCTTCTTGGCCATTGCCGACATGGCGCCTCTGAACCTCTTAGCCGATAAGAGGTAGAATATCCACGCTATTACTACGACGACAATAACGCCAGCCAACGTCAACAAGCTCGCCAAGAGGTGCCCGGACATGAGCACGCCTAGCGAAAACACCCCAACAGAGGCGCCGATAGCCAATACGATAACTGCTATTACGGCATATATGAACCAATAAACGGCGTCGTTCCTCATGGACTGGTCGCCGTAATAATCGGCGAGCGATATAAGGCCTACCAAGAGTAACACAACGCCGACGATGCCGACTACGCCATGCATTAAGGGCCCCGCTGCGGCGAGTATGGAGCCAACACCAGCCAAGATCTTCGCGATCTCCGGGTCCATGATATTTTCTAGACTCTCTATATATAAGTGCAGACGCGGCGGAAGCTTTATTACGTGGACTTATTTCGGGCTTCATGGCTTTCGATATATCGAGTAGATCCGAGGCGTACGACATCAGGTACGCGTGGAGGGCCGCCCCCCTGCTCGGCTCAGTCGCGTTAGTGGTGATGTACACAGAGGCCATGCTCATGCCGTCGTTGCCGAAAATACAAGAGGAGTTCAACATCACGCCGGCCGAGGCCTCTTGGATCCTCACGATATACCTAATAGTGGGCACTATCAGCGCAGCGCTCTTCGGGAGCCTTGGCGATATGTACGGCAAGAAGAAGATTTTGGTGTTAGTGCTTTCCATTTATTCCATCGCGGTCACGTTCACCGGATATGCGCCGACTTTTCCATTGCTCTTGTTGGCCCGAGCCCTCCAAGGCCTCGGCATGGCCATGTTCCCCCTCGCGTTCTCGCTGATAAGGGAGGAGTTCCCGCCGGAGATGGTCCCTACAGCTCAAGGCCTAGTCAGCGCCATGTTCGGCGTCGGCATCATCGTTGCGATGCCTCTCGGCGCGTACATCAGCCAGTACTTCGGCTGGCGTACCACGTACCACACCGTGACCCCCCTCGCAGTCATGTTGACTGTCCTCATAGCTGTTTTCATAAGGGAAAGCAGATACAGGACGCCGAGGCGCGTCGACTACTTAGGAATAGGCCTTTTCGCCCTCGCCACGTCCTCGTTCCTCATCGGGATCTCGGAGGCCCCAAACTGGGGCTGGACGTCGGGCCAAACCCTCGCGCTCTTCGCGTTGGCCGCGGCCTCCGCCTTCGCCTTTACAGTGCAGGAAATCACGACGAGCGAGCCGTTCATACCCAGGGATATCTTGAACAAGAACGTCGTAGCGGCTACAGTCGCCATCCTCATGGTGGCCTACGCCTTCCAGATGAGCAGCCAGAACCTCTCCTACCTCTTCGAGATGCCGCCCCCCTACGGCTACGGGCTCTCCATATTGGAGTCGGGCCTCTACATAACCCCCACTGCGATAGTCCAAGTGATCGGGGCCCCCATCGCGGGCAGGCTTTTGTGGAGAGTCGGCGCGAAGAAGATGTCAGTAGTAGGCGCGGTGTTGGCCGTGCTGGCGTTCCAGCTGGCGTCGGCCTACGCCTACTCCGGCGTTTGGAGGCTCATAGGCTACATGTCCATGGGCTTCTTGGGCTTAGCGCTCCTCAACGTATCGCTCATAAACCTGTTAATGTTCTCAGTGCCCAGGTATAGGCTAGGCGCGGCGGCCGGCTTGAACACGGTCTTCAGGAACTTAGGATCGGCCATAGCTCCCGCGGTTGCGGGGACCGTGTTGACCACGTTCTCCACAACTGCGTTATACTCTATCGGAGCCTACACTGCGTTCTTCACGGTGCCCTCCTCCACGGCCTATTCGATAAACTTCGACATAGCGACCGCCATGTTCCTCTTGGCCTTAATCCCCATCGCCGCAGCGCAAGAGGTCTTCACGAAAGAGGCCAGGGAGCGCTTAAACGCGGCTAACTGGCATAGCGCTTCGTCAAGAATAGAATAGCCATGAGGTAGCGCCTCAGCTCTTGGATTATGAGGAAGTTGCGCCTCACGTGCTCGCGGCCGGCCTCGCCCATCTCCTCCCTGGCCTTCTTGTTCCTCAACAAGTAGACCAAGTAGTGGGCCGCGGCCTTGGGGCTGTCCACCAAGAAGCCCGTGACGCCGTTGATCACCTGTATCCTTATACCGCCTGTGTTCCCTCCTATGACGGGCCTCCTCTTCCAGAGCGCCTCGCTCACCGTGAGGCCGAAGCCCTCTTTTATGGATTTCTGCATCACCACAGTGGCGGCCCTCTGGAAGGCGTTGACCTCCACGTGGCTATTCGGCGGGAGCATGAGCAAGTGTATGTCCTTGTCGTCTCCGGCCGCCTTCACTGTTTCTTGGTAGACGACCTCGCCCTCGGGGTCGTCCGTCGCGGGGCTCCCCAAGTAGACCAACTGGAGGCTCGGCACGTGGCGTTTAGCCAAGCGATACGCCTCTATGACGCCTACGGGGTCCTTCGCCCTATCGAATCTGGAGACTTGTAGGACAATGGGCCTGTCTAGATCCACCCCGAAGCGGGTCACGATCCTATGCACCGTGGTCTCGGGCAATGGGATGTTCTTGGGGCTGAGCGGGTCGATCGACGGCGGTATGGCCATCTGCGGCATGTCTAGGTCGTCCCTGGCGAATTCCGGTATCGATACTATCATGCCATCGTATTGCGACACGTAGCGCTTCAAAAAGCCCCAGACCTTGGGATGCGGATTGCTGATGTCTATATGACAACGCCATATCCACGTGCCCCTCTTCTTGTACTTTATGAGACCGGCCGGCTGCGGGTCGTGTATGAACACCACGTCGTAATCCAAGGGCACCTCCCCCGCGTTGATCTCTTGCCACTTCTCGTATATCCTGAAGTACTCGTCGGGCACCTCGCCCTTGCCCGTCTGGAGCGCGTTGTGGAACGTCTTCGTGACAGTGAAGAACTCCGTGTCCCCCCTTATCACCTTCCACTCCGCGTTGAGGCCCAACTCCCTCATGAGCGGGACGAGCCTGTGGAGGATCTCCGCCACGCCGCCCCCCGCGGCCGTGGAGTTCACGTGCAGTATAGACAAGTCCTTGAGCTTCTCGGCGTATTTGAATACGGCGTTCAGCTCGTGCTCCCCTACGAACTCCACGTAGCGCTCTATCATAGCAACTCTTCCTCGAGCACTCTTACTATCTCGGCCTTTAACTCGTGCTCGTTATTGAATACCAACGGGTCTATCCTCGAGAGGGCCTCCGCCGCCTCGATTAGGCCGAACTCCTCCTCCAGCCATTTAGAGAACTCGTTTCTGCCGATTCCGTCGAGGACCCTCCTGGTCACGAAGTGGTAGGCCACCGAGTCGGCGGGGGCGGCGCCCACGGCGTCGAGGAACTCCGCTAGGGTCTCCGCCTTGAGGCCAACGTCGTAGGGCACGGGGACCATGCTGACGAACACGAACTCCCTTCTCGCTGGCCTCTCGTCGGCTCTGGGCTCCAGTATGGAGAGCAATTCCCTCCTTATATCCTCTATCGTGGCGGGCTCGGCGCCCGATATGCTCGAAAGCTCTATGGCCAAGTCCTCGTCGTTTAGCTCCTCGGCGACCCACACGGCGAAGTCGTTGGAGAAGTAGGGGCGCATGAGGTGCTTGGCGAAGACCGTGTGGAAGACGTGGTGGAACAACGCGCCTGGATCCGCCTCCTTTATTCCTTGGACTAGTTCCTTCAAGTTGCGCGCCCTTTTCTTGGTGTACAGCGAGATGTAATAAGCCGATTTGAACACAAACGGCTTTCTGGCCCTCCTTTCGAGTTGTCCCATGACAAGAATATATATTTTAAATTTTTAGCCAACCCCGCGCCTTCCGAGTTAGCCTAAAATATGGGATTGGAAAACGCCGTGGAGAAGCGGGTCATATTCCACGAGCTCATAACCCTTGACGAGGCCGTCGAGGAGCTTCTACGAAGGGCGAGGCCTCTGGGCGTCGAGGAGGCGTCCTTGGAGGAGGCGTACGGCCGAGTCCTCGCCGAGGACGTATATTCGCCCGTGGACGTCCCGCCGTTTGACAGGAGCACCGTCGACGGCTATGCGGTCTTGTCGGCCGACGTGGCCGGAGCCAACGAGCTGGCGCCGGTCTCGCTCCGTTTAAGGGGCAGAGTAGAGGCGGGCGATTTCCCTGGCTTCGAGCTCTCGAGGGGGGAGGCCGCTGAGGTGGCCACGGGCGCCCCGGTGCCTCGAGGGGCAGACTCGGTCGTGATGGTCGAGTACACCTCTGAGAAGGACGGCGTTGTGACTATTTACAGATCCGCATACCCAGGCGAGAACATAATGCCGGCGGGCTCCGACTTCTCGGCCGGCGAGCTCTTGTTGAGGCGGTGCACGAGGCTAACGCAGAGGGAGATAGGCGTCTTGGCGGCAGCCGGCCTCAGAAGGGTCAAGGTCTACAAGAAGCCGAAGGTGGCCATCATATCCACGGGCAACGAGCTCGAGGAGCCCGGCGCGCCGTTGAGGCCCGGCAAGCTGTACGACGTGAACACCTTCTCCATAGCGGCCGCCGTGATGGAGGCGGGCGGGATCCCGTTGATACTCGGCAGAGTGCCGGACGATCTCTCGGCGTATAGGAGGGCCTTGGAGGAGGCGCTCGCGAAGGCGGACTTGGTCCTCATATCGGGCGGCACGTCCGCCGGCATGGCCGACTTGACGTACAGAGTACTGGGCGAGCTGGGGACCACGCTTTTCCACGGGATAAAGGTCAGGCCCGGCAAGCCGACTGTCGCCGCAGATGTAGGTGGGAAGCTCGTCGTGGGGCTCCCCGGCTATCCCTCGAGCGCCTTGATGATATTCCACGCAGTTGTTAGGCCGGCTATATTGGCCATGCAATGTCTGAGGCCTGAGCCGCCCGTGACCTACAAGGCTAGGTTGTCCATAAGGACCGAGGGCGCGAAGGGGCGCCGCTCCCTTTACCCAGTGGTGTTGATAAACACCGGCAAGGGCCTCGCGGCATATCCTCTAAATGCGGAGTCGGGGGCTATATCGGTCCTCGCAAGGGCCGACGGCTATATCGTGATACCCGAAGACGTCGAGTACCTCGACGAGGGGGAGGAGGTGGAGGTGAGGCTCTTCGAGCGGTACCGCCCCGCCTCCTTGTACTTCATAGGCAGCAACGACATACTCCTCGACAGGATACTTGCGCAGTTCGACGTCAAGGCGGTCTACGTCGGCTCCATGGGCGGCATATTGGCTGTCAAGAGGGGGGAGGCCGATCTGGCCGGGACCCATATGTTGGACGCCGAGACAGGCGAATACAACGTCCCCGTCATTAGAAAACTGGGCGTGAAGGGCGCCGTGTTGGTCAGAGGCTTTGCGAGGGAGCAAGGACTCGTAGTGGCAAAGGGAAACCCCAAGGGGATAAAGGGGTTCGAGGACCTCTTGAGGCGAGACGTGGTCATGGTTAATAGGCCCAAGGGGACCGGCACGAGGACTCTCCTCGACATACAGCTGAGCGGAATAGCCCAAGCCAAGGGCGTGCCGCTCGAGGAGCTTGTCAAGTCCATAAGAGGATATACCTACGAGGTGAGGACCCACACGGCCGTCGCGGCGGCTGTGGCCCAGGGCAGAGCGGACGTGGGCCTCGCGATAAGATACGCCGCCGAGCTGTACGGGCTCGACTTCATATCGGTCGGCTGGGAGGTCTACGACCTCCTGATCAGAAAAGAGGCGTTAGAGAGGGCGAGGCCGCTGATAGACGCGTTGAAGGCGGCGGGCGATCTGCCGCCCGGCTATAAGAAGTTGCCCGATACGGGCGAGGTCGTGGCCGAGTTCTAACTCCCGACGGGCTCTTACGCCGCAGCCCGGCGCCCTCCACTGAAGGCAAGAGTTGCGAGAGGTGCGCGGAGAAAAGCCTAGACCATATTCACCTCCACGATCCAGCCTTTGTCCGATCTAGCCGCCTTGCTGGCATAGCCTAGATGGGGGAGTATCAGCCTCAAAACAGCGACGCACTCGGCGTCGGGGACTAGGAACTTCGCCGACTTGGGCCTCTTCTCCATTAAATAGGAGGCAACGAACAAGCCGCCGTTCGGACAGCCGGGGACCTCTATAGCCTCCACAACGATGTAGGGGCTTAGTTTTTTCCAAGTGGCGAATAGTGCTAATTCTGCACCATAACGTCCCCGTCACGGCCCAGCGGCTAGCCCGACGGCAGACGTGCGGCGAGCCGCCGCAGCTCGGCATCGCTAGGGCGCAAGCCGGGATGAGCATTGGTCTGCGCTTGTTCGGTCGTAGGGCTCGTGGCCTATACAGCGACGTCGGTCAACGCGGCCGACGCGTTTCCGACGCCTGGGCTGGGCCTCTATGTTGTGCGCCTTTCTCGAGTTATTAATACCCAACACGGGCATGGCATGGATGAATATATCAAAAGGGGCGTGGTAGGCAGCATAGTCGCAGGCGTCTTGATACTCGTCGTGGTCCCTTCCGCGTATTACCTCGGCCTCTTCGCCCCTGTCAACTTGGCCGTAATGGCCGTGTTGGTGTTAATAGCTATTTACGTATATCGTAATTTCGACAAGGCGTTAGGGAGTAAGGCCTTCAAGTTGCTCGGGCCGCCCGTGATAGGCCTCGCCGCGGCGGGCGTCGTCGCGCTCGCGCTCCGCCTATTCGTCGGCGCCATCGCGATCTCCGTATCGTATTTGGGCGAGCCCGTCATGGGCTATTTCGTGTACAGGAAGCTGAGGGAGGAGGCGCCGGCCTTATCTGCGTTGTTTCTGGCGTCGGCGGCTGTTTTCGCTTACACGATCCCCTTGATATTGGTCGGCTTATGGATTATCCCGTTCTTGGCGGACGCCGCCAAGGTGGCCTTTCTCTCGGCCATCTTCTGTAGGTCAGCGATCGAGTCCCGGCCATCCACGCCGCCTCACGCGCCTCATCACTGACTTCCTAAAAACTTTCTGCGTACTTAGAGTTAAACTCTCTTGCGTAATTCTCCGCCTTATAAAGAAGTAGATGCACGTATACATGTTCCGCCTCTTAAGCGACGGGAAGAGGATTCTGATAACTAAGAGGGAGGAGGACCTCGCGCTCCTCGCCCAAGGTTGGACGCTCTTGGGCGAGTACAAAAAATGGGATAAGGCCTTCGCCGTTGCGATGAAAATAGCGGAGAGGAAAGACGCAGTGCTCGAGTGGTATTTAGAGGACGAGCTCGAATCGGCCAAGGCGTTAGAGGCCGTGGGCAGGCAAGGCGTATAGCCTCCCCGGCTCCAGAGGCTCTACACGCCCTTCCAGATGCCTAACGAGCGACGAGGAGACCACGGCCTCCCAGCCCTCGCCCGCTACTCTGTACAGCTTATAGTACTCCTCGCGCCCCCTCATTTCTTCCGACAGCTTGAAGTAGTTATAGGCGTATAGCCTCGGCCCCGGCAACTCCATCACGGCCAAGTTCAACGCCGTCTTGACGTACTGGACGGCCTCCGCCAACGCGCCCTCCGGATCGTCCCAACGCGAGGCGAGGAACATCGCCAAGACCCAGCTGTCCGAAAAACGGGATGGGTCCACGCCGAGCAGGCGCCCTATCTTGTGCTTGTCCACCGATCCGTTATGGGCCACGTACAAGATCCTCCCGTCGAGGGTATATGCTTGAAAGGGGTGCGAGTAGAGGACGCCTACCGGCTCGCCCGGGGAAGCGGCGCGGGCGTGGGAGAGGCCGGCGACGCCCAGCGGAGGCACGTGCGGGTCTCTCCATATGGCAGACCCAGATCTGTAGTAGGCCACGGATCCGTTCATTAAATAAACGGCGTATCCCCAACCGTCCCCGTGCCGGAAACCCCGAGGCGCATAGGGATCTCTCTCAGCTGCCAGCCTTAAGGCCCTGTAGAGGTCTGCCTTGGGAACTCCTGAATATATATAAAATCTACACATTAATAGGGCGGACCCGCCCGTTGAAGGGTCTTGGCCACTATCAGCGTAGTGGTCGAGCGGACGCCCGATATCTTCCTTATCTTATCCCTTATTATCGCCCTCAGCCTCTCCGCGTCCTCTGCGGTTAGCTTGACCACTAAGTCGTAGGGGCCGTAGACGAAGAACACAGCCGATACCTCGGGCACTTTGGCTAGTTGCTCCATGACTGTATCCTCGGCGCCTACGTCTACTGTTATGAATACTAATGCCTCCATATCAATATATCTGTCAATAGTTTATATACATTACTTTGAACGGGACTCGAGATACCTCCTTATAACGACGGCGGTCGAGAGGTCGACTCTGTACTTCTCCGTGAGGCCCGTATCGGTATCCGTGAACTCGACGATGTACTCGACGCCCTCGCCCTCTTGTTTGTAGACCTTAATGAGCGTGTTTGGCTTGCACATGACGGTGAGGGCGGTCGGCGATTTCTCGACCGTCGAGCACTCCACGTAACTATAAACTCTAGCCTCGGCGGGCGTTCGGCCCATCGCGGCTAGAGGGGTCTCCTCGTAATAGTACATCTTCCTCCGCCTTGACACGAGAGGGGGTTCGGGACCCGTTATAAATTTTCCCGTCAAGAAGTGGCGATAACCGGCATATAGCGGCGGCGCCAATCGTCGACTATCTCGAGCACCATCAACGTCTCGGTGCGTTGTATGTCGGGGATCGAGGCCAAATACGACACCAAGAAGGTAGAGAGCTGTTTTATATCGCGGGCCCAGACTTTCAGGAGGAGGTCATAGGGCCCCGTGATGATGTAAGCTTCTTCCACGAAGGGCAAATCGCTCTTGCCAGAGCAGTCCGCCAAGATCTTCTCGGCTAACTGCTCCTGGAGCGGCTTCTCGCCCCTCGTCTCGCCCCTCCTCACGCTGGCCATGACGAAAGCCAACACTTGATAGCCGAGCAAGAAGGGGTTCACGACGGCCTTGTAGCCCATTATATAGCCCTTGTCCTCGAGCCTCTTTATCCTCGAGGCGATGGTGGTCTTAGGGCGGTTCACGGCTTCGGCGAGTTCTTGTAACGTCTTCTTGCCGTCTATCTGGAGCAATTCCAATAATTTCTTGTCTATATCGTCCACGATTCAGAGAATTCGCGGATTATTAAGTATCAATCCTCTATCTTGCCGCTGGGCGGGCGTATATACTGCGATACATCCTCTGCGTAAGTCGATAACGTCTCGGCGACGTATATGGGGGCTCCGGCCCTAACGGCTAGCGCGACGGCGTCGCTGGGGCGGGCGTCGAAGGAGTGTATTTTGCCTGAGCTGTCCTTGATGTACACAGTGGCGGTGTACGTCCCGTTTATCATAGCGTCGATGGTTATCCTGTCCACCGCCGCGCCCAAGGACTCCAGTATCTCCATGAACAAGTCGTGGCTGAGGGGGCGGGGGAAGTCTATCTCGCCGAGCCCTTTCTTTATCGAGATCATCTCGGAGCTACCTATTATTATAGGAAGGGCCCTATCCCCCCACTCCTCGGCCCCTATCAACATCACGCCCACTTGTTGACCCGCCCTATCGTAGGCCTCGATCACGGTGATGAGCTCGCCTTTGAGGTACTTAACCATCGAAACCACTATATCCATTCTATAAAACCTTTTATAAGGACGTGATGAAAGAAGCGGCGCCGACTGGTGACGCGTCCTAAACCAGGCTGACTCACCAAGTCCCCTTGACCACCCACACGGGCTCCTCTGTGGGCTGTATCTCGGCGGGCTCCGCCTTGTATCTCTCCACCATCTTCTCGTTCACCTCTACGCCGATGCCGGGCCTTTTGGGGACCTCCACGGCGCTGTCGACGACCTCGAAGGGATCCCCTATGAGGTCCCTCTTCCACTGGGGCCAGTAGTCGTAGAAGGACTCTAGCCTATAAAGCGTGGGCGTCACGGCGGATAGCTGTACCTCGAGCGCGAACTGGACGGGGCCGTACGCGTTGTGGTACGAGACCTCGACGCTGAACGCCTCGGCGAGCGTCGCGACCTTGAGGCTTCCCGTGACGCCGCCTATGTTACAAGCATCGGGCTGTATCACGTCCACTAACCCCTCCGCCAAGTACTGGAGCGCCTCCTTGGCGCTTATGAGCCTCTCGCCCATGGCGACCCTCAAAGAGGTAGACGCCTTGTACTTCCTATACGCCTCCAAGTCCTCGTGGTGTACAGGCTCCTCCATGAAGTAGGGGCTGTAGGGCTCGAGCCTCTTGGCTATCTCTATGGCCGCGTTGGCGTCGAAACGCCCGTGGTGCTCGATGAGTATATCCACCTCATCTCCGACGGCCTCGCGGACGGCCCTCACTATATCCTCCGCCTTTTTCAGCCCCCTAGCCGTTATGTAGTTGAAGGCGTCTCCGAACGGGTCGAACTTAAGCGCCGAGTAGCCCCTCTTGACCACTTCTTTGGCCCTCTCGGCGAAACACGACGGGTCCTTACATCCGCCGTACCAGCCGTTGGCGTAGACGGGGACTCGGCCCCTTAAGGCGCCTCCCAGTAGCTCGTGGAGGGGGGCGCCGAACTCTCTGGCCTTTAGGTCCCAGAGCGCCATGTCTATAGCGCTGAGGGCCGTGGCGCCCTCGAAGGAGCGCGAGAGGAAGAAGTCTTGTCTGTACCACTCGTAGAAAGCGGCGGTTATCTCGTGCGCGTCCCTCCCCACGAAGGCCTTCGCCACTTGCCTCACCGCCGAGACCACGGGGAGGACCCTCAACGTGGGGACGGCCTCCCCATAGGCCACTCTGCCGTCCGACGTGACCACCCTCACGAGTATCGAGTAAGAGGACCAGCGCGCGTCCGCCTCCCCCTCGTAGAGGACTATGGGCTCTATCTCAGCTATCTTCGCCATGTTGAGTACTGAAAATGTTTTTAAAAATCGCCACCAACACTACGTGGACATAATAGCGCCGGTAGTGACCCCATTCAAATCCGGCAAGCTCGATCTAGAGGCCTTCGTAGCTCACATAAGGAACATCGCCAAGAAGGGCGTCGACGCCGTGTTCGTGGCGGGGACCACAGGGCTCGGGCCCGCTTTGAGCGTCGAGGAGCGCAGGGCCTTGTTGGAGGCAGCCGCCTCGGCGGCTAAGAGGATCATATTCCAAGTAGGGGCTCTCAACCTAGACGACGTGTTGGCCCTCGTCAAACACGCCGAGAGGTTCGACGTTGAGGCCGTGGCCTCGGTCCCGCCCTATTACTTCCCGCGGCTGTCAGAGCGGCAGATCGCGAAGTACTTCAAGGACATATGCTCCGCGACGAGCCTCCCAGTATATCTCTACAACTACCCGGCCGCGACCGGCAGAGACGTCGACGCGAGGATGGCCAAGGAGATAGGCTGTCTCAAAGGCGTCAAGGACACCAACGAGGACATAGCCCACACCTTGGCCTACAAGCGCTTTATGCCGGACATCAAGGCCTACAACGGTTCCGACTCATTGGTGTTGGCCTCCTTCGCGGTGGGGCTCGACGGAGTCGTGGCCTCATCGGCCAACTACGTGCCGGAGGTCCTCGTCGGGATCAGAGAGGCCGTGAGGGCCGGGGATCTAGAGAGGGCCAAACGCCTCCAGTTCGCCATAAACGAGATCTTGGACGCGGCGAGGCCTCTGGGCTATTCCTCTGCGGTGTACGAGCTAATCAAGGCGTTCCAGGGCTACGACGTGGGCGAGCCGAGGCCGCCCATATACCCGCTCGAGGGCGAGGACAAGGCCAAGCTCGCCGCCGCCGTGTCGAGGATAAGGGAGGCGCTTAGGCTATGACCCGCCTTGTTGCATTGGGCGAGCCTTTAATACAGCTCAACGCCGTTACGCCTGGCCCTCTTAGGTACGTTAATTATTTCGAGAAACACGTAGCTGGCTCCGAGGCTAATTTCTGCATAGCGGCGATCATGGCGGGGGCCTATTGCGGCCTAATAGCTAGGGTCGGGGACGACGAATTCGGGAGGAACATCTTGGAGTACTTGAGGGGCAGAGGAGTAGACGTATCACGCGTAAGGGTCGATAAGGAGGCGCCCACTGGCGTTTACTTCGTCCAGAGGCATTACCCCGTGCCGGGGAGGTCCGTGCTCGTGTATTATCGAAAGGGCAGCGCCGGGAGCAAGCTCTCCCCAGACGACGTGGACGAGGAGTACGTGAAGACCGCCGACGCGGTCCACTCGACGGGGATAACGCTCGCGATAAGCGAATCGGCTAGGGCTGCGGTTTATAGGGCGTTCGAGTTGGCCAAGGCCAGGACCCTCGATACTAACATACGGCCGGCTCTATGGCGGCGGCTCGAGGATGCCAGAGAGGCCGTGCTGAGGGCTTTGCGCATGGGCGTGAGGGTGTTGATCACGGACCCGGACGACACGCGCATCGTGCTCGGCGTCGTCGACCCCGACGAGGCGTACAAGAAATACAGAGAGCTGGGCGTGGAGGTCCTCTTGTACAAGGAGGGGGCAAAGGGGGCTTACGTCTTCCACGACGGCGAGAAGTATTTCAAGCCCTCTTACCCCGTCCCCGTTGAGGACACAACAGGCGCCGGGGACGCCATGGCCGGCGTCTTCGTCGCCCTCTACCTCTCAGGCGTCGAGCCGAGGCGCGCCTTGGACTTAGCGACGGCGGCGGCCGCGTTAGTGGTGACGGTGAGGGGCGACAACGAGGCTATACCCGACGTGCGGGACGCAGAGAGGCTCTTGTCCTCGTTATGAGGAGCGCTGTCTTGAGCAACGGCAGATTGGCCGTCACGCTGGACAACAACTTCTACGTGGCCGACCTCTACTACCCCTACGTAGGCCGCTACAACCACGGCTTCGGGGGGAGGTTCAAGATCGGCGTTTGGCGCGACGGGAAGTTCGCTTGGCTCGAGTCCATGGAGAAGCGGATAGAGATGGACGGACTCACGGCGAGGTTGTGGGCTAAATGGGACGGCCTCGAGATACAGATGTCCAGCTTCGTGGAGTTCCACCACGACGCGTACGTGATCAAGGTGGACGTAAGAGGGCCGGGCCTCGTGAGGGTCATCTTCTATCAAGACTTCAGGATAATGGAAGCGCCGCAAGGGGATACCGCGTACTACAACCCCGATCTAGACGCTGTGATACACTACAAGGAGAGGTTCTGGTTCCTCGCGGGCGCGAGCCATCAGCTCTACGAGTACAACATAGGGAGGAGGGACATGGGCGTGGTGCTGAAGGATTGCGAAGACGGCGTCTTGGGGAAGAACCCCATAGCGCAAGGCTCCGTGGACTCTGCCATATCAGTGGCGTATCCGAGCTTTTACTACTGGATAATCGCGGGCAAGAACGAGAGGGAGCTGGCGCGGATCCACGCGGAGCTTAAGGCTAGGCCGGGGTATTACGAGAGGAGGAACGCGGGCTACTGGAAGGCCCTCGTCGGCCGGTATCCGAAGCTTGTGGGGCAGTCCATAGCGGTCCTCATGGCCCATATGGGCGATAACGGCGCCGTGGTGGCCTCGTTGGACACAGATATACTCAAGTTCAACCTAGACACGTACGCATACGTCTGGCCTAGGGACGCGGCATATGTGGCCATGGCGTTGGACGAATACGGCTACGCCTCGTTCACCAAGAAGTTCTACGAGTTCGCCTTGTCGTTGCTCGACGAAGGTTGTTGTTTCTTCCAGAAGTACCATCCGGACGGAACTCTGGGCTCTACGTGGCATCCCTGGACCGCGAGGAGCAGGAAATCCTTGAACATACAAGAGGACGAGACCGCGCTCTTCGTGTATGCCCTATGGCGCCACGTGGAGCTGGCTAAGGATTACGACTTGTTGAAAAAGGCCTATCCCGCCGTCAGGCGAATGGCCAACTTCATGGCCAACTTCAGGGACGAGAAGCTCGGCTTGCCGCTCGAGAGCTTCGACCTCTGGGAGGAGAGGCTCGGAGTCCACGCGTTCACTGCCGCCGCGGTATACGCCGGGCTGAACGCCGCGGCGCGCTTCGCGGAGACCCTCGGCGAGGAGGAAGACGCCGCTCGTTGGAGGGCGGCGGCTCAAGAGGTCAAGAAGGCTGTGGCCGAGCACATGTTCGACGAACGGCTTGGCCGTTTCGTGAGGACGGTTAGGATAGACGACGGGAAGGTGGTCGAGGTGGACGAGACTGTCGACGCGAGCCTCTTGGCCTTGCCTCTGTTCGGCGTGTTCGAGCCCGACGACCCGCGCGTTGTGTCCACGGTTAGGAGCGTCGAGGAGAAACTCTGGGTTAAAGGCGTAGGGGGACTTGCCAGGTATGAGAGCGATTATTATCAGAGGGTCTCCGGCGATTATTCGGGGATACCGGGCAACCCCTGGATTATCACCACTATGTGGCTGGCCGAATACTACGCCGCGTTGGGCCAAACTTCGCGGGCCGAGGAGTTGATCAAATGGGCCGAGGAGAGGGCCGGCCCCACGTATTTACTGCCCGAGCAGATAAACCCGTTCGACGGCAGCCCCCTATCGGTGCAACCGCTCGCCTGGAGCCACGCCGAGTACTTGAGGGCGGTCCTCGCCGTAAGGGCGATTCAGCCGTAGCCAGTCAAGACCCCGACGATTCCGCCCAACACGGCCAAGGCCCCTAGGCCCACCACCAAGGGCACGACGGCCTTGCCGGAGGCCAGCCTCAATAAGGCGTTTATCGTGAACAGACTCACGACGGTCGCGACGACGACCGCGGCTGCTATGCCGCTCGCCGATAGTAGCGAGAGCGCCGCCTCGATCTCATGGCGCGAGGCGAGCAACGAAAGCGCAGACGCCCCCAACGCCGCGGGTATCAAGGCGAGGAACGACAGCCTAAAGGCGTCCTTAGGCCTCACGCCCAACAACAACATAGCCGATACCGTGATCCCCGATCTGCTCACGCCGGGCAGCGCGGCGAGGCCTTGCGCGATCCCTATTATTACCAAATCCCTTAAGCTGAGCGATGAGAGATCCTTATGAGGCGCGTATTTCCCCCTCGCCGCCTTTATCAAGAGGCCGTCCGCCACGAGGACGAGGCCCAGCGCGATCATGGGGACGCCCACGACGGGGCCTGATATCGAGCTGAAGTAGAGGTATATGGGAACTGCCACGATCGCGGTGACGAGTGTCACCACCAACAAAAACTTGAGCAACAGCCTATCCTCCTCAGTCCCCTTTAACGCGAGGGCCTTCAATACGCCCCACACCTCCCTTCTGAAATATATCACTGCAGCGGCCAGAGTGGCGAACTCGAGGAATAAGCCGAAGGCGTAGGCCGCGCCGAAGGTGAGGCCGAAGAGGTAGGTCGAGACGAACATTATCTGCGTCTTGCTGCTTATGGGCAACCACTCGCTCACGCCTTGCACGAGGCCCAGCACGATGCCGTACAACGCCCAGTTCATGGCCTCGGCGGGCGGCCGACATAAAAGTTTTTCATCACGCCGGCAACACGCAACATGGGCCATGCCGAAAGCCACGCGGAGCGAGTCGACTCCGGTCTCGACATAGGGCTCCACGACGGCGATGTCCGCCGTGCTCTCGCCCATCGACGAGGCCCGGCGCTCTGTCTCGTACGCGAGCTCCCCACTCGACGACTACTGCCGCTCCATGAAAGCCGACGGCGAAGCGAAACGGCCGACGCCGGGCGCGAGGAGGGGGAAAACGCGTGCCCCCCCTCATCGGCGACGCGCCTCTAATACACGCCGTCGTCTGACAGTCTATACTGTATCCTCACGTCGGGCGCCATGCCCGGCACATCGAGGGGCCACATATGGCCTTCCTCCTTCTGTTTCGAGGGCCTCGTCATCATGAACCTGGCGTTAACCGCGTGGGCTAACACGTTGCCGCCCGCCGGCCTCTTCAAGCCGGAGAGGAACGCCTCGGGCACGTCCATCACTTGGTTCGTGAAGAGGACAAGCGCGTTGAAGACCCTGGCATGGCGCCTGAACCAATCGATCAGATAATGGAGGCGTTGTTGCCTCTCCGCCAAGCTCTCCCTGCCGACGAACTCGGCCCTATAAAGGGCCGTTATTGTGTCGACGACAATAGTCCTAGCTCCTTCTTTCAAGTGTTTTGGCAACTCGTACTTAACAAAGGCCTCTAGGGCCGAGACGTTGTCGGGCACGTAGACGGACACTCGGTCTAGGACGTGCGCTGGATCGCCGCCGAACCTCCTGGCGATCCTCTCGACCAAGCCGGCGTTGAAGGTGCCTTCAGTGTCTATATAAACCGCGTCGCCGAACCCCTCGACGATGGACTTCACGGACACTTGGTGGGCGAACATGGACTTTCCGGCGCCGAACTCCCCCGCGAATTCGTAGATGAAAGCCTCCCGCAAGCCGCCCCAAGGGGTCTTCTCGTCGAACTCGGCAACCCCGGTCTTGACGACCTTGTACTGCGCTTTGAGGAGCTCAGAGGCCTTGACCGCCTTGGGCCTTCTGCCGAGGAGCTCCCTGGCTTTGGCCAGTATCCTTTCGGCAGTCGACGGCTCGATCCCTGCGTCCACGAGCTCGTCGACTGTGAACTCGAGCAGATGCTCCGGCGATATGACGCCGAGCTCCTCGAGCTTCCTCCTAGTGGACGGGCCGATCTCGAGGGCGTCTAGCCAGTCCTCTCTTTTTTTAGACATGTAAACAAAGAGACGGCGATTTAAAGGAACTTCTCCAAGAACTTGTATATCGTGTTCATTATGACCTCGTTGGCGCCCTCATATATCTCAGTGGCCTTCGCGTCGCGGTAGAGCATCTCCACTCTCGAGTCGGTGGAGTAGCCGAAACCCCCCATGACCTGCATCGCGGTCCTCGTGGCGTCGACGGCTAAGCGAGACGCCAACACCTTGGCCAGTTGCGCGTACATGGGGAATGCCGAATCCTTCAAGTCTCTGTAGAGCGCGGCGGTGTAGACGACGTGTTTCACGGCCTCGGCCCGGGCGTATATGTCTGCTAGATAGTGTTGTACTATCTGGAAGTCCGCGAGAGGCCTCCCGAACGCGGTCCTCTTCTTGGTGTAGAAATAGGCCTCCTCGAAGGCGGCCTCGGCGATGCCGAGCCCTATGGCGCCCACACAAGTCCTCCCGTTGTTTAGGTCGTCCAAGACCACTTGGAAGCCCTCGTTGAGCTTGCCGACGAGGGCCTCATCGCCGACTCTGCAATTGTTGAGCTTGACCTCGGCCGTGCCCGTCCCGTGCACGCCCATCACCTTGACGGGCGATGTTTCTATACACGAAGACCTCTCCACGAGGAAGAGGCTTATGGATTTATGCCTCAGCTCGGGCGGCCCCGTCCTGGCGGCCACCAAGTAGGCGTCTGCGTATAGGCCCGAGGTTATCCACAACTTAACGCCGTTGATGGCCCACTCTCCCCCCACCCGCTCGGCCTTAGTCTGGATGGCCGCCGCGTCCGAGCCGCAACAAGGCTCAGATAAGGCAAAGGCCACGATCTTCCTCCCCCTGGCCACGTCCTCCAGCCACTTATCCCTGATCTGTTCAGTGGCGTAGTGGTAGAGGTTCCAAGCTATCATGGACCCCTGCACCTCGGCTATGGTGGCCAAGGCCGGGCTGACCTTGGCGATCTCCTCGACCGCCACCACGAGGCTCCTGAAATCGAGCCCCGCGCCACCGAATTCCTGCGGGATGTGCGGGGCGAGGAGCCCCAGATCCCCCATCTCCCGCAACAACTCGCGGGGGTACTCGCCCTCGTCTATTCTCCTGGCAACTGGGGCGACTCTCCTCTCGGCGAACTCCCTAGCGGTCTTCCTCACGAGCGCGTGCTCCTCGGAGAGCTGGGGATAGTTAGACATATTCTTTCCCCACCACGTTTCTCGCAATTATCAACTTCATTATGTTCTCGGCCCCCTCGGCCCCCACGTAATAGGAGAGAGCGCCGAGGAGTACCCTCGCCACGTTGGTCTCCTTGAAGTACGAGGCCCCTCCGAACCACTTCATGACCTCGAGCGCGGTCTCCACGGCTAGACTAACGGCTAAGTACTTGGCGATGGCCCCCGCCGTGGCCACGTCGCGGATGGTGAACGCGACATCGCCCTTATAGAACCTATCGGCGATCCAAGCGGCCTTGTACACGGCGAGTCTAGCCGCCTCGAGGCGGGCGTAGAGCTCCGCGAACTTGAACGACACGGCTTGATAGGACGCGATGGGCTTGCCGAAGACGGACCTCTGCCTTATCCACTCGAGCCCCTTATCGAGCAACCACCTGGTCGCCCCCACTGAGGCCGCGCCTATCACGGTACGGGCCAAGTCGAAGCCCTCCATGGCTATCTTGAAGCCGCCGTTCAACTCGCCCAACATGAACGCGTCCTCCACCGGGAGGCCCTCGAACCTCAAATAGCCCGTGGGGAGGCCGTGCCGGCCGATCTCCTCCCAGTCCTTATGCTCGAAGCCCTCGATCCGCTTGCCCTTGCGCTTCAAGAGAGCGAGGAACACCGTTATGCCCTTGTGTTTGTCCTCCAGGCGGCCGGTCCTCGTTATGGCCACGACGCCGCCCCCGTAGGGCAAGCCCAACGCGGTGGTGACGCCCGTCACCATGTTCTTCTCGCCGTATAGCCTCCACACCGAGCCCTCTCTGACAGCCTTGGTCTGGAACGACGCCACGTCGCTGCCGCCCTGCGGCTCCGTGGAGCCTATGCCGATAAAGGCCCTCCCCTTGGCCACCTCGGGGAGGACCTCCTCCTTCGCCTCGTCCTTGGCGTACCTCTGGACCACGAAAGGCCACGCCGTCTCCAAGAGCACATACACGGGCGTCGCCAAGGAGGGGTCCGCGTAGGCCAGCTCCTCCACGGCCAGTGCTGCTTGTAGGAAAGTCCCCTCTTGGCCCCCGTACTTAGCGCTTAGGGGTATGCCGAGCAAGCCCGCCTCGCCGAGCTTAGCCGCGACTTCCTCAATGGGCCACCTCCTCTCGTCTATGTCCACCCACCTAGGCGCTATCTCCCTCTCGGCGAAGGCCTTCACGGACTCCAAGAACATCTTGTCCTCGCCAGATATTGAGAACTCCATAGGCTATAGATTACGATGTCTAATAAAGATTAGGCTACTGTAAGGCCTTCTTGAATACATACCACCGGCCCGGCGGCCTTTTTATCTCCGCTATCTCCCACTCCACTTCGTCCCCCACGTCGACTCTCCCCTCGACGCGTCCGGGCACGCGGAAGTTGCCGAATTGCGCTACGGCGACGTAGTAGGGCGGCTCGTATAGGCCGTTGGAGACGTGGACCTCGCTGTAGGTCAAGACGACGCCCCTCTTGGGCACTTCGACGATCTCGACATCGCCTTTGCACTTCGGGCACATGGGCAGAGGCGGGAAGTAGTGGAGCCCGCAACGCGGGCAGCGGGAGCCCACCAGCCTCCCCTCCGATAGGGCCTTGAACAAGGCAACGGTCATACCGCCAATACGTGCACGACGACTGTCGAGTTGACGCCGCCTTCGTTTACCGCTATTCCGACCTCGGCGTTGGTCCCCCTCCTGCCCGCCCTCCCCGTGAGTTGTAGATAGAGCTCGTATATCTGGGCGAGCCCCGTGGCGCCTATCGGGTGGCCCCGCGCCTTTAAGCCGCCCGAGGGGTTCACCGGTATCTTCCCCCCTAAGTAGGTCTGGCCCTCCCTTATGAGTTTATACCCCTCCCCCCTTTTGGCGAAGCCCAACGCCTCGTACATGAGGATCTCGTTTATGGTGAACGCGTCGTGCACCTCGGCAACTTGGATTCGCGAGGGCTCCACGCCGGCTTGCTTATAGGCCTTCTGGGCCGCCTCCCAGACGGCCGCAGGCCACGTCATGTCGTCCCTCTGCGATACGCTTAACGTGTCGGTGGCTACGGCGGAGGCTAATATCTTGACCGGCGCGTCGACGAGCCTCCGCGCGGCCCTCTCTGAGGCGACCACGGCGACGGCGGCGCCGTCGCTGATGGGGGCCGAGTCGTAGAGCTTAAGAGGAGTCGCTACAGGCTTGCTCTTGAGGCACTCCTCCACAGTTATCGCCTTCCTGAAATGGGCCTTCGGGTTCTCCAAGGCGTGTCTGTGGTTTTTGACGGCCACCTCGCAGAGGTCCTCCTCGGTCGCGCCGTATTGGTACATATAGCGCCTGGCCACCATGGCGTAGTGGGCCGGGATGGTCACGCCGCTGAGCTGGTCCACGAGATCGCTAGCGGACATCAAGGCGTCTGTCACCTCCTCGGTGGACTTCGCGGTCATTTTCTCGACGCCCACGGCCAAGGCCACGTCCACGAGGCCCGACTTCACTGCCATCACGGCGTTGTGGAGGGCCAACGCCCCCGCGGCGGCGCACGCCTCCACTCTGTAGGCCTCTCTAGGCAGCAGACCTAGGGCCTCGGCCACGAGCGCGCCGTACATTATCTGGTGTTCGTAGACCTCGGACTGGACCCCCACGTACACGGCCTCGATCACGTCGGGGCTGACGACGTCTAGGACCTCCTTGAAGGCCTCGACGACTAGCTCCCGCGACGTCTCCTCGCGCCTTCCTATCTTGGACATGCCGGCCGCGACGAGATACGCGAGGACCATATCGCTACACCGTCCTTATTAAATTATGTCATCGCATGGCCACAACTAGAAGAATAGACGCCGGGGGTGGGATTTGAACCCACGCCCCCTCGCGGGGACGGGATGTCCTGCCTCTAGGCCTCGAGTCCCGCGCCTTGGGCCGCTCGGCCACCCCGGCTGTTTCAGCCATATTTCATAATTTTTAAGCTTATTGCCGGCCGCCACCCCTACTACGGCGTGGGCCGCGCGCTTCAAAGAAATATAACAGCTGACTATACATGGGCTTCACGTTCGTTGAGGTGGAGATAGGAGGGAGGAAATATAAGGGGCTCGTGGACACGGGCTTCAACGGGGAGATAGTCGTCAACAAGTCAGTTGCGGCCGAGGCGGGTCTGAAGCCCTTTAGGATCAAGGAGAGGACGTTAGCTGACGGCAGAACTGTCAAGGTCGAAGTCGCCGTGGCTGTGGTTAAGATAAACGGCGAGGAGACGGAGGCCTTCGTGGAGATACTAGAGGGCCTCCCCCTCGACGTGTTGATAGGCATCCAAGCGCTCGAGAGATTAGGCTACGTGGTGGATCCGAGGACCGGAAGGATCGAGAAGCTCGGCTTATATATCCTCTAGCAGGGCCGACCTCGTCGTCCCTCGATCTCCGCGCTTGTTTAAACAAATGCAGAACTTCTAACAGCCATCTGCATTAAAATTTAAGCATATGTTTAAAAACTTATCCGCGCGCCGAGCGCTCCGTCCTCGGTACTCTGGGGCGCCGGCTGTCTTGGACGACTTACTGCGGCAAATTTTTAAAAAACATCATGGAGGGATCGGTGATAGGGCAGTACCTCTCTCGGCTCAAGGCCTTGGACGCCCACGTCGGCGAGTTCGACGTCGTTATAGTGGGCGCGGGGCCCGCGGGCATGTTCGCCGCTTACGAGCTGGCCGAGATGGGCGGCTTCCGCATCGCTCTCATCGACGGCGGGTTACGGGCGTCCCAGAGGATTTGCCCCCTCCAGACCCCCATGGAGAAATGCACATTCTGCATCCCGTGCCATATCATGTACGGCGTCGGCGGCGCCGGAACTCTCAGCTCTGGGCTCATAAACCTCAGGCCGGACGTGGGCGGGGACCTACACGAGCTGCTCGGCGATTGGGATAAGGCGACGGAGCTGATAAACTACGTTGACTCTATATTTGTCAAATTCGGAGCGCCCGATAACATTTACGAGCCCAACATGGATGCCATAAACAAGCTCTCGGCCCTAGCCGCTAGAGTGAACGCCAGGATAATCCCCATAAGGCAAAGGCACATGGGCACCGACGGCTCCCGCAAAGTGGTGGAGGCCATGGCCCAGTACTTGGAAGAGCGCGGCGTGAGGCTCTACACGTCGACTTGGGCGCTCTCTGTGGAGAGGAGCTCCAAGGGCTTTGTGGTCAAGACCAACAGAGGCGTCTTCGAGGCCCCTGCAGTCCTCTTAGCGCCCGGCAGGGGAGGAGCCGAGTGGTTGGTCTCGACGTTGAGGAGGCTCGGCGCGAGGCTGGAGTTCGGGCCGATAGATATAGGCGTGAGGGTCGAGGTGCCCTATCAAGTCATGAAGCCCTTGACCGACGCAGTGCACGACCCGAAGGTGATCTTCTACACGTCGAAATACGACGATAAGGTGAGGACCTTCTGCACGAATCCGCGCGGGTTCGTGGTCAAGGAGGTCTACTCCGACGGGACTATAGGGGTTAACGGGGAGACGTATCTCGAGAAGAAGAGCGAGAACACCAACTTCGCGTTCCTCGTGACGTTGCGCCTCACGAACCCCATGGAGGACGCCATCGAGTACGGCAAGTCCATAGCCCGTTTGGCCACAAAGCTGGGGGGCGGCAAGCCTCTGATCCAACGCCTCTACGACCTCGAGAGGGGGCAGAGGTCGACGTGGGAGCGCATCAGGAGATCCAGCATTTCGCCCACGCTCAAGGACGTCACGCCGGGCGATATATCCTTGGCGTTGCCCCACCGCGTGGTCGAGGACATAATAGAAGGGCTCAAGAAGCTGGATGAGCTGGCGCCCGGCGTGGCGAGCCCCCAGACGTTGATATACGCGCCCGAGATAAAGTTCTACTCGGCGAGGCCTGCCGTGGACGAGAACTTGATGACCACTGTGCCGGGCCTCTTCGTGGCGGGCGACGGCGCCGGGCTCTCGAGGGGTATAAACGTCGCTGCGGCGACCGGCGTCTTGGCCGCCAGGGGCATCGCCAAATACTTGAAATCCGCTAACAGCTAGGCGCTCCCCGGCGGCACGATCCAACGGTCCACGTATCTGTCCATGTTCTGCAACACGGCTATCCTGCTCCTCTCGTCGTCGTCCATGTAAGCGAACTTGGCGCCGATGCGGTCGAGCTCCTCCTCGAGCTTCTTTGCCCATCCCACGACTTCTTGATGCGTCAACATGTCCTCCCTCCTCAAACGGCGGGTCGAATAGCCCAAGTGCATATAGCTCTTGACCTCAACGAAGTGGGGATTGCCCCTCTTGACTAGCTGGGCGAACAGCGGTATATACCTCTCGTCGTAGTTCATGCTCCTTATGAGGGTTATGCGGACGACGGTCCTCGTGGGCATAGAGGCGAGGAGGTCGAGGCTCCTCAACCACCTCTCCCAAGCGTCCTCCTTGTTCATCACGGGGACGTTTATGAGGTAGTACAACTCCTTGTTGGGCGCGTTCATGGACAAGTAGAGCTGGGTGGGCAACGCGTCCTCCTTGATCAGCCTCTCCAACATCTCGGGATGTTGGCCGTTGGTCACCAAGAAGACCGACTTTGTGTGCGGCAGGGATTTTATCAACTTAATTAACTGGGGCAGTTTGGGGTACAAAGTGGGCTCGCCCGATAGCGATATGGCCCAATGCGTGGGCGCCAAGGCCTCCTTGACCCTCTCCTTGGCGCCTTCGTGCCCCCAATAGCCCGAGAGGAGCCTCCTCCTCTCCTCCAATACTCCCTTGACGATCTCCTCCGGTTCCATAGTCCACCACTCCTCAACCGCGATCGAGTCGTACTCCTGTGTCGGGCGCCAACAGTAGACGCAACGGTTGCTGCAGATCATCCCCACGGGGCTCATCTCAACGCATCTGTGGGACCCGCCGGCGGGCGCGTTGTAGAACTTGACCTTGTAGCAAGAGCCGCTCCCCTCCAAGGCGTCCTTGGTCCATTTACACAGCTCCACCGTGGCGTGGCCGTACACGCCGTAGTGGGCCTCGATGAGCCTCCTCGCCGTGCTGGCCTTTATGACCAGCCTAGGGCCTATCAGCGAGTGATGCGCGCCAATGGGCTCCTCCTCGCAGGACACGACCAATACGTTGTGTCTATATATAAGCTCGAGGCGTCGTCACTCAGGCGTCAAGTAGGCCTCCGCGTCGTACTCCACGGCGTTGGCCAAGGCCGATAGGCCCTCGGCGACTGCCGCCTCCATCTTGTCCTTTATAGAGGAGGGATCTAGCCCCCTCATCAACGCCTCCACGTATGCGTACGCCCTATTAAGCGGCGCCTCCATCCCCTTCCTCCACTCATAGGAGAAGTACTTGAGCCTATGAGGAGGCGGAGTCCAAGGCTTCCTCAAGAGGTCCCTCACCACGGCCCGCGCGGCCTCTAGATCGTGCGCCGACTCGACCACTACTTGGAGGAAGCCGTCGCGGCCAGCGCAGTCGAAATCGACGTAGTAGGAGTACGCCAGTCCTCTGTTGCGTAGCTCCTCGAACAACAAGGACTTGGTGCCAGAGGCCAAGTGGAAGGCCGCGGCGTTCAGTCGGAAGTAGGCGTCGTCGAGCCTTACCCTCACCGCGTAGCTGTAGTAGACTCCGTCTATCTCCTTCCTGGCCTCCTTGAGCAGAAGCGGCCCGCGCCCCATCTCTGGCACCGCCTTACGGGGCGCAGAGCCCTCGAGGCGCGAGAACTCCTCCTCGGCCTTCTTCACGGCATCCTCGCCGACGCCTCCCGCCAGCGCCACTACTAAATTATCGGGGGCCACCCACGTCTCCTTAAATTCCATCAATTCCTTCAACGTAGCCGCGGAGATGACCTCAGGCGAGCCGCTTATGGGTCTACCCCAAGCGCTGTCGCCGAACAATGAGGACATGCCCAAATCGCCGATCCTCTCGCTGGGGTTCTCCTCGCTCATCCTAATCTCAGACAACACCACTCCCTTCTCCTTCTCGAAACGCGCCTCCTCGTACTCGTCGTTGGCGACGATCTTAGCCGCTATTTCCACTAAGCCGCGCGCCCCCTCGGCCAAGGACTGAAACGTGAGGACCACCATCGAGCGGTGGGTGAACGCGTTGGATTCACCTCCTAGGAGCTCCACGGCCTTATCGACGTCGAGGCCGGGCACATAGAAGAGCATGTGTTCCAACAAGTGGGAATAACCGGCTTCATCCTCGGGCTCGAAGAGAGAGCCAACGCCTATTCCCACGACCACTGAGGCCAGCGCTGACGGATAGGGGTCCACCACCAACACTACCCCGTTGTCGAGCCTCTCCTCCTTGGGCCTCATGGCCGCGCCTCGGCGAGAGCCTTAGAAAAACGCATGGCGTTGAGATCGATGCTCTATAAAAAATTAACCTTGATTAGCCTTTGATGATTTCATCAGCAAACCTTTTAATTATAACTGGTATATACTTTATTAAATCAGAAGCGGCTATGTGGAAGCCGAGCTCCTTGGCGGCCTCCTCCCCCGCGAGGCCGTTGACGAACGCCGCCACGGACGCCGCGACGAACATGTCGTTGGTCTTAGTGGCGAGCCCAGCCACGAGCCCCGTCAAGACGTCGCCGGTCCCGCCGACAGTCATTGCGGGAGTGCCCGTGATGTTCACCTTGACCCTCTTGCCGTCGCTTATGACGTCGAATCGCCCCTTGAGGAGCACCACGGCGCCCAACTTGCCGGCTTGTTCCCTTACGGCGCGGATGCGCTCTTTGAGATCCCGCGGGGGATCGAGGCCCGTCAACGCCTTGAACTCGCCGGCGTGGGGCGTGAAGACCACGGAGCCTGAGGCTCTGGCGCCGGGCAACGCCTTGATGGCGTCTGCGTCGACGATTAAGGGCTTGCCCGACAGCTTGCGGAAGATCTCCTTGACGGCCTCTTGGGTCTCTTGCTCTGTCCCTAGCCCCGGCCCTATGGCGACTACGTCGGCTTTCTGGGCTAACGAGAGCACCTTGTCTACGTGAATCGGCTTGAGCCTATCGCCGGGGAGCGGCACCGCGATCAGATCGGGGGAATAGGCCTTGGCGGCGGCGGCCGCGGGCTCGGGCTCCGCGAGCACCACTAAGTCTACGCCGACCCTCAAAGCCGCCAGCGCCACGTATATGGGCGCTCCCGAATACTCGGCGGATCCGCCCACCACGAGCACGCGTCCGTGATCGCCCTTTTTCGAGTCGGCCCTCCTCGCGAATCTCAAAAGGCGGAAGTCCCCAGGCCCCACGTACAGCTCGGCCTCGGGCGGTATGCCGATCTTCTCGACGATTAGCTCCCCCACGTATATCCTCGCTTGTTCGGCCAAGAGGCCGACCTTGGCTTTGTGGAACGTCACGGTCACCGCGGCCCTCACCGCCTTGTCCCTCACCTCGCCGGTGTCGGGGTCGAGGCCCGAGGGCACGTCCACTGCTATCTTGGGAGCCGGCGACAAGTTCATGAGGTCTATCGCAGTCGAATGGGGCTCCCTCAGCTTTCCCCTTATGCCGGTCCCCAGAACCGCGTCGATTATCAAATCGGCCCACGTGAACCAGCCCTGCAATGCAAGGAGCTCCTCAGGCGTGTTCGCCACGGCTATCTCCACCATGGTCCTCCGCAACGCCTCGAGGTTCACCCTCGCCAACTCCTCCCTCGGCTCGCCCAAGACGATCACCCTCACCTCCTTCCCAGCGCCGTGGAGGTGTCTAGCCGCCACCATGCCGTCGCCGCCATTATCGCCGGTGCCGGCCACCACCAAAATGCGTTTGGCCTCGGGGAATTTGGACAACGCGGCTCTGGCCACGGAGGCTCCCGCGTTCTCCATGAGCACGAGCCGGGTCACCCCTAGCCACTCGGCGTTTCTGTCCGCTACGTACATCTCCGTCGAGGTTATGGCCTCCACGAGGAGAACCGCGCGGTTAATATATAATACCGCAAGAAATAGCGCGTTTTATAAAACGGTAGGTCAGACCCCAGATGATCCAATCGTCGACTTTGAAGGCCGGCCTCCCTCGCCACTCGACCTCGATTAAATCGTCCTTGGAGATCCACTTGTACCCCGCCAGCTCATCGCTCAGCCTCAACTCGGCGATCTGCGGTACGTCGAAGACGAAGGGGTAGACGCGAAGGCTCGGCGCGTTCATCGGCGAGTCGGGATCCATCACTCCTCTGAAACTCGCCGCATCGAGCTCTAGCCCCACCTCCTCCCTCACCTCCCTCTTGACCGTGCCCATTAGGTCCTCGCCCGCCTCCCAATGGCCGCCCGGGAAGCCCACTTGTCCCGACCAAGGATCCCCCGGCCTCTCCGCCCTCTTGACCACTAGGAACTTCCTCCCGTTTAAGATCAACGCCACGGCCGCTGTGTTCAGGCCGCCGCTGGGTATGGTCAAGCTAAGACACATGTCCCTTAACGCGCCCATTTATAAAAGCTCAGAGAGCCCGGTCTCCTCACGCGTCAGCCCTTGCAAGCGACATCACTTAGATCGCAAGATCGTCATTATTTAAATACCGCACAGTAGATCTCGACATGTCCGCCGAGATCTCCCTCCTTCACGGGAGGGCCAAGGAGGAGTTCGACAAAAACCCGTGCGTGGTTGACGCCCCCGACCAGCTCGCCGAGTGCGCCAAGAACAGGCTAGCGGCCGCGGGCTTCGAGGCCAAGGACGTGTTGTACCTAGACGCCAACGTGGACCCCGCCGAGTCGCCCGACAAGGCGCGTTTCTTGAGGGTGGAGGCCAGCTACGGCGGAAGCGCCGATAAGCACATCTTCACGTTCGCCGTGTTGAAAAGCGCCGGCAAGTACAAGCTCCTCTGGCTCCAGAGCGCCGTCGCAACTAAATGAGCGAGTTCCTGACCGACAGAGAGCGGATAATAAGAGTTCTCCTATCCGCCGAGAGGCCTTTGGACGTGTACCAGATAAGGGATTTGGCCGGCTTGGACCTCAAGCCCTCCGAGATCTACGACGAGTTAGAGCATGTGGCGAAGACCCTCAAGAGGCAGGGGCTAAGGCTCGAGATGACGCCGGCGCGTTGCAGAGACTGCGGCTACGAGTTCAGAGATAGGGAGAAGCTCAAGAAGCCGTCTAAGTGCCCGAGGTGCCGTAGCGAGAGGATAGATCCGCCTAAGTTCTACGTAAGGAGATGACGGCGAAGGTCGCGATCAAGGCCGAGGAGTGTTTCTCTTGCGGGCTCTGCTACGTGTTGGCCCCCCGCGTTTTCGTCGAGGGGGCCGAGGGGAAAGCCGAGCTCGACCCCAAGTACCGGAAAGGCTCCCCTTACGTGGGGGAGGTGCCCGACGAGCTCGTGCCCGAGGCGATCCGCGGCATGACGACTTGTCCCGTCAAGGCCATAGACGTGGAGCCGTCTTGAGAGGCGGCCGTCTAGATCGCCTAGGCGAGCGCCTCGAGCCTCGCCGCGCCGTTGTAGAGCCGCCAACGGCCTTGTAAAGCTTAAAAACCGGTGCCGGGCAGAGGGCATGCCCGTCACTCTAGATCCCGAGAAGCTGAGGATAGTCCTCGAGCACAGGTTCAACTACAAGATCTGCAGGAACTGCGGCGCGAGGAACCCGCCCGAGGCCGTTAAGTGTAGACGTTGCGGGAGCAAGAACTTGCGTTTGAAGAAATTCAAGAGTAAATGATTAAATAAGTAGCCTCACCTCGACCTCCCAGTTATCGCCCGGGGTCACATACACCAGCGCCGGCTTTAAGCCCAACGCCCCGAGCACTTTTTGTCTAGCCTCCAACACCATCTGTTTCCTCCTGATCTTAGAGGGCTTGAACTTGAACCCCGTCTTGACCTCCACGTGGTATAACTCCCCGCCCTTTTCGTAGATCAAATCGACGCGTTTTAACGTCTCGACGACCTCTATTTGCTCCTCCTCGGGCAGATCCTTGGCCCGCTCGTAGAGCTTGAGCGCTGCTCGGCGCTCCTCCTCGGCGAAGTCGGCTCCGACCACGTGCTCCGGCTTTACTCCGTGTTTGACGTAGCTGGCCAACTCGCCGAGGCCTGTCCTCAACACGGCGAGGAAACGGCCGTCGTCTTTGCCCACGTATTTGACGAGGCCTTTTGGCGGGTCCAAGAAGAGCCTATAGCCGTCGGGGCCTATGGACGGGACGAACCAGCCCTTATGAAGGGGCCACCTCCCCTCGATGAAGGCCGACACGTAGCCCCTCCACATACGCCCTAAGTTCCTCATCTCGATATCGGGCAACTTGTCATAGGTCAAAAGCCCCTCGAGGAGCATGGCGACGGCCTCGCCTCTGGCCGAGCCCGGCAGGACGCGCATGGCGGCGATCTCGCCGAGGAGGCCTATATCGGGCCCCAGAGCGGCGAGGAGGTTCACCCTCATCTCCACGAGGGAGGGTTTACATCAACATAAATCAGCTTCGGTTAATATCAGCGCGGCCCGGCGCTAGACCACGCCAAGATGTTCCTCACCCTCTTGGCGGGATGCGGATGTGTCGACAAGAGGTCCGCCAGCGCGGAAGCCCCCTCCCTCGACCACTTCTGCAAGAGCTCGTCCGGATCGCTCTCCCTAATCCTCATAGGAGGCACCGTCAAGACGATCCCCCTAAAGGGGTCCACCCTCACGTTGCTCATGTAGATCTGTATTTTCGCCAAAGCCCTAGCTAAGTCCGCCGCGGCGGGGCCTAGGAGGCGCGCGGCGTGCAGGTCGGCGTATGTCTCCCTCAGCCTGTTGAACCAGAGGACGAAAATCTGTATGAAGAATGTGGCGGCCACGAGAAGGAAGCCTATCGCGAGCATGATCAAGCCGAGCAACACGGCCTCATCCAGCGCGGCGAACAACAAGGCTTGTCCGGAGTACATCAAGAACCCGCCTATAGAGCCCAACGCCGACGGTATCAGCCCCAGCGCTAGGACGACCTCCATGTCGAAGTGCTTCACGTGCCCCACCTCGTGGGCCAAGACCGCGTATAGCTCCTTCTCGTTCAGTATCTCCAACAACGGCCTCGTCACGGCCACGCCCCTCCCTTGCACGAGGTTGCCGAAGGCGAACGCGTTGGGGAACGGATCCTCTGTGATGTAGACCTTGGGCGGCCTGACGCCGGATCTCTCCGCTATTTCGCGGACTATATCGCTCAACCAAGAATAGGCCGGGTCGTTAGTGACCTCGCGCGCCCCCCTGCCTATCAGCGTCGGCGCTAGGAGCCATTGGAACAACCAAAAGAGCGGGAGGCCCACGGCGAGTATCCATAGGGGCAACGAGAACAATGAAAACAAGAAGTAGACGACCGCGAACTCGGCCAGCACGGCCAATGCGCCGGCTACGGCCATTTTGAGCCAAAGCGATTTCATAAACTATAATAAATTTGCTAATTCTTATGAGCCGCGCCGCCGGCCTCGCCTCTATAGCGGTGAGCAGCTTCGTGATGCCGTATATAGGCAACGCCATAAACGTGGTCGCCCCGGCTATATACGCGTCCATGGGGGCCGGGAAGGGCTTCGTGGCCCTCCTCCAAATGGCGTTGGCTCTTTCGGCCGGCGCCCTCGCAATACCCATGGGGAGAATCGGCGACCTCTTGGGGCGTTCGCGCGTGTATAAACTGGGCTTATTAGTAATAACAGTCTCCTCAGCCGTTGCCCTCGCCTCGTGGACGCCCGCGTTGCTCATGGCCTCCGCCGTGGCCATGGGAGTGGGCGCCTCTATGATATTCGGCACGAACTACGCCATACTTGCGTCTATGTACAAGCCGGGCGAGCGCGGCAAGGCCGTGGGTCTCAACGTCTTGGCCGTGTACGCAGGCCTCTCCAGCGGCCCTGTCATAGGCGGGGCCTTGGCGCAACTCAATTGGCGGTACATATTCTTGGTCAACATCTTGCTGGGCTCCATATCGCTCGCGCTCTCGAGGGACATAAAGGCGGGCAAAATCGGCGAGGGCAAATACGATGTCTTGGGAGCGTTGTTGCTCACGTCATCGCTCGTGTTGTTTGTGTGGGGGATCACGTATAGCCCGTACGCCGCGGCGATAGGCGTTGTCTTGTTGGCTCTATTTGCCCTTTACGAGCGCAAAGCGGATGCCGCCCTCCTCGACCTCTCGGTATTTAGAAGAGCTCGATTCACGACAGCGGTCGCGGCGGCCGCGCTCAGCTACATGGCCACCTTCGCCGTGGTCTATGTGCTCAGCCTATATCTCCAACAACTGAGGGCCATCACTCCGGCCTACACCGGCCTTTTGTTGCTCCCGCAACCGGTGTTTATGGCGATCTTCGCGCCCTTATCGGGCTTTCTGTCAGACTTCGTGGAGCCGGGCGTAATCTCGTCGATAGGGATGGGCCTTGTGGCCGCCGCCCTACTTCTGATGAGGTCCATAGGGGCCAATACGCCCTTGCCTACGCTGGAGTTGGAGCTGGCTCTTTTAGGGCTCGGCTTCGCCCTCTTCATATCGCCTAATACCAACATTATATTAAACTCGGTGGAGCCCAGACACCACGGCATGGCCTCGGCCATAGTAGCAGTGGCGAGGCTAGTGGGCCAGTCCTTGAGCATGGCCGCGACCGCGTATATCCAGATGTCCGCCCACGACGTCCTCTCGGTCGTGAGGTCCTCGATGGAGTTATTCTCAGCAGTTTCGTTAGCCGCGACGGCTCTGTCCCTAGTGCGCGCGGGCAAGATCAAAGCTTAAAAGAGGGATGAGCGACGGCTTGTGCTGGCGCTTTACGGCTTCGGCGGAGTCGGGAGGACCTTCGCCGAAGTCTTATACTCCAGGACCGACTTGAGGATATCGGCTGTTTTCGACAGCAAAGGCGGCGTCATGAAGTGCGGCGGCTTCGAGAGGGACGAGATCGAGGCGCTTTTGAGGACTCCCAGAGGAGGCGTTTCCGCGTCCAATGTGGGCGTCCGGGCCTCGCTGGAGGAGGCCTTCAGATGCGCCGAGGTGTTAGTCGACGTGAGCCCCCCCAACTACTCCAACGGCGAGCCAGCCGCCTCGGCGTATCGCCTAGCCCTCAAATCGGGCTTGTCGGTGGTCACCGCAAATAAGGCTCCGTTGGCCTTGTACTTCCCCGAGTTCGAGGGGAAGCCGGTCTTCTATAAGGCGACCGTCATGGCCGGGACGCCCGTGGTGGACCTAGCCCAGGGCCTCAGAGGCCAGAGGCTGCTCCGCATACGCGGCGTCCTGAACGGCACCACTAACTACATATTGACGAGGGTTGACGTGGACGGGCTGAGGCTCGAGGAAGCACTCGAGGAGGCCAAGGCCAAGGGCTACGTCGAGCCCGACCCGGCTATAGACCTAGAGGGCGTCGACGCCGCGGCGAAGCTGGTCATATTGGCCAACACGTTGGGGGCCAAGCTGGCCTTAGGCCAAGTGAGGCGGGAGCCCCTGCGCTACCTCGGCCCGTTCACTAGATACGTGGCCGAGTTCGAGCCGGGATTGACTGCCCGCGTCGCCCCGATTAGGCTAGAGCCCGACGACCCCCTCTTGTTGGCCCGTTATACGACCAACGCAGTTGAGATAACTACGGAGGTCAACCAAGTCAGAGTCTACGGCAAGGGCGCGGGCAGGCTCGAGACTAGCTTGGCTTTGCTCAACGACGTCATGAAGGCCCTTCGTACACGTAAATGAACGCGATATACTCGACGCTGTTGTACCTCTCCTTGTTGTTGTTCCTCGCGGCGGTTCTCAGATATCTTCTGAGGAAGGCCAAAATGCCCGGGCTGGTGGGCGACATCTTGGCGGGGGTGATCCTATCGCCGACATCCCTAGGCGGTTTGTTGAACGGGATTTTGCACGTCCCGATATTTCAGATAAACGACTATATGGAGTTCTTGGCCGAGTTCTCGGTGATCTTGATAATCTTCGCCGCGGGCTTGGAGGAGGGGCTCGCGCCGCTCAAGTCGGCCGGCTTGTTGGGCTTTGCGGGCGCCGCCCTAGGGGCTCTATTGCCCTTTCTAGCAGGGTATTTCGCGTATAGCGCCGCGTTAGGCCGCGACAGCGCTCTCTATATAGGAGCCGGCTTAGCCGCTACTAGCTTAGCCGCCGCCTCGGCTATACTGCTCGAGGTGGGAGTGAAGGGGAGGGGCGCCGGCTACCTCTCCGTGGCCGCTGCTATAGACGACGTGATCACCTTCGTGATGTTGTCTATAATCAACGTCGTCGTGGCGACGGGCCATATATCTACGTCGGAGGCGATCGGGATGGCGGCGATCTACACGGCGGCTTGGGCAGCCGTCTTCGCCACGTCCTTGGCCTCGTTGAAGCTGGTGGGCAAGAGGGTTAAGGACGAGTACTCCTACGAGTTCTCCCTATTGGTGATCTTCGGCCTCACGACGGTTATGATAACGCTGGGCTTCTCGCCCATAATAGCCGCCTTCATCGCCGGCGTGGCCGTGGCCGAGGGCATGAGCAGAGAGAATATAAAGAGGTTGACCGACGCGCTTCTAGAGGTGTTCGGGCCTGTGTTCTTCGTCGTGGTGGGCGCTAAGAGCGATGTCTTCGGCGCAGGCGTTGGCGGGTTCATCATGGGCCTCGTCCTCACCGCTATAGCCTTTTTCTTCAAGATCGCCGGCGTCTTCCCCTTCGCGTATCTCTACGTCAAAGACATTAGGGCTGCTTTGGCTATATCCGTGGGAATGACGCCGAGGGGGGAGACCGGGTTAGCCATAGCGGCTCTTGGGCTCAACATGGGCATACTAGACGTAGAGCAGTTTACGGCGTTGGTGCTCATGGCTTTATTAACTACGATAATAGGATCGGCGGCCTTCTCGAGGTCGTATAGGTGGCTAGAGCGTCAATAACCCATCTTCACTAACAACTCGGCTGCTAATATCGCGTTGCCGGCCGCGCCCCTGATGGTGTTGTGGCCCAGCACCACGAAGGCCAACTTCTTGGGCCCCAGCCTCCTCACGCGCCCGACCACCACCGACATCCCCCTCCCCGCCATTCTGTCGAGCCTCGGCTGCGGCCTCTCGGGCCCAGCTCTCGGCACGATCGGTTGAGGCGGCGCCGTGGGGAGCCCTAGCTCTTGCGGCAAGCCTTTGAATTTGGCCATCAACTCCACCACGGCCTCCACGTCGAAGTCCTTGACGGTGTCCACGTACACGACCTCCGTATGTCCGTCGAGCACGGGCACTCTGGTAGTCGTGGCGTAGACCTCTAAATCTTTTTTGAATATCTTCTTGGTCTCGTTTATTATCTTCTCCTCCTCTCCCTTGATATATGGTATCAAGTTATCTATTATCGCCACAGAGGGCACTCCCGAATAGCCGGCGCCCGTCACCGCCTGCATCGTCACCACGTGGATTCTCGATATCCCGAACTCGTCCAAGACGGGCTTGAGCGGGAGGTCGAGGATTGTGGTGCTGCAGTTGGGCTTTTTCAACACAGCGCCGCTCCAACCGCGCTTAATCCTCTGCTCCTTTATTAACGAGAGGTCCTCCGGGTTCACCTCGGGTATGAGGAGGGGCACGTCAGGCTCGAGCCTCATGTTGCTCGAATTGCTCACGACTACGTAGCCCCTTTTAGCTAGCTCGGGCTCAACCCTCGCGGCGACCTCTGACGGAAGCGCCGAGAAGACCAGATCGACCTTGGGCACCGCGTCCACGTCCAGCTTATCGATCTTGAGCTCCGCGACCTTCTCCGGCATCGGCGCTTCTAACACCCAGCCTATCTCGCCATATTTCTTTCCGGCGCTCCTCTCGGAGGCCGCCACGCCCACTAGGTCGAACCACGGATGCTCCGCCAACAGCTGCACGTAGCGCTGCCCGACGAGGCCCGTGGCGCCTATTACGTATACCTTTAGTTTGTCCATAACAACTTCTCGAAGTAGGGCTTCACGAAGAGGTCGTGGGCCCACTTGGGGGGCATGGGGACAAACGCCGAGAATCTGCCCACATATTCCCCGCCTAGCTTCACGATCTCCTCAGCCTCGAGCCCGACCACGCAAGAGCCCTCGCCATATTTCAAGACTACCTTATACGGCGGCGGGGCGTAGAAGTTGCCTATGACCGTGCCGCGGCTCCAGTAGTTGCGGACCTCGACGTACATGCCGCCGGTCACCGGCTCGAAGGTGCGCGGGTGCATCCTCTTGGCGCCCAGCCTCGCCGCCTCCATGGCCTCCTCGACTGACATCATAGGCAAGATCTTGGCCTCGGGCACCTCTTGAGGGTCGGCGGTCATGACGCCCGGCGCGTCGGTGACTAGGACGACCCGGCGGTAGCCGAGGAGCCTCGCGAGGAATGTCGCGGTGTAGTCGCTGCCGCCTCTGCCCACCGTGGTGAACCTGCCGTCCTTAGTCCGCCCTATGAAGCCCGTCACCACGGCTATCCCCTCGTGGTAATCTATCTCGGCCGCCAAGCTCTTGTCGTCGAGCGGGTTGGCGTTGCCGAAATTATCGTCGGTTATTATCGGCGCCACGAACAGCTTGCTGTCCAGCCCCATTCTCCTAAGTAGCCCGTTCATTATAGTGGCCGAGAGGCGCTCGCCGAACGACATGAAGTAGTCCAAGACGTCGGGGCCCTCCGGCAAGTCCAAGGCCGCCTTGAGCTCCTTCAAGAGCGGGTCTACGCCCGAGACCCCGAGCCTCTTAGCTATCTCGACGTGTATGTCCTTTATGGTCTCGTAGAGGCCCTCGCTCCTCGTCTTGTAGAGCTCTATCAACATATCAGTGACCCCCTTCACTGCAGACACGACGACCACGGGGGACTCGAAAGTGGACAAGAACTTAGCGGCCTCGACGAAGTGCTGGGCGCCTCTGAGGAGGGAACCCCCTATCTTTACGACGGCCCTCATCGCCCTAATAGAGCGACGAGCTCTTCTTGTGAAGAGATGGAGATCGTCTTCACCTCGACGATGTCGGGGTCCTTGAGCGCATGGCCCGTCACGACGGCCACGGTGATGCCCGGGAGGTCCAAGGCCAAGGCGCCGGCCACCGACGCGGCCCCCGCAGGCTCCGCCCCCAGCCCATCGGCTCTGGCCAAGGCGGTTTGCGCCCGCAAGATCTCCCCGTCGTCGACCTCCACGAACATCCCGCCAGACTCCCTTACGGCTATAAAAGCCTTAACCCAGTTGACGGGCCGGCCTATCCTTATAGCTGACGCTATGGTGTTGGGCGCGTCCACGAAGAGCGGCGAGTTGAGCCCCTCGCGCCAAGCCCGGGCTAGGGGAGCAGCGCCTGCGGCCTGTACGCCTATCATCCTCGGCAACTTGGGGCATAAGCCCAACTCGCCCAGCTCCTTGAACCCCTTCCAAATGGCGTATATATTCCCGGCGTTCCCCACGGGGACCACCACGTTGTCGGGACATCCTAGCTCTTCGTATATCTCGAAGGCGACTGTCTTCTGGCCCTCGAGGCGCCAGGGATTGAAGCTGTTGAGAGGATAGGCGTGTTTGGTCCCGTGCTCTAACACTAGCTCGAGGGCCTTGTCGAAGTAGCCGTCAACGGCGATTATGATTGCGCCGTGGAGCGCGGCTTGTACCAGCTTCCCCCTAGCCACATAGCCCTTGGGCAACACCACGTAGGCCTTCAGCCCTGCGCGAGCCGCATAGGCGGCGGCCGAGGCCGCGGTGTTCCCGGTGGAGGCCACGACGACCTTGTCGGCGTTGGCCTCTTTGGCCACGGTCACGCCCAAGGCCATGCCTCTGTCCTTGAAGCTCCCCGTGGGGTTAGCCCCATCGAACTTGACGAAAAGGCCTTTCTTGAGCCTCGACTCGATAAGAGGAGTTCTGCCCTCGCCTATAGTCACGCCGGATTTGAGAGGCAACATCGTCGCGTAACGCCAAATGCCCGAGCCCTTCGGCGCCCAGTACTTGTCCTCGACGACGACATCGAGAAGGCCTCCGCATTTGGGGCATCTGAAGAGCTTATAGTCGGGGCTGTAGACGGCCCCGCAGACGACGCACCTCAAGACGGCTTTATTGTCCCCGAAGGCATACCCGGACGAATACCGGCCTATATAAACTTTATCGTCAAGGCGGGGGCGTATTATCGAACTATATACGCTAAAAAGCCTACGGGCATACCCACTTGACGAGGTCACCTAATAGGGCCTTGTTGTCGCCGAGCTCGACGAAGTACGGCAGAAACGACGTGATGGTCCCGACGACGGTCACGTTCCCCCTCTGGAGCACCACCGCGTATCTGCCGGAGCCGTAGCCGAGGAGCTCGACGTCTACGTAGATACCGACGCCGGATCCGGATATAGCCGCCGGCGTGAAGAAGACGTATCTCCCATCGCCGAGCTCCGTCGAGTTGGCGTAGGCGGACGTCACAAATTGCCAGTTGCTCGTCGTGGAGGCGAGGCCCGAGCTTGCGTTGTAGAGGTAGCCGTTCATGATCGACATGCCGAAGGCTGTCAACAAGCCGTCTAAATATATAGGCGATGGCGGCGTCGATGTGATGAATATGGAGTTGGCGATCCTCGGGTCGTAGAAGACAAGCAGCCGACCGCCCGAGGACAAGAACGACTTAATAGCGTCGACGGAAGAAGAGGAATAGGGCTCCGCGGGCTCCGCTATGATTAATCCCGTCGCGTTGTGCAGAAGCGTTTTGAGCTCGTCGCTGGTGGTCGCGAAGGCTATGCTGCAGTTCCTCAACGCCAACCTCGACGCGAGGTCTTGCACGAAGACGCCGGGGATCAAGTTGCCGTGGCTTAAGTCCATGACGACGTATCTGCCCGTCGGCTTCACCTGAGGCACTTTATATTTATTTACACTAGCGTTTATGTCTATCTGAACAGCGCCGGGATATATATAGAATATGGGGTTAAGGGTAGAGTTCAGCAATACGCTCAACGGCACCTTGGCTTGAGCCACGGCGATACCGCTACAGTTGGGCGGGGATATGCCGTAGTAAGAGTATATAGAAACCACGGAGTACGAGGTCAAGCCCAACGACCTGGCCATATCCGCCACGGCCTCCGAGAGGCCTCCTATTTTGTCTATTAAGCCCAGCTCAAGGGCCTCCTCGGCCGTGAACAACCTGCCCGTCGCGAGCAGATCGGCCGGAGCCTTTAGCTTGCCCCGTCTGCTCTCGAGCACCACTGAGAGGAAGCTGGCCGCGGCTTGGTCTATCGCCCTATAGTACCCGAAGAGGGACATGCCGAACAGCTTATCGTAGCCCGATGGGAAGACCTCTAGAGGTATCGGGGTCCAGAAGACGCGCGGGTCTATTACGGTCCACGCGCCTATGTTGCCGACCAACGATCCCGGCGAGGCGTAGATCTCGTTGGCGGCCATCGAGACGTAGAAAGCGCCCGAGGCGTCAAGCCCAGTCACGACAGCGTATATGGGCTTGCCGAGCCTCTTGAGAGCGCCGTAGAGGGCCTCGGTGGCGTCTAGGGTGCCTCCCGGCGAGTCCACGTAGAGTATCACGCCCGCGACATCGCTCGAGTTGAGGCCCAAGATCTTGGGGAGCAAGGGCTCCACCCAACAATTTGTGAGCGGGCTAGTCATGGGTATTATAACTATGTACTTCTTCTGCGGCGCCGGGAAGGGCGGAGCGACGGGGCGTTGTTGCATAGCTATTATAATCAACACCGCGGCGACCGCCACGGCGGCTAGCACGAGTGCGGCCAAGGCGGTTTTGTCCTCGGCCATGGCCTATAATATGGCGCTATTAAAAACCTCGCCTCAAGCGTAGCCAGACTAAATAGCACTCCTTGCGGCCGAACCGCTCCGCATCGCCAGGAGCCCTCGCGAGCTCCCTCGGCGGAAGCCCCTTCACGAACACTATATCGTCGTCGTAGCCGCACGTGGCCTTCAACAACAAGTCCCTGGTTCTTCTGTCCAACTCCTCCCACTTGTACTCCTTATAACCCAACGAGGAGAACAAGGCCCTAGCCGCGTTGTTGTCCTCAGTCGTCGTGGCCGCATACGCCTCTGCGCGGCAAAAGCCCTCGACAGCACTGACGAGGGCCTTTCCTAGGCCCCTCTTCCTGTACTGCTCGAGGACGCCCACGTAGTAGTGGACGCATAACTTGGCGGCGAGTTTAACCGAATAGAAAACCTCGGCGCCGGCGGGCGCGTCGCCGATGAACGCCACGGCCACGTCGCCTAGGCCGTCCTCGACCACAGCTCTGGCGTACTCCAAGCCTCTCCCGTAGCTTTCAGCCAAGATCCTCAAGGCGATGTCCAGATACCCTCTTCCGGTCCTTACGATCGGTGTCTCAGACGAGACCATGACAACGCGGCCGCGGCGGCCATGATAAGGGCCGACGCCGTGAACGCGGCGCGCAGGCTGGCCACGAACGGCTCCATGTACTGGGGGTCCAACGAGGTCAGACCGGCGAAGATCTGGAAGGCCACGTAGCGCGGGATCGCCGCCGAGGACGCGGCTATGGCTATGGAGAAGCTCAGCACCATGCCTATATTGCCAAGCGTCCTAGCGGTGCCCGACGCGGCGCCGTACCAACGCCTCGGCACGTCCCACATAATCAGCTTGCCGTTTGAGGAGAAGAAGAGCGCCGCGCCGATGCCGTTAAGGGCTGCCACAGCGGTTACTAAATAAAGGGGCGTGTTCACGCCCAGGATGGATCTGAATAAGAGATACGCCGCTATCTGTGTGCTGAGACCTACGGAGGCGATTGCCCTGGGATCGCTCTTATCGGCGAGCCTTCCGCCTATGGACGCCATCAGGCTGCCCAGGAGGTAGCCGGGTATGAGCCATAGGGAGGCCGAGAACGGGTCGAGGCCCCGGACGCCTTGAAGGTACATGGTTAGGAGGAACAACGTGGCGTAGTTGGCCGTGGTCTGCAACATCAACGACAGAGCCGAGAGCGTGAACATCTTAGTCTTCACGAGCCCCGGCGGGATTATCGGCTCGTCGGCCTTGGCCTCTATGAACGCGAATATCGCGAGCAGTAGAGTCGCCGCGATGGCCTCGACAAATATCGAATTTGTGAGGCCCGAGGCCGCGAAGTCCAGACCCGCCAACGAGTAGAGCGCCAGCGATGCGCCCAACAAAAGAGATCCGATAACGTCGAAGCCTCTCGGCGTTCTCTCGCCTAAGTCCTCCAAGTACCGGCGCCCAAGGGCGAACCCGACGGCGGCTATGGGGACGTTGATGTAGAAATTCCAACGCCACCCCAAATACGTAGTTATAAGGCCGCCGGCTAATATGCCCGCCACAGCGCCTAGGTTCCACACCGCCGAGGTCCAGCCGAAGGCCCAGCCCCTACGCTCCGGCGGGAAGTAGTCCGATACGAGGGCCATGGACGTGGCCATCATCATGGCGCCGCCGGCCGCCTGCACGATCCTGAACGCTATGAGCTCGGCGACGTTGACAGAGGCGCCCACCAAGGCGCTGCCTATGCCGAATATCAACATGCCCATGTTGAACACCAAGGGCTTTCCCCTCAGATCGCCCAGTCTGCCCATCTGCGTCGACAACACGGTGACGACCAGTATATACGATATTATGGACCAGACGACTAGGTCCAAAGGCGCTTTAAGGTCGGCCATTATAGTCGGCAACGCCAACACGACTATGGTGGAGTCTATCGCCACCATCAAGCTCGAGAGCAGTATTATCGAGAAGGCGACGCCGCGCTTCATGGTCCCGATATATCGGTATGGTTATAAAAATTTAAAGTGCCTTGTTGTCCAACAAGAACCTCGCGTCGACGACGTACGCGCCCCTCCCCTCCTCCAGAGCTATCACAGGGTTTAGGTCCGCCTCCTTTATGGCAGGGTTCTCGGCGAGGAGCCGCGAGAACTTGACTACGATATCCACTATGGCGTGTAGATCCCTGGGCGGCATGCCGCGATAGCCCGTGAGCAACCTATAGGCCTTGACCTCTTTTATCATCTCCCAAGCGTCCTCCTCTTCTACGGGCACGAGCCTCATGGAGATGTCCCTGTATAATTCGGTCAACACGCCGCCTAGGCCGAAAGCCACTACGTGTCCGAATATCTCGTCGTACACGGCGCCTATTATGAGCTCCACGCCCGGCGGCACCATCTTCTGTATCAGACACCCCTCCACTTCGGCGTAGGGCGCCCTCGCCTTCACGTTCGCCTTGATCTTCCTACACGCCTCGAGCAATGCCTCCTTGTTCGACACGCCCAAGACGACGCCGCCCACGTCCGTCTTGTGCACTATCTCTCTCGATACTACCTTGACGGCCACTGGATAGCCGATCTTCTCGGCCAAGGAGACCGCCTCGTCCTCGTCTTTGGCTATGCCGTAGTCGGGAACCGGGATGGAGTAACGCGCCAAGAGCTCAAACGCCTCGTGCTCGTACAGCTTGTTCCTGCCCTCGGACCTCGCTCTTTCGATTACGTTCATGTCCTCACAATTCTGCGTATTTTTGCGTATTCATAGAGCGCCCAGAGGGCCTTCGCCGCCCTATCAGGCGTGGAGTAGGTCGGGATCTCGGCGTCTTCGAGAGTCCTCGTGAACTCCTGGACTATTTCGCTTCCGCCGAAATTCACCACGACGATGGGCTTGCCGAACCGCTTGGCGTCGATCACGTACTCGGCCAAGTTTTGGGTCAAGCCGGGCACTTGCATTAGCGTGACCACCAACGCCATGTCGAAGAAGGCAGTGGGCAACAAGGCCTCCAATGCGACCTTGTAGTGCTGGTCTGTGGCTGACCCGGTGACGTCGACGGGGTTGTTGACCGCCGCATAGGGCAGTAGCTCTTTCCTCAACTCGCGCCTGATGGACTCGGGTATCTCGGGCACCTCCAACCCCAAGGCCTCGAGAGAGTCCACGGCTTGTATGCCCATGCCGCCAGAGTCCGTGAGCACTAAGACTCGCTTGCCCTTGGGAAGCGGCTGCGTGGCGAGCGCCTTCGCCATATCGAACATGTCCCTTAAGTTGGCAGCCTCGATAATACCGGCTTGTCGGAACAGTCCCTTGTACATCTCGTAGCTCCCCGCCAACGCCGCTGTGTGGGACTTAACCGCCCTCTGCGCCGCGGCTGATCTGCCCGCCTTATAGGCTATTATCGGCTTTTTCTTGACCACCTCTCTGGCCGCCTCGAGGAACCTCTTGGCCTCGCCGGGGTATTTGAACCCCTCTATGTATATCGTTATGACCTTTATCCTCTCGTCTTGCTCGAAATACTTTAGGAGCTCCACGTCGTCCACGTCGGCCTTGTTACCGTAATTGACCATTATAGAAAGGCCTATGTTCCTCCTCGCGGCCCAGTCCATTATAGACGCCGCGACGGCTCCGCTTTGGCTTATCAAGGCCAAGGGACCTGCAGGAGGCCTGCCGGCCCTCTCCGCAGGCAAGAACACGGTGTCGAACCCGTCGAAGGCGTTGTAGACGCCGAGGCAGTTCGGGCCGAGCACCCGTATGCCGTACATCTTGCTTATCGCCCTTATCTCGTTCTCCAGCTCCACGTTGCCTACCTCGGCGAAGCCGCTACTTATGATCACGGCGGCCTTCACGCCCTTTTTGCCGGCCTCTTCGAGCACTTGCGGCACGACCTGCGCCGGCACAGCTATGACGACTGCGTCTATCTGGTCTGGGATCTCAGACAAGGACTTGTAGAACTTGAACTGTTTGCCCCACGCTTCCACGACGTCGTACTTGGGGTTCACGAAGTAGGCCGTGCCCTTGAACCTAGTGGCGAGGTTCTCGAACAAGACATAGCCGACTGATGCTTGTTTCGGCGACGCGCCGACCAACGCAACAGATTTAGGCGATATGAGCGATGCTAAGCCCCCTTGGCTCATGGTCAGATGAATATATGGGATTAAAAATTTTCTATTAGAATATATTAACAAATTTAATAAAAATAACTTAATTTTTAAAAATATAAAAATATGAATATCGATATAAAGTAAGAATATAGACTTATTTAGAAGCATAACTAAAAGGGCACACGTAATGTTCGTGTAAACTCAAGTCCTGAGGATGAAGTACGTGCCGAGCGCCTTCGCCGCCAAGACGTTCCCCCTCTTCCTCAACTCGCCGTCCACCACCACTGTGTGTAAACCCCTCCTCAAGACTTTGGCCGAGACCTCGTACATACCGCCGTCCAGGGGCTCTAAGAAGTTCACCTTCAGCTCGAGCGTCACGTTGTTCTCGCCTCTAGCAGCAGCCATGGCCGCGAAGCCCATGGTCGTGTCGAGCGCGGTCATTATGACACCTCCGTGCACGATGCCGCCCGTCCTCTCGAGCCTTTTGTCGTGTTCGAAAACTGCTCTGGCGTACCCCTCGCCGAGCTCCACGAGCCTATAGCCGATGAAGGAGAGTATCCCTATCTCCGAGATCCTCTTGTTTATCGCCTCGACGAGCCCTCTCAAGTCCCCGGCCCACGCCATGGCCCCACGCGGCGAAAAGGTTTTTATTGAGTGGAGCCGACGCCCCACATGATCGAGTGGCTCGCGGCGGGGATGGCCCTTTTCCTGCTCGGCGTGTTCCTCATGTTCTTGGCGATCTTACTCGAGGCGAGCAAGGCCTCAAGGGAGGAGGAGCGCGGGAAGGCCGAGGCGGGCGGCGTCGTCATAATAGGCCCAGTGCCCATAGTCTTCGGCACGAGTCAACGCGTCGCGAAGGTCGTCTTGATCTTGGCCTTGGCCTTGACAATCTTGGCGGTGCTGTTGTTCCTCATGCCGTTCCTCCTAGTTAAATTTGCATAGGCCTCCGCAAGAACAACAACACCGCTAACAAGAACAACACGGCGAGTATCACGGCGGTTGCCAACACAGCAACCCCCATCAGCTGGGGCTGGCCGACGCCGAAACAGATAGGCACGAAGAACAGGAACACGCACCCAGCCGTCGCCACCTGGGCGTTTTGTACTTGGAGCAACGGGACGACGGCCATTATGAAGAACCCCGCGAACACCAACGCCAGCCCTATGACGAACAAGCGGTTCATGTGCATACCTTTAGGTTAATATTTTTATTCGGCAACGGGCCGGCCCCGTCGAGTCGGCGCAACGCCAGAGGCGTCCTCGCGGCTTGAGATCCACGACCGCCGCGCCGCCAGCCCGTCAACGTCGTACCTCGGCAAGAACAGCTTGCGCCCATCCGCCTCGACCGCAAGTATGGGAACGCCGTAGACCGCGGACAAGACCTCCTCGTTCAGCTCGTCGGGCCTCATCTGGATCGCCGATTTGTCCTTCAACAATATCAGGTTGTCGGCTATGTTGACTAGGTCTAGATCGTGCGTTGCCACCACGAGGGTTTTGATCTTCTTAGCCCTCCGCAAGACGCCCATGATCAAGGCCTTGTGGGCCGGGTCCAAGTTGGCCGTGGGCTCGTCGAGCAAAACGACCTCGCCCTCGGCTAACGCCTTTGCCAATAGGACCAGCCGCTTCTGGCCCGTGCTGAGCTCGGAGAATATCCTCTCCTCGAAACCCTCTAGGCCCACCGCCTTGAGCCACGCGAGGTATCTCCCAATAGATCTGCCGCCGCCCGCCAACAACACGTCGATCACGGGCATGTACACGTCTGCGAACTCGGCCGGCATATAGCCCACATCGCCCTTGACGTCCACGCGCCCCTCAGCCGGTTTGTATATCCCAGCGATCGCCCTCAACAAGGTGGTCTTGCCGGCGCCGTTGGGGCCCAAGACCAAGTTCAGCCCTTCGACTATATCGAACGAGACACCCCTCAACACGTAAGAGCCGCCCAGCTTAACGCTCAATCCCCTTACTTGCATGTCTCAAGACTAGTATTATCACCGGCACCGAGAATATCGACGTGATGGCGGTGACCGGCGTCGAGAAGCCCAGGAGGCCGCGCGCTACTGCGTCGGAGGCTAACAGAACAGGGGCCCCCAGCGCTGCGCTGGCCGGGACCACGACTGTGGCAGACCCGTTCCTCAACGCGAGCCTGGCCACGTGGGGCACCATGAGGCCCACGAAGCCTATCACGCCGACTTGGGATACCACCAAGGCCGTCGACAGCGATATCGCGGAGATCCACGCCAGCCTATAGCCGTCGGGCCGTATCCTCCTGGCCTTGGCCATCTCGTCGCTTATGGCTATTAGGTCCATCCGCCTCGCCTCCTTGATCGCGGCGGCCGTCAACGCGGCGGCCGCGGCGGCCAACACGACGTCGACGTAATAGGGGACGTAGTCTATGTAGCCGAAAAGCCAAAAGACAAGCGGCGGCACTTGCGGCGCCCTAGACGAGAGGTAGGACAGCCCTATAGTGGTCGCGGCCGAGAATAGATACGAGATGGCTACCCCAGCTATCACTGTTGCGTATATATTGCCTCGGCCCACCGCCAAGGTGACGACGCTGGCCACCACGGCGAAGAGAAACGCCAAGGGGACTTGGTAGAGGAGCAAGTAGGCCCTCCCCGCGTCCGCCACCGCGAGCAGATAGGCCAACAAGGCGCCGAAGGCGGCGCCCGAGGCAGTGCCTGCTATATAGGGGTCGAGGAGGGGGTTTCTGTACAAGATTTGCATCACGGCGCCCGACACCGCCAATACGGAGCCTATTAACGCTGCGGCCGCCGCGGCCGGCATCCTGATCTCCCAGACTATGATCGAGTAGGGCCCACCGGCTAGGAACTTATCAGGGGCGACGAAGACCGCCCCAGTCGACAAGAAGAGGACTATCAGAGGCGGCGTGGACAAAAACGATATGAGGATTAGGGTCTTGGGCCTCATCCTATAGGCCTCGGCCCGAATTGTTTCACGAACCACCCGGTGTCTATGCACTTAGGCGCGCTCCCGGTCATGGCCATGTGGAACACGGCGGCGCCGTAGACGGCCAACAATGACGGTTGCTCCACGGCGTCGGCGGCTAGGCCCGTGACCACGTAGATTCTGTTGTTCTTATACGCTGCTACGCTAGTTATGCCGGGTATGTTATTCAAGATCTGCAAGGCGTATGTGCAGTTAACGCCCATATCGTTTAGCACGATCACGTCGGGACTCGAGGCTATGAGGAGGGAGGGCTCGAAGGGCCCCCACCCGCCTTTGTTTATCGCGTTAGCCCCACCCGCCGCCCTTATCTCAGCCGCTATGAAGGTGTTGTTGCCCGCCGCGTAGAAGGAGCCGTCGGGGTTCACCCAGACTATGTAGGTGACTGTGGCGTTGACAAGCGCTCCGTACTTCCTCAGTTCTTGCTCCGCCCAGCCCACCACTTGTTGCGCCTTCTGGACTCTATCGAAAATCCTCCCGAGGGCTATCACGTCTCTTTCTATATCGGCGTACGTCGTGGCGCGAGTGCCGTTTAGGAAAAAGACGGTTACGCCGAGCCTCTGGATGTTGTTAGCCCACAACGCCTCGAAGCCACTGTCGGCCAACACTAGGTCGGGCCGTAACAAGATTATTGCATCGCCGTTGAAGCCCGTGGGGTTCATTACGTTAATCTTGACCACTTGGGCGTTGGCGGGCAGACACGACGTCAAGTTCAGCTCTTGTAGTAGCCGATAGCTGTACTGGTCCAAGCCCACGATCCTATTACAGAGGCCTAGGGCGATCAACATCTGAGTTATGCTCGGCGCCAGCGACACGATAGTGGCCGGCTCGCTCGCGAAGGTTATCGTCTTGTTCAAGGCGTCCTTGACAGCGATGGGGTAGTAAGAAGTAGTCGTCGTGACGGTCACAGTCTGGGTGGTCGTCTGCGTGGCTATCTGCGTGACGGTAGTGGTCAACAACACGGTCGAGGTCGCCGTATAGGGTTGCGCCGGCCCTCTGGCGTAATACCCGGCTAGCCCCGCTATTATGGCCACGACCACTATTACGGTCATCCAGACTTTCGAGCTCATAGTAGGGAGAATTATCCCATATTTAAACATTAAGGAACGAGGCCAGAGATCGTTATTTATTCAGGCAACGCGACCTGCGTGGAGGACATAGAGTATTGGCTGGAGCCGGACCTCCTCAACGCTGTGAAGTTCGACGTGGAGAAGAACGCAGAGAGGCTCGCCCGGCTCAGCGAGCTCGCGAAGAGGATAGCCGCGATTAGGGAGAGGGCCGACGTGAGGCCCTTGCGGAGGCCCGAGGAGGAGCACTACGTTTACGCGATCGACTCCTCATACGGAAGCCCTCCTCTGGAGCTTATAGGAGGCGTCTTCACGGTAGTGGCCTACGGCTACGTGGGCAGATCTAGGCAAGGCGTAGACAAGCACCTAGCCGGCGCCTTGTATTTCGAGGACAAGGACGAGCAAGACGTCTCGCGCTTCGCCGCCTTGTTGGAACGACGGCTGGCGGCTCGGCTCTTGAGGAAGAAGGCAAAGGGCGAGAAGGACTTCGACGTGTTGGTCCTGGACGGCGAATTGGCCGTGCACCCCTTGCCGTACAACTTGGCGGCCTTCGGCGGCAAGTACGAAGAGGTCAACAAGGTCGTCGACTCGATGCTGGCGGCCGCGGAGGCCGCCGGCGTTACCCTAGTGGGGCTCGCCAAGAGGGTGAGGTCCCGCTACCTCTCGGTGTTGTACGAGGGCTGTCTGCCCGTCAACGACAGAGCCGCCGCGTCCTTGGCGCTCAAGCCGGGCGAGTACGCAGTCCTCGGCAAGCTAAAGGACGTGCTCCCGCGCTGGGCCGAGATACACTACGCCGAATGTGAAGGCGGCCGTCTAAAGGACGAGGTCCTCGAATGCGCCAAGGGGGGACGCGCGCCGAGCGTCGCCAAGGCGGCGAGGCTGTGCGAGAGGATAAGGGAATTCGGCAGGAACTTCTCCGCGGTGTTGTCCTCGGATAAGTACCCCCATCTGAGGCTCCTCGGCGACGTGACCATAGCATATTATATGCCGCAAGGCGCGCGGATCGCGGTGAGGGTTGAGGTGTTGGATAAAGGGCCAAGCGTCGAGGAGACTATCTCGTTCTTGGCCGCGACCTCCTCGACGATCACGGGCTATCCACAGATACTGGACGAGGTGGACCGCTACGTGAGGGTGAGCCCCGAGCTAGTGGACGCAGCGCTCATGATGTTGATAAGGAAGGCCCCGAAGGAGATGGCCGAGATGTTGTTGCCGAACAACTTACAGAAGTTCAGAAGGCTGTTCTAGGAGCCCAAAGCGCATCCCTCCATCCACGTCGTCCTCAACGCCGAGAGCTGGGCTGATCCAGATCGCGGGGGCCAACATGAGGCGCACGAGGGTAGAAATAAACGGCGGCTTGCCGGCTATATACAAGCTTGTTTCAACAACTCGCTACACTTGGGTATCTCAGAGGGTATTTTAGGCACGACCTCGGCCACCACCTTGCGAACAAGCTCCATCTTCTCGGTCATCATCTTCTCGACGGCCTCGGCGGTGACGGGCTGGTGCGGGACCCATATGTCGTAATCCGTCACGAGGGCTAACAAGGCGTAGCACATGCCGAGCTCTCTGGCCAAGTTGACCTCGGGGACTAACGTCATGCCTATTATGTCGCATCCGTAGACGTCGCGCCAAATGCGGGACTCCGCCTTTGTGCTGAACCTGGGCCCCTCTATGCACACATAACAACCGGCCGGGTGCGTCTTGTTGTACTTGGACGCGACGTCTATGAGCGCTCTGCGTAGCTCTTCTGTGAAGGGCTCCAGCCCTATTTGGACGTGGCAAGTCCTCGGCCCATCGTAGAACGTGTACTCCCTGCCCTTGGTCATGTCCACGAACTGGTCCGGCACGACGAAATCGCCCGGCGCATAGTCCTGCCTCAACGAGCCCACGGCGCTTACTGCTATAACGTGCCTTACGCCGAGCATGTGGAGCGCGTAGATGTTGGCGCGGTAGGGTATCTTGTGGGGAGGATATTTGTGCCCCCTCCCGTGCCTCGGCAGAAACGCCACGACGCGCCCCGAGACGCGGCCCACTATTACGTTATCGCTGGGTAGGCCGTACGGCGTGTGTATCTGCACTTCCACCGGCGACTCGAAAATGCCGGGGTCGTATAAGCCGCTTCCTCCGATCACGGCTATGGAAGGGGGCTCCTCGAAGCCTAAGTCCTTAGGCGATGTCGGCGCCGACGTCAACTTCACGACCTTCATGTCGGCAAGAACGCGGCCGTTATTAAATTTCGCGCGCTTATTTTTATAAACGGCTTTAAGATGCGTGGATATCGCCGAGCTCCTCGCCGCAACGCCGAACGAGCTCGTCAAGAGGTACGGCGCGATCAAGAAGGGCAACGTATACGAGGTGCCCCTCCAGAACGCCCCCTGGGCGATCTGGCGTCCCTTCTCGGCGACTCTGATGGCGGGAACGGCCTATACGCTCAAGGGCGTCAAGGCGAGTTGGTCGGGGCTGGGCGAGGTCTACGTGGTCTTGACAGACTGGGAGGCGGGCTTCGGCTACGTGTTGGCGCAGAGGAGGCGGATGTTCGGTTGTATAAGGCGCCCGTACTCGACGCCTTACGGCGTGAAGTTGCCTCAACACATGAGAATCAAGCCAGTCGAGCTCACGCTCTCGGACTCCGACGTCATCTCCTGCGTGGACAAGACCGTCGAGGTGAAGGCCTTGGCGGTGCTCCCGTCTACTCTGAACGTCCTCTCGACCTTGAAAGTCGAGGTCGACAACGTCGAGTTGCAGATAGCCGGCCGAAATCTTTAAAAGGGGATAGCCCAAAAGCATATGGGATGGGCGTAGAGTTCTCCCAGAAAGACGCCGAGGATATCGTCAGCCAATTATTAGGCGGCGGCGAGGAGAACGAAATTATCCAGTCAATAACTAAGGAGAAAGCCCTCATAAGGATAAGGCTCGAGAGAAGAAAGAGCCATTTGGTCACCATAGTGGACTTCGGAAACTCCGACGACGCTAAGCAGTTGGGCATAAAGGACCTCGCGAGGGAGCTCAAGAAGAAGCTAGCGGCGGGCGGGACTATTAGAGACAGCTGGATAGAAATACAAGGTGATCATAGACAGAAAATAAAGAAAATGTTAATAGATATGGGCTTTAAAGAAGAGAATATACTAATTGATGAAGAAGTAAAAGAAGTTTAATGCACGAGGAGGCTTTTAGGTTGGCGGAGAGGGGCGATTATAAGGGACTAGCCGAGTTCTGCCTCAAGGTGCTGAGCGCGTCCAGCTGGGGGGACGCTTGGGACAAAGCGTCTAAGCTGGCCGAGGCATCCAAGGAATATGTAATATTGAAGTTCCTCGCCTCGGCGTACGCCCTATCTAACGACGAGATATATAGCACGTTGACCGAGGCCGGGAGGGAGTTCTTGGCCAGAGATCTCGCCGTGTGTGTGGAGAAAATCGCCCAATTATTGCGCTCACATCCTCTGTAATACCGGGACGCCCAGAATACCCAGCCCGTTTTTCATGACCGCCTTGACCGCGTTGACGAGGGCGAGCCTGAAGCTCCGCACAGGCTCCTCGGACTTCACCACTGGGTACTTCTCGTAATAGCTGTTGAAGAGGATCGCCAACGAGTTCAAGTACTCGGATATATAGTCTGGTCTGAGATCGCGCGCGGCCGAGGCCACGGTCCATGGCCACATGGCCAGCTTGACTATTAACTCGCCCTCCTCCGGTTGCACGACGTCGGGGATCCTCGCCGGCACTGCAGGGGCCGACCCCGCCCTCTCCAGTATCGAGTGGGCCCTGACGTAGGTGTATTGCAAAAAGGGACCTGAGTTGCTCCTCATGTTGAGCACGACGTCCCACTTGAAGTCGATGGGCTTACGCGGAGAGGCCGAGAGGTAGAAGAACCTGACGGCGCCTACGCCGACCCTCTCGCCTATAGCCGACGCCACCTCTCTGTCCTTCTCCTTGACCATCTCCGTCGACCTCTCGGCCGCTTCGTCCAAGATCTCGTCGAGGGCCACGTATTGGCCTCTTCTGGCCGACATCTTCGTGCCGGGCATGTTCACCATCTCGTAGCTGTAGTGAACTACCCTCTTGGCCTCCTCGCGGAAGCCGAGCGCGTAGAGTATTATCTTGACGTGGGCTTGCTCGTGGGTCTGCTCCGAGGAGACCACTCTGATCACCTTGTCTACGCCTCTACGGGCTTGCCACAAGGCGTAGGCCACGTCCCTGGTGACGTAGAGGGTAGTGCCGTCGGAGCGCGTGAGGGTCACTGGAGGCACGAACTTGGGGAGGTCCAGCTCCTCTCTTAGCTTGAAGTCCTCCACGAACTTATCTGCTCTGAAAACGACGGCGCCCTCCTTATATTCCACGTACGCGGGCCATCTCCTCTTGAGCTCCTCGACTAGTTGGACCGCCGCGTTGTTCCACACGGCGAGCTCGCTCTCGTAATCCCAACTGTCGATGGTTATGCCCAGCCGCGCTAAAGTCTCTCTCTGCCCCCTCAAGACGAGCTCGACGACTTCTCTGACCTTGCGCTTAGCGCCCTCATCGCCTTTTTCGTAGAGTCTGTTAAGCTCTGCGGCCTCGGCGGCTAAGTCCCGTTGTCCTAGCCTCTCGACCAAGGCCTTGACTAGATCGGGCTCTAGGTCCATGTGGCGTTTAATAACGCCGAGCCATTCGTCGATCTCGGCCAAGATCTCCCTTTTCTTATCGTCGGGTTGCCCCTCGGAGAGCCTCTTTAATCTGTTTATCTCCGCCACGGCGTTGGTGACCGAGTAGACGTAACCCACGGCCAGATCAGGCTTGACGCCCCTCTTGATTAGCCCATCCACCTCGCCGCGGGCTGCCTCATACCCCAAGGCCGCGTACATGACCTGGGAACCGCAGTCGTCCACGTAGAAGTGCGCCTCGACCTCGCCTCCGCAGAAGCGCAAGAGCCTCACCAAGGCGTCGCCCAACACGGCGTTTCTGCCGTGCCCCACATGTAGCGGGTGCAAGGGATTCGCCGATGTGTGCTCGACGAGGTATCTCCCGCCCGCGCAACGGCTCGAGTAGCCGTACCTATCGCCCATGGCGGCCACGGCCTTGAAGAGCTCCTCGGCCAAAAGCGCTGGGTCCACGTCGGCGTTTACGTAGAGCCCCTCGAGCCTCACGTTGCGCAAATACTTATACTCCCCCCTCAACAGCTCGGACACCCTCGTCGGCTCCACCTTGAACTTGTGCAAACGCGCGGACACGAAGGCGAATCTGGACGGGAAGTCCACCTCGGGCATTCCGGGAAGTCCCAAAGACGACGAAAGCCTCCTCAACAGACCCTCGAACTCATTGAGCGCAGGCTCCAAGGGGTCCACTCGCTGGCTTGAGCCGTTATTAATAACCTTTCTCGGCGCCCGGTGGCGCCAAAATTTATATACCATCTGGATGCGTGGGGGCATGGCAACTACCGTGGACCCCAAGACCTTTTACGCGAACTCGGTGCAGGGTAAGCCGTTCTACGTCAGATTCGAGGTGCCCGCCGAGCTCGCCGAGAAGGCCTACGATATATTGAACACGGCGCGGCAGACCGGCAAGATCAAGAAGGGCACTAACGAGGTGACCAAGGCGGTCGAGAGAGGCTTGGCGAAGCTGGTGCTGATAGCCGAAGACGTGGATCCGCCCGAAGTCGTGGCGCATCTGCCGATACTCTGCGAGGAGAAGAAAGTGCCGTACATCTACGTCCCCTCGAAGGAGAAGCTCGGCAAGGCGGCCGGGATAAACGTGTCGGCCGCGGCCGCCGTCGTGATAGATCCAGGCCAAGCGGCGGCCGAGCTGGAGGGCCTCGTAGCGAAGATAAACGAGATCAGAAGCAAATACGGCCTAGGCCCTATAGCCCCTGCGAGGAAATAAGTCGTTATCTACGCCCAAGGAGTTATTGGGCTTTTCGCTTGGCTTTCCTGACCCAAGCCAGCCTTCTGGGATCCCTCTTGTATTTCACTGCGCTCACGAAACACTTGTGGCTACAATAGCGTAGCACCGTCCCGTCAGCCTTGACGTATGTTATGCCGTAGCCGGGCAATATAGTGGCCCCGCAGAAGGCGCACTTGTAGGTCCTCATCTCGCCGCAATTCTGCGGGCTTCTCTCTCGGTCTCTCTGAGCATTACTATATCGCCGAGCCTCACAGGGCCCTTGACGTTGCGGGTCAACACTCTGCCCTTGTCTCTGCCCTCCAGTATCCTCACCTTAACTTGCGTAACCTCGCCGGCGACTCCCGTCCTGCCCAATATCTGGACGACTATGGCCGCCACGGCGTCTTCATATGGCGAAAACTTGACCTCTTGAGCCATGGCCCCGCGAAGCACGGAGTTTATAAAAATTGTTCCGCGACGAGGGGGCCAGACGAGGAAGTTATTTATACAATAAGGAAGGCGGCGCCATGCGAGGGGAAAGTGCTTGAGGGCCGAGACCTCAGCTACGGCTACGGCAACTCCAAAGTATTCGAGGGCATAAACGTAGTGGTCGACGAGGAGCAGATAGTCGCCGTGGTCGGCCCCTCTGGTATCGGGAAGTCCACCCTCCTCAGGATTTTAGGCGGCTTCTTAAAGCCGCAGACGGGCGTCGTGCTTTTGTTCGGCAAGCCCGTCTTGCGGCCGACTCCCCAGATAATGCTGATCCACCAATCCATAGTCACCTTCCCTTGGATGACGGCGCTCGAGAACGTGATGTTGGGCCTACAATACATGAAGCTGGACCGGAAGGAGGCAGAGGAGGAGGCTAAGAGGTACTTGGAGCTGGTGGGCCTTAAGGGCTTCGAGAGCTTCTACCCCAAGGAGATGTCGGGGGGCATGAGGCAGAGGGTGGCGATAGCTAGGGCCCTCGCAGCGAGGCCCTCCGTGTTGCTCATGGACGAGCCCTTCAGCCATCTGGACGAGCTGACCGCCGAGAACTTGCGGCGCGAGCTCTACAACGTGCTCTTCAACGAGTCCACGACCCTCAAGGGGGTCGTGTTGGTATCCCACAACCTCTACGAAGTCGTCGAGCTGTCCGACGTCGTCTACGTCCTCAACGGGCGGCCGGCCCGTGTCGTCGACGTGGTCGAGATAGACTTAAAACGCCCGAGGAGCTTAAAGGACCCAGCCGTGACTAAGTACGTGGATATCCTGTACGCGAGCTTGACGAAGAGCCCCGAGGAGGCATGATAGGCTACGCCGAGATCGTTTTAGCGACGGCGGTCTCCACGGCTAGGGTCCTCGCGCTCATCGGTCTGTCTATTCTCTCAGGCTGGATTTTAGGATACATCGCGATCAAGAGCAAGGCCTTCGAGAACATCTACACATCGCTCATAAGCGTCTTCGAGTCGGTCCCGGTCTTCAGCTTCTTCCCGGCGGTCTTGATAATCTTCATCTCGAGGATAGGCGGCCCTCTGGGCGTCGAGCTGGCGGCGGACTTCCTAGTCTTCACGGCGGTTGTGTGGAACATCTGGATCGGCATATATCAAGCGTTTAGGACAGTCCCAAGGGAGATGCTCGAGGTGGCCGAGAACGTCAGGCTGGGCTTCCTCGGCAAGATGAGGCACCTTTACATACCGTATTCGTTGCCGCGAATTGCCGCCAACCTCATGCCGAGTTTTTCCGACGGGTTCTTCTACATAACGGTTAGCGAGGTCTTCTCGGTGGGGTCTTCGAACTACCACGTCTTCGGCATAGGCTCAATAATAGCGGAGCTCACGGAGCAAGCCCAATGGAACAACCCCGAGTTCTTCTACAAATACACGTTCGCGTTAGCAATCCTAGGGCTGGCCGTAGGCGCGGCGATATACGGCTTCAGGGAATTCGCTGATTATGTGGCGGGCAAATACGCCATAGACAGCCCGTTGCCGGCTAGACGCATTAGGTTCATGCCCCTAGCGAGGGGCGTGGGAGGCCCTCTCGCCAGAATAGCCAGGATGACCGCGGTTTTACAGAGAAGAACAACGCGCCCAATAGTCTGGTACGAGGAGGAGAAGAAGCACGACAGATTATTCAAGGCAGTGGGCATCGCGGCGGGCATCGCAGTGTTGGGCGGGTTGGCCTACGGCGTGGCCGAGACGATTGCGTCCACGCCGTTTACGACGTGGGCGTACTTGTTCTCGAATACGCCCTCAGTGTTGATAGGCCTAGTCGTCGATTACGCCAGAGTGTTCACAATAACGGCCCTCTCCCTCGCCTTGGCCGTGTCGCTGGGCTATTACCTCGTCACGCACAGAAGGGCGGAGCGCGTGGCGGTGCCTTTAATACAGATCTTCGCGGCGTACCCCGCGCCGATCTACTTCCCGCTAGTGTTCGCCGCTACGTATACAGCCATGTACGGCGCCTTGGGCTACTACGCCAACGAGGTCTACGTAATCGTCCTCGGCTTCATATCGACTTTCTATTACGTCTTCTATAGCTTCTGGATGGGCCTCAAGGCCATGCCCCATGAGGTATGGGAGCTTGTGGACAACTTGAACTTATCTTATTGGGATAGGCTGAAATCGATAATGATCCCCGGCACTCTGCCCTACCTCATAGCCGGCATATCCTCGACCGTGAACAGCGCGTGGGGCGGACTCGCCATCGGCGAGTATTGGCCAGGTATCTTCGACGGACGAGATCTGGAGGTCAATACGGGCTTGATGAGGCTCATAACCACGGCGACGGCGCAAGGCGACGTGGCTTTAGCCGCTTGGGCCTCTTTCTTGTTCGGCATAATCGTGGTCTTATTCGCCGTGTTTTTCACCACGAGGCTCATGGACTTGGCCCAGAGGAAATACGTCGTGGAGGAGGCCGTGTACGCAGCCTAGAGGCATCCCCCATCGCCGGCTCAAGGCTAAGTTGACTAAAACTTTTAGAAAACTCTACTATAAAAACCCTACAGTTAATTTAGCCGTGAAGATCGTCTTGGGGACGCCGGTCAGGACGGAGCCTAAGCCCTGGCTATATTTTCCAGTCGAGGCGGTCATGGTCAATGCGCTGGAAGCAGACGGGAGGGCCAGGGAGCTACTCGCGTTCGAGGGAGAACTATGGGTCGACTCGGGCGGCTACCAGATATTGAAGCGGGGCATCTCTGTGCCGATCAACGCACTCGCCAAGCGCTATAAGGAGATAGGATGCGACGTCTGCCTCTCGTTGGACGTGCCGCCGAGCCCTACGGACTCGCCCGATGTGGCGGACAAGAAAGCCGAGGCGACCTACAAGAACTGGCTTCGCTTGAAGTCGGAGTTGCCAGGCCTTAGAGTTGTGCCGGTAGTCCACGTCTATCCCGACGAGGAGCTCTTCTTGAAATGGCTAAGGCGGTACGACGGGGTCGAGGAGCTGGCTATAGGCGGGGCCGTGCCGTATATTTTAATAACCAGAGGGGCGCCCAAGAAGTCCCGCTACATTGCGCTCAAGCTGATAGCGCTCGCCAGGCGTGAGTTCGGCGGCAGGATACATGCGCTGGGCCTGGGCAGCCCCTCGGTGTCGGCCGCCCTGGAGGCCCTCGGCGTTGATTCGACGGACAGCGCCACGTGGCGCCTCAAGGCGGCGTACGGGAAGGTGTTATTGCCGGGCGGAGGCGAAAGGCACGTGACCGACCGCGACATCGCGTTCGGCAAGAGGAAGGCCAAGGACGAGGAGCTCGCAGAGCTCTACGATTTCTTGAAGGCCTCCGGGTTCCCCGCCATTCACGGCTTTCCCGATTTCTTGAAACGCCTCAAGGCAAGCTTCGAGTACAGAGCTCTGGTGAACGCGTGGGTGGTGGCCAAGAGCAGATCGCCGCCTCGCTCCCAAGCCTTCAAGAAGCTTTATGAGGAGGCGGTGAACTTGCTCCGTGCCCGTCAAGCTCTCTAAGAGGCCTGCCAGGATCAAGTTGAGAGGCAGGGCCGAGGCCGTATGCCCCATCAGCAAGACAGTCGACGAGTATGTCGTGGAGGTGGAGTACGTCCCTAGAGAACAAGCGCTCTTGATAGAGGAGTTCGAGAAGATCTTGACGAGCTACAAAGGCGTTGAGATCCTCCACGAGGAAATCGCCGTGGATATAGCCGAGAAGATAAGGGCGGCCGTGGCGCCTATATATGTAAAGGTCGTCGCCAAATCGGCCTATAGAGGCGTGGAGGTAGAGGTCGTCGCGGAGCTGGGGGGCCAGCCGGCGATATACATTTAGAGCCGTGACGAGACGCCTCGCATGATCGTCGTGGAGGACCTCGGCAAGAGGTTCGGGGAGTTTTGGGCACTAAACGACGTAACCTTCGCCGTGGAGTCCGGGCGCGTTGTCTCGGTTTTGGGCCCCAACGGCGCCGGCAAGACTACGTTGGTGCGGATATTGATAACCGAGCTTTTGCCCACGAAGGGGAAGGCCTACGTGGCGGGACACGACGTGGTTAAGGAGCCGGAGAAAATAAGGAGGAGGATAGCCGCCGTCCCCCAAGAGGGGGCCCCGATAGGGTTCCTGACGCCGTACGAGTTCGTCTACGCCTACTTGCTCTTGAGGGGCTATCCGCGGCGGGAGGCTCGGCGAAAGGCCGAAGAGGCGTTGAGGGAGCTCCAACTCGTCGAGGTGAGGGACAAGGAGATACAGACGTTGTCGGGCGGGACCAAGAGGCGAGTACTACTCGCCGCCGTATTGGCGGCCGACGTCGACGTGGTCTTCCTCGACGAGCCCACGACGGGTCTAGATGTGATATCTAGGAGGATAGTCTGGAATACAATAACGTCCATGAGGAGGAGAGGAGTGACGGTGCTCCTCACGACGCATTACGTCGAGGAGGCGCAAATGCTCAGCGATTACGTGGTCTTGATAAACAGAGGCAAAGTAGTAGACGTGGGACCGCCCGAGGCCTTGATGGACAAAGTCCCGGGCAAGTATGTGGTCGAGGCATACGGCGTAACTGACGTCGAGAAGCCCCACATGATTATCGGCGAGAGGGCTATATACTTCGTCGACAAGCCCGAAGAGCTCGCCGGCTCTTTGATAAGGGCCGGCGCCAAGGTGAGCGTGAGGCAGAAGTCCCTCGAGGACTACGTGTTGTTCAAGATAGGGGCTATATCGGAGACATGAAGAAGCTCTTGAGGGACATCTTGGTCATAGGCTGGCTCAACGGCTGGGTCCCGTTGGTGCGCAGCTGGGTATGGCTCGTGGCCAACTCCGTCACTCCGCTGAGCTTCCTCATAGTGCTGGCGATATATGCAGGGCAGAGGGGCCTCACCTGGGGGCTCCTGGGCGGGCTGATCTGGACCATAGCCTCCAACGGGATATCCCTCATAGGCGATGCGGCGTTCTACCGGCTCGAGATCAAGTTCCAACAAATGCTGGTGGCGGCGCCCGTCAGCCCGGTGGCCTACGCGCTCGGGCTGGCCTTGAGCTCGTTCATATTCGCCGCGCCCGCCTTGGTCTTCTACGTGGCTTATTTGGCCGTGCTCGGGGCCTTCACGGCTCGGGGCGCCATCGCGTTGGCGATTGCCCTATTAATGTTGTGGATATCCATGGCGGGGATAGGCTTCGCGGCCTCGACGTTGATAAGCCAAATGAGATACGCTTGGGCCGTGCCGACGATCCTCACCGCGGTCCTCTCGGCCATGGCGCCGGTCTATTGGCCCGCCACTGTGTTGCCCAGCCAGTACCTAGGAGCGATCCTCCCCACGGGTGCCGCTGGCATAATCGGCCAGTCAGCGCTCGGAATAGTGAACTACGGCTACGACGTGCTGGCCGCCGCCTGGGCGTCGTTGGCCCTCTACACGATAGGGGCCTTCGCGCTTCTGGCCAAGGTAGCCAGATGGCGTCAAGTCTAGGTTTTTAGCTTAAAGGGCTTTCCCTCGTAGAGTATCTTCTTCGCCAAATCTGGAGCCGTCCTCTCGAGATCGTCTTTTATCGATTTGAGGAACTCCACGTCGTTTTTCTCGTTTCTGAGCTCGTCGGGCAACATGCGCGGTATCTCCTCCATAATGGGGTACCATCTGCCGCAAGAGGGGCAGTAAATGACGCCCGTCTCTATCTCCCAGCGATGGCACTCCTCGCACGGCAATGCGTCGGGCTTGGGGTGTTCCTTTATCTTCAAGTCTCGGTACGAACAATACTCCTCGCAGAAGGGCTTCCGGGGCCAAGTGTACTGCCTTTCGGGATGCTCGGTCCTCTTTATGACTATTAGCCGAAGGGGGAAGGTCTTATCGTATGGGCACGCCAAGACGTCCATCAGCCGGTACTTCATAGGGGCCTAGATGTGAGGAATTAATAAAATTTAGGGAGCCGCAACGCCGGCTCTCGACGATCCCCACCTCTCCGGAACTCCCGGCGAGGGGGTTTACGATGTCAGAATGGGGCCGCCGCCGGGATTTTTGGGCCGGCCGCGCCGTGAAGTCCCGAGGGCTTCAGCCCTCCCGGGTCAACGGGGCCAATGGGCCTGGCCCGCAGACAGCCCGCCATCCTGGCCGCTAGACTACGGCGGCTTGTCGAAGTATCGTGCTATATTTAAATGTATTGCCCGCCGTGCCTCGCGGTTTTCGCCACGTTGCTCGCATCGCTGCTACGCCTAGATGTAGTAGAGCGCGATGAGTATGGCGGTCAGAAGGGCCGATCTGGCCAGCTCGCGCCAGCCCATCTTGGATATCTCCCGCGCCGTCTTGTACTTCACGTTCTTAACGACGTTTACGGCGAACTTAACAGTCGGCTCCACCGCGGCTACGGCGAGCAGAGGCCTTACGAACACGGCGATGGCCACGGCTGGGGTCCACGGTATGAAGGGGGTCAAGGGCGACGTCTTCCGAAACGCCAACCTCGACTCGACGTAGTAGGCCGTCGCGACGTGGTAGCCCACGAAGAGGGCGTAAACGGCGTAGTCGTAGGGCGAGATAGAAGAACTCGCCATGGCCTTGGCCAACAGGAATATGGAGGACAACATAGCGGTGCCCGCGACCACGCCCGGCACAGATCTCGCGAGCCCTCTTAGGGCAAGTGCCGTGTACGTCAAGAACATCGTAGCGGCTATGGCGAAGGCTATTGGGTTCCAGAGACCTAGGGCGATCGCTCCAAAATAGGGAAGCAAGTTCGCGGCGATGAGCCCCCACGTCCTAGGCCTAGGCCTCATAATGGAGTTGAATATCGCGTCGAAAGTGGTTATGTGCAACGCGTACGCCATCACGGCGAGCGCGGCGCCTACGGGCTCTATCGCCGGGGCGGCCCCCGCCATCGCCAAGGCCAACGCGAAGGTGAGTATCCCCAAAACGCTTTTCTCCCTCGGCAGCATGAGATAACCGATATTACCAAATTATTTCGTCCTTTAGTGTTAGGCGGCCTACGGGTCTACCTAAAGGAGGGGGCGTGTGCTCCGTCGGGGACAGGCGGCGAGCACGACCTCTGCGGCAAGGGCGTCCTCAAAGTGCTCGTCGAAGGGGACGCCTCGTCTGGCGTCGTCGGGATCGAGGGACGCGCCGACGTGGAGTTCGCCGAGTGGCCCGTCGAGATATTGCTGGACGTGCAGCCGACCGCCTTCGTGGCGGTCACCAACGCCCCGATATACGACGCAGCTTGGTCTTGCAACGAGGCGTACATAGGCAAGGGCAAGCCGGAGGACTGCGCCGGGCTCCCCTCGAATTATCCGAGGAGGCCGTCGGCGAGCCTCGACGTGGCTGAGTGGTGGATACAACCTTGGGCTACGCCGTATTTCGGCGATGATTTTCCCGAGCTCCTCCCGTTCACGATAGCGTTATTAGCCGAGTTAAAAAACGGCGATTATTTGGCCCTTCTGTCCGCCTCCTCCCAAGACCTCAGCGGTTATTTGTGGGAGGGCTGGACGCTTAAGGCCTATATGGGGATCGAGTCGAGGAGGATATCGCGCTCTTGGGTGATGGCCTACGGCCTCTCCGCCGATCCCTATGAGGCGCTCAGAAGAGCTTGGTCCGCTCTCGCCTCGCGCGCGAACTTGAAGCTGAGGCGGGATAAGAAGAGGCCCCGGTTCCTCGACTACTTGGGCTGGTGTAGCTGGAACGCATTTCTGGCAGAGGTCTCGGCTAAAGGGGTTCTGGGCGTCGTGAAGAGGCTCAAGGAGAGGGGCCTCCCGATATCTTGGGTCTTGATAGACGACGGATGGCAGAAGGAGCGACGCGTTCGACAGCCGTGTTGCATGGACAGAGTCATCACATCGTTATCGCCCGACGAGGCGAAGTTCCCGGGAGGTTTTAGAGAAGTCGTCGACGCGTTGAGATCCCTCGGGGTTAAGTGGATCGGGCTGTGGCATACGCTCAACGTCCACTGGGGCGGCTTCGACGACTTTGTGGACGAGGAGCTAGGCCGTCTGGGCATCCCTTACGGGTCCGCCAAGGCCCCGCCGCCGGCCTTCCCTGATGCTTTACACCTCTACAGAGGGCTCTACAACGCGCTCAAGGGCTTCGACTTCGTCAAGGTGGATAACCAATGCTCTTCCCGGCTAGTGGCCCGCTATGCCGGCGAGAAGGCGGGGAGGGCCGCCAGCGTTTTGCAGACCGCGCTACAGCTAGCCGCCGAGGAGGCAGGGCTTGACGTAATGAACTGCATGTCCATGAACCCGGAGAACTACAGCAACTACTTCTCGAGCAACATCATGAGGACCTCGAACGACTATTTGCCCTATTGGAGAGAGGGGGCGAGGCTCCACGCCCTCTCGAACGCCTACAACTCCCTCTTCTTCTCCGAGCTCGCGTGGCCCGACTTCGACATGTTCTCCAGCTATGACCCCTACGCCAAGCTCCATCTCGTATTGAGGGTCTTCAGCGGAGGGCCGCTCTACATAACGGATAGGGATCCCGAGAGGGCGAACGTAGACCTCTTGAAGATGGCCGTGTTGCCCAACGGCGAGGTCGTGAAGGTGGACTTCCCCGCCGTTCCGACCCGCGATACGCTCTTCGAGAGTCCATATAAAGGCCGCAAGCTTCTGAAGCTCGCCTCGACCGTCAGGGGCAAAGCCGTGGTGGCGCTCTGCAACATATCGGATAGGACCATGGCCGATAGCATAACGCCTCACGTCCTGCCTTTCCGCGCCCCCGTGGACGTCTACTACGAGGTCTTCGCCAAAGAGGGCGGCAGGACGTCCGGAAGCGTCGAGGTGGAGTTGGATCCGCTCGACTGCGAAGTGGTCGTGTTCTCGCGGCCGGGGCTTGTGGGCTTAGCCGAATACGTACTGCCTCCATACCCTATCGTAGACGACAAACCCATAGTGCCGGGCACGCCTGTGGAACTGTATTAAAAACTATATTAAAATTAAGAAGTTTTATCTAAAAAATCTAGACGTGTTCTACTTCTGCTATGGCCTCATCTTCGCTTGATTTTCCTAGCATCCTCCTCAACGCGAGCGCGAGGCCCGCCGCGGAGACTCCTCCGGCGGCGGCAGCGGCGTCCGTCACGGTTATCGGAACGCCGTTTATCACTGCCACTATGGGCGTCTTGACGACCAACGTCACGGTCTGGCTGGGGCCTGACACGGTAAGGCTCGTCGTCACGTGGACACGGCTACCTACGTTGACGGCGACTGTGTAGTTGCCCTCGAGCACTCCTGCGAATAACACCGAGCCGCTGTTATCGGTAATACCGCTGGCGGGGAACCCGTTTATGGTCACCTCCGCGTTGGCTATGGGCTGGTTCAACGCGCCGACCACGAACACCCTGACGTTATATATGCCCAGCTGCACGACGTGTTGGCCGGAGTCCAACGATTGTACGACGACGTCGGCCGCAGGAACGCCCTTGTAGGAGATCTGGACCTCAACGGGCTCCGGCTTGTACACGTACACGTTCACGACGCCGCCGGCGACGGCCACGTTGTAGCCTTGTACAGCGACGGCGCTTATATCGCTGACAGTCCCGCCGAATTTGTTAACCACGGTTATAGACAAAGGCCTCCAGTCTATCATGAAGGTATATACGCCTGGCTCGGCGGTGTTGCCCTCCTGCACTACTATGTAGGCCTCGTGGCCGTCGGGGCTTATAGACGCCATCCTGACGCCGCCGCCCCACACCAGCTGGACGTCGGTTGCGTTGGTTATCACCGCGTTGCTGGGCGTCCTTATGGAGACCACCTTAGCCAAAGACGGGAGCTGGAGCACTATGGCGGTCCACACGCCGTCTTGTAAGTCCGCTTGCGTCACGTTGACTAGGGCGCGGTCGGGTAGCCAAGTGACTTGCGCAGGCTTATACACCACGGGTATGTAGATCACGTTGACCGGCGAGTTCATGGTCGAGCTTATCGTGAAGCTATCGCCGTATACTATGGCTATGGTGTAGCTGAGCTTGGCTTGCCACAAAGGCGGTATTAGGTAGCTCACGGAGCGTATTATGAAGCTCAACGTGTTGTTGTCGACGATATCCACTAAGCCGCCCGATATGCTTATCTGGCCTTGCGACGGCTGGCCTGTCAAGACCACGTCGCCGGTGTAGGCGAACACGATATAGCCCAATAGCTGCCAGCCCTGGGGCACGCCTATTTGGGACCCGGTCACAGTCAACTGCGAGTTGGGGGCCACGGTGGCCGTCTGCTGGGACAAGCTCTTGACCAACAACGCAGGCGGTAGCGGTTGGCCCCTCGCGATTACCACCTTGTAGACGCCGGGTTGCGTCAGCTCCACTACCTTCGGCTCGACCCTATAGGCAGAGGCGGGGGAGCCGTCGGGCAGCTCCACGGAGGCTATCACGTAGGGCGCGTAGGGGTCTAGCCTAACCGTGGCGCTCTCGCTGAAGCCTTGGGGCAAGTTGGCGTTGGGGAGTTTGACGGTCAAGACCGTCCCGTTAGCTAGCGGCACGTATTGGTCCTGGACGAATTGGTAAGTGACCTCGACTTGGACTTGGACGTTGGTATTCGCCGTGTTTATTAACAAGACCTTGCTGGCGTCGGGGCCCACGTACACGGCCTGGAGGAAGCCCTCGGCGTTATAGGATTTGCTGAAGAAGCCGTTGGCGGCTACTTGTATACTTGGATAAACTCCCATGAACTTTAACGCCATGCCGCTGTAGACGAAGCCCGAGCCGGGGGTTACGGCAGGCGGCGATATGGTGTAAGTACCGCCGGGGCCTAGCTGCACGGTGAGGACTACGGTCTTGTAGGCCAAGTACTGTACTTGTGCGTTGTAGGGGAAGACTACGTTTATTGGAGCCGCTAGGGCGAGCGCCGCCAAGCCGATCAACGCTATGGGCAGGAATTTTAAGCGCATAGAACCCCGATGCCTTAATTTAATAAGACCTATGTACACCTTCTACCAGTACAACCTATATATTAGCCTAGTGATATTTTTTCTGAATAAAACCTTTTTATCCCCGGAGATAGTGATCCTTGCCGCGTTCCCAGTCCTCCCGCCTAGGCGCGAAGACGTCCACGACGACTATATCGGTCAAGGCCTTGACCTCGTGGGGCACGCCGGGCGGTATGTGGACGACCTCGCCCGCCGAGATCTCGCGTTGAACGCCCCCTATTGTGAACAACGCCTTGCCCTCTAGGATAAGGCTGATTTGTTCGTTCTCGTGGCTGTGCACGGGCACCGTGCAGCCCGCCTTTATCTTGAACTGGGCCAAGGTCAGCCGCTCCCCCGACACGTATCGCCTTTCTATGCACTCGTTGAGCTTCTCAAAAGTCCAACCCATGAAAGATGTGGTTAAAATACTAATTGCGCATTATAAGGAGGCCAGCTTGGCCAAGTACTCGAGGTTCGCCACGACGTCCCTTTCCAATTCCTCTATCTCGGCGTCGGTCAAGTGCGCGAAACGGCCTTGCAACTTCAAGAACTCCTTGAGCGGTTTCCTCCGCTTGGGGTCGGCCGCTATAGTGGACGTCGGCGGGTTGAGCCTTACCTTCTCGTGATCGTACTCCCATAACGGGAAATAGCCGGTCTCCACGGCCAGCCTGGCCACCTCGACGGTCCTCTCCTCTGGATAGCGCCATCCAGGCGGACAAGGGGCGAGGACGTGCAGAAACGTCGGGCCCTCCTCGGAGTATTCAAGTGCGGTCTTCAGCTTGTTGGAGAGGTCCATTATGTTCGAGATAGACGCAGTCGCGGCGTACGGCGGGCGATGCGCCACGACGATGCCCATGATGTCCTTCTTGCGCTGGATCTTACCTCTGATAGCCTTGCCGACCGGCGTAGTGGTCGTCCAAGCGTATTTCGGCGTGGAGCCTGAGCGCTGAATCCCAGTATTCATGTAGGCCTCGTTGTCGTAGAGGACGTAAGTGACGTGGTGTCCCCTCTCGAGCATCCCGCTGAGGGCTTGGAGGCCTATATCGTACGTCCCGCCGTCGCCAGCGATCACCATGACGTTGGTCCTCCCCGATTTCCGCAAGCCCTTCCTCTCCAGGATCTTTATAGCGGCTTCTATCCCGGAGGCCGCCGCTGCCGCGTTCTCGAAAGCCACGTGTAAATACGGCACCATCCACGCGGTCTCGGGGTACTGCGTCGTGGTGACCTCCATGCAGCCGGTCGCGTTGACCACTATTGTGTTCGGGCCCGCTACTTTGGTCAGCCAACGCATGGCTATCGCCGGGCCGCAGCCGGCGCACGCGCGGTGGCCCGAGGCGAAGAGCTCCTCAGTTGGCAGATCCCAGACGGCCTTGAAGAACACCTTCATAGCCTCAATCCCATGTACACTACTTTATTCTTTTCCCCGTTCGCGAGCATTTCGAATATCTTCACGAAATCCTCCACGTACATCGAGCGTTGGCCAATGCCGTGCACGACGGAGAGGCCCGGCGTGTCGATCCCCCTCATCCACAAGGCCGCGGCCACTTCGGTGAAGACGGGCCCTCCGGCAGGTCCCCCGAAGGTTATGGCCCTGTCGACAACGGCGAAGGCCTTCACGCCGGCTAACACCTTGGCTATCAAATCGGCAGGGAACGGCCTGAACACCCTCAGCCTCACGGCGCCGGCTTTTATGCCCTTCTCCCTGGCCGCGTCCACGGCCTCGCGCGCGTTGCCGAACGCGGCGCCTCCGTAGCCCACTATGACGTAGTCCGCGTCGTCGGTTTTATACGTCTGCAACACGCCGTAGCTTCTGCCGAAAGTCTTGCCGTATTCCCGATCCACTTCCTCTATAACCTTGAGTGACTCCAAAAGGGCCTCTTGTACCTGGTACTTTATCTCGTAATAGTAATCGGGCATGGCGAAGGCGCCCATGGTGATGGGCTTCTCCGGCCTAAGCACGTTGGGCCTGTCCTTTCTGGGCAAGAACTTCCTCACCTCCTCCTCGTCGTTGAGCTCCACAGGCTCCGTTGTGTGGCTCATGAGGAAGCCGTCGTAGGCCACCATGACGGGCAACAGGACAGTCTCGGCGACTTTATACGCTTGTATTATGGTGTCGTATACTTCTTGGGCGGAGGACGCTATATAGGTTATCCATCCTGTATCCCTGGTGTTCATCACGTCGCTATAATCGCCGTGAATGCTTATGGGGGCTGAGAGGGCGCGCGCCGGCACGGCCATTACGACGGGCAACCTGAGGCCCGAGGCTATGTGCAACACCTCGTGCATCAGCTCCAGCCCTTGGCTCGACGTGGCGGTGAACACTCTAGCCCCCGCGGCGGCCGCGCCGACGACGGCCGACATGGCCGAATGCTCCGACTCAGCGTGTATCAACTCCGCGTTGAGCTCCCCGTCGTCTACGAACTCGGCGATTTTCTCCACTATGGTGGTCTGCGGCGTGATGGGGTACACCGCGACGACGTCGACATCGGCCGCCTTAACGGCGTACGCCGCTGCGTAATTGCTCGTGAGGGCCAACACCGTTTTGCGCCTCTGCACTGCGACCGTCATGCCTCCGGCACCATCTCGATAGCCTTGGTGGGACATTCGTGGGCACAGATGCCGCAGCCTTTACAATACGTGTAATCTATCTCATATTTATATTGATATCTTCTTCCTTTCACTAAGAATTCGCCTTTTATCTCCTTTATAGTACCCTCAGGGCAATACATCCAACATATCCTGCACCTAATACACCTATCGTCGTGGAGCACCGGCTTAAGGCTACGCCAACCCCCCGTCTGGTTCTTACGGGACGAGCCGGGCTCTATTATGATGCCGCCTATCGGTATCTCGTGAACTCTCGGCAAGCTCATAGCTCCCTCGTCTGGTCGAACGCTATTTTAACTAACTGCGCGTTTAGCTCGTAGACCTTTCCCGTAAAGTATTTGCCCAAGGCGGCCAACGCTGACTCCAAGCTGACTACTCCCGTAGCCTTGACCACGGCCCCGATCATGGCAGTGTTGACTATCGCCTTGCCCAACACCTTTAAGGCCAACGACGTCGCGTCGACGTAATAGGTCTTGACCGGCGCCTTGTACACGCCGTTGACCACCAAGACGCCTCCCGGCTTAAGCCCATCTAGCGGATTCTCGGAGAGGAAAAGGGACTGATCCCCCACGACTACTACGTCGGGCTCTAGAATCGGCTCGCGTTTGTATATCGGCTTGTCATCTATGCGCAAATACGCCTTGACGGGAGCGCCTCTCCTCTCAGGCCCGAACTCCGGAAACGCTTGCGCGTATTTGCCCTCTATTATCGCGGCGGTCGCCAGGACTTGAGAGGCGGTCACCATGCCCTGGCCGCCGCGGCCGTGGAACCTTATCTCGATCACGTCATCACGATGTCATCGTAATAAATATTTAACTATCCTTTACGAATATATCATATAGCGAAATTAAAATCGACAGTATTAGAATTCGACTTCTAGGACGTCCCCTACGCTAAGCGAGATAGCCCGCTCCAGCTCGACTAACGTATCGCCGGAGAACTGCAAGGCGGTTCCGTTAATCCTCACCGCCTTGGGCCTCATCGGTAGCTCCAGCGCCTTCAGCTCGAGGGAGCCGTGTAGTATCTTGACGGCCATCCTCCCGTTGCTCCACTCGAGAACGCCCCAGTTGCCGTTGACGGCGAATATCCATTTAAGCGGCGTCACCGCAGGCTTCAGCGTTAGCCTCTTGTCGAAACCATCGTATCTTAAGCCTAAGGCCCCCATCACTATCAACCACGAAGAGAGCGGGCGCATGTAGTGCGCGCCCCACTCCACGTGGTTCCAGTAATGCCCGACGCGCTCGTAGCGCTCGTGGATAGATCTCAACACGGCGATGGCCTCCTCGACGAGCCCTTCGTACAACATGTGGCCGGCCACCGCGAACTCCACGCCGGTCCAGGGAGTGTCCATCTGCCAGGTCGGCAGATAGGGGCCCTTTGTGAAGTTCTTATAAGTCGTCGGGCCGACGAAGGAGGGCCTCCCGCCGTCGGGATATACGCCGTTGATGAGCCCCTCGTCTGGCGCTAAGTTGTACTTGGCCACGGCCCTTAGCGCAGAGACCACCCTCGACCTATCGACTAAGTAGCCCAGGCCGGCCACGTGGGCTAGCAGTTGCCCGAACAACTGAGCCGCCATCGATGCCCTATCTCTCTCGTCCGTGATAGGATCCCACCACAAGTCGAAATACTCGCCGTTCCAGAGCCTCTCCAGCCCCTCCGAGGCCCTTCTCAGGAGCGACTCGTACTTCCCTCTATCTACGCCCAGCCTGGCGGCGCCTTCGGCCATCGCTTTCAAGGCGGCGGCCCACAAGAAGGCGACGTACGAGGAGACGCCGTAGAAGGCCCAGGTGTCGAACGTCTGGAATCCGGTGGGGAGAGGCCTTTGGCTTATCAGCTGTAATGCGACGCTTGCTGCTTGGCCGGAGGCCCCCTCGAAGAGCGCCTTGGCCGCCCTCATCCACTCAAAGCCGGCCGGAGTGTTGTGGTAGGGCAAGCCGTCTACGCTCTGGGTCCTCACGACGCTCTCTACGGCGCCCTCCATGACTTCCCACAAGTTCTGGAGCAACGCCTTGTTGCCCGTCCATTTAGCCGCCGTGTAGGCCATCAAGACGTATTTGGGCATTAAGTCGACCATGTGGTACGCGTCTACGCCCTTGATGGATTTGTCCATGAAGTGGGCTATCCGGCCCGCCGGGTCCTTCCCGGTTTTATCAACTATTTCGGCCACCTTGGCGATTAGCCTAGGCCAGTCCAAGGACAACGAGGGGTCGCGGGCCAAGGCCTTCTCGAACTCTTGCCTATTCTCGGGTATCGCCAGCGCGTATAACGCCCAATCCGGAGAGCCCCTCCTCAAGGCGAACGCGGCGTGTTGTATTAAGTACTTCGCCGCGAGCTCAGGGAAGAGCGATATCAGCATAGGCATAGCGTATGCGATTACGTCGGTCGTGTTGAAGGCGTTCCTCTCCGGCCCTCCGTAGTACTTATCGCCGAGCCCCTCCCATAGGGCGAACCTGCCGTCCTTTGTCAGCCAAGATGCCTTGATCAACGTGGTCAGCTGAGACGCGACTAGGTCGGCGATCCACTCCTCTAGCCCCTCGACGCCGTATATGGCGTCGTGGAACTTCACAGTCTCGCCGTATAGGTAGTCGAGGTTCTTTAAGACGTATTGGGCCACGGCCTCCGCGTCGTCGAAGAAGTTCTCGTAGTAGTGGCCGAGCCTCTCCCCGAACTGGTCCAAGTGGTTCGGGAAATGCCAAGCCAACACGAAGATCGCCTCTTTCGCCTCGCCGGGCCTCAACGTCATGGGCGCAGTGGCCACGACCCAAAGCCCGGGCCCCTCGGCGGCGGCCGAGCCCTCGATCCTTCCCTCCCTCCTGAACTGTATCCAAGCGTTCAGCATATCCACAGCGCCGTCGTACCTCTGGAATCCATATTCGGCGTAGCTGGGCGCCTTGACCACCACGGCGCGCGCTCCATTGCCCACAAAGGCCAAGGCCATGGAGCCTTTGTATAACGGGCTATCCGGCGCGATCCCAACTCCCTTGATAACAGCAACATTTCCGGCGGCCTTCACCGCCGCCTTCTCGAAGGGCGATCGGAGCGAGGCCCAGACCGACGCCTCGAGCGCTCTGTCCGTTTTGTTCCTTACTCTTATCCTTATCACGATAGCCGGCAATGAGGAGTTCTTGAGGTCCCCGGGGATGAAAGGCGACAAGAACTCGGCCTCGACCTCCACCGGCATATCGTCTATGTACTTCAGCCTAGCGAGGGGAGGCTCTCCGCGGAACTCTATCTGTTTAACCGGCTTCAACCACGGCGCCTTGTAGGGATCGCCCCCCAGCATGTAGCCGGCCGATTGGAGCTGGCGCACTAGCACCCGCTCGCCGTCTTTCACTCTGACGGCTAAAAGAAAGCCCTTCTCGTCTAGCGGGTAGTAGTTACGGTACCGCTCTAAGGTGGTCCAGACGCCGTTGTTGAATACAAGCCAGTCGTGGAGGAGCCCATCGGCCCTGATCTCGACGGAGCCCGCCCCTATTCCGCCCAACGCGACGCCCGACGAGGTGTAGTTCGAGTATACGTACTTCATGGGGATAATACAACTGATTTTTTATAAATGTTCCTAATACCACTTAGGTATAGCTCAGTATGTGGTGATATTTATTAGTTTATCTAACGCCTCTTTATAACGGCGCCACCACTCCAAGTAAGCGTCGTAGGAGTCGAACCGCCAATCCTTAGCGCCCAGCTCCCTCGCCATGGTCGACACCATGTCCATAGCTCTTTTGCTCTCCCAAGGCCTAGGATCGGCGCCCGCCTTTATGGAATACTCGGCGAATTTCTTGTACACGCCCTTGTCCAAGACGGAGCCGGTCAACTTGAAGAGCTCCTCTAGTATCGGCTCGGCCCACCCTCTATGGAATCTACAGATGCCGGCGTCCTCCACCAAGGCCTCCATCACCGCCCTATCGTAGGCGGTCTTGGCGAACTCCTCAGGCGGCATGAACGTCGGGTTGTAGTTAGTCCAATACTTCCCCTGGACGTACATGGGGGCCACCATGCCGGGCGCCCAGTAGAAGTTGGGGGTCATGTAGCCCTCCTCGCCGTAGGCCACGAAGACCACGAGGTCTCTGAACCTTACTCCGACCTTGGCCACGCGATCAGCGTATTTCTCCTCGAGGACCTTGGCCGCTTTTCTAATGCCTAGTTTAGACACCAGCTCTACGGCCTCGCCGCCGCCCTCCGCGTAGGCCTTCAGAAGCTCGTGGGCCAGCTTTGCGTTCCTCTTCGAGTCCGCCTCTGGCTGGAACTTCAAGGGGTCGAAGGCCGGGACCTCGCTTATGCCGACCTCGCTCGGCGTCAACAAGCCATGATGGACTGCGTCGAAGAGCCAAGCCGTCACGTGCCCGGCCTCTATAGCGTCTAGGCCGTAGGCGTCTATCTCGTCCACTAGCTTGACCGAGTCCTCGAAGGTGTACACGCCTATGAAGGGGCCCATGGCGTGGAACGGCTCGTAGTCGACCTTTTTGCCTTGCCAGACCTTCTTACAAGTCACGGGGCATGGCTCGCCGCAGTTGTACCAAGATCTGGCCTTCTCGAAGACGAGCTCGTTGAAGGGCTTCCAGAAGAGCCTTAACAACGCATCCACGTGCCTGATCCTCTCCTCTCTGTCCATATATATCGATTTATAACCGAAGAGGGGGACTAAGTCCCTATAGTGGACGTAGTTCACGCCGAAAGTGCCGCCGGTGCCGAGGCTCGGGTCGAACCTATACTTGACGGTCTTTTCCTGGAGCGCGTCAAGATAACCTTTCTTTAGCTTGACCTTTGCTATTTCATCTATTCTATGTATATCCATCACCTCCTTGTATCTAGCTTTGGCCTTGCCGCCGGCTATTATTGCAGCTAAGTTGTGGCCTTGGGCGGCGGCGGTGCCCGGCCCGCCCCTCGCCGCGAAGTCCTCGGCGCCTTTGGCAAACTCGCCCTTAGGCGTTACGTCGATAGATGCCAGAGCTCCGTTATAGGTGCGCCAAGCCGCGGGCCCCACCACGACGGCCCGCGCGTTGTTCTCGACGAAGAAATCCTTGTAGAGGTCGTAGAGGTATTTGGTAAACGCGTAGACGCCCTTTAGGCCTTGGTACTCGTAGACGAGCTTCACGGGCTCTATCTCGACGCCTTTTTGCGACGCCAGTATCGCGACCGGCTCGGGGGCTTTTCCGGTGATGACATAGGCGTCTATGCCGGCCCCCATCATCTTGTAGGCGGCTCCCCCCAACGCGCTGGAGTGTAGGCCTCTGGTCATCGGGCTTCTGAAAACCGCTACTATTCTATGAACGCCGATGAGGCGGCCTCCGACGAACCTCCCCATGCCTATTACCAAAGGCGATTGGGGCGAGAGCGGCTCGAGGCGCCAGCTCTCGACCTCCTCGTGGACCTTAACGCCGAGGCTCACGGGGCCTTGGGCCTCGACCTCCCTCAACTCCACAGACTTCCTCTCGAGGTCCACAAAGGCGACGCGCATGAGTTTACGTAAAGTAGAATTTTCTATCCTTTTCGGTATACTCAACAATAATGATAAAACTTATTATGGGGAATTATACGCTCCTCTATGGAGGTCAAGAACGTCATGAACGACCGCGTTGTGTTCTGCACCACGAGGGACACCGTGAGGTGCGCCGTCTCGAAAATGTACGCCTACAACATCGGCGCTGTGCTCGTCGTTGACGACGTGGGGACCCCTGTGGGGATATTCACCGAAAGGGATCTCGTAAGGGTGGTGGCCGAGGGCATCAGCTTAGACACCCCGTTGGCCAAGCTGGCTCAGAAGGAGCTCATCAAGGCGGCTCCCAACGAGCCTATCTTGATGGCCGCCCAGAAGATGATCGAGCACAACATACGCCATATGCCGGTCGTGGAGGGGAACAAGGCTGTCGGCATGTTGAGCATACGCGACGCGTTGAGGAGCTTAATTGCGCTCGAGGGGGCCTATCCCTAGCTTTTATACACGAACAGCCCGGCCCCAACGTGAAGGAGCTTTTGGCCAAGAAAGCGGCGGAGTTCGTAAGGGATGGGTACGTGGTAGGCCTCGGCTCGGGCTCTACCGCCAAGGCATTCATAGAGGAGCTGGCGAGGGTCGTCAAGGAGCGAGGCCTCGAGGTAGTGCTGGTGGCGACTAGCGCCGACAGCGAGATGAAGGCCGTGGAGGTCGGCCTCGGGCGATACCTAGCGCCGATGTGGGCGGTAGACAGGATAGACTTGGCCGTGGACGGAGCAGACGAAGTGGCCAAGGATAGATTGTTCATCAAGGGAGGAGGCGGCGCTTTAGTCCGCGAGAAGGTCGTGGACTACCGGGCGTCGGAGCTCGTCATAATAGCCGAGGCGCACAAGCTCGTCGAAAGGGCGCCCTCTAAGCACCCCATACCGGTGGAGGTGATCCCGCCTGCCTGGAGGCTGGTGGCCAAGGACTTGGAGAGGAGGTGGGGCGGCCGGGCCGAGCTGAGGTCGTGTAGATGCGGCGGGAAACTCGGCCCCCTCGTCACCGACAACGGCAACTACATTCTCGACTGGACGCCGCCTCATCCCGTGTATCCTGAGATGGAGGACGAGATAAAGGCCATACCTGGCGTAGTGGACACGGGCATATTCGCCAAACGGAGAGACGCCGTGGTCTTATTAGCGGACGAGCGCGGCGTCTTCGTCCTGTAGTCGCCGCGGCGCCCTGAGCCTCGCATAGGCGCGACGATCGCTCCGAGCCCGTTTCGGGACGAGCCGACGGCGCTATAAATAGACGACTTCAGGCCTTGCTAGCAGTATATTGTCCTCGTCCTCGACTATCCTCGCCACGGCCTCGGCCCCCGGCGGGAGCTCTCGGCCCGGCGAGACGATGGTGATGGCGCGGTCCACGAGAGGATCGCCGGACAGCTTGACCGGCACCGCCAAGTGCTCGCCCTTGAAGATCCCCCTTCCGATTATCCTGACCTTGACCTTCTTGCCGACCGTGAACGGTTTGGGCAAAGGCGCCGTCTTCCGGACGCCGAACGGGTTCTCCTTGCGCCAGTCCAGCTTCACGCCGAGTAGGGCCTCCAGCTCCTTTATCTTCTTCCAGAAGGTCGCCCAGTCCACGGCCGCTACGCCTCTGGGATTTCTGCCCCTCTTATGCGGTATGTATTTTTGTATCAACACAGGGGGCCACCTCTTGCCTAGACCGGCCCCCAGAGCCCACTTGACGATCTTGGGGATCTCCTCGTCGTTGACCCCAGGCAGCCAGACTGGCGAGACCAAGACGTCCATCCTCGTGTTCTTGACGGCGTATTCGGCGAGGGCCATGGCTTTCCCCGGATCGTAGTAGCGGGCCCCCGCCAAGGCCTTGGCGAGCGCCGGATCGACTGCATCTAGGCTTAAGTTTATTCTGTCCAGCCCCGCCTCGGCGAGTTCCTCGATCCTCCTCTCGTCGAGGACGAAAAGGCGGCTCTGCATGGACACCACGGAGACTCCCCCTATCTCCTTGACTTCTTGAACGAGGTCCACTAGGTGGGGATACACGGCGGGCTCGCCCATGCCGTCTATGTGCACCTCGACGCCGCCGCCCTTGAACTTTACGACGGATCTGAGAGCCTCCACTAAGGCATCCTTCTCCGCCACGAAGTCGGCCCATCGCCTCGGCTCAAGGGGGCCGGCCGCGACGGAGCAGAACGAGCAATTCAAAGGGCAGAGGCTCGTGGGCCTGACCTCGACTATATTAGTGCCTTGGTCCACTATCCCGAAATACCGCGTCCCTATCTGCGGCACATCCCCTACGAAGTAGACACGTCTGTCCACTTGAGGCGATTGGCCGAGAAAAAATAACCCCACGGCCTTTCATCGAGCCGGCATCGCCGGCGCTCGCGGCCGCTAGTCCCGGCTACTTGGCTATACTCACAGGGATATATACATACACCTCGCTCGAGTTGTCGTTCATGAAGAGAACTGCGCGAATCCTCGGCTCGAAGGTCTTGTTCAAGTAATACCCTAGGCATCGCATCCTCGCGTTCTCGAGCAAAGTGAGCTCCCCGCCTAGAGTCCCCACAAAGGCTCGCCCCTCCCTCCTCAACACGCCCTCCAAGTGTCCGTATAAGGCGAAGCCCTCGGGCACGTAGGCTTCCAGCAATTTGTCCACGTCGTCCCAGTTGGCGTATAAACTCGCCGTAGCTATATACGAGTAGGCCCTCAAGAGCGTCAATGGCCTTGCCCAGTACACATCGCCCTTCAAGGTCCAGTTGAGGAACTTAACCTCGTACCGAAAGATCTCGCCATGGAGGCTCGCGCCGCCTATCAGCTTGTCCAGAGGAGGATAGCGCCTAAGCCCCTCCAAGGTCTCGTTGAACTCAAAAGGCGCCGAGAGGTACACGGCGGGGTTGTTGGAGGCGACCGCGGCGGCGGCCCTCTCCTCGACCATGCACACAGTGGCGTTGGGCAACTGCTCGACGAGCTCGCGCCAAGCGTCCAAGACCGCCTTTGCTGGGAGGTAGGCCTTCAACGTTTTATCGTACGCATAATACAATGAGTACAGCGTGATGAAGGTCGCCAAGATTACGGCCAACACCGCAGTGGCCGCTACCGAGTACACGAACTCGCGCCTCCTAAAAATCCTCCTGAGATTATCTGAAATACGCCCACCCTTTATATTTCAACTCCTCGCCTTTATAGTATACGCGTCCGGCGCCCTCGACGACTTTGGCGAAGGCTATATAGCCCTCGGGCACGTTGCATCGCGGATCCACGGCGAATACGGGGAGGTACTCCTCGCCGGCGTTCAGCACGACCTCCTCGGGGTCGACCCCTAGCCTCGCCGCCTCTGCGATGACCTCGTCGGGAGCGGGCAACTCCTCGAGGATTATGTCGACGCCTCTGGCCATTGTCCACAACACGTCGGCTAGGCCATCGGACGAGTCCATGGACGCCGAGATGCACTCGAGCGGCGGGGGCCTCGGCCAATCCAGAACCGGCCTTTTAAGCCACGAGATCCCCTTGGCCACAGCCGGCGACGCCTCCTTGTAGGCCACAAAGGCCAACCCCGTGTATCCGAAAAGAGGAGGCGCGATGAGCACGTGGCCTGGCTTGGGCCTTCTGCCTATCCTGGCCGGGGCGGCGCCTATCGCTACTATGTCCACGACAGCCTCGCGGCCTTGGTTGAGATCGCCGCCGAGGTACCTCACGCCGAAGCGGGCAGCCGCCTCCTTGATGCCGTTGAATATCTCAAGCGCCTTGCCCGCGTCGGGGGCCGTGATGGAGCTGAGCAAGGCCTTGGGGGTCGCCAACTTCACGAGGAGGTCGCTCAAAGTAGCCGCGACGGCCCTCCAGCCCAGGTCGGCGTATGTGTGGAAGGGCATCATGGCGGCGCTCTCCGCGAACCCGTCGACCTTAACGGCATAGCCGTCCACGTAGCTCACGTCGTTGTCCTCTTCGCCGAGCTCTTTGAGGAAAAGACGCTGTAAGATCTTCTCGTCCATTAAGCTATATGGTCTCCCGAGTTATTATCTATGACGGCAACTCCCCGCGGCCGCTCGGGGCCTTACGACCGAAAGCCTCGCCTTTTAGGGCGGGGATGATAGGATTCGCGACGCCTCGCTCGTCGTGCTGGCGATTAGGGAATCCGAGCCGCTATGAGGATTCCCTCGCCCAGCTCGTCCTAGACAGGACTTACTCGGACGGCGTCAGGGCCGTCCTCGCCCGGCTTGGAGAGAACAAGACGACGAGCGTGGACGCGGTCCACGTTGCACAGTACGAGAAGCTGAAGGTTTTTGAGAACGACCGCGATGTCGTCTTAGTGATCAACCTCATGAGGGGTCTCTGACCCTCTCAACTGTCCCCCAGATGAGGTGTAGCCTCGAACCGAGGGGGAACCTCCCAGCTAGGGGAGTCAGTCCACAGCCCTATAGATAATATCGACGACTTCCTCCGGACCCTCCCTCAAGGGCTCCCACAAGGGGGATCTACCGCGGCAGATCACGTAGCGTATCCTCGAGCGGCTGTCGTCCTTCACCACGAGCCCCCTCTGCGCGAGCCCCTCCAAAACATGTTTGACTAACGTCAACGCTATTGGAGCCGTTGTGTCTATTCCGGCGAATTCCAAGACGCGGCGTGGCGTGAAGGACACGCAATTCCCCCTGGCCTCCGAGACTATCTTGTGGAGGCCCGCGGCGACGGTTTTGATAACCTCCTTGAAATCGGCGACGTTGAATTGCTTCATGGCCTAAAACCCGCGGCCGAAAATAAGGCCTGTGGACCGAATGGGATAATCCAGACCAATTCTACCTGTTTTATTAGCCTCGGATCCTCAAGTAAAGATATACCTTAAATATGCCGAGGAGAAGGATATCTAGCTATTACAGGTAAATCGAGAACAATATATAGGCCAACCCCAGCGAGGCCTCCACCAAGAGGTTGACCGCCTCGTTAGTTAAGAACCCCGTCGTCTTGTAGTCGCGGCATCGCGGCTCGTCATACATTTCGCCGCCGCAGATATACTTGCGCTGGGCAACTGCGCCGACTACGCTGTCGAGGACGTCGCCGGCGAATCCCAGAGCCCATATCAGGAACGGGTTGAGCCCCAACAATAAATACGACAAGAGGCCGATAATTCCGGCGCCCGCCAACGAGGCCAAGGTGCCGACAGGCGTGACCCCTCCCGACGTGCCGGGCTCGACTTGTACCCACGGCTTTGTTATGAGCCTGGGCCTTCCGCCGTAAGCAACGCCGACCTCGCTGGCCCAAGTATCGGCAGTGGCTACGGCTATGGCCGCTACAGTGGCCGCCAGCGCTTGTTGGACCCCCATCGTGTACAAGAGCGCGAATAAAGCCATCGGCGTGCCCACCCCCACTACTTGTGTTATCGACCTCCCTGCGACGTCCTTGAGGCCGCGTTGGGCCTTCCAAGAGCCTCTGAGCTTTGTGAGGAGGCTGGCCGAGACGAAGAAGAACATGAAGATGGCGAAGACGCCGAGGCCCGCCGCCGCTAGGGCCCACGCCACGAGCGTGCCCGCTATTGCCCCCCTCATGTTTATGAAGCCGGCCTTATAGGCCCCGAGCGCGAAGAGCGGGATCGCGGCGAAGACGCCGAGCAAGGCGAGGTCCATGCCCCAACTTCCTCACGGTATATAATCATTTTAAGGAGGCCTATTAGCGTCGTCATGGATGTCTTAGATAGGCTCTGGCGGAGGTACGGACAGCTAATAGAGGACGCCTTGGCTAAATACCTCACGAAAGACGTAGCGCCCGATTTCAAAGACGCGGTGTTGTACCAGATATCCACCGGCGGCAAGAGGCTTAGGCCTATGCTGACCTTGGCCGTGGCCGAGTCCCTATCAAGCGCCTTCGATAAGGCCTTGCCGGCCGCCGCGATCGTGGAGCTGATACACAACTACAGCTTGATCTACGACGACATAATAGACAGGGGGGAGATAAGGCGGAATAAGCCCACCACCAGGGCCGCCTTTGGGGACTACGCGGCGATCCTCATCGGCATATGGTACCGCGAGGCGATAGAAGAGGCCGTGATGGACACCCCGAAGCCCCTCGAGTTCGCCAAGGACGTGGCCAAGGTGATAAAAGCCATAGACGAGGGCGAGAGGCTCGACATACTCTTCGAGCTGGCCGGGCGCGAGGACCCCTATTTCGTCAAGGCCAGATTCCCCTCCGTGAGCATCGACGACTACATAAAAATGGTCAGCCTCAAGACCGGCGCGTTGATAGCGGCGGCGGCCAAGTGGGGTGCGATGAGCGTGACAGACGACGCCGCGTTCATTCAATCGGCTTGGGATTTCGGCATGAACGCGGGGATAGCCTTTCAGATAATCGACGATGTGTTGGACATATTCGGCGATCCCGCGAAGTTCGGAAAAGAGATAGGCAAGGACCTCAAGGAGCATAAGAGGGGCAACGCGGTGGTGTTGCTGGGGCTCGAGGAGCTGGAAGGCGCCAAGCGGGACGAGCTCTTGTCCATACTATCGAAGCCCGTTGTCAGCGACGAGGACGCGAGGCGCGGGGTCGAGCTCTTGAAGACGACCAACGCCAAGGAGAGGGCCCTCGCGTTGGCCGAGCGTTTCAAGGAGGAGGCTTTGAGGAGCCTCTCTAAGCTCCCCCACAGCCGCGACTTGGAGGAGCTAGCGGCTTTCATAGTCCAGAGGCAGTTCTGATGATAATTGTAAAGTTTGGCGGATCGGCTATAACCGACAAGAAAATAGCCTATACCTATAGATGGGGACGGCTGAGGCCGGCGGCGCGGGCTCTGAGGGGGACGCGCGCTGTATTGATACACGGCGCCGGGTCCTTCGCCCATCCCCACGTCAAGGCCTTCGGGCTCACCCCCATAGGGCTCGCATATACTAAAGCCGCCTTGAGGAGGCAGACTGCCCTAGTCGTGGAGGATTTAGCCGCGGCGGGCATCTACGCCTTCCCTGTAGAGCCCAGCGAGGTGTTCTGGGGGAGGAAACTGGCGAGGAGGGAGCCGTTGGACTTCGCCCTCTCCCAAGGCCTTTATCCGCTATTACACGGCGATGTGGTCCCCTCAGATGAGGGCTACGTGGTGTTGAGCGGCGACGACATAGCGCTCGAGCTCGCCGCCGTGTATAGGCCGAAGGCCGTGGTCTTCCTCATGGACGTCGACGGGATATACAGCGCGGAGCCCGGCACGCCCGGCGCGGTCAAGCTGAGGGAGATAACCGGGGTCGTGTCGGGAGGCGCCGCCGGCGTCGACGTGACTGGAGGCATCGCGAAGAAAATAGAAACTGGCTTGAGGATAGCCGAGCTGGGCATCCCCGTGTATTACTGCTCGATAGACGACTCCGAGGCGTTAAAGTCGGCGGCCGAGGGCAAGCGGCCCGATACTTGTAGCTATATCAACAAGTCACGTTAGGCGCGTTGGCCGTTAAATAAAGCGCTAAGACTACGTATATCAAGAGCAAAACCACGGCGATTCCCCATAACGCGGTGTTGCCTCTGTCGTATGCGTAGAACACAACGACGGCTAGCAAGACGCCGAGGACCGTGTACCAGGCCAAGCTTCCGCACAGCCCAGGCGCTAGCACTATGGACCAAAAACCTTGTAGGAACAAGGCGACTAGGGCGGCCGCCGCGATCGCCACGATGAGCGCCACCGTGTCGGTCTTCCGAGCCATGAGCGCGCGCCAAAGCCTCGTTTTAAATGTTCTGCACGTTTTTATAGTGCCGAGCGCACTAGTTATATGTCCATAATCACGCAGATGGTAGCCAGATGTCCCGTGTGCGGGGCCAACGCGTTCAACTACACCGAGTTGTTATACGATACGCCCTATTTCGGCAACGTGTTGATCTCGACGGGCTATTGCAGCGCGTGCGGGTATAGATACTTCGATATAAACTACGCCGAGTCGGGCAAGCCCACCAGGGTGGTTTTCAGGGCCGAGGACGGCGAGGACGTCTCGAGGTCGTTCGTGGTGAGGTCGAGGACCGGGTCGGTGAAATCGCCGGAGCTCGGCTTCAGCCTCGAGCCCGGCCCCCAGGCCGAGCCGTTTATAACGACGGTGGAGGGGCTTTTGTATAAGGCGTTGGACTACGCGGAGCGTTTAAAAGTGCTCCAGCCCGAGAGCGCGCAGAAAGTCGACGAGTTCGTGGCCAAAGTCCAGAGGGCGATCGAGGCGGGCGGGTTCACGCTCGTCTTGGAGGACCCCTTGGGCAAGAGCTTGGTCATTCCGAGGAGGCCCGACTCTGTGAGGATAGAGCCGCTCGACAATACTTAGACAAATACCTCTCGAGTATTTCCGGATAGGGCGGCGGGAACCCCGAGAGCTTCCGCAAGAAGGCCTCGACTAAGTCCTCGGTCTTGTGCCCTAGCTCGGCGTATCTACAAGCCCTTATCAAAGTCGCCAGCTTGTCGGCGAAGGACACCAAGACCCCTATGACGCCTTCGGTTTTTCTATACTTCTCGAAGAGGTCGTAGAGGTGCGGGTACAGCCGCTTCATGGCCTCCAGCTCCAGGGAGCTCCAATCAGCCGACGACCTAACGCCGTTGCTGGGGTGTCCTAGCTCCGCCTCCGCCAAGTCGTGGATAACCGCGGCCGCCACCGCTTGTGCGGGATCTACGTCGTGTCCTCTGTTCTTGAGCTCGGCCGCGATCTCGCCTGCCAAGAGAGCCGCCAAGAGGGAATGTTGGCAGACCGTTTCGGCGTTATCCACGCCGCGTTGGAGCCAGCCTATCCTCTTTATGTTGCACAACGTGTCCACAACGGCTATGAGGTCCATTAGAGCTCGCCCACGAAGGCCTCGGGGTCGCTCCTGGGCGTTATCTCCCCAGCTAAAGGCGTCCTCAACACGGCGGGGACTTCCTCGCGTTTAAAGTTGGCGAGCGCCCACGACATCTTCACGTAGGCCGTTTCGGGCAACATGTCCTCCAAGGGCACAACGCCCAAAGAGAGGAGCTCTCGGCCGCGTTTATAGACGTATAGGTTCACGCGCCCGTAAAGGGTCTGGCTCGTCATGGCCACCACGACGCCGGCGTCGATAGCCTTCTTTATTGACGGCAATAGGGCATCCCTCACGTGGCCGAAGCCTGTGCCCTCGAGTACGATACCTTGCACGCCCATCTCGACCAACGCGTCTAGGAGGCGGGGGTCCATGCCGGGGAAGAACTTGACCAGCGCGGCCCTATCGCTGAACTTCGCCGAATAGGACAAGCCGCCCCTCGCCTTGAAGGAATCGACCAACGTCCTCAACGATTTGTTCTCGACATCGACCTCGGCCAGAGGCCGCGTCCCTATGCTCCTAAAGGTGTCGCGCCTCGACGTGTGCATTTTCCTGACCCTAGTGCCTCTGTGCACGTAGATCTTCCCATCGCTAGACGCCCCGTGCATGGCCACGACGGATTCGGCGAAGGGCGCCGAGGTCGCCGTTATCACAGCGCCGAGGATGTTCTGGAAGGCATCGCTGGAGGGCCTATCGCTGGACCTCTGGGAGCCCACGAACACCACAGGCCCCGGCGCCTCCTTGAAGGCGAAGGCCATGGCCGCGGAGCTGTAGTGCATAGTATCCGTGCCGTGCATCACGACGACCCCCACGGCGCCTTTTCTGAAGTGCTCGGCCGCCCTCTCCGCTATGGCGGCCCAGTCGGCGGGGGTCATGTCCTCGCTGAACTTCTCCATGAGCACGTCCACGCGCACCGAGGCGATCTCGGATATCTCGGGGACCATCTCGAACAAAAGCGAGGGATCAGCCGAGGGATAAACGGCGCCGGTCGAGTACTCGACGCGGGACAGTATAGTACCGCCGGTCGCTATCACGGCCACCCAGGGCCTGCCGGTGTTTATCTCGGCTTGTTTGGCCTCGGCCTTGGGGCTCGCGATTATGCCAACCTCCTCCACCTTCTTTACCTTGCCCTTCGAGATCCCGACGTTGTAGCCGTTCTTGAGCTTGACGACGTACACATCAGGCGACGTATATGCCGTCGGGGGCAACAAGACGCCCTCGACGACCTCGCCCGATTCTAAATACAGACGAACTCTCCTGTAGCTCTCCACGCCCCAACCCGGCGGCCTATATAAAACTAACTGGGTACGCCCTGCACCACCCCGACGACCTTCCCGTTGACGACCACGGCCGTGATGGGCAATGCTTGTAGCAATTGCGACAAGTATTGTTGCGCCGAGGTCGCCGTGATGGTGATGTTACCCTTGGCCAAGACCTCTTCCACCCACTGGAAGACGGCCGCGGCTTGCTGGTCGCTGGGCATTATCAAGACCACCTTATTCCGGTACTGGGAGGCCACGGTGTAGTTGCCGCCGAAAAGCGAATAATAGACGTAGTTGGCCGCGTTGAACGAATAGGGCCCATAGAAGGGATCCAGCATGAGGATATAGACGGGCTCTGTCGAGTTCAACAACGATTTAGGCAGAGGAATGCCGGAGACCGCTATCACGACTATCGAGTTATTATACGCAGGCGGCGGCGAGTTGCTGGGCGCGTAGCCCCTCTGGGTGAGGACCCAGAGCTGGGAGCCGCGCAACAACGTGGCCAAGTCCGGCTCGGGGGGCTTGTTGAAAAACGGAAGCCGGAAGCCGGAGGTGCCCAACACCCAGCCCACCTCAGCGAATATAATAGCGGCTATGGCTATCGCGAACACCTTCTTGTTGCGCCTCCTGGGCCTTTCCCTCTTCTTGGCCACGGCCGCTTAGGTTCACCGCTATATTAAACTTTTGCTAATCGGCTACACAGCGCTCGGATAAATATATATCGCGATGTTTTGAATATGAGGCGCACAACGGCGCTGGTCTTGCTATTAGTGGTTTTAATAGCGGCAATCGTGTTCTTCGTGGAGAGGCGGCCCGCGCCGATCTCGACGACCACTACGACGTCGTCCGAGGTGTTGCTCATCCCAAACGGCACGAGTCCGGTAAAGGCCGTATCCAGATCGGTCGGCGAGATGATGGCGTCGTACTATATAGGGGATGGCTACGTCATGATAACGCCGTATCCTTGGAACATGAAGGCGTGGAGCGGGGAAATAGTGGTGGAGTACAACGGCTCGGCCCTAAGGGCCTTCGTCGACGCCAAGTACTCGCAGAAGTTTAACCCATATGCGCCAGTCCTCGGCTATCCCAGCGCCCGTTACGGCTGCGATCCGCTCTTCGGAGCGTGTACGACTACGAGGCCTCCCTTGGCGTTGCCGACTCCGGCCCTAAACGCGAACGCGTTAATGACGCTGGAATACGCCGTGAGCCCCGGCAACTGCGACGTGACCGACTTCTCCTACGATATATGGCTTACTAAAGGCCCAGGCCTAGGCCCCGGGGACTTGGAGCTCATGCTCTGGATGTACTACACAACGCCCTTAACTAAAAGCGCGCCGAGCCCGTACTGGACGCCGGCAGGCATCTACGAGATTCCCGTCTACATCAACGGCGCGCGCGTGGATATGCCCATAGAGGCCTTCCTCCACGTTGATTCGTCGAGCTGGTCGGTCTTAATATTGGCGTTCAAGGAGCCTGTTCGACAAGGCTCCGTGGCCGTTAACTTGAGGGATTTAATGGAGATAGCGAAGAGGGCGTTGAACGGGACCTCGATAGACCTGGGCGAGCTCAAGCTGACCTCGATAGACGTCGGCATCGAGTTCGACGGACCGCCTGGTGTGGAGTTGACGTGCTCCTATGAGATATATAAATGGGCCCTCTCGGCCGGTTGATGCGGGAAAAGCTTTTATGCCGATGATATCTCTTTCTCTAATGTTGTTGTTCATAACAGGCCAGGACTGGTTGATTATCCTAATTGCTATAGCGATACTGCTCATCTGGGGCCCCTCGAAATTGCCGGCGCTGGCCAGAGGCTTAGGCCAAGCGCTCCACGAGTTCAGAAGGGCCTCCCAAGGTCTAGCGACCTCTGAAGACGAGGACTACAAGAAGCTGTTGGAGGTGGCCAGGAGCCTCGGCATAAACACCGAGGGGAAGACCAAGGAGCAGATCCTCGAGGAGGTCAACCAGAAGGTCAAGGAGATGAACAAGAAGATAACGCTAGGCTGATTTCCTGATCCCCAACGCCTCCTTGAGGGCCCTGGCCGCGATCCCGAGTCTTTTGTTGTCCTCGGCGAGGTCCTCCAAGACGTGGGCGGCCATGGAGAACAGCCCCGCCTCCATGTAAGTCGCGAGCTCTTGCCATAGAACTTCCCTGGAGCCCGTGTCCATATAACGCGCAAGCGGCGGGCTCCACTCTAGCACCAAGTCCTCAGTGAAGGCGTCCCCGGCTACCTCGGCCCGCGGCTCTAGATCCTCTCTGAAGTTCACGTTGTGGAGCTCCTTGGGGGATATCCCGTGCTCCACGACGCTGATGTAGGACACGCGCTCCGACAGCCTGAACACGTCGTCGAGCCTCCCGCGCCTTTTCAGCAGACGATCCGCTATACTCCTCACCGTCCGGGAGTCCGCCTTGAATATATGGGATTCCACGAGGCCGTTGGGGAGGACGAACACGGCGGTGCCCTCGGCCTTGAGCAACTCCGCGAAGGCCCTCTCGGTTATATACGGCGTGTCGCACGGCGCGAAGATCAACGTGTCGTCGAGCTTGAAAGCGGCCGAGACCACTGCGGCTATGGGGCCCGAGAACCTAGGATCGTCCTCTATTATCGGGTAGCCCTTAACCTCGTTCTTGCCGGGGGCCACGAATATCTCGTCCACGAGCCCCCTCGCCGCCTCGGCCACCGCCTCTATCATCGGCCTCCCGCCCAGGGGATACAAGCACTTGTTGACCCAGGGCTCTCCCGGCTTCTGAAATCGCCGAGAGATGCCGCCCGCGAAGATGACCAAGGTGGTCATAGATCCCTCAACGCGGCCTCGGCCGCGTTTAGGCCCGGCGCCCCGTTTATCTGGCCGCCCGGCCAAGTGCCGGCTCCGCCCAAGTAGAGGCCTTTTATGGGCGTTCTGTGCCCCCAGCCGCAGACGGGCCTGCACAACAAAAAGTCGCGAGTCAACGGCAAGTGGTTGACGTAGGCCCCCCTCGCGTTGAAGACCCGCTGGTAATCAGACGGCGTCCATATCTCGAAGGCCTTAGCCCTTCCCACGTTCTCCACGTACGCCTCCAGTAGATGTAGGTCGGGCATCCCCACGGCGGATACCACGTTGCCGTCGACGACCATTTCGCCGAAGGGCAACTGGAATATCGAGTCCTTGTAGGGGGCCAGCCCAGCCCTTAACTTGACAGGCTCCGACAACACCAAGTTGAGCCTATAGGGGCCCATCGTTGGTATGTTCTCGAGCCTGGACCTCACTTCGTCGTCCACGCCCTCCACTAGGTCGAGGAGCGTGTGGACGGGGCTGGCCGTCGACACGACTATCTTCGCCTCGACGATCTTGCCCGCGTCCAGCTCGACGCCCTTGACGGCTCCTCGTTCCGTTATTATCCTCCTAACGCCGACGCCGAGCTCTACGTCGACGCCTAAGCTCAACGCCCTCCAGTAGAGGGCCTTCGCCAACGCTTGAATCCCCCTCTCCCCCCTCCACGTAGGCCGGCCCCACCCCTCCGGCGGGTTGAAATAGGCGAGGACGTAGGCCGGCCCGTCCCAGAGGTGTTCGTAGAGGAACATGGGCCAGAACTCGCGCGGGAGGTACTGCGACAGTATATCCCTCGCTGTCCTCTCGAAGAGCTCCTTTGCCCCCGGGTCCTCGGCCAGCTGCTCCTCGGCGGGAGGTTCGCCGAAGAAATACCTACGCGCCGTCTTGTTCAACGAGACGAGCTTGTCCCAGAACGCCGCGATCTCGTCGCCGAGCCCCCACTGCTTGAACTCCTCGATCCTCCTCGCGGGGTCGCGCCACCATCTGACATACTGTCCGTCCATCTCGTATACGGCTATAGGGTCCGGCACCTCGATGCCTAAATCCAAGCCGATCCGCGCTAAAACTTCGCGGGGCATCACGCCGACGACGTAGGCCCCCACGCCGACTTCCGTCCCGCCCAGCACGTGGTAGCCCGCCATGCCGCCGGGCCACAAGACCTTGTCGAAGACGACGACCTTGAGCCCGGCCTCGGCGAGCCTTATCGCTGCTATGAGCCCGTTGTGCCCAGCCCCAATGACCACCGCGTCCACTTAAGGCTTGACGAGGAGATTAATACCTTGATACACGAAGTATGCGCCGAAGGCCACGAGGGTGGCCGCCGAGAAGATCTTTATGGTCAACCACGTGGCCCCGCTGTTGAGCCTCCAACCGGCCCTCACGGCGGCTGGGAACGAGATTATCCACGTCGTTATCGCGGAGAAGAGGCCGAGAGCCCAGTAGACGCCGAAGGAGCTTATGGAGCTGAGGCCCACGGTCAACCACCAGCCCAGCTGATAGGGGTTCAACAGCCCGAGAGAAAGCCCCAAGAGATATCCCTTGAGCGCCCTGTCGCCTGCCTTATTGCCGGCGTTTTCGGGAGGGCGGGATGTCGCGATTCTATACGCTATATAAAGAAGGAAGAAAGAGCCGGCGAAGTATATAATAGCGGTATATCTAGAACTAACGGCTGCTAGCAACTCCCGATAGAGCAATAGAGTGACGACCATGAAGATGAAATCGGCCGTCATGGCGCCAGCCCCTACGGCGGTCCCGTGCCTCAACCCCTTGAGGGCCCAAGCGGCTATGAGCGCGTTCATGGGGCCTGGCGGGACAGCTAGGCTGTAGCCCAAGAGGAGCCCGGCGGCCAGCTGGGCGAGGGATTGGCTCATACCTCGACCACTTCGGCCTTCAGCTCTGCCACGTTGAGGACGATCGCTGTGCTCCTCCCGGTCAAACAGCCGCAGAGCTCGCCCGGATTCAACACAAGGGCCCTCCCCACGCGCCGCACGTCGACCCTGTGCGTGTGCCCGTAGACGACTACGTCGAACATGCCGGATCTTATCATGGCCTCGGTCAACAGATCCGAAGTGCCGTGATAGACGCCGATCTTCTTCCCGTCGACCTCAACAGACCCTGCATAGCCCATTATCTCGACGCCGAACTGCGAAGCGACTTTCTGGAAATACAAAAGCTCGCCCTCGTTGTTCCCCCACACTCCCACTATCTTGACTCCGTCTCCCAACGCCTCCCTCAAGGCCTTTGCGCTGAAGGGAGCCACCCAATCGCCGGCGTGTATCACTAAGCCCACTCCCCTATTTCTGAAAAGCCCGGCGACGCGCCTTATCGCGTCCACGTCGTCGTGGCTATCCGATATAATTCCTACCAACATGTCTTAGAAATTGTAGTTATATATTAGTCTTGGCGTGTCACATAGCCTATCTCTTTTCCGGTAATCTGCGCGCGGTCTTGTTCTCGCCACCTCTAGGCGGATTTCTCTCGACCATTACGTACCGCCGCAGCTAACGAGCTATTGTCCGGGCGATAGCTGATTTTTTATAGAGCCCTCTACAGGCCATGGAGTCCAAGGTCGCCGAGTGGCGCAAGCTGATACTGAACCTCAGAAGCGCCGGCATCGAGCCCTTCCCTCACGGCTTTAAGATCACCCACACGGTTAGAACGCTCAACGAGTTGAGGAGACAAGCCCTCCTCGACCCGTGGGTCGGGACCTCGGTGACCACCGCGGGCAGAGCCACCGACATACGCAGACATCCCAACGTCGTCTTTATCGACATCTACGAGGACGGGGCGAGGTTCCAGATCATGGTAGACCCCAAGGAGCCCATGTTGGAGTACATTTGGAGGGGGGACTACGTCGGAGTCTCCGGCGTTTTGGTCAAGACCCAGAGGGGCGACTACGCCGTGAGGGCCGAGCGGCTCTACCTCCTAGCAAAGGCGGTCCAGCCCTTGCCCGAATGGGGCAAAGTCGACAGGGAGTCGCCCTTCTACATGCGCCACCGCGCCGTGTCTATGGTACTCGACATACAACTGCGCTGGAGGGTCTACGCGAGGGCTCGGCTCATCCAAGCGTTCCGCGAGGCCTTCTGGAGACGCGGTTTTATCGAGATCCCGACCCCCGTCCTCCAGCCAATATACGGCGGGGCCGCGGCGAGGCCCTTCACTACGCACATATGGGCCATCGACGAGGATTGGTACCTCCGCATATCCCCGGAGCTCTACCTCAAGCGCTACATCATCGCGGGGTTCCCCAAGGTGTTCGAGATCGGGCCGCAGTTCCGCAACGAGGACATAGACGCCTTGCACAACCCAGAGTTCTGGTCCCTCGAGGCGTATCAGGCATACGCCGATTATAAGGACATGATGAGGCTCATGGAGGAGACCACCTACGAGGCGCTCCAAGCCGCCGTGGGGACGGCGGTGGTGAGGTACGGAGGGGCCACCATAAACTTCTCCCCGCCTTGGAGGCGGATAACCCTGCACGACGCGTTGCGCGAGTTCGGCGGCGTGGACCCGGATAAGCTGACCGACGACGATATAAAGGACAAGTTGAGGGAGTTGCAAGTTCCTCTGAAAGTCTACAACCGCGGCATAGCTTTGGTGAAGCTCTTCGAGAAGTTGGTGGAGAAGAAGCTGGTGGAGCCCACTATAGTATACGACTACCCGGAGGAGTCGACGCCTTTATGTAAACCTCATAGGGAAAAGCCGGGGCTCGTGGAGCGTTTCGAGGCCTTTGCGGGGGGCCACGAGTTGGCCAACGCATATACGGAGTTGAACGACCCGGTGAAGCAATACGACTTCTTTAGAAGGGAGGAGGAGCTGTTCCCCAAGGACGAGGCGCATCCGTTGGACTACGACTTCGTAGAGGACCTCTCCTTCGGGATGCCCCCGACCGGCGGGATAGGCATCGGGATAGACCGCTTGGCCATGATAGCGACTGGCGCCGAGTCCATAAAGGACGTAATCGCCTTCCCCATAGTGGCCCGGAGGGAGCTCTCGGATAAGGCTAACTCTTGACCAAGTAGAGGCCGTATAGCAACACTAGCAAAAGCGCCAACGCGCTGAACGCGAAGGTCCACATGTGGGCTAACAGAGCCGAGGCGAACACCGCGGCGACGGCGCCGGTGTACGCTAGCTCGGGCGCAAGGCTCTCCTTGAAGGCTAGTTGGCTGGATCCCTTCGGGGTGACCCTCCAGGTCACGGCGTCGCGGAAGAGGCCCAACACCATGTAGACGAACGCGGTTATGTCGATAATTAGAGACATAACGCCGTTCTGGGCCGCTATAGCCAAGGACTCGAGTAAGCCGTAGCCCTCCCGCCTCGCCAACAACACCACGTGCCAGACGAGGGCCAACGTGGCGAGGCCTAAGATAGCCTCGAGGATCGCCACCGGCAAAGGCGGTATTATATAGCCAGTGTAGGCCGCGGCCAGCCCGACTATAGGCAGGAATATCGTCGTCGTGACCAAGAGCGGGTGTTGTATTATGTTGAGGGCTAAGCTGAGCTTACGCCTCAGCGGTAACCGCGACTTCAACAGTTTTAACATATATTTACGCGCTATGTAGGAAGAGTTGAACACCCATCTCGCGAATTGTTTTCTGAAGGCGAAGTACGTCGACGGTATCTCGACCACGATGGGCGCCCCGCCGTCGTACACTATCCGGCCCCCCGCGAGGAGGACTTTCAACGATATGTCGTAGTCGTCGGCTACGCAGTCGCAGAAGCCGCCGGCCCTTTTCAGAAGCGGTTTCTTGATCGCTATGCCGGAGCCCAAGGCCAATATGAGATCCCCCGAGAGCGCCCTCCCCAGATACGCGCCGTATAGGAGTAAGTACCTATAGACGAACTTGAGGAGTTTGCCTAGCTTCGTGAAGAGCGTAATATAGCCGTCCCAGCCGAGGAACAAGAGCGTCGAGTCGTCCACTTGGGCGGCGACCCTCTTGGCTATGTCCCGCGGTATTCTGCTATCGACGTCGAGAAACACCAACACGTCGTACTTGGCGATATCGACGGCCCAGTTGAAGGCGGAGCCCCTATATCTCCCCCCGCCGACCCTCCTGACGGCGCGCGCGTCCAGCCCTAAGTCCTTGGCCGCCGATTCGACGAGGGCCTTTATCTTGGCGAAGGTCGAGGGCTCGTCGTCCGACACGAATAGGATCTCGAACGCGTCTCTCGGGTAGTCCAAGTCCGAGAAGCGTAGTAACATCCCCTCTATCACCTCCAACGGCTCGTTCTTTATGGGAACGATGAACGATATGGGGACCGGGTCCTCGAGCGCTATCTCTCTAAAAGTCATACTCTTTCTTAATACTGTTCTATAATATCTAATAAATTGAATAATTAGTAAAATATCAAGAAATAATAAAATTGAATATATTGAATAAATTATAAGGATATCTGATGGAGTCACGTGTGGCGCGTTGGGGCCCTTGCATCCCTCGATTAGGTTGCTCGAGTTAATGCACTTCGCGATCCCGCTCAAGTTCTGCGATGTGCTTATGTTGTAGAGAATGTTAGTAAAGTTTCCTAGAAGTTTGCTGACGTTAGGGAGGGTGATATTGCTTAACGACAGCAGAGGCACACGGATAATCCCCGGGCAAAATAAATCATCACGCGAGGCCCAAACGGCCTAGGCTTTCCCTCAGCCGGCCGAGCTCCGCGCCGCCGCGCGCCTCCAGCTTAACGCGGATCAAGGGCTCCGTGTTGCTGGGCCTCACGAGGATCCTCCCGCCGTCTCTAAACCTGATATCAACGCCGTCGCTCTCCAGCACCTCGACGCCTTGCATTGACCTAGCGGCGGATCTGACCTTCTCCATCACGGCTCTTTGATCCTCTACGCGTATATCCAAACGCTCCTCGTACACCTTAGGCGCCTCAGCCAAGACCTCGTCGAGAGTTCTGCCGATGGACCTAGCCACGTCTAGGACCTTAAGCGCTGTGTAGATGCCGTCGTCGAAGTAGTAATGCTCCTTGAAGCCCACGTGGCCCGAGTACTCGGCCCAGAACAAGGCGTTGGCCCTTATAGCGGTCGACTTCTGGAAGCTGTGGCCGACCCTCTCGCGCACGACCTTCACGCCTCTCTCCTCGGCGGCTTTCTCGAGGTACAAGGGCATAGTGACGTCGACCACCACCACGTCGCCGGGCTTCGCGTAGTGCTCTATGAGCGTATATGCTATCTTCTCGGCCCTGAAGATCTCGCCCTTGGCCGTCACCAAGCCGACGCGGTCGCCGTCGCCGTCCAGCGCGATGCCGCAATCGAGGCCCTTCGACTTGACGAGCTCTACCAGTTGCCTCAAGTTCTCCGGCCTTTCAGGGTCGGGGGGATGCGCCGGGAATCTGCCGTCGGGAATCCCGTTTATGGTATAGACGCTCTTGAAGAGGCGTTTGAGCAGAGGGCGTAGCACCACCCCAGCCGCGTTGGCCGGATCGAAGCCTATGGATAGGTCGAACTCGCCGAACGTGTTCTCCACGTATTGGAAGTAGCGCTCCTTGACGTCTTGGACGAGCACCAGGCCTTTTTGGCCCGCAGGGGGCTCCTCCAAGAGCGACTTAAGCCTCTGTAGCTCCTCGGAGGTTAGGTCGATCCCGCCCTTGTGCATGACCTTGAGGCCGTTGTACTCCGGAGGGTTATGGCTAGCTGTTATCATCACGGCGGGCTCGTAAAAAACGCGGGAGGCGAAATGGGTCATGGGCGTCGTCACGTTGCCGAGTAGCTCTACGTCGGCTATAGGCAGTAGGCCCGATATGAGGTGCCTTAAGACGTCCGGCGAGTGGGTGCGCACGTCCATGCCTATCAAGACCTTCCCTCCGCCAAAGAACTTCCCCACCGCATAGCCGATCTGCCTCAAGAGGTCCGGCGTTAGCTCTTTGCCGTAGACGCCCCTTATGTCGTACGCCTTGAAGACCGACACGTAGTTTGACGCGCCGCGGTTTTAATGTCTTCCCGCCCCCTGTCGACCGCTAGATTTATAGGCAAGGGGGCGAATACACACGTGGAGCTGAAGGGCTACGCGGATCTGCCCTTGCATACAGGTCACGTGCCGCCTTGGCTTTTGGCCAGGATGAGAAAACTTTCTACTCTATTGCTCAGGATCATGTACGACCTATGGGGCGAGGAGGGCATCCTCGTCAGGCTGGCGAGCCCCGTCTTCTTCCAGGCCGTGAATGATCTCATCGGCATGGACTGGGACTCCAGCGGGAGCACTACGGTGACAACCGCCGTGTTGAAATACGCCATGGAGGAGGCGGACCTCCCTATAAGGATAGCCGGAGGCAAGGGCGAGCGCGCCTTGAGGACTCCGCAAGAGCTCAAGGCCATAGCCGAGCGCTGGGGCCTCGACTGGGAGGCCCTCGTCGAGGCGTCGAGGTTGACGGCCAAGGTCGACAACGCCCTCGTCCAAGACGGCTATTCCATATACCACCACGCCTTTATCGTCACGGAGAGGGGCAGATGGGCCGTGGTACAACAAGGCATGAACCCCTCAAGCAGAATGGCCAGGAGATACCACTGGCTCCAGACCGAGAAATTCTTCGACGACCCCCACAGCGGAATAATGGGGAAGCGCGCCGGAGCTGTCTTGAACTTGGCCTCGTCGAGGAGCTCCGCCAACAGGGCGACTATAATGGACTTAGTCGCCTCGGGGCCCGAGAAGGTGGCACGGGACCTCGCGCTCTTGATGGGCCAGACCACGCTGACGGGCACCACGTATTATCACCCCTACGTGGACAGGAAAAAGCTCAGAGAAGAAATAGGGGATCCGAGGCACCTGGCGTACTCTATACCGAGGGACGTCGCGAGCTTCAAGGAGCTCGTATTGAGCAGAGGGGTCGGCCCCAAGACTCTCAGAGCTCTGGCGCTAGTGGCCGAGCTGGTCTACAGATCGCCAGCCGACTGGAACGACCCAGCTAACGTGGATCCCTTCAAGTTCTCGTTCGCAGTGGGCGGCAAAGACGGCGTTCCCTACCCGGTGGACAGAAGGACCTACGACGAGCTCATATCGTTGTTGGAGGCCATGGTTGAGGCGGCTAGGAGGAGCGGCGAGAGAGGGATCTACGGCTATCTCGCATCGCTGGCCGCTAAGTCCGCCTCCTGGAGCCCGCCCTCCGAGTACAAGAGGCCTACATTATAACGCGCCCCCGAAAGGTCGGTCCAAGGTATGATGTCTAGAGCCCCGCAGAGGCTTGTAGGAAAAAAGGAGGGTTTACCTCCTCCTCAACAACACGAAGACGGCCGCCACTATGACGACGACTAGGGCGGCTCCAAGGGCCCAAGTCGGGCCGAGCGCGGAGCCTCCGGCTGCCGATGTCTGGCCGGCCGAGCTGGTTGTCGTGGTCTGCGTTGCCGCGACCGTCTGGGCGGCCGACGCCAGCTGGACGCCTATTACGTAATAGGAGATTCGTACATCGCCGGGCTCCACCTCAGCGTAGATCCCCGTCTTGTTGACGGCTATTAGGCGGTACCTGGGCATATCCTGGGGCATAATACCCGGCGGAATTATCACCACGGCCGGCTGGTCGAGATTAAGCGATATTTCGTAGACCCCGCTGGAGTTGATATACGCCGGCACGTACTCCACGTATGCGGGGGCCCCGTCTTGTAGAACGTAGATCCTGCCGCCGTACGCTAGCGCGGGCAGCGGCGCACCTCCGGCCGAGAAGGCCGCAATGGCCGAGGCGTTGGGCGCCGGCATGCTGATGTTGGCGAAAGCGCCGGGCGCCAGTATTAATACCAAGATAGGCGGTATAGTCAAGTTCAGTATTATCATGGACTTCCGCCGCCGGGCGTCTTGGTGGTTTTGTTCGTCGCAGTTTGAGACCCGGTAATTTGTAGCGACCCGGACAAACCATTCTCTAGTTCTGCGATGTAGTTATTCAACATTTTAATAGAATAAATATTTCTAAATATAGAGAGACCACCATATAAGTTTATGAACGTTCTCAATTCTCGCAACATTGAATTAATCTTATCCATAGGCATCATCACGCCCCTCCTTGTCTTATTGGCATAATACTGCCAGTCGAGGAGTTTGACAAGCTCGCAGATAGTGCCGTATTTCAGCTGGAGGGCCGTGGCGTTGACGCCGAGTTTAAGACTGGCTAGTATGTTAGTTAAATTGAGGTCTATGCACAACGCCACCACGTTGGGGTCGAGGCCCCGCATGCCCATTATGGCCTCGTAGACGTTCTGTTCAACGCCGGCCGCGCCTCCTACAGCGTTGAGAGCTCTGAGGACCTCCAAGGCCTTTTCGTGATATGTAATTGCTTCTTGCACCTTCAAGATCGCCGTCTTGCTCGCATTGGCCTCCTCGAGTATGCGCAGAGTCGCGTTGAGGTATGCCAACGCCCTCTCCACGTTGGATATGGCGATCCCGATGCCGACGGTGTCGTTGAGGGCGGACGTCAAGTTCGCCGCGGCTTTCTCTCTGATGCCCGCGAGTCCGCCGTTTTCGCCCAAGTACGACAGAGCTTGTGCAACCTCCTCATGCATGCGCGCCGCGATCGCAAGCCGCTCCGCCGCCGTCTTGTTCGCGCCGACTTTATCCAAGAGCGCAGCTATCTCCTTGAGCAACGCGGCGACCTTCATGTTAGCCTCGGCGGCCTCCCTATAGCCTCTATCCGCGGCCACGGCCTTGGTGGCGTTGTCTAAGCCCAGCCCCTCCAAGGGCCTTAGATATCTGTCGAGATTCTTCATAGCTTGATCTCTCGCATCTTTCAGCTTCTGGAACACGGCCTTCGCTTGGGTTATGTTAAGGCCTAATTTTTTCAACTCTCCTGTGCCCACTGCAGGGGCGAAGACTACCTTATTACCGCTGGCGGCCGTGGCGTTCAGCGAACAGTAGGGGACTGTCAACTTAACGCCCGAGATGGTCACCGAGAGGTTACCGGTCGCTTGCGCCTCAGCTATTAGCTGAGTGGCGTTCTGGCCCGATGCGTATGCTAGATAGTTCACTAGTGCGTACCACTTAATTGCAATGTCGGGAGGACAATTGGGCGCCGCAGCATGGGCGCTTGGGATCAACAACGCCGCGGCTATTATTATTGTTATTATAGGTATGAATTCGACCTTCATGAGCCCAGGTCGAGCAAGGGTTTAAGTCGAATTCCATGGAAACTACGCGGGAACGACGTCTTGCTCTCTATTTCCCATATGGTGAACGACCGCATTGGCGAAATCGACGTAGCGCTCGTCGGATAGCAGCTTGTAGTAGGCCTCGTCTATGTTTATACTAGTCAGGAGGAGGTCTATATACTCCACTATATATCCCACGAGCTCCCTCTTCTGTTCCGCGTCTAGGAAAACCCAGAAGTTGGCAGCAAGTTCCAGGGGCGTCGGAACGGGGGCTCCGCACACGACAGAGTCCTTGCCCCAATAGCCCACGGCCAAGGAGGGCGTCGGCGGTCGTTGCACCGGCGATAGGAATAAGGAATCCCATTGGCGTAGGTCCACTGATTGGAAGACCTTCGCCTTGACGACTAGCCCCGCCAGCTTGGCGGTAGCCAGAGCCCTCTTCCTCAGATCCTCGAGGGAGCCGTAACATACCCACTTGTCGGGTCTGTTGTGGTACAAGGCCAATAACGGCTCGAGCAACCAGCCCAAGGCGCCCAGATCCACCAGAGCTCCTCTACAGACCTCCTCGGGTATGGGCAAATAGAACGGGGTAGCCCTTTCGCTGATCGCGTCCGCCAGATCGGCGCAAGCCTCCACACCGGCTCGCACAGAGGCCGTGGCGAGTATTAAATCCTCAGCGCTCCGCCGCATAGGCAGTCGGCCTCCTCGCAGAGGTCCGTCTTAGAGCAAGTCAAGGCTATGAGGCGGACGCCCCTCGGAGGAGGGATTGGGCCTTTTATGTAGAGGACCACGTCTGCGCTAGAGAGCAGAGGCCCCAAGTCTCCGGAGGCGTGGACTACGTACACGTCGCCGTACAGCTCGGGGGGTACGCCTGAGAAGTCGGAGACGGCGACGCCTCCCACCCTCTTGGCCACGGCCACGGCCTCCGCGGGCGGGCCTACGACGACCCTCTTGAAGGGGTTCTTCGCCGACGAGGAAAAGACGAGGAAGTCGGCGCCCAGTTCCTCATCACCCTTCGGCGTTGCGGGTCCTCTCCACACTATTTAACTGCTATAACGGCTATTTCAACTAACACGTCCCTCGGCAATCGGGCCGCTTGCACCGTGACTCTGGCCGGCGGCTTGTCCTTGAAATACTCGGCGTAGACTTCGTTGAACTGGCCGAAGAGCGACATATCCGAGAGGAACACGAAGGCCATGGCCACGTCGGATAGGCCGTAGCCCGCGGCCTCCAATATCGCCTTTATGTTCTCGAGCACGCGCCTCGTCTGCTCCTTTATATCCCCCTTGACCACATCGCCGGTTCTCGGGTCCACGGGTATTTGGCCTGATACGAAGAGCATGCCGCCGACCTTTACGGCTTGGCTGTAGGGGCCTATGGGCTCGGGGGCGGACTTGGTGTGGACCACCTCCTTCATGGCGCCTAGAGGCGCCTCCGTTTTTAAGCTTCGTCGCGCTGGCTATAAGTTTAAATATAGTTGCTTTAGACCCGCCATGCCGTCGATAATATTAAACCCGAAGCCATCGGCGTTGCAGAAGCCCCACATCAACTTAGCGGTCATAGGCCACGTGGACAACGGCAAATCGACGTTAACGGGCCGAGTGCTCTACGAGACGGGCTACGTGGACGAGAAGGGCTTCAAGGAGATCGAGGAGATGGCCAAGAAAATGGGCAAGGAGGACTTCGCCTTCGCTTGGATCCTCGACCGCTTCAAGGAGGAGCGCGAGCGCGGCGTGACCATCGAGGCGACGCACGTGGGCTTCGAGAGTAACAAGTACTTCCTCACGATTATCGACTTGCCGGGCCACCGCGACTTCATCAAGAACATGATCGTGGGCACCAGCCAAGCCGACGCTGCTTTGTTGGTCATATCTGCACGTCCGGGCGAGTTCGAGACCGCCATCGGCCCACAAGGACAAGGCCGCGAGCACCTCTTCTTGGCCAAGACGTTGGGCGTGAACCAGATCATAGTGGCCGTTAACAAGATGGACGTCGTCAACTACGACCAGAAGCGCTTTGAGCAGATAAAGGCCGAGATAGTCAAAATGCTCAAGATACTCGGCTACGATCCCAACAAGGTGCCCATAATACCTGTGAGCGCCATCAAGGGCGATAACGTGAAGGTTAAGTCCCAGAACATGCCCTGGTACAACGGCCCGACCCTTCTTGAGGCCTTCGACATGTTGGAGCCGCCGCAGAGGCCAGTCGAGAAGCCGCTGAGGTTGCCGATCCAAGACGTGTTCTCGATCACCGGCGCCGGCACCGTCGTCGTTGGCCGCGTCGAGACCGGCGTCATAAGGCCGGGCGACAAGGTCGTGGTGATGCCGCCGGCCAAGGTCGGCGATGTCCGCTCGCTGGAGACCCACCACATGAAGCTCGACGAGGCTAAGCCGGGCGACAACATAGGCGTTAACCTCCGCGGTATCGAGAAGGAGGACGTAAAACGTGGCGACGTGCTCGGCAAGGTGGACAACCCGCCCACCGTGGCCGAGGAGATAGTGGCGCGTATAATCGTGTTGTGGCACCCCACTGCAATAGGGCCCGGCTATGCCCCTGTAATGCACGTGCACACCGCGACGGTGCCCGTACAAATAACCGAGCTCATATCCAAGTTGGACCCGAGGACCGGCCAGACCATCGAGCAGAAGCCCCAGTTCATAAAACAGGGCGATGTCGCCATGGTCAAGCTCAAGCCGCTGAAGCCCGTCGTGGTCGAGAAGTTCAGCGAGTTCCCGGCGCTCGGCCGTTTCGCCCTCCGCGACATGGGCCGCACGATCGCGGCTGGCCAAGTGGTTGAGATAAAGCCTGCGCAAGTACAGATAAAGTAATCCTTTTTGTTGACGCAGAGCTTCGACTCCTCTTTTGCTTCAACGGTTTTCAAAACTTATAAAACCCATGATCCTTAGAGGGCATGATCGCAAAGAGGAAGGTCAGGATAAGGCTATACGGCACTAACTACGCAGACTTGGAAAACGTGGCGAGGGAGATCGTGGACATAGCCGAGAAGATGGGCGTTGAGGTGAGCGGCCCGATACCGTTGCCCACTAGGAGGCTCATGGTGGTCACCAGGAAGGCCCCTTCGGGCGAGGGCTATCACACCTTCGAGCATTGGGAGATGCGAATACACAAGAGGTTGATAGATATAGAGGCCAACGATAGGGTCATAAGAAGGTTGATGACCATAAAAGTCCCCGATACCGTCAAGATCGAATTGCAGTTGATCTAACGGGCCACCACGGTCATTACAATAACCGCCGCCGCTAGAGCTGCTACGAAGGCGTAAAGATAGGCGTATAGCTCCCCCACCGTGAAGAGGAAGCCCATGGCTATGTTCGACGCGAAGAGGCCGAAGCTCCTCCCCGCAGTCAAGGCGCCCATAGATATGCCCATTTCCTTCTCCTCTGACAACGAGGCGACTATGTACGGCTCTAGCGTCTCTACGACGCCTATGGAAAGGCCCATCAACGCCGAGGCCGCGAGGTAGAACTGCAGGGGACCGCCCAGCCCGAACATGAGGCTGGCCACAGCCGCAGTTAAATACCCCGCGAAGGCCAACGTCTTGTAGCCTGTCGATTTTACGGAGCCTACGAGCAAGCCGACTACCGCCGAGACAGCCATGTAGAGCCCATAAGCCAACACGGACGCCACATCGGAGCCGGTGTGTAGGAATATGCTCAATATCGGGAAGCCGAAGCTGTAGTATGTAAAGCCGAAGAGGGCTGAGGAGAGGGCCAGAGCAGTGATCTTGAGGCTGGGCGGCCTCGGCCTAAGCCCGTTGCTCCTTTCGCCGGCCTTGACGAAGACGAGGAACAGAGTGGACGCGGCGAAGAACGGGAGAGTGATCAAGTACGCGGTCGCAAAGCCGTACCCGGCTTGCAACAAGGCAGCCATGATCAGAACGGAGGCCACCCCGCCGCCTATGTCGAGCGCGTGTAGCAACCCAAACGCCTTCTTCCTCTCGGCCTCTCTGGCTACTTCGACTAACATAGCCCGCCTCGCAGGCGTTCTGAAGTTCCTCGACCACCAGCCCGCCATGAACAACAACGGCGAGAGCACAGGCGAGTTGGCGATGGCGGTGAAGGACATAAGCGATATGAGGGAGTTCCCGACTATCGCCACCTTCTTTCTGCCGTATTTATCGGCCGCATAGCCTCCCAACAACCCCACGAGGGCCCCGCCGCCGTAGTTAAGGGCCTCTATTATGCCGTATATATACATCGGCAACTTGAGGGCAACCACCAAGAGGAGGGGCAAGAGGGCTATGGCGCCCTGGTAGCCGAGGTCCGCGAAGAACGCCGAGAGGGATATCTTCCAGACCTCCTTGTTCATATGACCGCCGCGTTTTGTTAATTAAAAGTAATATCGGGAGGCGAGTGCTCTGGTTCCTCTTGACCACGGGGCAGTGCAATTTGAAGTGCAAGTATTGCGGAGGCTCGTTCGACCCGCGCCATTCGCCGTGGTCGGTCCAATACAGCCTCGAGGAGCTCAAATCGTTTTTGTTGAAGGACGAGGGTCCCGTAGTCTTCTTCTACGGCGGCGAGCCCCTCCTGAACCCGCGTTATATAATGGAAGTGATGGACTCGATAAGGGCGAAGAGGTGGGGGATCCAGACCAACGGCCTCTTGGCCAAAAGCCTTCCGCCCGAGTACTGGAGGAGGTTCGACGTGGTCCTCCTCTCCATAGACGGCGTGGAGGAGGTCACCGACGAGTATAGAGGCAAGGGCGTGTACCGCGCCGTTTTGAAGACCCTGAGGTGGCTCAAGGACGAGGTCAAGTGCGATTGCGACGTAGTGGCCAGGATGGCCGTGGGCAAGAGGAGCGACATATACAGAGACGTTACCCACTTGCTCTCGCTCGGCTTCGACAAGGTCCATTGGCAACTAAACGTCGTGTGGACAGACGAATGGGGGCCCGACGAGTTCCTCGAGTGGGCCTTGTCCAGCTATCTGCCAGGTCTGGCCAAACTACGCGATTTGTTCCTAGACGAGGCGCGGAAGGGCCGCCTGCTCGGCATAGTGCCCTTCTTGGGGATATACCGGGCGTTGTTGATAAGGCCGTTCGACTGGGTCCCGTGCGGCGCGGGGAGGCGCGCCTTCGCGGTGAACACCGACGGCCGAATCCTCGCTTGCCCTATAGCCGTCTCCGAGAAGTGGGCTACCGTAGGCGACGTGAAGAGGGGGCTTATCAAGGCGAGCCTCAAGCTCGACGATAGGTGCTCGAGGTGCGAGTACAAGCACGTATGCGGCGGCAGATGCCTATACGCGCACTTCGAGAAGTACTGGGGCGATAGGGGCTTCGACGCCGTCTGCGAGGTCACCAAGAAGAGCATCAAGATCCTCGAGGAGGGCGCGCCCGTGCTCAAGGAGCTCATGGACAAAGGGGTGATAAGGCGTGAGGACCTCGACTACGAGCCGACGCTCGACTCCACTGAGGTCATTCCATAAATACGGGTCCAGTAAATTCCGTGAGGACGCGCGCGACCCTCGCCTTGTTGTTCCTGGCGGCCGTGTTGGGATCACTACCGTATATGACGGCTCCCTCGCAAGCGTCTCAACAAACACTATCTGCGCCTCCCTACTCGTCCTCCAATACGGCGGGGGCGGCTGTCTACAACGTTGGGCTTTTCGTGGGCCTGGCCGCCGTCGCCACTGCGTTTATTTACTTTGTGATGAGGCACAAGAAGTTTTTCAACGTCTTTATAGCAGCGGTCTGGTTCTTGGTGATAACCGGCGTGTTCTGGGCCTTCGCAGTGGAGTACTACTCGTGCGGGCTTCTGCCGGCTACAATCGCCGAGGCCTTGCTTTACGCGCCGCTCGTAGCCGCCCCCGTCGCGATCTACTCCATCTTCAAGTGGAAGTGGGACGCAATAGTGGCGGTCTTCAGCGCCTTGGCGGGCGCCATGGCCGTGTGGATGTTGCCGCACGTCACAGTCTTGGCGCTCCTCATCGCTTTGCCCGTCTACGACCTCGTCATGGTTTACTGGGGGCTTCTGGGCAAAATAATAAGGAAGGCCAAGGAGGAGCTCCCGCCCGGACCCCGAGGAGCGCCGCCCAAGGAGCCCCCTCTGTTGGGGCTCATGGCTAAGGTGGGCGATATCTCGGTGGGATCCGGCGACTTCTTCGCATACGCGATGGCCCTCACGTATTTAGGGGTTAAGTACTCGCCTCTTGGCCCGCTCGCGTCGCTAGGGGCCATGGCCTCGGGGCTTATGTTAATATACGCCGGCTTTCGCCTAACCGTGGAGCTGTTGTTGAAGCGATACGGCTATGCGCCCGCGTTGCCGATACCACTGGCGTTGGTCATGCCCCTCTTGTTGTTATGACTTTGGAGGAGCTCGTCTTGGCAGTTCTCTCGAAATTCGGCGTGATGGACCTCAAGTCGATAATCGCTGCGTTTGTCCTGTTAAGGGAGGAGGCCAAGGTGCCCGACGTCCCTCAGCCGGGCCGGAGGTTGTCTATGCCGCAGTTGTTGCCCGTCATAGAATCGTTGATCAGCAAGGGATATGTCGCCGTGTATCAAGAACTGGGCTCGAGCGTAGTTAAATATACGTTGACCAAACTGGGCGAGGAGGCGGCCGCTAAGATCCAGATAAAGGGCTTGGACGAATTGGCCAAGAAGTACCAGTTCCAGTACGTCCCGTTGCCCTTCGTGGTCATGTTGAGGTACCCAGAATACTGGCAATAGTTTTATAAAAACGTCGAGTTGGTGCCGTGCTCGACGTGGAGAGGCTCTACAAGGAGCTGAGGGCATACGAGGAGGCGAGGGAGCGGGTGATCCAGACGTCTATCAGAGTGACGAGGCTCAGCAAATCGGTTATATACTCGCTGATAAGAGGCGATGCGGAGGCCGCGGAGAGGCACCTCAAGGACATGGAGGCCGTCGCCGCGGAGCTAAAGGACCTCGTGGCCAAGTACCCCATGTTCTACAACAACGGAGCGCAAGGGCTGCAGGAATACGTCGAGGCCTACTCATTTTGGCTCTTCTTAAAGGAGGGGAGAGTCCCGAGCCCAGAGGAGCTCGGCGTGGACGTCATGACGTACCTCATGGGAATTGCCGATATAGCCGGCGAGTTGGGAAGAAGGGCTAACGAGGAGCTTGTTAAAAAGAACCTAAAAGCCGCCGAATCGCTGAGGGCGGCCGTGGAGAGGCTGTACTTAGATATGTTGGCCCTCGAGCCTAGGGACTTCGAGCTCCGGAAAAAAGTCGACTATATCTCCAATCAAGCCAACTGGATTTCCGAGAAATTATTTTATGCCTCCACGTGCCGCCAGATGTATGAAATACGTCAAGGAGTTGATCAAGGAGCTGGGTCTGGGGGAGGCAACTGAGGAAGTCGAGAGGCAAGTGGAGTCGATATTGAAAGGGCTAGGGCTTATATGATAAAGGAAATAGTCGAGAGGAACCTGGCCGATCCCGCCTCCATCGTGAAGGCGGCCGAGGAGGCGTTGAGGGCCGCCGAGGCCGACGACCACAACTACTTCTTGGCCCTCGACAGATCCCTCCCTCTGAGGGCCCAGTCGCTCTCAATCCGAAAGGGGCGCCTCCTCGGGCTCATAGTGGCGGTCAAGGACAACATAGACGTAGAGGGCTTCGCGACGACGAACGGCGCGCCGTACGCCAAGTCGACGCCCGACCGCACGGCCTCAGTGGTCAAGGCCCTCGAGGCCGAGGGGGCCCTTATCTTGGGCAAGACCAACATGCACGAGCTGGCCTTGGGGGCGACCAACATAAACCCGCACTACGGCCCCGCGCGGAACCCGCGCGATCCGTCGAGGATAACGGGGGGATCCTCGGGCGGCTCGGCAGGCGCTGTGGCTCTAGGAATAGCGCATTTAGCGCTGGGCACCGACACGGGGGGCTCTGTCAGAATCCCCGCCGCCCTTTGCGGAGTAGTCGGCTATAAGCCCCCATACGGCGCCTTCCCGCTAGATGGCGTAAGGCCTCTGGCGCCCACTCTGGACCACGTGGGCTTCTTCACCAAGTCGGTCTCCGATATGGCGTACCTCATGGAGGTCCTCAAGGGCATCAAGGCGGAGCCCTTGGACCGCTTCCGTTTCGCAGTGCTCAAGGGCATAGCCGAGGTCGACGACTACGTGGATAAGGCCTTCTGGAGGGCCGTCTCGGCGTTGGAGAAAGCGGGCGGCGAGCGCTTCGAGGTCCCGGTCGACGTCCGTCGTTTCTCCTACGCGAGAGCCGCCATATTGTTGGCGGAGGCGGCCGCGGTGAACTGGAGCTATCTCAAACAACACGAGCGGTCCATGGGCCGCGACGTGGCGTCTCTGCTAAAGACCGGCGCCTCTTTGCCTGCGCCGGCCTATATAAAGGCCCTCGAAGTACAGAGGGAGGCCAAATCGTATTTCCGCTCCCTGTTGAGGAAATACGATGTATTAGTCACGCCAACCACGGCTATAGCGGCGCCGAAAATAGAAGAGGCCGACTCCATATCTGTGAGGCCCAAGCTCTTGGCTTTCACCGAGCTTTTCAACTTGACGGGGCTACCCGCTATCTCAGTGCCTGCCCCCGCGCCGGGCCTACCTGTGGGCGTCCAGCTGATCTCGTCCGACGACGAGAAACTCCTCTCAGCCGCCTTGTCCTACGAGGAGGCCCTAGGCGCTTTGCAACAGCCCTATTAGGGTCTGCCAGACAAAGAAGCTGTAGAGGAGGCCGCCTTTATTGGCCGCCTTCGCCGCGTTCTCGTCGACTCTCCTCAGCTCCGCCAAGAGCTCCTCGGGCCCTCCGCCTCTGCCCTTGACCGCCGAGGCGGCCTCGCGCCAAGCCTTTATCTGCTCAGCGTGTACCCTCAAGAGGTCCACATCCTCGGTGCAGGCGAAATGCGGGAAGCACAACATCTTGGCCCCTATGGAGACGACTTTTCTCAATGACTCCACGTATAGGTCGTACTTAAAGGGCGGCGGCGTCGTCGGGAATATGGCCTTTATCTCGGGCACGTAGACCCCGGCGCCGTCCCCAGTAAATAAGACGCCCTCGTCTCTGAAATAGAACATCACGTGATGAGGCGCATGGCCCGGCGTGAAGTACACGTCAACAGCGTCGAGGAGCCTATCTCCATCCCTCAACGGCCTCACGTCGCGGGCAGGCTTAGGCTCGCCGAAGAGATCAGCTATGGGGCCCAGCACTTCCTTGGTGGATTGCCAAAGCCTCGACGGGTCCGCCAAATGTTTGATGTATTTCTCATGCGCGTATACAGGCTTACCCAAATGGCCCGCCGAGCCGCAGTGGTCGTTGTGTATGTGAGTGCATAACACGTGGTCGACGTCGATGGGAGGGATCGAGTTGGGCGGTCCTGGATCTATCGCGATTCTCGACCCGCCTATGTCAAGGATGTATGTCGTCACGATGTGGTTCCCCTGGACGTATCTCTTCACGAAGTCCATGTCGTCTGTTATGAGTTTATATATAGGAGCTCCCTCAAGGACCTCACGAACATAACGCCGTCCTTGCAAGGGCGGGCCATCCTCGCCAAGCAAATCGGCCTAGCCCCTGCCGCGATCGCCATATCGACGTCGTATATGCTGTCGCCGACCACGACCATGGAGCTCGTCGGCACGCCGAAGACGCGTGATACGACGTAGAGGGGGTCGGGATTCGGCTTTCCTTTCTCGACTTCGTCGCCTCCTAGGACGAAGTCTACCGCTATGCCTACTCTTCTTAATATCTCCCTCGCCAACACGCCGCTGGAGGACGTGACGACCGCTATGGGCCTAGGCAGAAGGCCCAAGGCGTCCACGTCGGGATAGGGCCTCACCTCCTCTATATGCCTCTCAAGGAAGTATTTGATCTTGAGCCGCGCCAGCTCCTGCGCCTTGCCGGGGGCAAGGCGTCTAGCTATTTCGGTGGCCGGCAACCCCATCAACGGCCTTACCTCCTCCTCATTTACCCTAACGCCGAGCTCGGCGAGAGCGTCCACCCAAGCCCTCACGTGCGCGTCGACGGAATCCACGAGAGTGCCGTCGAGGTCGAACACGTACACGAAGCCCGAGAAAAGAGGAGTTTATAACGACGATTTCAGCGGCCTATCAACTCCTCACCGCTAGGGGCCCGGTTCCTCATCACCCTTCCGCCGAATCACTTGACCACCAAGACGGGCTTGTTAGAGTGGGTCACGATCCCCGTCGAGACGCTTCCTAGGAGAACCCTCTTTATCGTCGAGAGGCCCCGGCTGCCCGTGATGATTAGATCCGCCCCTATCCTGTCCGCGTATTCCACAACGGCGTTTGCAGGATCGCCCTCCAACAACGCCGTTTCCACTTGCACGCCCTCCGATCTCGCCTTGGCCTCTGCGTCGTTGAGATCCGCCTTGGCCTTATCTCTCATAGAGTCTATCACATCCGCCGGGACGGGCCCTATCGAGAGGCTTAATATAGTCGCCGTGTCGACCACCTCCACTATGTATATCTTCGCGCCGTACTTCTTGGCGATGTCGATGGCGACCTCGAGGGCCTTCTTGGCGTGTTGGGAGCCGTCGTATGCCACCAGAATTCTCTTGAACATGTACTTATCGGTGTACTTATTAATATCTATTCTTCGCGTCGCCGCAAGGCGCTCGCCTCGCCGCGGCCTCCTCCGCGCGCCCGCGGGCTACACGCGCTTAAATACACGGCCGCGGTGAGCTCCATGGTCAGAGTGTTGGGCCTCGGCCCGTCGGGCGCCGCGCTAGGCTCTGCGCTGGGCTCCGCCATAGCAGTGGACCCCAACAAGCGCTACTACAAGGCTTGCGGCGAGGCGGTGCCCGTCGAGACGCCCTTTGTTTCGCGCGAGTTCGTGGTCGACGTAGTTAGGAGATATCGCTTCTTCCTCGGCGAGGGGCAAATCGGCGAGGTCTCCTACAGTAGGCCTAGGTGGTACATAGTAGATAAAGCCGCTTGGGTGGAGTCGCTCAGAGCAAGCATAAGGCCCGGCGAGGACGACGGCGTGGTCGTGGACGCGAGGGGCCCCTACGCGAGCCGCGGGGGCAAACTGATCGTGGCGATGGCATACGTCGAGGGCGTGAGGAGGGACGACGAGACAGCCGATTTCATATTCCCTCGAGGCTTAACGGGGTTCTTCTGGGTCTTCCCCCACGGCGGCGTGTACAACGTAGGCGGAGGCTTCCTCGGAGTGGACAACCCAGTTCCGCTGGTCGAGGAGTTCGTGTCGAAGCTGGGCGGGAGGATAAGGCTCATCAAGGGCGCTCCGCTGACCGTGATGCCCGAAGTGGACCTCGGCTCGGAGGGGCGCTACAAGGTGGGCGAGGCCGCAGGGTTGGTCTATCCCTTGACGGGCGAGGGGATAAGACCCGGCGTGATCTCGGCGTTGGCCCTCGCCGAGTCCTTGAGGACTAAGAGGCCGTTAGACGAATACAAGAGGAGGATGGCGCCAATCATCAGGCAGATACAGTTGCAGAGGAGGTTGCTCCGGCTGGCGTCTAGGTTAGTCTCAAGCGGAGGCGGCATATCGCTACTCGCCGAGGATGCGCTGTTGCGCGATTATATAGAGGAGGAGCTCTCGGCGCGCGGCTTGTTCTTGGCCGCGGCGAAGAGGCCTCTGGCGGCCGCCAAGCTCGTGGCGGCGTTGTTGAGGAGGTGATGCGCGGGCCTTGCCCTATATCTCAATCGGCCGCCGGCCTTGCCCTCTGGGCGGTTCTCGGGGTTCCGCACGATGGTATATTCATCGATGCGCATTCTCGTCCTGCCCCTCTCACCGCGATGAAGTATCCGCGCTCAAAGGCTCCAAACCCTTCTACCCTAGCGGCGGATCTCGAAAAGGATCGAGGGAGAGGTCCAGGATAGCTGAAAGGTATCTACCTCGTTCGAGTATGAGAATCTCAAGAAGAGGACTGAAAGAGTCGAATCAACTTTCTAACACGCTACACGCCAAAGCCCTCTCCTTGTCAACATATATTGAGAAACGTTGCATCTGAGCTCCGCTGTCCTCTTCGCCACTGAGAAGACGTCTTATAGGCACTAGACTCCCTCAGACGTGGCGGGCTTACTGCCTCGAATCCCCTTCTGCAAACAACGAGAGATATAATAGACAGCTCAAGCCGCCGTCGCGAGGGGGCGTGAAATGCGAGGGGCGCTTGCTCGCCAGACGGGGCCACGCCCGGCGAGGACTGCCCCTAAGGCGAGGCCGTTGGCCGATCGAGATGTGGGGCAAACAAGCCGCGGCCCGCTCCGTGGCGCTCAAGCGCTCATCCCCGGCTCAAAGGTCCACTCCTCGTACCCGGCGATCGCCTTCAGCGCGTTGTCCTCGTACACGATATCCTTTATCGACAAAACGCCATATAGTCTGCCCTCCTTAGTCACCACGAGGTGGCGAATGTTGTGTTGTCTCATTAGGTTAGCCGCCTTGCTCAACGGCTCCTCCGCCTCGACCGTGATGACGGTCTTAGTGGCTATGTCCCATACAGGCCTCGACAAGTCCACGCCCTCAGCGACCGCCCTCACTAAATCCCTCTCGGAGACTACGCCGACTACTTTAGCGGGATCTCGGCTATCAACTATAACCAAGAGCCCTATGTTCTTCTCCCTCAAGAGCTTCGCGGCATCTTTTATAGATATGTCTGGAGTAGCCTTTACTACATCCGTAGATGCGAATTGGGCGACCGACACATCCTTCCTTCAATACTTCTTTTTATGCATTATTTTAACTATGGTAAATGAGCTTTTCTAACACCCGACGACCTCGTTTACGATAAGGCCTCCGTCGGCGCATTAGTTATAGCAAAATTTATCTAGCTTAAACAAAGTTATGGAGACTAGGCGCGTGTTTAAGATAAGGGAATCGTACGCCGTCTTTCTACCCAAGCAGTGGTGTGAGAGGAACTCCGTGGGGGAGAGGAGCGAGGTCAACGTGATGTGGGAGGAGGACGTGGTGGTCGTCAAGCCGTCCAGGCCCAAGGCCTTCTCCGCCAAGATCTCCTCCCCCGACCTGGACGTCGTGGTGAAGCTGCTCATGGCCGCGTTAGTGTCGGGATACGACGAGGTAAGGCTCGAGGTGAGGGGCATGGACCTCCAGTTCCGACACAAGATAACATCCGCGGCGAGAGGGCTCTACATGTTGCCGCTAGAGGAGGGCTCTGACTACGTCGTCTTGAAGGTCGAGGACGTGAAGTTCGACAAGGAGAAGCTCATAGCCAGGATGACCTCGACGTTGGCCTTCATGATCGACCACCTCATAACAGCCCCTAAGGCCGACGCCGCGTTGCTCGAGAGCGTAGACGACGAGGTGGACAGATACAGGCACATGATCGAGAGGTTGTGCCACAAGTACCCGACGAGCGCGTGCGTGAGCCACGTCCAGCTGGCCAGATATGTGGAGAGAGCGGCCGACCATATAGTGGAGCTCGCCAAGCTGGAGCCTCCCAGGGAGCTCGCCGAGATTTTAAGAGAGGCCGTGGCCGAGTTCATCAAGACGGCTTCCGCCAAAGACGTGAGGGATATCTTCGCCTTCATAGACGCGATTAATAAGATGAGGTTCCATATAAGGCAAACGGCAAAGGACGAGATAGCCATGTTGCACGCAGACAGAGTAGTGGACTATTTGGCCAATGCCGCCGAGGTTTATATCGACATGCTCGTGCAAAAGTCCGCGACGATAGAGCTGTGACGCCCCGGCGGCTGTTGCCGACTATGTTGGCCCAACCCGCGTCACGGAGGACATCGGTATAGGACGCCCTCCTCACCGTCGGCCCGGGTCATCTCCTCACCGAGTCCTCAGCTCTTTTATGTTTTTAAAAAGAGGTCCTTGAGATCTCGGTGATGTCGCTTTGTGGTCCCCTCGGCGATTAGTGAGCAAGGGTAGGGGGTGCTGACCTCGCAACGCCTTTATAATGAAGACGTTACGACGCCCATGAGGCCGCACGAAGAGCACAGAGCTAAGGGCCCCAAGGAGTTGTCGTTTTGGGTGGTCACAGTCAGCACGTCGCGATATGAGGCGATGGCCTCCGGGAAGCCCTACGTCGACGAGTCGGGGGATAAGGCCGTCGAGTTGATATCGAGAGCCGGCCATAGAGTTGTCGGCAGGTCGTTGGTCAAGGACGATATAGTGATGATTAGAGGAGTCTTGCTGGACCTCTTGAGGCGCCCTGACGTCGACGTGATAGTGCTCACAGGCGGCACGGGGATCGCCAAGACCGACGTGACGGTGGAGGCCGTGAGGCCCCTTTTGGATAAGGAGTTGGAGGGATTCGGCGATATTTTCAGGCTACGGAGCTATCAAGAAGTGGGCACCGCCGCCATAATGTCCAGGGCGCTGGCTGGCGTCTCTAACGGCAAGCTCGTGGTGGTCCTCCCGGGCTCCCCCAACGCCGTGGAGGTAGGCCTCGGCATAGTGTTGCCGGAGGCCTCCCATATAGTATACTTAGCGAGGCTGTGAGCGCATGGCATTACCCCAAGCGATTAGCCCACCTCGGCGATCTTCCCGCCTAGCTTAGACCTACAGATCGCCTTGGCCATCTCTCGGGGGTCCTCGTGGTAAGCAATAATGCTTGTTTTCCTCTCGTCTATGTAGTCGGGGAACGCCCGCTTCAGGTTATCGGAGGCCAGGCCCGTGTTCGTCAAGACGTGGACAGGCTTCCCCATGGCGTAGCCCATCAAGATCTCTATCATGGTGCCCGCGGCTCCCCCAAAGGCCGCGACTACGTCGGCGGAGCGCACAAGCATGACGCTACGGCATCGGTACTCGCAACCGGTCCTTATCCCGACGGCTCCCTCGGGCAACTCCACGTCCTCCCTCTCTATCGGGAGGAGCGCCACGACGAGGAGGCCTCTGCGCACGGCCTCGTCGACTACGTGCCTCATGAGCCCCCAATACCCTCCCACGAGGACGACCGGCTTGGCGCACTCCACGAGCTCGTCGAAGAATTCCCGGATCTTAGGCGCTAGTTGTTCAGACTCAGCGCTGTGCGCCGCCACGGCTAGCTTCACGGAAGAGGTTATACGGGCCTATTAAAGGTTTAGGAGAAGAGGAGCTTGTATAGGGCCAGGCACTCCTTGGCGTTGAGCCCCTCACAAGCCTTGCCGGGGCGGCAGAACTCGGCTAGGTTGTTCAAGAACTTAACGGCGTCCTCCACGCGCTTAAAGAAAGCCGAGGCGAACACGGCCCCGCTGTACGTCCTCTTGATTACAGTAGCGCCGAGGTCCTCCAATATCCTCGGCACCGCCATTACGACCGGACATCCGCCCCTAAGCGAGATGCCCAAGTCGACTCCTCCTTCGCATATATACAAATCGACGTCCTTAGTGGAGCCCACCATATATGCGTATATACAAGCGCCTCTGAGATCTGCGTCGAGCACCTTGGGCTCTACGAACTTGTAAACTGCATCGATCAGCTCGGGGGCCTTCCTGGAGACGCACTCGAAAGCGGCTAACGCCCCTCCATAACCCTTCAACGTGAACAAGGCGTTGCCGTACCTCAAGCTGACAGAGCCTCCGCGCAAGCTGATGTGTGTCAGCCTCTGCCCCTCGATGCTACAGTAGGGGGCGCTCAAGCTCGTCGCGCGCCACGCAGCCGCCCACGAGGCGATGAGCCCCGCCAATACTACGGCCGAGATCGCGTGTAGGCCCTTGGCCCAAGCGAAGGCGGCGGCCGCGAGGAACAATAGGAAGCCGCCTCGTTCCAGGAAAAACCTATAGAAGCCGAAGTACAGCTTCACACAATATACCTGGTTCCGATTTATATATCCCTTGCCGCGAGCAACCTCTCGACCTCCTCCCTCGTAGGCGAGGATCTGGCCCCCCTTCTCGTGGTCTTCAAGGCGCCGGCCGCGTTGGCGAACCTCAACGCATACCTCACATCGCGTCCCTCCGTGATCGCCACGAGGAAGGCCGCGTCGAAGGCATCGCCTGCGCCCGTGGTGTCGACGGCGTTTACCTTAAAGCCGGGCTCCTCCAACACATCCCCATCGCTAAGATATGCCGTCGCTCCCTTGGCGCCTCTTTTGACCACGATGGCCCTCACGCCGAGCTTAAAGGCCGCCGATGCGTCGCCGCCCAGGAGGTTGCGGAACTCCGATTCGTTGAGGAATAAGTAGTCCGTTTCCCTCAATAAGCCCTCTAGGTACGACAGCCCTCTGCGCGACCATATCCTCCCGGGATCCACGCTCACCATTAGGCCCAACTTCTTGGCGCGTCTGGCGGCCTCCACGGCCGTCTCGAGCTTATACATAGTGATATGTAAAACGTCGAAACTCATCAACGCATCTTCGGTCACCTCCCACGGCTCCACCGCCTCCGAGGCCCCTACGTATTCGAGAACCCTCACCTCGCCGCTAGGGTACACGAGCAAGAAGGACGTGCCGGTCTGTTGCCCCACGACGACTTTAACCCTCCCGATTTCGACCCCCTCCTTCAGCAACTCCTCCAACAACAAACGCCCGAAGCTGTCGAAACCGACAGACGTTATTATAGCCGCGTTGGCGCCGAGCCTTCTGGCTGCCACGGCGAAGTTAGACGCCGAGCCTCCCCCTCCGTATCTGAGCTCTGCCACCAAGACGGCCTCCTCCTCTTCGTCGGGCCTTTTCGAGAGGTATAACTGTATGTCCATGAGGAGGTGTCCTAGAGCTAAGAACGATGGCATATATTTACGCGACTTCGCGGTATTTATGCAGACAGAGACGGCCGGTATGGGCGGAGAACGAGGAGATGTCGGGCCGAGCCTCGCCGATATCCGCGTCCATCAACGCTGGTCTTGTGCCCAGCTCCGCCATGGCCTACGCGTTTCGGAGATCGGCAAGACGCGCGGGCTCGGCTCCACGGCGCGGCCGCTTTATGTCGCGTTGACGTACATAGCGCTCTTGGCGGTCTACGACGTGGTGTCGCCCTTAATCCCCGTCTGGGCATCGGTTTACGCTCTGGCCGCCCTCGAGACGGCGTTCTTCGCGTCGTTTAAGCTGGTCAAGCTCAAGTACTCCGCAAAGGCGTTCTACAACGCCTTTCTCTTGTTCTTGTTGTGGCTTATGGGCGTCATGTTAATATCGCCGTTTTTAGGCTCTACGGAATCGGCCGAGACGCTGAGGAGCTTAGCCGCCGGCGGCTATCTGCCGTTGCTCGTGGTCGTCTACGTGTTGGAGGAGCCCGTGGTCTCGGAGGCGGTGTTCAGAGGGATATTGTTCCAGAGCCTAGCGCCCAAGGGGAAGGCCTTGGCCTACGCAGTTTCCTCCCTCGCGTACGCGTTGCTCATGACGGCGCCTATGGCGCCGCTCGACCTCTTGGCGACTTTCCTCTTGAGCTTGATATTCGCATACGCCTACGAGAAGGGCGGCTTCACGTCGGCCTTGTTGCTCCACGGCATTTACTCGGCGCTCTACGCCGCCTTGCTTGTGCTCTACGTTGCGTAACGATTTATATACACAATGCCGATAAGGCGTGGTCAGAATTACTCAAATACTCAGTTTGCCCCCGGAGACTCTGAACAAGACGCTCCTTCTCGGCGGGCCCGGCATAGGAAAGACCGAGATCACTGAGCAGTACGCGAGGGAGTTGGCCAAGAAGGAAGGGAGGGTGTTCGTAGACCTAGATCTGATAGACGAGGAGACTGCCCACAAGCTCGTGAAGGATTGCGAGGGCTATTTCGTCTACATAAGAATCGCGGCCCCCCACATATTCCCCGAGGATGTCTCCATCCCTAAGCCCTTGGCGTCCGGGGACGTCATAGACTTCTTGACGCCAGTGAGGCTCAAGATATTGTCCAAGTGCAGAGGCCTTTTCTTCATTGACGAAATGACCAATGTCAAGAGGGCCGACCAGAGAGTCTTCTTCTACAGTTTAGTCCAAGAGGGGAAGGCCGGCTGGAGCTGGAGGCTTTCGCCCGACGTCATAATAGTGCTCGCGGGCAACCCGCCCTCCATGAGCGCAGACGCCGAGCCTTTGCCGGCCCCGCTCCTCAACAGGTTGACCGTCTTAAACGTGGAGCCGCCTACTGTGGACGAGTGGTGCGCCTACATGGATAGAAAATTCGGCAACGCGTGGGAGAGAGCCGTCTGCGAATTCCTAAAGGAGGGCCCCTCCTTCTTGTTCGAGCCGCCGAAGGAGCCCGAGGGGCTCGAGGCCTATCCTACGCCTAGATCTTGGACCAGGCTAGCCGTCCAGCTCCATATCCTGGGCGGGGCCAAGGCCGACGAGGATCTCATAGCGGAGATAACTTACGGCAACGTGGGGAGGTCGGCGGGCTCTAAATTCCTCAATTTCTATCTATCCAAGGTCCCCAAGGAATTTTTTCGAAAAACCTCTAGAGTGGTGGAGGAAATTCGACCTTGAACAGAAGTTGATAGCTGCCTCGCTCTATGCAAAGGCATTAGTGGATAAATACCTCTCGGGCAACTTGATAGACCTGGGCCTCCTCGAGTACTTGGCTGAGGACGAGAGGGAGTTCTACGCCTATATACTCTCCAGCGCCGTGAGGACGCTCAAGGAGCGAGTGGGCATGAACCGAGAGGTCCTAGAGGATTTCGCTAGCAAGTTGCCTTTAAAGGTGAGGAGGGCGGCGGTCAACCTCTGGAGATAGGGGAGGATTTAATTATCCGATATCTAATACACGTGGATACAGGGCGCGTGTTGGACGAGTTCCAGAAGATCAAGGAGTATTTGATGTTGAGAGATCCGACTTACTACTTCCTCGTGATGTCCTTCCCCATAGGCTATTCTAGTGAGGTGCCGAGGAACGCATACGCCGTGTTTAACGGCAATATGATACTAGTAGGCGACCGCTTCTTCGACAAGACGCTCACTGTGGAGAACAGAGCCGCCATACTCATGCACGAAGTGCTCCACGCCTATTTGGGCCACCTGGAGCGCGCCAAGGACCTCATGCGGATGGGCAAGGCCGAGGAAGTTATGGCGTTTAACGTGGCGGCCGACGTCGTGATAAACGAAAAACTGGAGGCGGGCGGTTTCGAGGTGCCGTGGGATATGTTAAGGGCGAGCCACGTGGGAATCTCCAGAGCCGCCGCGTTGAAGATGTCGGCCGAGGAGCTAGCGGCTAGGCTGTCGGGGCTTTCGAGGAGGCAACTCCTGCGCCTTTACAAGCAGTCCTCCAAGATAGCCGAGGGCGAGAGGCAGATATCCAACTACGTGCCCATAAATCAAGGCTCTGAGGAGGTGAGGAGGGCGAACGGTCCCGGCGAGCTCAAGAAGGTGCTCGAGAGAAAATTAAGGAGGGCGAGGTCCCTCAAAGAGCCCGGCACGTCGCCTTATGGGCAGATGAGGTTCGTGCCCGATATAGAGAAGCCGTCGATAGACTGGAGGAGGGTCTTGAGGGAAGAGCTCGAGGAGGCCGTGGAGAGCTTGAGAGACATACGCAAGAGGTGGTCCAGGACTTCGCGGAAGTCCGAGTGGTACCCCTCGAAGATAGGGCTCGGCCCCAACGCCGTCGAGATATATGTGCTCCTCGATACCTCCGCCTCCATAGACGACGAGAAGCTAAGGAGGTTCGCCTCGGAGGTCTATGGCATGTTGAAGGCCGGGGCGTCGAGGGTGGTGGTCGTCCCTTGGGATGCCAGGGCCTATGAGCCTATAGAGCTGAGGAGGCCCACCGACGTGGAGAAGATAAAGAGAGGGCTAAGGGGCGGCGGCGGCACTATACCGGACGAGGCCATAAAGTTCGTGTTGATGAGGGCCCGTAAGCGGTCGATAGTCGTCGTGCTCAGCGATTTCGAGCTGGCCGAGACCGGCGAGACGAGGAAGCTCTTCTCGGAGCTCGCTTCTAGACACAAGGTGATATTAGTATCGGCGGGCAGAAGCTCCGTCGACTACCCCGGTACTTTCATAAAGATCTCCGACTGAGCTCCGCCGAGAGCTCAGCCCAGAGCTCTTCGAAACAGCGCGCCGCCACGACGGGATCCACCTCGACTAAGACCTCCACGTTCTTGGAGACGCCGCTATCGGTGAGGTTGGCCGAGGAGACCCAAGCCCTCCCATCGACGATATATATCTTGGCGTGGACGAAGGCCAGTTGTGTGGGCACGACAAGGGCCTTGAGGTTCCTCCTGACGATCTCGCGGGCGACGGCCAGCGATTTGCTCATCCTCTCGAGCTCCGCCTCGGCGGCGAGTAGCTGCGGCTCTATCTTGCGTAGGGCCTTGACCCTGTATAGAGCCAAGGCGACTCCCAACGCCGCGAGGCCTACCCCAGCTGCGATGAGGACGTAGGCGTAGCCGGGCTCGAGGCCTAGGACATAAGCGATGAGGGCGACGGCCGAGAACAAGAGCAACGGATCCCTAACGGCCGCTATTCGGGCCGATCTGCGGCGCCCCCTCCAGTAGGCCGCTCTCAGCGCGGCTTCCTGAAGCTCCTCCTCGCCGTAGATATCCGCGGCGCGGCCCAGCTCTTTGCCCTCGTTGTCGGGGAGGTCCGAGGTTATGACCCGGACGTCCACGCCGGCGAGCGCTTTCTCGATCAAGATCTTGGCGTAGGACGAGCCGATCCAAGGCGAGGAGACCCAGATGCGCCGCGCGGCCGAGCTCATAGCAGCCACCACTATCTTGCCGACGCCTCTGCCCACCTCCACGATAGATACGAACTCGCTAAAAGTAATGCGAGCTAAAGTATTAAATAGCATCGGGATGGCCCCTCCATGGCCTCGAGGGGCGTGTTGGTGTACGCGCTAAGCGCCGCGGCTATCTTGATAGGGCTCCTTATTTTGCTCAACGACTTAAGCTTTTGGAGCACGCTCTCCAGCGATGCGTTGATGCGCGATATAGCGCTAGCCGCGCTGGGTTTCGCGATAGGGGTGGCGGCCCCTCTTCTTTACCGAAAGTTCTCGAGTTGAGGGTCTGTGGGATAAACCTTAAATAGGCCTCCGCGAAAGCGGCCATGCCGCATCTTCGACGCAGCGTATCGCCGGCTTGGTGGCCGATACCGAGGAAGATAGGCGGAGTCTGGACGGTGAGGCCCTCGACGGGGCCGCATAGCCTTCGCCGCTCGATGCCGCTAGCGATATTTATTAGAGACGTCTTGCGTTACGCCAAGACCCTTAAGGAGGCCCGGTATATAGTAGCCAGAGGCTACATCAAAGTGGACGGCAGAGTCCGAAGGGATTACAAATACCCCATAGGCGTGATGGACATCGTTGAGATAGTCCCCACGGGCGAGGTGTTCAGGCTAGTGCCGGATCGAACCAGCTACATAAAGCCGGTGCAGATACCCAGCGACGAGGCCGACCTTAAGCTATTAAGAGTCGAGGGCAAGAACTATGTCGCGGGCGGCCGGATCCAGCTCCATTTCCACGACGGGAGGAACCTCATAGTGCCTGCCGACGTAGGCCTTAAGTACAAGACGTTCGACTCCGTCGTATATTCCCTTTCGGCCAAATCTATAAGGCAACACATACCGTTTAAGCTCGGCGTTTTGTCCGTTGTCTTCGACGGAAGTAACGTCGGCTTCCTCGGCAACGTGGTCGAGATAAACTGGGTCCTCAAGAGGAGGTTGTCGACGGTGGCCTTAAAAAACGACGGAGAGGTTAGGAGGACTATATTGGACTACGTAATGCCCATAGGCGAGGCCTCGCCCGTATTGAGGGTTCAATAGGGCTCCTTCCCTGCTTGTTCCACCTTCTTGCCGGCAAGCGCTTGTTCGGTCTTCCAGAACAACTCCCCGAACTCCTCTAAGGCGGCCGAGAATTGGCCTAGGCTGACTCCTATGGGCTCGAAGACTCTCACCGAGTCGCCTTCAACTATCCAGCCCTCTGCGAAACCTCCAGCCGACCAATCGTAGCGCGCAAGGACGACGTACCTCTTCTCGCCCTTCGGGGTTTTCAGGAATATGTACACGGCGGCCACGCCGTATTTGGTGAAGAGCTCGGCGACTATGTCTCTGTACCTCTCGCCGGGCCTCGGCGCTGGTATCCTCTGCATGTACTCGATGTTCTCGTCCCGGAGGTCCCTCCTCAGCTCGTCTAACAGCTCAGTAACCGGCAAGCCCGTCCTTACGACCCTCATACAGGTTAGCTACTTCGGCAATTAAAACAATGATGCCCCGACAACAGCTATATCGAGGAGAGGGCCCTATCCAAGTCCTCTATGATGTCGTCAACGTCCTCGAGCCCCACGGACAGCCTTATTAAGTCCTCGGTTATCCCGAGCTCTTCCCTATCCTCGGGAGGTATGGGCGATGCTGCGCTCATTATGGGATACGTGGCTATGGTCTCTGTGCCTCCTAGGCTGGGGCTCGGCGTGATGACCTTGAAGGATGAGAGCACGCGCTCGACCTCCGCTCTGCCTCCCTTTATCCTAAACGAGAGGACCCCTCCGTAGAGCTCGCCTCCGAAGAGCTTCTTGGCTATTTCGTGGTCTCTGTGAGTCGGGAGGCCTGGGTACAATACCTCCTTCACCTTGCCGTGCTCGGCTAAGAACTCGGCGACGGCCTTAGCGTTTCTGCTCTGCGTCTCGAAACGCGGGAACAAGGTCTTAACGCCCCTCAAGCAGAGGAACGCCTCGAAGGGCTGCATTATGCCGCCTAGCATCGCCCTGTAGGTCCAGAGCTCCGCATCCACGCCTCTGGACACCACTACGCCCCCCACGACGTCGTTATGGCCTGCTATGTACTTGGTGGCGGAGTGCACTACATAATCTGCGCCGAGGGTCAACGGGTTCACCAAGACAGGGGTCGCGAACGTGTTGTCAACGGCCGTTATGGCCCCCACGTCCTTGGCGGCCTTAATCACCTCTGGGAGGTCCAACACCTTCAACGTGGGGTTCGTCATGGTCTCGAGGAATACCACCTTGGGCTTAACCGACTTTATAGCCTCCACTACCGATTCCGTGTCCGGATACGCCTTGACCACCCGCACGTTGAACTTGTCCTCTAGAGCCGAGAACAGCTTGAGGGTAGCCCCATAGGCCTCCTTCGTCGTGAGGAGGACGTCGCCGGCGTTCAGCAGATATATAGAAAGGGTAGATATCGAGGCCATGCCGCTGTTGAAGGCCAGCGCGTCGCCTCCCGATTCGAGGGACGCCATGATCTTCTCGAACGCCCTCACCGTAGGGTTCTCCTCCCTTGCGTACTTCAAGTCCACGCCCCTATCGCTCTTCCTGGCCTCTCCTATCTGTTCAAAGATCGCGGTGAGGTATACAGGGGGCAACGGCGAGCCGAACTGGTCGCTCCAGCCGTGGCCCCTGATGGCAGCCGTCTTGCGGCGCATGTGGACACAAACGCTCGTTAAAATATATTAATCGAGCGGCTTGCGTCCGTGAGGGCGTTCGTCGTCGGCAACCCGACGTTGGACTACGTGATAACCAAGGATGGAGTCTCGACGAGGATCGGGGGTCCTCCCTACTACATGGGCTTGGCCTTTAGGGGACTCGGCCTTGAGGTCGTAGCGATCGGCGTGGTCGGGCCGGACGAGAGGGAGTTTGTGGAGCAGGAGCTCAGGAAAATAGGCGTGGAACCCCAGCTGATCGTCGGCGATGCCACGGCCGTCTTCGAGCTGGATTACAGAGTTAAGCCGCGTAGGAGCAGTAATATCAGAAGGCCGTCCCGCAAGATCTCTGGGCTAGTGGAGGGACCTCTAGTCGTGTTGAACCCCGTCTTCGACGAGATAGGCCAAGTGGAGTTCTACGCCGACGTGTCCGCGGTGGATCTCCAAGGCTTTGTGAGGTCCGGAGGGGAGGCGCCCGCGGCGGACATAGTCCACTTCTCCGACGACGACTTGGCGATAGACCCGCGTGATTTGGCCAAGTACAACGACAAGTGGAGGATAGCTTTGTACACCACAGGTAGCGGAGGCGCCTATATGGCCTTCGAGAGGCGTCTCTACTATGCGCCCAGCGCGGGGCTCGACGTCGACGACGTCACCGGGAGTGGCGACGTGTTCTTGGCCGTCTTCTCGGCGTATGTGTTGAGGAACGGAGACCCTGAGGAGGCCCTCTGCGAGGCCTCGCAGTATACGGCCGGATATCTGCGCCTTAAGAGGATCGAAAAGTTGGAATACGACTGCGAGGTGAGGAAGTTAGACTAGGCTTGCGCTATCGCGATGGTCTCCAACGAGGCTATTCTGCTCAGCACATCGGTCCGCGTCACTATCCCGACGAGCTTGCCGTCGTCGTCGACGACCAGCAGACGACCTATGTTGTTGGACAACATGGCGTTGATCACGTCGTGGATGTCGTCTGATGCGTTAATCACCGGCGGGTTCGTCACCATGACGTCTTTCACCTTGAGGTTACCGGCGCACTTGGCCAAGGCCTCGATCACCATAGACGACATCAACAAGCCTATAGGCCTTCCTTGATCGTCGACGACGGGTATACCCCTATAGCGCCTCTTGGATATGAGGTCTATGTATTTTTCGAGCGGGTCGTCGGGTTTAGCAGTCACGGGCCTCTTGGTCATTATCTCGCTGACGGGCACGTGGGGCACTGAGACGACGGAATCCACCTCTATCAAGGACTCTATATCGGCCTTGATCAGTCTGCCCACTATGACTATCCCGTTGGGCAATGGACCCACCCTAATCTCCTTGTGTAGATAGGGCGACAGATCGCCTAAAACTCTTAGAGAGGCCAAGGGCTTCTCAGTGAGGAGCCCTATAAGGGATATGTCGAGCGCGTACCCCACTGCTGTGTTGTTGTGGTAGATAGGCACCGAGAGCGTCTGTTTGTTTATTATATCGTAGGCCTTGCTGGTGGGCACGTACCCGCCGTGGGGGCCAGCCTTGCTCAACACGAGCCCCATGGACTTGAGGACCGACATTATGTTCCTTATATAGCCCTCGTGTACTCTCAAGGCCTCTGCTATCTCCTTAGACTTGACGGGCACGCCCTCCTTTGAGTATATATCGACGAGGGTCTTCAATACATTGTATATAGAGTCCGACATACCCATTATGTGCTGAGTTAAACGCGTTAAAATATTTAACCTCATATCGCCGCGCGGCGAACGCGTCGATTTGGGCCATGAAGCCGCCTCAGAAGTCGGTCTCGTCGTCATCGTCGGAAGACCGTATCGTCATCATCGTTCAATTGAATTTTATGTCCTCAAGCTTAAAAGCGATTTGCACAATAGACCAGCGCATATTTAAAAACTCCGTGTACGGGGGGCCCAATGCGGGTCCTCGTGGCAGATCAGACCAGTGAGAGGTTGATCGAAAAACTCAGAGGCGGTGGGCTCGAGGTGGACTACAGGCCCGGCATTTCCAGGGAGGAGCTCCTCAAGGCCATCGAGGGGTACGAGGTTTTGGTGGTCAGGAGCAGGACTAAGGTAGACAAGGAGCTCATCGATAGGGGGGTTAGGCTCAAGATCGTGGCCAGATACGGCGTAGGCCTCGACAACATAGCGGTCGAGTACGCCATAAAACGAGGCATCGCGGTTATCAACGCGCCCAACGCTCCCACTAGGAGCGCCGCCGAGCTCACCATAGGCCTAATGATCGCGCTCGCGAGGCGTATACCTATATTGGATAAGGAGGTGAAGGCGGGCGGATGGCCCAAGGGGAAGTACATAGGCAGAGAGCTCTACGGCAAAACCCTCGGCGTGGTCGGCTTCGGGCGGATAGGGAGGACCGTGGCGCAATACGCGGCGGCTCTCGGCATGAGGATCTTGGCGAGCGACGTCATAGACGTATCGGCCGAGGCCGCGAAGATAGGCGCCTTGCAAGTGCCCCTCGAAAGGCTGTTGGCCGAGAGCGACGTGGTGAGCCTCCACGTGCCCCTGATGCCTAGCACGTACCGGCTAATTAACGACGATAGGCTGTCCTTGATGAAGGACGGCTCTATGTTGATAAACACCAGCAGGGGCGAAGTCGTCGACATAGACGCCTTGGCGAAGCACATAGATAGGCTATGGGGGGTCGCGCTCGACGTATTGCCCGAGGAGCCCCCCAAGAGCGAGAAGTTGTTAAAGCTCATATCGCACGAAAAGGTCGTAGTGACGCCGCACGTGGGCTCCGAGACCTACGAGGCTTATGAAAAACTGGCAGAGGAGCTCGCGCTGAACATCCTAGAGGCCGTGAAGAGGGTATGAAGTACTTGACTCCAGGCCCCATACAGCTACCCGATTTCGTCCTCAAAGCAGCGTATAGACAACCCGCTTTCCATAGATCGGAGGAGTTTAAACAAACTCTTAAATCGGTCTTGGACAAGATGTCGAGAGTATACGGCGGGATTCCCGTCATAATGCCGGGCACCGGCACGTTGGCCGTCGACACGATGGTCTACAACTACGTGAACCCGGGCGAGAGGGTCCTCGCAATAATCTTCGGCGAATTCGGGAGGAGGTTCGCCGCATCTCTGAGAAGCAGAGGAGCCGAGGTGATCGAGTGGGAGGTCGAGGCCCCGCCCGCACCCGACGAGGTCGACGATAAGTTGAGGAGGGCGGGCCCCGTCGTCGCCGTGGCCCTCGTGCACAACGAGACCAGCATGGGCATAGCCTACAAGGACCTGGCCAAGATAATCGACGTAGTGAAGTCCCACGGCGCGTTGTTGCTCGTGGACAGCGTGTCGGGAATGCCGGCGGAGCCCCTCCCTCCCGGAATCGACGTGGTGGCCACGGCGTCCCACAAGGCCTTCATGGCGCCGCCGGGCGCTTCAATACTCTTCCTCAACGCGGAGCCGAGGGCCAAGGCCGGGGTCCCGCCCGCCATGGACTTAAGAGGGTACGTCAAGGTCCCCTCGACCCTCGACACGCCGTATACTCCGCCAATACCGGTCGTCTACAGCTTAGAGGCGTCGTTGGAGTACATCTTGGGCCTTGGGCTCGAGCGATACGCTGAGCTCCACAAGGAGCGCATGGACGTGCTCTACGGCGGCGTTAAGCTCCGGCCCGTGCCCAAGCCCCAGCACAGGAGCAACACAGTCGCTGCGTTCTACTGTAACGACGTCAAGCTAGCGTTGAAGGCCCTACGCGATGCCGGCTACGTGGCGAGCGCCGGGATGGGACACCTCAAGGACAAAGTCATCAGGATAGGAGTCATGGGCGACGTGACCAAGGACGACTTGGTCAAAGTAGCAGAGGTCTTGAACAATGTGGCTCGAGAATGAGTGCAAGCTTTGTTTAATCCACTCGAGGACGTCCGATTTAGTCAAGCTGGGCGGAGCGCCGCAACTCCCCAAGCTCTTGGCCTATCTATCCAGGGCTGTTGAGAAGAGTAGCAGAAGCGAGGCCTTCGCCGAGAGTTTCAAGTTCGTTGCGTCGTTGTTGGAGTCCAAGGACCCATACGGCGATTATAAGAAACAACTAGCCGAAATAGGGAGGCAAGTCGCCGCGGTCGTCGAGAGGAAGCTCGAGGAAGTCGGCTGGGATTTAAGGACCGCGTTGCGCATAGCGGCGGCCGCCAACATTATAGACTCAAGCGTCTTGGGCTATAGGCCCAGGAAGCTGGAGTTGGCGATATGGGACGAGCCCGCCATAGAGGAGCGCGTAGAGCTCCCCGATACCCTTTATTACGTGATAGACAACGAGGGCGAGGCCCAGATAGACTACGTGGTGATGGAGGCTCTGAGGAGAAACGGCATTAAGCCCGTGCCGGTGGCCCGATCCGAGCCGTACGAGATCGACGTGGTGGCGGATCCAGCCAAGGGCTTTTTGGCGACGCCGGGCAACATCTCGCCCATTCGGTGGTTGGGCGACGGGTTTATATTAGCCAAGGGCATAGCCAACGCCGAGGCCTACCTAGAGTGGGGCGTCGGGAGGCCTGCCTTGCTTTTGTTCAGAGCGAAATGCGACGTGTTGGCGAGGAGGCTGGGCGTAGAGAAGAACGCGTCGATTATAATCAAAGGGGACTCCTTGAGGAGGATGCTACAACACTATTAGCTTCACCGGAACTCCTTGTTTGAACTGCACGGCTATCGGCGCCTCGTTCAAGCCGCCCTCGGACACGACGGCGTTTACTACCTCCCTCACTTTCTTCAACACAGACAGTAGGTCCAACATGTGGGCGTAGGACTCGTTGTAAATCTCGTACTTGGTCAACGGGCTGGGGTCTATATACACGCCCAAGCCCGTGATCTCCAGAGGCGCGGACTGGCCGCCTTCTCCGGGCTTGAACTTCTTGAGCAAGGACTGGAGCTTTGCGTACCTCTCGGCCACGGCCTTCAACTGCTCCACTTCGGAGCCCAGCGCCTTGGTCGACTCCTCTAGTTTGCGTATCTCGTCGTCGAGCTCCGCCATGAAGTCGGCGGCCCGTTTGTAGAACTTGAGGGTGTAAACGTCCATGGGCGCCTCGTTCTGCGGAAATATAAATTAAACTGTCAGCTTATCCAGTAGTTCTTGGCTGAGATGGGCGGGTATACGCCTCTTCTCACCTCGACGGGCGTGAGGCCCAGCTCCTTTAAGGTCTTGTCTAGACATTCCTCGACTTCCCTTATCTTCCTCCTCCTTATCACGTAGACCCTGGACCCCACGACGAACGGCCCAACTACGTCCTCGCCTAAGTACTTCTCGACGAATTTACCCACGGCGTCTTCGAAAACGGGAGGCCCCTCGTGTAGCTCGTACTCGGGAAGCGTAGCGGACTCCACGAGGAAGACCGCGTCGACGTAGGTCCTCTCATCGCTGTACACGCCGAAGCGCAACACCTCGAAGCCGCACTCCTCGAGCTTGACAGCCAACGTCCTGGCGTACCTCTTGTACATGCCCCAGACTACGTCAGGAGGCTTTGCGGGGTAGGAGAACCTCACGACTACCGCCGGCACGGGCAAGGAGGACGCCCCGGTCGTCGGGGCGAAATAGCTCAACGAGGGCCTCTCGAGGAACCTCTTGGCGGCCAAGACGAAAGTAGCCATTGAGGTCAAGGAGACGGCAGCGGCGACGTTCCTCCCGGGGTCGACGGGGTCTACGACGACAAGCGGGCTTTTGAACTTACGAGCCGCTTTGCGGGGATCCGGGTAATGCCCCTCGGGGTCCACCACGGTCCTATAGGGCCTCCATCGAGAGGCCGCCTTCAAGACCTCTAAAAAGCCGCCGTAGTGGACCGCCAATAGCTCCGTTAAATACCCCGAGAACCCCTCGACTTTCACCTCGGCGCCGTAAACGCCGATGGTTCTCATGAACTTCTTCAATAAGCGCACCCCAAGCCTCAGCCTATCGTCGAGCCTCGCCGAGAGGTATCTGTGATGTAATACTGATCTATCCGCCGCGGTGAGGACCTCCTCGCCAGGCCTCAGCTCGAAGCAAGGCACGACGTCCACCTCGACGTCCTCGTAGTGGACCACCAAGTAGGGATGCTCGGCGTATCGGGTCTCCGCGGTTATTCCGTCCCTCGCCATCTCCGCCTTGATCTCGCCCACGAGCTCTTCTAGGAACTCCCTCCGGTACTTCCTGGGCAACACCACGAAGACATCTACGTCCACGCCGTCGGGTAGCCAAGTTCCCCTGGCCGACGAGCCCACGAGCTCCACGGAGCCCTCGACGCCGAGTTTGGCCAATATATCCGTTATATACGACTTGAACTGCGCCGAGATTCTAGCGACCTTCTCCTCGAGCTCCCTGGACGGCGTGACGATCGATGCGGCCTCCCTCAAGACGTCCTCGATCTGCACGGCCGACGTCAGGGCCTTAGGCGAGCTTCTTGACGTAGATATCGCTGTATATGGGACCTCGAGGCGTCAGCGTGGACCTCTTCAGTTTGACCTCGGCCACTTCGACCTCGCCGAAGTAGTCGGAGCGGTGGGCCTCGAGGAAGGCCGTTAGCCTATCGCGGTTTCTGGGCCCCTTGACTCTGGCTATGGTCAAATGCGGCGTGAACTCCTCGTCCTCTTGCGCGAAATCGCGGGCCAACGCCCTCACGTCTTGGGCCAACTTGACGAGCTCCTCCTTGCCCTTCCCCACGCCGATCCATATGACCCTGGGGCTCGAGGGGTTGGGGAACGTGCCGACGCCCTTGAGCTCTACGACGAACCGCTTGTGCGCCAGCCCCTCGAGCCTTCTGGCTATCTCGTCCAAGTTGCGCTTGGGCTGTTCGCCGAGAAATATAAGCGTCAAGTGCAGATTATAGGGCTCCACGAGCTTTAGGTCCGCCCCGATGGCTAACAACTCCCTCTGGAGCGCCTCGATGGCGTCGACTACGTCCTTTGCGGCGACGTCCACGGCAATGAAGGACCTTATCCGCTCGCTCATGCGGGATCTAAACGCGCTTGTTAATAAGCTAGGAGCCCTCCGCCTCCCGCTGTAGTTGCGAAACAGACCACCTGGTCAAGAGCTCGCAGTGGAGGGGGTCCACAAAACCGAACCCGCACCTCTCTATATACGGGCAATACGTGCAAGGGATGGAGAGGAGGGTCTGTAGCTCATCGCTTAGTTTATTCATGTCGAATCCCGGGATCTCCTCGGCCTTCTCTCTGAGCTCCGCCAACACCTTATAGGCTCTTTCCGTCAGCCTAACCACGTAGACGCCGCGCCTCTCCCCGCCTACTCTCTCCTTCTTGATCAAACCGCGTTTCTCGAGCCTGCTTAATATGGGCAAGCCCGTCTTGCTGTCTATTCCTATATACTTCCAGAGGTTCCTCTGCTGGTAGCTGCCACCTAGCCTCTCGAGGCCTTGGAGTATCTGGATCTCTATCTCGGTCAAGGTGTCCTCCGCGTCTTGAGGCGCCTCGCCCACTTAGACCCCTGGGTGGAGTTAATTAAATTTGGCCCTCCTTGGTCCTAAGCCTTAGATGTATAGCTCTATGTAGAGGAGGTCGCTCAACTCGTTGAGGAGGTCCCTTATGGGGGTTTCAGTCGACTCGGCCGCCCTGGCGATGTCTTTCTGCGTCTTCTCCACGCCCAGTATAAAACAGGCGAAGTAAACCGATATGGCTGCGAGCACTTGCGGCTTTCTGCCGTTGCGGATCCGAGGCGATTTGACTATATAGCTCAACAAATGCGCCGCCACTCTCTGCACTTGAGCGGCGAGCTCGCCATCTAGCCCAAGCGCGGAGACTATACGAGGTATATAGATCCTCGGATCCACCTTGGGCATCTTCTCCCCCGCTTGAGCCATATATCGCAAGAACTCCATATAGGCCGACATGAACTCGCCTCTGTCTAGACCTGCCTTCTCAATCAACGAGCGGTAGGTGACTGAGCCTATTCCGTGACGCTTAACTGCGAAGTAGAGCGCGGCGGCGTAGCCCTCCCTTCTGGAGGCCCGGAACCCCATTTCATAAGCCTTCTTGTACAAAAGAATGGCCTCGTCCACTAGGGCCTTGGGTATGCCCAAGATATCCCGCAAGGATTCGTAGAACTCCCTCATATCCACCTCGAGCCTCTCCTCGGTCGACGATATCGGCTTGGCCGCTCTCTTTAGCCTTAAGGCCCTTAGCTTGTCAGATATCTTGACGTTCCCCCTCTCTATATCGCCCAGCTCGGTCCCCGAAGCGCCTACGTGTGCCCTCGACGACTCCGGCTTGCGCCACTCGGGCCCCAAATCCACTATGCCCTCCCTTATGACCGTGCCGCACTCCGTGCACACGACGACGCCCCGCTCGTAATCGACGTGGACCCTATTAACCGCTCCGCACACTGGGCATACTAGGTCTTGATCGGCTATCCCGGCTAGAATGCGCCTAGTCATGACGCCCTTCGTCTCTTTTTTAGATCCGCCTCGTTTATGTACAAGGCTTGGCCTATGATCGAGTTGTCCACGGAGATCGGCTTTACCAAACCGTATGGGTTGTTCACATTTCCTATGACGTCGTAGAGCACGCCGACCTTTCTCATAGTGTACGTATAGACGGGCATGTATAACGGGGGAATTTGAGAAAGTTTTATGACAAGATTCTTCATCTTAGTATAGTGAAGAGCATAGCCAATACGCTTAAGCATATACAGCGTTGGCTACCCGTTATTAAAGATTGGCCCTGTTCTTCGATATTCCGCGGGTCTTACGGCGGCTCAAAATTTTTAACCGCTCCGCAACCGCGACGTCGTGAAGTCGGCCTCGTTCTACCAAGGCAACGACTTGAGGAAGCCGACCGGCGGAGTGAAGGGCAGAGTGGCTAAGGTCAAGCGCAAGGCCCTCTGCGGCGGCCCTCCCAGAGTTCCGACTCTAGGCCCCCAGAGGGTCGAGGTGGAGAGAGTCACTGGCGGCAACGTGAAGGTCAGGCTTAGATCGGCGCAGTACGCCAACGTGTACATCCCCAAGGAGAAGAAGACCGTCAAGGCCAAGATCATCTCGGTCGTCTCGACGCCCTCGAACCCCGACTTCGCCAAGAAGGGCCAAATAGTCAAGGGCGCCGTGATACAGACCGAGATCGGCAGAGCCGTCGTCACGTCGCGCCCGAGCCAACACGGCGTCGTGAACGCCGTATTGATAAGTTAATATAAACCGCCGTTGCCTCCTCCGTGAAGAAGAGGGGAGGGAGGATACTCTGGCTGGTCTATCTGGACTCGACTATACCTAGATCCAAAGGCAGAATACTGCCGCGCAAGTTGGCTGTGCCCAAGCCCACCATAGAGGAGGTGGCGAGGGCGTTGGAGAGGCTCGGGATAAAGTACGATGTCTACAAGGAGAAGAGATACCCGGCTCTCTGGTTCGACGAAAGGGCCGCGGGGTATTTCGTCGTCTACGCCGAGGACGTGAAGGAGATCGCTAGAAAAGTCGCCGAGGAGATCGCCAAGTCCAGGGGCTGATGTTGGTCGTCTTCTTCATCGGCACTGCGGGCAGCGGCAAATCCACGTTGGTCTCAGCGCTGTACAACTGGATGGACGAGCAGGGATACGACGTGGCCGTCGTGAACTTGGACCCCGCCGCTGAGTATTTGCCCTACACTCCCGACGTGGACGTGAGGGAGAGAGTAAACGCGCGCAAGATCATGAGGCAGTTCAAGCTGGGGCCCAACGCCTCGATCATCGCCTCTGTGGATATGGCAGTAGCCGAGGCCGACAGGATCAAGGAGGAGATAAACGCCGTGGGCGCCCCCATCGTTCTCGTCGATACGCCGGGGCAAATGGAGCTCTTCGCCTTTAGGGAGAGCGGATCTTATTTAGTCAAGAGGCTCTCGGACACGCACAACGTAGTGGTGTACGTCGGCGATGCAACGTATATGCAGAGCCCCGAGGGTTTCGCCACTACCGCCTTGCTCGCGCTGTCCAGCAGGATCAAGTTCAAGTTGCCGCAGATAGTCGCCGTAAATAAAACAGACCTCCTCAGCGACGAGCAGATAGAGAGGATCTCCACATGGGCGTCAGACGCGGAGGTCCTCGTCGATTTGTTGGAGGGGGAACCGCTCGGGAGGGAGTTGTTGAGGGCGGCGCTGAGCTTGGGAGGGATAGGGGACTTGGTCTTCGTGTCGGCCCTCGCGGGGACCGGCCTCGACAAGTTGTACTACGCCATACAGCTCCACTACACGGGAGGGGAGGACCAACAAATGCCGCCTTAGCCCCTGAACGGAACCAAGTGCTCCGGCGGCACGACCAGCTTCTTGGTTTTAGAGCCCACCTCCACGAGGACCACGTAGGCGTCGCCTTGCCTCCCGGCGACTACGCCCACCTTTCCTTGATATCTGCGGTGGGGGGCCGACTTCACATAAGTCGGATCTATATCTATGACCACCTTGTCCCCTTCCTTGTATTCATACATCAGCCGCGAAAGCCCGCCCATCCCCCTCTCGCGCGGCTTCTTGGACAACAACTTTCTACTCTTATATCTGTATCCATGAGTCCTCTTGGGCATGGCCGCTTGGACAGGGCCTTATTTAAAATTTGTCGGCTCCAAGCGATTTGGGAAATTTAAAACCCCCGCGTAGCGCATCAACGTGAGCGTCAAAAGGATCAAGCGGTCGGAGGACGTGACGAATGCAAAGGCCTTAGAGATACTCAAGAAGTTCGCGCAGAGCTTCGAACTCAACGAAATGCAGAGGAAGACCATAGATTTCCTGGAGAAGTCCGTGACGTTGAGCGCCGAGGAGGCCGAGGCCAAGGTGAACGAGTTGATGTCCAAGTTCGGGTTCACTCGCATAACGTCGATACAGCTGGTGAACGTGATGCCCGAGAGCATCGACGAGCTGAAGGCCCTACTCCAGATGTTAGAACGTCGCGAGTTCTCCGACGAGGAGATCAAGGAGATGTTGAAGGTGCTTAGGTCATGAAACGCAGAGAGGAGTACGGATATGTCATAGACGTGATACCGCCCGAGCTGGCGGCGTATAAGCTCCCCGCGAGGATCCGTAGGGAGTTCTCCAGGGACTCAACATACGCCCACGTCTTGGGCGAGGAGCGTTTCACCCTCCTCGAGGTCACGCTCAAGCCAGGGGCGAGGGTCGAAATAGGGGAGAGGGTCTATATAGGGCCGGGCCAAAGGGATAAGGTGGACAAAATAGTCCGCAGGATAAGGTACGAGGACCTCCAGCCTCCGGCCCGGGAGGCGTTGGTCCAGATCGTCCGACAGATTGTCTCCTCACAAGAGCAGAAGTTCGTCGACTGGTTCAACAAGGCAGGCCCCCTCACAATCAAGATGCACTCCCTCGAGCTGTTGCAAGGCATCGGAAAGAAGAAAGTACAAGAGATCCTCGCCGAGAGGAGGGCGAGGCCCTTTTCGAGCTTCGACGATATAAAGAAAAGAGTGGGGATAGATCCGGCTGAGCTCATCGTTAACAGGATCTTGGCCGAGCTCCAGGGGAAAGACCCCTATTATATATTCACGGCCCCGCCGCCGGCGGAGGCCAGCTGATCTACTTAAAGCTGATCTACTTAACCCTCGTGATCTTATACCGGTCGAGGATCTGCCAAACCTCGACCTCGGCGCCGGGCGCCAGCTTGCCCTTGGCCTCCTCCTCGACGTACTTCATGGGGATTTCGATGGTCTTATAGTCGCGCATGTCCATGAGCTGGATCGTGTCGCCCGACATCGATAGCACTTGCGCCGTGAACTTCTCTATTATGGGCACCTCTACTTGGGTGTCCACGGGGACGCTCAAAGTCCTCTTGACGTTGTCGAAGAGCCCAACGGCGACGACTCTGGCCTTAGCGGAGCCGTGTTTGCCCGTCTTGGACTTCTCGATCTCAACAACTCGGCAAGGCTCTCCGTCTATTACTATGTAGGATCCCTCCTTGAGCTCGCCTACCTCTACATACTTGGTGCTCATAGACGCTGTGGAAAGTCAGGTTTAATAATGTTCCCCCTCTCCGCTCCGGGCTGAGGCGTCCGTTTTTTCAACACCACTAGCTCGAGCCTCTTGCCGTCGCACCTCTGGAGGAGCAACGTCCCCTTGACCTCGTACTTCTCGACGAGTTCCGCCAGCTCTTTCTCATCCCCCACGGTCTTTATCTTGAACTTGCCGTAATCCAGATCCACCATGCCGCAAGCTAGGCATGTGCCCAACGCTTTATCCACGGCGTTTGATGCACATATATATCTCGCCTTGCTGACGACATCGCCGAGCTTGTTCATATCGTCCAGGAGGGGGTTGAAGACTATCGCGACCAGCTTAGCGCGGGGGATCTCGCCCTTGAAGGGGCTCAGAGCCTTCACGTACGCCTCCAGCTTCCTGGGGTCGACCGACTCCGTGTACAACACCACATCCGCGTTGGACAACACCTTGACTGCCTCGGGCGTGAGGTCGCCGCTCGCGTCGATGAGGTACAGCCCCTCCAGCTCCGGCGCGGGGTAGAGCTTATCCAACACGACGCGGTGTAGGAGCCTCCTGCCCTTGGCGGGGTCCATGATACTGGCTATGTAGCCCAACTCGCGGAGCTTGACCAACGCCGAGCGCAACGCCCTAGTGGAGAGCCCTGTTCCTCTTTTTATGTCGTCGAAGGTCAGCCAAGTCCTCGAATTGTAGAGGGCCTCGAACGCCATGTAGTAGAGCACTAATCGCTGCGAGGGCGTCAGCCTAACGTCTGACATAGCCACAGACTGGGCACCTCTCGTCCCGCTCCAGCTTAATCTCGTCGAAGGCCATATGCTTTAAGTCCACCACTAAGAGCTTCCCGGCCAGCGAAGGCGCGTCGACGACCGTCTTGACCACCTCCAGCGCCATTATCGAGGCGACCACCCCCACGACGGGGCCCAAGACGGGGCATATTCCTTGGGCGCAAGAGGGGGGCGACTTCAGCCTCCCGAAGAGCTCCTCGAGGCACGGCGTAACGCCGGGTATTATCGTCGTCACGTGGCCGTACCACTCCTGCACGGCGCCGTGGACCAGCGGCTTCAGCGCCTTGACTGCCGCCCTGTTGACCACGTGTCTCGTGGCCCAGTTGTCCAAGGCGTCCACCAACACGTCGGCCTTCTCGGCCAACTCGCCGGCGAGGGATGGGCTTATCTCCTCCGCTATGGGCTCCACCTCCACCTCTGGGTTCACGTCGCGCAACCGCCTCGCAGCCGCCTCGACTTTGTACATGCCCACGTCGGAGGTCGAATAGAGCACTTGTCTGTGTAGATCCGAGAGAGCCACCTTGTCGGAGTCGACTAGGTATAGTTTCTTGAAGCCCCCGGCGGCCAGGTAGTAGGCCACATGTGTGCCGAGGCCTCCGACGCCGAAGATGGCCGCGGAGGCTGCCCTCACCCTCCTCTGCCCCTCCTCGCCTATAACGGCTACTTGTCTGCTGTATCTGTCGAACAACTTCACGACGTAATAGGCCATTCGGTATATAAGAGCTATGGCGCCGGGTACGAGGAGGGGTGAAAACACGCCCTAGGCGGGCGCGCTACGAGGCAACGCTGGACTTTAGATCGAGGAAAGTTTATAACATAGCGAACGCCCTCTTCGCGGTGATGACTGGGCGACCTCGCCCGTAGTATGCGGAGTTTGCCGAGTGCTGACAGCTATCGCGTCCGTTGACGCATCTCGGCCAAGGCTCTGCTATGTCGAGTCCAAGCGGCTATTCGACGATCATCCCGTCCCTCAGGCGCACGACCCTATCGCAGTACTTCAAGAGCTCGAGGTTGTGGGTGACCATCACAATTGTGATGCCCAGCTCCTTCTTCAGCGAGAGGAACGTCTCCATGACCTTCACGGCAGTAGCGCTGTCGAGATTGCCGGTGGGCTCATCGGCTAGGAGCAGACGGGGCCTCGCCACTATGGCTCGCGCTATGGCGACTCTCTGTTGCTCGCCGCCGGAGAGCTGCGTCGGCTTCTTGCCGTAGAGGTCGGCCCGATCCAGCCCGGCTAGCTTGAGGGCCTCGACGGCCATCTCCCTCCTCTTGGCCTTGGGCACCCCCCTCAATATAAGGGGCAGCTCCACGTTCTCCAAGACCGTCATCCTGGGTATTAAGTAGAACATCTGGAAGACGAAGCCCACGTTCTTGTTGCGGAACTCGGCCAACTGGTCGTCGTTTAGGTCGTTTAGCCTCACGCCTGCCACCCACACCTCGCCCTTAGTGGGCTTGTCGATGCCGCCTATTATGTGCAACAAAGTGGTCTTGCCCGAGCCGGAGGGGCCCACGACGCATTGGAATATGCCTTTAGGGATGGCGTAGGTTATGCCCCTCAATGCTTGGTAGCTCCCGTAGTATTTGTGGACGTCTACAAGTCTTATCTCCTCCTCCGCCATAGGCCAATAGCTATCAAGACGGCGGCCACCACGACGATGGCGATAACGGCGATTGTGGCCGAGGAGTTAGAACTTGACACGGTGGTCCTTCCGGCGGAGCTCCTCGCAATGCGCGTGAAGTTGCCGCCGATGATCACGGGCAGTTGGACATCCTGCACGTAGTTGTTCCCGTATTGGTCCTGGTACGACACGACCAACGTCACGTTGTACCTGCCGGGCATCGTGGCGTTCAACGAGAAGGTGGCCGTCTGCGATTGTTGTTGCAATAAGCTGCCGATGTAGTTCAAAGTGGACGTTATGGGGGTTAATCCTCGAGGCGCCCTCAAGGATACTTGTAGGTTGTTGATCGATACGAAGCCGTTGTTGACGACGGTTATCGACACGAAGAAGGGCTGGCCCAGCTGAGGCCTCTGGGGCGTGACTGTGACGGACGAGACCAATATAGAGGGCCGTTGGAAGGACTGGACGTAGAAAACGCCTTGGGCTTGACCTGAGCCGAGCGGCGTCACGTAATACACGGTGTACTGGAACGGCAGAGAGCCCGTCTGACCTGCCGGCACCACGAAGCTTATGGGCACCTCGACGTAGCCGAGAGGCGGCAACGAGGAGAAGTTATACACCACAGTCCCCATAAGCGCCGGCGAGCTCGAGGCGGGCGCTATTACCAACACGCCCTTCTCTACGGGCACGTCGCCTTGGTTCACCAGCCTCACGACGATAGTTCTATTGCCTCCGGCCTCAACGGATGTAGGTATCGGCACTGCGAGGAAGATGTTGGACGAGACTACGGGTATATTCGCAGTGTATTGTTGCGTGCCCGCCGAGGTCTGTATAGTTGCCGAGACGGCGACTTGTTGAGACGTGGGGTACAACACCAGCGAATACGCGGCGCGGCCGACGCCGGATATGTACACTGGCATCGGCGCGTTGGCCGAGGCGCCGGACACCGTTATGGCAGCGCTGAAGTTGCCGGGAGCCGTTATCGTTATCGTGACGTTGTTAGCCGCGTTGGCTATGAGCATCTGGGGCGATATCGAGAGGTAGGCGAGCGCAGACGAGGGCTGGACCGCCTCGACTGTGGCCGACGTCTGGGCTGATTGTTGAAAGCCTTGTACCCAATAGTTCACCGAGGCTTGGAATACGACGGCTTGTTGGAGTGGGATTACCGAGATCGCCGCTGTGCCGACGCCGTTATTTATGGGCACGATTACTGGGGCTGAGGGCGCCGAGGCTCCGGATATGGACACAACAGCGGTGCCGTTAGCGTTGAAGGGGACGGCGATAGTGAGGAGCACTTGGTTGACTTGGCCTTGGTACAACACGCTCGGCGATATAGAGATCGTTGGAGGAGGCGGGCTCACGGCGGGTATCGGGAGCGTGTATGTGTAGGAAACGGGATTGCCCAAGTAGTCCTGGGACTTTATCGTTACCACTAGGGCGGCCGATGTGGAGTAGGGCACGACGACGATGGGCACCGAGGAGCTCCCCTGCAAGACGACGGGTGCTGCCGGCGAGAGCACGGCCGCCGATTGGCCCGAGATGGATATCTGGGCCGGGAAAGAATAGGGATCCGATATCTGCAACGAGAGCTTGCTCGGCATGCCCACATAGGCTACGCCCTGGAGCGACGCGGAGAACACGGGATACGGCGGGATGAAGACTGTGAGGAAGAAGGCGCCGGCCGCGTTCAAGACGCGGCTTAGATCCGCTCCGTATTTGGCGTTAGCGACCACTTCCAGAGGACAAGTGGCGTTGAGCTGCTCCGCGTAAAGCTGCATCTGCACGGCGAATATCGAGTTGGCCGCTATGCTCTGGACGAAGGCGGGCTGTCCGGGGGCTATGTAGGGGCACTGGGGCTGGAGGGTAAACGTCACGGCGTGGTAGGTACAAGAGGAGTAGAACGTAAGGGTTATGGCCGCCGAGCTGCCGTTGTATTGAGGAAGGGAGGTCCACTGGGCGTTGAGGAGGGTCAACTGCAACGTCGAGCAGTCCCCGCCCGAGGAGCCAGCCGAGCTTATCCGTATCAACGAGGGGCTGGCCGCTAGTGCCCCGTAGGCGACCAAAAGGAGGGCCGCGATCACGACGACCTTTTTCATGGGCGCTAGAGCGGGAGCATCTAAAAAAATAACTCACTATGAGTGAGGCCTACTCGTACCTCAAGGCGTCCACTATGTTGAGCCTGCCGGCCCTAACGGCGGGCGCCAAGGCGCCCAGTAAGTTCACGGCGAGTATTACCAAGGCCGTGAACGCCGCTATTCGAGGATCCGGCGATAGCGTGATGGAGCCGAACGTATTAACCCCGCCGGGAGGGCCGAAGCCTCTGAAGGCCCCTCTCGCCGTAGTAGTGGTGGTCTGGACAACGCCTTGAGCGTTTTGCCCAGCCAACGAGAAGAAGTTTATCTTGACAAAGCCCAACGGAGCCATCGCGATGGCCCCCACCGCTATGCCCAGGACGGCCACCATGAGCGCTTCGTAGAGCATTAAGGCCGTTATCTGCCTCCTCTTGAAGCCCACCGCCCTCAATATGCCGAACTCCTTGGTCCTCTGTATCACTGATATGGTCATGGTGTCGTAGAGCCAAAGCGCCGTGATGACTGTGGACACGCCCGAGACTAGGCCCAGGAAGAGCTCAAGCCCGGTGAAGAACGCAGTTATGGTCTGGGCGATGGACTGCGGCGAGAAGACTTCTGCGTTGGGGAACGCGGCCTTGAGGATGTTCTGTACTTGCGTTAGGTAGCTCTGGTCCTTCAAGGTCACCACGATGGTGCGGTAGGCGTCGATGCCCGTGATAGTCCTGAACTCGTTCACGTCGACTATCACGGCCGTCATCGTGTTCAACGCAGGGTTGGGCGTGCCCGACGCTATTATGCCGCCGGTCACCAAGGTATAGGTCTTGCCACGATAGCTCAACGCCACAGGCATCCCCAAATAGAGCCGTTGCGCCCCCGTGGCCTCGTCGAACGCCACATAATAGCCCATAAGCGCTAGGGGGCCCGCCACGGCGTTGGTCCCGGAGAGGAGGGCGGTGTTGGGCACCAGCGCCGATATGTTCTGCGCCGGCACCCCGTACAACGTCACGGCTACGCTGCTGCCGCCAGGCAGCTGGGCTATGGCCGGGGCCGAGGCCACTGGGACCACCGCCGTGGCGTATGGAGCTATGTAGGAAGCTATCGCGGCCACGTCGGCGTCTGTGAAGCTCTGCCCCACGATGTAGATGTTGTTCACGCCGAAGCTACTCGCGAAAAACGACTGAGTAGACGCGCGGAAGGAGTTCCCGACGGACAAGGCCACGGACAAGGCTATGAAGGCTATCGCCACGCCCGCTATCGCGCCCGCGGTCCTCCCCCTCCTCTCCCACAACGCCCTCCAAGCTAGTTGAAAACCCTCGAACATGCCAGTTAGCTCGCTCGGCTAGAAATATCGTACTCACTTGTGGTGAGTGGAACGAGAGGTTTATATCCAAAGCGGCAGTAGTTGAGAGATGTACTCTATCTGCGCCAAGTGCCAGGGCAGGAAGATGTTGTGCGGCTTGCCCAGATGCCCGATCGTGGAGAGGATAAAGGCCGTGAAGTCCTCCCTTTTCAAGATCAGGGGACGCGAAGTGTTCGGCGCTACGCCGCCCAGCGCCGTCGTGGGGGAGGCCGGGTGGCCGCGCGTGAGGGTATACATAGGCGAGCCGCCCGAGGTCGTCGGCGATGAGGCGAGGGCATACGACGACCCCAAACTGCTCTGGGGGAGGGAGCTCGAGGAGATACTGAGGCTCAGGAGCTATATGGCATTTGGCTTTAAGCAATCCTCCAGCCCTTGGGAGCTGGGCGAGTTGCCTCTGTTGGCCGTCTCCGAGAGGCCCGTGGACGTCGAGATGCGCTTGGCTAAACCCCCCGTGAATTCGCTCAAATTCGACTTGAGGGAAAAGCCCATGGGCCCTAGAGCGCCTCTAGAGGCCTTGAGGATAGACGGCAATCCCGCCGTGCCTAGGGCTGTGGACAAGATGATGTCCGACGACGTGAACGCCGGCGAGGCCGCGGTGGAGTTGTACAGAAAAGGCGTCGACTTGTATATCATACAGAGGGCCTTCGCCCTCGGCATGCTGGGCGCCCGGCATAGGAGGAGGCTCGTTCCAACGCGTTGGAGCATAACGGCGGTCGACGTGCGCATAGGCGACTTCTTAGCGGATAGGGTTAGGCATATGCCGGAGGTCTCCGAGGTCTTGTACGGATACGCAGAATATTTAGACAACCGCTATCTGGTCGTCGTGGCGCCGGGCCCTCTGCGGTTCTTCTACGTCGAGAGGTGGACGTATGGCGGAAAGGTCGCCGAGATAGAGGTGGTGGAGGACCCCAGAGGCAAGAGGAGCACCATGGACGGAGGCTACGAGGCGGCCAGGCTGGCCGTGCTAGAGAAGCTGGCATCCATGGGCAGAAGCGGCATGGTCTCCATAGTTAGATGGATAGGCGAACGTTATTACGTGTCTGTCGGCAATTGGCAAATAAGGGAGACCATCCGCCGCATCGAGCTGAGGCCCATCGACGAGGAGTACCGCAAATACGTCGCGTTGGTGGGGAGGGACCCGTTATCGATCAAAACGCCTAGGAGGCTCGACGAGTTCCTCTGATCACTCCTTGGCGCCGAAGGATATCCTGGTCAGCCAGTAGACGGCCTTGAGCACGCCCAACGCGTTGTCCAGATGAATCGACGATAACGCCAACGAGGACCTCCCCCTGGTCTCCTTGAGTTGTTGAAACATCCACTCTATCGAGTTGAATATCTTGTCTATCATATAGCTCACTATTTTGCTCACTATTTTGCTACGGGAGTTCTGGAGCAGCACAGGCGCCAACCTCCTCGTGACCTTTAAGTTATACCGCCAGCTGACGTATAGGATGTCCCAGAAGCCCTCCGGCAAGTACTCCAAGGTGGGATGCCTTAAGTGCCGCAAGGCCGAGGTGTACATAGGTATAACGGGAAGCGGAAAGACCCAAGCCACGAAGTCGTGGTCGATGATCTTCTCGACGAGCTCGAGGGTCTGTCTCGTATCCTCCTCGGTCTCGTCTGGATATCCTATGGTCATGGTGTACGCGGGGTAGATGTAGTTCTCGTTGAGGATCGCCGTGGCCTCCAGTATGAGGTCGTGCCACTTCTCGGGCGGATAGGGGTATGCTTTATTCCTCATGTATTTGTTGAGGATCCTCAAGCTGCCCGTCTCGAGGCCTATGACCGGCGTGTCGCCCTTGTCGGGCCCGAAGCCGCCGAGCTCGGCGATGGCCTTGACAGTCTTGGGCGACTCGACGACGGGCGCCGCCGAGACGTGGCTGAAGAATATGTGCCGCACCTTCATATCGCCTACCTCGACGGACCTTATGGCCTCGTACAGCTTCACTATCGCTTCGTGGTTCACCTTAAGCCTGTTCGGGCCGTAAGGCGATGTGCCGTACAACAAAACGTCGTCTGTTATCAAGTCGACTTGCGTCCAGCCCGCCCGCAAGTTGACCTCGACCTCCTTGACCACGGTTGATATAGGTATAGAGCGGAAGGTCACGGGCGTGATGGAGCAGAACTGGCAACCCCTTGGACAGCCCCTTGTTATCTGCACCTCGCCCAGACGCGCGGGGTTGACGATGGCCGGTATGTCCTCGGCCGCCGGGTACTCGTCGACGCCCGGCCTAATGACGGGCGGGACCTCCTCCCCGGCGAGTATCTTGGGGAGCCACTTGGGCAACGTGACCTCCACGTCCTCTATGAATATAACGTCGGCCCATCTAGGCTTGCCGGCCCTCATCAACTGCTCTACGCCGGGGCCTCCGAGTATTACCTTGAAGCCGTACTTCTCCTTGAGCCTCTCCACTCTCTCCCCGAGCTCTCTGAAGAATCGCGCCGTCCAGGTCTCCCCGCCGCCCAAGATGGTCGTCAGAAAGGTGCTGACGGGCGAAAGGCCGTAGGGGTCGTGCCCAGCGCTGACGCCGAGGAGCTTGGTCTTGGGCCCCACCGCGCGCTCCAGCCGCTCGGGCGGGACCACCGCGACGTCCTTATATCCCGCGTTGATGAGCACGGCCTCCACTTTCCTGAGCGCGTACGGCGCGTAGAGCGCCCTCCCGTCTCTGTCGGCCTTCATCGGCGGCGTGAAGAACTTGTCCATGAAAAGACGAGGGACGAGCCTGGCGGGCATACACGCGACGTAGCCCATCGAGGAGTTGCCGCCGTAATCAGTGAAAGAGGACCTATCGGCCGTGAGGACGAACTCCCACGGCATTATAATTTTTTTGGTTTCCTATTAATAAACGTTATGGCCATAGCGGAACTTCAAAAGTTTATAAAGTAGAAAAACTATATTTTTATATATCGAATATATATCGGAATTAATTTAAGATAGCCGCTAATCACGATAATTGGTGATGACAGGGTCGATGGATAGATCGATGACGCCAGGAAGAGACGGGCTGAGCCTCTTGTAGATGTGGTACAAGGCGGCTACGTCGAAGGGGGCGTAGCCCACCGACTTGTAGAGCGCGATGTCGCCTCTACGACACGAGCCCCTCCCCGCTACTAAGTCCTCGAGGAGCACGAGCTCTACGCCGGCCACGTCGTCGGTCTCCTCGGGGGCCTCGGGGCTATCTACCACGGCGCATTTGGCCCTCGCCTTGACCACGTCGTCGAGCTCCCGCACAGGCCTAGGGGCTCCGACCGATATCACTAAGGCGCCCGGTCTAAGAGACTGGCCTCGCACAACGGGCTCGCGGCTGTTCGTCGCCGATACTACAACGTCGGCCCTCAACGCCTCGTCCAAACTGGCGGCGTCCGCGCCTATCTTGGCGGCCAGCTCCCGGGCGCGCGATCTGCTATACACGAGGACCCGCGACGGCTTGAACACCTCCTTGAACACCTTTATGTGGTATTCCGCTTGTAGGCCGGCCCCAATAACGCCGAGCGTATCGGGCGAGGCTCCCAACAGCTTCGCCGCCAAGGCGCTAGCGGCGGCGGTCCTCCAAGCAGTGAGCTTAGTGCCGTCGGCCAAGACGAGGGGCTCACCCGTATCCACATCTATAAGCGCTGCCAAGGCCTTGACGGGGGGCCGTCCGCGAGGATATATGCCGACGAGCTTAGCCCCTATGCCCATCCCCTCCACGTAGGCGGTCATGGGGGCGAACCAGACGGAGCCGATCTCCAGGGCTTTGCGCGGCAGGACTTGCCTCCGCGCCCTCAACGCCGTCGCTATGTCCTCCACGAGCTCCTGCGCGTCGACCAGCTTATCCACATCTCGTACGAAGATCATAAAACAACCGCTAAGACGGCTTATAAGCTATTGTACCTCGATTAATAGATACAGCCCAGGCTCCCGGGCGGCCTTTTTGGCCTCGGCGGGCGCCTTGAAGAACCCCACTACGGAGAGGTCGGAGAGCCTCACTAAGGCCCAGCCGCGCCCGCCGCTCCTCTTGGCGATCTCCGCCGCTTTTTTAATCAGCTCCTCGAGCATAGGCGGCTCACCAGCTCGTTCAGCCCCTCCACTACCTGTTTGTAGAAGCCCGCCAACTCGTCGGGAACGGCGGGTAGCTCCACGCGCCCGCAATTGGCGTAGGCCCTCGAGAACGAGGCCGCCAAGGATAGGTCCAGCCCCGTGACGCCGCCCGCCTCGACCTCGCCATATATTAACGATATCAGCGCTATGTGGAGTGCGTGGAGCCCAGCCGCCTCGCCCAAGACGTCGGCGCCTAGGTAATAATCGCTTAACAAAAACGCCTTCTCTTTATGGATCTCCGACAACAACCGCTTGGCCTCCTCGACGTCCTTCTCGGCCAAGACCTTCGCGACAATATCCATATATTCCCCTGCCTGCCTCACGCTCTATAATTTAGCCCATTGATAAAAACGTGCAGGTTAGGGTCGGCGATAGGGTCTACGAGGTCAAAAGCCAAGCAGAGCTGGAGGCGTTTTGCAGAGAGCTCCGGGCCGCGTTGGAGGATAGATGCTCCTACAACTCTTGGTACATCAGAATCCCTCCCGATAGGCTGTTGGAGATATTGGCCGAGGCCTACCTCTCCCACTCCAAAGGCGAGGTGTCTGTGGCCCTCGTAGTGGGAAAGTATCTAGAAAGGCTGGGCTTGAGCAAAAGCCTCGTGAGGACCATAACGCCGACGTTGAGCGCGTTGGGCTTGTCCACAAACGGCGTGTTCTCGAGGCTGGCGGTGGAGGCGGGGCGCCTCGTGTACGAGGGGAAGCGAGGCGAGGCAGTGGCCGCGCTCCGCGCCGCCGCGCTCAAGAACTGCGTATTGCGCGACATTATCGAGAAGCTAGGCGAATCGTGCGACGACCTCGCCGGCGTTGTGGAGTCGGCGTTGAGGAGCTACGGCAAATCCCCCAGATCCGATGAACTCAAGTACACGGCCGAGCTTATCAAGCTAGTGCACCCTCCCTGCACGCCTTGTAGCTTCAACTGCGTCGACAAGGCGTCGATCTCGGCTTGCGGGCAGGCGTTAGTCGAAAGGGCCTTACACGACGCCTCTGACCTATTCGAGAAGCTCGACATATCGATACTCCCGATACATTTAACTCTTGCTAAAGTCAAGGAGGGCCTCTACGACGTGTTAGTGAGAGGGACGGGGAAGTTGGTGGGGCTCGTCGTGTTGGCCGATCCGGTGGAGGGCGGCCGTATAGATAAGCTCAAGGACGTCTCCAAGAGCTTGGAGGGCTTGGCGGGAGAGGGGCAATACGAGTTCTACATGAAGATCATACCGATATTGGAGGGGCAACCGCCTTGTTATAATGCGAAGGCCTTCGTCGAGGTCATCAGGGCGGATCTAGAGAGGGCCTCCAGGATTATGAAGTTGGCGTAAACCGCCGCGCGGTTCAAGGCTGCTGTCCTTGACCAAAAGCCGGTCGCCGTAGCCTCGTCTAGGCAAGCATCGGCGCGCCCTTGACGCCGAGCGCCTAGAGGGCGGAAAGCCCACGACGATTAATAGGCGCGAGGCCCGGTGTTATCTTATTACGTGGGTCGTTTCGAACGTTCGGACTATCCAAGGCCTTCCTTGTACAAACGTCCGGACCTCGACGTATGGCGCCAAGCCCGACGTGGCTATTTTCTTCCCCAACACCTCGTCCACTTGGAATATGCCGGTCTCCGAATCCATATGGACGTATATAGCCAACGGCCTATCGATTCCTCTACCCACGTAGACGCGCCGTATTGCGAGAGCCGACAAGGCGTGTATATCGTTCTTGCCTATCTCGTAGGGCATTCTGGCCCTCCCCTCGGCCATATCGGTGCCGTCCGCTATCTTGGCCACGGCGCCTTCGAAGGTTAGACACGTATACGCCTCGTCGTGGCAGAACACAATATGCATAACCTCTTGCTTGAGCATATACGCCTTCTTCGCGGCGCCGTATATGCGCTCTAGGATCTTGAAAGCCAGCCTATCGGTCAAAAGAGCAGAGTATATGGGGTGATGGGTCCTGTGTACCGAGTTGCCTATGTCGTGGAGGTATGCCCCTATTAACGTCACGACGAGCGAGTCCTCTAAATCGCCTACTCCGTCCTTCACGACGCTGGGCTGGAAGCCCTTGTCTAAGAGCACCTTGTATATGGCCATGGCGCTGCCGGCGACTATCCTGCTGTGGACGGGGCCGTGGTCGTTGTAGTGGAGCCTCTTAACGGCAAAGACGTTGGACATCTCCAAGTAGGCCTCTATCTCCTCGTCAGAGGTGAGGAGCTCCCACGCCTTCACGACCTTGTCGTATTTAGGGAGAGCCTCGTCTATCAGCTTTACGCCGACTTCGTAGAGTTGTTCCAACGCGACCACTCACACCAGCACGTCTGGTATATAAACAATTGCTAGGTAATTAAGTTTATAAAAACGCCCAGGTATTCCCACGTGATCGACGCGCTTACGCTCTTCGCGCTCTTAGTTGCGTCGAGCGTCGCGGCAGGTTTTATGGGATCGCTCACGGGACTGGGGGGCGCCACATTCCTAATACCTATATACGTGCTCTTCTTGGGCATACCCATACAATATGCGGCAGGCTCCAGTTTGATCTCCACCATAGCCACCTCGAGCGGCGCAGGCTCGGCCTATGTTAGGGATAGAGTAACTAACGTTAGGATCGGCATGTCCTTGGAGATAGCCACGACGAGCGGCTCCATAGTGGGCTCCCTCACTGCGGCTTGGGTCTACGCGCACCACCTACAGCGGGTGATCTACGTGGTCTTCGCCGTAGTCCTCCTGGGCTCTATCTATACGCAGATAACTAGGTCCAAGTTCGAGCTCCCCGATCCGAAACCGCCCGATCGGTGGACCAAATGGCTTCAGCTCTACGGGCGTTACTACGACCCGGCGCTGGGCAGGGAAGTGGAATACCACGGCGTTAGGTGGTGGCTCGGCGAATTGATAATGTTCATCGCTGGGGTTATATCAGGACTCCTAGGCATCGGCAGCGGCGCGTTGAAGGTGCTCGGCATGGACTGGGCCATGAACTTGCCCATGAAGGTCTCGACGTCCACCAGCAACTTCATGATAGGCGTCACGGCGGCCACAGGCAGCTCCATATACTGGCATTTCGGCTACATCCAGCCCTTCTTCGCCGCCGCCACAGCGATAGGCGTGCTTATGGGCTCCTTTATAGGGAGCAAGGTGTTGCTCAGGCTCAGGAACGTCACTATCCGCTATATATTCATGGCGATACTGGCGGCGCTGGGCGTCCAGATGTTGTTGAGGGGGCTAGGCTTTTACTAATATGGAGCTCGAGGACGTTATCGGGTACACCCTCAGAATCGGCGTATTGGTCAGCGTGGCCCTCATAATAGCTGGGCTCGTCCTCCTCGTCGTGAGGCCCCCCAAGCCTGGGCTGATATCACAGCTGGCCAACCCGAGATCGTCAATCAACACGTCGTCGATCAGCCCCATGAGTGTGGCGAGCGGCTCGGAGGGCCTCAACGGCCTCGACATAATCCTCTTGGGCCTAGTGGTGTTGATAGCCACCCCGGTCTTGAGAGTAGTCATGGGCCTCGCCCAGTTTGCGCGCGAGAAGAATTATATCTATGTTATTATAACTTCAATTGTTTTATTTAATTTAATTTTCTCAATATTTATACTTCCAGTATTTCTTAAATAAAATTAATTTTCCTTTTCTAGGAGAATCCGCGCCGCGTAGAGGCGGGCTCGCGCGAGGAGATAAATAAGGGAGGTCTATTGGGCATGGAGCGCGTCGTCGTGTACATAACAGCACCGAGGGAACACGGCGAGAGGATCGCCGCATATCTAGTGGAGAGGGGGCTGGCCGCGTGCGTGAACATAACACAAGTAACCTCCGTGTATAGATGGGAGGGGCGCGTGGAGAGGGACGAGGAGGTCTTGCTCGTGGTCAAGACCAGGAGGGATAAAATGAAGGAGCTAATCGCCGAGGTCAGATCTATACATCCGTACAAAGTCCCCGAGATAATCGCAGTGCCGATAGTCGAGGGCGATCCGGAGTACTTGAAGTGGATCGATGAATCTACCAATATTTAAATACGGAACGCCTAGACGCCATGCCCTCGGTGTTGTGGATATTGTTCGACGGAGGAGGGGATAGGCCCAAGAACGGCGTTACGCCCTTCTTCGTCGCTTTGAAGCCCGTCATAGACAAGCTTGCGTCGTTGGGCTCTTGCGGTATCATGGACCCGATATCCCCCGGCATTAGGCCCGGGTCGGACACTTCGCACTTGGCCCTCTTCGGCTACGACCCATATAGGTACTACACGGGCAGGGGGGCTTTCGAGGCCCTCGGCGCCGGGCTCGAGCTGAGGCCTGGCGACGTGGCGTTTAGGACAAACCTCGCCACAGTAGACGCTAGGGGGATCGTCGTCGACAGGAGGGCGGGGAGGTACATAGCCCCAGAGGAGGCGAGGGAGGTGGAATCGCTCATGGCCAAGATAGGCGAGGACGTCGAGAGGAAGTTCGGGGTCTCAGTGGTGTACAAGTCGACAGTAGAGCACAGAGGAGTCCTCGTGTTGAGGGGCGCGGTGTCCCACAAAGTCTCCGACACTGACCCGCACGTAGTGGGCGAGGCCGTTAGGCTGGCCCAGCCCTTGGACGGCTCCAACGAGGCGAAGCTCACGGCCGACGTGGTGAACTACATAACGAGGGCCTTCACAGAGCTGTCGAAGGAGCTCGAGGCGAACAAGAGGAGGGCCTCTAAGAGCGAGCCCCTCATAAACGCCGTGTTGGCGAGGGGGGCAGGATACATGCCGGAGATAGAGCCTTTGCGGAAGAGGTACAACGTAAGGGGGGCCGCCATAGCCGGCGTCGCGCTCATAAGGGGCGTGGCCAAGGCGGTCGGCATGGACCTCTACAACGCCGAGGGCCTCACCGGTACTAAGTTCGACAAATTCGAGGAGGCCGTAAAGCTCGCGGTGGAGCTCCTCAAGAAATACGACTTGGTCTTTCTACACATCAAGGGCACGGACAGCGCCAGCCACGACGGGGATTTCAGAGGGAAGGTGGACGTGATAGAGAGGCTGGACGCCGCCTTGAGGCCCTACGAGGCGGTCTTGGAGGAGAACTACGTAGTGGTCACCTCGGATCACGCGACGCCCGTGTTGGTGAGGGAGCACACGGGAGAGCCTGTGCCCATCATGCTCTACGGCCCTGACGTGGTGAGGGACGACGTGGGGAAGTTCGGCGAGCTCACTTGTTGGCGCGGCGCCTTGGGCAGAATAAGGGGGATCGACGTAATGCCCACAATAGCCAGCTATTTGGGGCTGAGCGAGAAGTTCGGCGAGTAGTATGCGGCTCGGCCGCGGGCGGGCCTTTCATTCAGCCGCGCCGACGCGCGGCGGTCCGGCCCAGTAATAATAATAAATAATTTCAAGCTTTTCGCTAGAGGTCCGCCAACGATCTGGCCATTATATACGCGTCCTCGCCATCGCTGTAATATCGCGGTATCCTCCCGGCGATTTCGTAGCCGAGCTTCTTGTAGAGGGATATGGCCGGGGTGTTGCTCACGCGTACTTCTAGGAAGACCTCCTCGGCCTCGTAGAAGACCTTCATGGCCTTCATGCCCCTGAGCATCATGTTAGTGGCTATGCCGAGCCTCCTCGCGTGGGGGAGCACCCCTATGGAGACCACGTGGCCCTTCCTGGCGGCTTTGCCCTTATTTATATAGCTCCAGCCGTACTCCACCCTGTTCATCATATAGCCCACCACCTCGCCGTTCATCTCGGCCACTATGAAGGCCCTCGGGAAGGACATGTGGTGCTCCACGAAGAACCACTCGGGGTAATTCTCGGGGAGGACCCTCCTGTTTATCGACACCACTGCGTTGAGGTCTTGCATTTTGAACTCGCGGATGACATAACGCCTACCGTCCTTGCCCACGAACTCTTGGGGCCCCTCTAGGGCTATGTACACACGCTTGAATTGGCCAGTATTTTAAATATCGATGCGGTGCGCGACGTCGGCCGACTTGGCGGCTCGGTTTGTCGATGCGCCTCATGGACGTGAGGAGGCCGGGGACAGATCCACATTTCGATGAAAATAGTGGGCCCGCCGGGATTTGAACCCGGGGCCTCCCGGTTATGAGCCTTGCGCGGGACGGCCGGGACTACGTCCCAGGGCGCTCTACCTAGCTAAGCTACGGGCCCCTTCCGTTAAAATATAAGTGGAATTTAAGCTTTTCCGCAACGCCTTAGCGCCCGCTTTGCGGGCCGGGGCGTAATCGTCGAGTCGGCACCGGCGCTCGCCTCTAGTCGGCATAAAGCCTTTTTACCCGTGCATACGTTGGGCGGTGCTGAGGGCGATAAAGTTCAAGGTAGAGCGCAGGGTCGACGATAGCGAAGCAGCGTGGCGTCGCCTCTCCAGGCTCGAGGATATGCCCAAGTACTGGGGCGGCCACAAACGCGTCGAGGTTATCGGGGTCAACTCGGGGATCTACTCCTTGAGGATAAAGTTCGCCTTCCCGGGCCCTTCGAACGAGGGATACGCCGAGGCCGTCGTGGACGAGGCCGCTAGGGAGGTCCTCCTTAATTACATAAGAGGGCCCTTCACCGGCGTGGTGAGAAATTCCGCGAAAAACGGCGTGTTGGCCAGCGATTGGGATATCCTCCTACACCCCTTGTTTCTCCCCCTGAAGCCTTGGATAGCCTCCCACTTTAGAAGGGGGGCCGAGCACGCGCTGGAGCGTTTAGCTCAAGCCCAGACAGAGGCGTAGAACGGCATCTCCCTCAGGAGCAAGCGCCTCCTCCTCAACCCCGCCGCCTCGAGAACCCCCTCTATTTCCTCCCTCGAAAACACGCGGAGCGCTCCCGCCGCCGTGTTTATGGCCAAGAAGCCCGGCATGGTCTCCACTACTGGTTGCCCCACGTACATCAAGGCGTTGGGGGCGGCGCGTTTAATGCAGATGAGCTCCTCGACGGGATCCTCCATCCAGTGCAAGACGTTGAAGAGGAGCACCTCCTCAACCGCTAGTCCGGCCAACACGTCGGCCACTTCGCACGCGGTAGCGGCCTCGAAGACGCATATCCCGAAGCCGGGGCAACTTCCCACGGACACGTTGGGGGCGACCTCCAGGAGCGCCTCGACCGCCCCCTCCTCGGCCTCGTAGCCCGCGTACAGCTCGGGCGCATAGCTGGCGTATATGTCCACGGCGTTGTGGCCGCCCCTCATCTTGGGCTCGAAGACCCTCCTCCCCTTGAAGCCGGCCGCCTTGAGGAACTCGTCCCTCCAGAGCTTGTACCATCCTTGGGCTTGCATGGCCTCGAACAAAGCCCTCGCGGCCTCTAAATCGCCCTCCAACACTTTGCGGAAAACGGCGTCGAAGGACTTATGAAGGGCGAGCCACTCCTGGGCGTATGGACCTCTGGGAGTCTCCGGCATATCCAACCTCTTGATCACCCTCCCCTTCTCGTCTATATAGCCATGATGTAACAACGATCTATAAAGGGCCTTGGCCGTCGGCGCCTCGGTCTTCCCAGCAGCCACGGCCTCCTCCCACCACTTCACGGCATACCAGACGCTCCAGTGCAAGGCGTTGACCATGTCGGAGATCCCGCCGGCGCCTGCTAGATAGCCCTTGAACCTCCTCAACATGCTCAAGGCGTCCATCAACGAGATCATAGGCACTTCAAGATCCCCATCTTCTCCAAGCGCAAGAGGAGGAGCTTGGTAGAGGCGTCGACACATGGGCAGCTAAAGGCCTCAAGCACCTTCCGCTGGACGTCCTCGGGCAGAGCCGAGAACTTATCGAAATCGATGATATCGCAGTCGAGGACCTCCCGCCTCACGTTTTGCTCGGGCGGATGCCTTTTAGCATCTATTACACGCGAGCATGAAATATATAACGCCTTCCCCGGTAGTCCATGCGGCCGTACACCGATAGGCTCATAATGACGCCCGGCCCCACGGAGATCCCGCACAGAATCCGCTCCGCGCTCATTAAAGAGACCACGAACCCTGACCTCGATCCCCAATTCCTCGAGCTCTACAACTCGGCGAGGGCCAAGCTCAAGAAGCTCATAGGCGCCGAGAGGGCGGACCTCTACGTGTGGGTCGGCGAGGCCATGTTGGGCCTCGACGCGGCCGTGGCGAACACGGTCAAGGAAGGCACCAAGGTGTTGGTGGTTGACAACGGAGTCTACGGCGAGGGGTTCGCCGATTTGGTCAAGCTGTACGGCGGCAAGCCCATCGCGCTGGGCCTAGACTGGAGGAGGTCGGTGGATCTACACGCTCTGGAGAGGGCCCTCGAGGTAAACAAGGACGTCGAGGTGGTCACGTTGGTGCACTGCGACACGCCCTCCGCCATATTCAACGACTTGAGGGAGGTGGGGAGGATCGTGAGGTCCTTCGGGCCTATCTTGGTGGTGGACGCCGTGTCCAGCATAGGCGCCGCCGAGGTGAAGTTCGACGATTGGGGCGTGGACGTGTTGATAGGAGGTAGCCAAAAGGCCCTCAACGCACCCGCGGGCCTCACGATCTTGGCGATAAGCGAGAGGGCTTGGGAGAGGTTCAAGAAAGTCTCCCGCGGCTCCTTCTACGAGAACCCCTTCCTCTGGAAGGAGATGTTGGACGAACGGGGCGTTTTCCCCTACACCTTCTCCGACGTCCTCCTCTACGCGCTGGACGAATCGCTAAGGGCTCTGTTCGAGGAGGGCCTCGACTCTGTCTTCGCGAGGCACGAGGCCGCCAGGAGGGCCTCGAGGGCCGCTCTAGAGGCCATGGGGCTAGAGCCTTATCCGGTAGACGTCTCTTGCACTTGTCCCTCAGTGTCGGCGTTCTTGGCGCCGGGCGGGATCAAGCCGTCGGACGTGCGGCGTGTTGCGTGGGAGAAATACGGAGTCATGATAGGCGGTAGCTGGGGCAAGTTAGAGGGCTCGGTCCTCAGAATAGGACATATGGGAGTCCAAGCCTCTTACGCCCATCTAGCCGTAGCCTTCACGGCCTTGGCCAAGGCCTTGGCCGATCTGGGCTATAAAGCCGACTTAGGCGCCGCCCTAGAGGCCTTAGCCTCTCAATTTTGACGAAAGCATTTTTAGAAGGTCTTTCACTCCTCACAATGAAGAGGCTCTCGGCGTCTTACTTGCCGGTCTTAATCGCGAGGTTCGGATCGGGGGCCGGCGCGGCGGTGACCTCATTCCTATTCCCCGGCCAAGAGCTCGCGGTCGGCGCCATATTGGCCGTCTACCCGCTCCTGGAGGCCTTGGGCTCGTTCGTCGCTGGGAGGTACGCGGATAAGTTCGGCAGGAGGCCGGCCATGGTGCTCGGCTATTTGGCCAGGCTAGCCGCAATGGCGTTCATGTACCTCGCGCTGGAACGAGGCTGGGGCCCTCTAGAGGTCGGCATCATAAACGCGGCCGCCGGCTTCTTCACGTCCTTCATCTTGGTCTCCTCCTTGGCCATGGTGACCGACCTCACCGAGGTGCACAACAGAGGGCTGGGCATGGGGGCGTTCGAGCTGGCCAACTTGGGGGGCTACGCCATCGGCTACGTGGCCGGCGCCGGGATGTTCCAAGCCTTGGGCGGGGCCGGATCCTTCGCGGCCTTGACGGTCTTCACCGCCGTCTTGACCCCGGCGGTCCTCGCGATGGCAGAGACGGCGCCTATGAGGGGGCTCGAGATACCCCTCAACCCGTTCAAGGGCCTTCCGCCCGCCACGTGGCCCGCCATACCGCTCTGGTTTGCCCTAACTACGTTCATAGGCATGGGGATATACTCGGGCAGAGCCATAGCCAACGCCTTGTCGTCCTCCTCGAGGTTCGCCCATTTACAGTCGGGGGTCTTGCTAGCGGGCGCGCTCATCGTCGTCGGCATCGGCGCAGTCATCTTCGGGAGGCTCTCGGATAGATGGGGCAGGGAGAGGACCTTGAACTTGGGCATAATGGGCGTCATGACGGCCTTAATAGTACTCGCCGGGCTTTTAGCGCTCAACATATCGCCGCTTAAGGCCGTGGCCATCGCGTCGCCCTTGGTGTTCTTGGCCTCCGCAATAGCCCCATCGGTGTTGGCCATCGTGGGCGACCGCGCCCTTATAACCATGAGGGGAACCGCCATGGGCCTCTACAGCGTAGTCCTCGGCGTCGGCATGGCCATAGGCGCCGTGTTGGGCTCCTTGGCCGCAGTCGGCGGAGGGCTCTTAGGCATAGTCCTCGCCGCGCTCGCCGTCTTCTCCACGGCGACTGTGCTCTACGCCGTCCTCAAGCTGATCACGAGGAGATTCGCACAAAGATATAACGGCGATAGATCTCCGCGCCATTCGCCTTGAGCACGGCTGTTATGTTATAGACGCCCGGCGCCAACGCCGCGTAGCCCGCGCCGATCCTCGTCCCGTTGACCAAGACAGTCCACTGCCCATTCGGCGGCGTTAAGATCACCGAGACGCCTCCAGCCGCCCGCGCCACGGACGCCTGGGGGCTCCACAAGAGCATCGCGTCGGATCTCCCTGCTATCTGAACGGCCTTATCGCCCTCGGCGTATTCGGCCAAGCCCTCCACTGGGCTTATCCCCTCGGCCGTCGCCGGCGACTCGGAGCCAGAGTAAGCGCACGGCGACGCGTACCACTTGCCCTCCGCCTCATAATAGAGGGCCATCCAGCCCCTCCACTTGGCCACATACGCCGTGTAGCCCTCGCGGGGCCCTGCGACCACCCACTCCAGCTCGCGCCCCGGGGCCACGTAGAAGAAGACGGCGCCGGGGAGCTCCACGACATCGTAAAGGCGCCGCACCCCGTTCACCTCGTAGTAGAAATAGAGGGCCGAGCCGTTGGCCTCTATCGTTAAGCCGAAATCCGCCGGGAGCTCGACCTCGCCTATAGTCGAAGAGCTCTGATAGGCCGCCACGACGCGCCCGTTTTTTTGATACACCACGATGTTGCCGCTACCCTTGGCCTTCATGTCGCCGTAATTGCTTATGTTGAAGATGTAATCGGCGGCCGCTAAGTAGTAGGTCCCGTTCAAGTATGTAATCAAGAGGATGTCCTGGACCCAATATTCGGCATCCCCCGACTCGGCGAAGGCGTTTAGCTGCAACGAGATGACGTTTATTGGGGAGCTCGGGCCAATGGAGCGGAAGACGGCCTCGTCGATATGGGCAAGCCCCATAACCCCCGTCGTGGCGTAGCTGTACGAGAACACGCCGCAACTCCCCTTGTCCACAACGCCGACGACGAGCGCGGCCGGTCTGTCCAAATACCGCGTTGCCGCGACGGCCAAGACCGCTAGGGCTATAAGCAAACTGATCCGGGTCCTCACGCCAGCCCGTCCGCTACGCCCTTAAATCTTATAAGGCCCGCGTAGCCCCTCGGCGTGGAGCTCGTCCTAGTCGACGACGACGCCGCGCTGGACCGCGCTCTGGCCGGGTGCGAGCTCGCGCTCGTCTTCTTCAGCGGCCGTCAGTGCGCTGTCTGCATCAGCTTCGAGAAGATGCTCAAGGCGATATGCAAGGGTTATTCCAGCATTTGTTGCATAAAGGCGTACTCCGACAACGCGCCCGGCCACATCAAACAGTTGGGGATAATGGGGGTTCCGGCCCTAGTAGGCTACGTGAACGGTAAACCAGTGATGGCCGCGTCAGGCCTTCTGCAAGCCCCGACGATAAATATGTTCATAATATCGTTAATTAGACGTGGACAAGGTCGTCTCTGTGCTGAGGATCTTGGCTAGGGCCTACTTGTTGGGCAACTGTTGGCGATGCGCGGACGTGCTCAGCAAACTGGCGTCGGGTCCTAGCGCCGAGTCGGCGTGGGTTTTGTTGAGGGAGGCATACGCCTTGGCCAAGGCCATCGCCTCGAGTAGACAAAGGCTGGGCGACCTCGAATGTTGCGTGACGGCGCGCTTGGGGTCCGGCCTAGAGCCCGATGTCTGCCGGATCTACGGCGGCGTCCCGATAGGGGATCTCTGCTGCGCGGCCTGCGCCGATGTGCCGCCCGAGGAGGAATACCTCGAGGCTGTCGGCGAGGTCGTAGAGAGGGGGCTCTTGGCCAGGGCCGTGGCGCTCGCGCAGACCTAGAACAAGAACAAGAAAGACGTGCCCAACCGCGCGAAGGCTGCGCCTATCATCATCTCGCGTATGAACCTCTCGCTGTAATTGCCAGCGTGGGCCAAAATAGCGCTCGAGAGCTCGGCGCCGACGAGGGCCCCCGCCGCGTTGACTAAGTTGTAATAGCCCAAGGCCTTACGCCTATCCTCTGCGTTGTCCACCAAATAGGCGAAATAGGCTATGTTGGATATAGAGCCGCCGAACCCGTAGAAGAGATAAGCGGCGTAGATCTGGTTGACGTTTGTGGCAACGCCGTATATGAGAGGCCACAACGTGAAGGTGGCCCTCCCCAAGAAAAGGGATAGGCGCATGTGTTTATCCACGAACTTGCCCATGGCCCTCTGAAAGGCCAAATTGGAGGCCACGGTGATTATCTGTACTATAGCCACTTGGAGGCCTGTCATGTGGAACACGTAGACTTGCGCGAGGGGAAATAGAGGCCACGCGAAGGACCAAGTGACCATGAAGGCGAAGTTGTCCGCGTAGAATTTGAGGAGCCGTTTGTCGATTTTGCCCCGCGGAGGCTTTGGCCCCTCGTCGTACTCGACGCCGAGCTTGTAGAGCTGCACAGTATTAGCGGCCGTGAGCGCGGCGGCGGCCTCGAGCGCCAGCCTTATGGCCAAGGGGTTATCTCTGATCAAGAAGCCTGTTATAAGCGTCGCCGCCAAGCCTCCCAGCGTTGAGTAAAACGAGAACTCCGCAAGCGAAACGCCCCTTCTTCGTCTGCTATATTGCTCCATTATGAGGGACCAGCCGTATCCCGAAATGCCGAGGGAGGCCGTCACTACCACGTAGAGGGCCGTATAGGCCGCGTGGACTTCTGCGAAGGCCGCCATCAACACAAGCGCCGCGGCCGAGGAGAGGTTGGCCGCCAAGATCATCCTCAACGGGCGCCACCTCTTGAACGAGACGAGGAAGGCCGAGATGTTGTTGAAGACCGTGCCGGCGGATGTGATTAGCCCCAACATCAAAGGCGGGACGCCGGTAGAGGCCGCCACGAAGCCCACGAAGGGGCTGTATAGATTATTAGCAAAGCTCTGGGCAGTAGAATATGCATATAACCGCCTAGTGGTGGACACAACGTGCATCACTTACGGTTAGATATACGTTTTCCCCTCTATTCTCTGAATATAACGAAGAGGGGCGTCCCCAACATGTTGTCGGGTATGCCCAACGTTCTCGCCTCCGACGACACTGCATTGACCGCGCTCTGCGTCAAGGCGATTAGTTGTTGGGGCTGTGCGCTGATACTGCACTGCGGATACCTTGATTGGATATAGGATAACTGGGCGAGGGGATATACGTCGAGTAGGGTGGAGTTGCGCGTTTGGATATACTCCGCTATGTACGCGACGGCTAGATCGTAGATGGAGGAGAGCGCGTCGTAGAACTGGGCGGCCCCCGTTTTGTTGTATATACACGTCAGCCCTAGCCACGTCTCGACGCCCGCCATGAAGCTCTGTTGAGGACCTCCTTGTAGGTATCCTAGTACGTGGGTCGGGAAGAATCTGACCGCGTATAGGACGGTGCCGTTCTGCACGTATTGCCTCAGGGCTTGGCCGTAGTCGGCCTCAAACAACGCGCAGTACGGGCACGTGGGGTCCAAGTACTCAATGACGATCACTTTCGCGTTCCTCGAACCGACCACGAACGAGGTAGACGTCAAGTTCTTCAGATATTGGGCTTGTTGTTCCGACAACCTGACACCGATACAGAGCGTCTGGCCTTGGTACGCGATGGAGTTCTGGAAGACGCCGCGTTCGACCAGCCCTATGGCTTGAAGAGGGGCTGGCGAGTAGCCGGCGCAGATATAGGCTATGCCGACTCCGCCGCCTTGGCCGCCTCGTGCTAGATAATACGCGAGGGCTCCGCCTATCGCTGCCGCCGCGATTATCGCGATGATTATAGCCAGCTTGTTCATGGCGCAGTGCCTACCCCGCTTATATATGTGTTTTCTTAAAAAGCGTAAACGAGGAGCGCTCATGAAGCTCGGGAAGATAACCAGCGACGTGTTCAGCTCGGTGATATACCCGAGGCTGGGCGCCAGGAGACGGGAAGTGGTCGTGCCTCCACAACACGGCGTAGACGTAGGCGCCGTGGATCTCGGCGACGGGAGAGTCCTCGTGGTCAAGACAGACCCCGTGTTCATAGTGCCCCAGTTCGGCTTCAAGAAGGCGGCTTGGTTCGCCGTACATATCCTGGCAAGCGACGTCATGACGTCGGGCATACCGCCGCAATACGCCGCCATCGACCTCAACTTGCCGGTCTCAATGACGGACGAGCAATTCGCCGAGATGTGGGAGGGGCTACACGAGGCCATGGAGGAGATAGGCGTGTCCGTAGTCGCGGGCCACACAGGGCGTTACGAGGGGACGGACTACCCCATGTTAGGGGGCTTCGCCATGTTCGGCGTAGGCCCCAAGGAGAGGCTCGTTACGACCAAGGGCGCTAGGCCGGGCGACCAAGTGGTCATGACCAAGGGGCCGGCCATCGAGGCCACGGCGCTTTTGGCCAACTTCTATCCCGATTACTTCAAGAAGAAGTTACAGCCCGACGTCTTCCAAGAAGCCTACGACCTCTACTGGCAGATGTCGTGTTGGAAAGACGGCCTCGTGGCGTCTAACGTGGGAGTACACGCCATGCACGACGCGACCGAGGGCGGCGTGTGGGGCGCGCTTGTCGAAATCGCTGAGGCGAGCGGCGTGAGGATAGAGGTGTACGAGGAGAGGCTGTTCATGAAAAGGGCGGTGGCCGAGCTGACGAGAGTCGTGGGTATAGATCCGTGGACTTTGATATCGGAGGGCACCCTCATAATAGCCACGGACCGCGGCGATGAAGTCGTCGAGGCGTTGAGGAGGGAGGGCATAGAAGCGGCCATAATAGGGGAGGTCAAGGCCGGAGGCCCAGGGGTGGTGCTCAGGAAGAGGGACGGCTCGGCCGAGCCCATAACGCATCCACGTGAGGATCCGTTCTGGAGGGCGTTCAGCGAGTTGGGCAAGCTCCTATCCGGGAGATAGGCCTTTTGAGCCCCGCTCCTCTGGCCGCGTCTAGGCCGATGAGAGGCCCCGTTGTGTCGCTTGAGCGATGACTCGCCGCTGACGGAGTCGCTACCACGCGCGCTTGAGGAGAGTGTGTAAGGCTGACGCCTGAGGGCTGGGAGCGTCGAGGTCCCGACTCCGGCAGATCCTAGTTGAAAAGCGTAAATAACTAGCTCGCGTTCTAGGCCATGGAGGTAATAGACGTGAGGGGGAAGACTTGTCCGGATCCCTTAAAAGAAGTCGCCGCTAAGTTGGCCGCCGCCCCGCAAGGGGCACAGTTCAAGGTATTGACAGACGACTATACGTGTTATTTATTCTTGAGGAGGCTCGCCGCGCTAAACGACGTTAAGATATTGGGCTCAGAGGAGGGCGAGGTGTTCGTGTTGTTGCTCGAGAAATGAGCAAGGCAGGGAGCGGCCGAGCTCAAAAGCTAGGAGCCTATCCGCCGATCGGGATCGACGATATCGGAGGGGTCGCGTCTAGGAGGCGGCATATACGAAGGCCCTCCCTCGGCTCTATGCGCGAAGAGGCGACGCCTGGGCTTTACGATTCGCCGAGTTTTACTGGAGGCACGTCCTCTTCGTGCCGCCCTACGCCACCTCGAGAAGCCCCAAGTACTTGAACAAATCGTCGGGGAATACCATGAGGTAGACCCCCTCGGCTTTGCGCCTTATATACTCGTAGTACACGGCCCCGGAGCTCAAGCCGGCGAGCACGCCGTATTTTCTAGCAAGAGCCTTGACCCCCTCGAGGGCCTCCTTGAACGATATGTCGACAAGCTCCGCGGACACGTACTTTATCCACTTCATGCCGCTCTCTATCCTCCTTAGGCCCGGTATCCAGTCGCTGGGCTGCACCGCGATGAGCCTCGCCCCGTACTTGACGCCGAAGTAGAAACCCAAGGCGGCCGAGTGGCCCGACGTCCCGATCCCCGCTATCACGTAGCTAGGCCTTATCCCCCTAGACGAGAGCTGCCAGTCCATCTCGACCGCGGTCCTTATGTGGATGAAGAAATTGGCGTCGTTCTCGAACTGGTTCGTGTGGACCGCGCCCTTAGCCACGTCGCTCTTAATGTGCTCCAGCGCCTCGACCGTCATGGTCACGTCCAAGACCTCGTGCTCTACGCCCAAGACGTCGAGGGCAGGCTCGACGTACCTAGCAGCGGAGGGCAAATATATCTTAACTCTTTTCCCCATCAGGACGCCCAAGGCGCTGAGGGCTATGGCCACATTGCCGCTGGAGACCTCCACGAGCCGATCGCCGTTAATTGATCTAATCAGCGCGTAAGTGGTCCTGTCCTTGATGCTCCTGCTGAAGGGGTTGTACCACTCAAGCTTGGCCCAAGCCTCCTTGGGAGGCTCGCCGACCTTGAGGAGGGGCGTCGGCCACCCCCTCGTCAACAACTCCAGGGGAGATCCGTAAACTCTGTATGAGTCGGGGACGGGGTAGAGCTCCTCGATCCTCAGCTCCTCTCCGGGTTTGACCTCCCTCAAGAATATCCCCGAGAAACAACGGGCGGAGCTGTCGTCGGCTACGTAGCGGCCCTCTCTTATGAGCTTTTCGATGTGAGGGAGACATTCGGGCACCCCTGCATGGCCGGGCCTTAGCGTCTATTTAAAAGCATTGCGCATGCAAAAAGCACATTGAGAAGTAACCTTTAAAAAGTATATATTTCTGTGTTCGCATGTGCACGCCGCCTAGCAAGGCGAAGAAGGAGGAGAAGAAAGAGAAATCATCGTAACGGCCCGTCGTCGAACACGCCTTAAAGCCCTCTTTTTAGACCTCCTTTATCCTCAAGAGTATGGGCTTTCTGAGCGGGTTCATGAGGCCCGCCACGAAGAACTCCCTGGGCTGCAACTGAGTCAAGACGCCCTCGCTCACGTCGGCTAGGTCCAAGTAAGCGGCTATTTCCCTGAGATCTGTAGGCGCCGTTAATCTACTAAAGAACACAGTGCCTAAGTTGGCCCTTATAGAGGGATCTATATCGCCCGCTATGCGTTGGCTGGCCAATATCAACGAGAGGCCCCATTTGCGCCCTTCTCTAGCAGTGGTCTCTATGGGGTCCTTAGAGATGGCCCAATTAGACGGGGCGTAGTTCTGCGCCTCGTCTACTACGAAAACAGTCGGTCTAGGCTCCCTCGTCCTCCTGACCTCGGCCCAAGCCTCCTCTATCACCGACGCCACTATGGCTTGCTTCACCGCGAGCTCCGTGTCGTAGCTCAAGTCGACGACGACGGGGTAGGGCTTTGAGCTCAACACGTCGGCCGGGGTCTTCGTCCTGTTGTTCAACGCCGCGAAGAAGTCAGGATCCACTAGCTGTTTTATGAAGAGCTCCACCCTCTCCGTGGTCGTGTCGCGAGCATTGAGCCTCTTCATGGTCCTCCTGACGTGGGAGAGGAAGGCCTCCTTGCTCCATTGCCCCTCGAAGGTCATAGTGGCTATCTCTATGTACTCTCCGTAAGTCTGCCACGGGAGCTCCGCCAGCTTGGCTATGACCGACGCGAGGACGTTCGGCGGTATCCTTATTTCGGAGGACCTCACCACATTGTCGAAATACGGCGCGTAGTCGACGCCGGTGTGGTCGAAGACCACGATCCTCATATTCCTCTTGGCCAACTCGCCTAAAAGCGCCCTTATCAGCCTAGATTTGCCCATGCCCGTAGCGCCGAAAACCCCCACGTGGTGGGATATAAAGGCGAGGTCCAGCGGGACCTCCCAGCCCGAGTATTTGTGCACGCCGACGTGTACCGCCCTCTCCGCGGGGATCCTCAAGGGCGGGCCCCCCTTCATGAGGTAGACGCGCGATCCCGGCGTGGGCACGTGCTCCACTTCCCTCAAGGACCCCGAGCGGTCGAGCTCGGCGTAGGGCTTCACTATAGCCGTCGTGTAGGGGAGCAGGACGCCGTAGTCGAGCATATCGGGCCTGTCCACATAGGGAGTTCTGACCTTATCCCTCACTACGGGCTCCAGCTTGGTGATCCGTCTCAAGAAGCCCAACACTACTACGTCGGGATCTGCCGGGTCCCTAACGGCCACCATCTGCTCTTCCTGTGCGTAGCGCTCGGCTTGTCTATATATCTGGACGGGTATTGAGGATATAGTAGCGCCGCTGGCCACGATGCCCAGCTCTACGGACGACACTAGGGTCAAGGCCCACGTATTAATTAGCCTATCGCCTAAAGCAGTTGGACCTCGATGGAGACGAAATCGCCGTCCTTGAGGCCCAGCGCGTTTCTGAGCCTAATCGGCGCTATTATCTCGACTACTTCGGGGCCGTGGTGCGTCCTCTCTATCACTAGAAGAGCGCAGTCGATCCCCTGCATCTTGCACCTAAAAGCCTTGACGCTGCCGTAGGTCCTAACGCCGTCCGAGAACCCGCTTATCGTTATGCCGGGCAGGGCCTCTAGATAACGCCGATATATGAGGCTGTCGGGCGTCAGCACCACGTTCAACGTGCCGGGGTAGGGCGTGAAGCCCAGCTTCTCCTCTATCTGCTTCTTATACCCCTCCAGCGAGATGTAGTATGCGCCCTCGCCCAGCCCCCTCGCCACGTACCCCTCCAGCCTTATGGCCGACATGCCGAAATAGCTCATCAAGTCCCTGAGAGCGCCTCTGAGCACCTCGCGGCCCCTCTCGCTCAGCCTTATCTGAGGCCCCTCCTCTACGTAGCCGAGGGCTCTGAGCCTCTTCAAGGCCTTGTAGAGCCCTTGCCTAGAGATCCCGAGCGCCTTCGCGGCCTCAGCCGGCGTGGAGCCCTCAGATTTGGCCAAATACAAGAGGTACCCCAAGATTATGGGCCTTTGCTCGTCCATAGCCTTATTAGAGTGGCCCAAGCCAGATCGTTCACCACCTCGGCCCGGTTCACCGCCTCTGCCAAGCTAGGCCCCACCGCCACCACTCCGTGTCTGCTCAAGATGGCCACGTTGGCCTTGCTGAGCGCGTCGGCGACGGCGTGGGCGAGCTCCCAAGTGCCGGGCTTTATATAGGGGACCAATGCTATGCCTCCGCCCAGATACGACTCGCTCTCGGCGAGCAGGTCCACGTCTATGTTCCCGGCCAACACAGTGGGCGCTACGGCGTGGGTGTGCACCACGGCGGCCACGTCGGGCCTTTTGCGATATATTGCCACGTGCATGCGCCACTCGGAGGAAGGAGCCCTATCGCCCTTGACGACGCGGCCCTCGAGGTCTATATACACGAGGTCTGATGGCTTGAGCAAGGGCTTGGGCATCGACGAGGGGGTTATCACGATGTATTGGCCCGCCCTAGCGCTTATATTGCCGCTCAAGAGCGTCGTCTGGCCTCTAAAGTAGAGCAATCTGTAGTACTCGACGATCTCCTCCTCTATCACGCCGGCATCGGGCCCAAGCCGATCTTCCTCCTGTATTCGCCGTAGGCTTCCATGACCCTCTCGTGCCATCTGTCGAGGCCCTCGGGCGATCTGGGATAATCGAGGTAGAGATCGCCTATCCTCCTCGCGTACTGCATAGCGGTGTAGAGCTTCATGAGGAGGCCGGGCCTCGTCGCGAACTGGAGGGCTATCCTCATCTTGTCCACGAGGGACAAGTTAACGCCTTTGGAGGATATGTCGAGGACCTCCTCCTCGGTCAAGAGCCTCCTCGAGAGGCCGAAGTTCAAGTCGTCGTTGTCGAGGGTCTGCAACATCAGCCTCAACACGTCCAGCTGGGCTTGTTTATGGCCGTATTCGTTCATGTAGTCCAAGTTATAGCTCCATAAGGCCTTGGCGTCGAACTCGCCGGCGGCGAAAGCCTTCTCTATTGTCTTGGCGGCGAGCTCTCCCGTCAACAACGCTTGTCCTATACCCCCGCCGTGTATGGGGTTGACGGCGGCGGCGGCGTCGCCCACGGCCAATACCCCGTTCCACACGAGGGACTTCAGAGGGCGCCTAGTCGGTATAAAGCCTCCGCCCATGTGGACTTTCCCGCGTATTTTGTACCTCGGCTCTAGGTACTTCTTGTAGTTGGCGTTGGGGTTTATCTTCAAGACGCCCCATATCCCCAGCCCTACATTGAGGAAGTCGGACGAGTAGGGGAAGACCCACCAATAACCGCCCGGGGATATCAACTGGTCCAAGTATATCTTGATATACTGGGGGTTCTCGACGGCGCCGTCTATGTAGAAGACCTCCCTATACGCGTGGGATACGTCCTCGGGGTGTAGCCTCTCGGAGATGGGCCACGTGTCGGGCAACTTGGTCCTTATCACTCCGACTGAGCCCGAGGCGTCTACAACGACCTTGGCCCTGAACTCCTTGTGGACGCCTTGTTTGTTATCGACGGCTTTGACCCCCGCCACATATCCGTTCTCCAACACAGGCGCCACGGCCGTATGGCCTTCGAAAAACGTCGCGCCCGCGTTGATGGCCTCCTTGACGAGCCACTTCCCCCAATTGAAGCGGTCGAGCATATAGCCCTCCCCCGCTATGAGGTACCTCGTCTTCATGTCGGGGCTGAAGAGCTCAACGCCCTTTATGTCGTTTACAAATATCTTGGGGTTTGGGGTCAAGAAACGGGACATCCTATCGACGTGGTGTTTACCCAACGCGTCGCCGCACGTCTTAACGCCGACCTTATCGCCGCTTTTGGAGTCCATGAAGGCGACCTTGAAGCCCCTCTTGGCGAGGTTGTAGGCAGTATAAGCGCCGGCGGTGCCCGCGCCGACGACGACGACATCGTAGAGCTCCGACATGCCCCCACATCGCCTCTCCTATTTAAAGCATTCTCCTTAATCCGATACAAATGTGGAGGCTACTGATATTAACGCGGATCCCGCCTACATTGTGACGAGCCCTAAGGCCAAGGGCGCATCCAAGGAGAGGTCTGTGGCGAATACGTTATGGGAGAGGGGATGCGCCGTGTTGCGCGGTTGCTCCTCGGGCGGCGGCGTCAGGAAGAGGTTCGTCCCCGACGTGGTGGCGATATGCGCGGGCAAAGTGCTCGTTATGGAGCTCAAATACAGGGCCAAGAGGACTAAGGTGAGAGTGGAGAGGGAGAAAATAGAAGGGCTTCTCGAGTTCGCCGCGCGGTCGGGAGGCAAGGCCTATGTCTTAGTGAAGTTCGGAAGAGGGCCTTGGAAGGTCTTCGAGGTGGTCGAGCCGAGCGACGTAGACATAAGCGTCGAGGCCTACGACGACGCGCCCGCGTTGGAGCACTTATTGCTCTCGATCTTCAACAAACAATTAATATAACGCCCAGGTAGACGCGTGGCAGAGGACCTAAACGCCCTCTTGGAGCTCGCCAAGGCCAAGGCGAGGGATCCGTTGAAATACGCGAAAATACTCTACGATCCAAAAACCAAGACGTATAGGCTCAAGCTCGTCTTGTTAAAGCCCATGCCGTTCTCGGCGCTTAGGGAGATCGCAGCCGCCGCCGAGGCTCGCGGCTATCAAGTGAGCGTATATGCGCCCCACGCGCGGGCGATCCGCCTAGATCTCCGGAAGTAGAGATATAAAACGCCAGCTTCGACCGCATATGCAAGTGAAGTGGTTCGGACACGCGTTCTTCCTAGTGGAGGCCGGATCGCTCAAGATACTCGTGGATCCGTGGGCGACCCACCCGCTCTCGCCCACGACGGTAGACGAGGTAGTGGGGCTGAGGCCCAATTATATACTAGTCACGCACGACCACCTAGACCACTTGGGCGAATCCGTTGACATATCCAAGAGGACGGGCGCTCCGATAGTGGGCACCTACGAGCTGTCCCTCGAGGTGGCCGAAAAGGGAGTGCCGGAGGCCCAGACCATAGGCATGAACATAGGCGGCACCGTGAAGCTCGGCGACGGCGTCGAGGTCTACATGACCCCGGCGCTACATACGGCCAATCGCGGCGCGCCCACGGGCTTCGTCATCTCCACGCCCGAGGGGACTATATATCACGCCGGAGATACGGGCGTCTTCGGCGATATGGAGTTGATAGGGAGGATGTTCGACATAGACGTGGCCCTTCTGCCCATAGGCGGCTTCTACACCATGGGCCCCCGCGAGGCGACGTGGGCCGTCCAGCTCTTGAGGGCCAAGTCGGTGGTGCCGATGCACTACAACACGTTCCCAGTCATTAAACAAGACCCCGAGGACTTCAAGAACAGAGTCGAGGCCGTGTCCAACAGCAAGGTTTACGTCATGAAGCCGGGCGAGGTCTTGAAGATCTAGAGCACCTCTAGCTCCCTGTAGGAGTCGCACGACAAGAGCTCCACGGGCGTGCAACGCGTACACCTATCGCATTTGAGGCGCCCCCGCAAGACCTCCTCTACCCATTTCGGGCTGAACGCGCCGGCGTTCACGAAAAGCCCCTCCACGAGTCCCGGGTCAAGCCTACTGAGCTGGGCGACGTCCTCCACCAAGTAGTAGCCCCTTAAGCCCGCGCCGGGCCTCAACAAAGGCCTCGTCCTCTTGCTTCTTATCGCTAAGCCGTCGACTAGGACGGTTAGGTCGGGCCTTATCTCGCGCGCCATCTTCACCAATACCTTGTTCTTGGTCCTAATAGCTATCGCGAAATAGGCGGTCCTCAAGGCGGCCATGACGCATCCCAAGCTCTCGCCGACGTAGGGCACCACGTTAGGCCTAACCGCCTCGCAGATGGGGACGAGTAGAGGAAGGTCCGTCTCTATTACGCGATCCGCATACAGCCCGATCACTCCTCCTCGCCCTCCTCCACCTCTTCTTCGACCTCGCGGCCCTCCTCCACGTACAACACGCCGATATCCTTCAGCTTGTCGTATAGCTGTTGGACGGCCACCGCGACGTCCTCCTCAGACTTCGCGCCGGTGCAGACTATCTTCCCGGAGCCGAATATGAGGACCACGACTCTCGGATTAGTCATCCTGTATATGAGGCCGGGGAACTGCTCTGGCTCGTACATAGCGTTCTCCAGCAAGAGCGCTGCTTGTTCTAGATCGACCTCGGCGTTGAGGCTGCCCGAGGCCACTATGTTCTGTACTTGGACCTCGGGGTTAAGCGGCACGTTCGCGCCGTGATCGTTCAACAACTTCACTAAGGCGTGGACGGCGTTTTTGAGGTCGCTTTCGTTCTTAGCCCCCGTGCACACCACTTTGCCCGTCCGGAATATCAAAGCAGAGATCCTCGGCTTAGTGAGCCTGAGGATTAGCCCGGGGAATTGGTCGGGGTTATATTCTGCCACGGGCAAGCGCTCAGCCAGTTGTTCTAGGTCCAGCTCGACGCCGAGGTTCACCGTGGCTACGATGTTCTCTATCTTGTGAGAGGGGCCGTGGCGTTTAGAAGATTCCATACCCACTTTTTAAACCCTATTTAAATACGTAGTTGTGAAAAACCCTAGAGGACTCAAGGCTACACGTCGGCGACGTATACGCTGACGGCTTAAGCTTATAAATAGGCTATACCCAATACCTCATGGGCGGCAAGAAGAGGCCGACTTTGAGCCAATTGGCCAAGAAGGCCGAAAAAGCCCAACAACAGCAACAACAAGCGCAAGCTAAGGCTAAGAAGAAGGAGGAGGGGGGCGCCAAGAGGCAAGCCCAATCCGCGTTCGACAAGTTGCTGGAGGCGTTGGCCAAGGACGTTCAGTCGATGCCCGTCGTCACTGTGTACGACGTCGCTAACAAATACGGCGTTAAGATGACTGTGGCCCAAAAAGCGCTCAGGGCGTTGAAGGAGAGGGGCGATCTAGTATTGGCGGTCAAGGGGCACAGAACGGAGGCATACGTGCCTGCGCGCAGGGCAGCCAGCTAGAGCCTCGTCTCCGTTTTGAACTCCACCCTCTTCTTCAAGTTCACTACCCCGAGTTCGTGTAGCTCCACTACGTCGTAGGCCCTCAATACGTTTAAGACACGTTTGACAATATCGGGGTCCACCTTGGCGCTCCTCCTAATATCGTCTAGAAGCCTCAACACGCCCACGCTCGGGTAGCTGGAGAGGTACGTCATGATGGCGTTCAGCACGCGCTCCGCGTCGACGGGGCTGAGGCCCGTGGCGCCCGCCACGCTCTCCACTAGCCTGGCCCGATCGAGCCGATCCCCCGACTCTTGCTGGGGGGCTTGGACCGCGGAGACATCCTCGACCCGCAAGGCCTCCCGCCGCTCGAGCTTCGCGGCGGCCGCAGGTTGCTCTTCCTTGTTGGGAGGCGCCTCCTCCCTCTTGGCCTCGGGCTTCCTCGGCCTTTCCCCCACGCCGGGTCGCCTTTGGGCCTCGACCGCCCCGCGCGTTGCGCTCTTGGTGAGGTCGAACAAGCTCAACTGTTTTCCCCTCTCCCTCCTCGGAGCCTCCGCCTTGGGCGGGCCTTGGTATAGCCTAATGGTGTGGGGCCCTATGCGGATCTCGGGGCCGTCCGCCTCGCAGCCTTGTTTCGCGCAGATAATAGAGGCCCCGAGTACGCCTATCAGCTCACTGTTCTTTAAGTCCGCTTTCTTGCTCAACATTGAGGCGCCAATACGCTATCTTCCCGCGCCTCACCTCCTTTATCACCCCCTCGCGCTCTAGTATCTTCAAGACGTAGAAGATCTGCGAGTGGCTCATGCCCGTGAGCCTCATTATAGCGCTGGTCGTGAGCTCTCCGTGCTTTTTCAACAACTCCACTATCTGGTCCTTCCTCTGTAAAACCTTGTCGGTAGGCCTGCGGGGCATAGACAACTCTACGCACGAATTTTTAACTTAAAAGTCTATAAAAACGATATTATCGCCCGCGCCCTGCGCGCGAAGGGCTCCGCGCGTCGCTGGGCCGCGGGGATATCCGATATATGTCCACAAGCCCTAGCGCCTCGGCGAGCTGCTAACATCTCGGAAGGGGAAATCCGAGGCCGAGAGGGGTCCACAGCGCTGTGGCGCGGCCGACGAGAGCCCGCTCGTCGTGTTGGCATTCTTCTAGATGCCCGAAAACGCCACGGCTCGTCCTCGTAGAACTCCGCGTTCGGCTCAACAGCCTTCGCCGTCGACGTATTGCGTAAGGCCGTCGGCCTCTCGGAATAGAAACGACGTAGGCCCGCCGCTTGCACGCCTCCAGCCAACGCCCTCTGTATTAAAAGGGGGATGGAGTTATTCGAAGAGCTTTATCATCTTTCTATTCTTTAAATACATGGCGTAGTCTATGTATATCTTATCCGCGATCATCTCGTCGACTTTGGGCACGTCGGATTTCTGCCTCTCGAGGATCAAATCGGTTACGTTCAACACGAAGGCGTTGGAGCCCGCGCCGGAGCCGAAGGTCACTAGCAGAATCTTGTCGTTCGGTTTCGCTTGTTCCAAGACTCTCGCTAGCCCCATGAGGGCTGAGGCGTTGTACGTGTTGCCTATGTGGGTCACGACTACGCCCGGCTTTACCTTCTCGGCGGGGAAGCCCAGCATAGCCGCGGCCCTCATGGGGAATCTGCCGTTGGGCTGGTGGAAGACAGCATAGGCGAAGTCCGAGACCTTATAGCCGTATTTCTCCATGACCCCCTTGGCCGCGCCGACTACGTGCCGGAAATAGGCGGGCTCCCCCGTGAAGCCCTCCCCGTGCATGGGATACGGCGAGCCCTCTCTGCGCCAAAAGTCCGGGGTGTCGGAGTTGTAGGTGTATATGGCCTCGAACTCGGCCGCCACGCCGTCCTTGCCTATCACGTAGGCGACTCCTCCGCTACTGGCCGAGTAGTCGAGGTGTTCGCCGGGCTCCCCCTGCGAGGTGTCCGTGCCGACCGCTAAGCCGTATTCTATCCTACCCGACTCCACGAGCCCCGTTATGGCCACTATGCCGTCCGAGGCCGCCTTGCAGGCGAACTCCATATCGACGGCGAAGGCGTTGTTGGGCAAGCCCAAGGCGTCTATCAGTATAGACGATATGGGCTTGACCGCGTACGGCTTAGACTCCGTGCCCGAGTACACAGCCCCTATCCTTTTGGGGTCCACGCCGCCCCTCCTCAGAGCCCTCCTGGCGGCCTCCACGGCTATAGTGACCGCGTCTTCGTCGTATCCCTCCACGGACTTCTCGTAGACCAGATACATGTCGATTATCTTCTGCGGGTCGTCGCCCCACGTAGCCGCTATATCTTCTGTCCTGATGCGGTACTTCGGTATATATGCCCCCCAGCTCACTATGCCGGTCCTCATGGCCTCGGCCTGAACTTATAGCCGTACATGACTAGGCCGTATTTGCCGTCCACGACGACTCGCCTGAAGACCACCTCAATCCTCTGGCCCGGCTTTAGCTTCTCGGGCACAGCGTCTACTATTTGCCCCAAGACCTTCACGGGGCCCAGCTTCACTAGCCCTATGACGAGCGGCTTCTGCTTCACGAAATCCGTGGGGACGGACCTCAGCACCGTGAACTCCACCAGCTCGCCCTCGTGGGGCAGCTGGTAGTCCTCGAGCTCCGCGGAGCCGCACTTGGCGCATTTGAGGACCGGCGGGTAGTACACCTCGCCGCATTTCTTACAACGCTTGGCGACCAGCCTATAATAGGCTGTGATGTTGCGCCAATACAGAGGCACCGACTCGTGTTCCATGTACTGCCGTACGCGCCTTATTTATATATTTTGCTATATTCCATAACGTCAGAAGTCGATATCGAGCATGACGTCCTATACCCCCAACACGACCACTGTGGACACCTTGTCGACGCCGCCCATGGAGTGGATCACGCCTATGGATCCATCGGCTTTCTTGAACGGGCTTCGGCCGAGGAGCTGCCAGACCACCTCCACGGCTTGGTATACGCCCGTCGCGCCCATGACGTTGCCTCTGCTCTTCAGCCCTCCGCTTAAGTTAACCTTCAGATCGGAGCCGGATTTAAGCGCCGCGAGCAGACCGCCGCGGGGGGCCAGCCCGAGCGCCTCGGCGGCCAACACGCCGAATATGGAATAGGAGTCGTGCACCTCGGCGGTCGCTACGTCGCGCGGCGTTATGCCGGCCATTCTGTAGGCCCTCTCGGCGGCCTCCTTCGCCGAGTACAACACGTCGTAGTCGGGCCTGTTGTTGAAGGGAATTGCGTTGGTGACGGTCCACATGCCTAACAGTTTAGCGACGCCCCTTTTATCGCACAGCACCACGGCAGCAGCGCCGTCGGCCATGGGGCCGACGTCGTAGAGCCTCAGCGGATCGCTGACGAGCTCGCTCTCCAGGACGTCCTCCACCTTCGCTTGCTTCCTCATGTAGGCGTACGGGTTCGAGGCCCCGTTCTTGTGCATCAACACGGGCCACAAGGCGAGGTCCTCGTACTTGTACTCGTACTTGGCCAAGTACACCTTGGCCATTATAGCGGCTTGGGCCGCCGGCGTTGCGCCGAAATACCTCTCGTAGACTGTATCCGTGGCAGTTGAATATATATCTTGTTGTTGGTTGGACAAAACGTCGTTGGGCTTATCTACGCCGACGACGCCCACGCAACTGTATAGGCCGGATCGTATGGCCATGGCCGCCGCCATGAGGGCGGCCCCGCCCGAGCCGTCCGCGTTCTCGACTCTGTACGTGGCTATTTTGTCGAGGCCTAGGCGGGACGCTATATAGGCGCCCAACATCTGTTGTTTATCGGCTTGCTCCGCAGTCGCCGAGGCGACGAACAAGGCCTCGATCTCCGGATAGCCCGCGTCCTTGAGGGCCTCATCCAACACCCGCGCGGCCATCTCGTCGGCGTTAAGCCCGTAGTGGCGGCCCGTCTGGGCCATAGCCGTGCCGTTTATCCATACGTCTCGCATCGAAAACGTAATAAGACAATGTATTAAAACGTTGAGTGGAGGAGGTCTACGAGGCGATCGATAACGGGAAACTGAAGCTACACGAGCTGGACAAGGCCTTAGGCGATTCCAATAAGGCCGCCGAGTACAGGAGGAGGTACTTGGAGAGGAAGCTGGGCGTGAAGCTCGACGCAATAGGGTCGACGGTCATCGACTTCAACAAGGCCGTGGGGAGGAACATAGAGAACCCGATAGGGGCGGCCCAAATACCAATAGGGATCGCGGGGCCTCTCCTAATCGAGGGCGCCTACGCCCGCGGCCTTTACTACATACCGTTGGCAACCACCGAGGGCGCCCTCGTGGCCTCGGTCAATAGAGGCGCCAAGCTCGTCACGGAGTCGGGCGGAGCTCGCGCCCGAGTTCTGAGGGACGGAATGGCGAGAGCCCCCCTCTTCAAGCTCCCCTCGCTCGCCGACGCCTTGGAGTTCTTAGAGTGGGTTAACGCCCATAGGGAGGAGATAAAGAGGGCCGCTGAGTCCACGACTAGGCACGGCAAGTTGAAGGATATCCAGCCCTTCGTGGTGGGCAACAACGTGTGGCTTAGGCTAGTCTTCGAGACTGGGGACGCCATGGGGATGAACATGGCCACTATAGCCTCCGAGGCCGCCGCTACGTATATACAAGAGAACTTCCCCAAGGCCAAGCTCGTGGCACTCAGCGGCAACATGTGCGTGGACAAGAAGCCCAACGCGGTGAATTTCCTCATGGGGAGGGGGAAGACCGTGATCGCGGAGGCCCTCGTGAGGCGCGACGTCCTCTCCAAGCTCGGCGTCACCCCGGAGGCGGTCCACGAGGTCAACGTCAGGAAGAACCTGCTCGGCTCGGCGTTGGCGCACTCGTATGGCTTCAACGCTCATTTCGCCAACATAATAGCGGCTATATTCATAGCGACGGGCCAAGACGTGGCGCAAGTCGTCGAGTCTAGCATGGGCATAACTTGGACCGAGCCCAGGGAGGAGGGGCTCTACATATCGGTTACGTTGCCTAGCCTCGAGGTGGGCACCGTCGGCGGGGGCACTTGGCTGCCCACGCAGCGCGAGGCGTTGTCGATATTGGGCGTGGCGGGATCTGGAGATCCGCCGGGCACGAACGCGTTGAAGTTCGCCGAGATAGTAGCGTCGGCGGTGTTGGCCGGCGAGTTGAACTTGATAGTGGCCCTAGCCAGAGACGAGCTTGCGAGGGCCCATCAAGCCTTAGGCCGTTCTAAGTAATTACTTGTGCTATCTTGTAAGAAAATTGTCTTATTTTTGGGATTACGTTTTCTATATGCCAAAGCGGATTTATAAAAACTATGAGCCAACCTTTTTTATTGGGCAACTCGAATATACCAACTTTATAGTTCATATATTTCACCATGACGTATTGGAAATCGCCGAGACTTTCGTCTTGATTCTGCTTGATGATGTTGACCAGCTCGATTAGGTTAGAGACTTGCCTCAAGGTCTTAGCGGTTAGGGTGTTAGGTAAATGGTGTATTACTGGCACTCCTCGCGAGTCCAATATAGTAACCCCTTGTATAACTTCGCCTATGACTTCTGTCAATAAGATCTTCTTGAGATCCGTAGACATGGTCGTCTTCGCGTCGTTCTTATGCGGTGAAACGTAAATGACCATATATGGTGCTCTGCGTAGCCCTTTAAATGTTTTCACCGCGATGTCTCGGCCTTGGCCGATAATACCGTTGCTCAGTTTTTAACGTGTCTCGTAGTAGGATAAGTGCGCGAAGAGGAGGTCTTCCTCGAAGAGGAGGAGGAAACTCGCGAATTCGAGGAGGAGGAAGTGGCCGAGTATAGGATAAAAGGCGTTGTCTCCTCCTCGATACCTCCATCTATCGTCCTTTCGGTCACCTACGACGGCGCTGAGGGCAAGGCGCTCGTGAAGCTATACGATCCAGCCAACGACGTCGTGTATTATTGGTACGACAACACGGGACATAGGCCTTACTTGATATCGGATCTGCCGCCCGAAGTAATCGCCGAGAAGTTCCCGGAGGTGTTGAAGCATCAAGGGTTCAGCCACATAGAAGTAGTAGAGAAGTACGACGCGTTGGCCGACAGGAAAGTAGTCGTCAGCAAGGTCTACGCCAAGGACCCCTTGTCCATCGGAGGCGGGAGGAAGTCCATCAGAGACCTACTGCCCAAGACTTGGGAGTCCAAGATAAAGTACCACCACAGCTACCTCTTCGACAAGGGGATAATACCTGGCATGTGGTATAGAGGCGAGGGCAACGGCTTGGTCCCCGTGGAGGTGGAGATACCGCAAGAGGTCGCCAAGAGCCTATCCTCGGTCTTCTCCTCCGACGACGAGAGGGCCGAGGCCTCCAACTGGATACCGCTCTTCCAAGCCCCCGTGCCCCACATAAAACGAGTCGCGATAGACATAGAGGTCTTCACTCCGCAGGAGAACAAGGTGCCGAACCCCAAAGACGCCCAGTACGAGGTGGTCTCCGTCGCGCTCGTGGGTAGCGACGGCTTGCGCAGAGTCCTCCTCCTCAAGAGGCCCGGCGTGGAGGTCGACTTGAGCGCTTTCGTCGACGCGGATTTCGACGTTATTTTCTTCGATAACGAATACGACCTACTCGCCGAGGTGTTCAAGACATTGGTCCAATACCCCTTAGTCGTGTCCTTCAATGGCGACAACTTCGATCTGCCGTATCTCTACAACAGAGCTCTGGCACTCGGCTTCAAGAAGGAGGAGATACCCATAGTCGCCAGGAGGGACTACGTGACGGTCGCCCCCGGCATTCACATAGACCTCTATAAGTTCTTCGCCATAAAGGCCGTCGAGGTCTACGCCTTCGGCGGCGTCTACAGAGGGGAGAGAGGGCTGGACGCAATAGCCTCGGCCATACTAGGCGTAGGCAAAGTAGAAAGACAAGGCGTTATATCCTCGCTCCCGTTGGACGAGCTGGCCGAGTACAACTTCCGCGACGCCTTCATTACGCTCTACTTCACTTTGTACAACGACGAGCTCGTCATGAAGCTGATTGTATTATTGTCCAGAATAGCCAAGCTGCCTCCCGAGGACTTGACGAGGTCTCAAGTATCGGCGTGGATCAGGAATATGCTGTATTACGAACACAGGAGGAGGGGCTGGCTGATACCCAACCAAGAGGACATCTTGGCGTCTAGGGGGAAGACGTACACCAAGGCGGTCATAAAGGGCAAGAAATACGCCGGCGCCGTCGTTTTGGACCCGCCTTCGGGCGTCTTCTTCAACATCTACGTGTTGGACTTCGCGTCCTTGTACCCCTCTGTTATCAGCAAATGGAACCTCTCGTACGAGACCGTGAATTGCCAAAACGACGAGAACGCCGAGAGGCCCATAGCCGAGCTGCCGCATTGGATATGCAAGAAGCGGAGGGGGATAACCAGCCTCCTCGTGGGGATACTACGCGATTTGAGGGTGCACGTGTATAAGAAGCTGGCCAAGAGCGCCCCCTCGCCTCAAGAAAGAGCGCTTTACGACGTGGTCCAGAGCGCCATGAAGGTGTTCATAAACGCCTCCTACGGCGTTTTCGGGGCTGAGACGTTCCCGCTCTACTGCCCGCCCGTGGCCGAGCTGACGACCGCCCTCGCGAGGTACGTCATGACCAGCACTGTGTTGAGGGCGGTAGAGCTGGGCATGGCGCCCATATACGGCGATACCGATAGCTTGTTCCTCCTCGGGGCGAGCGACGAGAAGGTGAAGGGGTTGATGGACTACGCCGCGAAGCTCGGCATAGATATAGACCTAGACAAGGTCTATAGGTTTGTGTTATTCAGCGGGAGGAAGAAGAACTATCTGGGCGTTACGGCAGACGGCGGAGTGGTGATAAAGGGGCTTGTGGGGAAGAAGCGCAACGCGCCTATCTTCGTCAAGGAGTTTTTGGACGAGATAGTGGAGAAGCTCAAGGCAGTTAACAGCTTGGACGACTTGTTCAAGGTCAGAGAGGAGATATCCGAGCTGGTCAAGGACTACGAAACGAGGCTCAGGGAGAGGAGGATAACGCTCGATAAATTGACCATTAAGACATCGCTCAACAAGGACTTGGACGAGTACACGAAGAACAAGCCCCAACACGTGAAAGCCGCCGAGATCTTGAGCAAAGTAGCAGGGATCAAGTTGGGCAAAGGAGACGTCGTTGCCTATATCAAGACCCGCGACGCGCTCGGCGTGAAGCCGGTGCAGTTGGCTAGAATCGACGAGATAGACGAGAAGAAGTACATAGACCTCATGGCGACGACAGTAGAACAAGTGCTCGAGGCGCTCGGCTTCACCATGGAGGAATTGAGAGGCGTGACCAAGCTGGTCGGATAACGGCGGTTGAAGAAAGACCAGCAAGCCTTGTCGGCGAGACGCGCCTCGGCTACTCCTCGGCGGGTTCCGCCAGCTCTTGCAGTACGGAGTTTATGATCTGCTCGTCGGAGGAGTCGTCGATATGGGGCGCTATCACCACCGCGTCGTCGATTTTCATGATGTCGCCCGTCCACGTGCTGTTGTAGACCACTTCGAAGACCGGCACGGTGACCTCTATCCTATCGCCTATTCTTTTCGGCGAGAACTCCCTTATTTTCTCCAACAACTCCCTGGTTATAGGCGCCTGGAAGCTCAACGTGACGAAGTCCCTCAATATTATGAAGTCGGAGAGCGCGGGGTTCCACTTATTGAGCAGCTGGGCGCCCTCCCTCTTCACGGCGTCTACGACTTTCTCCTCCACTACCTTCTTCTCGACGACCTTGCCGTTTGATATCCGCGCCACCAAGCTCATAGGATGGCGATGAGCTCGGTAAATAAGCTCATCGCCTAAGCGCTCTATAGGCTAAGAGGATTCGGAGGGCTGCCGCCACGTTGACCAAGACTGCGTATAGGTAGAGAGCCCAGACCAACAAGGCCTTGTCGAAAACGCCGAGGAGGGACGCGCATATGAGGTAGATCAGCCTCTCGGCCCTCTCCATGAAGCCGACGCCGCGCATGGAGAGGCCCAGCGACTCCGCCCTGGCCCTCACGTAGCTTATTAGAAAAGTCCCCACGAGCGAGGCGTAGGTTATAAGAGGGGGGACGGCCCAGTAGAAGTAGAGCAATATCACGGAGTCCGTGTAACGATCAAGGGCGGAGTCCAACAAAGCGCCCGGCCTCCCCGCGGTGCCCTTGGCCCTCGCCACGGCGCCGTCCAGCACGTCGAGAAGGCCCACTACGCCTATCAAGAGCCACGCCGGAACTCCGTATATCCAGACAAGCGGCAGACCCCCCAGCGCCACGGCCAAGGACAACGCCGTGACGAGGTCGGCAGGCAACGGTATATACGAGCCGATTTTGTCCAAATTCACGTACTTCCTAAGCTTCTCGATCACGGGACCGCCTCGAACTTAGTTATTAATACTAGTACGCCGATCTGGCGCCCGAAAGTTTTAAAAAACTCCAGCTGTCTGGGCGCCGTATGCCTAAGAAAAGGAAAAATCGAGGTCGACATAAGGGCGATAAAGGGCACGAGCCCGTAGTGCACTGCGACAACTGCGGAAAGCTGATGCCGAGATCCAAGGCCGTGAGGGTCACGATCCCCTATAGCCCCGTGCCTCCCGACCTGGCGAAAGAGCTCGAAAAACAAGGCGCGATAATACCCAAGTACTACATCACGAGGACTTACTGCATAAACTGCGCCATATTCTTCGGCTTGATCAAGGTGAGGCCCAGGGAGGAGAGGAAGAAGAGGGCGCCGCTAGCGGTTTGAGCTTCTTGATAAAGTCTGATACGGCTTGTTGGCGGGATTTTCCGCCGGAGCCGTTGGTCAAGGGCAGAGCCGACGTGCTCTTGGACTTCGCCTTGGAGGCGTTGAGGGCCGGGGCCGTCAAGGTCTATCTCCTCTTCTGCGACGACGTCGTTGTGGAGGTAGAGAGGGCCCGGGCTAGAAGCGCTAGGGAGCTGGCGCAGGAGCTCCTCGGCCTGAAGCGGTATAAATCGTCGTTGCGGGAGCTCGTGGCGAGCTGGAGGGGGCCGGTTTATTACTTACACGAATCGGGCGTCGATATAGACGAGGTCGAGATAACCCGGGATTCGTTGATAATAGTCGGGGACCAAGACGGCTTGTCGAGGGAGGACGAGGAGTTCTTGAGGGGCAAGGCCAAGTGGGTCTCGATAGGGCCTTTGCCGTATTTGAGCTGGACCTGCGCCGTGTATGTGGCCAAGAGGATAACTAGTAGCGCTCCGAGAGCCTAAGCCAGAAGCTGGCCTTCTTGTCGGGGCATGCCAAGTCGCGCAGATCGCCGCCGCCCACATCGGCTTGCGAGTCGACCGGAACGCCCAAGGCGTCGGCCCCCAGCGTCTGGGATATCCTCAAGCCGCAGTCGTTATCGCCGCTCCAGGGCACCTCGACGACTTTACCCTCCTCTATCGCCTTCTTGGCGTCCTCGAGCCCCTCGGCCTTGACCACAGAGGCCTTAAGCCTCTCCCAAGCAGAGCGCCTTAAGCTCTCCTCGACTTCTGCCAAGAGCCTCCTCACGGCGTCTTCCAGCTCGTCGAGCGCGACCGAGTACTTCTCGAGCGTGTCCCTTCTGGCCACCACGACGGATTTCGTCTCCAAGTCCTTCTTCCCTATCTCGATCCTCAGCGGCACGCCTTTCAGCTCCCAATAGTAGAACTTCCAGCCGGGCGTCTTGTCCTCTCTGTCGTCCAGATGCGCCCTCACTCCCGCGGCCTTCAGCCTCTCCAGGACGCTCGTCGCCGCGTCCATGACGACTTTCCTCTCTTCGCCGTATATTATCGGCACGATCACTACCTGGATAGGCGCCACGACCGGCGGGAGCGTCGTGCCGGCGTTATCGCCGTGCATTATCAACATAGCAGCTATGCTCCTTTCGCTTATCCCGTACGACGTGGTGTGGACGTAGTCGTGGCTCCCGTCGGGCTTGAGGTAAGTGACCTCGAAGACTTTGGAGAAGTTCGTGCCCAAGTAGTGGACGGTGCCTATCTGCAGAGTCCTGCCGTCAGGCAATATGGTATCGAAGGCTATGGTGTAGACGGCGCCTGCGAACTTATCCCAGTCGGGTCTCCGCGATATCAAATAGGGAACGCAAAGCGTGTCGAATATCTTCTTGTATATCTCGACCGCCAGCTTGACTTGCCTCTCCGCGTCCTCCCTATCCGCATGCGCTGTGTGCGCCTCCTTGAACATGCTTATCTCCCTGACCCTTATCATGGGGTTCGTCATCTTGGTCTCGGCCCTAAAGACGCTGACTATTTGGTACACGGCCAACGGGAGGTCCTTGTAGTCTTGTATCCACAACTTGAACATGGGCATTATGGCGGTCTCCGACGTGGGCCTCAATATCAGCCTCTCCCCAGCCTCGCCGCCTTTCGAGACCCAGAAGACCTCGGACTCGAAGCCCCTTATGTGTTGGGACTCCTTGCTGAAGAACTCGTAGGGGATAAACACGGGGAAGAGGACCTCTTGATGTCCCGTCGAGTCGTGCAACTCCCTTATTATGGACTCGACGAGCCTTCTTATCTTCATGCCGTAAGGCCTCCAGACGAAGGCGCCCTTGACGGGGTATCTTATATCGTAGATCTCGGCCTCGCGCAGAAGCCAGTGGAACCACTCCATCAGATTGCTCTTCAGCTTGTCCCTGGGATGGGGCCTCGCGGCTCTGATCAACTGCATGGACTTCGTCACGAGCGGGTTAAAAATGTGTGTGGTCCGCGAGCGGGCGGCGCCCTTCCCCAGATCACGAACCCCGTGAAGACCACGGCCCTGGTCTCAGGCCGCATCTCCCCGGGCGTTGCCTTCCAAGGCCTCACGAACAGCTCGGCCATGTTCACGTCGAGGACGCCGCGGGATCTCATGGCGGCTAGGCTCTTCTGGGCGTGGTCCACGCTCGTGCTGAACACGACCAAGACGCCGCCGGGCCTCAACGCCTCGAGGGCCGCGTCCAGCGCATTCCAAGGAGCGCCCATGTCGAGGACCACGGCGTCTAGCCCCTCGGCGCCGAAGCCCGACTTCGTCACGTCGGAGACCACCAAGTCGACGACTCCCTCGAGCCCCAGCGATTTTATGTTGCCCCAAGCTATCTCGGCGAAGTCCTCCCTCGCCTCGTAGGTGAGCACTCTGCCTTGCGGGCCCACCCTCCACGCCAACATGCACGCGAGGTAGCCGGAGCCGGTCCCCGCCTCGGCGACCTCGGAGCCGGGCCCTATGCCGGCTACTAGGGATATGAACTCGGCGTCGGCCGGGTAGACGACTTGTGTAGCGTGCCTCAAGCGGGGCAGCACGTCGTACAGCGTAGGCCTCAAGACGTAAAGCCTATGCCCCAACGACGTGGGGACCACGCTACCGTATTCGGCCGAGTCCAACGCCGCGGCCTCCACGAAGCCTTTTATGGTCTCTATCCTCCTGCCAGTGTGTCTCACCACGAGCTTGTAGCCGTCCTCAGCCACTAAGAGGACCCATTCGCCCCTCCTCACCACGCCCAGCCGAGCGGGGCTCGATTAAAGCGTTGCCCCCTCGCCGCCGGCGCGCCTCAACGCCTCCTCGAGGAAGCGCCTAAACGACGCCTCCTCGGGCCTAGACTGAGCGAAGGAGTTCCACTCTTTCACGAAGGCCTTATACTCCTCAAGCTCCTCCTCTCTGAGAAGCGCCGCCTCGGCCTCGGCGGATAGGTCGTTGACAGGGCCTTTGCCGATGCCCGGGCAGAACTCCGCGGCCCCCTCGGCGAGCTCGAACTTGATCACGTCGCCTGGGACGTACACGTAGGGGTAGAAGCGGCAGGTAATCGGCCGCGCGTCGTATATAGAACAGACGAAGCGGCCGTTCCTCAGCCTCACGAAGACGCAAAAGCCGTCGAGTCGTTTCTTCAACACCAAGTAGTGCTCCCGCCCGTCGGAGAGGAGAAACGAGGGGACTCCCCACTCGCCCACGGCGTCCTTGGGGACGTGCGTCGCGTACTCGCGGGGGTCGAGGCCGATCTTGCTGATCCTTAAGAGGTCCTTATGCGTCAAGGGCACCCAATAAAGGCGGCAGCACTCGCCGCATAGAACGCACTTGAACCCAATACGCGGCCCCCGCCAATTCAGCGCTTGACGTAGAGCCAACACGCCGTGTAGACGCCGGGCCTCACCTCCACCATGGGGGGCTCTTCCCTTTTACATATATCCATGGCGAATGGGCAACGAGGGTGGAAACGGCAGCCGGGAGGCGGGTTGGCCAAATTGGGGGGCTCGCCGGGCGCCACCTTCCTCGTCCTCAACCTGTTCTTGGGGTCGGGGTCGGGTATCGCCTCTATCAACGCTTGCGTGTAGGGATGGGCCGGCTCACCTATGACGGAGCGGAACGGGCCGTATTCGACTAACTTGCCGGCGTACATTATCGCTATGTTATCGCTGAAGTACTTGGCCGTGGATATGTCGTGGGTGATGTAGAGGAAGGCCGCGTTGTGCCTTCTCTGGACCTCCTTGAGCAGATTGAGGATCTCCACCCTAACCGACACGTCCAACATCGAGACCGGCTCGTCCGCCACCACGAAGTCGGGGCCTAGGATTATGGCGCGCGCTATCGCCACGCGTTGTCTCTGGCCGCCTGAGAGCATGTGCGGGTATTTGTTTATGAAGTCCTCGGGCGGCGTCAGCTTGACCTCCTCGAGGGCCTTGTAAACCCTCTCCGCCCTCTCCTCCTTGGGCACCTTGTGTATTATCAACGGCTCCTCGAGGATGAAGCCCACGCTGTGGTAGGGGTGCAGGCTCGAGTAGGGGTCTTGAAAGATTATAGACACCCTCCTCCTGAACCAGCCCCTCAGCTCGGACTCCTCGGCGTTCGTCACGTCCCTCCCGTCGAAGTACAGCGCTCCGCCAGTCGGCTTCAAGAGCCTTATGAGGGTTCTGCCCAACGTCGACTTCCCAGAGCCGGACTCCCCCACGACCGCGAGGGTCTCGCCCTTGGCCACGCTCAAGCTTATGTCGTCGACGGCCTTCACGTAGATGGGTTTCGAGAAGAGGCCCTTCTTGACTGAGTACCAGAGCCTTAGCCTATGCGCCACCACTAACGAGTCGGGGCGCACCCAAGGCGCGTCCTCGGCCAGCTTAACCGCCATGGCCCCTACGAAGTCCCCGATTTAAATTGATAGAGCCAACAAGCCGCCAGATGGCGTCTGTTGCTCCACGGCTTTATCTCGAAGGCCGGGGGCTCCTTGTCGTCGCAAAGCCCCTTTAAGCTCTTGTCGCTTGAGTAGTAGGGACAACGGGGGTGGAAACGGCACCCTCTCGGCGGATTGATGAGGCTCGGCACCTCGCCCGGTATATAGGATAGCTGTTTGTCGACTCTCAACGTGGGCATGCTGGCGATGAGGCCTTGCGTATATGGATGGGCCGGGGCGGCGTAGACGTCGTCGGCGCTTCCTATCTCCACGAGCTTGCCGGCGTACATGACCGCCACCGAGTCCGCGAGCTCGCTGGCTAGGGCCAAGTCGTGTGTGATGAATATATAGCTAAGCTTCAAGCGAGCCTTGAGCTCCTTGAGCAAGTTCATGATATTGGCTTGAGTTATGACGTCTAGAGCGGACGTGGGCTCGTCTAGTATGAGCAACTTCGGCCTCATCATTATGGCCATGGCTATCACCACGCGTTGCCTCATGCCGCCCGAGAGCTGGTGCGGATAGCGGCGAATAGTGTCCCTCGGGAGGCCCACGGACTCGAGCGCGTCTTCGGCCATCTTGAGGGCCTCCGATTTCGGGACGCCTTGGAGAACCAGGGGTTCTACCATCTGTTCGCCCACGGTGATCACGGGGTTGAGCGCGTTCATCGACGCCTGGGGCACCATGCCGATCTTGCGCCAGCGGATCTCTTTCCTGAACCTCTCCTCTGGCATGTGGAGCACCTCCTCGCCCTCTAGGTATATCTCGCCGTCCACGAGCACCACGTTACGCTCCCATACCCTAGTTATGGCCTTAGCCAACGTCGACTTCCCAGAGCCTGTCTCCCCCACGACCGCGAGGGTCTCGCCCTCCTCGAGCTCGAAGGACACGCCGTCCAGCGCCTTCAACACGCCTTTGGCGGTCCCGTAGTAGAGCTTGAGGTTTCTGACGTCCAAGAGCGGCATGGTCACGCGTGCCTCAGCCTTGGGTTAACTACGGGCTCGAGGCCCATGGCTACTAGTATGAACGTCACCGCCACGAACGTGATGAGCAGCCCGGGCGGCACAACCCACCACCAGTACCCTGAGGTCAATGCGCCGAACTCATTGGCATATGCGAGAATGTTCCCCCACGTGGGCAGCTCGGCGCCGGCCAAGTTGAAGAAGTTTATAGCAGATAGGGTCAAGATGCCGCCCGGCACGTTGACCACGAACAGATAGAGGGTATACGGCATTACCATCGGCAATACGTGGTTGCGCAATATCCAGCCTTTCCCGGCTCCGAGGGCCATCGCGGATTCCATGAACTGGGAACTTTTTATCTGGAGCACCATGGCGCGTATGATCCTAGCAGAGCCGCCCCACGAGACCGCCGCCAAGAACACGACCGCGTCCCATATGCTCCATTGGAACAATACGGAGAACACTATGAGCAGAGGAAAGGCCGGCAATAGAATGAAGAAGTCCGTGACCCTCGTGAGTATCTCGTCGATTAGCCCTCCGTAAAAGGCCGAGATCACGCCGATTAGGATGGCCAAGGCCACGACGATGGCCGCCGTCAACAAGCCCACAGCGAGGTCGATGGGGAAGCCCGCTAGAAGCCCCAGCCAGAGGTCGTGGCCTAGGAAATCGGTTCCCATGAGGCCGTACACGTTGCCCTCCATTATCACGACGAAGTCCTTCTTCTCCACAGCAGTCTGCCCGAAGGAGTAGATAGTAATAGTGAACTTATATGGGCCTTTCAGCGGCGCCAACTCGCCGTCCTTTAAGGTGTAGAAGAGGTAGGGTATGGCCGAGGAGCCTTGCGGCACTGCGTTGTTGACGCCGAAGTTGTTCTGGTAGAACGAGTTGACTTGCGATATCACTTGAGGCGAGAGGCCCAACGCGACGAACTTGCTGTTGACCGCTATGGGGCCCAGCTGTATGGTCCTCCCGTCGGGCCTCACGACGGTGAGGTACGCCACGGCTGTGGCGTTGTAGATGCCCGGGTTGTTTACGATCATGTATATGTTCCTCCAGGGATTTGCGTATTCGTTGTAGACGGCGAACGACGCCACGGCGTACTCCACGCCTCCGCTGGAGCCGCTCGTGAAGTTGAAATCGTTTATGACCAGCTGGGGCGCATAGGCGTTGCCCGTGAACGCGTTTATCCAAGCAGGAGGCGCGTATTTCGGATTAGCTTGCCAATACGATGGCGTGTTCCACAACGCACCGAAGTTGGGCGGAAGGGCCACGAGGGCATACGCCGAGAAGGCCACCATCACCGCGAAGAAGGCGAGCGCCACCTTTCCCGTGGCCGTCGATATGAAGCCTCGCCATATCTCCCCCGGCGTCATCCCAAGTATTCTGAACTCCCGGCGAGACATGATCACTCGCTCCTGATCCTCGGATCTAAAATTATATAGAGTATCTCCAATACAAACACCAACACTATATACAACAAAGTAGACGCGTAGGTCAGCGCCACTATGACGGGCAGATCAGGCGTCGGGGCGAATATCGCGAGGTTGTAGACGTAGCCCAGCCCCCACCAGCGGAAGACCGCCTCGGTTATTATAAAACCGCCGAAGATTATGAAGGGCAAAGATAAGAATATGCTGGTTATTATCGCGGGCGCCGCGGGCCTGAGTATATACCTGCTAGTTATTCGCCCCTCCGGCAACCCCTTTATCCTCGCGAAGACCACGAAGTCCTCTTGCGCCGTATTCAACGTGACTGTCCTGGCGAAGTAGGCCCAGCCGCCTACGTTGACCACGAGGACGGTGGCCAACGGCAATGCGAAATGCCAGAGCAAGTCAACGAGGGCGCCCGCGTTGGTCAAGACCGACAGAGGGGAGTTAAACCACATGGCGTAGTATTGCGGGCTCAGGATCCCTCCCGATGGGAAGTAGATAGGCGATTTTATAGTCTGAAGGTAGAAGCTGAACAACAAGAGGAACAATATCCCGACCCACCACTGGGGCAGGCCGTTGGAAACGGCGCCGTAGTACATGACCGCGCGGTCAGTCTTGCTGCCATATTTAAGCGCCGACCTCAGCCCCAGCTGAATCCCGATGAAGGCGCTGAGCAGTATGCCTAAGGTATCGAGGAGTATCGTGCCGGGGAGGGCCGATGCTATTATGTCGGCCACTCTGCCAGAGGAGACCCCATATATATCCGGGAAATACGAATAGCCCCAGTTGAACACGAGCATGTTGTATATTATGTAGAACACGCGTATGTAGACCGGCTGGTCAAGGCCGTACGACTTGTAGAGCTCTTGAACTATCCTGTTATAGAGGTCTTGGATTTGTTGCGGCGTGTAGTGCCCCGTCTTGGCCAACTGCGAGACCAAGGCGCGCGCCTCGGTCTGTATCTGGGTCTCTAGCAATTTAGAGGCCGGGCCCGACAACGCGTACGATATCACGAACAGCACCACGAATAATAGCACTACCAAGTTGAGGGCTCTCAGAGTCAAGGTCCTAAATAGACCCATAGAAAATATATAGGAAAAAAGAGGTATTTATTTTGTCCCTCAGCGCCTTCTGATCGCCAAGAACGCCACTACTATTATCAGGATCACCACTAGGGCCACGAGGGCCCAGACCCAGCCGGGCACGACAGGCGTCGTAGAGGTCACAGTCGTCACCACTGTCGTGGCCGAGGTTGCCGTAGTCACCGTAGTCATAGTGGTTGCCGTGGTTACAGTCGCTGTGGTGCTCGTCGTCACGGTGATGGCCCCTACGGCGGCCAACGTGGCCGAATAAGTGGTCGGCACAGTCACTTTATCGGTGTACAACAACATGTTCAACGTGTAGATGCCCGGCGTGGAGACGGCGCTAGCGGGGATCGTGAAGGTCAACTGGCCCGGAGCGCTCGACTTGACCGTCTGGGCGAACACCACTTGGCCCTTGGGGTTGGTCACGTACACATACGCGATGGGTAGCCCGACTCCCTGAACCGTCACCGTCACGGTGTTGTCTTGGCCGACTACTAGAGTCGTCGGCGATATGGACACTATCTGGGCCAACGGGTTGGGCGGCACGTAAGGCACTGCGCCGTATACCTTGTGGTACCAATAGGTGTAGTTGAACGGGTATCCGCTCCAGAGCACGAACACCGCCGATTGCGGCGTGGTTGATACTATGGACTTAAGTATATACGGGCCGTTACTTATGAATAGATGGCCGTAGGTGTTGTAGAAGTTGAGCGCGGCGTTGTAGTCTTGCACGGCCTCGTTAGCGCTTAGCACACAACCCATCCCGGGCACGCAGGCCCAAGAGCCGTTGTTCCATATAAAGCCCGTCCGGCTCCATTGCTGTAGATAGCTCGCTAAGACTTGAGCGCTGTCGCTGGCCGTTAGGTCGACTTGCGGCACTTTCATCGACCTGGCCTCAGGCCTCGTGAGGGCCAATTTGCCGTCCTTAAATGCTTGGAACATAGCCGCGTATATCTCCCACGGGACGGACCAACTGTAGTAGGGGGCATAGTAGGAGCCCACTATGTTGGGATCGGGGAACCAGTAGTTAGAGTAGACGACCGCTGTGCCGTTCTTGAAGAACTGAATTCCTACTATGGTGCTGACGCCTGGCTGCAACGCGCCTTGTAGATCGCCTATGTACTTGGCATTGGCGCCGAAGTCCGGCGCACCTTGTGCTAAGTCGAAGGTCCAGTACCAGTACATCAAGACGTCGGCCATGGTTATGGGCTGGCCGTTCTGCCAGTTAGTGCCCAGCCAAGTGCCGTTGTAATAATACCTAATCACGGCCTTGGCCTTGAGGCCCGGTCCCACCGTCACCCACTTGCCGAGGGTGGCGTTCCAGACCACCGCGTCGGGCGGCACTGGGTATATGGCGGACCCGTTGGGGCTCAGCTGGACGGACCACGAGCCTCTATAGGGCATGGGCTCGCCTGAGAACGGGTCATAGGCCATGAACGGGTCGAAGAGCCACCCGAGAATGTCGTCGGCGGTGTATGCGTCCATTGATATTATCCAGCCGAGGGGGCTCCACGGGAATTGCTTGACGTGCAACATGCCGACGGTGAGGGTGCTCTTGCCGGGCACGTAGGCGAACTTAACGCCGTATGGCGTCTCCAGGCCGAGCACAGCCGGCATGTAGTTCTTGAGGTTGTTGACGATAGGATAGGGGGCCGACCTAGCCACTAGCCACACTCTGACGGCTTCCTGGAAGCACATGGAGAGGGCCTCCTGGGATAGTTGTTTGAACTGGTCGAGGCTCGTGAAATTGCCGGACGACACCATCTGCGTTATGTTGTCAATAGTAGCATTCGCGTACTGCCAATAGCCCGGCTCGCCCCAGCCCGGCATGTTACCGGACCAAGAGGCACAGAAGCTGGCTCCAGCGCCTGTGTCCCAAGGCATCGGCGTTATGCTCCACGCTTCAGTGTATATCTGCCACTCCATATCGGCGGGGTTGGAGCCGTAGACTGTGCTGAGGGCGTCGGTCAAAGTGCCGTATATCGGCTTCACTTGGAAGCCGAGCGTTTGAAGGGCCTCGGAGAACATAAGGCCCATCTGGTAACGATAGGGGTCATCGTTTCTTATGAAGAATATTATTGTGACGGGCTGAGGCGTCGTCGAGTTGGGCGGTATGTAGTACCAGCCGTTCCTCCACAGTATTCTGCCGCGCCAGACCGGGTCCGTCTGGTTTATCTGCTTAAAGAGAGCCCATATCGACGCGTTGACATATGTGGGATCGTAGTGGATGTTAAACTGTGAAACAAACGGCACTATGAGCACGTAGCTGTCGAGGGCGAACGGGCCGGGCCAAGCGATCATAGGCGTCGCCAAGCCGTGGAACACTTGGTCGACGATCGCGGTCCTGTGCACTAGGTAGTTCATGAGGAAGCGGAACTGCCTATAGGCGAACGGGTTGAACGTCTTGTTGCTCGGGTATGGGTTGAACAAGAGGTCGTAGCCGGATATCATGCCCGGGCTGACCAACGTCAAGTTGGGGTTCTGTTGTAGCCGCGTCAACACGTCGACTGGAAGCGCCCATGGGTTAAGGTGTAGATCTATCTTGCCGCTCTGGAAGTAGAGCGGGACTTGATTGTTCGGGACCTCCGTGACTGTGACCGTCTGCGGCATCGGAGTGGCTTGGGCTGTTGAGAGATACGCAGAGAGCACCAAGACGGCGGCCAGAGCGGCGGCCAGGAGTATCGTTTTCCTCCCGAGCATGAATTATAATTCTCTTAGCTTTTTAACTATTCTCCTTTATAGCTCCGCCAGTATTTCCGATTTTATATGTAATCTGGAATAGATACCCAATAACTAGGAATGCAAACATAAGTATAAAGAACACTACCATTAATACTGTTAATATTTTATTAATAAGTGGTATTTTTATACTTTGTATAGTTATATTTACCTGCTCCGTAGAATTCGGTATATATAGATATTTAGCAAAGGTAAAGTTGTAAAGCGCTGATCCGCGAGGCGGGGCGGATAACGTGATGTTCTCCGCGACCGAGACGCCGTAGATGGACTCGCCCACGATCGCCGGCACGCGTACGGCCCTATCGCTGGTGTTGTTTATGTGGATCAACAAGACCCCTTCCACGGTGAAGTTGCCGGGCCTCAACGGACCCGAGTAATACGTAATAACTGAGTAGGGGCGGAGCAACAAATACAAGGCGAGCGCCGCGGCCAATACGCCGAAGATGTAGGCGAGTTTTACTATAGTACTCGGAGCCACTCCTACACCTCTCGGTATATTAATATCACAAGCCGCCGGGATGCGGCCCCGCGTTCGTCTAATCCGCGATTACGTGCGCCTTAGCTTCTGCAAGGAGTCCTTGGCTTTATCGATATACCACATCAACTCGTCGAGCTCCTCGTCGGAGAAATCTGTATTCCATTTCTCGAAGAGGGCTTGTAGCGCTTGGGTTAAATAATGCGCGGCGGGCCAATAAGGGTGGTGTTCGGCGATGCTGGACAAAAGCGAGTCGATCTCCCTGGCCCTCTTGAGGAGGGCCTCGGCTATATCGCTCATTCGGCCTCAGCCGGCTGCGCCGCCGACGCGGCGTAGATTATCCTCCTCCGGTAGTTGCGCGAGTTCCTCCTCCGCGGTGTTAAGTTCTTCTTGGGCTTCGGCGGTATCTTGGGCGTCTGCGATCTGACCTTCCCCGCCTTGGTCAAGCTCCCATGCGATGGCATATGCGCTTTATCGTCGGCGTATTTAAACTTATCCGCGGCGCGTAACCAATATATTTCAGCGCAAGGTCTAGGTCTATGAGGTTGTACTTAACGCTCGCCATGGCCTTGGCCATATACCTCGTCTATGCCATTCACGCATCGACTTGGGCCGACGTGTTGGCGGCCGTCGAGCTAGCCCTCGCCGCCAGCTTCGGCCTAATGGCGTCCTTAGTGCCCGTGGTGGGCCCCGTGCTCTACGCCCGAATACTAATCGGCGCCCAACAAGCTATCGGCGTCGCGTTGCCGCCGCCGGCGTACGTGGCGCTCACTTGGCTCTCCTTCGCCCTATCCGCCATGTCTCTCTTGTTCTTGGCCATGTACTTGACGCAGATAGGCCGTTGGGCGGCCAAAAGGGCGTTTAGATTCCTCTTGTTGTGGTGACCTAGTACTGTTGTTGATAGTATAGGTCTTGATATTGTTGCCAACTTTGCCGCTCAGCGTATCTCTTGGCCTCGCGCCTCTCCCTAAGCCCTATCTCCAAGAGCTTTCCGCCGACCACCCCGAGCACCAACAAGGCCAGGGCTTTAATAGCCGCCGCGGCGACGGCCGAGGGATCCGGCACGTCTTGTATCTGGAGAGGTCCCAGCTTCGTCTGGACGGTCAAAGTCGTCGTGGGTATCCCCGAGATGTACAACAACGTAGCCGCGGCCACCGCGAACGCCAACAAGGCCGCCCCCATCCCTATAGTTATATACGCCTCTAGGCTCGAGTCCATGGAGCCTTAGATGCCCTGTATTTCAACAATTTGCCAAAAGCCGGGCGCCACCTCGTCGAGCCCTCTGACGGGGAGCCTCGGCCCTCCCCTAGCCGCCTCGTAGTACTTCCTCTTGGGCACGTCCAGGACCCTCACGAGCCCGGGCCCTCTGACCTCGAAGAGCCTCGTCAAGGCCACTGCGCGGGCCCCGCCCGCGAGGACGCCCCCCTGAAGAATAACCCCGCGCCTCCCCTCGCCTATACGGGCTATTTTGGCCAAGTACTCGCGCCTGGGGTCGTCGCCCGACACGAAGATGGGCTCGTACTTGGGCAAGTGGTCCAACGCCTCGAGCACCAAAGCCGCGTGGACGCGCGCGAGGGCCTCGGCGGGATCCCGCGGCGCCGGGAAATATATCTTAGCGGCGATGTATTCGGCGGCTGCGTTGTCGGCGAGCGCGACTACGTATTGCCCCGTCTCGGCGCCGCTCACCACGTTGCCGAAGGCCCATCTCGATATCCTCTCGAGGCCTTTCGCAACCGCCCACGCGCTGAAGTCGTCCAATAAAAAGGCCTTGACCTTAACCGCTATGTGCCCCCTCGGCACGTGGAGGTGCGGCCTCTCCTCTTTCACCCACTCTCCGTTCTTGTAGAGCAGTTCCCACATCACTTTATGAGCGACCTTATGCCGAACGCCGAGCTCAACGCATCGCCCATGAAGTACGCAAGGACGGCGACGCCTAACAGAAGGCCCACGGTCTGGGCGAACTCCCTCGAGAAGCTAGCGCCGGTGTAGACGCTCCCTTGATACGTGAACATCATCGCGAGCATGACGCTGACGGCTAACGAGGCCCCGAAGGCGGCGTATATGTTGTCCACGAGGAAATAGGGCAAGGACATCAACGCAGCGGCCACAACGTACCCCACGCCTGTCACTAAAGCCGCTACGGTCGGCGATTTCCCCGTCTCGTGTTTGGTCTGTAAGTAGGAGGCGGAGGCCATGGATATAGCGGCCGACACGCCCACGACGAGGCCCACGACGCCGGTTATTATAGTCGAGCTGGTGGTGCCCAAGGCGCCTGCGTGGGTCCCCGTTATTTCGATTATTGCGTCCGCCATGCCGAGCACCAAGGCGCTCATGTACTTCACGATGGCCTCGTCGAGCTGTTTCACGAACGCCTCCTCGTGGTCCAGCTCGTCCTCTATTATTTGCTCCAAGGCCTTCTTGTCCTCGGGCGTCTCCATGAGGTCCAACGCCATCTTGTACCTCTCCGCGGCCTTCTCCTCGCCTCTCTCCAACAACTTGACCGCGAACGTGGCCCCGAAGAGCAAGCGGAGGAGCGTCAACAAGTACGGATAAACGCGGGCCTTCAGCGAGGGCCTATAGGAGCGGAGGAACTTGAGCCAGAACTCGAAATGGCGCCTTTCGGTCTCGGACAGCCGATTCAACACGTCCCGCCTTGCCTTGTTCCACTCGACTTTGGCCAAGGCCTTGTAGACTCTCCAATCCGTGTACTCGTCGTCGCAGAACTCATGCGCTATTTGTTGAACTAAATTCTTTCTAGAACTAACTTCCATGTCGGAGCTATTCGATATCCTTTTAAAAACCATGTTATAGGCTATAGATGGGGTAAAAAACAGAGCGAGCTTACAAGCGCTTAGTGCAGAACCACCAAGTCTTGCACTCGATGCCGGGCTCCTTGAGCCTCTTCTCGGCGTCGGGGTAGCTGTGCGGCGGCGGGACTATCACCGGGTCGCCCGGCTTCCAGTCGGCCGGAGTGGCGACGCCGTATTTATACGTCGTCTGCACCGCGTCGATGACGCGTATTATCTCGTCTATGTTTCTGCCGTTGCTCAATGGATACAACGCGAACCACGCCAGCCTTAGATCGGGGTCTATGAGGGCTACCATTCTGACTGTGGTAGTGGTGCCCGGAGGTATGGAGTTGAACAAGTTGGCCACTTGGAAGTCCGGCACGTCCGCTATTATGGGGAACGGTATCTCGACCCCCCATAGCTGTTTGATCTGCCTCTTCCACTCGATGTGGCTTATATCGGTGTCGACGCTGAGGCCCAAGAGCTCGACTCCCCTCTTCTTGAACTCCTCGTACTTCTTGGCAAATGCTATGAACTCCGTGGTGCAGACCGGCGTGAAGTCGCCTGGGTGGCTGAAGAGCAACAGCCATTTGCCTTTATAGTCCTTGAAGCATTTCCTCCCCATATCTGTGTTGAAGCACAGATCCTCGGGTATCTGCATCCCGAGGTATGGACCCTTTACTTCAGGCATGCCCCTATCTCGTAACTTATTTTTAAATTTTTCTTCTCCGAAGTAATTTCGATAAAATTAACAATACGGGGATCAAGACGTAGAGGGATATCGGCGGCGAGTAGACCCGCGCAGAGCACAGCCCCGCGATATCGGCTATCGAGGCGTTGTAGCGGCCCAACGGCCCGGCCAACGCGTAGGCCGTCCTGTCGTCGCATTGGAGAACTGCGACGGACAAAGGGCTGGGGACGCCCAGGAGGTCGCGCGCCGTGCCGTTATATACGGCTACGTACAACACGGACGCGTTCCCGGGCTCTTCCACTACTAACAACTCGGCCGAGCCGTTGTCGAAGACCAGCCGATCGCCCGCGTAGATCACGCCGTCTTTTACAAACGTGAAGTTCGAGGCAGTTATAAACGTCCCTTGCGCCGCCCAGACCTTCTCGACTCCTGTCGCTGTCCTGATAAACAGAAGGTAAAAGGCTTTGTAGCTGGGCTTCACGCGAGCGGGGCCCCTCACGTATAGATCGGCCGGAGCGGTCGGCTCGTACACCACGTCGGCTGACCGTATCTCGGGGAGCTCGATCGAGAGGCGGCCGGGAGGCGCCCATAAATACGACGTGCCGTTGGGCAACTCCAGCTCCACCAAGTACTTGAGGCCTCCGCAGTCGGCAGTGCCGTTGAGGAAGTAGATACAAGGTGGCTCCAAGTACAACTGGCGGGCCTCCGGGACGCCCGGCGACACCAGCGCCGAGCCGTCGGCCGAGCTGACCGACGCGACGATAGACTCCTTGGTGGAAAGGCCTAAGCTCCAGAGAGCGGGGGGCCTAGAGAAGGCCGTGCCGTTCCAGACGTAGAGGGATAAGAGGACGGAGCCGTTGAGCGCCTCCGCCATGTACATATCGGCGCCGTAGCCGCCGACGACGAGCTCTAGATCGATCGGGAGACCCCTCGCGTTGACCTGCGGCAACACCACGATTCGGCCAGGCGACGGCAGGCGCACCTCGTCCAACAACTCGCCGTTCACTAGGAACTCCACGACGTTTCCGTCGACCCTTATTTCGAGACACGCCGACTGGAGACGGGGCATCTGCGTCAAGTAATAGTAGTACTCGTCGGGCCCCAGCCTACCGACGTAGCCCCTCCCCTCGATCCCTCTCAACGCGGACACCGACGTCGTCATGTTCCACACGTTGTCTAGGAACTCAAAGGCGCCCTCCCTATATCTTATCAAGGCTTGAACCCAGTAGAGGCCTGATGCCTCCACATAGGCGTTCAACTGTATCGAGTAGGCCGCGGCGTCTCCGAGGGGGGAGCGGCTAACGGCCGAGAAGCCCTTTAGCTCGAAACAGCCCTTGACGGCCTCGCCCTCGTAGGGCAACGGCAAGAGGACGCCGTTGTAGAACCCCAGCCCGTAATACGCTAGGCCTAAAGGGGCCGCGGGCCCCCAAGGCGTATCGGCCGGCTTCAGCCTAGCCGCCAAGAGCTCTAGGCCGACGCAAGAGATCGCCCTCACGGGCGAGGAGGAGTTCGCGGGCCCCGACGCCCAGATTACGCCGTTGCCCTCCCCCGGCAGATACACTACGACGGAGCCGTTCGCGTAGAGGACCGTAGGCTCTCGCCACTCGACGTAGTAAACCCCCTTGGGCAAGAAACTCCCCGCGTAGGTTGCGCACAACTGGGCGTAGGCGAGGGCGACCAACAAGAGGAGGAACGCTAGAGCGCGCATCGAGGAGGTGGAGGCCGGTTTTATTGAGTTTCCGCCGCGGTAGGAGCGGGCATCGCGACGTGCGTTCCGCGAACCGCCTCGAGGCCATGGGAGCATTAAAGCGCACGCGTTCGACAGACTTGTTGTCGAAATAACGGCGTCCAAAACGCCACTGGCAAATCGAAAGGGTCTAAAAAAGAGGGGTGTTAAAAATAACGTCCGTTAGGACGTGCTTTGTTGTTTAACTTCGGGGCGCCAAGCGAGCGAGATGTAGAGGCCGCCCAAGAGTATTAAGTTAAACGCCACGAATATCGCGAGCGAAAGGCTGAGCAACCAAGGCTGCGCCGCTATTAGTTGCACCAACGAGTTGATGGACGGGGTTATGAGGGCGGATACGGTCAACGTCTGGGCCACCTTGAGGGCGAAGTCGACGCCGTATGCGTTTATCAAAGCCGCGGCGATGGGCGGCGAGGGCACTATGGCGTAGGGCAGATGCGCCAAGCCGTTCATCACCTCGGCGCCGATCATCAAGGCGATTACTGCCAAGAAAGCGATAACGGCGAGGGGGACGTTGACGGACCTCAGCGCCGAGATCAAGAACGCCAAGACTATCACTCCCAATACTATGTTCAAGTAGAACAACCAGTTCAAGTTAAGCGTCGGCTGGTACACGGGCTGTAGTTGAGCAGGGAGGTAGGACGGCGGAGAGCCGAAGATGGACCAAGCCACGGTGGGGCTGTACTGGTACACCTCGTAGAGGTACCAGACGCTGGCAAACACGTATATCACGCCGAATATGAGCCCGACCTTTGCGAAGAAGTCCTTACCGAGCTTGTAGTGGTCCGCCTTGGTCTTGGCGTATCTCCACGTATATATAGCCGATATCAACACGGCGGTGAAGGCTATCGCCCCGGCGAGTGTGGCCAAGAGCAGAGGCGGGTAGGTCGGGTTGCCCAAGGCTTGCCAGAGGTCGATCCCCAAGTCGAACCCGACGATGGAATTGGGATCCGGCTTAGCCGTGACGCCCAAGGGGTAGTTTATGAACGCGAACACCAGCCTGAACATGGCAGGTATGACGGAGGTGGCCACGGCTAAGCCGTAGCCTAGCGCGATGTGGCTCCTCTCGTCGATTTTCCCGAAGCTGCGGTAGTAGAAGCCTATCAACGGCAACGATATGGCTACGCCGAACGCTATGGCCACGCCCCACACAGGCCAGAGCAACACGCCAGCCGCGTTGGTAAACACGGGCATTAGCCCTGCCAGAAACACCGTGATTATCGTGCCGAAAACGCCCCCGATGGCGTATATGAATATCAAATAGCGGGAGAGGCCCTTGGCTATCTCGAAATACCTCTCGTCGTTCTTCCTAAGGCCTATCAGCTCTAAAGTGGGCAGAAGCCACGTGAGGCCCAAGACGGTGTGGACCAACGGCAAGTGCACCGAGAACGCCCACGCGATCAGCCCGACCGTGATGGCGGTTACCGCGTCCATATCAATACTCTATTACTCTCTTCAATATCTTGGGCGGCCTGGCCAACGCCAAATACACCATATAGCCGGCCAACAAGGGCATAGCGATTTCTACTATTATTATCAAAGCGGCCAACCACGGCGATAGCTGCAAGGTCGGGTTGAAGAGGCCGCCGGGACCCACGGGCACGCCGATTATTTCGGGCGGGCCGTCGGCGCTCGGGACCGATTGGACTAATATAAACGGATATCTGCCCGACTCCGCCGAGACGGCCCCGCCTATCGCTGCAAGAGCCGCGAGGATGGGTATTAAGTATACGCTGGGCTTGAGCAACGGCTGCACTATGCGTTTGAACCAGCCGAACAATAAATAGAGCCCTATGCCTGCGGTTAATATACCCAACAGTACGCCGCCTCCTACCATGAAGCCTAAGTAGAATATGTACACCCAGTCCGGCGGCCTTATATCGGCAGGCCAAGAATAATAGCCCCAGAATTGGTGATTCAGCGTTCCGTACGCCACGAGGCTGGTCAACGGATCGGCCCGAAGCCCGGACCAGAACATGCCCTCAAGCGCCGCGAGTTTTAGAGGATCATGCTCCAACACGAGCTCGCCTTGGAGGTGGCCGAGCACGGCACCCTCTATGAGCGTCAACACGGCTATGGTGGGGACCACGACCTTGAGCAACTTGAGCTGCCAGTCCTTCTTCTCCTTCAAGTAGAGGTATAAGACGACTCCGGCTACGCCCGACCAGCTCAATATAACAGCGGCGAGTATGCCGTGGAATATAAAGACGTTTGCGCCCCACCAGAATATGTTCCACGCGTCGGTCGGGTTCTGGAAAACAGCCAGCCAATTGATGGCGCCCGCTATGTTCTTGCCTTGACTTGCCAAGTTCACAAGCTGTAGGCCAGGCGGGGCCACGCTGAGCGCTGACATGACCGCCAATATGTTATATGCTGAGTAGTAGCCGCCTATCGCCGCCAATACGCCTATAATCCAGTGGACCCACTGGTTAGAGAAACGGTTCCAAGTGAAGGTGTATATGGGCAAGAAGATCACTTCGAACAAGAAGGCGAACAGCTCTAGGAAGAAGGGCAACGCTATGGCGCTTCCTATTATGGCTATGAAATTGGACCAGAGCGTGACCAAGCCGAACTCCACGAGGGTCCCGAAGGCAGCGCCGACTCCGAAGAAGATGGTGGCAACTATGTTGAACTTCTTGGCTAAGTTGAGCCAATCTTGATCGCGTCTTCTCAACCAGAAATACTCTCCGATCACCGCGAGGGCTATCGCGCCCAGGAAGGACGAGGCCAAGGATAGGTGCGCCAATACTCCTATAGCGCTTACTAATCTTGCAAGATCTAGTTCGAGAGACATACTAGAACGAACCTTTTGCATTTTTAAATTTTACTTATTAGGGAATAGATTCCGTACTACAACTCAATTCGATGACATCAATAGTTTTAGATTTTTCTCCTGTATATTCTTATTTTTCTCTCTACTCAAATCGGAAGAATAGGTAGAGGAACAAGGCCTCCGCGATTAGACGTTTCTCCTATATGTCCTCAATTTTCTCCTACCTATGACTCTCAAATCGGAAGTCACGAGACCTCTAGCTCTAAGGGAATCCAGCGCCTTGTAGACTCCGCGTAGAGTGGGCTGCCTCCCTAATGCGTCCCATATCTCGTAGGCGGTCATCTCCTTGTTCTTCAACAACTCCAATATCTGGGCCTGAAGACCGCCGAGCTTACGTCTATTGAGATAAGGCCTCCTCAAGCCTGTGCCCGTCACGATCGCCACGGCGTTCTTCTCGGCGGCCGCGACGACGTAGGCCATGGCCGAGAGCGGCTTCGCGTACAAGCCTCGTTTGGCGAGCCTTATCGAGGCGGCGACGGCCTCCGAGTCCTCCACCTCGACGATCTTGGCCCCTCTGGACGCGAGCCAATAGGCTATATCCGACGCGGACGCGCCCTTGTGGGCCGCGAGCAACAGCTCGGGCATCTGCGCGAGGCCCCATTCCTCTAGGTCCCTAAAGCCTTGATATATAGCAAGAGCCAGGAAGCCCCTCTCCAGGGGCATCGCGACGGCTTCCACCTCGCCCAGCTGTTCGTAGAGCTCGTAGGCTATGGTCTTCACGCCGGCCAGGAACAGGGGATCCCCGTAGGCCACGTCAGACATCGCGCCCTCGCCGAAGTGCACGTCCACGCGCGGCAAGCTGGCGAGCAGTATGAACTCCCCGTAGGCGGCCGCAGCCGGGTCTATGTAGACGTCCACCTTCACCCCTTTCGCCGAGAGGTACGTGGCTATAGACAACGTGAAGTCCTCGAGAAATCCCAACGACGCCTTTTCGCCCTCATACGCTGAGGCCAAGACCGCCGATCCTCTATCCATGAAGGACCCCGTCGGGTTCCTCGACTCGTCCTTGACCAAGACGCCGTCTATCCTCTTGAGCGGCGTGAGGCCCTCACCCAGCGAGACGCCCTTCCTAACTCCTATAGCCGAGGAGTACCTCCACAAGGTTGGCTCCGATTTGTCCACCTCTAGCCTCCTCGGCGGCTCCGGCAACAAGGGGAAGCCGCATCTAGGACAACTCCTCCCGCCTCCTCTATACCCGCACCTAGGGCATCGGAACATCCAGCTCCTTGACCAGCTCGAGGGCGGCGCGCTCCACGGCCTCCCTCGACCCCATCCTCGGCGCCCAGGAGGCGTACTCCTCTAGTTTTCTTATGCTCAAGAGCATGGTCTTGACGTCGCCGGGCCATCCCCTGCCGTCTGGAGTAGCGGGCTTGAAGACCAGCTTGGGGGATAGCCCCATGGCCTTGGCCACGGCCGCCGCTATGTCCTTAACAGACGCCGCGTCCTTGTTGCCGACGTTGAGGGCCAAGAAGGGCGAGCGGTCATCCAAGAACCTCCTCCAAGCGGCCACGGTGGCCTCCACGGCGTCGGAGACGTGTAGATAGGACTTAGTCTGGGTCCCATCCCCCAACACCTCGAGGACCTCGGGGCTCCTCCTCAACTTCATTATGAAGTCGTATATCACGCCGTGTCTGAGGCGGGGGCCTACGACGTTGGCGTACCTGAGGGCGAGGCACCGGACTCCGTACAACCTCCCGTACGTCCCGCAGAGAATCTCGCCGAAGGCTTTCGCGGCTCCGTAGACGGATATCGGGGCTATGGGGGCCTCCTCAGGCGTGGGGAGGACGGCCGCGTCCCCGTAGACTGTGGAGGAGGACGCGAAGACCACGACGCCCACGTCGTTTTTCCTGGCCCACTCGAGGACGTTGAACGTGGCCAAGACGTTCTCGTCGAAATGGACTCTGGGCTCCACCGCGCTGACTCTAACCTCGGGGTTAGCCGCGAAGTGGAAGACGGAGTCCACCCGCCCGACGCCCTCGCCCCATCCGCCGTCCTTAAGATCTCTGACCAACAAGCGGGCTTTCGGGTTCACGTACTCCCTCCTCCCAGTCGATAGGTTGTCGACGACGACCACTTCGTGGCCCATCTCGACCAGCTTGTCCACCAAATGGCTTCCGATAAAACCGGCTCCGCCCGTGACGAGGATCCTCATGAGACGGAATGCGCACTAGTTATTTACCTTTCGCCGAGCTTCCCGAGGATAGAAGAGAGCCCCCTCAACGCGGCCGTCAACAAATCCCTGAAGTTCCTCGAGAGGGCCGCGGAGAGCCCCACGTACGTCGCCGCCGTTATCAAGAAGGCTATCGCCGCCTCCGCCAATGAGATCAACACGGAGCTGCTCAGAGGCATGCGCAGGAGTCCGGAAATTAAATACAACAAGGCCGAGGACGCGGCGAGCGGCGGGAGATAGTCGGCGAGGAAGAGCCTCCAGTCGACTACCTTCGACCTCTTGTCGATTACCGCTAATCTGAAGGCCAAAGCGGCCGCATTGGCCGACAACGAGGCCGCCACGACGCCCGATATTGCGTAGTACGCTGCCCCGGCAGCCTTGAAGAGCTCTACCAACGGGATCAAGGAGCCGAGGTACACGGCCGTGAACACTAACTCGGCCAAATGCGCGTAGAGGACCAAGCTGCCGATGTAGGACCTAGCCCTTATCTCCCCGGCTTGGATATCCCTCTTATCTACCCCTTGCATTATGTTGGTCAAGAAGTAGTTGAGATTGCCTAGAACGTTGGCGATGGACCAAAGGACGAGGGAGAAGAACAATTGGTCGATATACTGGGGTTGCCCCGGCCTGAGGAAGTTGACGTAATACGGCCCGAAGAATATATAGGTCATCGAGATGGCGGTGCTCAAGGACATGACCATCAAGAGGTCCTTGTAGAGGCCCCTCTCTCTGCCCTCTAGCAACTCGCCGTAGGTCACGTTGGATATGATGGAGGAGAAGGCGTAGGGCTTCGACAACATGAAGAAGACGTACCATAGGCCTATCTGCTCCAAGGTGCCGAATACGCCTATGAGGGCCGCGTCTAGGGACCTAAAGGAGTTCAAGGCATATCCCATGAGCGGCACCCAGGAGGCGTGGGCTATCTCCCTCAAATAGCGCCTCAGAGATGACCGCGCGCGATACGCCGACGCGTAATAGAGCCCGTACAACGCGGGCGCGGCTGTCACGATGACGGAGCCCCACAAGACCGCTGCCACCGACCACTTGGCCGCGTATATGCCCCCTATAACTGCTAATTTCGTCAACGCTTGGAGCAAGCTGGAGTAGAGGAAACGGCCTCTGTCCTTCACCATGAGCACCGAGGAGGACACGGACGAGATGTACGTGAAGAGCTCCGTCGCCAAGGCCGTCGACGCCACGAGCGGCCCGTAGCCCCCCAGCCTCCCCCACACAGCCGCCAAGTAGACTAGAGTGAGCCCGGCCGACGCGGCGAAGAGCGCCGTGGTCGCGCCCAAGACGGCCCTCAAGTCGAGGCCGCCGTCTCTAGCCGTTATCCTGGGCAACGCGAAGCCCAACACGGCGTTGGGCAATAGGGAAAACGCCGTCGATGCGTTGAGCAGAGTCACCAGGCCCAAGTCCTCCACGGGCAGTTTACGCGTTATCGCGAGGTTGTAGAGGAAGCTGGTCGCGAGGGTAGCCAGAGACGTCAACACGCCGAGTAGCCTCAAGTGCCGAGCCACGCGGTGGGGGAGCCCCTCTTAATTATTTTTTCAACGTCCTTACGAGCTCCTCCCGTAAGCCCATCTTCCCGGGACGGAATATCCTCTCGTCCATCTCGTCTAGTTTCCCCATCACGGGCTTAAAGCCCATTTTGGCCAGAATTTGGCGCTCTAGGTCGATGCCGGGCGCCACCTCCATTAACATGAGGCCGTCCCGCACTAGCCTGAACACGACGCGTTCCGTTATGTACAACACCTCCTTCCCCTCCTCGGCGGCGTATTTGCCGCTGAAGACTACTTTGTATACAGACTTTACAAATTTTGTTATATCTCCATCTTTTATAATTTTCAAGGAACCATTCGACACCTCTATAGCTCTTTTACCTGCCGTGAACTCGCCGGCGAAGTACACTCTGGGGGAGCCTATGGCTATGACGGGAAACCCGCCTGGGCCCGTCATGCGGCCCGGAATGAACGCGGGATTCACGTCGCCCCTTTCGTCGACCTCGAGGAAGCCCAACGAGGTCGCGTCTATGGCTCCCCCCTCGTAGAGGAGGAACTGGTCCGGCATGGGCACCACGGCGTAATGTCCGAGCACTGCGCCGAAGTCGGCGCCGGTGAGCGCGTAGCCGCCCCATTGGCCGGACTCCACCGTGATGTGGACGAACTCCTCTATGCCCTCCTCCCTTATCACGTCGGCGGCAACTGCCGGTATGCCTATGCCCAAGTTCACTACTATAGGTCTGCCGAGTTTTTCGACCAAGCGCGCCAGCTCGAGGACTACCCTTCTGGCTATGACCTTATCCACGTCTAGCGGGCGCGGCTCATAGGTCACTCGGTAGGGGGCTTCGCCGCTTATTATCGGGTTGTAGTCGAAGCTGTAAGTCTGCCAATGGTACCTCTCGGCCTCGTTGCCCTTACGCGACACGACCACGTAGTCCACCAGAGGGCCGGGCACGAAGACGTGCCTAGGATGTATTTCGCCCATCGCCACGACGCGCAAGACTTGGGCCACGACTACGCCGCTTGGGTGCGCCTTTGTGGCTTGGACTATGGCCAGTACGGATCCGTACATCGCCTCCCGCTCCATGCTCAAGTTGCCGAGCTCGTCGGCTGTTGTGGCCCTCACCAAGGCCGCGTTGGGCTTAGGCGCTTTGTAGAACAAGTACTCCCGCCCGTCGATGGTCACCACCTCGATCTCGGCGGTCCTCCTCTCCTTGGCCAAATCGTTGAGCATCCCGCCGTCTTGTCTCGGGTCGATGAAAGTGCCTAGGCCCACCCTCGTGATCACGCCGGGCGCCCCAGCGGCCACGTCCCTGAACCACCTCGTCACTATGCCTATGGGCCAAGTATACGCCTCGACCAGGTTCTTCAAGACCGCGGCTTGAAGCGACGGGGCCCATCCATAAAACGGGAGCAAAAAGCCCTTGACCAGCCTCTGGTCCGGGTTCTCGAGTATAAAACGACCGAGCGAGTCGAGCCCAAAGCCCGGCACTGCCGGCAAGGCGTCCGATATTATGAACAAATCCCTCGGCCTCCCTGCCTCTTGGTAGTACTTGATCAACGCCTCTATTAAGTAGAAAGGCGCCGTGGCGGCGTTGAAGCCCGATATGGCCAGGACGGAGCCGTCCTTTATCTTCTCAAAGGCCGTGGCCGGCGTCGTGAATTTATTCATGTGTCTAAAAGAATCGTTATTTTATATTTTCTTTCTCGTTTTTTAATGAAAAATTCTTCGACTAAAATAAAAAGTTTATTTCATAAGCATCGCTAATAGCTAACACTTAAGCCTTATCTTGCCCGGAGTCTCAGACATCATAAACGGCGTGCCCGGCGCCAGGATTCTTTTGCCGCGGCACTCCAGCTCCACTATTGCGTCCCTCATGCGCCAATGGGGCTGGGCGGCCACTTGCTCGATGGATTTTATAACCGCTATAGGCGGCCTTCCTTTCTCCCTACTGGCCTTGACCAAGTCCTCGCCTCTGAACTTCGCCACCTCGGCGAAGACCTCCTTCTCCAACTCCTTCAACTGGGCAGGATCCCTCTCCCACGCCTCGAGCGCCTTCCTCCACCTCTCGGCTAGGTCGGGCCTTCCGATTATCTCGAAAAACGCCTCTACCTCCGGCCATATGACCGTCGCGAGGGCCACGAAGGAGTCCTTCGCCTTGGCTGTGGTGTACGTCACGAGCAAATTGGCGTCTATTGTGGGCGACCTCTGGCGCGGCGCGCCTAACACGAACGGGGCGCCTATTTGGTACGGGTGGACCACCGAGAGCACCTCGTTCACGGCCACGTCGATGAATTGGCCCTTGCCGGTCCTCATACGCGCCCAGTACGCCGCTAGGGCGGATAGGGCGGCCGCGGCGCCGGCGAACGCCCACGCTAGCCATATCCCGGCCCTTATGGGGTAGGAGTAGGGCTCGGGGAGGTTGGGGTTGCCCAGCATGGCCATATAGCCGTTGTAGGCCTGGCCCGTCAGATCAGAATCGGGCATGTTGGCGTACTCCTCGGCCTTCCTCCCGAAATGGCCGAACTGCGATATTGCTACGTATATAAGCCGCGGGTACCTCTCGGCGAGTTGGGGATACCCTTTGCCCATCGAGTACAGCTTGCCAGGCCCCAAGCCGTCGAAGAGCACGTCCAACTCGGGCAACAGCCCATCGACCTCCTCGAGCGATACCTCTCTTTTGCCTCTACTCTCCAGGAGATACGGTATGCCGATCCCCTCTATCGCAACGCCGTGCGGCGTTATCCTCTTGGCGTCCTCGTCCGGCACCGTGTACACGTCGGCGCCTAGCTCCGCGAGTATGGAGCCGGCTATCCTACAACCGAAGTTGGCGCCGCAGATCTCCAAGGCCTTGACCCCCTCGAGGGCCGAGGGCTTCGCGTCTCTGTCGCCGAACAGCTTGATGAGGGCCTCCTCTCTGTCGCTCATGGCCCCGCCTCGTCCTCCTCGCCTCTGAACACCGGGTCGTCCTCGGCCCTCCAGCCCGGCGGCGGCGTGTTGCCCAGCTGGCCGTCCCAATAGCCTATTACGCCCTCCCTCTCGAGCCTCTCCACCTCGCCCACGGACAACCCCAGCTTCTTGGTGAGCACTAGCCTGTTGTGATAGCCGACAGGCCTGGCCACCCACTTGACAGATAGGGGAGTTCCGCTCATCTTCACTATGGGGCCCGGCACCACTATCTCGCCGTAAAGCCTATCGCGTATCCTCAAGACGGACCCCCTCTCAGCCCTCCAAGGATCCTCGAGTACCTCCTTGTCGTTGAGCACGGGCTGTATCGGGACCCCTGCCCTCTTGCCGAACTCCAAGAGCTCGTCGAGCGTCTTCGTCGCGGCCCACGTCCTTAATATCTCGTATTTCCTCCAGAGCGATTCGGGATCCCGGGCCTCTCTAAGCTCTCTAAGCCCCGGCACGGCCTCGGCCAACGCGTCGTATTGGCGCCGAGTCATCGCAGCGATGGCGACGAACTTGCCGTCGGCAGTCTTGAAGACGCCCGAGGCGTAGGCCGAGGGGTCTATGAACCCGCTCCTCTTGAGCCTCGACCCTACTAGGGACATATACGTGAAATGGTACATGAACCTCTGCATAGAGGCGGCTTGGGACAAATCGATATATTGGCCCCTCCCGGTCCTTTCTCTATAAATCAACGCAGCTATTATCGCCGAAACCGCCATGGTGGAGGGCAGCCAATCGCCCGGGTAATCCGGCAACCTGTACACCTCGTTAACGCCGTCCTCCCAGCCTGTGATATCCATAATGCCCGACTCGGCTTGGCCTATTATGTCGTAGCTCGGCAGCTTGGACAGAGGGCCCCAATTGCCGTACCCGCTCGCGCTCACGTATATGAGGCGGGGGTTCACCTCCCTCAGCTGTAGATAGCCAAGCCCGTACTTATCCAACGTGCCCGGCTCCATGTTCTCCACGAACACGTCGGCCCTCTTCGCGAGCTCCACCACCAGCTTTCTTCCCTCCTCCTTCCTGAAGTCTATGCCTACGAAGTACTTGTTCGAGTTGAGGTAGAGATAATCTATCCTCATGCCCTTGTAGAACCCCTTGCCTCCCCACATAGAGGCGTATTTCCAACGATCGCCTCTAGGCGGCGGCTCTATTTTGACGACCTCGGCGCCGAGCTGGGCGAGCAGTCTCGGTATATTGGGCCCAAGTATATAGTGGGCGAACTCCACGACCTTGATCCCCTCAAGAGGGGGAGATCCCCTTGCATTTGATAAAATCTCTTCTATTATTCTGAAATAGTTCATATAATAGAGAACTTCTAGGGTATTAAAATATCGTTATCTATAGCCGTAGAAAAACCATATATACACGGCTATATCCGCGCTCATGGCTAAGGCGCTCGGCTACTCGTTGCTCGGCTCTGGCATGGCGTTGATACTCCTCTCGGTGTACATGGTCTACGCCTCGTTGGTAGGCCTCGTGTCGCCGCCCCACATCTTCTCCCTAAACGACGTCGTCTTGGACTACGGCTCAGCCCACGTCAAGATAATAGACGGGGGCCAGCTGAGCAAAATGGCGGATCTATCCTTCTGGGCTCTGCTCGCGGCGTTCGTGATGTCCGCTGGAGCGAAAATCGCCGAGCTGGGAGTGAGGCTCCTAGGCGGCGGGAGGTAAACTTATATATGCTAAATAGAGGCGTCGTATGCCTACTTGGACGGAGCACGTCTTCGCCAAGAAGCTAGGGAAGATCCCCTCGCCCGGCGATATAGTCGAGGTGGCGCCCGACCTCGTGGCCTTCCACGACCTCACGGGGTATCACGTCTTGGAGATGATGGAGAAGATGGGCGGCGTCCAAGTCTTCGACAAGGACAAACTCGTCGTGGCCTTCGACCACTTGGCCCCGCCGCCGACGGTGAGGGCGGCCGAGCTACAAGTCTATATACGTAGACACGTGCGCTCCCTCGGCCTCAAGAACTTCCACGACGTGGGCGAGGGCATAATGCACCAGCTGATACTCGAGAAGTACGCGTTGCCCGCCCAGTTCGTCTTCGGCGCTGACTCCCACACGAACACGGCCGGCGCGGTCGGGGCCTTCGCGCAAGGCATGGGCGCCTCCGATATAGCGGCCATGTTGAAGATGGGCAAGACTTGGCTCGTAGTCCCGCAGCCCATGAGAGTGGACGTGAGAGGGGAGCCGCCTAAGGCCGTGACCGGCAAGGACGTCGTCTTGCACCTCCTTTCCGTGTACAAGGCCGAGGGCCTCAACGGCTACTCGGTGGACGTCTACGTGGAGCGTCCATCGGCGTTCCCCATGGACTACAGAGCCACGGTGGCTAACATGTCCACCGAGCTCGGCGCCGACGCCTTGATGTTCGTGCCCGACTCGGAGACCACGGCGTATCTGGAGAGGACCAGGGGCGCCGCGCCCAAGATAGACTTCGCCCCGGGCGGCAAATACGCAGATGAATACGTCGTGGAGCTCGGCGAGCTGGAGCCCCTAGTCGCCGCCCCCCACAGCGTGGACAACGTGAAGGCCGTCTCAGAGGTGGAGGGGGTCGAGGTGGACCAAGTGTTCATAGGCAGTTGCACCAACGGCCGCCTTAGCGATATAGAGGCAGCGGCAAAGATCTTGAGGAGGGGCAAGGCCAAGGCCAGGTGCATAGCAATACCTGCGTCCTACTCCGTGTTCAGACAAGCGCTTGAGGCAGGCTACGTGGACGTGCTCACCAAGGCCGGCTGCGTCGTGACATACGGCACCTGCGGCCCGTGCATAGGCGGACATTTCGGCGTGTTGGGCCCCGGCGAGGTGGCGGTCTCTACGAGCAACCGCAATTTCGTGGGCAGGATGGGCGCCAACGACTCCAAGGTCTACTTGGCCAACGCCTACACGGCCGCCGCCGCTGCGCTCGAGGGGAAAATCGTGGATCCCAGGAAGTATTTGTGATTAACAAATAGCGAAGACCCGGGCGGGCCCGCCCTCCCCTCCTCTTATCTTGAGGGGCGCGAAGACGAAGAGCGCCTCCCCTCCGCATTCCCTCAACACGGCGTCTAGGTTGGTCAAGTTCTCTATGATTATCACGCCGCTGGACAACAACTTGTAGTGCACGTACACTACGTCCTCTCTGGGGACCCGGGGCGGGTAGGGGAACCCCCTTCCGCCCGAATACCCCGCCACGGACATGCCCTCCACGCCGACGGCTGCCACGCCCGCCTCGGCTAAATAGTCCGCGGCGCTTCTGTCCAAGTAGGGCCAGTTGTAGAGGAACTCCTCTGTGCCGTATTTGGACGAGAACCCCGTGTATATCATGACGGCCTTCCCCCGCGATATTTTGTCCGAGAACTTGCGCAGATCGGATGCAGTTATGGCCTCGCCGGGTTTCTTCCAGCTGAGGTCCAACACATGTCCCCGCGCGACGAACCTCTCCAAGGGGATCCTCTCTATGGTGTCGCCGCCGGGCACGAAGTGGGCGGGCACGTCGATGTGGGTCCCCGTATGGCTCCCCATCTCGAGCCTAGACAAGGCGACGTCTCCGTACTTCTCGGCCCTCGATATGTACTCGTGCCTATAGGGCGGATCGCCGGGGAAAATCTGCATCCCGTTGTGGAGCTCCCTCGAGAGGTCTATTAACTTCACGAAAAGTTGTAGATCGTCGATTTTTGAAACTCGCTCACGAAGGACTTAAGGGCGACCTCGTCCACCGGCCTCTTCCTAACGGCGTATTCCTTCACCATCCTCAACACGTAGTCCACCAGCTCCGGGCTCGGCTCAACCCCTATCTGCTTCAAGGCCCACTCTATCGAGTGCCTCCCGGAGTGTTTCCCCAACACTATCCTCCTCCTGTTGCCGACGGCTTCGGGCATCATGGGCTCGTATGTGAACGGGTTGTTCAAAACGCCGTGTACGTGTATGCCGGATTCGTGGCTGAATGCGTTGTCGCCGACCACGGCCTTGTTGGGCTGGAGTTGTATCCCGAATAGCCTAGCCACCAGCCGCGACGTCTCGTAGAGGCGCTCCATCTTTATGCCGGTCTGGAAGCCCAACAAGAAACGGGCCGCCGCGGCGACCTCCTCGAGCGCCGCGTTGCCGCCCCTCTCGCCGAAGCCGTTCACGGTCACTTGGGCCACCTCGGCCCCGGCCTCCAACGCCGCGACGGTGTTGGCGACGGCCATCCCGAAGTCGTCGTGGCAGTGGACGTGCATGGGGACGGGCGGGAGCCTCGCCTTCAAGTACTCCACCAAGTACTTCATCCTGCTCGGCGTCGCCACGCCCACCGTATCGGGCACGTTTATCTCGTCGGCGCCTGCGTCTATGGCTGTCTTGAACGCCTCGACCAAGAACTCCAGATCGCTCCTGGTGGCGTCCTCGGCGCTGAACAAGACCCTCACGCCCCTCGACTTGGCGTACTCCACGGACTCGGCTATCCTTTCGAGAACCTCGTCGCGAGTCATCCTCAGCTTATACTTCATGTGGATATCGCTCGTGGCTATGAAGACGTGCACCATGTCCACGCCCGCGTCGACGGCCGCGTCTATGTCCGATTTATTGGCCCTGGCCAAGCTCGCCACCTCGGCATATGCCACATCGTGGGCTATTCTGTAGACGGCCTCCGCCTCGTCCTTAGAGACCGCGGCGAAGCCCGCCTCTATATAGTCGACTTTCAGATCGTCCAAGGCCATGGCTATCTGGACCTTTTCGTCGATTGTTAGAGAAACGCCCGGCATCTGCTCGCCGTCGCGTAGAGTCGTGTCGAAGAACTTCACTCGACGAGCCCCGAACTCATGTACCCGCGAAATAGCCTATATATAAGCTTTTCCACCTATATATCCGGAGTGCTTGCATGTTTTAAATAAGCATATCGTAGAGGGTAGTATGCAGAGAACTAGAATCGAGATCAAGCCCGAGGCAGCGGCGGAAGCGCTTCTCTCATATCTTGGCGAGAACGTCTCCAGGCCGGGCCTGGCCAATACGCCTAAGCGATTCGTCAAGGCCATGGAGGAGCTGACGAGGGGCTTGAGGGAGCCGCCTCCCGAGGTCGTCTTCTTCCCGTTGGAGTACGAGGCCGAGGTGGGGCCGGTCGTGGTGGAGAACATAAGGGCCGTCTCGTTGTGCGAGCACCACCTCTTGCCCATAATCTTGAACATATCGGTCGCGTACACGCCCGGAGAGGCCGTGCCGGGCCTCAGCAAGGTGATCCGTCTAGTGAAGTGGGCGGCCGCGAGGCCCATAATGCAGGAGAGGTTCACCGAGTGGCTCGCGGACCTCTTGTTGGAGAAGCTGAAAGCCAAGTCGGTCAAGGTCAAGGTGTGCGGCGTCCATATGTGCTCCTTCATAAGAGGAGTTAAGGACGAGCACCACACAATGATCACGGAGGCCGTCAGAGGCGATATAGGGGTCGAGCTCGACTGCAAGAGGCCGTTGGCCTGTAGATGAGGCTGATCGTCACGGGGGCCAGCGGCGGCATCGGGAGCGCGTTGGTGCGTTTGGCCAAAGCCAAGGGCGATTTCGTGATCGGGATTTCCAGAAGGCCGTCCGAGGCCGACGCGCATTATCCATGCGACGTCTTGGACTTGGGATGTCTCGAGGGCGCGGCGCGCGAGGTCGGCCTTGTCGACGGCTTGGCGCTCCTCCACGGACACGGCGATCCCTCCATCTGGAACAAGAACGTCTCAAGCTTAGACGAGGAGGACTTCGTGGAGGTCTTCAAGACAGACGTCGTGGGCTCCTTCAACGTCGTGAAGGTATTTCTGGGGAATTTAAAGCCCGGCTCCTCGATAGTCCTCGCGGCCTCCACGCCGGCGCTTATCGGCGATACGTACGGAATACCCTACGCAGTAGCCAAGGGCGCTTTGGTGGCGTTGGCCAAGAGCCTCGCCAAGGCGTTGAGAGGCGTTAGGGTAAACGCCGTAGCCCTCGGCCCCATAGCTACGAGGTGGACCTCGTGGATATCCGAGGAGGAGCTAAGGGGTTTTGAGGAGAGGACTATTCTGGGAAGGCTCGGGCGCCCCGAGGAGGCCGCCGAGGCGATCTATTGGCTCTTGTCGCCTGCCTCGAGCTACGTAACTGGGCAAGTGTTGGTCGTCGACGGGGGCGAGGCCCTCAAGTAGTTCTCGAAGAACCCGAGGACCTCCTTGGAGAGGGCTACGCCGTATGTGGGGTCGTTCCAAGCCCATATGCCCACGTATTCCGCGCACGGGGCCAATTGCGATAAGGCCTCCTCGTAGAATTGAACTGTGGCTGTGCAGTTCCGCTCCCTTATGGGCAGTTTCCAATTCCAAGGCTGGACGTATCCCTGAGCGTCGCATAATCTGAACCCCACCTCGCCCACCATCACGGGGAGCCCCGACGACTTCAAGGCCATTAGGTTCTCCAAAAAGTAGCCCGGGACCGCCAACGTCCCGTTATACACATAGTCGTATATGTCCTCGCCCACCAAGTCCAGCCCGGCACTCTTGGCCAATTCCAAGATGTCGGAGGGTTTCTCGGACGACGTGCCGTAGTAGTAGAGCTTGGCTCTCGGGAAGAGCGACTTCAACTGACCGTAGGCCGCCGCTAGTTGAGACCTACACGTTGCGTTGGCCACGCAAGCTGTCATCTCGCTGAAGCCTATATAGATGCCTGAGCCCTCCCCGAGATAATACCTCAAAGCGTTGAGGAACGTTGAGGCGTAGGAGATATCTATGCTCTTCAAGTTGCCCCTCCAGTCAGGCGCCGCGCAGAAGAGGTTCACGAAGAGAACGCCCCTGGGCTTGTACTGTCGGATAAAGCTCAAGGAGAGCTCGAACTGGTTGAAATCGGCGCCGTAGTTGGGCGTACAAGGTATGACCACGACCACGCCGGGGATAGAACACTCAGGCAACTCGGCTACGTCTACTCTCCCCCAAGGGACTAGCCAAAATATGATCTTGGAGCCGCAAGGCCGCGAGGTCGTAGTTGCGTTGGCCACAGTCCGTGTCGATGAGGGCGTCGACATGGCGTTAGGCGTTGTCGCGTTCGCCGAGGGGTTTCCGGGCATTCGGACGTGTAGACCCGCATATACGGCTGCGATGAGGGCTACTAGCACCGCAACGATGGCTAATAATGTCCTCGCGGTCATCCATAAAGATGGCAAGCGACTAAGTGGTTCTTCTCTGCTTCGATCAGCCTCGGCTTCACGTTCCTACAAGTCTCGGTCGCGTACGGGCATCTATCGGCGAATGGACATCCCTTGCCCGCCAACGAGAACTCTATCGTCACGCTCGTTATCTTGCTGCTCCAGCGCTCCTTGACCTTGGGCACCGACGATAGCAATAACTGCGTGTACGGGTGGAGCGGCTTGCTGAAGATCGCATCGACGGGGCCGTACTCCACCATGAGCCCTTTGTAGAGCACTAGGACGTTGTCGCCTATATAGGACGCAAGGCCCATGTCGTGAGTTACGAAGAGCACGGTAAGCCCCATTTTCTCCCTTATCTCGTGCAACAAGTTGAGGACGGATACGCGGAGCGATGCGTCTATCATTGAGACCGGCTCGTCTGCCAACAACACCTTGGGCTGTATCAACAACGCCCTAGCTATCGACGCCCTTTGTAGCTGACCTCCCGATAGCTGATGGGGATATTTGCCGATCACGTCTCTGGGCGATAGCCCAACGAAGGACAACGCTTGTTCTATGAGCTTTATCCTATCGGCTTCTGAGAGCTCTGGTTTGAACTTCTGCAAAGTCTTATGCATTATGCGGTCTACTCTATAGAATGGGTTAAAGGAAGAGTAGGGGTCTTGGAGGACGGCTTGGACTTCTCGCCAATACTCCTTCGGCTTCCACTCCCTTAGGGGGCGCCCTCTGTATTTCACCTCGCCCGATGTGGGCTCAAGCGCCTTGAGCAGTATCCTCAACAACGTGGTCTTGCCGCTGCCCGACTCGCCCACTATCGACAAGATTTCCCCTTCCTTTACGTCGAAGTAGACTCCGTCCAGCGCTAATATCTTCACTGTGCGCAAGAAGCCCGACGTGAAGACCTTCGTGAGGCCCTTCACCTCATAGATGAGCTCGCCCGGGTTCATGGCCTCGCCGCCTCCTTTTTCCCTATATAGAGCCAACATTTAACCTTAATTCCTCCTAGATCAGTTTCGGGCGGATCCTCTTCTTTACATATATCCATTCTATAACGACAACGGGGATAGAACCTACAACCTTTGGGCGGATTTAACAGATCAGGCGGCTCCCCGGTGAGGCCCTCGAGCCTTATTTTCTTGATGTTCATTCCGGGCTCCACTAGGGACGACATCAAGCCCTTAGTATACGGGTGTAGGGGCTCGTGGACGACCTTCTCCGCCGGGCCCCTCTCGACTATCTGGCCGGCGTACATGACAGCCATGTCTGTGGCTATCTGGTAGGCCGTGGCTATGTCGTGGGTTATGAAGACCATCGACTTAACGGCGCCTTCTTCGAACAAGTTCTGCAAATATTGTATAACCAACCGTTGTATCACTACGTCGAGCGCCGACGTGGGCTCATCGGCTATCAGCACCTCGGGGTCGAGCAACGTGCTCAATAATATAGTAACCCTTTGCCTCATACCGCCCGAGAGCTCCACGGAGTATCTGTCCAACACCCATTTAGGCAGCCCTATCTGCAACGCCCTTTCTTGCGCTCTTCTAAGCATATCGTCTGGGTGGAATTTTACCGAATCTTTATGCGAGTCCACGAGGTCCCTTATTAGGTCCTTGATTCTAGCCGTTGGGTTCAAGGCGTCCATGGCGAACTGCGGTATTATCGAGATGCCGATGCCCCTAATAGCCCTCAGCTCCTCCGGCGTCATCGAGTATATGTCCTTGCCCTTAAACAACACGGACCCTTGAACTCTCAATGGGGGCTTCGCCATCGCCGTCAACGCTATGCCCAACGTCGACTTGCCGCTACCCGACTCGCCTACTACTCCCAATATTCTGCCTCTATCAACTTCTAAGTTAATTCCGTCTACTGCTCTGACGGCGCCTCTCCTCGTGAAATAGTAAGCCTTGAGATTTCTCGCGGCCAACATAGTTATTCCTCTCTAAGCCTCGGGTTAAACGCCTTGTCCATCGACACCGCTATCATCGAGAGGGCGGTCGTCGTCAACATCACTATCAAGCCCGGCGGCAGGAACCACCACCACGCGCCATAGCTGGGGGCGCTGAACTGGACCGCCCAGAATAGCATAAAGCCTACAGTCATTGTATTATACGGCAAAAGGCCCAACGCCTCAACGCCTATATCGGCGACTATGGCTCCGCTGAACTGGATGACGAACACTAGGAATACATATGCCAACATTTGGGGCATGACCTCGGTGAAGGCGATCTCCATAGGCGACTCGCCGCTGAGTTTTGCCACTAGTATGAACTCCCTTCCCCTTATGCTCATCGCTATGGCCCTCACTGCTCTGGCAGACCAAGGCCAAGAGAATAGTCCTATCAATTCTCCAAGCAATGTCGTGGTCACCCATTGTTTGGGTATATAGATCGCTATTAGTAGAATTATTACTACATTGGGTATTGTCAATATAGTATTTGTTAATAAGTTCAAGACAGCGTCGGTGAGACCTCCGAAATACCCCGCTATAAGGCCTATGCTCACTCCTATAGCTGTAGCTATGAGCGCCGCTATGAGGGCTATGTAGAGGCTGTTTCCGAGGCCGTACACGAGTTGTGAATATACGTCGCGTCCGAACGCATCGGTGCCTAGCCAGTATTGAAGGTCGGGAGGACTATACGATGGTCCAACTACATCGAAGGGCTTGTATTTAGCAGTAAAGTGGCCTACCACCGCCAGCGCTATTAACGCCGCCAATATGGCTAGGCCTACTCTAAAATAACCCTCCCTGAAGAGGCTCGTGAAGAGCTCCTCGTATAGCGGGACGCTCATGACACCGCCGCCCTTATTCTAGGATCTATGAATGCATAAATTATTTCTATTAAGAAATTCGCTACTATTACCATAGTAACTACGAAGAAGAATATACCTTGTATCAAGAAATAATCATAATTATATATAGCATTGCCGAGGAGCAGGCCAACGCCGGGGTACTGGAAGGTGAACTCGAGCACCGAGTTACCCGCCACTATATAGCCTAGAGTAATCGCAAGGCCTGTGATCTGCGGCAATATCGCGTTTTTATACGCATAACGCCTCAAAATACCTCGGGTTAGACCGAGGGCTTCCCCGTACGCCATGTAGTTGCTCCTGACTTCGCCGAGCATGTTTTGCCTCATGCCTATGGCCCAACTGCCTAGGGAGACCACGAAAAGCGCTAAGAGGGGCAAGGTCATGTGCAACAGAAGATCTGATATATAGGACCACGTCAACGACGGTATCTTAGAATACGGCGTGCCCGTTGGCGGGAAGATGCGCAAGTATGCCGAGAAGATCATAACCAGCAGAAGGGCGAACCAAAAGAACGGCGCGTTGCTCAGCGTATAAAACGCCGGCAATGCCACCTTATCCGTCAACGTGCCTCTTTTATCGAAGCCCAGATAGGCTCCGAGTTTATTCCCGACGTACCAAGACAAGAGAATCGCGGGGACAAGTAGAATTATATCATAAGGCAAGGCGCGGAGTATTATATAGGAGACGGGCGTTCCGAAGAGATATACGGATATCCCCAAGTTCAAGTGTAAGGCGTTCCATATGAAGAGGAGATACTGCATGTAGAGCGGTTGATTGTAGCCGAACATCTCCTCGATTCTGTTGACGAGCGTCTGCAAGGCTTCTGGCGTCATGTAGGCCCCTCCAGCTGACGTTATCCTGGTGATCATGACTCTGACGGGATCTATGGGGAGAAGTCTAGGTAATATGAAATCGAGGCTCACCGCTATATACCACGCTATGAAGTATTCAATAGCCCTTCTTCTAATGTATTTCCAAACTGACATTGATAGAAAAAAGGAATTTATATTTAAAAATTTTTCGTGTCTACTTGCGCCTTAACGCTAATACGGCTACAACTATTATAATCACGACTAAGACTCCTACAACTCCCCATACCCAGCCCGGGACCACGGACATCACTACCGTCGACGCAGTGGTGACAGTGGTGGTTATGGGCACTTGTGTGGTCACCGTGACGGGTACCGTGGTGGTGGTGCCCGAGATTATCGTGGTGGCGTAGGTAGTAGTCACAGTAGTCGAATAGGTCACGGTCTGGACCGCCGCTGAGGCCGGCTTGAGGTGTAATACTATCAATACGTCATCAGGCGGCGACCATGCCGGCACGAACGTAGGCGCCGGATTGCTCGCGTTGGGCCAGCCGACCCAATAGGCTGGAGTGTAGGCGTACCAATAAGCCGACGACAGTAAGGGTATCGCCGGGGCGCACTCCAGATACGCCTTTATGAGCTGGGTGTAGTATTTCTGTAAGGTGTTGTAGTCCGTAATGGGCGTGGTCATTATTTTCTGGAACACGTCGTATATGCCCGTCTTATAGAACCTCTCGTAATCGCCCCACGTGGCCGTGCCGGGCGGCACCAACGTGCCGCCGGTGCCGGTCGGGTACATCACGACTTGGAAGTAGGGGAGGGGCGAGAGGCCCATCCAGAACATGTTGAATATCACCGCCGAGAAAGTGCCTTGTTGTATGCTAGTCCACCACACGCTGTATTGCGGCGTGGCTACATCGGCCTTTATGCCGAACTTGTTCAGCTGGTCCGCTATCATTTGGGCCATCTGCATCCAGTCGGTCCAGCCGTAAGGCACTGCTATGGTCAAGCTGAGCACTGTGCCGTTGGGCGTACGCCAGTAGCCGTCAGGCCCCTTGTAGAAACCTAGGCTTTGCAACAACTTGGCCGCGCCTTGTGGATCGTACTTCCAGCCGTATTGCTGAACTGCCGTCCAGTTTATATAAGGCGCCCAAGCGCTTTCGAAGATAGTCCCGGTTATACATAATGGATCCTTGCACGGCAGCTCGTATCCGAACTCGGCTACTTGCGACAACGGCGTGGCGTTGATTACCATCGCCACCGCGCGGCGCACGGCGCACATGTTCCACGGATAGGTGTTGTTGGCTATCAGCAATCCGACCGCCGGGAACTGCAGGAAATACGGCGGGTTTGGCAGATACGTGTAGTGCTGGTATTGTCTGAAAGTCTCTATTTTAGGCACAAAGAAGCTATTCCAGTCCAACATCTTCTGTTGGATCATCGTCGGGACCAGCGCGTTGGAGGTCACGTAGAGCTGAACGAAGTACTTGGGCACGTTCTTGGGGTCTATGCCGAATACCCTCCATCCCCACCAGTCGTCCCATCTCACATATACGGCCTCCGTCTGGCCCAAATAGTACCCCTTATAGGGACCGCTGCCGATCGGGTTGGGGTTTGTCCAAGTCAATGGGCTAGTGACGTTGTACCAAATATGCTTGGGCAATATGGGGTAGTATCTCAAGAAGTTGCCGGTATAAACGGCCTCCATGTTGGGCGTTCCGTTGAATACGAAGATCGTCGTCGTGGTGTTGTAGGGCACTACGGATATCAGGTTGCCCCCGTAGGCGGCCGGGCCCCATATCCAAGAGTTGCCGAGCTCGGGGTGCTGTAACGGGTAGTAGAAGGAGAACACCACGTCCTCGCTCGTTATGGGCTGTCCGTCTTGCCAGTACTCGCCGGGCCATAGCGTGACCACTAGGAACGCCCTATCAAAATCTAACTTGACCGGCAAAGTGGTCTGGGTCACTCCAGTTAAGTTCATGACTATGAACTTGGAAGCCGTAACGTTGAAGGGCGCCGTGAATACAGGAAGGCCGCTACGAGGCACCGACGTTATCTTGAAGACATCGCCGGGCGCGTAGTAGGCCAATAGGGTGTACTCGTTGCTTACCTGGAGCGTAGTGGGGTATACCACGGTCACGTTGAAGAACACAGGCGTAGAGCTACTCACGGTCACGGTCTTCTGGCTCGTCGCGCCGACCACAACTGTGATATTGACGACGGTGACCTTGACCTGGCCGCTGGCCGTTATGCCTATGAACTGAGGCGTTCCCCCTCTTATATTACCTATGTACATATAAGCCGGCCAATTGACCGTGGGTATATTAGCCAGATTTATTGTAGTTGTATATACTTGTACATTGGTCGCGTTGACGGTTATAGTAGCAGTGCCTCCGCTCACCGATATCCTTAAGGGGACGTTGACCGAGTACGAAGAGAGTTGCCAGCCGTACCACTTACCCAACGCGGGCAATAGGAGGCCGTCGTAGGGATCCCAGAAGAACAACGGCCAGTACACGAAGCCGAAGACCGAGTAGGCCGCGCCGCCGCCCCAAATCTGCGCCAACGGGTTCCAGTTAGTCGGCGTCCACCACATCGCACCGCCCGCATAGAGGGTCTCGTTTCTCGGAAGCGATATAGCGGTAGTGGTCGTCTGCGCAAACGCCTCGGCGATAGCGAGTATACCTATTAGTAACAGAATTATTACGTATCGTTGAGACATAGAACTATTAACTCTCGTAGATATAAGCTTTACTATTTATTTTCGTAAAATTATTAATCTAATTTTATAAAGAAATTTTTGTAACTAAAGAAACTATTTCCTTTAATAAAAAATAATATTATTTAAATAAATATAATTAAATATTGTATACAATTGATCGATTATTCCCATAATAGTATATTCATAATTAACGTTTAAAACCGGGCTACCTTTATAGCCTATGAAGAAGTTTCCCGGCGGCTTCAAGTGGGGCTGGTCAGGTGCCGGCTTCCAGTTCGAGATGGGCTTGCCAGGCTCTGAGGACCCCAACACGGACTGGTACGTTTGGGTGCACGACCCCGAGAACATAGCGGCCGGCCTAGTGAGCGGCGATCTGCCAGAAAACGGCGTGGCCTACTGGCATCTCTATAAGCAGTTCCATGACGACACTGTCAAGATGGGGCTCAACGCCATTCGCTTCAACACGGAGTGGTCGCGCATATTCCCCAAGCCTACTTTCGACGTCAAGGTCCACTACGACATCAAGGACGGCCGCGTCGTGTCTATCGACATAACCGAGAGGACGCTCGAGGAGCTCGATAGATTGGCCAACAAGGACGCCGTATCCCACTACAGGGAGATCTTCTCCGATATAAAGTCCAGGGGGCTGTACTTCATACTGAACTTATACCACTGGCCGATGCCTCTCTGGATCCACGACCCGATAAAGGTCAGACGCGGCGACCTTTCCGGGACGAACGTCGGCTGGCTCTCCGGGTTGACCGTGGTTGAGTTCGCCAAATACGCCGCATATGTGGCTTGGAAGTTCGGGGATCTCGCAGACGAGTTCTCGACGTTCAACGAGCCGAACGTCACATATAGCCTGGGCTATATAACAGTCAAGGCCGGCTTCCCTCCCGGCTATCTCAGCCTCCAACACGCCAGAAGAGCCGCCTTGAACCTCATCACGGCGCACGCGCGGGCCTACGACGCTATAAAGTTAGTAGTTAAAAAGCCCGTGGGGATCATCTACGCGGCCACGCCGGTGTATCCGCTCACCGAGGCCGACAAGGCCGCTGCAGAGAGGGCGGCCCATGACTCCTTGTGGTTCTTCCTAGACGCCGTGGCCAAGGGCGTGTTGGACGGAGCGCCCCAAGGCGATTTAAAGGGCAGGTTGGACTGGCTCGGCATAAACTACTACAGCAGGAGCGTGGTGGCCAAGAGGGGGGACGGATACGCCGGCGTTCCCGGCTACGGTTTCGCCTGCGAGCCTAACTCCATAAGCAGAGACGGCAGACCTGTGAGCGATTTCGGCTGGGAGATATACCCGGAGGGGCTCTACGACATATTGACGTGGGCTTGGAGGCGCTACGGTATTCCCCTCTACGTGACCGAGAACGGCATAGCGGACCAGTACGATAGGTGGAGGCCCTACTACTTAGTATCCCACCTATCCCAACTACACCGCGCTATTCAAGACGGAGTAGACGTGAGGGGCTATCTCCATTGGTCGTTGACGGACAACTACGAGTGGGCCTCGGGCTTCTCGAAGAAGTTCGGCCTAATATACGTGGACCTCTCCACCAAGCGCCACTACTGGAGGCCGAGCGCCTACATTTATAGAGAAATAGCGACGAGCAACGGCATACCGGACGAGCTGGAGCACTTGGAGAGAGTGCCGACCGCGTTGCCCGAGATCCAGAGAGCGCTTAGGACTTTACTCTAATTCTCGACAAAATCGAGAAAAACCCGTTTCTTTTATCGCTCGAGGTCCCGCGCGGGTAAGTTCAGCTCTTAACATCGAACTTTAACGTCCATTTGAAGGAGGCCTCAGTCGTCGAGGGGCTTCCGAACTCAGAGCCTATCTCGACGTCGTCGACCCACATGTTATTGTAGTTTTGCAACGCCGTGATGCTAGACGCGGCTCTCACGAAGTCGGCTAGCTTGAAAGCCATCGAGGCGGATCTCAGCGGCGGGTCCAAGACGAAGGCCACGTACTCCCAAGGCATGGACTGTTGTTTGAAGACCTTGAACGTGGCGTTGACCAAGCTGCCGTTTATGAAGATCGGGATAGTCACTACGCCTATTTGCGATCCAGCGGGGTTTAGCTGTTGATGATAAAGCCATATCATGATCTCCTGCTCGCCTGATCCCACACTGCGCTGGTAGGGGGTCTTTGTAACCCATATATCGAAGGCGAAATCGAACGGCAATGTTTGGTCAGGGACGGTCACCTCGTATTCGACCTCTATAGTTATGTTCGATTTAAGGACGTCGGAGACGACCAAAGGGAAGGAGGTCCCAGGCGTGCTTAGCCCTGCCCAGGGCTTGTAGCCGATCCAGACCTCGGGATATCCAGCGACCCAGGAGTTCGGGTTTTTCTCGACTATGCCAGTAAAGTCTTGGGAATAGGCGAAGGCGCCGTTGCAGTAGCTCATCTCGGCCCTCCCCGAGGCGTTTTTCAAGTTCCACATATTTATTTGCATAATATAACGGTCAACTTGAACTGGGCTCTGGTCGGGCCATTTCACCGTCGTGCAGCCCACGGTCTCGGCACCGCCGGGGCTTATATGGTTTGTGGCGTGCGTAGTAGATACCGGCCCAGCCGTCGTGGGCGCAGTCGCCGCGACAGTCTGAACCGTAGCAGTCTCCGAGGTCGTGATGCGGATCGCCACGAGGGCGAAAGGCCATATGGTCGAGATAGCGGCTATTACAGCTATTACCACAACCACTACGATTATGCCTGTTAATAGACTCGTACGCACGAGTTTTACACAACACATATTTTTATTTTTTATGTATTAGCGCAGTCGAATTTTACTTATATCGTAAACGCCCTTCTCGGCGCGCGTTCAAGAACGAGGGCCGCACTTGTCTGCTTCGCGCTCGACGTTACCTCTACCAACGGCGTTGTTGACGGACCCTTGAATCTAGTATACGGGAGTTAGCCAGTGCGCGTATTTCTCCTCCTTGCCCGTGACGACCCTCCTATACGCCTCCGCTATTCTCTGCGTTATGGGCCCCTTGGGCAGGGCCCTCCCGTCGACTTCTATTATCGGCGTGATCTCCGCCGCAGTCCCCACGAAGAAGGCCTCGTCGGCCGAGTACAGCTCCTCTCTGGTTATGCTCTTCTCGAGCACCGGCACTCCCAAGTCGTTCGCGAGTGTTATCACCGTGTCCCGCGTTATGCCCTCGAGTATGCCGTCCTCGACTGGAGGCGTCATCAACACGCCCCGCCTTACCACGAATATGTTCTCCCCGGAGCCCTCGACCACTTTCCCCTCGGCGTTGAGCATTATGGCCTCGTCGTAGCCCTTGGCCCTCGCCTCCACGGCCGCCATTATGGAATTTAGGTATATCCCCGTGGCCTTGGCCATGACCGGCATCATGGACGTGTGCACTCTCCTCCAGCTGACCACCGTCGCCCTCACGCCCTCCACCTTGAGGTATTTGCCGAACGGTATAGCGGCTATGGCGACCGACGCTTGTAGCCCCCTTACGTCTAAGCTGATCTGAGGCCTCGATATATACGCCACGGGCCTTATGTATAAGTCCTCCTTGAAGCCGTTGGCCCTAACGACCTCCACGACGGCCTTGGCGAGCTCCTCGGCGGAGTAGGGCACGTCCAGCCCTATTATCTTCGCGGACCTCAACAATCTGTCCATGTGGTCCTTGAGCCTGAAAACGAGCAGATTTTCGCCGTTCCAGTATGCCCTTATGCCCTCGAAGACCCCAAAGCCGTAATTGAGGCTCGGGGACAACACAGACACCTTGGCCTCCTCTTCGTCCACAAGCCTTCCGTCTAGCCAGACCTTCATGTCCTGCCGAACATCAACTTCCTTATCTCCTCGCCGACTTTTTCAGCCGGATGGCCCTTGATCTCCTCGAGCATCTCCCTCAAGCGCGGCGCGCCTCTCGAGTACTCCTCGACCCACTCCTTGGCGAACTCGCCGCTCCTCACCCTAGCCGCGGCCTCCTTCATCCTCTGTTTAACCGAGTCGTCTATGATCTTGGGCCCCACGGTCAGCCCGCCGTATCTGGCAGTCTCGCTGACCCCAGTCAACATGCCGTAGAACCCCCTCTGCCATATCAAGTCCATTATCAGCTTGGCCTCGTTTATGGCCTCGAAGTAGGCCACCTCTGGCTGATACCCCAGCTCCACCAAGACCTCGAAGCCCTTTTTCAAGAGCTCCAGAAGGCCTCCCACAAGCACGTTCTGCTCCCCTATTAGGTCGGTCTCTGTCTCCTCCTTGAACGTTGTCTCTATCACGCCGGCCCTCGTAGCGCCTATGCCCTTGGCTATGGCCAAGGCGTACTCAATGGCGCGCCCGGAGTAGTTCTGGTGCACCGCCACGAGCGCAGGGACGCCGCGGCCGGCCAAGAACTCCTCCCTGACGAGCCTCCCCGGCCCTTTAGGGGCTACCATGACGACGTCCACGTTAGGAGGCGGCTTTATGAGGCCGAAGTGTATGTTGAAGCCGTGGGCGAAGTCCACGACGGCGCCAGGCTTTAGGTTAGGCTCTATTTGGTCCCTCCAGACCTTCGGCTGCTCCATATCCGGCAAAAGCACCATGACCACTTCGGCCCTCCTCACGGCCTCGCCGACTTCGTACACCTCGAAGCCGTCGGCCGCCGCTTGGTCCCAAGACTTCCCCCTTCTCACGCCCACTACGACCCTCAAGCCCGAGTCCCTTAGGTTTAGCGCTTGCGCCCTGCCTTGTATTCCGTAGCCCAAGACGGCGATGGTCTTCCCCCTCAGCGGCTCGAGCGAGGCGTCCTTATCTGTGTATATCCTCGCCATGGCTCTCAATACGTCGCGTTTTTAAGCCTCATGGCCTCTCCCTGACGGCTATGGCCGAGATATGCGCGGCTTGTAGTCCTTTTATCTCGAGCACCTCGGGCAGTTTGTCCAACTTTGCCACAAGCCAGCTTATCTCGTCCGCGGGCCCTTCCACCTCTATCATCACTTGATACGCGGAGTCCCTCGCCTCTATCTCCATACGCCTCACGAACACTTTGGCCCTTCTGACTATGCTGACTACCCTCCCGACGTAGTCCACAGACAGGGGTATTTTGATGCTAATGGCGCTCATACCTCAACGAGACGTCCTCCATGCCCTTGGGCAGTATGGCTTGCGTCAACCAATCCCCAGGCTTGACCCACGGCAACACTATGTCCTTGTCCTCGTCCACTGTGACGTCTATTATCAACGGCTCGTTGTTCCTGACGGCCCAAGACACAGCCCTCTCCAGCTCCTCGTACGTCGAAGGCCTTATCCCCTCTATCCCGTACGCCTCCCCTATCTTCAAGAAATCGGGATTCCTGACGAACCGAGTAGCTATTTGCCTATTGCCGTACATATACACTTGCCATTGTTTCACCAACTGTAACGACGAGTTGTTCAAGATTATCTCCACGAACGGGAGGTCGTACTCCCTCACAAGCGCCAAGTTGTTGAACGTCATCTGGAACGAGCCGTCGCCGTCTATACAGATCACAGGCCTCGACCGATCGGCCAACTTTGCGCCCAACGAGGCGGGTATGCCGAAGCCCATGGTGCCCAAGCCTGCCGAGGTGATGAAAGTCCCGGGCTCGTAGACCTCCCACCATATCTCGGCCCACATCTGATGCCCGCCGACTCCCGTAACGGTTACGGCGTTGGGCGGTGCCGCCCTCCTAACGGCTTTCAACACCTTCCAGGGCGCGAAGTACTTGAACTCCGACGCGGCCTTCTCCATAGCCTCCTCGTAGCGGCGCCTTATGTAGTACAGCCAAGCCAAGAACTTAGGGCTCCTCGCCGCGGCGGCCGGGAGCATGTCCAACACGGCCCTCAAGGCCGACTTGGCGTCGGCCACTATGCCGATAGTAGGCTTTACGTTCTTGCCTATCTCGCTCTTGTCGATGTCTATATGTATTACTTTCATTTCCCCCGATTTTATCATCTCTTGTAGCTCCTTGAACCTCCCCCACGTTCTGTCGCTGAACCTGGTGCCCACGGCGATGACCACGTCGGCGTTGGCCAAGGCGGCGTCGGCCTCGGCGCGTCCGTGCATGCCCGCCGGCCCCATGTAGAGCGGGTGGTTGTGCGGTATAGCCGCCTTGCCCGGCAGAGTAGACACTATGGGCGCGTTAAGCCTCTCGGCCAGCTCCAAGACTTCCTTGGTGGCCCCCGACCAGAGAACCCCTCCGCCGACCAATATCACCGGCCTCTCGGCCTCCAGCACGATCTTCAACGCCTTGGCCACGTCCTCCTCCCTCGGCTTGGGGGGTATGAACTTGGATATATTGATCGGTATCTTGGCCTCGCCTTGCGGCGTCATCAGCTGTAGATCCCTCGGCAAATCCACCAACGTGGGCCCCGGCCTGCCCAGCCGCGAGATCTCGTAGGCTATTCTGACGGCCGGCACTGCCTCCTCGGGCTTCTTGACTTGATACACCCATTTAGTTATCGGCGTGACCACGCCGAGTATGTCGGTCTCTTGGAACCCATCCCTCCCGAAGACCCAAGTGGCCACTTGTCCCGTTATGGCCGCCACCGGCACTGAGTCCATGTAGGCGTCGGCCAGCCCCGTGACCAAGTTAGTGGCGCCGGGCCCGCTAGTCGCCGCCACGACGGCGGGCCTCCCGGCGACTCTCGCGTACCCCTCAGCGGCGTGGAGGGCACCTTGCTCGTGCCTGAACATCACCACCTCTATGTCGTCTACGAAATACGCCGCGTCGAATAACGCCATTATGGAGCCGCCGGTTATGCCCAGGATATGCCTAACCCCTAGCCCCCTCAGCGCGTCTATTATTTTGTCGACGACTCTATTTGGCCGATCCCCTCGAGCCCCGAACCGACCCCCGAATCCATAAAGGCGCTATTTAGCCTATATTTAAACATTGTCTTCCTGGAGAGGACGCCGAAGGAGGGAACGTTTAAAAAACTATATAGATAGAGCGCCTATGGAGATACGAGGCAAGGCCATAGTCTACGGCGATAAGATAGACACGGATATCATAATACCGGCGCGCTACTTGGTGTACACGGACCCCAAGATCTTAGGCGAACACGCCATGGAGCCGTTGGACCCTGAGTTCCCGAAGAAGGCCAAAGGGGCCATCCTAGTGGCCGGCAGAGCCTTCGGCATGGGCAGTAGCCGCGAGCAAGCGGCCATAGCCCTAAAGGGAGCGGGGGTCCAGGCCGTAGTCGCCGAGTCCTTCGCCAGGATATTCTTCAGAAACGCCGTGAACGTGGGCTTGCCCGTCCTCCAAGCGCCGGCGAGGGGCAGAGTTAGGGAGGGCGACGAGTTGTTGGTCAAACTCGACGTGGGCGAAGTGGTGAACCTCACCACGGGCGAGGTGATAAAGGGGAGGCCCCTCTCGGGGCTCGTCCTAGATATAATAAGGGCGGGGGGCTTAACGGAGTACCTCAAGAGGTCTAAATAGCGAGCGCTAGGCTTAAATAGACGCCATATTTTGCTGCTATGCGTTCGGGGAAAGCGTAAGGATTCTCGACTCCACGTTGAGGGAGGGCGAGCAAACGCCCGGCGTTGTGTTCTCCGAGGATTGGCGTATTAGGATCGCGAAGGCCCTCTCAGACGCCGGCGTCCACATGGTGGAGGTGGGCGATCCCAATGTGGCCCCCGACATAAGATCCGCTATAAAGAAAATAGTGGCCATGAAGAGAGATGGCGAGATCAAGAGCGAGGTGGTGGCCCACAGCAGATCGGTCAAGGCCGATATAGAGAACGCGGCGTCTCTCGAGCCCGATAGAGTCGCCATATTCTACGGCGTCAGCGACATACACTTGAAGCACAAGCACAAGAAATCGCGGGAGGAGGCCCTATCCATAATAGCCGAGCACGTGGAGTTCGCCAAGAGCCACGGCGTAAGGGTCAGGTTCACGGCCGAGGACGCCACGCGCGCCGACTTCGACTACCTCGTCCAAGTGGTGAAGACGGCCAAGGAGGCCGGCGCCGATAGGATCAGCGTAGCCGACACGGTTGGCGTGTTGACCCCGGAGAGGGCTAAGACGTTGTTCTCGAAGTTGAGGGAGGCCGTGCCCGACGTAGGCCTCGACATACACGCGCACAACGACTTGGGCATGGCCGTGGCGAACTCCCTCGCGGCGGTGGAGGGGGGAGCCGACGTGGTCCACACGACGGTCAACGGCCTAGGCGAGAGGGCTGGCATAACGCCTCTCCAAGTCTTCGCGGCCGCCTATTATTACCACAAGGGGGTTAAGTTGATCGACCTCACGAAGTTGCCCTATCTGGCGTCCTTGGTAGAGGCGGCCAGCGGCATAGCCCAGATGCCCACTTTCCCCATAACCGGCGACAACGCGTTCACGCACAAGGCCGGCGTCCACCAAGCTGGCGTCTTGGCAAACCCTGAGACCTACGAGCCCTTCCCGCCCGAGGTCGTGGGCCGTACGAGGGACTTCTCCTTGGACAAATACAGCGGGAGGAAGGCCGTGGCTCACAGGCTGGAGAGGCTCGGCGTTAAGGTCGACGAGGAGGTCTTGGGCAAGCTAGTGGAGGAGTTGAAATCAACGAACGCGCGTAGGCTACGCGACGAGGACCTATTGGAGATCCTCGAGAGGATAACCGGCGTTAGGTATAAGGCCCAAGTGAATAAGCATATAGAGGCGTATATATGGGTCAAAGTAGACGAGAACGTATACACGACGTCCGTGGCCAGGAGGATATCGGCGATAAAGGGCGTGCTGGGAGTCGGCGAAATAACGGGCGAGTACGACATAGTCGCCAGAATATATGCAGAGAACGCCGAGGAGCTCAACAGAATAATAGAGGACGTGAGGGCGGTGAAGGGGGTCAAGTCGACGTTGACCAACATCGTTTTGAAACAACTGGGATAGCCGCCTACACACGGCTTGTTTCACCCGCTATAGGTGCCCGGTCTTATGCGTTGGCCGCGACGTCCGGACACGCCGTCGATTCGGCGAGCGCGCCAAATGCTGATATACTAGAAGCCCACCACGAACGTGCCGGTCGTCTCCTGGGAGGATATCCCGGCCTCGGAGATATTGCGGAGGCGTCGGGACGGAGGGCTTTTAGTCATCACGCATTGCACTAAGTCCAAGAACGTTGATTGGGGCGTCGTGAAGGCCGCCTTGGCCTCGGCCGGCTTAGGCGTCCCCGGCTTTGACCTAGAGCGGGAGGCCGTTTATAGGGAGGCTTTGGCCGAATTCGTTAAGCCCGCCGCTGAGATTTACGGAGGGTCTTTCAAGTGGATCAACGAGTTGGCGGAGGACTTGAGGAGGTGCGTCGACGTCGATCTCTTCGTGCTCAGCGCCAGGTATGGGCTAATATCAGCGAATGAGCCCATAGTGCCGTATGAGGCCACGCTCAACGGCATGGGCGATGAGGAGTTGAGGACATGGGCGAGGGCGAGGAGGGTGCCGGAGAAGTTCCTAGGACTTCTAGAGAGGGGTTACGGATTCGTAGTCGTGTTTCTCCCAGGCAACTACGCCAAGGCGCTCGGCGCGGCCCTCGAACGTCTACTCTCGGCCGAAAACGCCTTGTTGATTATGCCGACGCGGTTGGCGGGGCCGGCCCCTCGGGCCCTCGTGGTGAGGAATAAGGGCGTGATCTCCAGGCGCCGCGACGCGGCCAACGCTCGGCGCTTGTTGGCTGAGGCCTTCTGCGCGCAATATTAAAAACGGCCATATTGATGCGATATGCGCCTAGCGGTAATACCGGGCGACGGGATAGGGCCGGAGGTGGTGTCGGCCGCCGTGAGGGTCGTCGAGGCGGCCGCTAGGAAGTTCTCGATACCCATCGAGATGAAGTTCGTCGAGGCTGGCGACGGCGCGTTGAGGAAATACGGCAAGGCGATGCCCGACGAGGCGTGGCGCGTTGTGGACTCCGCGGACGCAGTGCTCAAGGGGCCGGTCGGCGAGACCGCATACGACGTAACCTCGGCCATTAGGATGAAGTACGTACTCTACGCCAATATAAGGCCCGCTAAGAGCATGCCCGGAGTCCCGTCCATAAAGCCCATAGACTGCGTCTTCGTCAGGGAGAACGTCGAGGACGTCTACGTGGGCGCCGAGTATAAGGTGGGCGACGTGGCCATAGCGTTGAAGGTGATAACAGGACAAGGGACTAGAAGAGTCGCCAAGATGGCGAGGAAATACGCGGAGATGAGGAGGAGGAAGGTGACGATAGTGACCAAGTCCAACGTGTTGAGGATCGTCGACGCGTTCTTCAGAGACGTCGCCAAAGAGGAGTTGAAAGGTTTGGAGGTCGAGGAGATGTACGTAGACGCCGCGGCGATGGAGCTGGTGCGCAACCCGGCGCGTTTCGACGTTGTCTTGACCACTAACCAGTACGGCGATATACTCACGGACTTGGCCGCGCAGGTGGCCGGGAGCTTGGGGCTGGCGCCCTCGGCCAACATAGGCGACTCCAAGGCCATGTTCGAGCCCGTGCACGGCGCAGCGTTCGATATAGCGGGGAAGAACGTGGCCAACCCCGTGGCCACTATATTGTCAGCGGCGATGATGTTCGAGTGGATGGGCCGCCAAGATGCGGCCTCGGCCATTAGGAGGGCCGTCGAGGAGGCCCTACGCCGCGGCGTCGCCACGCCCGATATCGGCGGGCGCGCCACAACCGACGAGGTGGGTAAGTATATAGCAACGCTCGTCGAGAGCCTTTAATGGACTGCGCCTCTATCTGCGGCGCCTCCTTCCCCATCGAAGTGGCCGAAGACGAGGTCGACCTCTTGAGGGCCTTGTACTCGGCCTCAACCCACCTCGGCCCGCCGGGCGCGTGCTACGTCCTTTGCAGAACATTGGACAAGCTCTGCGCCTCTCTGGGCGATTGTAGAGCCGCGTTTAAGGAGTTCGTGAAGAGGTATCCCAAAGTCGCCGATCTATATAGATCTGAGCTCATCAGAATTGCCGCCAGCAGCGGACAGAAGGCGTTTTAGGGCGTTGGAGAAATACGAGATAAACCCCTCTTGCTCGAACAAAGGCGGGAGGAGAATGCCTTTGCACCCCGCGCCCCTCCACGCCGACTTGATCCTCTCGTAGATCACCCCCTTGGTCAAAACCACGGGCGCCCCCACATCGCCGCACGACTCGGGGGTTATCGAGGGCATCCCCTCTAGGAACACGTAGGGGAGCCCCAACGACCTCACGTCCGATATGTACTCCTCGTCGTAGCTTCCGTGAAATATATATATATCGGCGTTCAAGGACCTCAGATAATCCCCGAAGCCTGGCCACCTCGCGAGCGGAGGCGTCGACGAGCCCGAGAGGTAGACCGCTCTTCGGTAATCCTCTCCCCTCGCCACGAAGACCGGCACGTACACGACGCCCGGCCTCTTCTCGAAGTTCTCGAGGAAAGCGTAGCCGACTCCCAGCCTCTTGGCGAACTTCTCGACCGAGTCGAGGTATCCGGGGTCCCGGGAGCCGTGCAACAACAAGGCGATCACGACCAAACGCCGTTTTGGAGTAAAAAACTGCCTACTACATAAAAGCCGCGATGATCTATATATTTTAAACGATCTCTATATGCTCGGCGAGGAGCTCCGCGCCGCAACGAGGACAACAATAGGTCACTAACACGTACCTCTTCGAGAGAGCCTTTCTACTACATTCTTGTGGTTTGACTGGGCGTTTGCAGTTCGGACAGACGACCGAGGAGAGCTTGCGTTGCCCCATCGCAATGCGTTTATCCTCCCTTTATATAATTTTTATGCTCCTTCCAAGATATTACCAATATATATACAAATGTAACAGCATATTTAATGTATTTTCATTTGTTTTAATAAAAATATAATATGGAATTAATAGTTATTTATTTTTCTTCTCTCTAGAGCCGTAAGGCTATGTAGGGACCACATCTCTATGAACCCTCTGGCCTCCTCGTCGCTAGGATACCAGCCTTTGGAATAATCGGCGAGCTCCTTGTTATAGGTCCCGTATTTGGAGTCCCTTGCTACGACTTGGACGGACCCCTTGTAGAGCTTCACCTTGACCCATCCCTCGACCCACCTCTCCATCTCCCTCGCCGCCGCCTCTATCGAGTGCCTCAGGGGCTCCACCCATAGGCCTTGGTAGACGAGGTCTGCCCATTGCGGATCCAACACGAAGTGTTTGAACCTCAGCTCCCTGGGCGTCAACACCAGTTTCTCGAGATCTCTATGCGCCTCGTATAATATCACCGCGGCGGGCGCCTCGTAGACCTCCCTGCTCTTAAAGCCCACGAGCCTGCTCTCTATGTGGTCTATCCTCCCGACGCCGGCGGCGCCGCCTATCTGGTTCAAGGACTTCACCAGCGACACCATGTCGAGCCTCTCGCCGTTGATCGACTTGGGCAAGCCGCCGGAGAACTCTATCTCGACGTATGTGGGCTGGTCCGGGGCCTTCTCGGGCTGCACGGTCCACTTGAAGGCGTCCTCGGGAGGCTCGGCCCTTTGGTCGTCCACGGGCCCGCCCTCGATGGAGCGGCTCCACAAGTTCTCGTCTATGCTGTACTTCTTGTGGGCTTCCGGGACCGGTATCCCGCGCTTTCTGGCGTACTCGACCTCCTCGTCTCTGCCCATGCCCCAGACCCTGGCGGGCGCCAAGATCTCCAAGTCGGGCGCAAGCGCCTTGGCCGTCACGTCGAATCTGACCTGGTCGTTGCCCTTGCTGGTACTACCGTGGGCTATTGCGTCGGCCCCCTCCCGCCTTGCCACCTCGACGGTTTTCTCGACTATCAGCGGCCTGGCCAACGCGGTGCCTAAGGGGTATCTGCCTTCGTACATGCCGTTCATCATAATGGCCCTGCCCACGTACTCCTCGGCGAATTCCCTCTTGGCGTCCACCGTGTAATGCCTCACGGCGCCGGCTTTATAGGCCCTCGACTCGATCTCGGCGAAGTCCTCCTCTTGTCCTACATCCACTGTGACCGTCACGACCTCGGCGTTGTACTTCTCAGCGAGCCATCTTATGGCGACGGTCGTGTCGAGCCCGCCTGAATAGGCAAGAACTATTCTGCTTATCTTCCTCGCCCCGAGGGCATACGTCCCCTATCGGGGAGCTTTATAAAAATTTTCTAAAAAAGAACGGGGTTACTCTCCGTAGTCCTCCACGTCGCCTCTGAACTCCTCCAAGTCCACTTTTCCGTCCTTCAACCGCACCACGTATCTAGTCCCACAGGTGGGACACGAGGTTATCTCCCCGTCCATGACGTCCTCAGGCAACTCTATCTCGCTGCCGCAAACTTTACATATTGCAGTTAGTTTAATCTTTGCCATAAATTTGGATTTTTACTTAATATTTAAATTTTTCTCTCCTATTTTGGAACGATATGAGTGCCGGCGCCCGACAAGGCCTTGGTTACGGGGGACTCGACGAGGCCGTTGTATATGACGGTCTCGACTCCCCTCCTCGCGGCCTCGGCGGCGGCCAAGAGCTTGCGTTTCATTCCGCCTTTTACCTCCTCAGTCTTGGCCAACTCCTCCGCCTCGTCGGGGGTCAACCTCTCGACGACTCTGCCGCCTATTATGAGCCCGTCGACGTCGCTCAATATGACCAACTTAGCGCCTAGCCTTGTCGCCACTTCGAACGCTATCTGGTCCCCGTCGACGTTGAGGAGCTCCCCCTTCTCGGACACAGCTATGGGCGCCAAGACCTTGAGGGGAGGCGGCGCCAGAGCCTTGACGTCGACGTCGACAATTTTCCCGCTGTAGCCGCCGTCCACGACCCTCTGCCTGCCCCGTTCGTCCACGACCAACACCCTCTCCTTCCTCTTGGCCTTGACGACTAGTCCATCGGCTCCCGTGAGTCCCACCGCGATTACGCCCTTAGCGATGAGGGAGGCCACCAGCGTCTTGTTGATCCAGCTCATGGCCATCACGAAGGCCCTCAACGTCTCGCCGTCTGTGTATCTGCTCACGACGCCTCCAGGATGCGTCAAGAACTTCGGCTGAATGCCGAGCGCCCTCATCAGCTCGTTGACGGCGCAACCGCCTCCGTGCACAGCCACGGCCTCCCCGGCGTATTTCGCCAAGTCCTCGATAGCGCGGGAGGGGTCCTTGCAGATGACAGAGCCGCCGATCTTGACCACGATCATATGGGGTGCGGGGGTATGTGCCTAAGCCCTTGGTCCTCCGGGAAGCCTGCCGCTATGTTGAAGGCTTGTACGGCCTGCCCGGCCGCGCCTCTGACCAAGTTGTCTATTGCCGAGAAGGCGACCACCCTCCTCATCCTCGTATCTATCTCGAAGCCGACGTCGGCGAGGTTCGTGCCCAATACATATTTTATATTGGGGTAACGCGCTAGGCCGAGCTTGTCCTTGACTATTCTGACGAACTTGGCGTCGCCGTACATAGACCTATACGTTTTCCACAAAGTCGGCTCGTCCACGTCCTTGTCCACGAACACGTGAGCCGTGGACAATATCCCCCTCACCGCGTCGACGGCGTGGGGCGTATACGCCACCTTGATCTCCCTCCCGGCGAGTCTGGAGAGCTCTTGCTCCACCTCGGCCGCATGTCTGTGATGTACGGGCTCGTAGGGCCTTATGACGTAAGTGCGGTGGCTATGCATGTCGAGCACAGAGCCCTCGGCCCCGGCGCCAGAGGAGCCCATCTTCACGTCTATCACGGGCGGGATCGAGCCCAGGAGGCCGTGTTTGGCCAGAGGGGCCAACGCCAATATGGAGGCGGTCGCGGTGCACCCCGGAGACGCTATGAGCTTAGCCCCCGGCAGCTCATCCTTGTGTAGTTCGGGCAGGCCGTAGACCGCCTTCTTCAAGAGGTCGGGATACGGGTGCGGTTGAGGCCACTTGTACCACTCCACGTACGCGTTGGGGTCCTTCAGTCTGAAATCAGCCGCCAGATCGACCACCATCAGCCCGTGTTCGTAGAGCTGGGGGACCCACTTGACGGATTCGCCGTGAGGCAACGCCAAGAAGACCACGTCGGCTTTCAGAGCCGCGTCGAGGCTCGGCTCCACGAACTTGAGATTCGTGAAGCCCCTCAAGTTGGGATGTACTCTGTACACGAACTCCCCTTTGAACTTCCTGGAAGTCGCGCAGACCACCTCGACGCCGCCGTGTTGGAGCAATATGCGCAACAGCTCCCCGCCGGTGAAGCCCGAAGCGCCTATTATGCAAGCCCTCATGCCTCCTCCAACGCCACGTCTGCCAACAACTTGGCCCTGGCCTCGTCGAGCTCGGGGATCGGGTCCACGTCCACCACGCGCTCGCCGTCGTCGTATACGCCTATGGACACCTCGGCGTATTTGAGCCCCAAATACCTCAACACCTCGCCGGCCATGCCGTCGATCCCGGCCGCGGCGAACACCTTCCTCACCTCCTTGGGCTTAGGCATGACCACGCTTATCTTGGAGAGGGGATTCCTCATGTAGTTGCGGTGTTCCACCACGCTCTTGGCCCCCTCGACGCTCGTCACTATGCCGTCTAGTCCGAGGCGCCACGCCGTGGCTAACAGCCAAGGCGGCTTGAAGTCCACCCTCTCCACCGCGTCGTCGCTTGACAAGACGACGAAAGGAGGACCGAACTTGGGCAGCCAAGTTAGTCTATTGAGCGCGTTGTATATGGCGTGGGATTGGTTTATCGCCTTGCGGAACAAGGAGGCGTAGGCCGCGCCTAAGTACTGGTTCCTCGTGCGGATGAAGATGGACCCGTCCAACCCCTCTATGGGCGTTTGGGTTACGTCGATGATCTCGGCGAGGAGGCCGCGGGCCGATAAGTACTTGGCTAATAACCTCTCGCCTAGCTCGGGCCTATCCGATAGTATAACGGCCCTCGCCCCGCTGGCCCCGTTTTCCCCGAAAATTCCATATAGGCCAGGCTGGGCCCTATATATAAGCTTTTCGTGGAGAGGGACAAAAAACTAGTCGGCCTTGTTGAGCCAATTGGCGTACATTATCATGAAGACATCTGCGTTGTGGGGCCCTACGGCCTTTACGAGCGCGTCGTAAACATCGCCGGGCCGCTTAAGCGCCAGCTCCTCGAACGATACGCCGAACGTTCTCCTCATCCGCGTGTCGATTACGGCTCTGTAGGAGCTCTCCAACGAGTACCAGAACTTCAACAACGTTTTGTCCTCGATCTTGGCCTTTACTTGAGTAACGCAGTTCATGTGTATAACGCGGAGTCGAGGTATATCTAACTTACGGAGCGCCGTTGAAACACATCCCGTATATAAAATTTATTTAGCGATTTCATAGACTTTTAAGGGAGGCTATTCAGCACGTCATGGATATAAAAGAGCTCTTAGTGCGCGCGTTGTCCATATATAGCCCTTCCCACGAAGAGGAGGAGCTGGCGAAGTTCTTGCTAAACGTCGTTAAGGAACACGCCGACGACGCTTGGATCGACGGGGCGGGGAACGTCGTTGCGGTTAAGGGCAAGGGAGCGCCTGTCGTCTGGCTCCACGCCCATATGGACACCGTGGTCGGCCGCCTAGAGGTGAGGGACGAGGGCGATGTGGTGAGGGGCAGAGGCGCCGTGGACGATAAGGGCCCCCTCGTGGCGTACCTCGAGGCCTTCCGCGCCGCCGAGGCCCGCGGCACCTTGGTCCTGGCCCTCGTGACGGCCGAGGAGGACGACAGCGAGGGCACCGAGGAGCTCATTAGGGGAGGGCCGCCGAGGCCTGACTACGTCTACGTGGGCGAGCCCACGAATTTACACATAGCCTACGCCTATAGAGGGGGCGGCAAGGTCGAGCTCAAGTTAAGCACTAGAGGCGGGCACGCATCAAGCCCCATCTACGGCAACCCCTTCGAGGAGCTTTACGCGGCCTACCTCAAGGTCAAGGAGGTTCTAAGACCCGGCGATAGGTACGAGGACTTCTCGGTGATGCCCACAATCGTGAAGTGCGGCGATGCGCCGAACAAGGTCCCGGTGGAGTGCGTCGTGGTCTTGGACGTCAGGATCCCACCCGGGCATAAATGCGAGGAGCTCGAGGAGCTGCTCAGAGGGCTGCCGGCGCGCGTCAAGACTTGTACGGATCCCGCCGAGGTGGACCCCACCAACCCGGCCGCGAGGGCCTTGGTGAGGGGCCTCCTCAAAGTGGGGATTGAACCTAAATTGAGCAAAAAATACGGCACTGCTGACTTCAACTTGCTTATGGCCTTGACCAAGAACATGGCTGCGTTCGGCCCCGGGGACCCCAGGCTTGCCCACACAGAGGACGAGGCTATAAGCGTGAGGGACGTGGAGCTGGCGGCGATGGCGTTGAAGTACGCCGTGGAGGAGCTAGGCAGATGGGGTCCTCTCAAGAGCCAATAAGCCCACGATAGCGGTAAGCGCGCCTATAGACGCGACGACGGTCATGCCTATAGGCATAGGGCCGAGGAGCCCGACCAGCAATGGGGCCCAGCCGCCCACGAGTAGTCCCCAGTTGTAGGACACGCCTAAGCCCGTCGCTCTGTGCTCGACGCCGAATTTCCTCGTCAAGACGTACGGCACGAGTCCCATGGCTAAGTTCTCCACGGCGGCTAGCAACGTCAAAGTAGCCGGCGCGGGCTTCGCGATCAACACGTAAGGCGCGAGCACAACGGCGGCTATCATGCTTCCTACGAAGACGGCTCTGTGGCCGAACGGCAATGAGAGGACGCCGCCGAGGAAGACCGCCAACGCAGCGGCTGCGGTGGATGCCGTCATGACCGTAGGCGTCAAGTAGGGCATCCCTATGTATTTTAGATATTGGGAATACAAGAGGTAGGTGGAGTAGTACACAAGGAATAGCCCGGTGGTCGTGGCCACCGCGTAGGCCAGCTCGACGCTCCTCCCGAGGAAGAGGGCCGTTAACGGGTTCTTCACCGGCCTTCTCCACAGAGGGGATTCCACGGACTTGCGCCTCAAGGCGAACGCCAACAACGCGGCTAGGGCGCCCGTGGCCACGTAGATCCTCCAGCCGAGCTCAGAGAAGTCCAGGCCCATGGACGTCGACATGACGGCGTATACGATATTAGCCAACAAAGCGCCGAGGGGGTAGCCCGTCTGCGCGAAGGCCGAGGCCAACTCGCCCCTCCACCCGCTCCACTCCATTATCATCGCCGTCCCCGGACCCCACTCTCCTCCCAGGAAGATGCCTTGTACCGACCTCAACGCGAGCACCGCTATCGGCGCGACTACGCCTACGGCGTCGTAGGGAGGCATCACGGCTATGAGCAAGGACGATAGCGAGTAGCCGAGAGTCGTCGCGAGTAGCCCGACCCTTCTGCCGGCTCGATCGCCTATATACCCCATGACGACGGAGCCCAGAGGCCTCATGACCAACGTCGCCACCAACGTCGAGAGGCCGCCCAGATAGCTGTAGGGGCCTGGGAAGAAGACGGAGCCCAACAAGGGGATTATCGGCGTTACGAGCAACGCGTCGTAGCCGTCCATGACCCAGCCCAAATACGCCGAAAGCACCGCGATGAGCCTCTCCCTGCCCATATTCAACCCAAAAGGCTCGGTATTGGGCACAAGGGGTCGTCGCCCCACATATCGCCGCTTAAGTAGTACGCCCTTGCGCGATCTCCCCCCTTGCAGTATTGTTTATATCGACATGCGCCGCATTTGGGCCCTCTTAGGTACTTGTCCGTGTTCACGAAGGGCTCGAGCGCCTCGGGCCTCAAGATCTCGCGTAGCCTCTTCTCCCTCACGTTGCCGAGCTTGTAGAAATCGAGGAATTGGCACGGGTACACGTCGCCGTTGGGGTATATCGATATCATCTTACGGCCGCAGCCGCCGGCCGCTTCAACGAACTTGAAATACGCCTCGGAGCCGCCTAGTTTTTCGGCTATGTAGATCCCGTCGTAAGGCGCCAGGGTCGTCTCTATCTCCAACTTGCCCGCGTATTTCCTCGCGTAATCTATAAGCGCTTCTATAAAGGCCTTGTACTGCTCCGGCGTGTAGTACCACCCCTTCTCCATCCTCTGCGCGCGGCCCGCCGCGGATAAGTGGTAGAAAGTGACCCTCCTCACGCCCAACGAGGCGGCGAAGTCTATATACCTCGGCGCCTCCTCTATATTCTTAGAGGTGACCGTGAAGCGGAGGCCCACGTCGAGGCCCGCCTCTATGGCGTTCCTCACGCCTGCGAGGGCGGCGGCGAAGGCCCCCCTCACGCCCCTGAAGGCGTCGTGGTAGTCCTCGTCCGCCGAGTCTAGGCTAATGCCGACGTAATAGAAGCCTAGGTCCTTGAGCTTCTTGGCCACTTCCTTGGTTATGAGCGTGCCGTTAGTCGAGAGCACTAGCTTAATGCCCTTGCTCCCGGCGTATTCCGCTATCTGGAAGAGGTCCTCCCTAAGGAGGGGCTCGCCGCCTGAGAATATGACCATGGGCACGCCGACCTCCGCCATTTGGTCCACCACGTCCATAGCCTCGTCGGTCGTGAGCTCGGCGGGATCGCGCAGTCCCGCGTCCACATAACAATGGAGGCACCTGAGGTTGCACCGCCTCGTTATGTTCCAAGTGACTGCCGGCCTCAAAGGCGCGGCGAAATCGCTCGGCTTATCGACGCCGTATCGGCCCTTAATCCTAAACGACGTCGTGCCGGATCCCGAGACCATAACGGAGATAGGTATCATTGGAGAGGCCTCATTACGATTATTTAACTTCTCGGCCGACTAGAGCTCGTCGACGTCGTGTAGCTCGTACTATTATGTTTAAATTTATCTGGACACTTAAATATGTGCTAGAAATAGTGGCATTCGTCCCCGCCAGAATAGGCGTGTGTAGGACATGCGATGAGGTGGCCAGGGCTTTCAGGATAGAGCTCACCGAGGAGCTACAAGAGGGGAGCGACTTCGCGTCGTTAATGGCCGCCTTGAGCATGTTGGGAGACGTCCCCGTGAGGTTCACGAGCCCGATGTCCTTGAGAGGGCTTTATCTAATGATAAAACATAGGACGGGCAGAATCCCGCTAGTGTTGGCTAACGGCGAATTAGTCCACAGCGGCCCTGTGCGTAACCCCAAGGAGCTCGCCGCCAAGATAAAATCGGCGTTAGGGGACTGAATGGCCGATCTGTTCTCTCAAGACGAGAGGTCGTCTGCGTTTTTGAGGAAGCTGTTATTGATAGGGCCCGTGAAGGACGTCGTCGACACGAGCGCGAGCTACGCCTTGATGTGGCTGGACCAGCTCAAGGGGAGGTACAGAGATCTGCTGTTCAGGGTCTTGTTGGCGGGAGGCTTCGTGGACGAGAGGGGGCGCCCGCGAAGAGCGACGAAAAGGCCGGTGTTGAGCTCCTATATCGGAGCTCAATTCGTGGAGTTCCACGACGCCGTGACGAGATCCCTTCAGAGGATGGAAGAAATGGCGGAGCTCCTAAGGATCTCCGCCGTGTCCTCGCTCTGGTACTCTATCGTAGTCCAGACCTACGCCGAAGTCCTCGGGAAGGCCGCGTCGGGCATCGTCGTAGCGCCCTACATGGGCGAGGTCTATCCAGTTTTAGAGGCTCTCAACAAGCTGGGGCTCGTGATATACGTCTACGACAAGAACAGGGACGTCTTGGAGGACTTGGCGGAGATGGGGGTCGTGTACGCAGAGCTGGCGCCCGATGCTTGTAGCGCAGTCAAGGCCCGTTTCGATGCTGCGGCTCTGCTCGAGTCGTTGCACTGGTTCTCGAGCCCCTACAAGGAGCTGTTGTGCCTCGCCGAGAGGCTCAAGCCGGGCGCCAAGGTGGTCGTGGGCAACGTGGACGCGGCGGCGTTGCCGTCGTTGGCGGCGTTGTTCTTGTGGAGCGGCGCCAATAACTTCTACACGGCGAGGGACGTGGACAACCTCTTGGCATCAGCGGGCTTCATGAGAGTTAGACAATACCTAAAATCGCCGTATTACCTCGCCATATGGGAGAGGGCCTAGTGGCAACGGCTGTATCTGAAATACCTCAACGCCTCTAGCGGTGCCCCGTTGCCCCTGAGCTTCACGGTTATCGTCCTATCTGTTTCCGGACAATAAACCTCGACTACCAACACCTCAGACTTCTTGACGATGCCCTCCCTCTTTAAATAATAGAACCCTTTATGGCCGCCGAAATCGACGGGCTCGCCCCTCGAGGCCAACTTATTACCCGGCTTCACCTTGATCTCCAGCTCGTAGAACTCAGGGCCGGCCTTGACGAAGTGTTTCACCTCGCCGTCTTTAACCCACTTAACTCCGTCCTTGGACGTGTACGAGAACACGTCGGAGGCCATCGGCATCACGATCACCCTCCAATGAGGAGGGGCCGCCAGCACTAGGAAGTTGTAGACGCCCAATATGCTGTTGCCGACCGCTATGGCGTGCCAAGAGTAGTCCTCAGTGGACATCTATCTCCGATAACTCCTCGAGCACGTCCCTCTCCTTCAACACCTCCCTTTTGAAGTCGTATAGATCCGCCACGAAGTACGGGAGGAGCCTCAAGGCGTAGTAGGTGGACAACAAGGGCACGCCCACGAACTCGCCGAAGACTAAGAACTCCGTGACGGTCAGGAGTTGTTTGTGCGCCTTGGCGGTCTCCCTGTATAGGTCTAAGAGGAAGGCCCCGAACAGAAAGTCGTGGATTATCTGCTTTAACTTCATTTAATGAGCTCCTTCATGAATAGCTTGAGCCTATCCAAGCCCACGATCTCCTCGGGGAACAACTTCACTCTGCTGAGCACAAACGAGCCGAAGTATTTGTCTATTAGCTCCAGGTTCCTGGCTTGCTCCTCGCTCTTGGACTTGAGGAAGCCGGTGGGGTCTCTCTCAGCCTCCTCGGGCGGTATGACCATGTTGACGACGACGCCTCCTATGGGTATCTCGTAGGCCTTCACCATATCTATGAACCTCTTGACCACAGATATGGAGAGCACCGTGGGTATAGTCACGAAGACGAACCTAGTCTTCTCGGGATCCCTCAATATATCCCTCACCTTGGCGTAACGCTCTTGTAGCGAGATCAAGTCGTTGAGGACTGGGTCCTTCTTTATCTCCTCCATCACCTTCTCCTTGCGGAAGGCCAGCTGGTACTTCAACGAGAGAGCCTCTTGCCTCATCTTTATCGTGCGTTGTAGCCAAAGCCCGTAGAGCTTCGAGAGGCCTATGAGCCTCACGGCGTTGGCAACCGCCGCCATGTCGAACACTATGCGGGAGTAGTTGTTGCCCTCGTTGAGCACTATGTCCATCATCTTGTCGAACATGGCAGCCTCGTGGAACGAGGGGTTTGTGGTGGCTATCTCCACGAGCGGCCTCGTGTCGACCGGGAGTTCGGCCCATTTGAAGATCTCCTTCAATAAAGCGGTCACCCGCTCCTTATACTTCTCCACTATATCGCCTATCTCCACCTCCACGGCGTATAGGTTATCAACGCCGGAGACCCGTTTTATGACGCCGCCGCTTAGGTCTTGGCCGAACAGAGAGGAGAGGGAGTGGACTGGGTTGAACGAGGCCAGTAACGTCTTCTCGCCCTTCTCTGCGAAGTACAACGCGGTGGCCGCCGAGACTACGGTCTTGCCGACGCCGCCCTTGCCGCCGAAGAACAAGAACTTGGTCTTGGTGTCGAGGAGCGCCTTCATGTGTAATCCTCGAGGGATCTGCTAGGCGACCACAGCTCCTTTGCTATTATCGATAACGCCTCGAGCCCCTTGGGCTCTCTGTTCAACATAGGCACGACGGATATGACCATGTCGCCGAATTTCCGCCTGATCTCATCTATGTACTTCCTCTGCTCCTCTATCTTGTTCTTGATGTACTCAGGCGTCTCGGGCCTCTTGGCCAACTCGGGCGGGTACACTTGGTTGACCACTATGCCCGCGGCCTCTAGGCCTAAGGACGAGAACATCTCCAAGGCCTTTTCGGTATCCAGTATGCTCATCCTCTCGGGGGTCACCACAACCATAAACGCCGCGGTCTCCTTGTTGGCTATTATATTCCGGAACGCCACGATTCTATCTCTAACATATTGGAGCTCGTTGAGTATCTCGTCCTCATAGGTGAGCTTCGCCCTCTTCAATGACGCGGCAACCCTCCCGTATTCGTAGGCTTGTTTTCTGAGCTCGGTTATTTTCTCGACCCATTGACTTAGCACTTCGGCCATCGCTATCATCCTAATGCCGTGGCCGAAGGGAGGCATGTCGAATATGTAGTAGTCGTATTTCCCCTCGGAGACGACGTCCACCATCGCGTCGTAGACGGCCGATTCGTACATGGCGGGCTCCGCCGCGGCGCTATCGATGTACTCCTCCAAGTCGGGGGGCAGTTTATCTAGCTTATACATGTCGATTATCTTTTTCTTGATCGACGCCACATACTCGTTTATCCTCTTATCGGCGTCTATTTCGAGGACGTATAGGTTCTCCGTTATCTTCACCTCGCCTTTGCCGAACACATCTCTCTCGAAGACATCGCTGAGGGACGCCTGGGGGTCTGTGCTGAACACCAGCACTTTCTTCTCCTTCGAGAGGATCAACGACGAGGCGGCGCTCAACGTCGTCTTGCCGAGGCCGCCCTTGCCCGCGTATATCAGCACCTTAAGCTTCGGCCTTTTCTCCAAGAGCCCCTTAAGGCCTATCATGCTATCCTGTCGGTTACGTCCCTCTCCCTCAACATGTACATCTTCCAGCTCTGGATGTTGGGGTACATATATGGCAGAAGCCTTAACGAGTAGTATGGCGGGAGCAACGGGATGCCCAACATGTCGCCCAACGTGATTATCATGAAGAGGTTGTCGATCTGGGCCTTGATCCTGAGTATCGAGACCGCTTGGCCGTGCACGGCCATTCCCTCTATCACTTCCCTTATCTTGTTCAGGATTCCCACGAAATAAAAGGAAGGGGGGGTTTTTAAAATTACCCTTACTGCTTACTCTCCCTTCTATATTTCAACCAGCCTAGTATTAAGTAGTATGTCATTATAATTCCTAACACTAGGAGCAACGCTCCGAATGCTGCGGATATGTAGTTGGATATACTCACCACCCAGGGCCCGTATAGTTTAGCCGCGGCCGCTTGAACGCCTATAGGCTTATTGAGCCAGGCGTATAGGCCGTAGACGTAGGTCTCCCACGCCAGCGCCGCCAGAGTTGTAATGGCCATGAACACGCCGGGTATGAAGGTATATGCGCTCGGCTTCTTCTGGCTGGTCAAGAAGATGGCCACTAAAAGCAGCGCGAGGCCAGCTAACAACTGGTTCGTGCCGCCGAAGAATACCCATAGATTGGTCCAAGAACCTACAAAGGCCAAGAAGCCAGCTAGTACAATTATCAAGAGGGTCGAGACGTATTTATTACCAAGTATGGAGCCCTCGAAAAGCTCTGCCATGGTCAACCTAAACACTCTGACGAACAACATAGACGTGATCAAGCCCATCACCGTTACGAATATGCCGTATAGGATGTTCATGAACACGGGATCTACGTGTAACATCGCAGACGTTAGCTTAGTGGCGCCGACCACGTAGGCGGCGGCTCCTGTCGGCGGCGCGGCTAGCACCATCACAGAGGCTATGGACGAGAGGGCCACGGCGCCCTCGGTCATCATGGCGCCGCCGCCCACCGGGAGCGCATCGGTCTCGAACTCGAGCTGTTTAGACGTCAGCCCAGACGAGATCAAGCTGTGCCAGCCCGATATCGCTCCGCACGCTATTGTCACGAACAGTATAGGCCAAATGGGTCCACCTTGTGGGTTCTTCAAGGGATCCACGAAGAGGTCTCCAATAGCTCTCTGTTGTATCGTTAAATTAGTCAGAGGAGTCGCTATGGCGCCCAAGAGGACCAAGATCAATGCGATTATCGACGGGAGATAGCCCACATAGACCGTGGGCAAGAGGAACTTCGGCATTACGGTCACGGCCGCCGCAAAGTACAATATCGAAATTATGATAAGCCAAAAGAGCACAGTGTTGGTGCCGGGCCAAGTGAGAGCCGCCGGGTTGACGCCTTGCGGGGCGGGGAATTGCGACAAATATGCTGGATTATCCAAGAAGTTCGTAGGCGGGTTGCGCGCCAGCGGCACCAAGGTGACGAAGAAATAGCCTATTAACACTATAATAAGCGCCACCACCGTAGACGTCAACACGCTCATCTTGGCTCTGAAGACCATCTGTCCGAACACCACGCCGCCGAGGAGGACGAACAATACGGCGATGAAGGTGCCGGGCACTCTGTTGAGGACGTCTACGATCGTCCATTCAAACACAGCAGTGATTATTATCAAGTAGAACACTAAGTACGTCAGTAAAATAGTCCTAGCCCTCCCGCCAAGTAGCTTATACGTGATGGGGCCCATAGATCTCCCATCGCTCCTCACCGACATCATCATAGCGCTATAGTCTTGGACCCAGCCAATGAACATATTACCGAAGATCACCCAAAGCAACGCTGGAATCCACCCATAGAACAACACGGCCGTGAGAGGCCCCACAATGGGGCCTAGGGCTGCCACACTCTTGAATTGATACCCAAATAATACATATTTAGATACAGGGAAATATTCAACTCCATCGAAGTACATCTTGGCGGGCGTCGGCCTATTAGGATCGGCGTTCCAGATCCTCCTGTCTACATATTTGGAATATGTGAAATACGTTATGAGATACAACGCCAACCCAGCCAATACATAGGGCGCCGGAGTGTCTAGGAAGCCCATGGAGAGTTTTTTATTCTTCTATTTAAGCATTACTTCTTTAGATATTTTTCTAAAATCTCAATGATAGTTTTTGATATTTGTATAGCGAGGTTGCAATTGTCTGAGGGTATATATATCTCGACGAGGCTCCCTCCTGCCGATACGCGGACGACGCCCAATCTCTTGCACGCGTCGGCGAGTTCCGCCACGAGGGCCTTGGGGAGGGCCCTCCCGACGACGAAATAGCCCCCTACCCTCTCCGCGGGGCCCAGCGCACCCTTCGCCGACATGTCGAGGGACCAAGGCAAGGGCCTTCCCAGATCCGCCTTGACGAGGGCTAGCGGCCTTCTCCTGGCTATTAAACTCGCAGCTAAGTTGAACGGGTTGTCCCACGGGAGCCGTTGGACGAAGACCCCTACGTATTTGGCCCATCGGCATTCCATCTCGACCAAATAGGAGGTCCCCGTAGCTAGAAACCGCATCTTATCGCACCCCCCGCACTTCTTAGCGGCGTCGGCGTTGATCCTACGGCCGATAACGGCGGCGAGGCTGTACCAAGCGCCTATGAAGACGGCCAGCGATATAGTCAAGGTCGCGAGGTCCATGTATGGCTATTATGGTTATATTAAGCGCGCTCCTCAGCCTAAAACGGCATAGGCGCTTTGGCGATCTGCGGCGGCACAGCGGCGTGCCACAAGAGGTAGGAGGCCAGCGTAGTGATCAAGGCGGCTAGAAGCACCGCCGCGAGGGCCCTCAAAATCCCCACGCCCGTCAGCGCCGAGATGGCGGCTAGGGCCAACAACACGCCTAGAATAAAGGCGAGCGGCAACGCGAGGAGCACTAGCGGGGGGAAGAGCACGGCCAAGAGGACCGACGCCGCAATGCCTATCAAGAAGCCCACGACGAAGAGGAACGGAGCTAAAATCGACGCGAGGATCACTAACAAGGGGTTGACCGGACGTCCCTTGAGCAAAGTCAAAGATCCCCAAAGCGAGAACAACCAAAGCGCCAACCAGAGGAGCGCCCCTAAGTCCATGGCCTCTCGTCAGCAGTTGTGCCTCGCGGCCACGAGATCCCAGCGGAAGGAATCATCACGGTATTACCTTAGCTCCCATATAGGTTAAATATTCTTTCGCCTCGTCGTATACGTCGTCTAGCACAAAGGCCAAGTGGTTGCCCAGCCCCGAGTCGAGCACGTCCTTGGCCGAGCCGACGAGAAGCTTCAGCCCTATTTGGCTATTACAAGCCTCGACCCTCTCCGCCTCGACTGTGATCGCCTTGAGCAAGAGGGCCTTTCTGAGATCCGCTGAGACTCTCAAGAGCGTTGCCGTGAGGCCCGAGGCGAAGACGGCCCTTAAGGCGGCCGGCGCGCCTGTGCCCATGCGCTTCACTATGGAGTATTTATCGGCCATTAAGGGCGGCGCTCCGTCGTGGGTGAGCACCAATAGATCGCCTTCTGCCAAGTTCACGTTGCCCATCCACGCCGGCCCGCCCGAGAGCTTCGAGAGCACGTACATGGAGTACAAGGCCCTCATATCGCCCTCGCACGCAGCCGGCATCCCCATTTGGTTCAACAGAGCGAGCGAGATGCACGGAGTCCAGCCGATCCTCCTTATGGCCTCTTTGTCGAAACACCAACAGCCCAACGTTAGGCCGTCCCATCCCCTTTTCCTCGCCAGCTCCGCCAGCCTTCTGGCGTAGGCCGCCATCGGCGCTATCTGCGCCCCCGAGAACTCGCTGGAGGTCGCGCCCGACACGAGCCTTTCGGCGTCCTCGAGCCCCTCCTTAGGGTCCAAGCCAACGAGGGTCTCCTCGAGCCCTACTTGGTCCACGACTACTAAAGTCATGTTGCTCGACACCAGCCAAGAATTAGGCGTCCCTACGAGCCCAAATCGCGGCGCCCCGCGTTTGATCAACTCGATGAGCCTCAAGGACCTCACAGCCCGTTCGTCCAACGGCCGGCCGGGCCCTGCCAACGTTATCAGTCTGACGTACCTCCCCGAATCCCTCAACGCCGCGAGCGCCTCGAGCGCCGAGGGCAAGGAATTGTACTGAGGCCATGCCAAGAGCACGTTGTATTGCCTAGACGCCGCCAATATTTCGTTCTCCGCCCCGCCCGTGAGCACTACTATAAACGCCGTGTCTGAGTCGGGGGTTATCGAGACGCCCAGCCCTGCGAGTTGTCTACTGTATTTCTCGTAGTACTCCTTTCTAACATCATCGGACACGTCAGCCGAGGACGCCACGGCCAAATGCGCATCCATATACGCGAATACGCATCCTATATTAAAGTTATTTATACTATCGATAAGTGTATTAGATATAGCGTAGCTATAAACCCAATAATCCAGATATATAGATCTAGTTTTTTCCCAATTCTGGCGAGCCATAAGGAGAGGCCGGCGGCTGTGTGCACGAAGCCGACCGCCGCGGCGATGGGCGGTATTAGGTCCAGGTGGAGCTTGGCGCATACGCCATAAGGCAAGACCGAGGCTTGCGGTTTCGACATGCAGTAGCCCGTGAGCGCCGCTAAATATCCCAGCGCCGCTAACAAGACCGCGGTCGTATCTACTAGCGCTAGGTAGATGAGGTTTTTATTCACGCCCATGAGTCCACATGGGGAGACGGGGTATATTATTAGCGCTTCTCCTAAGTCCTCTCTACCGCTTGATCTTATCATTGGCCCTCGCCGGCGGCGTGGTCGGCTTGTTGTTCTCGGCCTCGGGCCGGCCGAGGGGTTGGAGGACCTCCACGAGCGTCTCCGGAGAGGTCTTCTTGCCAATGCCCAAGTTGAGGGGGACCATGTCGGTCGAGGAGGCCTTGTCGAGGAGGAGGTCCGTCAGAGAGTACTTGGACGAGCCCTTGACCTTGGAGGAGCTCGGCCAAATCTTATGGGCCGCCTACGGTATCTCGGAGACGAGGTGGGGCTTCAGGACGGCGCCCAGCGCCGGCGCGATATACCCCCTCAACGTCTACGCGGTCGTGGGCGAGCGCGGCGTCGTCGACGGCGAGCGCGCCGTGGCGCCCGGAGTCTACAAATATCTACCGCATAGGCACTCTCTTCTGTTGATCAAAACCGGCGACGTGAGGAGGCAATTATACGAGGCCGCTCTGAGGCAAGAATGGGTTCTGGACGCGCCGGTTTCTTTGGTCGTATCAGCGAGTTACTGGAAGACCGAAAGGGTGTACGGCGAGAGGGGGAGAGTTAGATACGTCCATATGGACTTAGGACACCTCGGCCAAAACGTCTATCTACAATGCACTGCGCTGGGGCTGGGCACAGTGGCAGTCGGGGCTTTCGACGACGAGGGCGTCAAGGAGGTCGTGGGACTGGGCGAGGACGAGACGCCGTTATACATAATGCCGATAGGGAGGGTCGCGAGGCTTTACGAGATAGGCGAGGACGAGCTGGCGCGCTATATATTAAGTAGGAGGTCTGCGCCTCTCTCCCCACAAGCCTAGGTCTCTGAGGAAATGAGGGGCTAAATAGGCCGAGGAGGCCGCCGTAATGGCGGCCGATACTATGAAGGATAAGTTGGGCGACGCCGAGTAGAGGACGCCCGCCCATATGCCGCCGACGATCGCGCCCAAGTACTCCAGAGACATGGAGGCGCCCATGACTTTGCCTCTGTTTATTTGAGCCACCCGATCCCCGATCACCGCGCGCCTAACTGCCGTGACGACCTCGTAGCCGACCCCGGCCGTGAGCGTGGCGAGCGCTATGGCCACTTTACTTCTCCAGAGCCCCGCTATTAGGTAACCCGTCGTCGCGAGCATGAGCCCCGAGAATATGGCAGTGGCCCTAGGCGCTCTGTCTATCACGGGCGTCATGACGAGGCCGAAGGCCATGGCTATGCCCGTGGCGGCGCTCTGCACGACGCCCCACGTCGAGTTGTCCAAGCCCAACGCCCCGGTGGCGTACAACACGCCGAATCTCTGCAACGGGATAGCCGCCGCGTTCGCGGCTAGGCCCAGGACCAACGTGTACTTGACCAAGGAGTCCTGCCCGCCGAATCCTCTCCAGAACGCCAGGGATTCAGCCATCGCCTTGAGTAACTCTTTGGTGGGCATCTCCTGCACGGGAGCAGTCTCTACGAGGGACCTCATCCTGAACAAGGCCACGGCCGCCGATATGACGCCCGATAGGAGGAACGAGATCCTCATCCCGGCCAGCCCCATGGCGTCTAGCAGATAGCCGCCGACAGGCGGCAGGAACAGCCACGGCACTTGGGGCAACACGGCCGTTAACATCATCCCGCCCCCTCTCCTCTCGGGCGGCAACGAGTCGAGAAGTATAGCGGCCAACGCGGGCTGATAGAAATGCAACGCCGAGTCCACGACGTAGACAACCACGAACGTCTGCCAGTTGGGGGCCGCCGCGTAGAGGAACTGCGTCGCCGTGATTCCCCACGTGCCTATCACTATGGACCTACGTCTGCCTATCACGTCGGTGAGGACGCCCCCGGGCAACACGGCCAGCATGTTAGCCAAAGAGCCGAGCGCGGTGGCCGCGCCTATGTCGATCTCGGAGGCCCCGAGCAGCTCCATGTACTTCGCCAAATAGGGAAACGTCAAGGATGAGGAGATCGCGAAGAGGAACCACGATATGACGATAACGCCTACGTTGCCCCTCAGCCAGCTCATGGCCTAACGCGCAACTCCGCAAGCCGTCTAAGCGCGGCCGACGCGAGATCGCTTATATCGCAAACGCCGTTTCCGCATATGCCGACCGCCGTCGCCGCCTTGCGGACATAGAAGGCGTAGGCGTCTGTGTCCTCAGGGAATTGATCCCTCCTCGGCCCCCATCGCCAATAGAAATCCTCCCCTCTTGGGTCGTTGAACTTGTACAACCTCTCGGCGTATAGGCCCACTGCCAACGCCTTAGGGCAAATCAGCTCTCCGCCCCAGCCGCTGGGCACGTTCACGGAGACCGCGAGGAGGCCGTCGCGCCAGCGCTCCGCGGAGGCCTCGACGAATGAGACCAACAAGGCCACGGCGTTGCGCATATCGGCTCCTTGCTCCATGGAGACCGCTATGGCCTTCTTGCCCAACACGCCCGCTTGAATGGCCGCCGCGACAGTTCCGCTACCGTAGGTGGACTCGAAGCCTATGTTTTCGCCTATGTTGATCCCGCTCACGACCAAATCGGCGTCGGGCGCTATGAGGTTCAAGGCGAGGAACACGGCGTCTGTGGGGAATCCGTTTGTTAAATAGTACTCGCCCATTCGTCGCACCCTCAACGGCTTGTGGTAGGTCCTGGCGAAGCCCGTGGCGCTCCTCTGGCGCTCAGGCACGACCACGACGACTTGGTGTTCCCTCTTCTTGAGAGCCTCCGCGACCCGCTTCAGCGCAGGCGCGTGTGGACCGTCGTCGTTGGTCAAGACGATCTTCACCGGCGGTTTATAGGGCTTGCTTATTATCTTTGCGCCGCTTTGTTTATTAACCTCGCCGCCTCGCCGGATGTGTACAAGGTGAGGATTCGCGGTATATTCTCGACGGCGTTGACCAAGCTGGCCTTAGACTGGGGATTCTCGGTGGTCCAGCCGACTAAGGCCATAATAGATAGGTTTAAGTTGGCGGAGGACCTAAGCCCTCCCGATATAACGATCAAGGACCACGAGAGCAAGACCGGCGTGGTGGTGCTCGGCTCTTGCGAGGCCGCCGAGGCCTTCGTGGAGCGCCTCAAGGAGCTTGGCCCCTTCGTGGCCAAGGCCAAGGACGGCGTCAAGGAGGTCTTCGCCGCCACGCCGTATGCGGAGGGCGATAGGCATTACGTCAAGACCCCCGGCGGGGGGATCGCCGAGATACCGGGCAGATACGTGGTCTACCCCTCCAGGAGGCTCTTCACTGTGTTGAGGCCGCCCATAGGGCCTAAGCCCGGCGTGGCGGTGCCGGAGATCGTGGTGGCCGGGCGCTACCTCGAGGTGGACACCATAGGCGGCGTCAAGTACAGCGAGCATATAGGCCCCAGCGATAGGCTGAGGCTCGGGATATTGGCCGATACTAGGCTCAGATATATATCACAAGGCTTGGGCTTGAGGTTCAAGTCCTCTGCCAGATTTGCCGACGAGCAAGTCCTCGAGGGCGAGGCGAAAGCGCTCTACGACGAGCTACTCAAGATATCCTCGAGCGCGTGGGGCGAGGGGGAGGTGGCCAGGCGCGGCGATTGCCTCTACGTGGTTCTGTTCGACGCCGAGGCCAAGAGGAGGCTCGACGAGGCGAGGGCCTCCGTCGTGCCCACGGCGAGCGGCCACCACGCCTTGAGGGCGCAAGGCCTCGGCAAATGCCTCGACCTCCTCGACTACATAAAAGCCAGCGATTACGAGAAAATCGCCGAGTTCCTCGCCAAAGGCGATGTGGAGATACTCCACGTAAAGCCGTGGGGCGACGTGATCAAGATGAGGGGCGTTTCCCTGGGATTAAAGAACGGAGTCCTCGTGGTCAAGAGGGCGTTGAGGCCGGGGGGCGTCCTCGACGGCATCGGGAAGAGGATAGAAAGTGGTTTCTACGCCCTGAGCTGCATAAGGCCGGGCTCCACCTACGTGGTCCACAGCTACTACGACGCGTCGGGCCGTTGGGTCGGGACTTATATAAACGTCAACAGCCCCGCAGAGGTGGGCAGAAGAGTTCTATACGTAGACCTCTTCGTGGACAAGGCGTTGTCGGAGGAGGGGGAGAGGATCCTCGACGTGGACGAGGCCGCGAAATACGCAGAGCTCCTCCCCGATCGCTACAAGAGGCCAGAAGACCTCCTGCCGCCTGGGCGGCCGCGATGCACCGAGGAGGGCCTAGTCGAGTCGTAGGACCGAGCCGTGTTTTAGGCTCTCCCCAGAGTCGACGACCAGCACTTGGCCCGTTACGCTGGGTATTTTCACCAACGCGACCACCGCCTCAGCCACGTCCTCGGGGCTAACTAGTCTGCCGAGCAACGTGTTCCTCTTGGCGTATTCCTCCTCCGACATGCCCAAAAGGGCCAAGAGACTATCGCCCATCTTAGTCCTCACGACGCCGGGAGCGATGGCGTTTACCCTGATCCGGGGCGCCAGCTCCACGGCGAGTGCCTTAGTTAAGTTTATCACAGCCGCCTTAGCCGCGCTGTATATGGAGAGGCCGTAGAAAGGCATAAGCCCGGCGATAGATGCCACGTTAATTATCACGCCGCCGTCGCGCATGGCGCCAGCGGCTTCTTGCGAGCAGTATATGACAGATTTCAACGTCGTCTCCAACTGTTTATCTATAAGCCTATCGTCGGCGTCGAGGAAACGGGAGTATAGGCCTAGTCCTGCGTTGTTCACCCACACGTCCAAGGCGTCGAATAGCTCCACGGCCTTCTCGACAAGCGTTTTGCACCCCTCTCTGCTCGAGACGTCGGCCATAACGACGGCGCCATCCCCGCCGGCTTCCCTCACGAGCCTCAAGGTCTCCTCCGCCTCGTCTCTGCCCTTTTTGGCGTTTACGACGACCTTGTAGCCCTCCCGGGCTAGCCTAACGGCGATAGCCCTGCCGATGCCCCTCCCTGACCCAGTGACTACAGCTGTCGACATAAGCGGTTAAAAAAACGGGGTTTATCGAGGGACGTCGGTCACGTCGAACGATATCTCGCCCCACTCCCTCGTCCTAGCCGCTATGTCTATCTTGTGCGGACCGCTCGATAGGGAGAGCCCCTTCAAGATTACGGTCACTTCGTCCCTAACGGCGAACTTGTATCCTTGCTGTTCCAGCTGGACGGCCGCGTATCTGCCCGAGGACGTCACCACCTCGATCTTGTCCTTGGGCACGGCCGCTCCGTCCACCGATATCCTCAAGTCTGTGATGGTGGCGGGGGCCAACATGTTCTTGAGCTTGAACTCGACTCCGTCGGGCCCATTCCTAAGGCTCCCCTGGACGTATAGCTGTCTCAAAACCGAGGCCGGTAGCATGAATTGTTCAGCTAATATATTTATATCTATATCCTACGGCTTTTGTGCTGATTTCATACGACAAACTGAGGAGATTCGTAGAATCGGCGACCGGCTATACTATGGTCGAAATAGGCGATAGGGTCGAGCTCGTCTTCAACACGCCCTCGATGGAGGAGGCAGCGGGCGTGGGCGAGGGCGGCGAGGGCAGGCAGATATTGTTGAGGGGGGTGAGGAGGGGCGATCTGGTGGAGTTCACCGAGGCGTATGTGAGGTCGGGCGCGGGCTCAGAGCCCATCGACCTCAAGGACCTCGAGCTCTGGGCCCAGTACATCGAAAGCTTTTATTGATTTAAGTAGGGGCGATGGATATGTTGAGCCCCGATCGGGGCCATATGAGCGGCCGCCACCGAGGCGGCTGCGGCCGCGAAGTAAAACTTAATTTTTCTTATCCGATTTAAGGCGATGTCTTGGAGGCGGCCGGAGCTCGACGTAGTTAGGGATTACTTTATATTGATAAAGCCCAAGGTCATCTGGTTGCTCATATTGGCCTCGGCCGTGGGCTATGCCTACGCGGCCATGCCCCAAATATCGTGGGCGACTCTGGCCGAGTTGGTAATAGTAGGGCTCCTCGCCACAGGCGGATCGGCCGCCTTCAACCAGTACTGGGAGCGCGATATAGACTCGAGGATGGACAGGACGTCCTCTAGGCCGATCCCGCGCGGCAGAATAAGGCCGGGCGCCGCCCTCGCGTATTCGTTGGCTTTGTCGGCAGCGGGGTTCCTCGCATCGTGGCTTTGGCTAGGCCCCGCCGCCACCGCGGCGGTGGTCGCCGGCTGGCTCTTCTACGCTGTTGTGTACACAATTTTCTTGAAGAGGCGCCATTGGTCGAATATATTGTGGGGCGGATTTGCCGGAAATGCCGCATTTCTTTCGGGCTGGCTCGCGGCCAAGCCGCTCACGTTGGAGGCGATTCTGGACTCCATGGCTATCTACATATGGATACCGGCCCATATATGGTCCTTGGCATATGTCTATCGTGATGAATACAGAGAGGCTAATGTGCCCATGCTCACGGCCATACTGCCCGAGGACAAGTCGGTGGCCTTGATCTCGATTTTGGATGTGGGGTCCGCTGTGTATATGTGGGCTTTAGCCTATGCCTACAAGGGCCTCCTCGGCGTTGCTGTCATGGCGCCCGCCGCGGCGGTCTCCATATACTTAGGCCTATTGGCTCTGCGCGAAAGGGACGAGAGGTCGTTCTGGCGCCTTTTCAAGTCAAGTAGCCCGTTGCTCACGTTCTTCTTCATCGCCTTGCTCGTCTAGCGCCGACGCGTCGGCTTGCGAGGGGACGCTGTCGTCTTCCACGTGGCATTACGCCTTGGACGAGGCGCCTGGACCTCCGTTGCGTTATGCTTAAAAACCCGGGCGCAGTGCGATATATGGTCGAGGCATTTGTTTTCATAAATACGGACATAGGCGCCGAGGACGAAGTCCTTGAGGCCTTGGCCAAGATGCCCGAGGTTAAGGAGGCTATGATAGTCTATGGGCCCTACGACGTGGTTGTGAGGATCAGCACCGATACCACCGAGAATCTGCGTAGGATCGTCTCGGATAAAATCAGGAGGATGCCCAAGATCAGGAACACGACTACTTTGATAATAGCCAAGTCCATAATTAAATAGCTCCCAACTCGCCGGCCGTAAACTATTTATATCGTTGACACAGGCGCGTTGTGCCCACGTTCAAGGTCGTGGTGTCCGACCCGTTGAGCGGAAAGGCCGTGCAGTACGAGGTCAAGGACCCGCTGGCCCAGAGGTTCATCGGCTTGAGGATAGGGGATACGATAGACGCGTCGATCCTCCCCGACCTCAAGGCGCCTCAAGGCGCCAAGTTGAGGATCACGGGAGGTAGCGGGATCGAGGGCGCGCCCATGGTCCCAAGCGTGCCGGGGCAGGGGAAGAAATACGCAATGCTGGCAGGCAGACCGGGCTATAGGCCTAAGAGGAGGGGCGAGAGGAGGAAGAAACTAGTGAGGGGCAACGTCATCTCGGACCAGATAGTCCAGATCAACACCGTCTTGGTCTACCCCGAGGGGTATAAAGGGCCGCCTGTCATCGCGCTCGGCGCTAAGGAGCTCGCGAAGCTCACGGGACAGCAAACAGCAGAGCAACAAGCCTAGGCGAGGCCATTATAAGGAAGGAAGTCAAAGGCACAGTCACGTTGTCGTCTATAGGCGGCCACTCGAAGTGCTCCACGACGCTGGCCACAGCACCGGCCAATGCCCCCAGAGGCCCGACGTAGGCGTATCCGATGGGGATAGAGACTAGCGCCATGGCCAAATTGCCCCACCAAGATTTAGTCCTCTTGCCGAACAACGCATTCCTGACGATGCCCGTGGCGGCGTCGCCGAATGCCATGAAGAGCACTGACGCGATCCCGACGTTCAGCATACCTAGGAGCGCCCAAGATACGAATATCACGAAGGCCCAGGACAACGTGAAGTGTATCTCATAGGCGTTGTCGGGCGCTTGGAACCAGTACATTAGATGCCCCGCCCTCCTCGGTATGTACAAGAAGAGGCTCAAGAGGAGTGCCATGGCCACCGGCACGATCCAGGACGAGAAAAACGGCAATAACACGGCGGCGAGGCCCCCGGCGAGGATGTGTATTATCTTGCGGTTGAAATACACGGCGCGCGTCGGCGCCATGCCTCCCGAGACCCAGCGCTCGTAGAGCTTCCTAGTTATGTAGTAGGACAAGAACAAGATCCAGACCAGGAGCGCCGCTCCGTAGATTAAATCCGCGATCATGCCTCTACTGGGTCGAGTTTTTATATCTTGTCTAAACTATTTTCGCCAATTTTTCTTGATTTGGGCGTACTCCTCCAGCGCCTCCCTCTCGTCGCCTCTGAGGTAAGTCTTGTATTGGAGCAGCCACTGCTTGAAGTGGTCCTCGGGGATGTGGACGTACAAGACGTCCCCCTCTTTTATCTGCCGCCCGACCATGACGTCGCCTTGTATCGATATAGCCACCTCGTCGCCTACCTTGGCCTCTTGTTTCGGCGATCCGTGTTCTTGGATTTGCATAATCCTCCCCACCTCCCTTCCATCTTGCCTAACTAAGACGTAGCCGGGCTTTATGGTGCCCTTGACCACCCTCACGCCGACTATGACGGGGTCCCTTCTCCTGAAGACGTAGCCGGGGAGCAATTGTATGATCCCGGGCCTCACGAGCTGCGACAACGCGGCCTCGAGGGCTTTCGCCTTGAGCTCGCTCGACCACTTCACGTACTCGTCCACTACTTTGTACAATATCTCGCCCTTAATGATCTTAACGTTGTTGGACTGGGCCTCCCTCTCCACGTCGGGGGGCACCTTGACGTTGAAGGCTAAGATAACGCCGTAGGCCGGGTCCTTCCTCTTGGAGAGGAGCGCCTCGACCACGTCCTTATGGCTCGGTGGGCCGACGTCGGCTCTCCTTACCGGTATGTTCATCTGCTTGAGGAACAAGACCATGCTCTCCAGAGTGCCGAAGGTATCGGCCTTGGCCACCACGCCCTCTTTGTCCGATTCTATCCTCACCGTCGCTATTTCCTCGCCGACCGATCTAAGCGCCTCATCCAACGACCCGGACGCGACTAACAGAGGCGCGCCCGGGACCGCCTCCTCTAGGCCGTCCCCGACTATCCTCACGCCTGCGGCCGCTTTCACTTCGTCCACGGCCTTGTAGCGGTCTTCGGGGTCCCTCATCTCGTCGAGAGGTTTCGGCACCACTAGCATCTTCACCTTGGCCGATATGGGCCCTCTGAGGCCTGCGGTGACTATCAAGTCGCCCCTCCTCAAAACGCCGTCGTAGATTATGGCGTCGATCACCGTGCCGAGCCCCCTCTCCTCCTTGACCTCCATGACTACGCCCCTCGCGGGCCCGTCGTGGACCGTCAGCTTCTCCTTCGAGACGAAGCGTTGCGAGACCCCCGCCAGGACTAGGAGGAGGTCTGCTACGCCCTCGCCCGTGACGGCGCTGGTGGGGACTATGGGCACTTGAGTCGCGAAGTCCCTGACCCTATCGTACCGATCCGCCTCGAAGCCAAGCCTCGACAACTGGTCTATCAATTTACCTATTTGCTCCTCCAGGTTAGCCACGGCATGCCATTCCTGCTTCTCTACCGCGAATAAGAACGGCCGGTTCTCCTCGGACTGCCATCCGTATATTCTGTCCAGCTTGTTGGCCGCTATGACGAAGGGGACCCCCCTAGCCTTTATCAAGTTGAGCGACTCAACGCCTTGCTCCTCGAGCCCCGACGTGATGTCAACGACCAATATAGCCACGTCCGCTATGGATCCGCCCCTCTTTCTGAGGTTCGAAAAGGCGGCGTGGCCCGGGGTGTCTATGAAGAGAAAACCCGGGATCCAGATCTTGCCCCTCAGCCTCATCTTGTCCACGAGAGGGCCGGCGAATTTCTCCACGGCTGCCCAGGGCACGAAGGACATGCCTATGTGTTGCGTGATCATCCCCGGCTCTCTATAGGCGACCGCTGTTCCTCTAATTTTGTCCAAGAGGAGGGTCTTGCCGACGTCCACGTGGCCCACGACGACGGCTATGGGCGATCTGATCATGACAAGCCGCCGCCCTCAAGTTAAAAGTTTACCTACATCGGGCAGAGTAGATAGGCACTCTCGCTCAACAGGGTTCAGCTCGCCCGGCACTATCAACACGGCGGGCGCCGGTAGCCTCGACCGGGCGACCTCCTCCAACGCGCCGACGGCTACTCCGCCGCCCGGCCATCCCAGCCTATAGGCCACCACGACCCGTCTCTCCCCGACGAATACCCCCTTGCCGAACCTCCTCTCCAGCTCCATGAGCACCGTCGCAGCGTCCGAGGGCTGCATAAAGCCCCCGTCGTCTTTCACGTCTAACAAGAGGAGCGTGTGGAGTCCTCTGGCCAAGTTCTGCTCGGCTAGCTCGTAGGGCCTCGCCGAGTAGACGCCCATTCTCGGATACGTCACGGTCGCCACGCCGCCGAGCTTATAGATAGAGAGGCATGCGGCGGACATGGCGGCGCATATGGCCGAGACCCCCGGCACCACGATGACCTCGTATCCCTTCCTCCTGAAAGAGGCCACTAAAGCTGCGTGGGCCGTGGCCGCTAGGGGGTCGCCGGGCACCAACAACGCCGCGTCCTTCCCGGCCCTCAAACACTCCTCTATGGCCGCGCCTCCCCTGTCCTCGAGCTCCCGCCTGTCAAGCGGCTTTGCCTCTACGCCTAATGCCGCCGGGTCGAAATAGCTAGTATAAACGTCGATGAAGACGCACTGCGAGCTCTTGACGGCCTCTTTCGCCGCCTCGGTGAGAAAGCTCGGCGATAGGCCGAGGCCCACTAAATAGAGCCTCGTCACGGCCTCTTGGCCACGAGGATCTTGGTCTCGGCAACCGCCACCACGTCGCCTTTTTGGTTCTTGACCTCGTGCCTCAAGTGGACTACGCCCCCCGCGTATTTTTCCGAGGGCTTCTTGTCGAGGACCTCCGTGAGGACCCTTATGGTATCCCCTACCCTCACCGGCCGTAGAAAACGCGCGAACGCCTCGAGCAACGCGATGGCGCTGCCGTACACGTTCGGCGCAAAGAGGCCTACGGCCAACGACAGCGTCAAGAGTCCGTGGGCGATCCTGCCGCCGAATATGGTGCGCCTTGCGTGCTCTTCGTCGAGGTGGAGCGGGTTGAAATCGCCCGTGAGCCCCGCGAAGAAGACGACGTGGGCCTCGGTTATAGTCACGCCTGGCGACTCCAGCTTGGCCCCGGGCTGGAAGTCCTCGAAATAGAGCACCATGTTGGAGCGTGAGATAAAGCTTATGAAGAGTGTTTTTCCGGCGGATATGGACTGCGTATTCTGTAAAATAGCAAGGGGCGAGGCGCCTGCCTGGAGGGTCTACGAAGACGACGACGTCATCGTAATACTGGACAAATACCCGGCCTCTTACGGCCACCTCCTCGTGGTGCCCAAGGCCCATTACGAGAGCGTCGTGGAGACGCCGGACGACTTAGTGGCTAAGACGTTCCTCGTCGCCGCGCGCTTCGCGCGCGTGTGGAAGAGGCTGGGCGCCAAGGGCGTCAACATCGTGACCAACGCCGGTAGGGAGGCCGGACAGATGATATTCCATTACCACGTCCACGTCATACCGCGGTGGGGCGGCGCCTTGGCTTGGCACGGGCGCGATGAGATAAGGGAAGAGGTGGCTAAAGAAGTCCTCGAGAAGCTCAAATCGGCGATGTAAAGCGCCTAGGCAGGCCGCCAGCGCGCTACTCCAAGCCGCTCCCGGCTAAGATCTCGTCCAACACCTCGGCAACCATTCTCTGCACCTTCTTGGAGGCGCCTGTGTTTCTGAACGTCTCGGCTATTTCGTTTAAAACAGACACTTGGGCGGGCAACCTCTCGGCGAATTGGGGCGCCATCCGCAAGACGTAGACGCCGTCCCATTGCAATAACAACGACGCCTGCACGACGTCTGAGTAGTTTATCACGCCCTCCACGTCGAAGGGGGGCAACCTCGGCCCTCGACGGCCCTTCTTGTTTGAGAGGAACATAGAGGCGATATAGCCTTGTAGCATAGCCAAGGTCTTGATTATCTCCTTGTTGGACCTGGCGGCCACCACGTCGTAGGCGATCCTCGCGGCGCGGGGGTGTATCGACTCGGCGATCGCCTCCACGTCGTTGGGCCTCGCCAAAGGGGGGTTGCCGTAGAGCCACGCGATCTCCACGCCGTAGCCGACGGCCTCCTCATACGCCTTGGCGAGGGCCTCGACCGAGGGGGGCGGCGGCAAGTAGATCTTGTCTACGTTCAACAGATCCGCTACGAGCACGGGCTTGTATATATCATCAGACAACGGCAAGATGAGCGCGGACGGCGGAGCCTCCAGCTCTAGGTCTAGCTCCACTGCGTGTACGTAAGGCGATATGTCCATTTCGAGCCCCCTCAAGTCCAAGACATACGGAAGGCCCAACCTCAAGGCCACGTCGAGTACAAACCGCGCCATCCGCCCCCTTTTGGCGTAGACGGCGATCTCCACGTCGTTGTAATATCTGTATAAATTTATCCACGCGCGGGCCGGAATATATAATAATTAGGGCTATATATTGCGCATGCTAAAGGGAAGGGACGTCCTCACGTTGATGGAGTTCAAGCCCGACGAGGTCAAGGCGTTGCTCGAGATATCGAAGGAGTTCAAGGCCAGGTATTACGCAGGGGAGGTCTACACGCCGATACACTTGGGCAAGACGGTAATGCTCGTATTCGAGAAGCCCTCTACAAGGACCAGGGTGTCCACGTCGGTCGCCGCCTACCAGCTCGGCATGAACGTAATAGTGGCGAGCCCTCAAGAGCTCCAGCTTGGCAGAGGCGAGACCATCGCGGACACGGCGAGGACCCTCTCGCGCTACGTCCACGTCATAGCGGCCAGGGTGTATAGACACGAGGCGTTGGAGGAGCTGGCCCAACACGCCGACGTGCCCGTGTTGAACCTCCTCTCGGACAAGTTCCACCCGCTCCAGTCGCTAGCGGACGCGTTGACCATATGGGAGAAAAGGGGCAAGCTCGAGGGGGCCAAGGTAGCGTTTGTGGGCGACGTGGGCAACAACGTGGCCGCGAGCCTCGTAGTTATCGGCTCAAAGCTGGGCTGGGAGGTCAGGCTCATAGGGCCTAGGCAACTCTGGCGTAACGACTTGTCGAAACTAGCCGAGGACGCGGGCAAGACCGGCGCGCGGGTCTACCAGTCAGACTCGCTGGAGGAGTTAAAAGGCGTAGACGTAGTATACACGGACGTCTGGGTCTCCATGGGCTTCGAGAAAGAGGCCGAGGAGCGGGAAAAACTGTTGAGGCCTTACCAAGTCAACTCTGCCGTCATGGAGCTCGCAGGGCCTCAAGCGTTTTTCATGCACTGCCTCCCGGCGCATAGGGGCATGGAGGTAACCGACGAGGTGATAGACGGCCCTAGATCCGTGGTGTGGGATCAAGCCGAGAACAGGCTACACACGGCCAAGGCCGTCTTGGCAGCCGTGACGCCTTGAGGCCGAGCGAGGCCTAATACGTCACGTAGCTTATCTTCTCGGACACCTCCTTGCTTATCTTGTCGAGGCTCGCCCAGTCCTCCGCCGATAAGGACCACCCCACAGCTCCTGCGTTCTCCGCCACTTGCTCGGGCGTCTTGGCGCCCGGTATCGGGTAAATCAATGGGTCTTTGATTAACCAATTGAGGGCGATCTGGGCGGGCGTTTTGCCGTACTTGGCCGCCAACCTCTTCACCTCCGCTATGAGCGGCTCGGCGAGTCTTAAGTTCTCGGGCTGGAACAACGGGTCGTTCCTCCTGACGTCGTTGAAGGCAGGTAAATTGTCCGCGGTGTACTTGCCCGTGACGGCGCCCTTGGCGAGCGGGGACCAAGCTATCAGCACAATGCCGTTCTTTCTGAGATATGGCAAGAGCTCCTTGTCCGCTTCCCTCTCCAAGAGGTTGTAGCGGTTTTGGCTCGTCACTATATCGGTCCTAGAGAGACATTGCCTCCCGGCCTCCAACAACTGCGGCGGGTAGTTGCTGACGCCTATATACCTCACGAGCCCCCTGTCGACGAGCTCCTCGAGCGCCTTCATGGTCTCGCAGATGGGCACATTATGCCAACAAGCAGGCCAGTGGAGCTGGAGGAGGTCTATCGCGTCTACGCCCAGCCTCCTCCTCTGGTTCTCGACCGATTTGAACACGTCGCCTCTTCTGTGCCAATCGCCCGGTATCTTCGTGGCTATGTGCACTTGATCCCTAAGCCCCAGCTCCTTGACGGCTCTGCCCAGGAACTCCTCCGACCTCCCCCTTCCGTATACCGCCGCCGTGTCGAAGAAGTTTATGCCGAGCTCGTAGGCCTTGGCCACAATGGACTTAGCCCTATCGTAATCCATGGGACCCCAGGCGTATTCGTCGAACTGCCAGACGCCTAGCCCGATCCTAGATACCCTCATGTCGGTTTTACCTAGCTTTATGTAATCCATGTCGCTGAGTGTAATTCCTTATTTAAGCTTTTTCAACAAGTCAAACATCAGTCTTGCGTTGTCCAACATCCAGTGGTCGTTGTTGAAGAATACGTAGACCTTCTCGGGCTTAAACGCGACGACGCGCTCGGCCAGCTCCTCGAGCTCCTCGCGGCTGTAGTCGTGGGCGTACCAAGCAGTTCTTCCGTGTAGTCTGAGGTAGACGATGTCGTTTATCTTCGCGATCCACGTAGTCCCGGGCTCGTCGACGGAGACGGCCGTTATGCCGAGGTCCTCGCACAACTCGACGGTCCTCTCGTCGAACCAGCTCTCGTGTCTGAACTCCACGGCTAGCCTTCGGCCCAGCCCGGCCATCTCCGCGAACCTCCTCAACCTATTCACGTTGGCGGGCTTTTTGTCGAAGCTGGGCGGCAACTGCGCCAAGTAGAAGTCCACATAAGGGTCCAATGGGGCTAACACGTCGCGAAACTTGACCCAGACGTCGGCTGCATCCTCCTTAAGCCTCTTGACGTGTGTTATATATCTGTGTATCTTGACGGCCCAACGCAACGACGACCCCTCGCGCGCCCAGGCCTCCACTAGCCGTCTGCCGGGGAGGCGGTAGAACGACGCATTGAGCTCCACCGCGTTTAGGCCAGAGCTCCTCACGTACCAGCGGAGGCCGTCGGGGTTCCAGCTATACGCCCAGCCGCTGGTCCCCACGTAGATCTCCACAAGGATTATCCCGTCGGCTAAAAATATTGGAAACGCGCTCAGCGCCTTAGCTGGGCCTCCAGCTCTAGCAACGCGTAGTACTGCTCCTCGCTGATCGAAATAGAGGGGACCACCTCGGACACCCTCCTCAAGGCCTCGTGGGCGTCTAGGCCCTTGTATATCAAATATGCGGCGAGAGTTGTGGGGGTTCTGCCTATTCCGCCGACGCAGTGGACCAAGACGCCTCCGATCCTCACCAACGACGCGATTATCTCCACCAAGGCTTGTAGATTGCTGGGAGGCCTCCCGTCTGGCGTGGGCCAATGCAACAACTTAATGCCCCTCAGCCCTAGCTCGGTCCTGTACTCGTCGGGGCCTTCCCACCCGCCGTACTCCCTCAACTCCCAATCCTCTGCGAGGGCCACGACGTGTCTTATGCCCAGCTCGACGAATTCGTCCAAGTCGGGCCTCCTCGGCATACAACTACCGGCTAGGTTCTTCTCGAGGAAGTAGGGGCACTCCACGTAGCGGTCGGCAGACCTCGTTAAATAGCTTCCCACAATTTTTATACGTCAATTATCATGTGGACCTCCTGGCGCTCTACACGGGAGGCAAGGACAGCCACTTCGCCGTGATGGAGGCGCTCAGAGAGGGCCATAACGTCAAGTGCTTGATCACGGTAGTTCCCGCGCGGAGCGACTCCTATATGTTCCACGCCGTGAACGCCCGGTGGGCCTTGCTCCACGGCGAGGCCATGGGGGTGCCCCACTACCTCGTGGAGGTGTCCGGCGTCAAGGAGAGGGAGGTGGAGGAGCTCGGCGAGGCCTTGGCCGAATACAAGAAGAAGTGCGGAGCCGAGGGGGTCGTCACCGGCGCCGTGGCCTCGCGGTATCAGAAAGAGCGGGTGGATAAATTGGCCCAGAGGCTGGGCCTAGTCCACGTGGCCCCCTTGTGGGGGAGGGATCAAGCGGAGCTACTCTTGGCGGAGGCCTCGGCCGAGGAGTTCATCATGGTCGCCGTCATGGCCATGGGCCTCGATAGTAGATGGCTCGGCGTCAAGGTAGGCCTTCGCGAGGCCGAGGCGCTCTTGGAGCTGAGCAGGAAATACGGCTTCTCGCCCGTGGGCGAAGGCGGCGAGTTCGAGACCTACGTCACGACGAGCCCTCTTTTTCGGGGCAGAAGAGTCGAAATAGTGGAGGCGGAAGCCCATTGGAGCCCCGCCGGTTGGGGCTACTACTTGATCAAGTCGGCGCGTCTGTCCGATCGCGACGGCCATTCGCCGAGGCCTTGAGGAACAACGCAAGCCCTGGACGTTCTGGCGCCTTCTCGAGGAGGTCGGAGCTCACGCCGGATCGACTACGTCTTGACGGCCCCCCTAATAAAGGCGATAATATCCTTTATATCCCTCTCAGCCATCTCCTCGTTGGCGTATCTCGACACTTCTACGTCCTTGTGGCCGTTGTACTGAAATTCGTGTAGGTCCAGGGCTAGCTCCACCATCAGCCTAAGCTCTCTGTCGCCGACTATCGCGGCTACCTCCCGCATTCTCGACATCGGCATTACTGCAATTATCCAATCCCCTCTCTCCACGACCCTAGTGGGGCTCAGCCTGCGCTTGCCTGGAAAAGCTGCTAACACTTTATCTCTCTGAGCCGCGGCGACGGCCGCCAAATACGCCTTTACTGCTTGGAACGCCTTACCGGCGGCGTTTCTGAGCAACCCGTTCTTCAAGAACTCCTCGGCGAGCTCGGCCTCGTACAACGCCTCCTTCAGCCGATCGCGCTTGTACTTCTCCAAGTCCACCCAAGGCTTAGAGAGGACTAACACGATAAGAGGAATAGCCTATATTAAAATCGATGTCGCCTGTCGCAGCGAGTTTAGCCGAATAAGGCCGCGTTCTGCCACGAGGCGGCGCTCGGCTCATCGCTTGCGGCGAGGGCTATCCCTTCGCGCCGAGTCCGGCAAGCCTCAGCACTTTGTCCACGAGCTCGGATAAGGCCCTCGCGAAAGCCTCGAGCGGAGGGGCCAACTTGGGCTCCGCCTGCGCCAACACCAAGGCGCCCGGCAGAGTTCTGAGGCCGCCCTTGTAGACCGCCACGCCGCCCCACTCGACGACAACGCTGCCTATGGCCATCGTCTTGCCCTTGTTGTCGGCCGACACCACGGCGTTCTCGAAGGGGTAAACGATGTACGTGGCCGTTAAGCTCGAGCCCATATAGGGCACGTAGACCTTGGCCACGACTCTTCTGACGACGAAGGGACCCACCGAGTCCACCACTTTGGCCCACTTGGCGCCCAAGGACTCGACGGCCCTCACGTGGGCCTCGAGCCATTTGCCTATATTCGACCTATCCGGCGGCTCGTAGCCGGCCCCGAGCGCCTCGGCCACCCTCCTCAAGAACTCGTCGTAGGCCTCCGCGTACGGCAAGACGTAGGGGCTCGCCTCGTCTAGAGAGATGGGCATCTCGTCGTAGCCGCCAGGCCCTCGGCCTACGGCGAGAGCCCCTTGAGGCCTTACTATCAACGTCGCGTCCTCCAACTCCCGGAACTTCCCCACCGGAATGGCGAAATCCACGACTACGTCTTCGCTTATAAATAAAAAACTGAGTAGGGCTATGCCGCCAGTCTTAACCGTCGAGAGGCTGAGGCTTTACTACGGCGTGAGCAACGGCGTGGTCAAAGCCGTGGACGGCGTGTCCTTCGAGCTCGAGAAAGGCGAGGTCTTGGCCGTGGTGGGGGAGTCAGGCAGCGGCAAGTCCTCCTTGGGCTACGCCATTATGCGGCTTCTGCCCGAGAACGTAGTGCTCTACGACGGAAAGGTAGTGCTCCACGACGGCGACGTGGAGCTGGACGTGACGTCCATGGACGAGGAGTCGCTGAGACGCGAGGTGAGGTGGAAGCGCGTATCGATGGTGTTTCAAGCCTCGATGAACGCCATAGACCCAGTCTCGACTATAGGCGATTTTATATACAGAATAGTGAAGGAGCACAAGCCCGTGGACAAGAAGACCGGCCTAGCCATGGCCGCTGAGGCCGTGAAGTCGGTGGGCCTCCCAACCGCTGTGTTGGACATGTACCCCTTTGAGCTCTCCGGCGGCATGAAGCAGAGGGTCATGATAGCCCTCGCGCTGATATTGCGCCCCTTGGTGGTCATCCTCGACGAGCCTACCTCGGCTCTAGACGTAATAACTCAAGCCAACATAATATCGCTTTTGAAGAATTTAAGAGGCGACGTATCGATGATTCTAATAACCCACGACTTGGCGCTCGCCTCGGAGATAGCTGATAGAATCGCCGTGATGTACGCCGGCAAGCTCGTGGAGATAGGGCCTCTCGACGTCGTGTTGACCGCGCCGAGGCACCCATACACCAAGGCGTTGCTCGAGTCGACGCCTACTCTGAGGCAAGACAAGGCGCTCGGCTTCATACCGGGGAGGGTCCCCAGCTTGATAAACCCGCCTCCGGGCTGTCGTTTCCATCCCCGTTGTAGATACGCGATGCAAGCGTGCTCCCGCGAGGAGCCCCCCATGGTCGACGTCGGTCCCGGCCATAAAGCTGCTTGTTGGTTGTTGAGGACATGAGCCCCTTGAGGTATATCTTGTTGAGGTTAGCGCTCGCTGTGCCGACTATGTTGATCTTGTTGACCGTGGTCTTCATAATACTCAGGATAATACCGGGCAACCCCATAGAGGCCATAGTGGGCCAAAAAGCCCCGCCCGAGTACGTACAACAGCTCATGGAACAAGCTGGCCTCAACAAGCCCTTGTACGTCCAATACCTCGATTATTTGAAGGGCGTGTTCACGGGCGATCTGGGGAGGAGCTTCATAGACAATAGGCCGGTCATAGCCGACATCATGGACAGATTCCCAGCCACGGTCGAGTTGGCCATATCGTCGTTCATAGTCAGCATACTCATAGGCCATGTCTTGGCCTTCCTAGCGGCCTATTTCAGGCGGAGCGTCGACGAGGCGGTGCGCTTATACGCCATAATCGCCTATATTTTGTTCATACCATTCTTCGGGCTCGCGCTACAGCTAGTGTTCGGCGTATACCTCAAGTGGTTGCCAGTCGGGGGCAGAATTACGCCGGGCCTCGAGCCCCCGCATATAACCGGGCTCTACGTGTTGGACGCGTTGATAACCGGCGATTGGCCCTCCCTCATAAGCGCCTTGAAGCACCTCGCGTTGCCCTCCATAACGTTAGGCGTCGTCATATCTGGTCTGTTCACGAGATTTATCAGGAACAACTTGGTGAAGACCTTGGAGGAGGACTTTATAACTACATATAGAGCGGCCGGTCTATCGCGCTGGAGGGTGTTGCTCAGGGCGTACAGAGCTGCGTTGGTGCCGACGATCACGATGATGGGGCTCCAGCTGGCTTTGTTGCTACAAGGCGCAGTCCTCACCGAGACTACCTTCTCTTGGCCTGGGCTCGGAACCTTGTTGCTCGAGCGAATTCAATACCTCGACTACCCCACTGTGCAAGGAATAGTCGTGTTCTACGTGCTCATGGTCGTCTTCATAAACATAGCCGTGGATTTGATAAACGTAGCGGTGGATCCTAGGCTCAGGAGGGGCGTATGGCGTTGAAGCTCTATTTCGGAGCAGCCGTATTGGCCCTCGTCGTGGCGCTCACGCTGGTGTTGCCTCTGTTAATAAGGCTCAGCCCGACTAAGTCCACAGACAAGCCTCTGTTGCCGCCCAGCCCGGCGCATCCGCTCGGCACGGACTACTTGGGGAGGGACGTCTTGGCGAGGCTCATGTACGGCGGAAGGGTCCCGCTCGGCGTGGCCCTACTCGCGACCTTGATATCCTCTGTGATAGGAGTTCTGTTGGGCATGGTCTCGGGGTACATGGGCGGGTGGCTGGACAGAGCCTCGACGATGGTGATGGACAGCCTCTACGCGTTCCCCGGCTTGTTGATGGCCATGGCCATTGCCGCCGTGTTGGGCCCAAGCCCCTTAAATGCCGCCTTGGCTATAGGGTTCGTCTACATACCCACCTATTACAGGCTAGCCCGCAATGAGACCCAAGTGGTCAAGACTTATCAATACGTAGAGGCGGCGCGAGCTCTCGGGGCGCCGACTTCCCACATAGTGTTGAGGCACGTGTTGCCGACGTTGGTATTAACAATAGCTGTGGTCGCCACTATAAACTTAGCCGATGCCATATTGACGGAGGCCGCTCTTGCGTTCTTCGGCTTCACCGTCGTGCCGCCAACGCCGGATTGGGGCGCGGACCTATCGGCGGCTAAGTCCTATATACTCAACGGAGCTTGGTGGCTCTTAACGCCCGGCTTCATGATAGTGTTGACCGCCTTGGGCTTCTCGCTACTAGGAGACGCTTTAGCCGAGAGGTTCGGGTTGAGGAAAAAACTAGGTTGAACCCGATATAAGCCAATACCTCAACACCATCGTGGGATCCACGGTCACTTTTATGCCTGGCTTTGTAACTATGTATAATTTGCCTTGGAACAACGGCACAATCGGGACGTCTTCGGCTACAATTCTCTGGACTTGCGCGTATATCTGCGCCCTGGCAGTCTGGTTCACCAAGACGGACGCCTCGTCGAGTAGCCTATCGACAGTCGGGTTGGAATAGCCGTTGCCCAACCACGTGTTGGCGCCGCTTCTGAAGAACGGCACTGTGTAGTCGTCGGGGTCTAGGTAGTCGGGATACCACCCGAGCAAGTAGACCTCCATAACGCCCTTTCTGGCATAGTCGGTATAGGTGCTCCACTCTGCCGATCTGATATTCACGGATATCATGCCCGTGGCCTCGAGTTGTTGCTTAAGCAAGGCCGCCACGTCTTGCTCAGTGCTACCGTAATGCGACGGCGTATACCACAGATCTATCACCAGTTTGTTATTGGGCGAATAGCCGGCTTTTTGTAGCAGTTGTTGCGCCAAGCTCGTGTTGCAATCGCCGTAGATTTGTTGGAACACTGGCACGGCGCCCCACATGCCTGAAGGTATCATGGTGTACAACGGCGACATCGTCCCGTTGAACACCACGTTTACTATCTGGGATCTACATACAGCCGCCGCTATCGCTTGTCTGACTAATGTGTTGTTTATCATCTTCGTGTTTATCACTAAGTAGCGTATGAACAAGCTGGGCACCTCCACGACGTTGAACTTGCCGCTGGCCTTAAGCGCTTGTAGATCGGGCGGGCTTAAAGTACGCCAAGCCACGTCTATTTCGCCGCTTTGGAGCGCGAGCCTTAACGCGGAGGAGTCGCTATAGAATCTTATGACCACGGTCTTGTAATACGGCTGGGGGCCGTACCAGTAGGGATTTGCCGTAAGTACTATGGTTTGATCCCTAACGAACTTCGATATGCAGTAGGGCCCGGCGCCGCCGGCTGTTTGATCCGGATCCACTTGGTTGGGGTTGTACTTAGGGCTCACGGGGAAATAAGGCGGCGTTGCGAGAAGCGCTAGGAAGTACGCGACAGGCCTCTTCAAGACGAACTCGACAGTGTAGTTGTCGAGCGCGGTCACGTTCTTGACGAAATACGTAACGAGCCATGCGGGATCTCCGTTTATCTTCATAACTCTCTGTATGGACCAAACTACGTTTTGCGCCGTTACCGGCGTGCCGTCGCAGAACTTCGCGTCGCGTCTCAAGTGGAATATCCAGACCGTCCCGTTGTCTTTGACCTCCCAGCTCGTTGCTAACGCCGGCATGAGCTCCGTGGAGCCCGGCTTATACATGACGAGGCCGGACATTGTGTTGTAGAAGATCTCCCACGTGAAGAAGTCGTAGGCCATGGCCGGGTCCAGTTGCGTGACCTTGTCGGTGACTCCTATTGTAAGCGTCGGCCCGCCCCCTGTCGATGTAGAGACCTGCGGCGCAGTCGATGTAGGCGAGGGCGCCGATGTGGTGGGAGTGGGCGTTGTGGCGCTCGGGGCAGTTCTCCCGCCGCCCGACATTGCCAGATATGCCACGACGCCGATAATCACCACGACTATTACGGCTATTGCGATAATCGTCGACGTTCGCATTATTGCGTTCTTCTTTTATCTTTTTAAGTATTAATAGGGAAAAAAGGAGGCTTACCCAGAAACTTGTTTTAATATTTGTAAATACTTCTGGCGGGCGGCATCGCGCCATATGGCTATCATCTGGTCTCTGAACGCCGGGTCGTTCTTTATGCGATCGTTTATGCTCTGCGCGTATTGTTGCGTGAACTCCAGAGTAGTGCCGTTGACTGTGAACTTCAGAGGCGCCCCGAGCTGCGCGGCTAGCCTCTCCGCCGTAGCCTTGTCGATTTTGCCGCTGTAGTACGCCTGAAGGATCGCCTTCCAAGCGTTCTGCAGATCGCCTTGTTCTTGTACTATAGTCGCCACGAAGTAATAGGTTATGGACTGCTCGTAGCTCATAGCCAAGCTATCGTTGAAGTTAATCGCCTTCATGTTGAGTAGCTGTTGGTACACTGCCTTGAGGTCGGGCCTCCTCTGGCCCTCTGGCGTGTTGAAGGCGTTGGGGTTGGCCGGCAATCTATTTATGCTGGGGTCGAAGACCATCCTCTGGCCGTCCGTTATCACCCAAGCCACGAAAGCCTCCGCCGCTTGTCTACACCTAGTGCTGTTGACCACCGCTATGGGATCGCCGTTGACCGTCGTGTTGGGGGGTATTATATACCTAGTGTGGGGGTTCTGCAACTGCGCTATGTAGCCGTAGAAGTCTATGGTCCAGCCGGCGCCTGCATCGCCTCTGATTATGGCATCTCTGGCGTCTTCGCTGGTGCTCCAGACCTTGCCGTTAGCCGCAGTTAATGTTATGATCCGCCACCCGTTATCCCAGCCGTACGCCTGGAGGATGATCTCGGCCATCCTCAAGGAGCTAGTGGACCTGGAGATGTCGCCTATCGAGGTGGCCGGGTAGCCTTGCAGGAGGGCTTTGCCGAAGGTGAAGGACGCCAAGTCGGACCAATCGCGAGGGATCGGGAGGCCGGTCTTGTTCAAGAAGTCGAGGTTGACGGTTATGCCGAAGCTCGATATAGCCCAAGCCACCCAGTAGACCTGCCCGTCGGGGCCCTTGAGCTTAAGCGGCATTCCTGCTATACTATCGGGGATTTGAGCCAAGGCGGCCTTGACCTCATCGCCTTGTAGCGGCAACAAGAAGCCGTCTTGATACAACGTGTTGAACGTGGTAGGCCCCCCGCCCCAAGCCACGTCGATGCCGCCTTGTTTAATAAGGGCCTCCCACTGGGATGCGGGCGGGTTCTTGAAGACCAAGTCCTTTATCCCGTATTTCTTCGCCACATCGCTGTTCAAGAAGAGGGTCCTAGTGACGTTGAGTATCGCGGTCGGGTGGCGGGTCAATATGACGAGCTGAGGGCATTGTTGCACGGCAACAGTAGGCCCTTGCGTGCTGGTCGTCTGGGTCGCCGAGGTCTGAGTTGTCTGCGTCGTAGTGGCCGCCGGCGGCGCCTTGGACGTGTAATATATCGCAAGGGCAGCTACGATGATTATAATTACTGCAACTACTATATACAAGGTTTTCGTCGCCATAAGAAAACGCTTATCTGTATTTTTAAGTATTATGCTTAAGCGAGGTCGAGGCCTAGACTATGAACCCGTATTTAGTTTTAAGCACCTTCGTAACTAGCAATATAGCCGCTATCTGTATAAGCGCGAGTATAAGGCCGAGGGCGGCCGCGTAGAAGAGCCCATTGACGCTCTGGATATCAACGCTCATGACGGCCGTGATGGGCATCGCGTGGTCGTACCCGAGGCCCTTGAGCGAGCCAAGAGTGACGCCTAGGGAGACCTCGCTCGTCATATAGACGAACGCTATGAGCGCCCCGCTGATTATGTTGTTCCTAACCATGGGCACCACCACGCTCCTCACGGTTCTGAGATAACTAGCGCCTAGGTTCAAGGAGACCTCCTCTGCCGACGTATGTATTTGTTGAAGCCCTGCGTATATGCTCCTCACGGCAAAGGGCAGTTTCCTCACAGAATACCCTATAATTATCGCGGCCGCCGGGTCGACGTTGGGGTTCACTATCTGCGCCAGCCAAGGACAACAGGAGGAGAGCCAACTCGATAGGGATAACAACGTCAAGAAGTATGAGTAGGCCACTACGAGGCCCGGTATCGCTATGGGGGCCGTGGCCAACGCGTCGAGAGCTCCCGCGAGGCGGCCGCGGGACCTGGCGGCGGCGATGGATATGAGGATGCCTATAACTACGACCACGGCTGTGGCCGAGGTCGAGTAGAAGACGGTGTTCTCTATGCCCCTTACGTAGTACGGGTTCGTGAGCACTACGCCCAATCTGTCCAAGCCGGCGTCCAGCGAAAGGCCGGAGGGTAAAGGCGAGCTGGCCCACCTAGTGACGAAGACCAACAACAACGCCCCCATCAGCGGCATCGCCGCAACGACGACAGACACCAGTGCTATCGCCACTAGGAGATAGCCGAGGACGCCCGGCTTGTAGGACTTAGGCCTTAACTGCCTTATCAACATGGCGTATTGCTTCAAGCTCACGTACTTCCTAACGGCGAGAAACGCCGCGAGGGATATCGTGAGGAGTATGAGCGCTAGGAGGGCCGCTGCCGGGCTTATCTGGCCGCTCGTAGAGCTTATGAAGTACTCGTAGACTTGATAGGACATCAGCTTGCGGGCCTCCGGGTAATCCTGGAATATTATAGGCGCCGCTATGTCGTCTATGGACATTATGAAGACGAGGGTGAACGCGGCCGCGATGCCCGGCGCGGCGAGACGTAATACTATGTCCCTGGCCGCCCTCGATTCGCTAGCGCCTAGGTTGTTGGCCATCTCCTCCAAGACGGGGTCCACCTTGCTTATGGCCGTGTAGATGTTGAGGTACGCTATCGGGAGGTACATGAAGATCTGGGCGAGGGCCACGGCGGCAAGCCCAGCGATCTCGACCCTCAACGGCACGCCTATAGCCGATAGGGCCCAGTTCAAAGTCCCCCACAACGGGTTCAAGAAAATGCGTATTACGTAAGCCGTGACAAACGGTATTATTATCAACGGCAACGTCGCCAAGGTCCCCAACAGAGCCCTCCCCTTGAAGTCGTATTTAGCCAAGACGTAGGCGAGCGCGAGGCCCAAGAGCGTGTCGATAAACGCCACAGTTAAGCCGACCCATAGGCTGTTGGCTATGACGCCCATATCGGGCCCTCTTATCACTAGCCTATAAACGCCGTTTATCTCATCCAAGTGCACGATATCCTTGAACGCGTCGCTCGACAAATCAATATAGTAGGGGCTGTTCAAGAGGGGCGCAACGACTGTGAGCTCTGTCGCTATGTAGTAGAAAATATAAGCCAGAGGCGCCACCAAGAACGCCAATAAGTACGCGAAACCCAGCGCCGTCGATAAGGTCAAGAACCTCTGCCTCATGGCCTATAGGCGAGCGCCTCGTTCAAGGACACCCCCACGCGCGCCCCCGGCGTCAGCCGCCTCCGCGATTCGGCCGATAGGCGGACTCCCCCGCAGTCGAGGTCTACGTGGTAGACGTCACCGAGGAACCTGACGTCCACCACTTCACACGCCACGCCTCCGTCTTGTACTATAGATACGGATTCCCGACGCACCACGACTACGGCTTGATCCCCCACTTCCAGTTGTTGCACGGCCTCCGCCTTGACTGCGAAGCCCACGTCGACGACGACGAATTTATCAGTCTTGTCCACGACTACGCCGCGCAAGGCCTCGGATTTGCCTATGAACGTGGCCACGAACAAGTCGGCGGGCCTTTTGTAGATCTCCTCGGGCGCTCCTACTTGTCTAATAGTCCCTGCGTTCATGACGGCTATTCTGTCCGCCACGGCGAAGGCCTCCTCTTGGTCGTGCGTGACGTATATCGTGGTTATGGAGAGGTCCCTCGCTATCCTCCTCACCTCGCCCCTCAGTTCTACTCTCAACTTGGCGTCGAGGTTGGCCAAGGGCTCGTCGAGGAGGAGCACGGCGGGCTCCACCACGAGCGCCCTGGCGAGCGCTACTCTTTGTTGTTGTCCTCCGGAGAGCTCATACGGCTTCCTCCTCTCCAGTCCCGACAAGCCCATGAGCTCCAAGATGCGCCTCACGCGCGCCTCGATCTCCCGCTTAGGAATTTTCCTGAGCTTTAGGCCGTACGCCACGTTCTCGAAAACGGTCATATGAGGCCATAGGGCCCACGTCTGGGGGACCAACGCCGTGTTCCTCGCCTGGGTCGGCAAATTGGTGACCTCCCTTCCGTCGAAATATATCTTGCCGTACGTGGGCTCCTCCAAGCCCGCGACCAGTCGGAGCAACGTAGTCTTGCCGCAACCGGAGGGCCCCAACACGGCGAATATCTCGCCGTCCTTGACCTCCAAATCGACGTCCTTCACCGCGTAGACGTCTCGGTATCGCTTAGTCAATTTCTCAAGAACGACTGAGACCACGATAGTACCCTCGGAATAAAAACTTAATCGTTCCTCAAACGAATTAAGCTTATATATACATGAGTAAAGCACGGCGTGCATGCCCTCGTGAGGCTCCGCGGCTATTTGGAGGAGCTGGGCTTCAGGGCAGTCGTCTCCAACGACGTGGCGCAAGCGCTTGGGCTGAAGGTCGGCGACGCGGTCAAGATAGAGAGCCCCGATGGGGCCACCAGCGCCAGGATAGCGGAAGTGGATCGGTCGATGAAATCCGGCGTGTTGGTCACCGCGGACGTCTACATGGCGCTAGGGGGGAGAGCCAGGGCCGTTCTCCTAAAGAGGATAGAGAGGATCTACGAGGCATCTAGAGTGAGGATAGTCCTCCAGGCCGAGGCGCCGATATCGGCGAGTGAGCTTAGGGCCGTCATGTCGGCTGTGGCCTCCGCTCGCGTTCCCGTCTTCGCCAGCTTCGCGGGCTTCCTCTACACTAACAACGGGTGGGTCAAGGTGGTAGTGAGGGAGGTCGAGCCCCGGGAGCCGGCCTACGTCTCGTACGAGACCGCCGTCTCGGTGGGCTGATCACCAAGACTTAGTCAAGTCTACTCTTATAATCAAAAGGGGCTCCGAGACCTTGCCGAGCCCCTTTATCCTCTTGACTATCCTTTCGGCCAACGCGCCATCTTTGTACTTCTCTAACGCCTTCTCTAATCCGTATCTGTCGAGCAAAGCGCTGGCCTCCTCCCTTATTATGTAATCAGCTATTTGGTCTAGGCCGGCCAGCTCCCCAGCCCTTATGAGCTGGGATACTGTGAAGAGCTGGAGGCTCAAGCGGTCTATCCTCGAGAGGAACTCGTCTAAGCTCTTGTTGGGCTTGAAGCCCTCCTCCCCCATCGCGGCCTTCTTGAACTCGTCGTCGGTGAAGACCAGCCTCACCCTCTGCCTCCACTTAGCTGACCACATCACGATCCACTCCGAGGCTAATTCGCTTACCTTGGGCCAACGCTCCATTATATACGCGCAGAGCCTTAAACGCGCCTTGTCCTCCTTGAAGCGCTGGGCTAGGTATACCCCCGATCTATACGCCAAGTAGTGGAGGAAATCCCTCAGCGCTATGTCCACGACGGTCTCCAGCTCGCGCTTCGGCATATCCCAGTAGTAATCCGACAACACGTCGTAGAGCAACTCCCTCACGTTCTCCACGGCGGCGTCGAAGTTGCAGTAGGGCTCCATGGCGTTATACGCGTTAGTTATTTAAAAGCTATCCTACAGCAACTACAGCCATTTCAAGACCTCTTCAGTAATTCTTACATATGCCATGCTTAAAGAAAGATACATTTTATACCTATTTAGGAAATATTTATATATTTTTGACAACGCTGGACGGTCCACGGAGAAATTTATGCCGTAGTCTATCCAGAGCAACACGAGGCCCTCTGCCGGCGCGCTCGGCACGGGCCCCCTCCCCCTTCCCGACAACAAATCCGCCACGTCTTCTAGGGACAAGACGCCGCGGCCCACAGCCAAGAGCGCCCACGCTATTTTCCTGAGCATTTTGTTCTTGAAGCCCCTGCCCTTGAAGATTATCTCTACGTGCGTCCCTCTATCTTGCACGTCTATGGAGGTGATGGTGGTCACGGCGCTTTTAACCCCCTTGGCGAAATTCTTGTAGTCGTGCGTGCCCACGAACAGCCGAGCCGCCTCTTTCACCGCGTCTATGTCCTCCCCCCTACGCGGTGCGAAATACGCGTATATCCTCTCCCTAGCGCGCCTCGGGTTGAAGCCCTCGTCCACCTCGGCGTAGCCCCAGACCCAGACGCCCTCGGGGAGCCGCGAGTTTATTAGGCCCAAGGGCTTCAGCCCCTCGGCGACTACTACGTTGGCCACCGCAGAGACGCCTGGGTCTGTCCGGGAGCCGCGGCCCAGGATAGGGCCCAACGCCTTGGCCAAGACAGGCTCCACGGACCTCTCGTGGCCGGTGAAGCCGTAGAACAAAACGCCGTCGTAGGCGACTAGGTAGGCGTACACGGCCGTACGGAGGGGGGTAATTAAATCTCCCAGCTGAAGACTATTTCGCTTCCCTCTATGAAGGCGCCCACGTCTTGTCCGCCGGCTCTCCTCGCGAGGAATTTATACACGTCGTGGGTCGGATACGGAAGCGATACCGCCAAGGCCTTCGCCTTGAGGCCTACGTCTATGGGGGATCCGCAGCCCAGCTTCTCCCAAGGCCAAGTAGTGGCCATCTTGAGCAGAGTCCTCTCGTCTATCGCCCACTTGGCCAGCCGCGAGAAGGCGTGTAGGAACTTCAGCTCCGCCCATACGTCGGGCTCGTTCACGAAGGCGTTGTCGGTGCCTATGAGGGGCTTGAGCTCCAGCAGAGACGGCACGTCGGGCAGCTTCCCCACGAAATACGCGTTGGCCCTAGGGTTTATCACCACGGCCTTGTCCTCGGGTATTTGGGATATCTCCTCGGGCGTTGCGTAGACCAAGTGCACCAACACATCGGCGTTCAGTTCCTTCAATGCGAGCTCCAGATCGCCCTCCTCGTGGCAATCCTGGGTCTCCGAGACGTGGGTGGACACCAGCTTGTATCTGCCCCTCAAGGCCCTCAAGTACTCGGGCGGATGGTCGAGGGGGGAGGCCACTTGTACGTTGGGGTAGTCGGGATAATCGCCGTGGGCTTCTTGGAACACCACGGCCTTAACGCCGCGCCGCTCGAAGGCCTCGGCGACGTCGGCCGCTGCGTACTCTGCGTAGGCCAAGACGCAGCCGATCCCGTACCTCCTAGCCCTTCTGGCGAGCGCCTCGAGGGGCTTCACGTGTTTCCCCTTGGCGACGAGCTTCCTCAAGACGTGGTACTTAACGCCGTGGGGCCACCCCACGAGGTCGTCTATATAGTAATCGTCCTTGTCGGCCATGACGACGTCTAGGGGATGGATATGGGCGTCGACCAGCTGCGGCATCAACACAGCGTTGCCCAAGTTTATCGATATTTGGCCCGTGTATTTCCCCACGCCGACGATCTCGCCCTCGTCGTCTATCTCCACGACGCCGTCCTCCACTACTTCTAGGTCAACTCCCCACAACACGTATTTAGCCCTGACGGCGACCACTAGGAGATCTGCGCTCGGCCGTATAACTATTGCGCGGCCGGCGAGAGCTACGGGGCTACGTCGTCGGGCAGATGCCGTTGTGCTAGACTCCGTCCTCAACGTTACGAAACGTCGAGCCCGAGAGCAACCTTTATGATAGACCAAGCTCTTCTCGCGAGATCCCCGCTCGGCCTCTCGAAGACGCCTAAATCGGTGACGGCTAGGTCTATCAAGGACGAGTCGAATACGTCGAAGAGGGACACGACGACTCTTCTACCCAAGACCTCCGCCTCCACTCTATACGGCTCTGGGCCGGCGAGAGGGGCCGTCTTGTAACTCTCGAAGACCGCTATCGAGGTAGCTCCGATAATCCTAGAAACTGCCAACAACGGCAAAGTTCCTATTTTATTATAAGCGCGCCCATCGGCGTAGAGCCCGTCGAGGCCCACGACGGCGTAGTCGAAGTCGATAGCGCCGATCGCCGAGTCGGGAATAGGCGTCACCTCCACGTGTTTCCCGTACTCCTCAGCGGCGGCCGCTGCCTCGTCGCCAGGCCTCGACTCTAGTAAATACAAGCGCCTTATGCAACCCCTCTTGACGGCGACGAAGTCGCTAACGGCGCGGGAGAAGCTAATCGTGACGAAATCCGCCGGGCATTCGAGGCTTAGTCCCGATATGGAGGACCTCAGACCAGCTTGCGCGCGCTCCGAATAGGCCAAAAGCCCCTCGACGACACGCCTCAGCTCAACGCCGCGTTTGACGGCCTCATCGACGACGAGCGCTATTAGATCGAGCGGGGCCATGCCCGGCCTTAAGGTTCTCAGCTCCCTTACGGCGACCTCTGGAGTTTTCGACTCAGCGAGTATCCTCAACGCCTCTTTGAGGTACCAGGAAGCGCCTTTAATCCTCTCGGACTTTAGGAGGTCGAACACTTGACAAGGAGGCTCGACTATAAATCCCTAGCGCGCCTCTGACATATCAGATGTCCGATCGAGGGCTTGGGCGCACGCCGCTACAGGCGCCAGCTCGATGCGCCCGATCCCCTCTAAGCCAGCGTATCGTTTCGTCGACAAGTCGCCAGGCGCGATCCGCCAGTACTTGTCCTCGATTAATGTATAAAAAGAAAAATTTATTAAAATTAAGAAATTTTAATTTATTTAAATATATAGAGCGTCCTCGGCCTCTCGCCGGGCTTGAGCGGCAGGAGCACCACGCCTAGGATCAACAAGCCGACGTACGCTAGGACTGAGCCCGCCGCTATCTCTATCTGCGACGCCGTCGGGACGTAATGTATTGAGCCAACGCCGGACCAGCCCGCAAGGCTGTAGGATATGTGGGCCATCTGCGGTTCTATGATCAAGTCGTATTTATCGACGAAGCCCGCCACCACGACGAGCGCCGCCGCTAATAGGGCCAACGGCAAGCTCCTCTTATAGTAGGCGAACACGGATACAACAAACGGGACCGCCAGCAATAAGCCTATTTCGAATATATAGAAATTAGGCGACGAGGTCATGAGCTTGTAGGCCTCCCAAGAGGCCGGGTTATACCAAGCGCTTATTACCATCCAGCCCTTAATGAAGGCGAGCACGGGGAGGCCTATCATGAGGATGCGGCTGTAATACCTCGCCACGAACTCCCTAACGCCGAGGCCTCCGGCAAAGGCCGATATGAACAAGGCTTGGCCCGCCGCCCCTATGGCTATGGCGCTCGCTATGAAGTAGAGCGCCATGTGGGGGCCATACCAAGCAGGCACCGCCGCCACGTTGCCGAACACTTGGCCCAGATTGCTGTGGAGTATCACGGTCACGACCAACACGGCGAGCGCTATAGCGAGCTCCGCAGATTTCATGGCCCTCAGTTTCTCGCTAACCTCGCTTCTAATAAAGTAGATAAGTTCTATTAATAAGGTCAAGGCGAATAACATGTACAAGGTGGCCATCCAAGTTATGCCGGAGCGGTACTGGAAGAACAAGGAGAGGCCTCCTTGTGTGTGTATGAACATATTAACTGCCGAGAGCGGGCTCCTGAGATCCGACAATATCATTACCCACGCCGGCACTATCGTTATGAGCGAGAACCATACGCCGAGTTTTATGATCTTCTCGTATTCGTTATTGGGCCCCTTGTAGCCGAAAACTGTGTATATCGAATTCACTATGCTGGAGCCCGTGGCCATCAAGGCGAAGAAGACGTAGCCGGGCACCAAAAGGCCCCACCATATCTCCTCCGCGGATCTTCCCGTATAGCCTACCCACACCGCCGCGGCCCCCGCGATCAACAACGCTATTGCCAGACCTGCTAGGGCGAGCTGCTTCATGGCCCCACCACCACGAAGTACTTAGGCCCAGTGCCCATGTATTCCAGCAACTTCGCGTATCTAGATTCGGCAAGTCGCCTAGATATAGACGAGTTCGGATCGTCCAAATCGCCGAAATCTCTAGCGCTTGCTGGACACACGGCGACGCAGACCGGGGCCTCGCCTTTGGCTATCCTCGACTGGCATTCATCGCCCATGCACTTGACGGGCGCCCACATGCGTTCGTTGAACCAACGAGCGTCGTAGGGACATGCCACCATACAGTACCTACAGCCTATACATAAATCGTAATTTATCTTAACTAATCCATTAGAGTCTTTATACGAAGCCCCTGTGGGACACACGGTGACGCACGGCGGGTTCTCGCAGTGTTGGCACTGGACGAGGAGCAACATAGGCCTTCTCGCGTCGGCCAGCTCGATCCTCCTTATATTGCTCCTGATCCAGTTCCACGATATATTCGGCGCAGTCGACGAATTGTAGTTCGCCGCGTTGCACGCGGCTATGCACGCCCCGCACGAGATGCACCTAGACTGGTCCCAGAGGAAGGCCAGCCGCGTCATAGCCTAACCCTCACGACTGAGTTCGTCGCGGCTACGCCGATCACGGGCGCCACGTAGCCCTTCGTGAACCACTGCGGGTTCACGCCGGAGCGGAGGAAGTCGTACTCTCCATCTATTAACGCAGAGGTGTGGCCGCCGGCGAAGGCGTAGGAGAACAACACGCCGGGCCTTACCCTGTTGGTGACCTTGACGCAAGCCCTTACGGCGAACCCGTTGTCGACGCCCTCGAGCGTTATCATGTCGCCGTCCTTCACGCCCAGCCTCTCCGCATCCATGGGGTTCATCCAGACGCACCTCTCCGTGAGGTATTTGGAGTTGTAGGTGAACACGAAATGCCCCGAGATGTTCTGGTCCTTGCCCGTTATCAAATAGAACTCGTTGGGCGCGCTCGGCTTGCTGTACGCAGGCGGCGGCGTCCAGTCGGGGAGCGGGTCCAGCCCGTACTTCAGAGCGGTCAGGGAATATATCTCCACCAGCCCTGTCGGCGTGGACAACTTCGACTTATACGGCCTCGTCTCGTAGGCCTTCTTCTTCAAGACGTAGTAGCCCTTAGTCTTGAGGGCCGTCTCAAGCTCCTCCTTCGAAATGTTCCAAGTCTTGGATAAATAATCCAGTATTTTGTCGAAGAGGAGCTCCTCGTATTGCTCGAATTGGCTATAATCGGCGTATTTATCGGTATAGCCTATCAACGCCGCCTTGTCCGGCCAAGCCCTCCTGACCAATTCGAGGAGCACCCACAAGGCGTGGCGCGCATCTACGCCAGGCGGCGGATCCAATACCTTGTTCGAGTAGACCACGGCCGCGTCGAGGGTCCAAGGCGCCGACGATATCTCGTTCCTCTCCAAGAACATCAAGTCGGGGAAGACGTAATCCGACCAATCTACGTGGTCTTGGGGCAATATATCGATTGTTATGACCAAGTCGAGCTTCTGCAACGCCTCCTTCAACTTCTGGGTGTTGACGTCTCTGTGGAAGAGCGTCGTCCCCACAATTATTAACGCCTTTATGGGATATGGTTGGCCCGTCAACACCGCATCCAGAACCGCGTCGAACGCGCTCACGGCTAGCGGGTATTTCATTAAGTCGATCCTCTTGGCCTTCAATGGCGGCAAGGAGACCCCAAATATCGTGTCTATCCTCTCGGCGCCTATTGTACAAGAGTTGGGGAATTTAGCGGATTCCTGGAAGCAGAGGCCTCCGCGTTTGTCTATGTTGCCGACCAAGGCGTTTAGTATGAGCATAGCCCTATACGCGTCGAAGTCGTTGCCGTTCCTAGCGGAGTACCAACCGTCCTCCACGACCCCGCGCCTTATCGCGAACTCCCTCGCTATGCGCGTTATAGTGTCCGCGGGCACTCCCGTGATCTCGGCCGCCTTCTCCGGGGGATACTTCGCGGCCCTTTCGGCCAGTAGCCTAAACGCCGTCTTGACGGCCACGGGGCCCGTCGGCGTCTCCACTGCGCCCTCGTAGTCGAGGGCGGGATCGACGGCGGATCCCAACGGCTTGACTTTGTTATCCGCCGCGTCGAGGACGAGATACGCGGAGCCTTGTTGTCCCAAATCGCTTTGGGTCAACGGCTTTCCGTCCGATTTTATCAACATAGGCGCGTTCGTGTACTTCTTCAGGAATGCCGCGTCGTAAAGGCCCTCGTTTATTATCACGTAGATCATCGACAAGAAGAACGCCGCGTCTGTGCCGGGCAATATCGGCACCCATTCCACGGACGAGAAGGCTATGTTGGGAGCTCTGGGGTCGACTACTACTATTTTAGCGCCGGCTTGTCTCGCCTTGGCCAAAGCTCTGACCGAGCCCATCGTAGCGTCGAGGTTGCGCCCGGCTAAGATCAAGTAGTTCAAGTTGGCGTAATCAGGATCAACGGCGGGCGGGCCACCCGCGCCCAAGACCGCTTGCCTAGCCGCCGTCGAGGCGTCGTGGCAAGTCCCCTCGTGGCCCACGACGTTCGGCGTTCCTATCAACGAGGCTATCAGCGGGAGGTGCCAACTCAAGTGGTCGTGTCTCGTGAACGCTATGGCTTGAGGCCCGTACTTGTCGGCGATTTCCTTCAGCTTAGCAGCGGCCTCGTTCAATGCCGTATCCCAATCCACTTCTTGGAACTTGCCCTCGCCCCTGTTGCCGACCCTCTTAAGTGGCTTCCTCAACCTAAGCGGGTGGTTCCAGAGCTGTATCGCCGAGGCGGGGCGCGCGCACATGCCGGGCTGTGGGTGGTCGGGATTGGGCAGTATATACGCCAGATCGCCCTTTCTGACGAAGTATAGGCCGCATTTAGAGCCGCAAGCGCCGCAGAATATAGGAACCACTCCTTCTTGCGCTGCGTCGATCCGCTGTGGGGTCTGCGATAGCACTAACTTCGCCATGGGCCCGCCCAACGCGGACACAAGGCCGATAGTGGCGCCGAGCTTCACTAGATCCCTCCTATTGATTTTTAGAGATAACACAAGAACGGTTATGTGATGTTATTTAAACATCGGCTGAGCGTGCAAACTTTTCCCCATAAGCCGTTGGAATTTAATTATCCGATTATCCCAACTCCTATGCGTTGGTCCCTCGTGGGTCTAATAATAGCCGTTGTGATTGCCGCCGTCTACGTATACTATACTTACACGTACTTCTCCAGCCTTAAGGGTTACATATCGGACGAGACGTGGTACGCCCCAGCCGCCTACAACATCTTGAAGTACGTCTTCAGGTACAACGCGACGATGGAGTACGCCTATCCCAACGCGAGCGGCATAGAGGCTTACCTGAACTTGGAGCATCCGCCTTTAGCCAAGTACTTGATAGCGCTTTCCATAATCGCGCTTGGCTATTACCCTCTCGCTTGGCGGGTCCCGGGCTGGATAATCGGAGGGCTAGCCGTCGTGTTGGCCTATCTGACAGGGCGCGAGTTGTTGAAGGACAGGGGCGAGGACGCGGCGGCCCTCGCCGGCGTTTTGTCGGCGATAGTCTTGGCTGTCGATCCCAACTTCTGGGCGCTCCACGGGATAGCCATGTTAGACGCGTACGCGGGCTTCTTCTCGTTGTTGGCGTTGTATCTACTGATGTCGGGCCGGTTGTTGTCCTCCTCGATCGCGCTAGGCCTCGCCTTCGCCACTAAGGAGTCGACGTTCTTTTTAGCGTTGCCGTACCTCTACTACGTAGGCGAGATAGAGGAGAGGCCGCTCAAGAGGCTTCTATACGGCATAGCTATACCAGTAGCAGTCTACGTAGTGTTGTCCTTGCCGTTGATGGCATATTTGGGGCCCATCGTCTGGTTCAAGGACAGCTTCTTGCACATGATCAACTGGGACATCACGTCGGGCCACATAGCGGGCAACGCCGAGAGCCAAATATCCACGCCTTGGGGTTGGTTTCTTAACATACATCCGTTCTACCTAGGCGAGGATCTATACGCCAGAGTGAACGTGGCCGTGATGATACTCTGGGTTTTATTGACGGCGCTCGTCGCCGTCGTGAAGGACGAGAAGCTCTTGACGGCTTCGGCGTTTCCCTGGTCTATTTGGGCGGGCTTCGTCGTGGTGTACGCCTTGGGCAATAGCACCTTGTTCAGCTTTTACGTCTCCGACTTCAGCCCCATGGTCGACGTCTTCGTGCCGACCGCGCTAGTGGCCTTGGCAGTACTATGGGAGAGGAGAACGCACCGCGTTAAGGAGGACCGGCGACGATGAGGTGTTTATGCTCGCCGCTCACAAGCTCCAAGCTCACGGCCTTGGGCTCCGGCAACGCCAAGAGCGTCACCGGGATTCCAGCCATGCTCACAACGGCGAGCAGCTGGAGGAGGGACGGGATCCCTATTACGTGTACCAAGGACGGGAATAACAACGTGGATACAGCTGCGCCCAGCTTGCCGGCCGCGGCCGATATGCCGTGTCCCGTAGCCCTATAACGGGTTGGGTAGACCTCGGCTGGTATGACGAAGGTCGTGGTGTTGGGGCCGAAGTTTATGAAGAAGAAGCTGAGCGAGTACACGGCCAGAGCCGCGGCGGCGGGCATCGACAGCTCGACCGACCCGCCGATTTGCGCCAACATAAACGAAACGGCTAAGTAGATGGCGGCCATGGCGGCGAACCCCATCGTCTGGATGGGCTTTCTGCCCAACTTGTCCAACAAGAGGGCCGCGACGAAATAGCCCGGGAAGCCCGCCAGGAACGGCAAGCTCTGGTAGAAGATCGCTTGTAACGTGGACTTGGCCGGGCCTATTATCGAGGCGGTCACAATGCTCGAGTACACGCCGGTTCCGTAGAGTGCTATGTCCATGAGGAACCAAGGCACGGCGGTCCCGACGAGCAGTTTCCAGTTCTCGGAGAAGAACTCCCGTGCCGTGAGGTTCCGCGATTTAACCAACACGTTTACGTCAGCGCCGAATAGCCTCATGGCCCTCCTCGCCTCGTCGACATCGCCTTTTACGAGCAAGGCGAAGCGGGGGGTCTCGGGGATCTTCCTCCTCAAGTACACCACGGAGGCGGCCGGCACGGCGCCTACGCCGAGCATGACGCGCCAAGCCACATCGGGCGGCAACGACATGACGCTGAGCAGCGCGACACCGACGGAGGCCAAAATCCCGAGGCCTTGATTCGCGAAGACCAAGGCGATCAACTTCCCTCTATCCTTGACGTTCGAGTACTCCGACATTATAGTAGCCGATATGGGGTAATCGCCGCCTATTCCGAAGCCCAAGAAAGTCCTCGCTACGACCAGCCAGAACAAGTTGGGCGCAACGGCGCTGAACACGGCGCCGAGGATGAGTATAATGGCCTCTACGCCGTAGAGGTACTTCCTGCCGAGCCTATCGCCGAGAAAGCCGAAGAGCAGTTGGCCCGCTATCGTGGCCCAAAGCGCCGCTGAGCCGAGAAGTCCTTCCCAGAACTCCGCATGGGGGCCGTGTAGTTCCTCGAACCCGGGCACGGCGTAACTGGTCAACACGGTGAGGACGGCGCCGATTATGAAGAGATCGTAGGCGTCTGTGAAGAAGCCGGCCCCCGATAAATACCATATCTTTATATGAGTCCACGTAAGCTTAAGCATATCCAAGTGCTCGAAGGGCGACGCCAAAGCCTTGTCCGACGACATGGCGTATAGGATATTCGTGAATTAACAAATAATGCTAAATCATGTTTAAGCATACTAGGTCATTATTAAAATAATATTAATATATAATACATTAAAAGTAAATATTATCTTTTTTGAGATTATAATTATAAAAATAAAAAATTATTTTAAAAAAGTTGTATAGATAAGGAGGACAATGTATTTATAGAAGAGAGGGAGATGAGCCGTGCCCGTCGCTCAGGCCCTTAAGGAATACGTGTTGAAGCAGATGAAGCTCGACAGAGTGATCCGTTGGGGCATCAAGTGGTCTATGTGGCCCGTCCACCTAGTGACCAGTTGTTGCGGCGTGGAGGTGGCCCACACCTCGGCCCCCGTCTTCGACGCCGAGCGGTGGGGCGTACTGCCCTTCAACACAATGCGCCAGACCAACGTGATATTAGTCGAGGGGACTATAACCAAGAAGATGGCCAAGGTGCTCAAGTGGGTCTACGAACAGATGCCCGAGCCCAAATTCGTCTTGGCCATGGGCGCTTGCGCCATCCGCGGAGGCCTCTTCTGGAACTCCTATCACATAGTGCAAGTGGACACCGTGGTCCCCGTCGACGCGTATATACCTGGCTGCCCGCCGACGCCCGAGGCGGTCATACGGGCGTTCTTCATGGTCGGGAACAAGATATTGGGCAAGCCGGGCCCCGAGGTCAAGCCCGTTAAGGTGGACCTCACGCCGTATTTGCCGCAGCCGAAGCCCGCGGCAAAGCCGGCGGCGAAGCCCGCGGCCCCGGCCAAGCCCGTCTCGACCGCGGCGCAGACCGCGTAGGCCATGTCGGCGAAGCTCCCGCCCAAGTGTCCCCCGGCCGCCGACCATCCGCTGTTGCCGAAGCTCAAGGAAGCCCTCGGCGACCTCGTCCTATCGCACGGCGTCTCGGCCGACGGCTTCCTCTGCATTATGGTCCCCGCCGACAAGATAAGGGAGGTGGCCCAGAGGCTTAAGGCCTTGGGCTTCGACCAAGCCCTCTCTGTGAGCGCGATGGACTACATGGAGGAGAAGAAGTTCGTGGTCATGTACACCTTCCTCTCCTACCTCAACCCGCAACTCAAGGGCTTTTTATTGAACGTCCGAGCAGAGATACCCAGAGATAATCCGCACATAGCGTCCATAGCCGACATATTCCCGTCGGCGGATTACGACGAGAGGGAGTGCCACGAGATGTTCGGCATATGGTTCGACGGGAATCCGCACATGGGCAAGCGCTTCCTCCTGGATCCCGACTGCTGTATAGACGAGAAGACCGGCAAGCCGCTTTATCCCCTCCGCAGGGATTTCAAGGTGCCCGAGTGGGGGCTCTTCGGCTAACGCTCCGCGAGGACCCCCGTCCCCCGTGGTAACTGGTCGAGACGCGGCGCTCCCGCGCCGGGCGATTAGTGCCTCGGCTCTATCTGCGGGAGGAACCAAAGCCTTTGGACCTCCTCGAGCTCTATCTCCCACCAAGCCGAGATATCCTTGGCGAGCCTCTCGGCGACATAGGCCGGCACCTCGACGCTGCCCGCGCCCGGGAAAGATAGACGCGAGTAGAGGAACCAGCCCTCCACTACTATGCGGTCAACGCGCCCTCTATAGGCCACGTCGAGAGTCCTTCCGAGGCATATCTGGGTTATCTTGTCGTCGCTCACGACCAGCGTGCGGGCGTAGCCGCACGTGTATTCAAATATGGCTATCAAGATGGTCGCTGCCACCGCCGAGCCCGCCGCGGCGTGTAGAGGTCTAGGCCCGCTGAGTAGATACGATGCAAGCGCCAACATCACGCCGACGGACGCCGCTATTGCGTAGTGATCAAATATCCTATACCTTTTCTCCATCGTTTTTCCGGCATATTGTCTTAAAATCATTTACGTCTGAGGCAGATCTTGCACGGCGCGTTGCGCTTTTAGGCCCTGGGACACGGGGACGTCATGTACAAGTGTTATATATGCGGGAGGAGCGACACAGCTCTACTCGAGGGTTATGTCAAGGGCTTAGGCTCAGTGTTGCTCTGCCCAGACTGTTGGAGGAGGCTGGCCGAGGAGAACAAGTTGCTCGGAGGAGCCTCGGGCGGATGTAACTGTTAAGGGTTATAGGGCACTGCGCCTAAGCCCGGCACGCCCGATAGATAAACGCCGAGCGCCAGCAGGGCCAAGAGCAGAGCTACGCCAACGTAGTCCATTTTCTTCATCCTCATGTCGCGGTAGTAGGTCCTATGCCGGCTCGCTCTAAAGCCCCTTATCTCGGCCGCGACGGCTATCTGCACGGCGTCCTTGAGCGTCAAGATCACTATTGTGACCAACGCCAACACGATATACCTAACGCTGTCGCCGAGGGCTGCCAACGCCGCGAATGTGTTGCTGCCCCTGGGCCGGAACTCCACGCCGCGGGCCTTCAAGGCGTTCAAGGTCGTCATGGAGGCCTCCAACACCTTGGGCACAGAGGAGACCGCCAGCAATAAGGCGAAGCCGAGCTCGACCGGCAGGCCGGACTTCTCGAGGGAGGTCAATATATCAGACGGCTGAGTCGTGAATATCAACAAGAGGCCCGACGCTATCGCCGCGACAGACCTGAAGGTTATCTGGAGGCCGTAGATGAAGCCCTCCAAGGTTAGGCCCGTGGGGCTCTCCACGTAGCCCAAGAAAGGCACATAGGCCGTGCCGTTGGCCTTGGTTATCCCGAGCGCGGAGAGCGCCGGCGGGAAGGCGTACAAGAAGTGGACCTCGCCGAAGTCGAAGACCAAGTAGCTATACGGCGCGATCATGGACTGGGCCCAAGCCGTGCCTATGAACGAGGCGAGGACCAGCGGGACCACCACCTTCATCTTCTCCCGCACGTTTGTCGTGAAGGCGTAGAGGGCCATGACGGCCGCGAAGATTATGGCCGAGATCCACCAGACGGTCATCGCAGCGACCGTGGTGACCACTATGGACATGAGTATCTTGACTCTCGGATCCAGCTTATACAAGAACGAGGCGCCGCCGGCATATCTGAAAAGGGACATATAGCCCCTGAACCCGATGAGCTTGAAGATGAGGTATATAACCAGCGCGGGACCCCATAAAAGATACGCTAAGGCGATCGCCCAATTGACGACTGGGTTGTAAAGAAATGCGCCTATATCTGAGGCGAGGGCGCCGGGGACGGGCTCCATAGAATTTTTAGATAAAATAATTTTAAGCATAAGCCCCGTCCCGTCCATGAGGCCTCTCTTGATAACAGCCGTCGTGCTCGTAATCGCGATAGCGGCGCTTCTCGCGGTCTTGTACTTCCAGAAGGCCCCGAGCTTGACTAGCGCGGTCGGCTCCATGACGGTCTACTCTCCGGCCTTCTCGAACGGCTCGACTATGCCAGCTCAGTACACGTGCGACGGTGCCGACATATCGCCTCCGCTCAAATGGAGCGGGGTCCCCGAGAAGGCCAAGTCCTTGTTGATAGCCATGATAGATCCCGACGCCCCCGGCGGCCAGTTCATACACTGGGTGCTCTACGACGTAAGCCCCAACTTGACGGAGCTCCCCCAAGGAGTGCCGCCAGCCGCCTCCACCCAGTACGGGCTCCAAGCAGTCAACGATTTCGGGAGGATCGGATACGGCGGCCCTTGCCCTCCGCCGGGGAGGCCCCATAGGTATATTATAACAGTGTACGCGCTCAACGCGACGCTCGGTCTGCCGCCCGGCGCCCCCGCTAGGGAAGTCCTAGAATCGGCGAGGCCCTACGTGATAGCGGAGGGCGAGCTCGTGGGCTTATACGGGCGTTAGCCTTATCCTCTTGGGGCTGGCGGCTAGCTTGCCGTAGTGCTTCGCTACGTAGTAAACTTGCGGAGGCTCGACGCCCCACTCCCTATGTTTCTCGGCCTCGGCGAAGACCTCCTCCGGAGTTCCCTTGTACACGACCCTTCCGTCGTACATGACGTAGACCAGCTGGCTGTAATCGCCTACTTGTCTCATATCGTGGCTGACTAATATTATAGTCATGTCCCTCTCCCTCTTTACGTCCATGAGGTACTTCATCGTGGTCTCCGCGGTCTCTCTGTCGAGCCCCCTTGTGGGCTCGTCGAGTATTAGGACTTTTGGAGACGCCGCTAGCACCGCGGCGAGGCTCACGAGCCTCCTCTGCCCTACTGATAGTTTGTGCGGGCTCTTATCCAAGAGCTTCTCTATGCCGAGGTCCTTGGCTATTTGTTGCGCCAAGCTCTTCAAGGCCCTCCCCTTGACGCCAGCTAGCCTCAACGTCATCTCTATCTCGGCCCTCACCGTAGTGTTCATCAACATCTGGTCCGGGTCCTGGAACGCGTAGCCGACTAGCCTCACCCTCTCGGAGCCCGAGAGATCGGCGGGATGCCTGCCGGCTATCTCGACGACGCCCGAGGTCGGCCTATATATGCCTGCCATGAGGTACATCAAGGTGCTCTTGCCTGACCCGTTGGGCCCGACTACGCTCACTATAGCGCCTCGCGGGATCTCCATGTCTACGCCCTTAAGGGTGGGCGCCTCGTTGCCCGGGTACCTGAAGACGACGCCGCTGGCCTTCACGACGGCTTCGCCGGGAGGAGGCCCCTCTCCCTCCACTACGTCGATCGCCAAGCCCTTGTTGGCCTCTACGAACTCCTCGACCGTTATCGGGAACCTCGAGTCCTCCGGCTTGGCCAAACGGTGTAGGTAGGCCACTTGGGGCTCCTCCACGCCGAATTTGTGGAGGCCCTTGGCCACCGCCTTGTGGGGCTCCTCGTCGAGGACTATCCTGCCGTCGTCGATCGCCACTACTCTATCGGCCATCGGCAACACCTTCTCGACTTTATGTTCTGCGATTATTATAGTGATGCCTTGCTCGTTCAGCTTGCCCAAGAGGTCGAAGACCTCCTTGGTCCCCACGGCGTCGAGCATAGATGTAGGCTCGTCCAAGATCAAGACCTTCGGCCTCAACGCGAGTATTGCCGCTATGGCTAACCTCTGCTTCTCGCCGCCGCTGAGGAGGAACGTGGGGTGGCCTCTCTTATGCCAAAGGCCCACTAGCTCCAACGCCTCCTTGACCCTCTCCTTCATCTCCTCTGGGGGGATCGCCCTGTTCTCGAGGCCGAACGCGACGTCGTCCTCCACCACCAACGCGAAGATCTGGCTCTCGGGTACTTGATACACGGTACCCACGTCCAGGGCGGTCTTGTAGACGGGGGCGTTTCTGGGGTCTTTGCCCAACACGGAGACCCTCCCCCTCACCTCGGCCTTTATTATATTCGGTATAACGCCGTTTATGGTGTTTATGAGAGTCGATTTGCCCGAGCCTGTCTTGCCCACCAACAACACGAACTCGCCCTCCTCTATCGAGAGCGTCACTTCCTTCAACGCTAGCCTATACGGCTGTATATATCTAACAAAAACGTTGTTTAGTTCTATAACCTTCATCGAGGGCTAAGTCGCCACCCGTTTAATATACGCTACCAACGGCGCCACCAAGGCGCCCATGACGGCGCCCGCTAAAAGGCCGGTTACGCTCGTAATGGCCCAGAACTGCACCGTGGTGACGTAGCCCGTGACGAAGGTGCCCCAGAACCCCCTCCACCAGAACGGATAGGCCATGCCTATCCAAGCGCCGGAGATCACGCCGTCTGCGAACACCACGCCGATATCGCTCGGCGGGGCCGCCTCCTCGACCTCGCCGCCGTCTAAGGCCATCTTGGGGGCTTTGAGATAGGGCGTGAATATGGCCTCCCCTCTGTAGATGAGCCACAGATCGATCAAGGCGCCGTACGCCGTCATTTCGTAGATAAACCAGAAGGGCTCGCCGCCAAATCCGTAATGGACTATATCAGAGAGCAACGTATAGACGAACATGGTAAGGCCGACGACGCCGGGCCTCCCCGACAAGGCGGCGACAAGCTGTAAGAGGAATATCTCGCCGATTAGCGGATAATAGAAGTACGTAGTTATGGAGCCCACCTTCGGGATGAGAGGCGAGATGAAGAAGTTGTAGACGATTGTGAGAGCAGCTACGAGGGCGACGTAGACGAAATCGAGAGTTCTGAACTTTCCAAAAGCCCTCCCCTCTCTGGGCCTCCAAGCCCAGGCCAGAAGGCCGAAGTAGATGAGCGTAAACGCCAAGACTATGGGCCAAGGTATTATGGTGTTGGTGTTGAAATATACGCCGTTCCAGACCGGCTGAGGCTTGGTGGTCGTTGTAGCCGCGAGCTCCATGAGTACTCTGTTTAATGATAATTTTAAATTTTCTTCATATTACAGAGCTTCCCGCGCACATGCGTCGAGCCCCTCGGGCCGGCTTAACAGCAAAAATTTAATTCATTCTTAAATTTATTATTTAACTTATTATATTTAGGTTAGGCCCTTGGGCTCGTACACGCAGGCGGGGTCCTCGGCCAACGGGTCCTTGAAGAACGCGAAGGCCCTAGCCCTCGAGCCCCCGCAGACGTCCTTGAACTCGCACACGCCGCACCTCCCCTTGAGCTCTCCGCGCCTCATTTTGACCAAGAGCGGGTGCTCCCGGTAAATCCTCGCAATGGACTCCCTCCTCACGTTGCCGAGAGGATAGGGGAGGAAACCGCTTGGGTAGACGGTGCCGTCGTACGCCACGAAGATTATGCCGTGTCCGTCCCTCGTGGGCACCACCGTGGGGTCGAGCGGCTTTGGCGGATCGCCCATGAGCTCCCTCAGCCTCGCCACGAGCTTCTCGTAGGCGGGCGAGCTGTAGGAGAGGCCCGACGCCCTCTGGATCTTGGCCCGCCTGTAGAAGGGGGCCTCGACGGTCCTTATCTGCACGCCGTAGCGGGACGCGTCCACTAGGAACTGGACCGCGTCTTCGTACTCTTGAGGAGTTATGTCGAGGGCCCTCACAGCCCGCCCCGTCTCTATCAAGAAGAAGACCTCCCAGACCCTCACGCCTAGGTCGTAGATCAACTTGAACACGTCGGGCAGTTGCGGGAAGGACTTCCTCCACACCACTGTGTTGACCTGCACCTTTATGCCAACGCCCATCAAGGCCTTTATCGCCTCTATTGTCGAGTCGAAGACGCCTTGTACCCCTCTGAGCTCCTCGTGGACTTCCTTGAGCCCGTCTAGGCTTATCGAAGCGCTCTTTATCCTCCCCCTCAGCTCCGGCAAGGCCTCGAACAAGTTCCTCGACACAGCGGGCGCCAAGGAGGCGGGCACGCCTAGCTCCTTGGCGTAATCGAGGATCTCCATTATGTCGAGCCTCATGAGGGGATCGCCCCCGGTCACTATCAACTCGGGGGGCTTCCCGAAATCGAGGAGTTGTTCGAGGAAGGCCTTGGCCTCCCACGTGGCCAACTCGCCGGGGAGGGGCTTGAGTATGGCGTCGGCTCTGCAGTGTTTACAAGCCAAGGGACAAGCCTTAGTGGCCTCCCAGAAGACCAAGAGAGGCCGCTTATCGAACTCAGCGGCGAGCCTCCTGGGATCCATGGACCACTCGAACTCTCTATATATAGATGGGCGGCGCCCAATATCGAGGCGCCTCAACGCTTGGACGGCCGTCGAACCCCCTCGGCTCGAGCCGACTTAGCTGAGGTTCCGAGCCGCGACGTGTTGTCGCGCGTTCTTGCCCACATAGTGCTCGTCGCGTGATCGGGCTATTGAGCACGGGGCTCGAGTCGGCATAGACCGCCGATGCCTCAATCGCCCATCGAATATAAAAGAGGAACGCCCCAGCCGGCCGGAGCGGGCTAGAAATCGCCGGCCCCGATCGCCGAATGGCGTCGTCAGTACGTGGCATGGCGGGGCGCGTAGGGCCGAGAGGCCCATCCAGTTGGTTAAGGATTTATGCCCACAATATTCGGCCCTCGTGGAGTTCCAGCCGGAGCGCTACTTAGTGCTAGAGGCCTTGTCCCGAGGAGGTAAGACGAAGGAGGACGTGGCCGTCATGCTCGGCGTAGATGTGCGGGACGCGGAAGCTTTACTCGCGTCGCTCGAGGCGAACGGCTTAGTTGAGAGGAGGCTTAAAGGGCTCGTGTTCAAGAAGGAGGTCTACGTCCTCACGGAGCGCGGCTACGAGGTCCTATACTCCTGGAGAGCTATGGTGTTGAAGCGCGTCGAGAAGGCGGCTGAGCTCAGAAGGCAGGGCGCGAGCGAGGAGGCCGACGAGCTGTTAACCCCCGTGGTGCACATATTGCCCATGTTGTTGACGCTGGGAGTCTTGGACTTAGCCCTCTTCGACGCCGCGATCGGCGAGATGGCGCTCGGCCTTGAGCCCGCGGACGTCCAAGACTTAGGGGTCTGAGACCGCCGGCGTCGGCTGTCCACGTCAGCGACGCTAGGGGCTCTGGGCTATTCAGATTATTAGCCAGGAAAGACAGCGAAGAACCATTCCACGTTGGGAGCAAAAAGAAGGATCTACCAGTCAAGTAACCAAGCTCACCAACTCACCGCACTGGCCTCGTGCCTCAGCAACTCCTCAATCACACCACCAATGGCGACTCCCCACTCACCAGACAGCCGCTTAAAAGGGCGCTGATTACCGAGGTAACCATTATAATTACGGAGGGGATGAAAGGATTCCTTAACGGCTAATTTGTGACCGTTAACACGCCACCTATTTAGGTAGTTTCTAAGTTTATACCAAAACTCAGCTGCGAAGCCTCCCCTACTCATAATCCATCACCTCCAGGCCTTATCGTGGATTCCAAGGCTCCTTTTTAGAGCGTGGGCTTACACTGTGGTAATGGTTAAAGACCCCATGGCATTTAGGGCACTAAAGCCTCTCCTCCCTTAACTTACTAATTAAACTCGCTTAAGCAAGATGGCACCGCTATTATGGACTTTTAATAATACCTACAGCGAGGGGCTTGACTGTGAGTAATGTAGTTATGGTGCAGTGGAGCTTGTGGTGGGGTTTTATTACATTAATCTAGCCATAGCTGGATTACTGACCATACCAGCATACCCAATACTAGTGGAGTGGATTGGGAAGCTTCATCTGAGGAATGTGCGAGTTCAACAGGTTTTGTGGGGTTAATCAGTAACCTAACAAGATCTTTCCGCAATGCTTATAGAAAGATAAAGGGGAAAATTTTTAATAATTAATGATTTTTATTACTGATGTATTGGTTGGTAATGATGTCTGAGGAGAATTATAGGTACATGAGGAGCCACCTCATCTATGGTTTACCTGAGAGTTCAAAGGACCTTGCAGAAGAGATAAAGCCAGGAGATAGACTTGTGGTCTACATCATGATGAAGAAAAATTGCAAAGAGCTCTGTGGCTCATTCACGGCGGTTGTCGAGGTAGTTGGGGAGTGGAGGGAGTCCAGCAAGCCTCAATTCCCCGAGGAGGAGGAAGAGGGGAGAATACTGTATCCACGTATAGTGAATGTGAAATTCATTGCTGAGGGGGTTGTGAAGTTTGATGAGGTTAAGGACGAACTGTCAAAGGTCCTTGGGAAAAAGGACCTGACCCCTTGGATACTCACGCTCTCTTCGCTATATTACTCTAAGAAACCGCTCCCTGAGGAGGCGGGTGAGCTCATAGAGCGGGCACTTAGGAGGGGTGCCACGGTGAAGCCCCAATCAAGTATTCATGATGAGTTGGTTGAGATGGTTAGGGATATTGGTGTGTGGCTTGGCTTTAAAGCCGAGATTAACCATAAAATTGATAACTTCTGGGTGGACGTGGCGTTTTTCAAGGGGCCAAGGGCTGGGCCCTACGCCGTGGTTGAGGTTCACGTAAGGGGTGACATATATAAGGATCTTGCTGCGTTAAAGCATGCCTATGATAAGTATGGTTCAAGGCCCATCTACGTCATCGCCAATGAGGACGTGGATCAAGTACTTAAACTAGTGAATGAGGCAATGCAGGGGGCATTTCATGAAATCAGAGAGCAAATAATAATAATAAGGCACAGCGAACTCGTACAATTACACAATACGTTACGCAATGAAAACATAAAGAAACTAATTAACGAACTCAAAAAATAAAAGTAAACATAAGCATCACGTACCCACCGTGATCACATTGGTGACTGTGGTCTTTCCGTAATCACTATGGTCACTTTGGCGTGAAAGGTAGCCACTGATTTGGCTACCCACAACCACATTAACAAACTGCCCGCCCACCAGCGCAAGTCCAAGGTTAGCCCCAGTCTTAACCCTACCCAGGAGCCAGGACAAAGCTTTTGGTGGGCCTTCATTATCGTCGTGAATCAACTTAATTAGTGCTCTACTCAAAATCCCTTATAAGTCGCTGTGGCTATTAGGCTGAGTTTATACTATGGTAGGTTTACCTGGCTAATTGCTGAGCATATTTCATTGATATGAAGAGTTCGTCAAATCCTATTAGGGAAATCCTCGAATCATAAATCTTGAACTTTATGCTTTCGATTTCCCCTTCTAATCTACGTAATAATCAAATGGTGAGCGTGAGGGTGAGCCTATTGGTGTGGCGCGTTTTCCTGTTTTCTTGTGGGTAGTATTCCTTTCTTCATGAGGAGGCCCTCGAGTATGCCTATGTAGACCTTGAGTTTGGCGTAGTAATCAATGTAATCATCCCTATTGAGCTCCACCCGTCCCTGTAAATTGCTCTTGCTATTCTCTCGTGCTCGAAGATGCCATCTCAGGTGATGGCATCTAAATCCTTGTCCAGGATCCCCATTAACTTCTTATAATCCTCCATGGTGTAATGCCTGGTGTGGGGTATAATGCTGGATGCCTTGAGTGCCAGGGCCTCGTTCTGGCTCAGGAGGCCCTTCTTCACCAGTATGGAGAGGAGTGCTTCGCCAAACCCCGTCAGGGAGTTAATGGAGTCCCTTAAATCATGAACCTCAGACCCTAAACGATTTGGCTACAGACAAATAGGCTTTAAGGAACGGCTTGAATATATATGAATATATATTCGATTTAATCCTCCTCTTAACGTAGAGGATGATAACCGCTATGGCAACAGCAACCAATGGGGCTCGGCTAAGCATCAATGTAATGAATGAGGCGAGGTCTACAATTAAGGTATAATTCACTGCATAATAAGCCTTAGTAATGCCCTTTGGAGCTTCCATGGTTATATTCCCGCGGTCCTAAGCCCTGTGCTTATGGTTTGTGCTTGGTCTTAGGGCGTTTATGTATCGAGTTCTCGGTTAACTAAGTCTTGGGTTTATGATTGGAATGGAACCCAGAGATGTTGTGTAACATCCGAAGGCACTTACCCCATGGTTGTATAAAGAAATACTCAAGCCATGAAGATATGGTACTAACACCAACATGCTGAAACTTTGACTTTTGAATAGGAACAAAAAATTTTTAAATTCTAACGGGAACTCGAATTATGAGATATATGTCCGCATCTGGTACAAAGGTCTACACCATTAATTCTGCGATGTTAATTCAGGTTTTACGTAATATCCTAGAGACCCTTAGAGCTAATGAGAAATATTTGACTAAATTAGATTCCGACATAGGTGATGCGGATCATGGTATAAATATGGTTAGAGGCTTTGAGAAAGTAATGGAGTTAATAAGCCAGCGCAGTAATCCAGGAAATTTAGACATTGGAACATTACTCCAATTAACTGGGACAGGTATATTACAGGTGGTTGGAGGGGCCGCAGGACCTTTATACGGAATGTTCTTTTTAGAGGCTGCAAAAACTGTATCTGGAAAGCATGAAATCACTGTTCAGGATTTCATAAATATGCTAGATGCTGGATTACGTGCAGTGATAACTATTGGTGGTGGCACAAAGCCAGGTGAAAAAACCATGGTTGATGTGTTACAACCAGTTGTTGAGAAGCTTAAAGAGATAGTCTCTAAAAACCCAAATGCGGACTTTATAGAGGTTCTTAGTGAAGTGGTGTCGTATGCCAGGGAGTGTGTTTTAAATACAATACCTATGCTAGCTAAGAGGGGTAGAGCAAGTTATTTAGGAGAAAGAAGTATTGGGCATCAAGATCCTGGTGCCACATCAGCATACCTTATAATAAGGACTTTCTTAGATACCCTGCAAGGTAAGATTGGTGTTAAAGTATCAAAATATGATGAGGCCAGTGGGAAAATACTTGAAGAGACATATATAAGCTGAAATAGTGAGTAATATGGTCGGCATAGTAATAGTATCGCATACCAAGAAAATTAGTGAAGGGATTAAGGAACTCATAGAGCAAATGGTTGGTAATAATGTTAAAGTCGCATGTGTCGGTGGGGAACAGGGTAAGCTTGGAACGAATGTAAGTGAAATAGTTGAAGCCATAAATGGTGTTTATGATAATCAGGGTGTATTAATATTTGTAGATTTTGGCAGTACAGCTATTGGTGCTAAGACTGCTTTAAATTTATTAGATGATGAAAAGAAAACAAAGACAATAATAGTCGATGCCCCAATAGTTGAGGGTGCATTTATCGCAGCTGTTGAGGCTAGCTTAGGTAAGGGGTTAGAAGAGATAATAAAGGCAGCTGAAGAATCCAGAAATATGAAAAAATTGAACTAATTTTTAACTATTAATATTTAATTACGAAACTACATTTAGTGGCGGTGTCCTAATTGCAATCGTTTGTGCAGGAGCAGCTAACAGCCTTTTCAATTCTTCATCAAGTCTTAATATAGCTACCCTGCCGCCTTGCATTTCTAATGATGTCATAAACTCACCTACCCAACTTGCAAAGACCTTTAAACCTAATGACTCAACATACTGACGAACATCTCTGTAAAATACGAATTTCTCTATGTAAGGCGTACCACCAGTACCCTGTACAACTAATGCTATTTCCTCTCCTTTCTCGAGCTTTAAATCTTCGACTATCTTATCGACCATGAGCTTGGCTAATTCTTTTGATGAAATATATTTTATTCTTTGAATACCAGGTTCACCATGTATACCGATACCAAACTCTATTTCATCAGGTCCAAGTTCAAAGGTTGGTTTTCCGGCTGCTGGTACGGTACATGGTGTTAAAGCTACACCAATATCCCTGCCATTGTCAATTACCTTCTGTGCAACCTTTTTTACCTCTTCTAAAGGCCAGCCCTCTTCAGCTGCTGCGCCGGCTATTTTATGTACAAGAACGGTTATTGTCGTGCCTCTTCTTTTTTCCTTTTCTGGAATTGCCACATCATCATTAACTATTACATAATCTGTCTTAATGCCTTCGCTCTTTGCCAATTCGGCTGCTGTTTTGAAATTCATAACATCTCCAGAATAATTCTTTATAATTACGAGAACACCCGCATCTGTAGCTACTTCCTTAATTGCTGCCTGTACTTGAGGTATCGTTGGCGAGGTAAATACAAACCCTGCGGCTGCACCATCTAACATACCATATCCTACATAACCGGCATGAGCTGGTTCATGTCCACTTCCACCACCTGATACAAGCGCTACCTTATATGGAGGTTTCTTATACCTCCTATATACATTGTTATAGTTTGGGTCTAACCTTATGATTTCAGGGAAAGCTAGTGCCATCCCCTCAAGCATTTCTCTAACCTCCTCACCTGGCTTATTGATTAGTTTCTTAACGACCATGCTCATCGAATGCTATATCAGCAAAAGCTTTTTAAGTATTACTCCCGTATCGATGATGGCGATTGAAATAAGAGTTAAGATTATTAATAGACATGGTTTACATGCCAGACCTGCCGTGAGATTCGTTCAATTAGCATCAAAATTTAAATCGCAAATTATTATTTGTAAGAATGATAATTGTGTAGATGCGAAAAACATACTTAAAATATTATCGCTTGGCGTGGATTATGGTGATACGATAGTATTAAAGATAGAAGGTGAGGATGAGAATGATGCATTAAATCAAATATCCCATTTATTACAAACAATATTACCTAATGAAGATAAGGGGTTATGAAAATGATCATTTATCAAGGTATAATAGCCTCAGAAGGTATAGCTACTGGAGATGTACATGTATACAATATGGAGAATATCTTAAATAACATATTAAATGAGTGCAAAACCAGTGATCCTATTATGGAATCTCGTAAACTTACTGATGCTTTAAATAAGTATAGGAATTATTTATCTAATTTGAAAAATATCTTACAACCTAATGACCAAGAGCTTATAGAGGCATACAGATTAATGGCGGAATCTTTGGTATCTGAAGCAAATGAACTTATTCTGCGAAATAACATTTGCGCTGAGCTTGCAATTAAGCTTATTTATGAAAAATACAGTAAGTTGTTTAAAGAGAGCGGTAATGAATTAATAGCATTAAGAGAAAGCGATTTAAGGAGCATAGCATCGAATATTATAGATTATATTCTTGAAATAAATAAGAGTGAGAATAAAACTGCATTAATCATAGTAGCAGATGAGATTTATCCTATTGATGCTATAAAGCTAATTTCACAGAATATAAAGGGCATAGTGACTAGACGAGGCGGCGTTACTTCCCATACGGCTATTATTGCTAGAAATAATAATATACCTTACTTAATAGTTCCTGACTTAGAAATAGAGCGTATGAATGAGCTTGAAGGTAAATATGTAATAATAGATGCACTTGAGGGTAAACTTATAATAAATCCTAATGAGGAAACCCTTAAAGTTTACGATGAAATATCTAAACGTTATGAAAGCTTACGAGAAACAGCCAAGAATTATGCTCATATAAAGTCACGTACAATTAATGGACGTGAGATAAGCGTTTTATGTAATGTTAGTAATATTGAGGAGGCTCGTGTAGCTTCTACATTAGGTTGTGATGGCATTGGTCTTTTTAGGACAGAATTTCTATACTTAAGTAATAATCCACCGAATCAAGAGCTTTTATATAATATTTTTATTAAACTTCTTGAATTCTTTGGAGATAAGCAAATTGTAATTAGAGCACCAGACCTTGGCGCTGATAAGCCTATTCCTTACATTAAATTGGAAGAGAATAACCCATTTTTGGGTTTAAGGGGTGTTAGGTTATTGCTCGAATTAGAATATATATTCAAGCCGTTCCTTAAAGCCTATTTGTCTGTAGCCAAATCGAATAATAATCTTAGGCTACTCATACCAATGGTAAGTAAGGTTAGGGAGATCTACGAAGTTGCCGAACTTATAGAGAAGGTAGGGGCTGAGCTTGGTTTATCTCATACTTTAGATATTATTAATCTTGGAATTATGGTTGAGACCCCGGCAGCCGTTATTTTGCTTGATAAAATTATTGAAACTGGCTATGTAAAATTCATTAGTATTGGCACTAATGATTTAACACAATACACTCTTGCAGTTGATCGTACAAATATTAAAGTTAGCTCTCTATATAGTGAATTTGATCCTTCAGTTCTTAGGCTAATTAAAATAGCAATTGAAAAAGCCAAACACTACAATTTGCATACAGAAGTTTGTGGAGAGATGACTAGTAGACAATATGCCACGCCCATCTTGATAGGTATGGGCGTGGATGCCCTTAGTGTTAATCCTCCACTAGTTGGCTTAATTAAATATACTATAAGTAAGTTAGATGAAGATTCTATTAGAAAGGAATTGATATCAAAAGTCTTAGAACTTGAAGATGAAAATAAAGTAATTCAGTTGGTTAGGGATTATCTTAGGGAAAAAGGAGTAATAATTATTTAATTTGTGCCCTTATGGTTACAATATTGCTAGGTATATTGCCACAGCAATTAGCCCGCCTACTATTGGCCCCCATATAGGTACTGTTAAGCCATAGGTCCAATCCGAGGGCTCCTTATAAAGAACCACCGCATGCGCCAATCTAGGTCCAAGGTCCCTAGCGGGGTTTATTGCATAGCCCGTAGGGCCTCCAAGGCTCAAGCCAATACCCCATACAAGGAACGCTATTATTACAGGAACAGACCATGTTGGTAATCCATGTATGGATGTAAGAGCCAACACCCCCAGTACTAATGCAAATGTACCTATAACCTCTGTTACAAAGTTTACAGGTAAATGCCTTATATTTGGAATAGTCGAGAATACCGCCAACTTAGCCACTTGATCAGTGGTTTCCTTGAAGTGATCATAGTAGGTTACATATACCAATAAACCTCCAACAAATGCTCCTGCTATTTCAGACAGTATAATACCGGGAATTAAGCTCCAACTTACCTTACCTAAAACGGCAAAGGCGATAGCTACGGCTGGATTTATGAATGCATATGGAGACCCACCTAAAAATGCGACTGCTATACCTACCATCACGGCAAAACCCCATCCAGCTGTTATCACTATCCACTGGGATGCTTGCGAAAGTACAGCTCCCTTACTTTTGCTAAGGACCACGTTGGCAACAACACCATCACCAAAGAGTATCAAGAACATAGTTCCAAGGAACTCCCCTAGGTATACATTGGGCATACTAATCAGGTTCTCTGAGATTTTTAAATTTTACTTTTCAGCAGTAATGAATCCATAAATTAAATTAATAATATAAACTTAATATACTCAGTTTACTTGATAACACTGAGTATACTAAATATATTCTGGTAAATCTAGATGACCGTAATCCTTAAATACTTTTTGAATTAAGAACTACATGCCTGAGGAAAAGAAGTATGTTTTGGTAATAGATCAAGGTACTACGGGTACTAGGGCTGCGTTGATTGATCATAGCGGCTCTATAGTTGGTTATGCTTATCATGAGCATACTCAGATATACCCTAAGCCTGCGTGGGTTGAGCACAATCCATTTGAGATTTGGGAGAGGACTAAGCAGGTGATTAAGGAGGTCCTGGAGTTCACTAAGGTTAATCCTAGAGAGATAGCGGCGATTGGAGTGACTAATCAGAGGGAGACTACGATTATTTGGGATCCAAGGAACGGGCAACCGGTCTATAATGCCATTGTTTGGCAGGATAGGAGGACGTCACAAATGGTTGATTATTTAAAGCAGAATTACTTGGATATGATTCAAGAAAGGACTGGCCTAGTCCCTGATGCCTACTTCTCAGGGACTAAGATTTGGTGGTTACTAGATAATGTACCAGGTCTGAGGGATAAGGCTAGGAAGGGTGAGGTAATATTCGGGACTATTGATACTTGGATTATTTGGAACTTAACAAGGGGAAATAAGGATGTACTCACCCCCGAGAGGAATGGGGCTCATGTAACTGATTACAGCAATGCGTCTAGGACCATGATCTTTAATATTCATAAACTTGACTGGGACGATGAATTGCTTGAGATTGAGGGTAAGATACCAAGGGATATACTCCCGTTATTAAGACCATCAAGTGATAAGTCCATCTACGGGTACACCGGCTCTGAGGTTTCCCAAATACTTGGTGGTGTTAGCATACCTGTATGTGGGGATGCTGGGGATCAGCAGGCGGCTTTATTTGGGCAGGTGGGTTTTGATGTTGGTGAGGTTAAGTCAACATACGGTACGGGCAATTTCATACTGATGAATATTGGTGATAAACCAATTAAATCAAAAACCAACCTATTGACCACGGTCTATTACTCACTCGAGGAGAAGAAGGCAGTGTACGCGCTTGAGGGTAGTATATTCATCACAGGTGCCGCGGTTCAATGGTTTAGGGATGGGCTTAAGGCCATTGAGGTTTCTGATGAGATAGAGCCCCTTGCGGCAAATGCCAGTGATACTGGTGGTGTTTACTTCGTACCAGCATTTGTTGGTTTAGGTGCACCATACTGGGATCAGTATGCTAGGGGTTTAATCATTGGTATTACCCGTGGTACAGAGAGGAAGCATATTGCCAGGGCTATTCTCGAGTCAATAGCCTACCTAACTAGGGATGTGCTTGAAGCGATGATGAGCGATACGGGAATTAAGATACCAAGGATTAAGGTTGATGGTGGTGCGGCCAGGGATAATTTCCTAATGCAGTTCCAAGCAGATATTACCGGTATTGAGGTTTGGAGACCCGTGGTTTTTGAAACAACATCACTGGGTGCTGGTTACCTGGCTGGATTAGCCGTAGGCTTCTGGAGGGATTTGAATGAAGTTAGACAAAATTGGAAGTTAGATAGGGTCTTTAAGCCAAGGATGGACCCTGAAACCAGAGAGAGGCTTTATAATGGATGGAAGGCCGCGGTTAAAAGAGCATTAGGCTGGGCTAAGGAGGTACCGTGGGCGTATGGATTGCAGTGATTAAAAGTGATTAAACGTGATTTTAAATAACTTTGACGTAATAGTTATCGGTGGAGGATCCACCGGACTTTGGACAACATTGGACTTAACATTGAGGGGATTAAAGGTATTACTCATTGAACGTAATTACATCGGAAGCGGGACAAGCGGAAGATTTCACGGCCTTCTACATAGTGGTGCGAGATACGTGGTAACTGATCCAAGCTCAGCCGTTGAGTGTATTCATGAAAATGAAATCTTAAGTAGGATCGCACCGCATGCTATTGAAGATACTGGTGGATACTTTGTCTCGGTAACTAAGGATGATGAGGAGTTCAAGGATAAGTTCATAAAGGGCTTGAAGGATGCGAATATACCATTCAGAGAAGTACCAGTTAATGAAGCATTGAAGGAGGAACCAATGTTAAGTAGGGACGTAAAATCCGTCATAGAGGTTCCAGATAAAGTGGTATTTGGCTTGGATTTGTTGGCGAGTGTGGAAATGATGGCTTTTGACCATGGCGCATTGTTCCTTGAAAGTAATGAGGTTGTGAAGATTAATGAGGATAAGGATGGGCTAGTGGTAACCTCACTGGATAAAGTAAGTGGTGAAACACGCGAGTTTAGGGCTACGGTTGTGGTGAATGCCGCGGGTCCCTGGGCGGGTAAGGTGGCTAAGGCGGCGGGTATTAGTGTTGATATAATGCCGACGGCGGGTACCATGACGGTGGTGGCTAGGAGATTAACAAAGCGGGTTATTAATCATATGAGGATGCCGTCTGACGGTGATATACTTGTACCCTATGGTGGTGTTTCCATAATGGGTACAACCGCATTCATAATAGAGGACCCGGATAATTTCACAATACCAGAGACAGACCCAGAATTCCTGATACAAGAGGGATCCTCGATGATACCTGAATTAAAGAAAACGCCTATAGTTAGGAGCTATGCAAGTACAAGGCCATTGATAAAATTCGAAGGCGGTGAGAGAGTTGAGCGTCTTGCCTCAAGGGACTTCAAAATATACGTCCATGAGAAGCCCAGGAACTTCATCTCGATAATTGGTGGTAAATTTACAACGGGCAGGCTAATGGGAGAGAAAATAGGGGATGTAGTCACTGATATACTGGGGATTAAGAAGGAAAGCATCACGAAAAGTATAAGGCTTAGTGAGTACAAGCTGGAGGATGTAGCGAGTAGGGCGGGTAATGCCATAGATAAGTCCTTAATCACTAGGTTAATTCAAATCATGTATAATGGGATGGACTATGAAAGAGGGAAAGTAGTAAATTATATACTACTTCAATACTTGATTGAGAAACAATCGGTGAAGAAGTTATGGAGCTAAATGGTAATCTAACAATAAAAGCACGGATGGAGAAAGTATACTCCTTCTTCAACGACCTCTCTAAACTTGTGCCCTGCTTGCCAAACTTAGTTGAGTATCAGTGCTCGACTAAGTCGGCAAGGGCTAAGTTTAAGGCGAACATAGGGTCAATACCGATGCTTCAATACCTATCAAGAGTCACTGCAGATGTAGAATTACAAATATTAGAATCAGAAAAGGAGCAAATAAAATATCACTTCAAGGGAAATGCAGCTGGTATAAATTATAGCGGTGATATATTACTTAAACTAAGTACTACCGGCGATAAATACACAAGGGTCGATTGGTATGCAATAGTGGACCTAGGTAAAATAGTAAATACATTACTGAAATTCGTTGATATCGATGATATAGTAAATAACATAGTTAATGATATAGTAAATAAGCTATCACAGTGTATAAGTTAAAATCAAACATTATCTAATGATGCGGGATCCTAGGTACATCACCGATGAGGTTAGGAGACTCATGAGGCAGGCCGTTAAGGAGATTAAGGATGGAACCTTCGTCATTTGAGAGGATACTTGGTTACTCAGTTTTCAATAGGCTTTGGGATGAGGTTATGAAAAGTGATGTTTGGAGGGATGAGGACAAGCTCTACAGGGCATTGGGCAGAAGGAAGTGAACCGCATCAACACACCATTTAAAAGGAAGCATGAATAACGGTCCGTCACCGCTATGCTTAACCTTAACTCATTGCTTACCTGTGCCGTGCCTCACGTACCAATGGGTCCCGCATTAAGGTCCCTGGGTTTGGGTGGTTAATAGCCATGTGTGGAGTGGTGTTAATTTTATCTTATGTTTGTCGTACGTGAGCTCGTCCTCTAGGTCCCACGTTATCACCATTAAATCCCTAACGCCGAGGCCCTCGGACGCCCTTACCAAGCTCCTGAATTCACGCCTGTCCACCTCGTCTATTGATGATGCGTAGGTGACCTGCAATAACTGCTGTGGTGTTCCCTGCTGGGTTATTACGAAATCCACCTCGTAATTATTAGCCCTGTAGTAAAAGTGCTCAGCGCCCCTCATGAGCAGTTCCACAGCTACGATGGACTCCATCATCGGCCCTAGGGACTCGCGTCTGAAGTATGCTGGGTCTATTGGGTAGACTTTACGGGGTTGTTGGAGTTGGGCTTTGGTGCTCGCTCCGTACCTCCTAACGGTCACTATGTAGAGGGCTTCCTCGAGGTACCTTAGGTAGTTGGCCAGGGTTTTCTTGCTCTTCTTAATCCCAAGGCTCTGAAGTAGTTATGTATTGAGGACATGGATAGGTACTTCCCAAAGCTATCCTCAACAATCCTCATGAATACCTCGAAGGAGTACGTATCCCTAATGCCGTGCCTCTCAACCACATCCCTGTAGAAGACGGTGTCCCTATAAACCCTCGCCAAGTCCCTGGCCAGGTCAGGCCTCAGCACTATCTCCGGGAATCCCCATGCGTTATGTAGTCCCTCAACAGGCCAAGTAGTTTGCCCAATTGTTCAGGGGCTCCTAGGTGCCTTGTTTCGAAGCCCCTGGCCCTTAGGTACTCCCTGAAGGAGAATGGTAGGAGTAGGCGTTGTATGTACCTGTCCCTTAATTCCGTGGGTATTTCGGCAATGCCCAGCTTCGATGAGGACCCGGTGATGACCACGTGGTAGCGTCTCCTATCCAGTAGGGAGCGTACCCAACGCCCCCATTGTGGTATGCTTTGGGCCTCATTCATCATTATTACTATCCTGCCCCTGAACTCCCTGGCCAGTTCGTTGACGACCTTTAGGAATGTGGAGAAGTGATTGGGGTTTATGCCCATTAGTCTGATGTCCTCGAAGTTCACATACACTATGCTCTCCCTGGGCCATCCACTGCCCATTAGATCCCTCGTTATTTGGAACAGGAAGTACGTCTTACCAGCCCTCCTGGGGCCGAGGATTGCCAGGGCATTGTCACTGAGCGTGTAGTCCAAGTCCCTGGTTATGATGCTTGGCAATTCAAATGAGAACCACTCCTCAATACCTCCCTAAACGCCCTCTTAATACTAAGCATTATTCTTAAGGAAACAGATTGCCCATAAATCTGTTTCCTTAAGGTATTGCTGGATAGTCACTCCTCCTCGCCTGGCTTTGTTGGTTCTATTACGTTGTTTCCATTCTTCTTGAGTATCTCCTTCATCTTTAGTGCGTCCTTCTCGAGCAATGACGTTTCACTAATTATTGTTATCTCGATATCCCTCCTACCCAACTCCTGGGCCAGTGGTTCGAAGGGTGGGTTGTTGGTGTCCATTGGCTCGTGCTCATAAATCCACTCACCGTTTTTGTACTTTACGCATGTGAAGTGGGTGTACATGGGTTGGTCTCCGAAGTACTCCCTCCATAGGTTTAGGACTTGGGCGTAATCTATGGAGCCTCCATTCCTTGCGTATACATGGCCCCAGTCAACCAACGGCAACCACCTGTGGGCGGTTAATCTCCTTAACCAGCCTGAAGATCTCCTCAAGACCCCAAACTGGCTCTTCTTGGCCATGACCTCTAGGCCCAGCTTCACATTCCTAATGCCGCTCTCCCTCATCCAATCCAGTACCCCGAGCACCGCGTCTTTAATGGCGTTGTAGCAACCCTCTGGGCCCAGTTTACCGTAGTATGCTGGGTGGAAGACCACCACCGTGGCTCCCATGGCCTCGCCCCTATCCAGGGACTCCTGGAGCCTTGTGATACTAGCCTCCACCTTACCACTATCCTCACTGCACAAGTTTATGAAGTAGGGTGCATGCACAGAGAGCCTAACACCTAACTCCCTAGCCAACTCCCCCGCCTCAGCCGCCGCGTCCCTACTCATCCTAACACCCTGTACGAACTCCACCTCCATGGCGCTAAGCCCCACCTCAGCCGTGTACCTAATACCGTCCAGGGTCCCCGCACTCTTCTTCCTCTCCCTGGCCCCGATGGGAACGCCTGCGGGGCCTATGAAAACCCTGGCCATTACCATGGGTTATGCTAGCCGGTAAATAAAGGGTTTCCTCATCATATTACCTTTTTTTAGCCAGGTTAGTATGTCATTGTATACTTTGTTTCGTTCAGTTTTATTATCGCATACGATATTATAGCTAGACAAAACAAACCCATCAACGAGTACCCCATACACGCAATTTAATAAAAGGATTTCCGATGCGGCGGCCGGGATTTGAACCCGGGATCAACGGCTTGGCAGGCCGCCATCCTAAACCAGGCTAGACTACCGCCGCTCTACTCTCTGGCCTTATGCATTTTTGTCGTTTATTTTTAAGCATTTCGCCCCTAGGACGGCCCCCTTGGGCCTAGGCGAGGCCTCAAGGCAGTCGCGAAGTTGCGAGGGGATCGGCGCCGTGTAGGGCCTACAAGGTTATTAAACCGGGCGCGGGCAATACCGATGAAGGTAGTCGTGATGCTCTCGGACAACGACTTGGCCAGGGCATACCACGCGTTGGTGGTGGCGTTGTCGGCGAGGGCGCTCGGCGCCGACGTGTACTTGTTCGCGAGCGGCCTTGGCGTCTTCGTCTTCGGCAAGAGGCCCAAGACGAGGCTCGTCGGCTTGCCCTCTCTGGCCTCCTTGTACATCAAGTGGAAGATGAGGAGAATAGGCGCTAGGAGGCTCGAGGAGCTAGCCGCCGAGTGCCTCAAATCGGGCGTGAAGGTGTACGTGGACGAGCCCGTGGCCAAAATGCTGGGCGTTGAGCCGGCCGAGGGGGTCTCGACGGCCGGCGCTCTGACCTTCCTCGCCTTAGCTAAGGACGCCGATTTGGTCTTGACCTTCTGACCAGCACCTCCACGACGTCCCCCATCTTATAGGACACGACCTCGATGCCGAGAAGCCCCGCCGAGTTGGCCAAGTCGTTCAATATGTACCTCCACTTGCTGACGATAACGGCCTCCTCGCCCTCCCGAAGCTCTGCGGCGAGTTTGGCCAGAGTAAGCCCTAAGTCGGGACAAGGGCCCTTCACTTCGTACACCTTCACGATAGACCCGCGCCCCCGCTCCGCGTACATATGGTTAGCTATTTCCATATAAAAAATTTCATCTAGGGAGCGGATCCCTGCGCCATATACAGCTAGTTTCTGTCAATCGCCCAGCGGATTGCGCGTTGTCGAGCATAAACCACGAGCCGACGCCGGAGACATGCTGGATCTAAGCGCCATGGTCGGAGAGTCTCACCGCCTATAAAAACGGCGCCGTCCTCGGAGCGAGTCGCTTAGCGGCCGCCATGGCGTCTCTAGCCGATCCCCACGTCCACGCGCGCCTCTTCCTATCTTTTCGCCTAATCAGATCCCGCTCAAACCTCCGCGGCGCACTGGCTCTGTAAGCGGCTACACCGACGTTGGTAAAGGTTGTAAAAACGCGGCGGCGAGGGCCGCGTTGAGATGTATGTAAAAATATGTACAATGCAACAGAGACGTACAGACTGGCGGAGTCGTTACGGGAATCGCATTGAGAGAAAGGAGATCGGGTCGGAGCTAAGGCCGGCTTTGCTGGAAGAGGCTACTTGTGCGTAGACGCACTCTACACGGCCATCGCCCTCTTAAGGGGTTATCCAAGCTATTCCCTGGACGATAGCCCTCATTGGCGCAAGACCGTGCACCCTCACCAAGACGCAGTTGGCAGTAGGCATAAATTTCGGACGTCAAGGGGCTTCGCGCGTCTTTCGGGAATTCGACATATTGAGCCGCGGCCGAACAACACAGAAGCGTAGCCGAACACTAGACACAACGGCGCTTCAAGGTCCTCGCCGGCCAAGACGCGACGGTGCGGTTATAAGCTTTTATATCTCAAAAAAGCACTAATCCATGCACCCTTCAATGACCGACTTCATTTCAATTTTATTAGCTATACTTGCTATAAATATACGAGGGTCGCCGGCATCGTTATACGCCATATCTAAGGATACGGGGATCAGCATAGCCACTGTGTATAGGAGATCCCTAGAGCTCCTCAAGCAAGGCTTTCTACTAAAACTGGGAAAAGGGGCGTACACGTTGACGCCGAAAGGCGCCTTTTACCTAGCCGCCCAAGCGATAGAGGGGAGGGCGCCGGAGCGCGCTCTCGGAGCGGCTATAAGGAAGCTCAAATCGGATTGGGGCCTCTCGGACGTAGCCGACGACGAGGTGGAGGCCTACGTCAGGCTTCTTCTAATCGGGTTGAAGAAACTGGGCAGATCCCCCCACGATTTCTGCGCCAACGACTTCGGCAGGACGGTCCAAGTCCTATTGCCTCCCAGATTCGGGGGGAGGAACGTCGCGAAGATAGTAGCGCAACATCTATCAGTCCCCGTCGAGATGGTCGAGAAGGCGGAGCGCGTAATAGCCAAGGCCTTGCTCGAGTTCTTCCCCTCCATTAAGCTACCCGATGGTTGTAGAGTAGTCGTGACGTTCCAGGGGGATTACGGCGTAAAGCTCAGCGTATTGGCCTCCCACTGTAGGACGAACGGGTACACTATGGGGCTTAAATGCTACGTGGGCCAAGTCTTGTTGGCCGACGCCATAAAGCGGGTTTTTCAAAACAGCGAAAGATCGGATAAGGGCCTGTAGAGGGCTCGTCCCTGCCTTTTTTCAACGCTTGAAAGGAAGGTTGAAGACGCCTTCTGGGCTATTAGTGCATGCCAAATCCCTGGCCTCTGAGCTGGAGCGGCTGGGGTCCCTATATGCCGCCTGACTTCGAGATGATATGGGGCTGGAGGATCGCCGTAGCCGTGTTCGCGACGGCCTTGGGCGCTATGTCCATGGCGTTGTCGGCCTTCTTCGAGTTGAGGAGGGTGAGGGGTTTAGCCACCCGTTACGGCATGGTAATGGGTTGGATCTTCATACTAGTCGCGTTGGCCTTCTTCGTGATAGACTTGGGGGTCCCCTCTAGAGCCGGTAATATAATACTCATAGGGTGGCCCAACGGCAGGTTGGCCCAGTCCTGGATGGCTTGGGGAGTCATGTTCCTAGGAGGCATGGTCTTGTGGGGCCTCGTCTACATCGGCTCGTTGTTCATAAGAGCGCTTCAACGCCCGATCTTGTTGAACGCCTTGTACTACCTCATCATGATAAACGCCGTGTTGGCGACTATATATACGGCATTTCTATTCTCGGCGGCGGGCGGCAAATCTTTCTGGTGGAACGGCTCGTTGCCGCTCTTGTGGCTATCGTCGGGCCTCGGCTACGGAGCCGCCTTCATGCTCCTCCTGGGGAGGTTCGTCAAGTTGGAGAGAGGTAGCGACTTAGCGAGGTTGAGGATGTTCTTACACGAGCTGAGCTGGGCGGACCTCTTGGCGGTCTTGTTCGAGGCGTTCGCGTGGGCTCTGTTCATAAGCGTGGCCTACGCCAACCACATAGAGGCGAGGATACCTCTCACGCAGTTGCTCTTCCAGACCTACGCGCCCTACTTCTGGGGCTTCGTGATAACGTTGGGGATAGCGATACCCCTGCTCCTAGAACTCACGTTGCTCAAGGCGGATCCGCTCGGCAAATTCGCCGCTTACGCCATACCTATTATCTTCATCTCGGTAATGGTCGGCGGCTATATGTTGAGGTATATCGTAATAGCCACGGCGTATTACTACAGCCCGTTCACCCCGTTGACGAACGCGGTTAGCCAGTGGGGGCCATGGTGGTCGTAAGCCCTAAGCTGACCAGGAGGGACTTCCTCAAGCTCGCCGCCGTAACGGGCACTGCAGTAGCCGTAGCCGCTACTGTAAGCAAGGAGCAGTTGATATTTAACAAGTTCTTCAAAGAGGGGGCCAAGTTGGAGGCGACGACTGGGAACGTGGTGGCCTACACCACGTGTTACGGCTGCCTCGGCAGATGCCAGATACAAGTGGAGATAAGCCCCAACAAACTGCCCAGATTCATAGCGGGATCTATATTCACCCGCAACGAAGGCGCCACTTGCCCCATAGGCCCGAGCACTATGTTGCACTACCTCAGCCCCGCCCGGCTGAGATCGCCCCTATTGAGGGTGCCCACCAGCGAGAGGTGCGACGGCGATTTCATAGAGATAACCTACAACGACATGTTAGATATATTGGTCAACGGCGACGACGCGGCTATCTTGAAGGAGAGGGGCTGGAAATACGGCTTCTTGGGCATGAAGAAGATTAATCAATGTTGCCCCGAGAAGTTCGTCTACTTCACGGGAAGGGATCAGTACAACCCGGCAGAGAACACTTGGTTCGCCGCCATGTTCGGCTCGCCGAACCAGGCCGGCCACGGCGGCTTCTGCGCCGTGAACGTAGCATCTGGCGGATCGTACATACTGGGCGGGACTTGGTGGGAGTACGGAGGGTTCGATTCGAAGTACACCAAGTTGCTCATACTAGCTGGGGTGACCCAAGACCACTTCCCCACCAAGATCAGAAGGGAGATAACCAAGGTAAAGGACAGAGGCGGCGAGGTCATCTACATGTCGCCGGAGAGGATAGGCAATTTCGGACAAGTATCCGACGATTGGATCCCAGTAGTGCCGGGCACCGACGGCGTAGTCGTGTGGTCTGTAATACAGCTGTTAATTCAAGCTTGGAAGAACGGCGTCAAGGCCATAGACGAGGAGTACCTCAAGTGGTACACCAACGCGCCGTGGCTCGTGATAACTAACCCGGACGGCTCGATAGATCCCCCACAAGCGCCCAACACGGGCTTGTTCTTGCGGGTCAAGAACAAGAACGGCGATTGGGTTCCCGCAGTGATGGGCTCCGACGGCAATATATACCCGTTCACGGATGTGCCTTGGCAGAACGGCGTTGAGCCCGTCTTGGAGTATAGAGGCGCCGTCACGGTGCCCAAGGGACCCGACACCGCGGAGACCATCACGGTAAACGTGCGCACCGTCTTCACCCTCATAGAGGACGAGGCGATGAAGCCAGACTACGCTCCCGAGAACGTAGAGGCTAAATGGGGCACTCCGCCTGCCTATAAGATAAGGGAGCTGGCGCAGAAGATAATCGATTTGTTGAACAACGGCAGGGTGATAATCCCCGCCAAATGGACCGACTACCTCGGCAGACAACACGACAATTTCGTCGGCACGCCGTTCTCGATCTATATAATGAGGGGCATATCGGCGCATACCAACGGCTTCCAGACCGCGCGCGCCTTCGCGTTGCTTCTATCCTTAGTGGGCGCTGTGGACACGCCGGGAGGGTGGATGTACAAATCGCCTGCGCCGTGGCCTATACCGGACGGCGATTACTGGCCGCCGTATATCACCCCGCCGGATCCCAGAATGAGGGTAACGGCGGAGGACTACGCCGAGAACCCCTCCTTGTTCACGGGGCCCAACGGCGAGAAGCTCATCGGCGTTATAGGCGGCGCCATGATATCGGAGAGGGTGCTCAACGACGGGACCGTCGTGGTCTTGGACGTCCACAAAGTGCCGTATCCGAAGGCCATCCAAGTCACCACCAAGATCATCAACTACACGCCCGACAACGTCGTGGTGGACGACAACGGCCATCCGTTGCTTATAGACAGGGCGTTTAGCTGGGAGTTCCCGTTCGCCCTCCACAGAGTGTACACGGCCGTCAACATCGACGCCGGCTTGGAGTGGCCGTATAGGGTGGAGCTCTTGTTGTGGCACATCACAAATCCCTATTGGGACAACGCCTACGATATAGACAAGGACCTCGGCTTGCTCAGAATGAAGGACTCCGACGGCAGGTACAGAATACCGTTCGTGGCGATCGTCGACACGTTCTACAACGGCTCGGTGCCGTGCGCCGATTTGGTCATCCCCGACACGACCTTCTACGAGCGTTACGGCGAGCACAGCCTGCTGGACAGGCCCGATAGCTCAATCTACGGGCCTATGGACAGCATAGAGTGGCCGATACTGCCCCCGCTATTCAAGGAAGTGATACCTTGGAGCGACGGCGAGATAATACTGGGCGAGAAGCTGGGCCTGCCCGGCTTCTTGGACCAAAACGGCAACCCGATGTACCCCAACAAGATGTACGACTGGCTCTGGAAATTCCAGTACGCGCCAGGCATCGGCGTCCTCTACATGGCCAGGGGCAAGGACGGCACGTCGTGTTGTAAAGGCGATCCGAACCCCGACCAGATAAAGATGTACGTATACCCGGGCTTCATACCGGCCGGGAGCTACTCGGGCCAGAAGACCTATCCGCCGCCCCAGAAGATCCCCGTCAAGAACGGGAAGTACCCGGCCGGCGTAAATCCCGGCGTGCAGACCGTCGGACATGCCTCAGGCTATTACGAGTTGCCCTTGGAGATCAGATATTATAGGCACGTGAACAAGGGCTATCTCGAGTGGGCCGCGAGCGTCGGCATGATACCTTACGCTAAACCGATTATAATACAGCTATATTCGGAGATTATACAGAAGTACAAGCTTGCGGCGTACGGCTTGTGGAAGGGCTACAACGCCTACTACTACTACATGTACAAGAAGACGGGCGATTCCAAGTACTTGGACCTAGCCAGGAAGAACGCGTCGCCGCCTAACGATTGGTGGGGCTCCCACGTAGCTCAAATAATAAAGACGTACTACAACCCGATACCTGCTTGGTACCCGCCGCTCGACTGGATCGCCCCGGACGGCTCGCCGCCGGACCAGTACCCCATAGCTACGTTGAACAGGAAGACGACGCCTTGGTTCTACCACACTTGGGAGAACCACCACCCGTGGTTGAGGCAGTTGTTGCCCTACTCGGTGGTCTGGATGAACCCCAAGACGGCGGCTCAATACGGCATAAAGGACGGCGATTGGGTGGAGTTCACCAGCAGAGGCGGCGAGATAGCGAGAGGACAAGTGAAGCTGACGGAGGCCATAGCGCCTGGAGTCGTGGGCTACTGGAAGTCGAGGAACGCCAGGCCGGGCGTGTTCGGCATACCGCCGAACTCGGTAGAGGCGACTAAGGGCTTCATGTTCAACGATATCTACGTCTACACGAGGGCCGAGAGCCTAGGCGGAGTGCCCAACTCGCAATACACCGTGGACGGGCTCATAGCGGCTGTACAGCAAGGCAGATACCCGACGTTGAACCTAGACCCGTTCACCGGCAAGACCGCTTGGGGCGATCTACGCGTGAAGATAGTCAGAATAGCCAACGACAAGCCCGAGTCCGCGTGGGGCAACGCAGACGTCATACTCAAAAAGCCGCCGAAGCTGATGGTGGGGAGCGAGGCGTGGTCCATATCGGCCTTCAACTACAACGCCTACAAGAGCCCCGCCGAGATGGGCGTGAGCTGGTACGAGGTGAACTCCGCTTGGTACCAATTCCAGCAGACCATAGAGGGCAAAATGGGCTATCAATTCGACGCAGCGCTTAAACCGGCTAAGAAGGAGAAGACCGAGGAGGTGTAGCCATGGTCCAGCTGGCCATCCTCACGGACTTGAGCAAATGCTTCGGGTGCGCTGCGTGTATGCTGGCCTGCAAGGAGTGGCACTCCAGCGGCTGTTACGGGCCCATGACGGATCTACACCCGTGGGGGCCGGAGCCCGGCAAAGGGCCTTGGTCCGTCTTCTTCTTGAGGGTGTTGCAAGTAGAAGTCGGCGAGTTCCCCAACACCAAGACCTTCAGCGTGCCGATAAGTTGTTTCCACTGCAGAAAACCCGCTTGTACCGAGGTCTGCCCCACCGGCGCTATATTCAAGAGGAAGGAGGACGGCGTGGTGGTCATAAACTACGACGTCTGTATAGGCTGTAGGTATTGCGAAAACGCATGCCCCTACGGCAACATAACGTTCGACCCCGTGGAGGGAGTCTCCAAGAAGTGCGTCATGGCAATAGATCGCGTCTACGACGAATCGTTGCCCGAGTACGAGAGGGTGCCGCCTTGCGTGAGGGTGTGCCCCGCCGGCGCGAGGATATTCGGCGATATGGACGACCCCAACAGCGTGATATACAGAGAGGCCAAGAGGAGAGGGGCTGTCCCGTTGGGCCCAGAGTACGGCACAGATCCGCCGAGCCTTTACATAATGCCAGGCACGCCGGTCAACGTGGCCGGCCGCGAGTACCAATGGCCGACCATGACCAAGGAGGAGGAGTTCGCCGTAAGGACCGGCGCCGTCGATGTGCCAAATATATTGTCGAAGCTGAAGGGCGTGAAGCCTACGGGAGGCCATTGCGGAGGCGGAGTAGGAGGGCCGACGGGCGAGGGAACCTAATGCTTCGGTCCCTTTCAAAACAAACCTCCCTTTTCCGCTCCATCCTCTACGATTTTCTCTCCTCCCTATACATATACCCCTATAGGTTGTCGGAGTTCGAGGAATACATCAAGTCGAAGGTGGGACGAGTGAGGGAGGCGCGGAAGGCGTTGGCCAGGATATACGAGCTCCGCCATCTGGACTCCCTCCTCGACGTTGCCGAGAAGGTGGACGGATACGACGAGCTCACGCCGATCGAGGTCGACTTCACGCGCCTCGACTACGGAGTGCCGCCGTATGAGGGGTATCTACACACCGGATACTTGGACCTATCCGTAGAGGACTCCGTCGCGAAGTTCTACGCCGAGTACGGCGCGGGCTTCGAGAAGGAGTTCAGGGATTTGAGAGCCGATCACATAGCCGTGGAGCTGGCCTTTATGTCGTATCTCGCCTATAAGGAATACGAGGCGGACGACCCGTTTAAATACCTCGAGGGCCAAAGTCGTTTTCTAACAAATCACCTCTTGACGTGGGTTCCCGTTTTCGTCAAAAGAGGGTTGAGGATAGTGTCCACCGAGTACATGAAGCGAGTCCTCCTCTTCACGCGCGAGTTCTTGAACCAAGATAAAGATATAATAGAGATCATATTAAACGAGGATGAGGATTCTTAACAACGACGGGAAGGTAGTAGTCGTAGAGGATCCCAGCGACGCCGAATTGGAGGCCTTGGTCAAGGACAACCCAGGGGCTCAAGTAGTCGTTGTGTTGAAAAACGCCGAGGCTCCGCCGAGACTTCCGAGGGACCTCCACCCCTTAGAGGTCCACGTGGTGAGGCCCTCGTCGGCGGTGGAGGTGGCGGCGGCGCAGTTGAGGGCCCGGAGGACTCCATTCCACTTGGAGGCCAGAAAGGCCGTGACCAGGAGGGATCTCCTGAAGGGCGAGGTGTTCGAGAAGAGAGCAGTCCCCCAGCTCTACCCGGAGCTTTGTATGGCCAGGTTCGGCTGTTCGGAATGCGCCGAGGCTTGCCCGACGGGGGCCGTCAAGATCGTGGACAGATCGGCGTCTATAGACCCGTCCAAGTGCACCGAGTGCGGCCTTTGCGTGGCGGCTTGCCCGACGGGGGCGCTCGCGGCTCCTGGATCCGACGACGTGGAGATAGCGGCTGCGTTGGCCAAGGCCAAGCTCCACGGGATATCCAAGGTGGTCTTCACGTGTTACAGATCGGGGAGAATAAGCGGCGAGGGCGAGTACGTCTACAAGTTGCCTTGCATAGGCTCCTTGGGCCCCGAGTGGGTACTCGAGGCCCTCGCCATTGCGGGGGAGTTGGAGGTCCAATGCCCGGACCAGAAATGCCCAGCGGGCGGGGCCTCGCCTGCGTTGAGGCTCGTGGAGGAGATGGCCAAGGCCTTCGGCTTAGAGGAGATAAAGACGGAGGGAGGGGCGGTCCTCAAGACGAGAGCCCGCCCGATCTCGCCGTCGGGCTCCAGGAGGAGGGACTACTTGGAGGCCCTCTCCAAGTTCAGAGACCTATACACGGGCGAGAGGACCGCCGCCTTGAAGATATACGCGGTCGACGTCAACGCGGACAAGTGCACCCTTTGCGGGGTCTGCTTCGCCAAATGCCCCCAGAGGGCTTTCGACGTGAGCAGAGACGGCGATGCGGTCAAGTTGTCCCTCAACCCGTTGAAATGCGTCGGTTGCGGGTACTGCGAGGAGGTCTGCCCCGAGAAGGCGATAACGGTCGTTAAGGGCGAGGCCCTCCCCCCTGAGGTGGAGGAGAAGGCCGTGGACTACGTCGTCCGTTGCAAGTCTTGCGGGAGGGCGTTCGACACGTATAAACACATCCAAGCCGTTAAGGCAAAGCTAGGCCTAAAGGACGACCCAGAATGGCTCTACCTCTGCCCCGACTGCCGCCGCCAATACACCGTAAAGCGCATGTTGGAGTCCGCGTTGAGGAGGAAGTAGGAGCCTCGTCGTTGGGCTCGACCGCGTCGAGGCTCTCGAAAAGCTTATATAGATCATCAATCGAGGAGTTGATGTCGTCGGGGCGATCGCGTTAGCGAACAACGAGGCCGTTGCGGGGCGCCATGGACGTTAGGAAGATCCTCGTCGTGGGCTCAGGCGCTATAAAAATAGCCGAGGCCGCCGAGTTCGACTACTCGGGCTCTCAAGCGTTGAAGGCCTTCAAGGAGGAGGGCATAGAGACCGTCTTGGTGAACCCCAACGTGGCCACTATCCAGACCTCGAAAATCCTCGCCGATCGCGTCTACTTCCTCCCCGTAAACAAGGACTTCCTGGAGCGCGTAATAGAGCGCGAGAGGCCTGACGCCATAGCTTGCGGCTTCGGGGGCCAGACGGCGCTCTCTGCCTGCGTCGAGCTCCACGACTCCGGCGTCCTCTCGAAATACGGCGTGAAGGTCGTCGGGACGCCCGTCGAGGGCATAAGGAAGGCCCTCTCGAGGGAGCTCTTCCAGAAGACCATGAGGGAGGCCGGGATCCCCATACCGCCTAGCCGCTCGGCGAGGAGCCCCGAGGAGGCCCTCGCGGCGGCTGAGGAGCTGGGGTACCCCGTGATGGTGCGCGTGTCCTTCAACCTCGGCGGCGCCGGGGCCTTCAAGGCTAAGAGCCGCGCCGAGCTCGAGTCCCGGATATACAAGGCCTTCGCGCAGTCCGCCATAGGCGAAGTCCTCGTGGAGAAGTACCTCGAGGGCTGGAAGGAGGTGGAGTTCGAGGTCGTGAGGGACGCCTACGACAACGTGGCCGCCGTGGTGTGCATGGAGAACGTGGACCCCATGGGGTACCACACGGGCGATTCCATAGTAGTGGCCCCCTGCCAAACGCTCACGGACGACGAGTACCAGACGGCCAGAGATATCTCCATAGCAGTAGAAAGGGCGATAGGCCTTATCGGCGAGGGGAACGTCCAAGTCGCGATCAACTACGCCGGGCCGGAGCAGTACGCGATAGAGACGAACCCGCGCATGTCGCGCTCTAGCGCGCTGGCCTCCAAGGCCTCTGGATATCCCCTGGCCTATATAGCCGCGAAGTTGGCGTTGGGCTATCGCCTAGACGAGGTCTTGAACCAAGTGACTAGGCGCACCGTGGCGGCCTTCGAGCCGTCCTTGGACTACATAGTCGTGAAGCACCCCAGATGGGAGAACGACCGGTTCGGCGTGGAGGAGGGGCTGGGGCCCGAGATGATGTCGATAGGCGAGGCCATGGCCATAGGCCGCAACTTGGAGGAGGCCTGGCAGAAGGCCGTGCGCATGATAGACATCGGAGAGCCCGGCCTAGTCGGCGGCCCTCTCTTTAAGTCCGCGACATTGGAGGAGGCCCTCAAGGCCCTCGAGCGCCACTTGCCCTATTGGCCCATCTACGCCGCGAAGGCCCTATACTTGGGCGCCACTGTCGACCAGATTTACGAGTTGACCAAAGTCGATAAGTTCTTCCTAAACGCCATAAAGAGGGTCGTGGACGTGTGGAAAGCCCTCGAGTCGGCCGAGGCGACGCCGGAGCTGATAGAGGAGGCGAAGAGGCTCGGGTTCTCCGACGAGCAGATAGCGTTGGCCCAAGGCGTTAGGCCCGAGGAGATGGCCAAAAGGAGGCGGAGGCCCGTCGTCAAGAAGATAGACACGCTCGCCGGCGAGTGGCCCGCCGAGACGAACTACCTATATTTGACATACGGCGGCGAGCTCGACGAGCTGGCGCCCAAGGTGGACTACCTCGTGGTGGGCGCCGGAGTTTTCAGAATCGGCGTGTCGGTCGAGTTCGACTGGTCTACCGTAAACTTGGCCTTGGAGCTAAAGAAGAGGGGCCATCGCGTCGCTGTGTTAAACTACAACCCCGAGACTGTGTCGACCGATTGGGACATCGTGGACAAGCTGTATTTCGACGAGATAACGGCGGAGAGGATCTTCGACATATACGAAAAAGAAGGAGGACCGGTAGTGGTACTATACGCGGGCGGCCAGATAGGACAAAGGCTCTACCCCAGGCTGGAGGCGCTCGGCGTGAGGATCGGCGGCACTCGCGCGCACTCGGTGGACTTGGCCGAGGACAGGAGCAAGTTCTCGAGGCTCTTGGACAAGCTAGGCATAAGGCAACCGCCTTGGTTCTACGCCAAGAGCGTCGAGGAGGCCTTAAAGCTGGCGGAGGATCTAGGATATCCGGTGTTGTTGAGGCCCAGCTACGTGCTAGGGGGCACCTACATGGCCGTGGCGAGGAACGGGAGGGAGCTCACGGAGTTCCTCACCAAGACCGCTAGGGTGAGCGGCGAGTACCCCGTCGTCGTGTCCAAGTTCATGCCGTGGGGGATAGAGGCCGAGGTCGACGCCGTCTCCGACGGGAGGAGGGCCGTGGTGACGCCGATAGAGCACGTGGAGCCCCCGGGCGTACACTCGGGGGACTCCACGATGGTCATGCCGCCTCGCAAGACGCCCAGCTGGGCCGTCGAGAAGATGGCCGAGATCGCCTACACGATAGCCAGGGAGCTCGACGTCAAGGGGCCCCTCAACGTCCAGTTCATAGTGCTGGACGACGTGTACGTAATAGAGGCGAACTTGAGGGTGAGCCGCTCCATGCCCTTCGTGAGCAAGGCCACGGGCGTGAACTACATGTCGCTCGTCGCCGACGTCTTGACGAGGGAGAGGTTGCCCTACGAGGGCGAGCTCACTGTGTTGAGGCCGTCTAAGTGGTGGGTGAAGACAGCTCAATTCTCTTGGAGCAGAATCAGAGGGGCCTACCCGAGGCTCGGCCCCGTCATGTACAGCACGGGGGAGGTCGCCTCGTTCGGCGACGTCTTCGAGGAGGCGCTCCTCAAGAGCTGGCTCTCGGCCCAGCCGAACAAGCTGCCGAGGAGGAACGCCTTAGTTTACACATTCGACGAGGCGTACCTCAAGGACGTGGAGGAGATAAGGAGGAGGTTGGAGTGGCTGGAGCTCCTGGAGCCCGCCCCCGACGTCGTCGAGATGATCAAGTGGAAAAAAGTGGACATAGTTATAACGGCGGGCGTCACGCCCGAGAAGGACTACGCCATTAGGCGCGTGGCGGCGGACACCTCGACCCCCCTGGTGTTGCACCCCTCGTTGGGCCTAGAGCTGGCCAACGCGTTCAATTGGCTGAGGGAAGGGGGCGAGCTCAAGGCGGAGCCGTGGTGAAGCTGGTCGTCGATATCTTAAAGGAGGAAGAGAGGATGTTGTTGAAGGCGGCCGAGAGGCTCGGCGCTAGGCTGGACCTCGTGAAGATCGACGGGCTGAGCTTGAACGAGGACGTCGAGGAGGGCGTGTACTTGATAAGGACGCTCAGCCACAACAAGGCCATCGTGGCGGCGGCCCACGTGGAGGCGTCGGGAGCTGTCGCCGTCAACGGCTGGAGGGCCTTGGCGGCCGGGTGGAACAAGGCCGTGGCCTTGGCCATGCTCCGGGCATCGGGGCTGCCGATACCTAGAACCCGCCTGGCCCCGGCCGCGCCGGACTCGAAGGAGCTCATAGTCAAGCCCGCCTTCGGGAGCTGGGGCAGAAAGGTCGCGTTGGCCAGATCCAAGGAGGACGTGGAGGCCCTCCTAAAAGGCGCCGATCCCGACGAGTTGTACCTGGTCCAAGAACGCGTGGGGGACGGGACCGATATAAGGGCGTTCGTGATAGGCTATAGGGTCGTCGCGGCCATGATCAGAAGGCCGCCACCTGGCGATTGGCGTAGCAACGCGGCGAGGGGAGGGATAGTGGAGAGGATAAAGCCGTCTCCGGAGCTCGAGAGCTTAGCGGTCAAGGCGGCTAGAGCCCTCAATGCCGAATACGCCGGGGTCGATATATTGATAGGCGACGGCGTTTACTACGTGGGCGAGGTGAACGTTGTGCCTGAGTTCAAGGCGGTCTCGAGGGCCAGCGGCGTGGACGTCGCGCGGGAGCTCGTCGAATACGTCCTTAAGATGGAGAAGAAGTAGGGCCTACGCGGTATGCGCTTATGTCCCTCGGAACGGGGGCGGAATCCGCCGCCGAATATGCTCTCATCCGTCGCCAAGTTGTGAGAGACGGCGGGCTGGGCCTCTGAAACCCCAGAGCGGCGAGACGAGGTCCCGGCACTCTGTTGCTTGCCTATGTCCGCAACGGCCTCCCCCTCAACTCCGCATAGCCCTCATTTCCGCCGTTCCGATACGATAAATCCAATAGCTCCAGCGGGAAGTACACCTCAAGGCCCAACTTAGACATTTGTTGTAGACAAGAGGGGCTCTCTACCAATATGCCGTCTGGCGAAATCGTCTTGACCTCCTCCCTCTTCTTATCGAGAATAGCATCCGCGATATCGCGGTGCCTCAACGGGTACATGTTCCCGCCGGCGCAACACACGTCGGCGCTGGGCAGAGGCACTAGGGACAAGCCGGGCACCTTCGACAAGACCTTGAGCACCACGTCGTGGGCCTTGGCCACGTTCATGAGATGGCAGCTGTGTTGAACGGCCAGCTTCATCTCGACCTTGCCTAGATTGCCCCTTATGCCGTCTGCCAACAGCTGCATCGCGTCCACGACCGGGCGGCCGCGCATATATCTTAGGAGCTCCGCTTGGCATCCGCCCGAATTGGGGACCACCAAGGCGTCTACGTCCCCCGCGTCGTTAAGGACGGAGAGGTTCCGACGCGCTAAGGCCTCCGCTTTCTCGAACTGCCCGCTGTGCCTATAGGGGGCGCCGCAACAGCCGAAGCGCGGCACGACCACCTCGTAGCCGTTCCAAGTGAGCACTCTGATGGCCGCCTCGACGACGCCTCTCCTATAACGCCACGAGATACACTCGTCGGTCGCGAACAACGCGACCCTCCCCTTGACCTCCCCCTTCGCCTCGTAGACCTTCCCGACCAAGTCGGAGATATCGCCTCCGGAGACCATGGGCCTCAGCTCGCGGGATAGGGACTTGACATAGGGGGCGATCGCCAAGCCGAGCTTCGTGTTCAAAACGTTGAAGAGCGGGATATAGCGGTCGTAGCTCACTGACTGCATCTCTTTCCTGTACCTCCTGAAGAACTCCTCGTAGGCCTCGCCGTATTTAACGCCTGATGGACAAGCGGTCTCGCACCGGAGGCAGTACACGCAAGCGTCTAGGTATTCCAAGAGCTTGCCCTCGGCCTTGGCCCTCCCCTCCACCACCGCCCTCATGAGGTGTAGCCTGCCCCTCGGGCTGTTCCCCTCGAGGCCTGTGGCCAAGTAGGTGGGGCAAGTGGGGAGGCAAAAGCCGCAATGGACGCAACGATAGAGCTCGTCGAAGGCCGTCATGGCAACCTCCCAGGGGAGAGCACTCCGTTGGGGTCGAAGATGCGTTTTATCTTGGCCATCAAATCGGCGTTCTCCACCTCCCACTTCCTCCGAGGCCTTAGCCAATAGGCCTTGACGCCGGATGGGGGCTCGCCGGCGAGGTACATCACGCCGAGGAGCGGGTAGCGGAGGTGCCTAACGCCGGGCGGGGGCTCCGGCAGAGAGGCAGGCGGGGCCACGACCTTGACGAGTCGGCTCGACGCGAAGAGGCCCTCCGCCTCCGTGACCTCGGCCCATTTCTCCTCGGCCTCCTCCCCGTAGAGGACATCCCCTCTGCCGGCCGCCGAGAGCCTATACTCGACCTCCGACTTAACCCCCTCGAACCTCAAGTAGAGGACGCCGTCGGACTCGACCGCGCCTGCGGGGCGCAACCTCCTCAACTCGCCCAGCGGCCTTCTGCTAGTGGCCAGGACGGCTACGGAGTCGGGCAATGCGTATATGCGCATATACGCCTCCACTATCACCGCGAGGGTCCCCCACGAGCCCGCCACGAGCCTTTTTATGTTATAGCCGGCCACGTCCTTCATGACCGGCGCGCCGAACTTCATCAACTTCCCCTCGCCGGTCACTATCCTAACGCTGAGAAGTTGATCTCTGGGCGTCATATATCGGTAGGCCATGGGGCCGTAGAAGTTAGTGGCCAAGACCCCTCCTATAGACGACTTCCGGAACAAGGGGGGATCTAGGGCGAGCCTCCGGCCCCTCTTCCTGAGCTCTTTCTGAAGCTCGTCGATGCCCACACACGCAGAGACCCTCGCCACCATCTCCTCCTCGTCCACCTCCACGGCCTTCGGCATATCGCCCAGCTGGAGCTCCTCGTCGTATTCCACGGGCGGCCCTAGATGGGCCTTCGAGCCCTTGCAGACCGGCAACAACCTCCTCCCCTCCTTGTTGGCCTCGTTTATGGCCTCCGCCAGCTCCTCCGCGGACTTGGGCCTCATGGGAATATCTTGCCTGGGTTCATGAGCTCCTTGGGGTCGAACGCCGCCTTTATGGCCTTCATGAGCTCTATCTCCTCCCTCTTGTACATCTTGGGCAATAGCTTCTTCTTCATGTACCCAACTCCGTGTTCTCCCGTTATGGTTCCGCCGAGCTCCACGCAAGCCTCCAAGATCTCCTCCCCCGCCTCGATGGCTCTCTCCCTCTCGCCGGGCTTCCTCTCGTCGTAGAGGATCAAGGGGTGTAGATTGCCGTCGCCTGCGTGGAACACGTTGGCCACTCTGAGGCCCCTCTTGGCCCCCGCGGCCCTCGCCAACATCAAGGCCTCGGCCAGCTTCTTCCGGGGTATCGTGCCGTCCTCGACGACGTAGTTGGGGCCCACGAAGCCCATGGCGCCGAAGGCTTGCTTCCTGGCGGCCCATATCTTAGCCGCCTTGGCTGGATCCTCCACTACCTCGACCCCTACAGCGCCGCTCCTCCTCAAAATCTCGGCGACTTTCGCGGCCTCCTCCTTAGCGCCAGGCAGGGATCCCTCTACTTGTATCAACAAAACGGCCTCGGCGTCTTTGGGGAGGCCGGCGGCGTAGGGCCCCGACTCCACGGCCTCCACGGCGAGTTTGTCCATCAGCTCCATGGCCACGGGCATAGCGCCCGACGCGATGACGGCGGACACGGCGCGGCCGGCGGTCGATAAGTCGTCGAACTTAGCCAATATAGTGACGGAGGACTCATACGTGGGGACTATCCTCACGATGGCCTCGGCGACTAGCGCCAAAGTGCCTTCAGACCCCGTCAAGAGGCCTATTAGGTCGTAGCCGACTTGTTCGAACTCCTTGCCGCCGATCCTTCTGACCTCGCCCGTAGGCAGAACCACGGTGAGGCCTCTGAGCTGGTTCACGGTTACCCCGTATTTGAAACACTTGACCCCTCCTGAGTTGTGCGCTATGTTACCGCCTATCGTGGACACCCTCTGCGAGCCGGGATCCGCCGTATATTGATACCCCAGATCGATGGGGTATTGGTAGCCCATGCGCGCGAGGTAGGAGTTTATCCAGTCGTTCACCACGCCGGCTTGGACCACGGCCACTTCGTTGTCCAAGTCGATTTCCAAAATCCTATTCATGCGGGCCGTGCTCACGACGACGCCGCCCTTGACCGGAACTGCGCCGCCGCTGAGGCTAGTGCCGGAGCCTCTGCCTACTATTGGGAGGCCGTAATTATAGGCCAGCTCCACTACCTTGGCCATCTCCTCAGTAGTGCGCGGGAAGACTATCACATCGGCCCTCCCCCTAAGCGCCAAGGTCCCGTCTTGCTCGTATACGAGCAGATCCACCTCGTCCAAGAGGACGCCCCCCTCGCCCAAGATCTCGCGCGCCTTTTTCGCGAACGCGTTCAATGTAGCATGAACGGCCATGGGAACAACAACAAGTACAACGCGCCGATTAGGACTAACACAAATACTAGAGATATAGAATATCTTAAGTTGTTTCTGATAACCTCGCCCTCGCGCCTTACGTATTCAGACGTCGAGACGCCCGTCGATACAGTCTGCGGCGCGACGGGCTTCCCCAGCTCGGCCCCCACGCTCTGTAGAGCTGGGAGGAGACCCGCCGGCATGCCCAATAACGTGGCCATCGCCGCTTGGAACGGGCCGAAGAGCGCGTTGGAGGAAGTATTACTCCCAGTGAGCGCGGCCCCTAGCCAGCCCAGGAACGGGGATATCACTAGGAAGAGGAGACCGACGCCGGTCGCTAGATGGGCTAAACTGTAGGCCATCCCGCTGAAGTTGAAGACGTAGCCCAAGCTTATTACGAAGACGCCGGTCAAGACGGCGCCCCACATTTGCCTCCACGTGGTCTTCAGCGCCTCCGCTACGACGCGCTTAGTGGCCCCCATGATGGGCAACGTGATGAGCCACGCGATGAGGGCCGACGTGCCTGTGGCGAAGGGGTTGAAGGAATAGGACACGGCCACCGTCTTGTTCAACACGGTCGAGAAGGCCGACACCTTGAAGGTCGCGAGGGAGAACTTAACGAAGGGGGATATGGGCGAGTTCCAGAGACCCATAACCGCCACGAAGATTATTAACGAAATCCACGCCCTGACCACCTTGTCGTTATCCACCGCGTTTATATCCAAACGGGGCGGCTTGACGATGTTAGCCGGACGCCAGACGCGGGAGAGGGCAATTATGAACAAGAAGGCGGTAATAGAGCCTATTATATCAGGGAGGTAGGGGCCTAGATATACTGCCGTGGTGTATTGGCCCAAAATATATCCCAGCCCTCCCATCAGCGCGGCAGGCCACGCCTCGCGTATGCCCCTCCACCCGTCTATTAAATACAAGAGCAAGAACGTTATCACCATGGCCAACACTGCGACTACGTGGGCGACTGCAGACGATGTGAACATCAAGGGGAGGCCCGTGACGCCGGCAAGCGTGATCACCGGTATGCCGAATGCCCCGTAGGAGACGGGGGCGGTGTTGGCCACGGCCATTATGGTTATAGCCCTCAACGTCGGTAGCCCCAACGATACCAATATGGGCACTATATACGCCCACGGAGATCCGAAACCTATCAATCCCTCTATCAACGCGCCGAGGGCCCAGACTAAGGCTATTGTCAAAACCCGCATATCCTGCGTGATATTTTGGAACATCCAGTACTTAAAGGCGTCGAGATGGCCGGTCAACCTCCAAGTGTTGAACCACGCGACGCCCCAGAATATCAACCACGATATACTCCAGACGCCGAACAACGCGCCGATGGCCCACGCCGCGGCGGTCTGGTCGGGAGGGACGCCGAGCGCTATGGCGAAGAACAACGTGAACAAGGAGGCTATGAGAGTGGCCTTCCACGCAGATTGGCGTAGGCCCGCCAATAGTACGAAGAGTAATAGAATTGGGCTTAGGTCGATAAATATAGTTAAAACGGGATTTCCGAAGAACAGTTCGGGTTGTGTGTACATAGGTCTATGATTTACGATATTTTAAAATATTTACTTCGTTTATTGTCGAAAAAGGAAGTATAACCTCATAGAATACTTAAAAATGCGCCTCTTTGTGTTGTCCATGATAGAAATCAATCCTATCGTCAAACGCGAATACGGCGATCTCCTCGGCGAGAAGGTCGTCAACGGCCGCGTGGTCTCGGTCGAGGGACTAATAGAGGAGTTGACCAAGGAGTTGAGGGGGGAGATAGACCGTGTGGTGAGGGCTAGGCGCGAGTGGCTCAACGACAAGAGGCCCGTGAGGGCCAAGGCGGCGTTTCCTTGGGATGAGAAGTTCACGGACGCCGACGGCAACGTCCGCACGTTTAGGGAGATCGTGCAAGGCCTAATAGACAACCTCCTGGGCCGCGACACGCCCTTGCGCTGGGGGCTCAACTGGAACGCGCCCGTGCCGGACGACCTCCACCCGTTGAAGAACCCAGGCCTCGAGATAACGGGGCCGTGGTTCCCCATGAGCAGAGCAATCCACCAAATAAACGCCGACGTGGCGGCGATGATGGAGGACGAGGAGGACGCCTCCCCTGCGTGGTACATACCGCGAGGCTCCGGGCGGACTGTCGCAGCGGTGTGGGAGGCCAGGCGCGTAGTGAACAAGGTATTGCGGGGCGATGTGCCGCAGCCCTACTACGAGGGGGGCAAGGAGTACAAGATAAGGAAGCCGAGGGAGAAGTGGCCGACGCTTATCCACAGGGTACCGGGGCTACATATATTGGACTTCGACATCAGGGTCGACGGAAGGCCCGTCCCCGCCATAATAACCTCCGTGGTGATATATACAGTGAACAACTACGATTTGTTGAAAAAGGCGGGGTCCGGCGTTTACTTCTACATCCCCAAGACGCAGACGCCCGACGAGGCGTTAGTGGTGGAGAAGTTGTTGCGCAGAGTTGAGGACAAGCTAGGGCTGAGGCGGGGGGAGCTCAAGATAGCCGTGCTCTACGAGGAGGCCAGAGCCGGGATATACTTGCCTGTGATCTTCTGGATATGGCGGGAGAGGCTGGTGAAGAGCAACAACGGCCGTTGGGATTACTTGGGCTCTCTGATCGAGATGTGGAAAGACGAGGCGGTGTACCCGGATCCCCAGAACATCACCATGACGCACCCCATCATGATGGCGTACCAGAAGTGGAACGCGCTCGTGTGCCTAATGGCGGGGTTGGACAAAGAGGGGAGGCTAAACGCCGGCCCTGTAGGCGGCATGGCCGCCGTCATGTTGTACAGACAAGACGACCCCTACCAACGCCACCGCTTCAACGCAAGAGCGCTTAGGGCTATTTGGCTGGACAAGCTGAGGGAGAGGCTAATAGGCCTTATCTTCTTTGCCGAGGAGCCCGTGAAGAAGGTCGTCTTAAAGGATATACTGGACGGCAAGGTCAAAGGCAAGCTCTTCGACCTCTTCAGGCAGAGCTGGGTGGCGACGCCGGAGGAGTCCTACGTGAGGGCCGGCAACGAGCCCTTGCGCGCAAGCCTCGAGGAGCTCCAACAGATGATCAACCGCCCCGTCAAGTACGTCGAGGTGGACGGCGTTAGGATACCGGCAGTCGACAGCGGCTTGACGGAGCAAGAGAGGCAGCTCTTCGTGAGGCTCGGCCTCATAGACGAGCAGGGCAACATAACGCCTTGGGTGATAAGGCCCGATATGTTGGACACGCCGGAGAAGCTCATTAACAACCCGGAGCTGTGGGGAGGCAAGGACCTCTGGAGCGCCCTCTTCGAGCCGCCCAAGGGAGACATCACCGCCGAGCACATACAACACGCGTTCTACATGGCCGCCAACTACGGCTTCCAGCTGCTCAACGGCAACCTCGCGGCTGCCATAGACGACTACGAGCTGGGGCAACGTTTCATGAACGACCTGGCCACCTACCGCATATTCTCGACGTGGCTCTGGACCTTGCTCAGACACAACGCGGCGATCACGAAGGACGGGGCCTTCAAAGGACCCGCCAGGACTAGCCTCGGCGTTATACCTGCTGAGGACAGAATAAAGGTTCAAGCGGGGACGCGCTTCACGGAGGAGCTCTTCGACAAGCTGTGGGACCTCCACATGGAGTGGACTCTGGCCTTCTACGACGACTTGGATCGCATAGCCGCCGAGAGGATCTTGTCGAGGTTCGCGGAGAAGGTGAAGAGGGCTATCGCCGATGCCTACAAGGCGGGCCCGTTCAGATACCAGTCGCCGAGAGAGACCGCGAGGAGGATCGTTGGGTCCATCGCCGAGGAGGAGTTGGAGAAAGCCGTCGTGGAGAACCAACCGCGTTTCGATAGGTCCTTCGCGCCCGTCATAATGGAGATCTTGAGGGCTAAGCTCAAGTCGCCCATGTACTTACAACACGGCGGGCGCTTGATCATGGCGCTGGCGCCGTTGCCGGACGAGGAGAGGGACGCCGCGTTGAGGGCGATCTTTACGCAGAGGGAGGAGGTGGAGAGGCTAGTGAGGGAAGGGAAGCTAAAGCCCTACGTCCTCGAGCTCTACGACTACATCCACGACATCAGATAAAAGGAGTAGGGAAAAAATCTATCGCGATTTGAGGAGTTTTATGAACTCCCTCATCCAAGCCGGGTTGTCCGGCCACGCCCTGGCGGTCACCAAGTTCCCGTCCACGACTACCTCTTGGTCGACCCATATGCCGCCGTTGTTCTCCACCTCGGGCTTAACGGCTATGTAACTGGTCATCCTCTTGCCCTTAATGACCCCGGCAACTGCGAGGATCAAGGGGGCGTGACATATAGCCGCGACGGGCTTATTGTGCTCGAAGAAATGCCTCACGATCCTCTTCACGTCCTCCGACGCCACCACCCTCACGTACTCCGGCATCCTCCCGCCCGGTATCACTAGGCCGTCGTACTCCTCGGGCTTTACCTCTGCCAAGGTCTTAGTGACCCACTTGAACAGATACCCCGGCTTCTCGCTGTAGGTCTCCCAGCCGGGCTCGAAGTCGTGTACGACTGTCCTCAAGTCCTTCTTAGAGGGGGCCGCGACGTCTACCTCGAACCCCTCCTCCTTAAGCCTATAGTAGGGGTAGAAGATCTCCAAGGCCTCCACGGCATCTCCAGCTATTATCAATACCTTCTTGGCCATATAGAGTAACGCTTGCTGATTTTTAAGCTTATATCACGACGAGCGGCACGTAGAGCTCGTCCTCGGTCAATCCGCCGTGATGTCCCCTGAACTTCAGAGGGTCCTCGTTCTTGCGCTTGAACAGATAAATCGCGGCTAAGCCTCTGCCGGGCAGTGCTAAATAGTCGCCCAACCTGTCGACGAAGCCGCCCTCGCACGGCCCCCACAAACCGGCCCCGACGGCCTCCTCCTTGGTCATGAGCTGGAATTCGCCGTGGTTGGCCAGAAGGGCCTCGAGGCCGCGCCTGTCTATCGACGTCTTCAAGTGCAGCGATCTCGGATCGCCGAATGGAGGCGCCTCCAGAGCCCTCAACAGCTCGGAGTCCTTGGTCAAGTCCTCGTTGCGGGATATCTCCTCGTGGCCGTGGTCTGCAGTCAACAAGACGTCAGCGCCTTTGAGGTGCCGCTCGGCGAGCTTCAAAACGTCGTCGAGGAGGCCCTCGGCCGTCGCCGTAGCCTCTTCCGAGCGGGGGCCGTATTTATGCTCCACGCTGTCTATGGTGGGGATGTAGACGTAGGCCAGAGCCGCGTCGTGTTGGCTTAGGAAGCGGCCTGCGTTTATCAAGGCGTCGTGGTGGGAGACGTACTCGAACACCTCGGCCCCCTCGTAGAGAATTCTGCTGATCCCTCCGTTGAGGCCTCTCGGGAGGAGGACCCGCGATTTCACCCCGGCCTTTGCCATATCGGCGAATATTGTGGGGGCGCGGAAAAGCGCCTTGAGCTCGTATCCGGCGTTGTGGAGGCCGTCCCTCTCGCCCAACATAGGGCTCATTGTGAGGGCGTCCACGACGGCGCCCGCCTCCTTCAAGTAGAAGCTCCAGGCCACGACGCCGTGTTGGCAAGGGGCGAGGCCAGTTGAGAGCGTGGTCAACGCGGACGCCGTGGTCGAGGGGAAGACCGTGGATATCCTATAAACTCCTCTGAACTTATCGGCGGCCGCCACCCTCGAGAACAAATTGAATCCCAAGCCGTCCAGCAACACTAAGGCGATCCTCCTCGAGGAGACGCCCAGGTCGAACTTAAGGGGAGGTCCCCTCTCCGGCAACCCGAAGTGGGCCAAGAGCGAGTTGGACAAGGAGTTCAGACCCCCTCCAGCGTAGTCGGGCCTCTCCATGAATGCGATACGGCTTTGTAAAAAATGATTTACGCGGGAGAGGCGGTACAGTTCGTCGAACGCGAGCGGGCATGCGACGCGCCCTCTAAGGAGACGCCCCGGCCAGGACTAAATTATTAAGGTTATGTAGTATACTACGTAGGCGGCTGCGAGGCCCAACGCCAGCTGGATGGCCAGGGAGGCCAGCGTCGCGCGCCATCCCACTAGCTTTATCAAGGACGAGGTAGTCGCTATGCAGGCGGAGTAGACGGCCAGGAACACCAACAACGCGAGAACGGAGGGCAGGGATAGGCTGGGCAGAAGCGCCGTGGCGCCGAGGGCCTCCATAAAGCCCCACACGACCTCCTTGAAGATATAGCCGGCTATAAGCGACGCCGAGATCTGCCACGGTATGCCGAGAGGCGCGAGAACGGCGCCGAGGTGCTCGCCGGCTATCGCCATCCACGAGTCGGCCGGGCTCGCGGCGAGGCCGCCGGGCCCAAACGCCGTCAAGGGCCATAGGACGGACGGCAAAAGCGCTATCAACAAGCCGGCCTTCTTGAAGAAGTCCTTGAAGTAGTGCCAGATCTTAATCGCGTAGATATTCCAGTTGGGCAACATCAGAGGAGTAGGCGGGAGCCCCTCGACGCGGGGCCTCGCGCGGAGGGCCCTACTGTATATGGCAGAGGCCGCCAGTATGATAAGGGCCGAGACCGCGTAGGGGATGAACACGGCAAAGGGCACTAGGTACGGCCTTTCGGCCAACGCCGCCGTCGCTATGGCCACGAACAAGGAGAGCCTAGCCGCGCAAGGCACGTACGGCACGAGGAGCGCCGTCAAGAGCCTATTGCCCCTCCCCCACATGACCTTAGTGATGGAGAGCGCTGGGACGTTGCAGATGCCGCCCACGGCTAGGCAGAGGAGGCCTCTGCCCGGCACGCCGAGCGCGACCAGCTTGGACTCGACGGCCCTCGTCAATGCGCCTATGATCCCCGTCTCCTCGTAAAAGACCACGATGACCAAGGCCACCAACACGTAGGGCAAGAAGCCCACCAACGCCGATATGCCGGTCCAAAGGCCGTCGACGAGAAACGACGTAAGCAAGGGGGGAAGACCCGCAGAGGAGATCAGCTCCGGGACCGCGTCGAGGTAGCGCTCCAGCGTCGGGAGCAAGCCCGGCGCTTGTCCTCCCCAGGGGAGGATCCCCTCTAAGGCCGCCATCAACAACAACACAGTGGCCGTGGAGATGGCGAAGAGGGCTAAGGCGGCGGCCCAGGGCCTCGAGAATATCGCGCCGGCCACTCTAGCCGTAGGCCTCAAGGGGATCTCGACGGGCTTAACGGGCGTGGGCCCCCTCGGATCCCACTTCTTTAGGAACTCGACGAGCTCCGCAACGCCGGTGCGCTTGACGGCGGACGTGTAGAAGACGGGGACTCCCATCTCGGCGGCGAGGGTCTTGGCGTCCACCTCGGGCTTTCCGATATCCGACATGTTCAAGACAAACGCCACCGGCTTGTGTTTGCTCACGATCTCGGCCAACTCCAACGCCTCCCTCAATGCGTGCGGAGCGCCGACTACGATAACAGCGTCATATGAGTCCTTGAGGGCCGCGTCGAGCGCCAGCTTCTCGTCCTCGTCTCTGGGATTGCGCGGGTTGAACACGCCTGGGAGATCCACTATCTCCACGTCCGTCCACTTGATTCTGCCCACGTTTATCTCTAAGGTCGTGCCGGGGTAATTCGCCGTCTTGACGTATCGCCCAGTGAGCGCGAAGAACAACGCCGACTTCCCCACGTTGGGAGGGCCCAAGAGCGCTATCCTCTTGGCCACGCGTTGTTAACGATGTTAACTATTTAAGCCTTTCTAATCGATTGGAGATATCGGAAGCAATATTAACATAGTAAATACAATGAACACGAACTCAGTTCTTGGAGAAAATGTGTGTATCAATTCCCGTACCGATAACGAGATAGCGATAGTCTTAAGAACATAATTTTCATTATCCATAAATGCTTTACAGAAGCGACGCGCCCTCGAAGCGCCTCGGCCTCCTCAAGGAAGTTGTAGCCAGATATCCGGCGAGCAGATATGAGATAGCCAAATCGGCGGGTATGCCTACTTCCACGGCATATTACGAGCTGGCGCATCTTGAGAGGGATGGTTACGTGGCCGTGGACGAAGACGGCATAGTGCACCCGCGCTTGAAAGGCTTAGTAAAGTACGTAGCCGCGTTCGGTTGCGATACCTCGGTGATGTTAGCCGCCAAGCACAAGTACGGCATTGACTTCGGGCCAGGCCTCTGTAAACTGCTGAATAAGTTAACGCCCTACTGGTCGGTTTTGAACGACAACCTCCTAGAGGCGCTCCTTAAGCTCGCGAAGGGACCTGAGGAGCTTGTAGAATTAGCAAGGCAAGATGAAGATCTAGCCGACACGATAGCGAAAATAATAGCGGAATATTTCCCCGCCTTTAATTACGATGGACATAAGGGGCTCCTAATAGTGTACGGCGGCGACGTCCTGTTCGCTGGATACTGTAAGCTATGTGCTCGCTATGTGGTGGATAGATGTAAGCTCTTTGAGCCAACTTTCAATTACAAGGAGACTTTGAATAAGGCGTAAATAAAAGGTGCTTAAGGCGCCTAGTGGATAGGGCGGATATGCCTTCGAATATAGTGAGGAAGCAACTCCAAGATTTCCATAAAGTATATGAGGCCGAGTTGCGGCTTATCGGCGAGAGTGTAAGCGGGCTTTACGGTCTTATGAACAGCGAGCCCGATTACAGCTGCTTCGCAGCCAAGAAGATATTCGGGAAGAGGGACAAAAACTGGGGATCCGCCAAGCTATGACGGCCACGATATCTCGTAGAGGTCTGTTGAAGATCTCGGCTATAGCCGCGTTGGCGTTGGGGCTCCCCTCGGCCGCGCAGACTCCTTTTATCCAACAGAAGACCACGTGGACTCTCGGCGAGATCGGAGGGAAGCTAGGCCTCAAGAGCGCCAGAGTAACGCCGACGATATGCACGTTCTGCTCCATGGGATGTTCCATAGACTTCTACACCGACGGTTCCAACATAATCTGGACCTCGGGCTCTCCGGACTCCTACATAAACTGGGGCGCCTTATGCCCTAAGGGCAAGGCGGCCTATCAGATCGTCGATAACCAGCAGAGGTTGGACTCCCCCATGATAAGGACAGGCCCTAAGCCGCCTCCAGACGAGATCCTCAACGCGAAGACTTGGGACGACTTAGTGGCTCTCTTGAAGAAATACCCGCCGCAGTGGGAGAAGGTGTCTTGGGAGCAAGCGTTTACCTATATAGCCAACAAACTAGCCTCGATCCTCAACGAGTGGCGTAGTTCGACCGGGGCGCCGATACAAAACGACGGCTACTACTACGTGGGCGCCCAAAACCCCGTCATGCTCATAGGCTCCTCGATAGTCACAAACGAGGAAGCCTATTTGTCCAGAAAACTGGCCGCGTTTCTGGGCACTTCCAACACAGACTCAGAGTACAGGAAATGCCACTCGTCCACGGTGACCGCGTTGGCGTTGACCTACGGCTGGGGCGCCGAGACGGCCAGCATAGAAGACGTGGCGCTCGCCGATGTGGTCCTCTTCTTCTCGAACCCGGCTGAGGCCCACCCGTTGTCTTTCTATTACTTCAAGAAAGGCCAAAAGGAGAGGGGCACTATCCTCATCGCGTTGAACCCCAACTACAGCAGGACTGTTGCGGCCAGCGACATCTGGATACCGTTTAGGCCCGGCACCGACACTGCTATACTGAACTACATCCTCCATTACGCCTTCTTCGAGAGGAACCCGCCCATAGACCAACTCCCGGAGTTCCAGAGGCTTATGTCCCAGAGGTGGAACATCACGCAAGACGACCTAGACGACTTAAAGGCGATGGTCTCGGAATACGACGCCCAGACGGTGTCCAATATAACCGGAATTCCCGTGGACATGTTGAGGACCCTCGCCCAGATATACGTAGAGAACAGCGGCGTCGTCACGGGACACAAGAAACACGGAGTGATACAGTGGGCCATGGGCATGACGCAACACACAGACGCCGTGTTGAGCATAATCAGAGCCGCCGCCATAGTCCAACTGTTGCTGGGCAACGTAGGCTATCCCGGCGGAGGCACCCACCCGTTCCGCGGCCACAGCAACGTGCAGGGAGCCACCGACGTTCAAGGAGGCGGCTTGGGCGTGTTGCCAGGATACCACGCCCCTCCGTCTAGCTCCTTCGACGTCAGGGTGTACCAAGACTGGAAATTACAGGGGATGCCGGACGCTTGGAGTTGGGAAGTGCCGCAGTGGGCCGTCAGCAAGCTGGGGACCTCTGCGCCATCTAAGGGCTCTGCAGACGTCACTAAGATCCTCACGGTCTTCAACTTCTACGGATGGCGCCGCTTCGAGCTGCTCTGGGGCATCTACTGCGGCACGGTTCCGCCCGACGACCCGGTCAACGGAAAGGTCGTCTGCGACATTCCCTTCGGCACCGGGGCCTCCGAGACCACGTTCCCCAGCAAGGTGTTGCAAGGCAGCATCAAGGCCGCGTTTATATTCGGCGAGAATCCCGCGGTGACCGACCCCAACGTGAAGGTCACCATGGCGGCCCTATCGTCGTTGCAGTTGTTGGTCGTCAGCGACATATTCGAGACCGAGACCGCTTGGTTCGCCGACGTGGTGCTCCCGGCGGCCTCTTTCGCCGAGAAGGAGGGGACTAAGACGGACGGCAACAGAGTGATTCAGTGGAGCTGGCGCGCGGTGTCTCCGAGGGGCCAATCGAGGCCTGATTACTGGATAATTACGAACTTATACAAGTATTTGAGGAAAGCCGGCGCTATATTGCTGCCTAGCGAGGCCGCCGGCCTTAAATCTGAGCAGGTCAAGTTTAGGAAGAAGGGCCAATTAGTCTTCGTCTACGAGAGGCCGTTGAGGCCCGACTACTCCTGGGACTACTCGGGCGGGACAGGGGCCGCCCAGCCGATATCGGATATAGAGGCCGAGGTCAACCCGAGGATCATAAACAAGGAGATAAACTTCTCCACGTTCCTCTACCAAGGAATATACGATCCTGTAAGGGACTCCTTCACGACGATGAGGCGCGACAACTCCCTCAGAAAGCCGGGCGAGATAGACGGCGTTTTCAGCTCTACGTTCAAGGTGTACAAGAACTGGGGCTGGTCGTGGCCTATGAACGTCCGATTCATGTACAACTACGACTCGCTTGAGGTAATACTGGGCAAGCCCGACGTGATAACGGCCGCTGGGAGGCAGTGGACCGTCACCGGCGAGACCGGCGAGATAATCGACGAGTACACGGGCGAATATAGGCCGGCCTTTGTGCCCGGCCATAACTTCTTCGTTCCGAGGTCCTTCAAGAGGAGGCTCAGCGGAGTCGCGGACCTCTTCGGCGGCCTCGACTTAATGACGTTCATACGCACGGGCCAGATGAACTTCCTAGGGAAATTCGTGGTGGAGACAGACAACGGCGTGCAAGTCCTAGACTTCGACTCCTTCGCCTCTCAGACCGGGATGAAATACCTATGGGCCAACGATACGCTGTATTGGGACCAAGACACCTTGTCGATCAAGGCGTTCCTCAAGAGGATCTTCTACAGCGGCGTGGGGTGGAGGCAGTTCAAGCCCACTTACGAGAAGATGAGGAGCTTGTTGAGACAATACTATCAACAACTAGGAGATTTGAAAGCGGCCACGCTCAAGGTGATACAAGACATGGGCGGTTGGTATAAGGGCTATACCTTCCAATGGCCTATACATGCAGAGCCCGTCGAGTCGCCCATAGTCGACATGGCCATACAGTACCCGACTCTGGCGTGGCTCAACCCTTACAATCTAGACGTGCTGAACCAACAACCGAGTATATTACAAGGCAAGATGGTGGGAGTGGCTTTAGAGCCTAAGGAGTTGCAGTCCATGCTGCAACAGTTAGGCATAAGCGGGGTGACCGTGGTGGTAACATCGAACCGCTTGACGGAGACTTGGCACAGCGGCTCCATGAACCGCCGCATGCCGGACCTCGCCGAACTGGTGCCGAGGCCCTTCGCGATCATATCGAAAAAGCTGGCGCAACAAATCGGCGTAAACACGGGCGATTACGTGGAGATCTGGACTGCCCGCGGTGGCATAAAGGTCAGGGCCTACGTCACAGACGGCGAGGCTTACCTCAACGTGGATGGCCAACAAGTGCCCGTGGTCAACGTGCTCTGGTCGTGGAGCTTCGAGGGGCCGGAGGCTGGGCCGTCGGGCAACTTCATCTCGCCGGATGTCGTGGACCCGGTGACGACTATACAAGAGACTAAGGCCTGGCTTGGGGTGATAAGAAAAGCCTCTGGCGTGTAGCCATGGTCGCCATAAACCCGCCCCCTGCCAACGAGGGCTACGCCGTTCTTGTAGATATAGATAAGTGTATAGGTTGCAGGGCATGTCAAGTTGCCTGTAAGGAATGGAACGGCAGAGGCCCCACCGAGACGACGTTTAGCCCCACGTTCACGAACCCGCCAACCTTCACCGCGAACGACTGGAAGGTCGTGTTCTTCTACGAGGGCACAACTAAGAAGGGCTTGTCGACCCCTGCGGGCGAGCTCGTCTTCGAGCAAGTGGACATAGCTCCGTTGCCGGCGCAGTGCCTCCACTGCGTAAACCCGCCGTGCGCTAGGGCGTGCCCGTCCGGCGCCATATCAGTGACGCCTGAGGGTGCCGTCGTGATAAATAAGGATCAATGCATAGGGTGCGGCTTCTGCGAGAACGCGTGTCCCTACGACGTGCCCAGAAGGGGATCGGACGGTAAGTATTACAAGTGCACCTTCTGCGTGGACAGGATACAAAACGGCGAGAGGCCCGCGTGCGTCGAGGTCTGCCCCACCGGCGTCTTCACCTTTGGACCCGCCTCCCAGATAATCCAGTTAGCCCAATCGGAAGCCGCTAAGGGCAGGACTGTGTACGGGCTCGGCTTGAGCCAATACGTCGGAGGCCAAGTCCGCTGGATATACGTCTCATCAGATAGGAGGGCCTTCGCGATAAGCCAACACTTCCCGAAAGACGCCGTGGTCGCCACCAACGAGGCGAGGGAGATATTGAAGGAGATAGTGCCGCCGCTTGCTCTCGTGGGCGCCGTGGGGTTGACGATTATCGGAGTGGCCTCGTGGCGCAAATCTCGTATAGAAGAGCAAAAATCTATTCAACAACAAAAGGCATAGTAAATTTTTTAAACTCAAAATCTCTATTATAATATGGCTAGTATAAATAATGAAAAAGAAATAGAGGTGGCGTCCCTCGGCTACAGGCTCGCCCACGGGCTCAACTTAGTGTTGATTACGTTATTGGCGATTACGGGGTCCATGTTGTTGTTCCCCGAGTTGATGAGCTGGATGAGCTACGCAGTGGGCGCCCCGCTCGCCGCCCTCTTGGGGAGTCCCTACCCAGTATCGGTGGGGGAGGAGTTGGCGCGCTCGTCGCATAGGTTCCTCGGCGAGATATGGGGCGTTTTACTGATAGTCTATGCTGTATATCTGTTGGCCTTTAGAAGGATCCACGTCTTCGACGCGTTGAGGAAGCCCTTGAGCCAACAGATAAGGGAAGCGAAAGCGTTGGCCAATCACTACGTGTTCGGCAAGCCGCTTCCCGAGGACGTGGCCAAGAGCTTGGAGAGACACAACGTATTGGCAGCCTACATAACTATAGTATTGGTAGTGGGGATAGTGTTGTTGTCGATCAGCGGAGTCCTCCTTGTATACAGCAACGCCCTCGGGCTGAGCGTTGCCGTTTTCAGAGATTTGTTGATGCTACACGATATTGGGTTCTATCTAGTGTTGTTGTTCATATTCTTCCATCTATTCGCTGTGCTACATCCGGCTAGTAGGCCTTTGTTGAATGCCATGTTCGGCTACGGTAAGGTGGCCTTGGAGTGGGCTCAGAGGCATATGCCCAATTATCTGAAACATGTCAAGAGAAGCGATAATTAGAGCTGTCTGCGGAGACGACGAGGAGTGCAGAAGGGGGCTTTCGGAGGCCCCCAAAGAGGCGGCCGAGTTTTTCTCAAGCCTCTCCTCTTTTATGCCGGTGCTAGAGTCTATCGAGTCGCCGTTGATAGAACGCGTGATGAACTTATCTTCGGCGGAGGTCCTAATAGGCGACAAGGATCTAGCGCGTTTGGCCGTAGCCCGGAGGCTGGCCCAACTATACGGCGAAAGATTTCGAGAATGGGAGGGCGATAGGTGCCCCATCTGCGGCGCGGTGCCCGTGTTGTTCTTAGTCAAACGCGAGCCCGGGGCCCTCTTCGAAGGCCGGGCTAAATACGCCAAATGTGTCTGCGGCTTCACGTGGCGTTATAAATGGTGGCGGTGCCCGAAATGCGGCGCTGAGGGGAGGGAGAACTTCGACGTGATGTACAAGGAGGATATGAAGGGCGTCTTCTTCCATAAATGCAAGAGGTGCGGGCACGTCCACGTGGAGGTAAACGACGAGATAGACGAGGTGGCCGAGTACGGGCTCAGGATCTTGGCCAGATATGTGGCGTGAGGTCAAGGGCTTTAGAATCGCCGTGGATCGCTTGATAGAGATATACGTCAACGAGAAGTTAGCGGCCACGCTGGTGGCCACGCCGATTGAGCTAGAGGAGCTTGCTCTGGGCTACCTATACGCCGAGGGCTACGTCGAGTCGTTGGAAGACGTCGCGGAGATATCGGTCGAGGACAACGCCGTGAGGGCGAGGATAGCCGGCTCGCCCCGCATCGCGTCGACAGTCCTAGACGAATGCGGCGGAGTGGGGATATCCAACAAGCGCAAACTAGTGGAGGTCCAAATAACCGAGGAGCAGCTCAGATCTCTGGCGTCCGAGTTCGGCAAGTTGACCATGCCCTCGATAGAGCCGTCCTTGGCCATGCACACGTCGGCCCTCCTCAACGGCGAATGGACGGTGGCGCACGACGTGAGCAGACACAGCTCTGTGTTGAAGCTGGTCGGGAAAGCCCTCAAGAAGGGCTTAAGGGGCGGCGTGGTCTTCACGACGGGCCGGGCCTCTTCCGACATGGTGATCAGAGCGGCGTCGATGGGCGCCTCGATCGTGGTGAGCTTGAGAGGGCCGCTTTACAGCGGCATCGAGGCCGCTTGCAAGCTGGGCGTAACGTTGGTGGCCAACGTGAGGGGCAAGGGCTTTGTAGCGCTCTGCAACGAGCAGAGGATCCTAAGAGAACATTAAAATGCAACAATCGGCGATTACATGGCGAAGTTCTACGAGCTCTTCAACGCCGTCGTTGAGCCGTTGTTTGTACTAACCGCAGATCCGAGAACAGCGATTGTTCGAACTGCGGCGATATGAGCGAGAAGACGCGCGGAATGTTGAAATCGTTCGGCGTGAGCGTCACGACTTACGAGGAGGCTATGAGGAAGCTCATAGAATCGGCGCGTTTTAAGGATCCCGCCGAGGTTCTGGAGGAGGCCTTGAGGCTAAACATGGAGATGGCGAGGAGGCTCGCCGAGACTGTCGAGTTCGTAGAGGAGATGCAATCGAGGCTCGTGGAGGAGCTTTTAAACGAGATCAGAAAAGGGCGGAGCCCTTAAGGCGACTTTCGGCGACGTAATCGCCTATTTCGAAAAACGACTTGGCTTTTAGGAACGGGCCGACGTTGCGGCGAGGACCGAAAGCGCCCTCATGTAGGCCAACGCCCCGTCGCGGCGAAGTACATCTCGGCGAACTCTCGTCGATTCGGCGGCCTTCCGTTTGAGGCGAAAAAGCTCAAGAGCAAGCCCTTGAGGAGGTCCCACTCGTCGGGCTCTACGGGGTATGAGCCGAACGGCGTCCTCAACGTCCCGCCGGAGGCCTCGGCCTCGAAGTTTCCGATCGCCACGGCGCGGTCGTCTATCGTTAGCCTCAGACCCATAGACGCCGCTTTTCGTCTGGCGTTCTCCAAGACGACAGGCGTGGAGTCCTCGCCGAATCTGTGCTTATCCCGCTGGTCTATGACGGACACGAGGACGTCCCCGAGCTGCTAAAAAAGCTTTTCGAAAAACTTTATAGCGAATTCCGCGGCGTTTTTATGGACGAGGTTATAAGAAAGGCCGTCGACTTCGGCCTATCCCTAGGCGCTAAGTACGTTGAGGTGAGGTGGCAATCTGACGAGGGCAGATGGGCGGGATTCCGCAACGGCGAGTTCGAGTTCTCGGGCTCGACGCGGCTGGCCGGATTCTCGGTGAGGGCCATAGCCGAAGGCGGGTTGGGCTTCGCGGCGACGCCCAGGACCGGCCTTCAAGATCTGCTCTCGGCCGTGGAGAGGGCCGTCAAGTTGGCCAAGGCGGCGGGGAGGATGAGGAGGAGGCCCGTCGAGCTCTCCGAGGAGAGGCTCGCCGCCGTCAAGTACGAGCTCCCGCCCATAGAGCTCGAGCTCGAGCGGTATCTGGCCGAGCTGGACTCCCGCGTCGACAAGAGGGTGTCGATCCGGCGCTTCGTGGGCGGCGTGTGGACCACGGAGAAGAGGATAGTGACGAGCGACGGCGCTGACGTATACAGCAAGATCCCGAGGGTCTTCGTATTCGGCGTGTTGATCGCCCACGAGCCGTCGAGGGGCAGCCTCCAGAGGGACGTCTCGGCGGGAGGCACATCGGCGAGGTCGTTGGAGGGCTTCGAGGATTTCGTCGAGGAGGAGTCCAGAAAGGCAGCGGACCTCTTGGACAAGGCGAGGCCGATACCCCCCGGCAGATACGACGTGGTATTCTCGCCGGAGATGGCGGGCATATTCGTGCACGAGTCCATAGGGCATCCACTCGAACTGGACAGGATATTCGGGAGGGAGGGCGCCGAGGCCGGCGAGTCCTACGTGAGGCCGCAGAGCTTGAGGGTCGAGGTGGGGAGCGAGCTGGTCAACGTGGTGGACGACCCGACGATCCCTGGCACGTATGGGTTCTACCTAGTCGACGAGGAGGGCGTGCCGGCGAGGCCTAAACAGCTCGTCAGAAGGGGGCGGGTCGAGGAGTTCATAACCAATAGGCAATACGCCGCCGTGATAGGGGCGCGCAGCAACGCCGCGGCTAGGGCGTCCGCGTTCGACAGAGAGCCCATACCTCGTATGTCCAACACGTACTTGGCGCCGGGCGACTGGAGGCCGGAGGAGATCATAAAGGACACGCGGCGCGGCGTATACGTCGTGTCGTACACGGAGTGGAACATCGACGACAAGCGGCAAGCGGGGAGGTACGGCTTCTTCGAGGCCTATTTGATAGAGAACGGAGACCTCAAGGAGCCGGTCAAGGGCTTCTTGGAGGTCGACACCAAGGAGCTCTGGAGCAACGTCGACGCCGTGGGCCGCGACTTTAAGCTCTTCGTGGGGACGTGCGGCAAGGGCAATCCATCGCAAGGAGTGCCGGTGACCATGGGAGGCCCCACGTTTAGGAGCAGGAACCTACTGGTGGCGCCATGATCCTCAAGCTCGTCGAGAGGCTAGTCGACGAGGCCGCCTTGGTCAAGGTAGAGTCCGAGAACTACTTAGTGAGGTTCGCCAACGACGAGATCACCGCGTTTAAGTCTTGGGCAACGACGGAGTTCAGCCTCTATCTGGCCAAGGGCAAGAGGATCTCCATCGTCTCCTTCACGGGGGAGCCGGATGTCAAAACGGTGGACGAGGCCGTGAAGCGCCTCGAGAAGTTGCCGGAGGACCCGCTCTACGCGCCGCTCAAGCCGCAGCCGCCTCCTCCGAGGGAGGAAAGGGAGGAGGACTTCGAGAAACTCGCCGACATCGCGGCCGAGGCCATATCGGCGGCCAACGGCGTCGAGAGAAACGCCGGCGCCGTGCAGTTGACCTATCTCTGTTTCGAGTACGAGGACGTCCACGGAGGCCGCGGGAAGTATTGCGTCAATAGGTCCTACCTCACCGTCCGCTCCTTCAAGGGCGAATTGGCCGCCACGGCGGCGAGCGCGGCGCGTAGGCCCTCGGAGCTTAGGCCGAAGGAGGCCGGCCGATCTAACGCGGAACTGCTCGGGCTCGCGGCCGGGCTCCCCGCCGAGGACGTGGAGCCGGGCAAGCACAAGTTGTTGCTATCCCCGCTAGTGTTCGGCCACTTGATAGGGGAGGCCGCGTCGATTTGGCTCGCCGCTGGCAGCGTACTCGCGGGCTCCTCCAGGTACGGGCCCGGCGATCTCGGCAAAACGGTCGCCTCGGAGGCCTTGACGCTCGAGGACGTGACCGCGGAGGAGGGCGCGTACGGCTTCACGCCGTTGGACTACGAGGGCAACGCTGTGAGGCGGGTCGAGCTGATAAGACGCGGCGTCTTGGCCGGGTTCCTCCACAACAACAGGACTGCGGCCAAGCTCGGCGCCTCCACGACGGGCCACGCGCTCAGGGGATGGATCATGCCGACGCCCGGGCACGTGATGGCGAGGCCGGGCGATGGGCCTAAGGATCTGCAAGGCCTATTAGCCGAGCTGGGCACTGGCTATTACGTCCACAACAACTGGTACACGCGCTATCAGAACGTCAAGATAGGCCAGTTCTCGACAGTGGGCAGAGATGTGGTGCTCGTGGTGCGAGGCGGTAAGCCGACGGCGATCGTCAAGCATATGAGGATAGCGGATACGCTCGAGAACATACTGAGGGGGATTTCGTTGTTATCGGGCGAGGCCGAGCAGATATATTGGTGGGATATGCCGGTGGCCGCCACCGCGCCTTATGCCGTCGTGGAGAACGTAGGAGTAGTCAAGTAATCGATAAATAGATTCTTTTTCCAGAAGATATGCCGGATAAGTTGAGAGTGGATCTACCTCCCGAGGAGGTGCCCGATAGGTGGTACAACATCTTGGCCGATTTGCCGGAGCCGTTGCCGCCTCCTCTAGACCCCGACGGCGGGAAGAGGCTGGAGCTCTTGAAACAAGTAGTGCCGTCGGAGCCTTTGAGGCTCGAGTTCTCGACGGAGCGTTATATCAAGATCCCCGAGGAGGTGAGGGAGCGTTACTTACAGGTGGGGAGGCCAACGCCCTTAATAAGGGCGAAGAGGCTGGAGGAGTACTTGGACGCGCCAATTAGGATATATCTGAAGATGGAGGGGTACACCTACACGGGCAGCCACAAGATAAACTCGGCGCTGGCGTGGGTCTACTATGCGTTGAAGGACGGCGCCGGCCTCGTCACGACGGAGACGGGGGCCGGGCAGTGGGGATCTGCGGTGGCCTTGGCGGCGGCCCTCTTCAAGACCAAGGCCCACATCTTTATGGTCAGGGCCTCGTACTACGCGAAGCCGCTTCGCCGCTTCCTCATGCAGATGTACGGCGCCGAGGTCCACCCGAGCCCCAGCGAGTTGACAGAATTCGGGAGGAGGTTGTTGGCCGAGAGGCCGGACCACCCGGGCTCGCTGGGCGTCGCCATAACCGAGGCTGCCGAATACGCCCTAAAACACGGCGGCAAATACGTAGTCGGCAGCGTCATAAACGCCGATATTCTGTTCAAGACCGTGGCGGGACTAGAGGCCAAAAAACAACTGGAGCTCATAGGCGAGGAGCCGGACGTATTCATAGGCGTGGTCGGCGGCGGCTCGAACTGGGGCGGGGCCTTCTTCCCCTTCATAGGCGAGGAGCTGAGATCGGGCAAGGTGCGGCGTAGGTATATAGCGGTGGGCGCATCGGAGGTGCCCAAGGTCACCAAGGGCGTGTACAAATACGACGACCCGGACGCCGGCAAGCTCCTCCCGCAGTTGAAGATGTACACCATCGGCGCCGATTTCGTGCCGCCTCCGATCTACGCGGGGGGCCTCAGATATCACGGAGTCGCGCCGACTTTGTCCTACTTAATGTACAAGGGATGGGTCGAGGGGCGCGACTACGACCAGGAGACTGTGTTCAAGATGGCCCAAGCATTCGCGCAGCTGGAGGGCTACGTGCCGGCCCCGGAGACGGCACACGTGCTCCCCGCCGTGAAGGAAATAGCGGATGAGGCTAAGAGGACCGGCGAGAGGAAAGTCGTGTTGATAAGCTTCAGCGGACACGGGCTGTTGGATCTGGCGAACTTCGCCGACGTGTTGGGCTTCGAGAAAGGCCCACGCTAGGCCCGGATCGGCGATAGTTGACCCAAGAAGTACAAAGGCGCGGAGGGCCAAGTCTTGGCCACAGGCGATAGGTCGTCGACGCAGCCTCCGAGAGCTCTGGAGGCCACGAGGGCCATGAGGCAGATCCTGTGGTCCTTGTGGCACGCGAAACGGACGTCTTTGGCCTTGGGCGGACCCTCGACGAATAGAACTCCCTCTTTGTACTCAACGCGGACGCCCATCCTCCCCAAGACGTCCTTTATAGTCTCGATCCTGTTGGATTCCTTATAGGCGAGGTGCTCGACGCCCCTCAAGGCGCTACGGCCTGGCGCGAAGGCGGCCAGAAGCGCTAAGGGGGGCGCTAGATCGGGCGCGTTGGATAGGTCGACGTCCAGCGGCCTCGAGGGGGCCCCCTCCGCGGAGACCTCGTCGCCAGACGCGCGGACCGAGACGCCGGAATCTCTTAGTATGTCCAACACGGCTTTGTCCGGGCCCTCGCCTAGCCCTAAGACCGAGACGCCCCCTCCCGTTACGGCGGCCCCGACCAAGAGGAAAGCCGAAAGGGCGTAATCGCCTGGCACAGCCGCGGAGCCGGGCGACTTGAGGGGCCCCTCGGCGTATATCACGTCGCCGTCGAGCTCGACCTTGCCGCCGAATTTCCTCACGACGTCGGCCGTGGCCTCGACGTATTGCCACGATTTCCTCCCCAAGACCCTCACCCTGCCGCCGCCCTCGGCCACGACGGAGAGGTAGATGAGCCCGCTGATGTATTGGGACGTCACATCGCCGTGTATCTCGACGTCCACTCGCTCGACTCCGCGGCTCTCTATCAAGACGGCGCCCGGGATCCTCTCGATCTCGGCGTATTTCTTCAGAACTTGGACTAAGTCGTCCAGAGGCCTTTTGTCCACTTGTTCCGACGCGTATATCACGGTCCTCCCCCTTATGCCGGCGTACAACGCGACGGATACCCTCAACGTGAAGCCGGAGTCCCCCACGTTGAAGGACCTGACGGAGTCGGGCTCTCTCTTGGCCAAGAGGACCTTGTCGCCCTCAAGCGATATACGCGCGAGGGGTTGCGCCGCCCTCAACGCCGCAACTACGTCGTCGCTGAGCTCTACGGGGCCGATCTCCGTGACGCCGTCTGCTATAGCGGCTGCGAGTATGTAGCGTTGGCTCAAGGGCTTAGAGGGAGGCGCCTTGAACTTGCCCTCGAGCGGCGACGGCTTTATGCAGAGCATCTCAGCCGGTCCAGCGCCTTTTTCACGAGCTCTAGGGGCACTTCCTCCAGCCTCCATCTCCCTATCCCGGCGGGCACCGGCATTAGCATTGCGTCGCCTTTCCTCTTCTTGTCGCGCTCTACGAGTCGTTTGGCCTCCTCCAACGAGGCTTGGTCCAGGCAAGCCCTTGTCGGGAGCCCGAAGGTCTTCAACAAGGCCAAGAGCTCGTCCAGCTGGGCGCTCCCCAAGAGGCCGGCCTCGACCGCGGCCTCGCCCTCCACGACCATGCCGATGGCCACCGCCTCGCCGTGGAGTAAGCCGAGCACCCTCTCGATGGCGTGGCCCACCGTGTGGCCGAAGTTGAGGACTTGTCTTATGCCCCTCAGCTCGAACTCGTCCTCCTCGACCACAGAGGCCTTTATCTTCGCGCACTTGTAGACGGCCTCCTCGAGCAACGCCCCGTCCCTCTTCAAGAGCCCCTCGGCGTTGAGCTTGAGCCAAGCGAAGAAGTCCGTGTCAAGAACTACGCCGTACTTGACGGCCTCGGCGAAGGCCGATCTGAAAACCCTGTCGGGCAACCCGTCCACGAACCTCAAGTCGATTAGTATCAAGTCGGGCTGGTAGAAGACCCCTATTAGGTTCTTCACCCGCCCCCAGTCCACGGCGCCTTTTCCGCCTATCGCCGCGTCGATCATGGCCAACAAAGTAGTGGGGACTAAGACCAGCCTCATGCCCCTCATGTAGGTGCCCGCCGCGAAGGTGGCCAAATCCAACAAGGCGCCGCCGCCTATGGCCACCAAGTACGTGAACCTGTCGGCGCCGCGCGACGCCAAGAACTCGTAGACCTTTGTGAGAACCTCCAAGCTCTTCACGTCCTCGCCGCCCGGGAGCCTCAAGGCGTCCTCAAGCTCCACGCCGGAGTTTGCGTCGACTAGGTAAACGGCCTTGTCGCCCACGACGCGCAAGTCGAGCCCGCGGCCGACGACTATCTTCGTGACCCCTCTGCTGTGGCGGTAGGAAAGCTCCCTCATGACAAGGACATCAACTCCTCGGCCCTAGCGGCTATGTTGTCGGGCGTGAGCCCGAAGAACTGGTACAGCTCCACGGGGCTCTTGGCCGTTCTGCCGAACCCCTTGACGCCCATGATCGCGATGGGCTTAGGCCCTATGTTGGCCAAGGCCTCGGCCACCGCAGACCCGAAACCGCCGTGGACCACGTGCTCCTCGACCGTGACTATCGCCTTGACGGAGCGCGCGTAGCGGGATAGGAGGGTTAAGTCGAGCGGCTTGATCGTCGGGAAGTGGAGGACGGCCGCGGATATGCCCTTTTCCTTCAACACGTGGGCCGCGTCGAGGGCGAGGCTCAACATCTGTCCAGTGGTCAGTATAGCCACGTCGTTGCCGTCCAACGCGACGTAGCCTTTGCCCACCTCGAAGGTCTTGTACATGTCGCACGTCGCTGGAACGTGGAAATCCCTCCCCACCCTTATGTAGACAGGCCCCTTGACCTCGGCGGAGGCCATCACGGCTCTGTAAGTCTCGCAAGAGTCGGCCGGGGCGATCACCGTGAAGTTGGGCAGGACTCTGAAGAGCGCTATGTCCTCCAGGGCCTGGTGAGAGGGGCCGTCGTAGGGATCTGAGAATCCCGCGTGCGTGCCGATTAGCCTCACGGGCAAGTTCAAGCGCGCTACGGAGTTCCTGGCTATCTCCCAAGCCCTCGCCATAAAGGCGGCGAACGTCAACGCGTACGGCATGAAGCCCGCCGAGGCGAGGCCGGCGGCTATGGCCACCATGGCCTGCTCGGCTATGCCCACGTTGAAGAACCTCTCGGGATGCCTCTCGGCGAAGAACTTAGCCCTCGTGGTCTCGCCCGTGTCCGCCACGAGGACCACCACGTCGTTTCTGAGATCGCCTAGATCCGCCAGAGCCTTGCCGGCGGCCTCTCTGGGGGTCAACTCCTCGACTAACGACATGTCACCCTCGCGGCTAGGGCCAAGGCCTCGTCTCTGGGTATCCTCTGCCTGGTGGAGCCCTCTAGGCCGTCCACGCCCTTCCCCCTAATAGTCCTCGCTATTATCACGCTGGGGGCGCTCGACCCCTCGGCGGCTTCGAGGGCCTTGACGAGGCTCTCGAGGTCGTGGCCGTCGACCGTCTGGACGAAGAAGCCCAAGGCCTTGAACCTCCCGGCTATATCGCCCTTCCTCAACACCTCCTCGGAGGGCCCGTCGAGCTGGGCCCCGTTTAAGTCCACTATGGTTATCACGTTGTTGAGGCGATAGGACGAGATCACGGCGAAGGACTCCCAGGAAATGCCCTCGTCCAGCTCGCCGTCTCCGGTTATCAAATAGACCCTCCCCGCGGATCCCCTAAGCCTCAGCCCCATGGCGAGCCCCACGGCCATGCCTATCCCCAGCCCGAGGGAGCCGGAGTTGGACAAGTCCACAAACGGCGTGTCGTCCTCGGGATGGTTCTGGAGCCTGCTGCCCAGAGAGCCGGTCTCCCTTAGCTCGTCTTGGTTCAAGTAGCCGAAGACGGAGGCCAGTGCATATATGGCGTGGACGGCGTGGCCTTTAGAGAGCACGAGGTAGTTCCTCGAAGCGACGCCGTTGTGGGCGTTGAACTTAACCCTGCCGGTGCCGTACAAGGCGGTTAGTATATCGATGACGGACAGGGACGAGCCGATGTGAATCCCGGGATCGTAGGCGGCCATTATGAGGAGCTTTCGCCTAGCCTCGCAAGCCAACTCCGCTAAGGAGCCCACCCCGATTTCGCGTACCCCGAGGCGATCTCCATGCCGTGCGTCAAGGAGCTATATTTAAACATTACCGAGGAGTTGCCCGAGGCCGTGCGGCTTTCGGCCCAGAGATAACCCGCCGAGGTCGAGGAACTAGCGAATTTTGGAGAGCATGTCGATGAGCCCGTCGACCACGGCTTGTTTGAGCGCTTGAGGCTGGAGGGCGCCGCTCTCGTAGTCCTTGGCGAGCGTCTTGGGGTCCTCATACCTCCGCCCCCCTATCTCGAGGGGTCCCCGATAGGGCAAAAGCAGATATGCGGCTAGCTCGTACACGGGGTTGAACTCCACCTCCCTCGGGGGACAGTAGGCGGACCAGACCTTTTTAGCGACCTCCTCGGGCGAGTCGGTCACATATATCGCCGAGCCGGGTCGGGACTTGGACATCTTGTAGAGCGCCAACACCTCGTCCACCTCCCTGCTGGTGCCCTCCATCCTCCCGACGCCGCTGAGGGACGTTATTATGGGCGTGTGTATCGACGCGGGCTTCTTGAGGCCCAGCCTCTCGGCCACGTCGCGCGCCAACATGTGAGCCCTCCGTTGGTCGAGCCCTCCTAGCGCCACGTCGACGTCTAGGTAGAACATATCGGCGACTTGCATGGCCGGGTAGAGCAGTTTCGAGAAGTCCAGCTCCACCTCCTCTTGCCTCCTGCCCATTATGGGCACGGCGCGTTTTATACGCGCTAAAGACGACGACTTGGCCACCTTGACCACGAGCTCCCAGTATTTAGGATCGGCGGCTAGCTCCCTCCCGTCCTTGAACTTGAACCTCCCCGATATCCTCCCGGCTAGCTCCCTTATCCTCGCCGCGTGTTCCTCCAAGGTCTTGAAATCGCCCTTGTCGTTAATCCAAGCGTGCCAGAGGGCCTCGAGGAGCACCACCTCGAACCCGGCCTCGACGAGGTCCCTCGCCTTGTACAGCCAAACGAGCCAGCCCACGTGGACGGGCCAAACGGGCTCGTAGCCGACGTAGGCCCTACCGCCTATCCGCGCCTTCACCTCCTCCTCTGTCACGACCTCTACGGCGTTTCTTACGACTAGCTCGAACCCCATGTGATAGGTCCGGTTTATTAATTGAAGACTTATATAGATCGCCGAAATTCGGCGCATGCTCTACGCCTTCAAGAACCCGGAGAGGGCCAAGGCCTTCAAGGAGCGCCTCGACGCCGAAGGCCTCTCCTCTTGGTATATAGAGGCCTGGGGCTACTATATAGTGACCACGCCGCCTGGAGTTAAGGCCAATTCGCCCTCGGGGGCCGACGTGGAGATAGAGCTCAAGGGCGAATACCAGCTGGTGTCCCGCGCGTGGAAGAAGGACCCCACGCCGGTGAGAATAGGGGATAGGGAAATCGTCGAGGGGAAGGTGTTCATAATCGCCGGGCCTTGCGCCGTGGAGAGCAAGGAGCAGATCTTGGCGGCGGCGAGGGCCGTCAAGGAGATGGGCGCCCACGCGTTGAGGGGAGGGGCCTTCAAGCCGAGGACCTCTCCGTATACGTTCCAAGGGCTGGGCGAGGAGGGGCTCAAACTGCTCGCTGAGGCCAAGGAGGCCACGGGCTTGCCCGTAGTCACCGAGGTGATGGACTCGCAAGACATCGGCCTAGTGGCCAAATACGCCGACGCTTTGCAGATAGGGGCTAGGAACATGCAGAACTTCTCGCTCCTCAAAAAGCTGGGCCGCGCGGGCAAGCCCGTCCTCTTGAAGCGAGGCTTCGGCAACACTGTGGACGAGTGGCTCGCGGCTGCTGAGTACGTGGCTCTCCACGGCAACGGCGACGTCGTCCTCGTCGAGAGGGGCATAAGGACCTTCGACAGGACGCTCCGCTTCACGCTAGACGTAGGCGCAATAGCCTACGCCAAGCAGGCTACCCATCTGCCCGTCATAGGCGATCCAAGCCACCCCGCGGGCGATCGCCGTTTCGTGATACCGTTGGCCTTGGCCATATTGGCGGCGGGGGCCGACGGCCTCATAGTCGAGGTGCACCCACAACCAGACAAGGCCTTAAGCGATGCCGCGCAGCAGTTGACCTTCGCCCAATTCGGCGAGCTCGTGGAGAAGGCGAGGGCCCTCGCGAGGGCCTTGGGGAAAAGCTTGTGATTACAGTATCCTGTCCGCCATTAGCTTGTAGAAGTCGATCACGGACCTCCCGTCCTTTTCTATGGGCTGAAGCGCAGGCGGGATCTTAGCGTAGTTGGGGTCGTACATAGAGGCGTACCTCTCCTCGAACGTCGGCACCAGCTCGTTCTTGTAGAACACGCCGAGGGCGAGCCTATCAGGCTCCACTATCTTCTCTATAGCGCGTTTCTTCTTCTCGTAGTCCTCCTTCTCGTCGCGCACTACTGGGTCCCACGTGGGGTCTTCGTCGAGCTTATAGACCCTCTTCTCGTACCACTCCCTCGTCATTATGTTGTTGTAGGTCACGCAGGGGCTGAGGACTTGGACTATCGCGGAGCCCTTGTGCAGTATGGCCTCCTTGATCATCTTCGCCGTGTATTTTATGTCGTAGCTGTAGGCCCTGGCTATGAAGGTGAAGCCCGACGCCAAGGCCACGAGCAACGGGTTGAGGTCTGAGTGCGGATTGGGCTTGTTCAAAGCCTTGGGCTGCATGCCCAACGGGAGCGTTGGGCCCGCCTGGCCGCGCGTTAAGCCGTAGACCGCGTTGTCCATCAATATCACGGTGAAGTCGACGTTCCTACGGCCGGCTCCGAGTATGTGGTTGCCGCCTATTGCGAACAAATCGCCGTCTCCGCCCACTACGATGACCTCCAAGTTGGGGTTGGCCAACTTTAGGCCTATGGCGAAGGGCACCGCCCTCCCGTGTATCGTATGGGCCGAGACCGTCCTCACGTAATGCGGCAACCTGCTACTACAGCCTATGCCGGACACCAACACGGTCCTCGAGGGGTCCATGTCGAGCTCGGCGAATACTTGCAACAATGCTTGCAACACTCCGAAATGCCCACAGCCAGGGCACCACTCGGGCGGCTTAGTCCACTTGTAGTCCTGCGGAGTCCTCTTCAAGGACACCTTGACGGTCGTCATAGGTCCCACTCCAGCACTATTCGTTTCTCGCCTTTGGAGAAGCGCTCGTATGCCTCCAACACGTCGTCCATCGTTATGGGCCTTCCGTTGTACTTGACCGCGACCGCGTCGGCCGAGATGCCCGTGTACATCCTCACCAACATGGAGCTCTGCGCCGTGTAGTTGCCCTCTATGAACAAGGTCCTCCTGCCTTGTAGATAGCGTTTTACTAGATCTGCAGGGAACGGGTACAAGAGCCTCAGCTGGAGGAACCCCACTCCTTTCAACTTCTCGAGGGCCGAGAGTATCTGCGGCTTGGTGGTGCCCCACGAGACTATGACGACGTCGGCGTCGGGAGGGCCGTAGTATTTGGCCTTGTCCTCGTCGGGTATCTCCCTCGATATGAGCTCCATCTTCCTCATGCGTTTTTCGTACATCTTCTTGACCATCTCGGCGTCCTCGTCGGGATCGCCCTCGGGGTCGTGCTCCAGCGAAACCACGTGGTAGACGGCCTTGGACACGCCGGGGAGGAGCCTGACGGGGAGGCCGTCCTCGGTTATCTCGTACCTATTGGCGTTCCTCTCCTCGGGGAACACGATCGGCTGAGGCCTCTCTATCTTGACCGAGTAGGGATCGGGGACGGGCATCACGGCGAACGTGTTGGAGAGGTCCTTGTCCACTAGGTGTATCACGGGCACTTGGTACTTATCGGCCCAGTTCGCGGCCTTAATGGCGTCGTAGAAGGCCTCTTCGAGGTCGCCGCTCGCTAGGACTATCTTGGGGAATTCGCCGTGTCCTATAAATATGGAGTAGAACAAATCATGCTGGCCCGTCCTAGTGGCCAGCCCAGTGCTGGGGCCCGCCCTGGACCAGAGCGTCAACACGACGCCCAGCTCCGCCATGCCCAACATGGATATGGTCTCGGCCATTAAGCTCATGCCCGGCCCCGACGTGGCCGTGGCGGCCCTGGCGCCCGCCATGGCGGCCCCGGCCGCGGCAGCTATGGCGGCCAGCTCGTCCTCCGTCTGCAGAACCACGGCGCCTGTTCGCTCCATGGATTTCAACTCCTCTGTGGCCGGGAGGACCGGATAGGGCAGTTTCCTCTCGGCGAACATGGGATCGTCGGTCGATGGGGTGATGGGGTAGAAGGATATGAACCTGACGCCGCCCATGATCTTGCCGACGCTCACCGCCTCGTTGCCGTTCCAGTAGATGCGCTTGACCTCCGGCGTCCTCGGCGTCAACGTCTCGACGCGCTCGTTCACCAGCTTCGCGACCTCCGCCGCCACCATCTTGTTCTGCTCTATGACCTCTTTCTTCCTGCCCAAGGCGAAAGCCACCCCCTTCTCCACGTGCTCCACGGATAGGCCCAAGAGGGATGCCCCCACGGCTACGACCAAGGTGTTCACGAAACGCGACAACATGACGGGGGACGTGACGCCTATCTTTCGACCTATCTCGAACAAGACCTTGTTGAAGGGCAAGCCCACGATCCTCGCTCCTTGCGACTTCATGTACTCCACGGCGTTTTTGACCGTGGGCTCCAGGCCTCGCCTCTTGAAGAACGCGTTGAGCCTCTCTTGGGCCGTCCTCGACATCATCACGAACGACTCCAAGGTCTTGCCGTCCTCCTCCGTGTTGTAGACGACGACTCCTCCTGGCTCGATGTGGAACATGTGCTCGAACACCGAGTGGCCGTCCATGAGGAGGGCCAGCCTCACCCTATTGGTTATGCCGCCCGGGGGCCACCTATCGCTTATTTTGCCCACGAAGTAGCTGTGCCTGCCGCCGGCTATGTTGGACCAGAACTCCCTTCTGCCGTACACGTAATACCCGGCCGAGCCCACGGCGTATATCAGCATCACCGAGGCCGTCTCGACGCCCTTGCCCTGCGGCCCGCCGACCAAAAAGCTGATTTCTACCATTAACTATCTTGTAAATATGTGTATTAATATTTTCACTTCGATATATGTCAACGAACTAATCAGAAATAAAATATAAGCTACTCGAGAAATTCAAATAAAAAATTTGTATCATGTAAACAGTTTACAAAAATTATCTCTTGCTTAGTCCTTTATATCTACTACTAATGCGCGTTCAACGGAGCCCAGCCGCGTACTGCGATATGCCCGACAACATCAGCTTTGTGCCGGTCGTGGCGATGATCAACGCCATGAATCTGCCCAACGCTCTGGCCGGGATGGGCCCGAACGACTTCACGAGCCGAGCGCCGGCGTATAGAGTGGCCACGGAGAGGGCCGAGGCCGTCAAGGCGCCCGCGAGGGTTATGGACGGGCCGTAAAGCGACGAGTAGAGTATCAGCGTCGTCATTGTGCCGGGCCCCACTATGAGGGGGGTGGCCAACGGCACCACGGCGGCCTCCTCGAGCTTTCCGCTCAACGTCGTCGTGCTCCCGTGGACTAACGTCAATACAGACGTGGATAGGATTATCAAGCCGCCCGCTATCTTGAAGCTGACCAAGTCGACGTTAAGCGCCGAGAGGAGCGGGCCGCCTATGAGGGAGAACACAGTCGATAACGCCATTACGGTTATCGCCATGGCCCTTATGGCCTTCTCGAATTCTTGAGGTCTATCCATGGCCATCTCGCCCACCAGACCTAACTTGCCCAACGGGTTCTCGATGGCGTAGATCTGCGCTACTATGCCCGCGAACTCGAGGGGAGTCACGTCAGTTCGATCTAGAGGGTCTATAAACCTCTGCAAAAGCCGGGGCGTTTAAAAAAGGCTATTTTTTGGGTTTAACCACAGGCGGGCCCAAGAAGGCTCCTGCGGCCTTTCCCCACATCTCGGCTATGACTTGGGCGAACGCGGTATACCAAGCGGCCAGCGCAGTCAATATGCCCACGTAGCCTCCCGCGACGGTGGCGCCGGCTGCTAGGAGGAAGAAAGTTATCCATAAGAGTAGAAATACAACGAACAACGCCGCGTTGGCCCTGAAGGTCCCTATCCACATCACGAAGGTGAAGATGCCGAAGGCCCAGAGCACTATGGAGATGTAGGCCAAGGACGAGGGGAAGTAGGCGACGGTTAGATAGAACCACTCCCAGAAGGCGCCGTATGTGAAGAACGCCACGTAGCCGAACGTATTACCTTTGAAGTACTCCAATATCCCGGCGACTAGCTGGGCGAGACCGCCGTAGAACGCCGCGAGGCCGAGGACCACCGGCACGCCTTGGCCGCTGAGCAAGCCCGCGTTGAAGCAGCTGAGCACTAACGTCGTCAACGCGAAGCCCGATAGGCCCAGAGGGGCTGGATTGGCAGTACTTCCGTTGCCCATATGTATAAGATAACAAGTATTTTTAAATATTGATGCTGATGTAGAACTCTTTAATAATGTAAAAGTAAATGTTTTAAAACAAAATCTATATTTATTACTGTATTTCTTTCTTCAACTCCTCGTACGCCTTCTTCGCCTCCTCCACGGAGGTCTCGTCCTCCAGCGTGGTCACGTCCCCTAGAGGGGCGTTGGTCGCCACGGCTCTCAACAACCTCCGCATTATCTTGCCCGAGCGCGTCTTGGGCAACTTCGTGACGAAGAATATCTGCGAGGGCTCGGCTATCGGGCCCACCGTCCTCCTCACGTGCTCCCTCAGCTCTTTCCGCAACTCGTCGGTGCCGGCCACTCCTTGTTTGAGCACCACGAAGGCTATGGGCACTTCGCCCTTGATGGGGTCGGGCACCCCTATCACCGCGGCCTCTGCCACTGCGGGGTGCGAGATCAGGGCGGACTCCAGCTCGTAGGTGCCCAAGCGGTGCCCGGCCACTTTTATGACCTCGTCCGCTCTGCCCAAGACCCATATATAGCCGTCCTTGTCCTTTATGGCGTAATCGCCGGCGTAGAACATGCCGGGGAACCTAGACCAATAGGTCTTTATGTACCGCTCCGGGTCTCCCCAAATGCCGTGCAGCATGCCGGGCCAAGGCCTCTTGATTACCAAATAGCCCTTGACGCCGGGCGGGACCGGCTTGCCGTTCTCGTCGACGACGTCTACCTCGAAGCCGGGCAGAGGCGGCCCGTTGGTCCCGGGCTTCATGGGCACTAAGTAGAGGCCGGGCGCGTGGGATATCACTATGCCGCCCGTCTCGGTCATCCACCAAGTGGAGCCGAACGCCACGTTTTGATAGCCCAAGTTCGTGTAAGCCCATCTCCACGCCTCGGGGTTTATCGGCTCTCCCACGGAGTGTATTATGCGCAACGTCGATAGGTCGTGTTTCCTGGGCCACTCTTCGCCGAATCTCATGAAGGTCCTTATGGCCGTGGGCGAGGTGTAGAGCACGGTCACCCCATATCTCTCTATAATGGCCCACCAACGATCAGGCTGCGGGAAGTCCGGCGCTCCTTCGTACATGACCTGGGTAGCGCCCATTAGCATGGGGCCCAACACGATGTACGAATGCCCGGTCACCCACCCTATATCTGCCGTGCACCAGTAGATGTCGTCGTCTTTCAAGTCGAACACCCACTTCATAGTGGCGTATACGTGGACGGCCCAGCCTCCCGTATCGTGAATTATGCCCTTGGGCTTGCCCGTGGTGCCCGACGTGTAGAGCATATAGGAGGGATGCGTGCTCTCTATCCTCTCGGGCTCCACGTAGGCGTTGTGGGGCACGCCGGCCATCGCCTTGTCCCAGAACCAATCCCTGCCCTCGGTCATGGGCACGTCGTTTAGGCCGAGCCTCTTGTACACTATCACGTTCTCGACAGAGGGCGCCTTCTCCAAGGCCTTGTCCACTATGTCCTTCAGCCTCACGACCTTCCCCCTACGCCAGAAGCCGTCCGCGGTTATGACGAGGCGGGACTGGGAGTCGTTAATGCGATCGGCCAAAGCGTCGGCCGAGAAGCCCGAGAACACGACGTTGGTTATCGCGCCTATCCTCCAGGCTGCGTACATGGTTATGGGCAATTCGGGTATCATCGGCAAGTACAAAGTTATGCGGTCCCCCTTCCTTATCCCGAAGTTGTTCCTCAACATGTAGGCCACTCTGTTGACCTCCCTCCACATGTCGTAGTAGGTGAACTTGCGGCGGTCCGTGGGGTATCCCGACTGGTCCACCGGCTCGCCCTCCCATATCAAGGCCAGCTTGTTCTTGCGCCAAGTCTTCACGTGTCTGTCCAACGCTAGGTACGAGAGGTTCAACTCCCCTCCCACGAACCACTTGTAGAACGGCGGGTTCGAGGCGTCCAGCACCTTCTCCCAGGGCTTGAACCACTCGAGCTCTCTGGCTATCGAGGCCCAGAACTCCTCTAGGTTCTCGACGGACCTCTTGTGGAACTCCCAATAGGCCTTTACGTCGATCGTTCGCGAGCGCCATTTGTCGTTGGCGACGTATTCCTCGAAGGGCAAGTTCTTCTCTTCCAGGGACATAGAAGATTAGAATAAATTGTTTTTATAAATATTCTCTGAAAATCTTAGTAAAATAGATTATATATATAATTAAACTAATTTATTATATATTTATAGGAACAACTATTTCTAGGATAAACCAATCTACAAGATAGATTCAGGAAAGTATGATAAAATGTTCCACAGAAAATACAAATATCTATAATGATAGTTATGTACAAAATCATTTATATATACCTATATAGACCTAATTAGTTGCTAATCTACTCAGCATCAGAGATAGGAATACTGTCCCGTATAGCATCAGAAGCGCCTACGGTATGTATATTTTTAAGCTCATACATTCCTAATGCTATACAGTATACTTCAATTAACTTGTAATAACGATTGAGTAAACTGTAATTGTACTACCAAAACTTTTATAGACGCACCAGCCGGCCGACTCATGAAGGTCACGATATCTATCATAAAAGCCGACGTGGGCGGATGGCCCGGCCACGCTTGGGTCCACCCCAAAATGCTAGAGCTGGCCGCGGAGAGGCTCAAGGATGCGCAGAAGAGGGGGCTCCTAATAGACTACTTCGCCTACAACGTGGGGGACGACATATCTTTGCTCATGACCCATACGAAAGGCCCCGACAACCCCGAGATACACGGGCTGGCTTGGGATATATTCAAGGAGGTGACCGAGAAGGTCGCTAGGAGGTACAAGCTCTACGGCGCCGGGCAAGACTTGCTGAAGGAGGCCTTCTCGGGCAACGTGAGGGGCATGGGGCCGCAAGTGGCGGAGCTGGAGATCGAGGAGAGGCCCTCCGAACCTATTATAACCTTCGCCGCAGATAAGACCGAGCCGGGCGCCTTTAACTTACCCATGTATAAGATGTTCGCCGACCCCTTCAACACGGCGGGCTTAGTGATAGACCCCGCTATGCACGAGGGCTTCCTCTTCGAGGTGTTGGACGTGTATGAACATAAAGTATATCTATTGAGGGCGCCGGAGGAGTCCTACTCCCTCCTGGGCCTTATAGGCACGACGGGTCGTTATATAATTAGGCGCGTGTACAGGCGAGCGGACGGCGCGCCGGCAGCCGCCGTTAGCGTCGAGAGGCTGAACCTCATAGCGGGCCGCTACGTGGGCAAGGACGACCCGGTGGCCATAGTGAGGGCCCAACACGGAATGCCGGCAGTCGGCGAGGTGTTGGAGGCCTTCGCCTATCCGCACTTAGTCCACGGATGGATGAGGGGATCCCACGCCGGGCCGCTCATGCCCATGCGTTTCTATCAAATAGACGCCGAGAAGAGGATAGCGATTGGCGCCAAGATGACCAGGTTCGACGGCCCGCCCAAAGTGGGCGCCTTGGGCTGGCAGCTACACGACGGCTACCTCGAGGGCCCCGTCGACCTCTTCGACGACCCCGCCTTCGACTACACGCGCCAACTAGCCGCGCAGATAACCGAGTACATACGCCGCATGGGCCCGTTCCAGCCCCATCGCCTACCGCCCGAGGAGATGGAGTACACGACGCTCCCCAAGATATTGGCCAAGATCAAGGCCTATCAAGCCGACGATTTCGAGAAGAACCGCGAGAGGTACGTATCGGAGGCCGTCAAGGGCGCGGCCGTCGCGGCCTCGCACGATTGAGGTATTCTTAAAAATGGACATCTTTCTATATCTATAAAAACTTCCTTCTAGACAAATAAAAACAGTATCTTTTAAAAATTCATAGAATTTATTAACTTAACTAAATTCATTTTTGGGAATAATAAGATTTTTAAAGATATATAATGTAAGAACACGTGGATCTCGACTACTACGAGATCACAGGCCTTTACGACGAGATAAGGAGGTTCTACTCCATGGTCGGCGAGGAGAGCAGATACCTCAGATTCCTCGCCGCCGTGAAGGACCCGGCTACCGTTTACGAGCGCATATGGTCTTGCGGGGGCAGAACCTTCTTGGTCTTGCGGGACAGAACGCCTTTGGCCGTCGTGGACGTGGTTCCCTGCGGCGAGGTTGCCGAGGCGGGGCTAGTCGTCGTGGACGCCCTACAAGGGAAGGGCTACGGCACCAGGATAGCGGAGCTCTTCGCAGCCTTGCTCCCCCGCTTGGGTTTCGACGCCGTTAAGGCAGAGGTCTTCAGGGAGAACGTGAAGGCCCTCGCCATAGCCAGAAAGATGGGCGCCTCCATATCGTGTAGAGATGTGGTGTGCACCGTTAGGTTAAACTTGAGGCGGCCAGCGCCGGGGAGCTCCGTCGTCGTTGTACAATCGACTACGCCTTGAAGACCTCGCCCAGCTCCTTCACCAGCTCGGGCACCTTGGCCTTCATCTTCTCCCTCGCCTCGTCGTAGAAGTTATAGCCCGTAGAGTCTATCATGACCGTGAGAGGCCCGAAGTCCTCCACCTCGAGGACCCACATGGCCTCGGCCATGCCGAGGTCCAGCCAGTGCACGTCGACGACTCTCCTTATCGCTTGGGCGGCCAACACCCCCGCCCCGCCGGTGAAGATCGCGTAAGCCGCCTTGTACTTCCTCATGGCCTCGGCGGTCCTTTTGCCCATGCCGCCCTTGCCTATTATCAGCTTAACGCCGAGCCTCTCTATGACATCGGCCTCGAACGCCTCCATTCTAGCCGACGTGGTGGGGCCCATGGCTATTATCCTCCACTTATCCCCCTCCTTCTTGGCGACGGGCCCCGCGTGGTATATCACGCCGCCTCTCAAGTCGACGGGCAACGGCTTGCCCTCCTTGATGTACTCCAACATCCTCGCGTGCGCCGCGTCCCTCGCGCTCACGATAATGCCCGATATGTAGAGCGTATCGCCGACCCTCAGCCTCTCCACTTGTTCGTCCCCGAGAGGCGTCGTGAGCTTGTACGTGGCCATGGAAAATGAAGACTAAGTTATTTTAGGTCTTCCCATCGTCTCCGGCCTAAAGGAGTTGATGGAGTTAGCAATATTTTTTATCTAGTGGATAGCTACATGAACCTCGAAGAGGTAGTCCTCAAGGCCGCAAAGGAGGCCATCGTCAAGGCGAGCATCTCCCCGGCCCTCGACGTGGTCGGCGCGTTGAGGAGGGCCCACGGCGAGGAGGCCTCCGAGGCGGCCAAGGTGCAGCTGGGCGCGATCCTCAAAAACATAGAACTAGCAACGGCGACTACGTCGGCCGTTTGCCAGGACACGGGCGTCCCCACCTTCTTCGTGAAGCTGGGAGACGGCTTCCCCATCAGGAGCAAGGTCCTCTCCATACTCACAGAGGCCGTGAGGCAGACGACAAAGGAGCTTCCGCTGAGGCCCAACACGACGGATCCCTTCGTCGAGAGGAACCCCGGGGATAACACGGGCATCGGCGTTCCGGTATTCGACGTCGAGCTGTTCGACGGCGATTATCTGCAGTTCACCTACGTGCCCAAAGGAGGCGGGTCGGAGCTGCCGGGCAAGGCGATGGTCTTGCCCCCCGGCGTGGCGCTCAAGGAGTTGCCCAGAATAGTGCTCGAGTCCGTCATAGACGCGGGGCCCATGCCTTGTCCGCCCGTGATAGTGGGCATAGGCATCGGGCCCACCCTCGACGCCGCGGCTAAGTTGGCCAAGAAGGCCGCTACCCTTAGGCCCGTCGGCTCCAGGAACCAGAACCCCGAGGTCGCCAAAATGGAGGAGGCCCTCCTCAAGGCCATAAACAAGCTGGGCCTAGGCGCCCACGGCGTTGGCGGGAACATAACGGCGTTGGACGTCCATATAGAGTACGCGTATAGACATCCCGCCACCTTCGCGTTGGCCGTGGTCTTCTCGTGTTGGGCCACTAGGAGAGCTACTGCGACCGTCTGGCCCGACGGTAGATACGAAGTAAAGGCTTGACTTGTATTAGTTAATAGAGGATCTAACGTAAGATATATATTACAAATCAATGAACAACACATGAGGCAGAAGAAGGGGGATAGAATGAAGCTCGTTTCCTTCACCCTCACCAAGAACACCGTCAAGAAAGTCGATTTCCTCGTGACGAAGGGCATCTTCGTCACGAGGAACGAGGCCATAAGAGCCGCCTTGGAGATGTACTTCAACGGAACGGCGAAGAGGTGGATTGAGATGTACAAGAAATGGAAGGCCAAACGTAGCTCCCCGAGCGATTAGCCGCCGCCCACTGGCGGCAAGAAGACGACCTCGTCCCCGTCCTTGAGCCTCGTGCCCAAGCCCGCGAGGTACTCGACGGATCGCCCGTTGACCAACACGTTGTACTCGTCCTTGAGCCTCTCGCCATCGAGTATCTCCTTGGACAACCTCCCGCCGTATCTCTCGTCTATGGCCTTGATTAGGTCCATCACGGTCGACCCGTCGGGCACCTCCAACACGTCCTTCATGGTACCCATTAGGTCGTAGAGCGTTGCTAAATACCTCACCTTAATCCTCATGAGAAAAAACGTATATGTATTTAAAAATTCAAAGTAGGTACTGGAACTCCTCTAGGCCGAGCCTCTTCAGAGTTTCATAGGTAGGCTTGCCGTCCACCCAGCCCCTCAGCTTGTAGTACACCTTTATCCCCTCGTCGAACATCTTGGCTGCAGAGTGGCCTTTGGCCGGGCCCGTGGGTATCGGGTTCCTGAAGTGCGGGTTGAGCTCGTCCTTAACCCATTTGCCCTCCTTGACGTGGAAGAGCCTCTCGACGTTGAATATGCGCTCGCCTATGGTCAACATATCCTCGGGCGTGACGTCCCAGTCGTAGGCCAAGTTAAAGAGATACGCCAAGTCCTTCTCGAATATGCCCTCGCGGTCCAACGTGGCGAACTTGCAGTAGGTCACCGAGTCCGTCAAAGCCATGAGGTGTTGGGCGTATATCACTATCCTCGCTTGTTTCTCGATACATTCGGGAGTCTCGCAGAGCGGGTCCACCTTTTCGGGAACGCCGAGCACTTCCCACGTGGGCGAATACGCCTCGAGGTGGTCGCCGCCGCGATTGGCGGTGAAGTAGGACAAGGCGAATCCCTTCAACGCCCTCGGGTCGTAGGCCGGGAGGCCTTGTCCTCTCGAGCCGCGGAAGACGCTGGGCTCGCCGTACTTCAACGCGAGCCTGTAATCGCCCTCGGCGAGGTCGTCGCCTATATCGCTCCTGTTGGCCGTCCTTATGGCTAGATCGACCAGAGCTCCGGCATCTCCCCAGTCCACGTCCAGCTTGAGCTTCCCCCTCTTGGCCAACTCTATCGCGGCCGCGAGCGTGTTGCCCAACGAGATCGTGTCGAGGCCTAGCTCGTTGGCCAATTTCTGGAGCCTCAGATCCGCCTCGGGGTCGAAGAGGCCTATGTTGCCGCCGAGGGCCCAAGTGTTCTCGTACTCGTACTTGGCCTTGCCCACGAACTTGTAGGGGCCGCTCTTCACCATCACGTGTTGGGTACACGCTATGGGGCACATCATACACGCGTGCGTCTCCACCACGTAGTTCTTCTTTATGTACTCGCCGGTCAGCTTGTCGGCCTCCTCGGCGTAGCCCGTCTCGAAGTTCCTAATGGGATAACCGCCTATGGAGTTTATGACGGCCGTCAGCAAGTTGGTGCCGTATATGTGGAGCGCCTTGGCCGTGGGGCCCGACATAAGCCTCTGGGCCAACTTGGTAGACTCGGCTATGAACTTGGCCCTGTCCTTCACGTCCTTGAGCAGATCGCGGGTGCCCCAGACCAATATGCCCTTCAGCTTCTTGGAGCCCATGACCGCGCCCACGCCGCCTCTCCCGGCGAAGCGCTCGTAGTCGGACATCCTGATGCCTGCTATCCTCACTAAGTTCTCGCCGGCCGGCCCGATGACGGCGGCGCCGGCAGCTTTCTCCTCCTCGGGGAAGCCGTTCTCCCTCAAGAGGGCCTTGATAGTGGCGCCCGTCCATTTGCCCCAGAGGTGTTTAGCGGGCTTTATGGCCACATCGCCGTCCTTGACGACCACGTAGACGGGGTCCTCGGCGGCGCCCTCTATTATCAGACCGTCGTAGCCTGACTTCCTCAACCAATACGCGAAGTTCCCGCCTGCGTTGGCGTGAGTCAAGGAGCCCGTCAGCGGCGACTTGGTGACGACTGTGACGCGGCTCGTCGACAGGTTGACCATCGCGGAGAGCGGCCCGGCGAATATGTAGAGCCTATTACTCGGCGAGAAGGGGTCTATCCCCTTCGGTATCTCCTTGAGGGCCAAGTAGGAGCCGAGCCCTCTGCCTCCGAGGAACTTCTTGAGGATGTCGTCCTTGTACACCTCTTCTGTAACTTTTTCGGTATGTAGATCTATTCGAGCAACTCGAAATACCGCCATATATAGATGATTTCATCTATTATAAAAAACTTTTTATCTTATCATTAATATTTAGCCGCCAAATGGCGAGACTATTAGGACGAAGTCGCCGTCCTTAAGGCGCGTCTTGAGCCCGTCTAGGAAGTCCACGGATCTTCCGTTTACTAATATATCATGCATCTCCAATATTTTTCCATTTTTTATTATTTTATCCTTAAAGCCAGGATATATCTCATTTAATATATTCACCAAGTCCTCAACGCTTGTCCCATCCGCTAGGTTTAAATCAAGGGAGATTTGGTCCACGGAATTCAGCCCGAAGTATAGGGGGGCCATTATCTTGACCTTCACGCGCACGCACGGACGGCGTCTTTTTAAAATAGGGTTGACGACGGCGATATGGTCAAGATATACAGAGAGGGCAAGGGGGATCTCCTCAAGGGGAGGGCCGTGGCCGTCATCGGCTACGGCAACGTCGGGAGGTCGTTGGCGCTCAACATGCGGGATTCCGGGGCGTCGGTCATCGTGGGCGACCTCCTCGGCGGGGAGCACGCGAGGAGGGCGAAGTCCGACGGCTTCGAGCCGAGGCCAGTGCCGGAGGCGGCCGAGCTGGGCGACGTGGTGGTGTTGGCCCTCCCCGACGACGCGGCCCCCGAGATATTTCGGACGGAGGTGCTGCCGGGGCTACATTCGGGGAAGGCCCTCGTCTTGACCAGCGGCTTCCCGGCGGCCTACGGCTTGCTCGAGACCCCCGGCGGCGTCGACGTCGCGTTGTTCGTGCCCAAGATCCCCGGGGCCGCGATGCGGGACAGATACCTGCAGGGAAGGGGCTTCGCCGCAGTGGTCGGGGTTGTCCAAGACGCGTCCGGAAACGCGTTGGACATAGCGCTGGCCGTCGCTGACTTGGCGGGGGCCTTCAGACAAGGAGGCTTCGCGGTCGAGGCGTCTGCGAGGGACGAGGCCTTGGCCGATCTTCTAGGAGAGCAGATACTCAAGGCGGCGCTGCTCGCCGCGTTGGAGGTCGCATTCGAGGCCATGGTCGAGGCCGGCGTGCCGCAAGAGCTCGCCGCGTTGGAGCTCTACGCCTCGGGGGAGTTGGGCGAGTTGGGGAGGCTCATGGCCTTGGTGGGGCCCTACGGCGTTCTGCGCCTACAATCGCCGGTCGACGCCTACGGCCAACTCCTCAGAGCCGGCGCATACGGGAAGGCCTTGCGGCGGCTAGCCCGCGGCGTCGTGGAGGAGGCGCTGAACGGCCACTTCGCCAAGGAGGTCTATTTGGAGAGGGCGACGGGCTACGTGAAGTTCAACGCCTTGTGGAGGAGGGCCCTCTCGGGGCGGTTGGCCCAAGCCGACTCGCAGCTCAGGGGGCAACTACGGCAGTGACTACGGCCCGTAGTAGAAACAAGGAGTGGCCAAGCCGCCCTCGCATACCTCGACCCAAGTAGCGCCGAGCGTCCTCGCTATATATCTAGCCAAACACTCGCCGCTGGCGCCCTCTGGGCCGCAAGGGATCTCGTAGTAGGGCTCGGGCGCGCCCCGCTCCCGGGCAGATTTCAAGTACTTGCCGTCCATCTCGGCCAAGAGGGACCAGAGCCTCCGCTGGAGCTCCTCGGCGTCGGTCAAGTAGTCCACATCGTCGGGGCCGCAGAAGGCGGCCCTTACGACGTAGTCGTGGCCGTGTAGAGCCCCCTTGACGGCCGAGAAAGAGGGCCTTATCGCCACCGAGACGGAGCCCTTGACGATCACGCATAGGCGCATGGGGGGAGCCGCCTATACGTTTTTTAATTATGCACCTCCCGCGGGCAGTGGACGTCGCGATAGACGTCGACAAGATACGCGAGGTGGCCGACGTGGTGAGGGGCTTGGGCCTCAAAAGGGATAGATACCTCGACGAGAGGTTCTACCCGCCCCCCTCGGACCCTAGGGAGGACCAGCTGGCCTACTTCACCGCGATGGTGGCCGTGGACCACAGGACCTCGACGCCGTTCGGCCCCTTCGAGGGCTACATAAACGGGGAGTTCTTCCACGGAGCAGACGCCCTTTGGAGGCTCGGCCGGTTGGCCTACGACGACGGGCTCTTCAAAGCGGAGAGGCTGGCCGAGCTGGGCCCGGACGACGCCAAGAGGCTCTTCTCCATAGGCGGCATCCCGGTGTGGGATATCAACGTCAGGCTACTCCTCTTGAGGGATTTGGGCCGCAAAGCCTTGAGGGCCGGGGGCTTCGAGGCCTTGATACCCGACAAAGTCTCGGAGCTCATAGAGAGGCTGAGGCGCATAAGGGCGTACGAGGACCCTGTGGCCAAGAAGGCGCTCCTCTTGGCCAAGTTCTTGGACGGGAGGGGCCTCGTGGAGTTCAAGGACCCGGAGAACTTCGACGTACCCGTGGACAACCACTTGTCCAGAATCGCCTATAGGTTGGGCATCGCCGACGTCGATTACCGCTATCTATTCGAGGGCGTCGAGCTGAGCCGGGAGGAGGATGTCGAGGCGAGGAGGAAGGTGAAGCTGGCTTGGAGGCTCGTGTCCAAGTTCTCAGGGATCGACCCCTTCACGCTCGACGACTTCTTGTGGTCGTTCGGCAGAAAGGTCTGCGTTAGGGATAGGCCCAAGTGCGACGAATGCCCGTTCAAGGCCGTGTGCAAGGCCCGTTCCCTCGGCCAATACCCGCCGGAGCACGCCCACGCCCTCACTTGGTATTATTAAAAACCGTCCTTCGTGTCGGCCATGGAGATAAGGGCGATCGCCTTGAACGTGCGGAGGCTCGACCCGGAGAGGATATCGCGTTTCTTGGACGCGGCGAGGCGGATGCGCCCCTTGACGATAAGAGTCTCGGTGGCCACCCCGCCGAGGGGAGGCGTGGTCCAGACCTTAAAGGCCCTCGAGGAGCTTGGCGTAGAGTACGCCGCTATAGGCGTCTACGAGGCCGACGACCTCGAGGACCTCGTGAGGACTTACGACGTGTTCGCGACGGTTACGTCCGTGGGCAGATACCTGGAGTTCTTGAAGAGGATAGATAAGGCCGGCGAGCCGTATTTGGCCAGAAACGTGGCGCTCTTGTTGGGAGGCCGCGTCTACGACTCGCCCTATTATCCAGCCGCCATAGTGGACAGAGAGGGCGTCGCGCTCTCTGCGCTCTACCCCGACGATATCAACTCCCTCGACGATGTGCCCGCCGCGTTGAGGCTAGCCGAAAAGCTCGGCGAATCCTTGGCCTCCTCTATCGGCGAGCCCTTCCTGGGCGTCGACGGGAGCCTCTCGCCTTGGGGCGAGAAATCCGTCGCAAAGGCCATACATAGAGTTTTCGGCGTGAGGGTGGGGGATTGGGGCGCCATGGCCGCCATAAGGGCGCTCAACGAGGCCATATGGTCTTCGGGGGTCAAGCTGCTGGGCTTCAGCGAGGTGATGTTGCCGTTGGCTGAGGACGAGGAGTTGAAGAGGCTCGTCGAGGAGGGCGTCTTGGATCTCCGCAAACTCGTCTCGTACGCCTCAGTGTGCGTGGCCGGCCTCGACATGGTGCCGATAGAAGCCGACGAGAACAGCTTGAGGAGGATCCTCCTAGACCTAGAGGCTATCGCAAAGAGCAAGGGCAGAGCCGTCGGCGTGAGGGTATTCCCGGCCTCGGGCCAGTACTTCGACGTGCCGGGCTTCGGCAAGACCCCCGTTCTGAGGCCTTGATATGCCGTGGTTGACTCGGCCTCTAGACGGCGTAGCCCGCCGCGTGGTGTCCTTGAACCCCTCGATAACCGAGTTCCTCCTAGTCGCAGGGCTCGGGGATCGTCTAGTCGGCAGAGATGTCTTCTCGTACAGGCCCCGCGATGTCCTCAAGGTCCCGCACGTGGGGTCCTTCACTACGGCGGACATCGGCGCGGTTCGGGAGCTGAGACCCGATCTAGTGATAGCGTATTACCCCGTCCAGAAAGACCTAGTGGGCCGACTGGACGAGATAGCCCCGGTAGCCGTCGTGGAGACGCCCGCCAGCGTCGACGACGTCTTGGGCAACTTCAAGTTCGTATCGAGGCTGCTCGACGCCGACGAGCTCGGCGATCACGTGGCCGGGGTCTATAAGGATCTGCTCAGAGGCGGCCCCGTCGCCGAGGACGCGCTCGCGGTCTTCTACCTGGACGGATACGACGTGGCGTGCCGCGAGTCCTTTACGGCGTCTGCTCTGGAGGCGGTGGGGATAAAATACGTCAAGGGGATACACTGCGTATACCGATTCTTGGGCTCGCTGGAGAGTGCTGTGGAGCTCGTCGAGAGGCTCGACCCGGCCCTGGTGCTCTACGAGGGCAAGACCAAGGCGCCGAGGCCAGAGGAGGCCGCGTGGATAAGGCGCGCTAGATGTAGGGCGTGCGCAAAAGGCGACGTCTTGCTGGTGCCCAACGACACGTTGGCCCACTACGGCCCCAGCCTGCCGCTGGATCTGGCCTTGGTCAGAGATGCTGTTATTAAACGCGCAGGCGTCGTGGAGGGGACCTCTAGCGTCGTTAGGCCGGCCCTCGCGGACGAGTGGTATAGGCCCTACTTGGCGTAGTAGTTTTAAATCGGCCGCCCCTCCTCCTCATGCTCGTGGAGCTGTTGGAGAGGGGCGAGTTGACCGTCGCCGTTTACGGCCTCGGCTATGTGGGGCTTGCGCTCGCCGCGGCGTGGGCGCGCGCCGGGGCCAAGGTAATAGGCGTGGATGTGGACGCGGAGAAAGTCGCCGCGTTGTCGAACGGAGTGGTGGAGTACGTCGAGGAGGACGTGAGGCGCGCCATCTCGGAGGCCGTCAAGGCCGGGAGGATGGAGGTCACGACGGACGGCGAGATGGCCTCTATCAGGAGCAAGGCCAAGTTCATCACAGTGCCCGTATATTTGGCCTCGACCCGCCCCAGCATACAAGTGGACTTCTCGGCGCTTATATCGGCCGCCAAGGCGATAGCGCAAGGGCTGAAGAGGGAGGATCTCGTCGTCGTGGAGTCCAGCGTGCCGCCCGGCACCACGGAGGAGGTAGTGAGGCCGGTACTCGAGGAGTCTGGGCTGACGGCCGAGGAGGACTTCTACCTCGCCTATAGCCCCGAGAGGATCATGGTGGGCCACGCGCTCAAGGACATAGAGGAGAACTACCCCAAGATAGTGGCCGGCGTTGGGCCGAAAAGCGCCGAGGTCGCGGCGGCGCTTTACAAGAAGGTGGCCAAGAAGGGCGTTATAAAGCTCTCGTCGATAAAGGCCGCGGAGTTCGAGAAGCTGTTGGAGGGAGTATACCGAGATCTGAACATAGCCTTGGCCAACGAGATGGCCAATCTAGCCAACGCCTTGGGCGTATCCTTCGCCGAGGCCAGAGTCGCCGCCAACAGCCAGCCCTACAGCCACGTCCACAAGCCGGGGACCGGAGTCGGCGGGAGCTGCATCCCCGTGTATCCCTACTTCTTGATGTGGACGGCCGAGAAGCTAGGCGTGGATCTCCCCTTGACGGCCTTGGGGAGGGCCGTGAACGAGGCCCAGCCCTACAGAGTGGCCGAGGCCGCGGTCAAGGCCATGATAAGAGAAGGCGTCAACCCCGTCGAGGCGAAAATCGCCGTGTTGGGGCTGGCCTTCAGAGGCGACGTGGACGACACTAGGCGTAGCCCCACGTACGATCTGCTCAGGGGCTTGCTCGAATTCGGGATAAGGCCGGCCAACATAGTGGTCCACGACCCATACGTGAGGAGGGACAAGACGCTGGAGAGACTCGGGATAAAGCTAACCGCCGATCTTGAGGAGGCGTTGGCCGGCGCCTCCCTAGCCGTGGTGTCCACGGACCACAGCGTCTATAAGGTCAAGGCCAGCGAGCTCGCTAGACATATGAAAACGCCAGTCATAGTGGACGCCAGAGGGGTGCTCGAGGCTGATATACCGATATATTCAATAGACGGCGGGCGTTGGCCGGTGGGGAGATATAAGGCGGATTCGCATGAAGAAAGACGGCGTTGTTGACGGTTGACGCTCGCGATCTAGGGCTATCCCTTGACTCCGCTCATCGTATACATCTTAGTGAGGTACTTCTGGAAGGCGAGGAACACGGCCATGATCGGTATGCCCATGAGCACCGCGAAGGCGGCGAAGACGTTGTAGAGCGTAGATCTGTTAGTGAACGAGAGGTACCACATGCCCAACGTCAAGGTCCACATATCGCCGCTGGTTATGAAGACGTTGGCCATGGCGTAATCGGTGTAGGCCCCCATGAAGGCCAAAAGCCCTATGAAGGCGAGGACGGGCTTGCTGAGGGGCAAGAGGATCCTCGTAAAAGCGCCGAAGCGCGAGAGCCCGTCTATTAAGGCGGCCTCCTCGTATTCCTTGGGTATCGAGTCGACGAACAGCTTCACCAAATAAGCGCCGTAGACCGATACGCCGCTCGAGTAGGCCAAGATAAGCCCGTAGTACGTGTTTATCAAGTGAAGCGAGGCGAACATGAGGTAGAGCGGGAGGACCGTGACCGTCATGGGGAAGAAGGTCAACACGTAGACCGTCACCATCAAGGCGCGTTTCCCCGGCACGTTTAGCCTCGAGAGGGCCACGCCGGATAGGAAGGCTAACGCCACCGATAAGGCCACAGTGCCGCTTGCCAAGATCAAGCTGTTCCTCAACCAAACGAAGAAGCCTGTTCCTTGGAAGAACGTTGAGAAGAGTATATTCCTATATGCGTCTAACGTGAGGCTTTTAGGTTGCGGGATTAGGCTGTTGACGCTTATAGAGGCTATCGTTGGCACATCGCTTAACGAAGTGATGATTATGTAGTAGATAGGGAAAACTGCTATTATCGCCGATATGGCCAAGACGACGTACGAGACGCCTAGCCGGATCGCGTCCCAGATCTTCATGTTATCGTCTCCAACACACCGGAGAACTTAAGCATTATCACCGCCATGGCTATCAATATAGCCGCGTCTATTACGGAATACACGGCCGCGTAGTTATAAAGGCTGTTCTGGAACGCGGCTTGATAGGCGTAGACCACCAGTATGTTGGTGGCGTTGCCGGGCCCGCCGCCGGTCAAGATGTATATCGGGTAGAAGTTATTCCAAGTAAAGGTGAAGCCGCCTATGCCCACGAACGCGATGGTCCTCCTCATCAACGGCAACGTTATGTAGCGGAAGCGCGCGAGGCGACTTGCGCCGTCTATCTCAGCGATGGAGTAGAGCTCCTCCGGTATGCTCTGTAGGGCAGATAAGAAGACCGAGGTGTAGTAGGGGAAGGACAACCAGAGGTTGGTGAGTATCAACATGACCCAAGCCATGGGCACTACGTCGAACCAGTCTATGGGGCTTATTCCGAACAGAGACAATATCTTGTTGACTATCCCGAACTTCCAATTCCACATGCCTTGCCAGACTATGAGGGATATGAACGCGGGGAAGGCCCAGGGCACTAGGAGCAACGTGAAGAAGACGCCCCTCCCCTTGAGGTCCCTCTGGTTGAGTATAAGCGCTAGCAGAAAGCCGACGGTCATCATGGGTATCAAGCTACCCACGGTCCATATCGCGGTGTTTAGGAGGATCTGCGCGAAGGTGCTCGAGGTGAGCACCGCGATGTAGTTGGAGAGCCCGACCCACTGATACTCGAAAAAATGATATAAATTAAAGTTAGTAAAAGAAATATATATAGTATATATAATTGGATATAAATAAAGAAATATTACCACTATAATAACAGGTAAAATATAAAAATAATTAGAAAAAATAGTCTTTATGGAGGCCATTAGGAAGACGGGAGCAGCCCGGCTTGTTGCATGTTGGTTATCATACAACTCTGCATCTCCTGTGCGGCTTGCGTCGCGGTTATGGTCCTATTGGCGAAGTACAGGGTGAAGTACTGGTGGAAACATGGCCAATAGAAGCCCATCTGAGGTATGTTGGGGAACTTCTGGCCGTATTGGGCTTGCTCCAATATGCCCTTATATACGTCGTTCATGTAGGCCGGTTGCAACGCGCCCGAGGCCAACTGCGACATCACGGCGTTGTAGGCGTCCTTCTGGGCGGGGATATCGCCTGCGTAGTTCCAGAGGTTCATCTCGGCGTTCTTGCTCGTGACGTAGGCTATGAAGGCCAAAGAGGCGTATATCTGCTCTTGCGAGGCGCCGCTGGCCTTCTGCGATGCTATGACCCAGCCGGTTGAGCCTATGAAGGGCGCGGCCCTCTTGCCGGTCGCGGATATCACGGGCAGAGGCGCGGCGCCTAGGTTAGGCCCTAGGGCCTTCTCGTATATTTTGAGGTCCCAAGGCCCGTCGAAGATTATTGCCGCAATCCCTTGCGTGAAGAGCTGTTGCTCTATGCTGGGGGTCACGCCTGGGGCGTTGTATTTCTTGTTGTAGGTCAAGTCGTACCAGAACTCCATGGCCTTGACCATAGCCGAGGAGTTGAGCTGCGGCATGCCCTTGTCGTCGAATATCCGGCCGCCGAAGCCGGCGAACCACGCCGCGAACCTATAGCCCCACTCTTGGCCCGCCCCGTAGGCTATACACCATACTTTATACGTGGAGTTTATGAGGCTGCATATCTGCAAGAGCTGATCGGTGTTGAGCTGGTCTACGTTTACTCCGAATAGCTTCTGGGTCAGCGTGTTATTGAGGTACTTCTTGTTATAGAACATAACGATATAGTTGACGTTGTCTGGGAGGCCGTAGATGGAGTTGCCCAGCTTGAAGTTCTCGACGGCTACGGGTATGTACGAGGCCTCTATATCGGCCGGGTTCATGTATTTGCTGACGTTGAGCAGAAGGCCGCCGGCGAATAGCTTCCCCGCATCATCGCTGGTGTCTCTATAGACGTTGGGCGCTTGGCCGGCTTTAGCCGCCGACACGAAATTCGCCGTTGCTATAGAAACACCAAAAGTAACTTGGACCTTTATACAGGGATATGCTTGCTCGAAAGAAGCAAGCGTTGCGTTAAAGGCTTGGTCCTCGGTGGAGCCGTAGGTGTCCCAGACGGTTATAGTGACGGTCTTACCCCCGAGGAGTTGATTGCAGACGAAGTTGGGGTTGAGGAGGCTGCTTAGGCTAAACGGCGGGCTTGTCGGCGGCGTTGTGGAAGTCTCGGTCCGGGTCGTCGTGGCGGAGGCCGTCGGGGAGGTTGCCGAGGGCGTTTGCGAGGAGGTGGTCGGCGGAGCGGGGGCGGGCGGCCGCGAGGCGTAATACGCGACGAGGATGGCGACGATCACCACCACGACAACGACGATCGCTATAGAAGCCGTTCTACTTAAGCCCCTCATGATACGTAAATTCATTAAAGTTATTTAATTTTTTTTCCTTCCGATATCGCATAAGCTTATCGACAAAAGACGACCTATATGAGAAAAATTTTTAGGCGGAGTCCAAGCGCGGTCCATGAGGGCGTGGGCTTTGATCCTGCTCATATCCGCCCTCGTCTGGGCCCAATACGCCGTTACCTTCTCCGTGACCCACGACGGCTATCTAACAGTGTACATAGCCGGCATCCCCCAGAACCACAAGGTCCTCCTCCACTGGGGCCTTGAGCCATATCCCCAAGGCCCTTGGACTACTATAAACGACACCGCGATGGCTTGGAACGGCGTCAACTACACGGCCACGATAGGGCCTTTTAAGAACGGCACTTGGGTCGCCTTCGTTTTCTACGACGCGACTGCGGGCGTCTGGATAAACTATCGGGGAACCCCCTTCTGGAACTGGAACGTCCAGATAAATCCGCCCAACGTGGGCGTTACGTCGGCGCGCGTATTGCCCAATTGTACCCTCTTTATAACCGCCATTGGGCGCGCGCCGGACGAGGTGGTCTTGCGCTACGGCTTGACCTCAGGCCCGCAGACTGGGCTCCCTTGGTCGAATATCGGCGAGATCGCGATGGAGTACAACCCGCTATGGGGCAACTACACGGCCACGATAGGGCCGTTCCGGCCCGGCCAGTGGGTGCAGTGGGTCTACTACGATAAGTCCTCGGGCCTCTTGATACGTAACGGCACTTTGAACTTCGCAGCGCAGGCCTCGTGCTCTCCGCTCTCGTTGGCGCCCAGATATCCCTACGATAAATATGTCTACACTGTAGGCGAGGCGGCCAGCGTGTCCATCGGTTTGCAGAACTCTCTAGGCCCTCTAAACGCCGTAGTCGAGTTGTCGATAGGCCCATTCAAGGCGTCGAGGGCAATAGCCCTCTCGAGCGGCTTGAACCTCGTAAACTTCACGGTGCCGGTGCAGATGCCTCAAGGCGTGTACACGCCTACGGTGAAAGTGGTCGCGGGCAACGCCACTTTGTTGAACACTACTCTGCCCCAGTTCTACGTGCTGAACACCACGGGCAAACAGCCCGTCAGCCTCGTCATAGTCTGGAACATGCACCAGCCACTCTACATCGAGCCCAACGGGACGTGGGCCATGCCGTGGGTCCCGTTGCACACGGGGGAGGACTTCAAATGGGAAGGCCGATATGTGGGCTCGTACGAGCTCCAAGCCCTTCTGTTGAGCAAATTCGACGTTAACGTCTCCATAGTCTTCACGCCCGTCCTCCTCTACCAGTGGGAGGCCCTCTTAGCAGAGGGCCCAAGAGGGTTTAGATATCTGGGCGAGTACCCCGGCAATATAACTCACGACATCTATGCGGTGAACAGGACCTTGACCCTATACAGAGAACTCGTCAAGAGCGGGAGGGTCGAGGTGTTGACAGCGCCTTTCTATCATCCACTTGAGGCCATAGTTTATGATAACGGTTGGGCCGACGACCTCTTGGCCCAGCTCGCCATGGGCGAGGAGGAGACCTATAAGGTATTCGACGTGAGGGCGTCGTGCGTTTGGACGCCCGAGATGGCCTTCAACATGGGCCTCGTGCACCTCTACAGAGAGGCCGGCATCAACTGCACAGTCCTCGACGCGCAGGCGTTTTTGCCCTCGGCTACCTATGTCAACGGATCCCAGACGCCCTACGTCCCCTATATCGTGGAGGATAGCATGGGGAATCGCGTATACGTGTTGTTCAGAGACGATAGTCTATCCAATTTATTTTCCTTTTATCTATTTACTTTAACAGATACAGAATTAGTAAAACAACTACTAATACAATATTTGGCTAAGATATATATGGAGCGCCCAGGCGCCGTCGTGGTGGTCGCGCTCGACGGCGAGAACCCGCTCATATTCAACTACATGACGGGCCCGAGGGACCTCTACGCTATATATGAGGCCTTGTCCCAGTACTCGGGCCAATGGCTTATCACGCAGACGATCTCGCAAGCAATAGCGAGCCATTCCAAGTACGTCGTGACGAATTTGCCCGAGAGCTCATGGGCGCTTAACCTCAACAATTGGAACAACGGCTATCCCGGCAAAATAGCCATATGGCGCGCGGTCGCCTTGGCGAGGGAGTACCTAGTGGCCTTCACTAAGGCGCTGGGCGGGAGGCCGTCCCCAGCAGTATCGCTAAGCCCCGCACAAGCCCCGAACTCCACTGACCTCCTCTCGACTCTCTGGAACTACTTGTACATCGCCGAGGGCAGCGATTGGACTTGGCAGACCGGCCCGCCCAACTACGGCCCCGGCTGGTTCGGCCAACAACCGTTGATATACGTCGACGCGATACTCAGCTCGATAAACGCTACGTTGGCCTTGGTGCGCCTCAAGTCTATCGAGCCGACGCAGAACGGCGCTGTTCTAGTCGTCGAAAACGACCTCGGGCGACCTATCAAGTTGGCGCTGGGAGTCGGCGATAGGTGCATCGAGGCCGAGCTGAAGCCTGGCGTCAACGAGATATCGTTCATCAACGCGACGAAGTACGTCGTCTACCTCCCGATAAGCGCATACGACGTGCCGGGCTACGTAAAGCCCCCCTCTAAATGCGGGCTAGAGGTCGCCGCGTGGACCTCGCCCGCCGTGACGGCCGCGAAGGCGACGACGCCTGTCGTGTACCTGGTAGTCGTAGCGCTAGCCGCGGCGTTAATCGCCTATCTAGTCAGACGGCCCTGGCGGCGATCCTCCTAGACATGATCTCGTAGGCCTCCTTGGCGGCCTCCACATTGGCCTTGGCGGCGCGCGCAGGCACGAACTCGGGGATCGTCTTTATGATCCCGTCGATCGTCACCGCCTTGCTGACAGCGGCGAAGGCGCTGGCCATGATCATGTTGACGAGAGGCCAGCCCGCCGCCACTAGCCCGTGCTTCAACGCTATGGACGTGGCGTCTATTGCTATATACCACGGCTCCTCCTCCTTGGAGTTGACGATGTATATAGCGTTGGGCTTCCCGAAAGCCCTCACGTTGGTCTGCGAGATTATGCGGTCGTCGAGCACCACCACGTAGTCGCCGGATGAAACCGAAGAGTGGACCTCGATGGGCTTGTCGTCTATTCTCAGGTAGGCCCTCACGATGGCCCCCCTGCGCTCGGCCCCGAACTCGGGAATGGCTTGTCCGAACTTGCCCTCTATCGTGGCCACGCGGGCGAGGAGCTGCGCCGCGGTGACGGCCCCCATGCCACCTCTCCCGAAGAACACCACCTCGATCATGCCATAAGAGAACGACTTGTCTTATAACCTTTATAGCCCTATATAGCGCCGAGAAGAGGTCGTATAAGATGACTAAATACTTAGTATAGTTTTAAATGCAACTCTGTGGGAGGAGATACAAAATTGCCTCCTATGAGGCGGAATAGGTCCAAGAACAAAGCAAACCTCAATCTCTATATGTCTATATAAAAAACATAAATACCACAATCGATTAATCCTACGTGGGGCTCGCGTTAGTCCCCATATCAAGACCCGCGCCGGGCTCCGGCGGGCTGACCGGCACGTGGCGTACGTATAAGCCTGTGGTCAACTTAGATAAATGTATAGATTGCGGTATATGTTGGCTTTATTGTCCCGAGTCGGTAATCGATTGGGAAAAAGGACAAAAAATAAAAATAGACTACACGTACTGTAAAGGTTGCGGCATTTGCGCCCACGAATGTCCAGTCAAGGCCATAGACATGGTCCCCGAGGCGGGGCTATGAAGGCGTTGCAAGTCTTCAAGACGGCGTTGACGGGCAACTACGCCGTGGCCCACGCCGTCAAGATGGCGAGGCCTCACGTGATAGCGGCCTATCCCATCACGCCGCAGACCACCATAGTCGAGAAGTTGTCGGAGTTCGTGGAAAAGGGGGAGCTCAAGGCGAGCTTCGTCAACGTCGAGTCTGAGTTCTCGGCGCTGGCCGTGGTCTACGGCGCCGCCATGGCCGGCGCTAGGTCGTTCACAGCGACGAGCAGCCACGGGCTCTTCTACATGTACGAGATGCTCTGGTGGGCCGCCGGCAGCCGCGCGCCGATAGTCATGGCCGTGGTCACGAGGACTCTAGGGCCTCCGTGGAACATCCACGACGAGCACAACGACATATTGGCCATAAGGGATTCCGGGTGGGCCATAGCCATGGCCTCCAGCGTTCAAGAGGCCTTCGATTTGACGATCCAAGCCTTCAAGCTCGCCGAAAGCGCCTATTTGCCCGTCGCAGTGGGGCTGGACGGCTTCGTGTTATCGCACACCGTGGAGACCGTGGAGCTCCCGCCGCAGGAGGTCGTGGACAAGTTCCTACCGCCGAGGAATCCCGATCTGCCCTTGAGGCTCAGGCCCGGCGAGCCCATCACCATGGGCAACATACCCTCGGACGATAGGATACACGCAGAGCATCTAAGGAACATATACAAGGCGCACCAAGAGGCTAAGAAGCTCGTGAAATGGATAGACGCCGAATACGGCGAGTTGACGGGCCGCGAATACGGCGGTTTGGTGGAGAAGTTCGAGCTGGAGGGGGCCAAATACGCGGCGGTCTGCATGGGCGCGTGGTGCGGCGACGCCAAGGAGGCGGTCAAGTCGTTGAGGCGCGACGGAGTTCCCGTGGGCCTCATGAGGCTCCGCTTCGTGAGGCCGTTCCCCGACGAGGAGCTGGAGGAGTTATCGAGCTTCGACAAAGTCGTGGTCTTCGACCGCGACATCACCCCCGCGGGGGGCGTCTTGGGCAGAGAAGTCGCGTCGGTGTTGGGGCGCGATAAAGTGGTCAACGTGTTGGCCGGGCTAGCGGGCGTGGACTTCAAGGCCGAGGAGTTCCGCAAGGCCATCAAATACGCCATAGAGGGCGGCGAGCGCGTGTTGTTGCTATGATAAGGATAGACCTCCTGCCCAAGAAGAAGTACGTGATGCCGGGCAACTCGGCGTGTGCCGGCTGCGGCATGATGATAGGCCTTAAGGTGTTGGGGATGGCCTTGGGCGAGGAGGCGGTGCTCTCGATACCGGCTAGCTGCGCGTCGGTAGTTCAAGGGCTGGGCCCCAAGTCGGGTATTAACATGCCGATATTGAACGTGCCCTTCGCCTCGGCCGCCTCGGTGGCTACGGGCATATCGGAGGCGTTTAAACAGCTGGGGATCAACGGCAAGGCCGTGGTGTGGGCCGGCGACGGCGGCACGGCGGATATAGGGTTCGCCGCCGTGAGCGCCGCCGCCGAGAGGAACAGCGATGTGTTGTACATAATGTACGACAACGAGGCCTATATGAACACCGGAATACAGAGGAGCAGCGAAACGCCAAGAGGCGCGTGGACCACGACGACGCCCACGGGCAAACGCGAGGGGAAGAAGGACGTGGCCCTCATCTTGTTGGCCCACGGAGTTCCGTACGTGGCCACTGCCAGCATAGCTTATCCACAAGACTTCTACAACAAGATCAAGAAGGCGTCGGAGAGGAGGGGCTTCAGGTTCATCCATCTATTCGCGCCTTGTCCGCCCGGGTGGCACTTCGACCCGTCGTTGACCGTCGAGGTGGCCAGAAAGGCCGTGGAGACCGGCGCGTTTATACTATGGGAGTACGACAACGGCGAGTTTAGACTAAATCCGCCTAGCTCCGCCCTTATCGACAAGAAGAGAAGAAAGCCGCTTATCGAGTACTTGAAGCTACAGGGGAGGTTCGCCCACTTGACGGAGGAGCAAATACGCCAGATGGAGGAGGAGATAGACCGCAAGTGGGAGTTCTTGTTGAGGTTCGCGCAAGCCGCGTCGTCCAAACGCTGATTAATCCACGTAGAACTCTATCGCCTCCCTCCCGCCGACCTTGACGCCGGCCGGCACTCTCACAAATAGGAGGTTCCCAACCGCCCTCGCCTCGCCGGCCATGGAGGCCCTCAACACGCGCCCGGGCAGCCGCCATAGGAACTCGTAGGGGTACTCCGCGATTTCCTCCTCGTAGAAGTCCTCGTAGACGTTGACGCCGCGTCGGAGCTCTCCGCCGAATTCTATCAAGAAGACTATATAGGGCCGATTTATGGCCATGAGGCCTATGTCGACGTAGACGACCTTCGCCTCGACCCTCCTCCCGTTGATGCGTATCTCCTCCTCGTCCAGAAAGGCTTGCATATTCCTCCACACGATCTCGCGCTCCCTCTCCAGCTCTCTCCTCGTGAGGCCGGCGTAATACGCGCGGGGGTCGTCGTAGTAGAACACCATGTACTGCGCGACGCGGCCGGAGGGCTCCATGTGGAAGAAGGCCCTCGCGAATATCGGCTTGACCTCCTCGGACACGTACAAGACGACGCAACGACCTTTAAGGTTGCCGCCGAGCCGTTGGCGCAAGGGCCTATGGGCTAGGCCGCGTCCTCGAGGCCGACGACTTCCCGAGGCGGTTTGGGCGAAGCCCGCCAGCGGCTCAAATAAAAGGGAAATTATGTTATGTGGGCGCGAGGGACGAGGTGGAGACTTTGTTGCGGAGGCCAGGGATTTCTTAAGGACTGCGAGGTTCCAGATCGACGTCGGGATCTACGATCTCGCCGTCTTCAACTTAGAGCAAGCGCTTCAGCTCTTCTTGAGAGCCAAGCTCCTCGAGCTCGGCGTCCAGTACCCGAGGACCCATAGCCTCCGCCAGTTGCTCAAGCTCTTGCAAGCCGTCGCGCAAGGGGAGAGGGGGCGCTTGGCGGGAGAGCTGCTCGATAAATACCTCCTAGAGCTAGGCGCCTTGGAGGACGCGTATATAAACTCGCGCTATATCCCCCGCGAATACACGAGAGATGAGGCCGAGAGATTATTTAAAGTGGTTCTCGAAATAATGAACAGTGGGCTTTGATTTATTAATCGAGGACGCCAAGAGGAGGCGGGAGGCGTTCGAGAACTTGGAGAAATACCTCTCGACGATTAAGGAGGTGGCCAAATCGTTGGACCCAAACGCCGAGGTTTACCTCTTCGGCTCCGTGGCCGAGGGGAGACACGTCCTCTCCAGCGACATAGACGTCTTGGTGGTCACCACGGCGGATCCGCCCGTAGTTTTGGAGAGGTTGTGGCGGGCCGGGATAGGGCCTCCCTTCGAGGTCCACGTAAGGCCGCCGGAGGCGTTGCCCTTGTACCAGAAACGCAGTAGGCTCGTGAGGGTCTAGCCCTCGGTGAAAACGCGTGGAGCCCCGGCCGGGATTTGAACTCCCGGGGTTCTACTCCCTCCCGGGACCTCTCGCTTACCAAGCGAGCGCTCCAACCAGGCTGAGCTACCGGGGCCGATTGCTTGAGATCCCGTGTTTTTATCTTTTCTGCAGACAAACGCCAAGCATTTAGCGCTCGTCGATCGGGCGCAGAGGGCTCGTCGACGGCCTTGAGGATCTCGGCGCGTTCCGAAGGCCAAATGCCGCTTGGGCTATTAAATGGGCCTCATACGCGCGACCCAGAACTCCGAAAGCGTAGGCGCGCGAGTGCCGTCGCTCAAGCTCCCGAGACGAATGCGGCCTTAAGGCAACGCCAGCTTGTAGGCGATAAGGCGGAAGGCCTCCCTCGGAATTCTCCCTATTTTGCGGACTGGCACCAAAGCGAGGACGGGGCCGTTGTAGGGGATATGCACCCTCATAGTCACTCTTTTATTACACACGACGCCCTCCAGCCGCCCTCTCCGTATCTCCCCCTCTATTGCCTGGTCTGCGTGATCCAGAACCAGCTCCTCCTCCGAGAGCGGTCTGGGGTTCACAAGCGCCACGCCCCCGTTGGGGGCGCGGAGCACGTCCACATATGCCGGCGGCTTCACGGGAGGAGGGGGGAGCGCGGCGTATTCCACCTCGATCTGCCCGCAGGCGGCCTTTCTGGCAATGAGGGCGAGCCCTACCGGGGCGTGGTACTCGAGGACGATCATGCCCTCCGAATCGTCGGGATATAAAAGGATCCGTGAAGTTCACGGCGCGCGCTACGCCGTGAACCGTCAAGTTCACGGCGTGAACTAAGTCGTCGTTAAACCTTTATATATCGTTCTCCGGGATTGCGTCTAGGAGCCGGCTGGGGGATTTCGCCGAGGACCATCCCTGTATTTCGCTTTGTATTCACGACGCCGGTGTATGTATCCATATCACCTCACGCCTACTCCCTAAATCCATAATTAATATTAATGAAAATCGAAATTCGATTCATGGAATTGACTATCCGGATAAGCGGAGCGCAAGGCGAAGGCGTAGAGTCGGCCGGCCGCCTAACAGCACAAGCCTTGGCTAGGCTCGGCTATCACGTATTCGCGTATCGCCAATATGCGTCGATAATCAAGGGCAACCCAACGATGTTCTACCAAATCAGGGCGTCCACCGCGAAGATACACAGCCACGGCCGTTGGAGGTCCTTCGACGTCCTCGTGGCCCTCAACAAGAACGCCTTGGCCGCCTACGAGGGCGGGGCGAAATATGTGATATACGACTCGGCCGATAGGCAGACGCCCCAGAGGAAGGGCGAGGTGCCGGTCCCGTTGACGGACTATGCCGTGAAGGCCGGCAACAAGATAATGCGCAACACGGTGGCCGTAGGAGCCCTTATGGGCATCTTGGGGGCGGACCTCTCAGTGCTCGAGGACCTCTTGAGGAGGGAGTTCGGCGAGAAGGGCGGGAAAATCGCAGAACAGAACATACAAGCGGCCCAAATGGGCTTCGACCACGCCGCTAAGACGGCGGGGGGCGCCTTCGGCTTGGGCAAGGCCGGGGAGCCCAAGCTACTCATGTCAGGCGCCGAGGCCCTAGCCGTGGGCTCTATATTGGCCGGCATGAGGTTCTACGTTGCCTACCCCATGACGCCGGCGAGCCCCATCATGCATTTCTTGGCCGAAGTGGGGCCCAAGTTCGGCGTCGCTGTGTTGCAAGCGGAGGACGAGATAGCGGCTATGAACATGGTCGTCGGCGCTTCCTTCGCCGGCGTCAGGGCGGCGACTGGCACCTCCGGCGGCGGCTTCGACCTCATGCACGAGGCCTTCGGCCTCGCCGGCATGATAGAGGCGCCAGCAGTGGTGTTCTTGAGCCAGAGGGGCGGTCCCAGCACCGGCCTCCCCACCGAGACAGAGCAAGCGGACCTCTTAATGGCCCTATCGCCCTCGCACGGCGAATACCCCCACGCCGTTTTGGCGCCGTATACTATAGAGGATGGGCTATACGCCGCCGCCAAGGCCTTCAACTTGGCCGAGAAGTACCAGATCCCCGTCATCGTCATGACGGATCTCTACTTCAACGAGTCCTTGACGACCATAGACGACATAGATTGGAGGAGGTTCAAGATAGAGAGGGGCGAGCTGGTCACCTCGCCCGTGGTGTGGGAGGATTACAAGCGCTATAAATTGACCGAGAGCGGCGTGTCGCCTAGAGTGATACCGGGCGTCCCCGGCGGGATGCACGTGGCCACCAGCGACGAGCACGACGAGAGGGGCGACGTGATAACCGATAGGCATTTGCCCGAGATAAGGAAGGCCATGCACGACAAGAGGATGAGGAAGATGGCAAAAGTCGTCGAGGAGATGGAGGGCCCCGCCGTCTTCGGGTCGGGCGAAATGGCGCTGGTCACCTGGGGCTCTACGGCCATGCCTTTGTTGGACCTCGCGTCGTCCAGAAACGACGTGCAAGTGGTCGCCTTCAGGGATATATACCCGTTGAACAAGGAGGCCGCCTCGAGGGCGCTCGACGGATCGAAGACGCTCGTCGACGTGGAGCTCAACTACGAGGGCCAACTGGCGTTGTACCTCAAGAGGGAGCTCGGCGTCGAGTTCAAGAGGAGGATCTTGAAGTGGTGGGGCGAGCCGTTCAGCGTAGACGAGCTCTCCGAGCTGGTGTAGCCATGGCGTCGATTAAAGTCCAAGTGAGCAAAAAGCCCATGGACTTCGCCGTGGCTAGGCAGCCCATATGGTGTCCGGGCTGCGGCGATTACGGCATACTGGAGGCCTTGAGGAGAGCCCTCGCCGAGGTGGGGGCCAAGAACGAGGAGGTGGTGATCGTGTCGGGGATAGGCTGCTCTTCGCAGTTGCCGCACTTCATGAAGACCTACGGCCTACACGGCATACACGGCCGCGTGTTGCCCGTGGCCACAGCCATCAAGGCGGCGAACCCCAAACTGACCGTGATAGGCGTAGGGGGCGACGGCGACGGCTACGGCATAGGGCTCAACCACCTCATACACGCGGCGAGGCGCAACGTGGGCGTCGTCTACGTGGTCTCCAACAACCAAGTCTACGGCCTCACGACGGGCCAGATGTCGCCCACGTCCTTGAAGGGCATGAGGACCAAGACCACTCCATACGGCTCCATAGACGAACCGGTCAACCCGTTGGCTTTGGCGCTATCGGCCGGGGCCACGTTCGTGGCGAGGGGCTTCAGCGGCGACGTGGCTCACCTAGCCCAGATAATAGTCGAGGCCTTGAGGCACAAGGGCTTCGCCCTAATAGATGTACTGAGCCCTTGCGTGACCTTCAACCGGGTGAACACGTACGACTGGTTCAGGGCGAGGATCTACAAGCTAGAGTCCGTGGGCCACGACCCGGCCGATTTCGAGCAAGCATATAAGAGAGCGCTGGAGTGGCCCACGTTGGACCCCAACGGTAAGATACCCATAGGCGTATTCTACAAGAGGGAGGATCTACCTCCCTACGAGGAGGAAGTCGCCAAACTGCTCGGCGGGAGGCCGCCCATAGAGGCGCCGCTCGAGCTACCCGAAGAGAAGATAAAGGAGCTCCTCTCCCGTTTCGCATAGGCGCGCCTCAGCGACGACCACGGGGAGGATCGCGTAGCCGGGCCCTAAGGTTTTTAAGCCCTCTAACAGAAGTCCCAGAGTGCTGAAAGAGGTCGTGGCGGAGGAGTTGTCCAAGGCGAAGAGGGCCCGCCACCGGAGGCTCGTCGCCGTGGTCGGAGTCGACGATCGGAAAGTGGCCGAGGCGGTGGCGGACGCCCTCGAGGCGTTCGAATCGATCGCGGACAGCGGGAGGGGCTTGTACATGTTCCAGCCCGAGTACGCGGACGCCAATAGGAGGCACAACTACGTGAGGGACTTGATGAAGGACTCCCCGTTGGAGATAGAGTTCCGCCCCTATAAGGACACGCCGAAGTTGTTGGGCAAGACATACGACTTCGCGGTGCTCGACCTCATCAACGACTTGAAGCCCAACGACGTGGGGAGGCTCGGGGGAGTGGTCGCCGGCGGGGGGCTGTACGTGTTGACGTTGCCGCCTCTGGAGGTCTGGAGGAGCTACATCACGAAGTTCCAGGCCACGCTCTTGGTACCCCAGTATAGGCCCAACGACGTGAGGCACAGGATGAAGGAGAGGTTCTGGAGGAAGCTCTGGGAACACGACGGCATTGTGGTATACGACGCGGAGAGAGGCGAGGTGTTGCGGAGGCCCGTCTCGGAGCCCCCGGAGTGGGTAAAGCCCGAGGTGAAGGTGCCGGACAAGGCCGTGATCCCTGTCAAGATCTACCAGTTGGCGGCCACGCAAGACCAAGTAGAGGTCCTCAAGCTAATGGAGGGGCTATACGAGAAGCCGAAGCGGAAACAAGCCCTGGTGGTCATAGCCGATAGGGGCAGGGGCAAGAGCGCCGCGCTCGGGCTAGGCCTCGCCGGGCTGGGGCATAGGCTCAGGAAGGCGAAGTCGCAGACGCAGATAGTCGTGAGCGCCATGGAGTACACCAACGTGGAGACGTTGGCCGAGTTCCTCTTGAAGGGGCTGAAGGCCCTCGGCTATAAGCCGGGCGTGGAGAAGGAGAACGGCGAGATCAAGTCGGTGAAGGCCAAGGGGATATTCGTGGATTTCATAACCCCCTACCAGTTGCTGAAGAGGGAGAAAGCCGATGTGGTCGCCATAGACGAAGCCGCCGCCATCCCCTTGCCGATACTCTACGCGGCCCACAAGAAGTTCGATAGGCTTGTCTTCGCCACGACCATACACGGGTACGAGGGGGCCGGGAGGGGCTTCTCCATAAGGTTCCTCGAGAGCCTCAAGAAGGACCCCGACACGGACGTGAAGATCTACGAGATGGAGGAGCCCATCCGCTACGGCCGCGGCGATCCCGTGGAGAGGTGGCTATTCGACACGTTCCTCCTAGACGCCGAGCCCGAGGAGCTAGGCGACGAGGACTACGAGCTGATAAGGGAGAAGAGGCTCAAGTACCTCGACGAGGCCGACGTGGTCTCCGACGAGGAGAGGCTGAGGAGGTTCTTCGGCATATACGTACAGGCCCATTACAGGAACGAGCCGGACGACTTGGGCATGTTGCTCGACGCGCCCCACCACACTGCGCGGGCCGTCGCGCTCGAGAACGGCAAAATAGTCGTCTCCTTGGAGTTGGCCGAGGAGGGAGGGCTGGGCGAAGACTTCGTGGACGAGGCGCTGAGGGGGCTGAAGCTGCCAGGGAACATACTGCCAGATAGGTTCCTCAAGTACTGGCGCCTTCCCGAATTCGCCGAGTTGAAGGGGTGGCGCATAGTCAGAATAGCGACCCACCCGGCGGCGCAGGACATGGGGCTGGGCACCGAGGCCCTCAAGATGGTCGAGGCCGAGGCCGCCAAGAGGGGGTACGACTGGGTAGGAGTGGGCTTCGGCGTCCACGGGAAGTTGTTGAAGTTCTGGATCAAGAACGGCTATATCCCCATACACATATCGCCCGAGAGGAACCCGGTGTCCGGGGAGTACAGCGTCCTCCTCATAAAACCGCTTAACGAGAAGGCGGCCGAGCTCGTTAAATACGCGAACGTGGAGTTCAGAAGGCGTTTGATCCACTCGTTGATGGGGCCCTACAGCGACCTCGACCCGGCCGAGGCCAGAATGCTCTTGGAGGACTGGGGCTGGGGGATAGAGCCCAAGCCGGAGCTGTCGAGGAACCAAATAGATAGGCTGGTGGCCTACGCGGTGGGTCCCATGACGTTCGAGAACGTCTCCGACGCCCTCTACTTCTTGGCCGTGAAGTATTTCTATTCGCCCAAGAGCAAGAGGCCCTCGTTGGACGAGGCCTTGGAGCTTATGCTTATATCCAAGGTCCTTCAAGCAAGGCCTTGGAAGGAAGCCGCCGAGGCGGTTAACGTGAGGAGGGGGTCCTTGATGCTCATGTTGAGGGAGATAACCAAGATCCTCTTGTTCTACTTCCACGGCGGCGAGTTCGAGGTCCCGCTCTTCGTTGTGGGCGTAGTGAGGGGCGAGGACTAGTCCATCGGCCCGAGGCGCCCTTTGGGAAGTCTTAGCCGCGGCGGCCGCCGAGGCGCGGGAGGAGCGCGGGGAATAATTGTTATTTAGATATCTCATCGAGTTCGGTTATGTGCGTGCGTTTGCCAGAGCGCCTCTACGAGGCCTTGAGGAAAGCCGCCGAAGCCGCTGGCTATCACAACGTGGACGAATACGTCGCGGACCTCCTAGAGCAAATGCTCACCGACGACGCGGAGATGTTGAAGAAGCTGAGGAGGTGGGGATACGCTTGAGCTCCGCCGAGGCCGTCCTCGAGCGTTCCCGCCGTCTACGCGGGAGGGCGATACGGGTCGACGAGCTCGCCGAGGGGGGCTAGCGCAGAGGGGCTAATTTCCTTAAGGGGCCGGCCCTCGCGAAGATGAGCGACGCGGTCAGTATAACGGATAGCCCTAAGGCCGCCCCGCCGCCTACGGAGCTGGCCATCAAGATCTCGGACAACGAGAGCAACATCCTCCCGCCGTTCAGCATTATTTGTCTATTTACTAAGTAGTCCATTAGGCGCCTTTTATCCATGGCGTTCCAGGTATAGACGTCGACTATTGGGTATATCAACGGCGATGCGACGTAGTACGCGGTTAAGTAAATCAACGGGAGGCCGAGGAGGAGCGATGCGCCGGATAACGACAAGAGAATCGACGACGACACAACTAAGCGGCGAGGGCCTATCTTGTGCACGAGCCTATCCCTCAACACGTACACCGAAGCGGCCGAGGCCGCGGTCAACAAGTAGTTGGTCAACGCGAAGTAGCGATACGACTTAGTAACTTGATAGAGCAGAATCGTATTGAGGTTCCCCAAGACGTAGTTGGCCCCGCCGACTAGGGCCAAGGCAGTCGCCGTGTATTTATACATCCCCTTATCGTTCTTTATCACGAAAACGGCATTCTTTACGTCTACCTTCGCGTTGATTCTGGCGTCCTCGACTAAGAAGATCGCCAGGACGAGGAGCGCGGCCGTCATGAGGAACAAGAGGCCGTATCCCGAGTTGCGAAACGCCGAGAGGACAGCGCCGTATATCGCGGGCGAGGCGAAGTTCGTCACGAGGCCCAGATAGAACGACTTGTTGAAGAACTGCAGTTTATCGACGACGTTATAGAACACGACGTCCCAGCCGCACCAGTAAAAGCCTTGAGCTAGGCCGTACAACGCCGCTATGAAGGGCAGGACGTCCACGACCCGCACCCCTAGGGCCAACAAAGACGAGTAGAACGCCACGTGGAGCCATATGCCCAGCCCCATGTAGGTCGCTGCGTTGTTGCGGAAGGCCACGAGATAGCCCACCGTTATGTAGCCGGTCAAGATGAAGGCCGAGCTCATGAACAAGAACTCCAAGGTCTGTTCTAGGGACGAGTTGACGTAGACGTAGAGTCCCAGGAGCGGAGCCGAGAGGCTGTTGGCGAAGCCGAACAGCCAAGACGACAACAAAAAGCTCTTCCTCATCGGCGCCATGGGGACTCGCCCAATTTAAGTATTTTAGGGCGAGCCGCGCCGGGGATATGCTGATGGAGGTCGAAGAGGGCGAGGGCGTCTACAAGATCAAGGTGAACGAGCCCTTGCCCCCGGTCGATTTCCAGTTCAAGGGCAATAAGTCCCTTGTCCGGCAACGACTTGCTCGTATTCGGCGAGGGGAAGGCCGATTTAGGCGGCGTCGAGGCGATAAGCAAGGGGGGCAAGGTCTCGTTCTCGCGCCCGCTGTTCGTGAGGGAGCTCGTGATATATGGAGCGGTCGTGGAGAGGGCTAGAGTCGACGGCAAAAGAGAGGTCGAGGCCGCGAGGAGGGGCGGGTACTCGGCCCTGGCGATCAACGGCGAGGCGTCCGAGATAGAGCTCGTGGGGCTTGGCCTATAATCGCCGAGGCTGCTACGCGTCGTCGACGGCGTGGAGGAATCGGCGGATCTCAGCGGGCTTAGCCGCTCGAGGTCCCCGTCGACGGGCTTGTGCGTTATATTTAAAAGAGGTCCTCAATCCATGGTCCCGGTATTCTTAGGCGTGACGGTCGGCGCATCGCTTCTGGCCAACGCGTCCAAGAAGGGGCTACTGCGCGACGGGCCGGACAAGCAAAGTTTGGTGGAATACGCGGCGCAGAGCCCGAGGGAGTGTTGCGCCGAGCTGAACACCATAGTCGCCGTGTTGGAGAAATGGCCCTGGATGGCGTCGGATCTTAGATACTCCCTTTACGCCTCCGATACGGAACAAGGGAGGCTCGCGGCCGAGGTCATCGACGCCGTGATATGCCGCGTCGCGGGCAAATTCGACGAGAAGGGCAAGTGCAAGGGCTCGATCAAGGTGATCAAGGGGCTGGGCCGGGAGGAGGAGTTCAAGGAGTCGCTCTTGGAGCTGGCCGCAGTCATAAAGAACGATTTCGCAGAGGCGAGGAGGGAGGGCAGGCTGGCGTACTTAATAGCGAGCGGCGGCTTTAAGCCGGAGTCCACTTTTGCGGTGCTGGCGGCCTATTTGACCGGGGCCGTCGGCGTCTTCTACATACACGAGACTTTCAGAAAACTAGTGGAGCTCCCCATGATACCGCTTCAGCTGAGGGGCTCAGTGGCCGAGTTCGCTAGCGGAAAGATCGACGAGCACAAGCTGGCAAGGGAGCTCGGCCTCGACGTGAAACACCTAGAGGCCGTTGGGCTTCTGGAGGCAGTGGGAGGAGCTAGACGGCTCAACCCGCTCCTCGAAAAGCTTTTGTGATTCGCCGGACTTAAACGGCTTCTTATGAGGGGCGGGGGCGATAGCCCTCGATTGCCACGACGCGCGTCGAGGCGGCGAGCGAGCCGAATCCGCTAACCACTCCAGTTCCACGACTGTCGCGCATCGGCCTCATCGAACCCTCACCGAACTGGCATAACGCCTAGCCCAACATGCCGATTCGCGGTTAGCTCGACGAGGGGGCGACCTCAACGCCACGACGGGCGCCCGAGCTCCAGCAATCCCTCAACGGCGAGGGGCCCCTACTCGGCGGATCTAAGAAGGCTAAATACCGGGCGATAACGCTTAGATCCCGAAGACGTAGTACTTGGGCTCCGTGAAGTAGAACATAGTGGCCCTGACGCCCTCGCGCCAGCCGAAGCCCGAGTTCTTGACGCCGCCGTAGGGGAGCGCGTCGAACCTGACTCTGGTGGAGTCGTTTATCATGACGGAGCCTGCCCTTATGGCCGACGCGACTCTAAGCGCCTTTTTGTAATCGCCGGTGAACACGGCGGCTTGTAGCCCATAGGGCGTGGAGTTGGCCAGCTCCACCGCCTCCTCCTCGTCCTCGAAGGGGGCTATGGGCAACACTGGGCCGAACACTTCCTCCCTCAACGCCCTGATGTCGGCATTGCCGTCGTCGACTCTTAGGAGCGTGGGCTCGAAGAAGAAGCCCTTTCTGTTCATCCTCCGTCCGCCGTAGAGGACGACCGCGCCCTTAGACACGGCGTCCTCCACGAAGCCCTCCATCGCCTTGACCATCTTCTCCGATATCAACGGGCCCATGTCGGTGCTCTCGTCCATTGGGTCCCCTACTTTGAGGGCCGCAGTCCTCTCCACGACCATCTTCACGAACTCGTCGAATATCCCCCTCTCCACGTAGAGCCTCTTGGTGGCGTTGCAGTTCTGGCCCGCGTTCTCGAACCTAGCCCTGACGACGACGACGGCCGCCCTCTCCAAGTCGGCGTCTTTGAAGACTATGGCGGGGTCGGAGCCGCTGGGGGCTATCATGTACTTCTTGCCTCTGCCCGCGGCCTTGGCGGCCACTTGTAGGCCCACCGCGGTGCTGCCCGTGAAGGTTATCCCGGCCACCTTCGGGTTCTCCAAAAGCTCGTCGAAGACCTCCTCCCCGCTGCCCACGACTACGTTGATCACGCCATCGGGGAAGCCGGCCTTCTTGAACACCTCGTAGAGCTTGAGCGCGGTCAGAGGGGTGTGCGTCGAGGGCTTCGCCACCACCGTGTTCCCGGCTGCCACTATCGGCGCCACCTTGTGGGCGAAGGTGGAGGCGGGGTTGTTGTAGCTCAGAGCGCCTCCCACGACGCCTATGGGCTCTCTCCTCTCGACGACTAGCCTGGACTCGTTGCCGGGAGGGTAGTCGTAGGCGTCGACGCGCGGCGCGTGGCCCTCGAGCACGAACCTGGCCTCGTAGGCGCTGGACCTGATTATCTCCACGGCCCTCCACAACTCGGCCGCGGCGTCTTTGATGGGCTTCCCCGACTCGGCCACCAAAGTCCTCAAGACCTCGTCGAAGGAGATCTCCAGGTAGTCGGCGGCTTTGAGCAAGAGCTTGGCGCGCGCCTTGAGGGGCAAGGCCGACCACTTGTGGAAGGCCTCGTAGGCCGCGTCCACCGCGAGCCTCACGTCCTCCCTAGTGGCCGACTTGAGCGCGGCCAACACCTCGCCCGTCGCTGGGTTGAAGACCAGCACTTCCTTCGACATGCGCCGGCCTTTATGGGGTTTATTAAGAATTTCTTTTATGTATATTAATGCTTTAACTCTATAATTATTTAAAATGATAAATAATAACAACAATGTAAAGCGATAGAAACGTTATATATTCCGCGCCCTCGCCCTCTATGGGTCTAAGAACCGGCGACCAGTACGTCGAGGGGATAAGGCATAGGCAACACGCGGCTATATACGTCATGGGCAAGAGGATCTCCGACGTCACGACGAACCTCTTCCTCAAGCCCTCCGTGCTCTCCTTCAAGGCCACCTTCGACGCGGCCTTCGAGGAGGACACGAGGGATTTGGCCAGGGTCCACAGCCCCATAATAGGCGAAGAGGTGAACCGGTTCAATTCGCTCCATCAAGGACCGCAAGACCTCGTCGCCAAGGTGAAGTTGCTCAGGAAGCTAAGCCACAAGACCGGCGCTTGTTTCCAGCGGTGCGTGGGCTGGGACGCCTTGAACACGCTCTATATAGTGACCAAGAGGCTCGCCGAGAAGGGCAAGAAGACGTACCACGACAACTTCATGAAGTACTTGGCGGACGTGCAGAGGAAGGACCTGGCCCTGGCCGGCGCCATGACTGACGTCAAGGGCGTGAGGACTTTACGGCCCAGCGAACAGCCCAACCCCGACGCCTACGTCCGCGTGGTCGAGGAGAGGGACGACGGCATAATAGTCAGAGGCGCCAAGGCCAACATAACGGGCGTCGCCGTAGTGGACGAGGTCGTGGTCATGCCCACCCGCGCCATGACGGAAAAAGACGAGGCCTACGCGATCTCCTTCGCCGTGCCCTTAGACTCGCCGGGCGTCAAGGTAGTAGTAGGAAGACAATTGAACGACGCGAGGAGGCTCGAGGGCGGCGAGATAGACGGCTTGCCGTATATGTTCAACCACGAAGGGCTCCTAATCTTCGACGACGTGTTCGTGCCGTGGGATAGGGTCTTCTTATACAGAGACTGGAAAGAGGCCGGGGTGTTGGTGGAGATATTCTCCTCTTATCATAGACAAGGCTACGCCGGCTGCAAGTCGGGCCTAGGCGATGTGATCATCGGCGCTGCCCACAACTTGGCCAAACAAATAGGCGTTGCGGACAAGCCCCACGTGCAGGAGAAGATAACCGAGATGATATTCCTAAACGAGACCATGTACTCGGCGGGGTTGGCCGCAAGCTGGGAGGGGAGGAAACTCGCCGACGGGCCCGGGGGCTTTTGGGTGAACCCCATGTTCGCCAACGTGACCAAGCACTTGGTGACCAGATTCCCCTACGAGATAGCCAGGTTGTCCCACGACATAGCGGGCGGCGTACTCGGCACAGCTCCCAGCGAGTTCGACTTGAAGAACCCCGAGATCAAGCAGTTGATCGAGAAGTACCTCCAAGGCGTGCCCGAGTTCTCCGCAGAGGCGCGCCTCCGCATGTTGAGGCTCTTGGAGAACGTCAGCATAAGCGTGGGGTACTTGATAGAGTCCGTGCACGGGGCCGGCAGCCCGCAAGCCCAGAGGATCTCCATGCAGAGGCTCTACGACTTGGAGGCCGCGGAGAAGATAGCGAAATACCTCGCGCGCATGGACAATCGCCCGGTCGACAAGAGGGTGGAGCCGCACAAGAAGAGCGACGCGGAGAGATGAAAGTCCGCTATTTGGCCAGCTCCCCTCCCGTGACAGCCCCTCCCGAAACGCCGATAAGGGAGATAGCCGCCATAATGGCGAGCAGGAGGATAGGCCTAGTGGTGCTCGTAAAAGGCGACGAGCTGGCCGGCGTGGTCTCGGAGAGGGATGTCGTGAGGGCCGTGGCCCAAGGCTTGGACTTAGGCCTACCCGTCGAGGCCATCGCGACGAAGAACGTCGTGACGATAGAGGCCAATGCCGACGTGAAGGAGGCGGCGGCGTTGTTCTATAAGCACAACATCCGCCACCTCGTGGTCACCGACAAGGGGAGGCTCTACGGGGTTTTGTCCATCAGGGATTTGTTGAGGGAGAAGGAGATCCTAGTAGACACAGCGAGCTACGCCGACTTGCAAGCGGAAAACAGCTCGGCCGTCGGCGATTAATAATTATAATTTTTAATTTTGTTTAATCATTAGCAAAAATCTTTAAAATATTTTATCATTGTTATATGTGGAAATTGTCGTATGTGATGTAGTAGTGTTAGGATCGGGGCTCGCCGGGCTTAGGGCAGCCGTCGCAGCGGCGAGCGTCGACGAGAAGCTGGAGGTCTGCGTCGTGACCAAGGCGGTCGGCCCCCGATCCCACAGCATATCGGCCGAGGGGGGCATGGCCGCCGTTATGTACCCGGATAAGACGGGCGATTCGCCGCAACTACACGCCTACGACACGGTCAAAGGCGGGGAGTTCTTGGTGGACCAAGACGCGGCGCTCTTGTTGGCGGAGGAGGCCCCTAAGGAGGTCTTATTCCTCGAGAAGATAGGCGTTCCTTGGACGAGGGAGCCCGACGGCACCTTGGCCTTGAGGCGTTTTGGAGGTATGAGCAAGCCCAGGACGGTCTTTGCTAAGGACAAAACAGGCTTCTATATAATGACAACACTTTATAAATATACAAGGGGATTTCTCAATATAAAGTTTTATGAAGAACATTTAGTGACCAAAATCGTCGTGAAGCACGGGCGATTCTACGGGCTCGTGGCTTTGGACATGAGGAGGGGGGACGTGAAGTTCTTCAAGGCGCCGGCGGGCGTCCTGGCCGCCGGAGGGGGCGGGAGGATGTTCCGGCTGACCACCATGGGCCACCTCAACACCGGCGAGGTCCTCGGCCTCGCCTTGAGGGAGGGGATACCGCTCAAGGACATGGAGTTCGTCCAATGGCACCCCACGGCCTTGGTGCCGAGCGGTATACTGATCAGCGAGGCGGCCAGGGCCGAGGGGGCCTACTTGGTCAACAAGCTGGGCGAGCGCTTCATGAAGCGCTATGCGCCGCAACAGATGGAGTTGGCCCCGCGCGACGTCGTGTCCCGCGCCATAGCCATGGAGTGCAAGGCGGGGCGCGGGTTCTGGAAGGGGGATTTATGCTACGTGGGGCTGGACATCCGCCACCTCGACCCCGCGAGGGTCAAGGAGAGGTTGCCCCTTCTGCTCGAGGTAGTCAGGACCTACGCGGGGATAGACCCGTTGCAAGAGCTCATCCCGGTTGCCCCCGCCGTGCATTACTTCATGGGCGGCGTGAACACGGACCTCTACGGGCGCGTCTTGGACGCGTCGGGCAACTGGATCAAGGGGCTTTGGGCCGCCGGCGAGGCCGCCTCAGTCAGCGTCCACGGGGCCAACAGGCTGGGCTCCAACTCGCTCAGCGAGTGCGCGGTGTGGGGGAGGCTGACGGGCGAAGCGGCGGCCAGATACGCCATGGAGAAGAGGGGAGGCGCGGTAGAGGAGTACTTGAGGAGCATAGCCGATGAGGAGGAAAAACGCATATTCTACGCGCTGGGCAGAAAGGAGAGCGGCGGGGTGCCCGCGTCGCAGATAAAGACCGCCTTGCAGAACGCCATGATGAAGGGGGCGGGGATCTTCAGAGAGGCCTCGACCACGGCCGAGGCCCTCTCCGAGGTCGTGAAGCTCATGGGCGCCTTGAAGCAAGTGAACGTGAACGACTCAAGCAAGGTGTACAACATGGAGTTGAGGGAGGTGATAGAGCTGGACGGGATGCTCCACGCCGCATACGCGGTGCTCCTCGGCGCCTATTTTAGGACGGAGTCGCGGGGGGCCCACTACAGATTGGACCACCCAAGGCGCGACGACAAGAACTGGCTCCGCCACACGTTGGTGTACAAAATCGGCGAGAGCTACGGCGTTGTGTACCAGCCGGTCAGAATGGAGAGGTGGCCCCCCGAGGCTAGACAACTATGAGGTACCGGATATCTATCAGGAGGTATAAAGACGGCGTCCAGTACGTCCAGACCTACGTCGTAGACGCGCCGCCGACCATCACGGTGTTGGACGCGTTGATAACGATAAGGGAGGACCTCGACGGGACCGTGGCGTTTAGATACGCGTGTAGGATGGGCATATGCGGAGCGTGCGCCGTCAAGGCCAACGGAAGGCCGGTCTTGGCCTGCGCGACGAAGTTAATGGATTTGGGAACTCAAGATATATTGATAGAACCAATTCATGATAAAAATATAATTAAAGATCTTGTAGTTGATTTTCAAAAATAAATAAAACAAATAAAAATTAAATAGAAGAAACGCAATGCGGCCATGAGGCGCATCGTCGTCGTAGGGGGCGGCGCCGCGGGGGCCACCGCGGCCTCCAAGGCCAAGAGGGCGAACCCCTCGGCCAAGGTCGTCTTAGTCGAGGCCAGCCCCTACGTGACGCACGCGCCGTGCGCGATGCCCTACGCGCTCAGCCGTCTCGTGAAGCCGTACCTATACACCGCCGACGAGTTCTCGCGGGAGAGGGGCGTCGAGGTCTACGTCAACACGAAGGCCGAAGCCGCCGAGGGGGGAAAGATAAAGCTGTCGGGCGCGCGCACGGGGCTGTTGGAGTGGGACGCCTTGATCATAGCGACGGGGGCATCGCCCAAGGCTCCGAGAATAGAGGGGGTCGAGCTGAGGGGCGTCTACACAGTGAGGCACCCCGCGGAGGTCTGGGAATTAAAGGAGGGGCTCAAGCGTGCCTCCGAGGTGGTGATAGTGGGGGGCGGCTACATAGGCGTGGAGATGGCCGAGGCCCTCTTGAAGCTGGGGAAGAAAGTGGTCGTGGTGGAGTCGGGCAGATGGGTCTTGAACAAAATGGTCGACGAGGAGCTCGGCCGGTGGGTGAACGAGTACATGAGGTCTAAGGGGGCCGAGCTGAGGCTAGGCGAAGGGGTGGTGCGAATCGCCGGGAGGAACGGCGTTGTGGAGTACGTGGAGACCACCGAGAGCGTCGTCGAGGCCGATGCGGTGGTCTTGGCGACGGGCGTTAGGCCCAACGTGGAGCTCGCCGTAGCCCTTGGAGCAAAGCTCGGCGAAACCGGCGCCGTGTGGACCAACAAGTACATGGAGACGTCGGCGCCTGGCGTGTACGCGGCCGGGGACGTGGCGGAGGCCACGAACGCCGTGACGGGGAAGCCCGTGTGGCTGCCCTTGGCCCCCTACGCGAACAAAATGGGCTACGTGGCGGGGGCCAACGCGGGGACTGGGCTGAGGGTCCTCGAGTTCCCGCCGGTGGTCGGGGCCTCCGTCACTAAGTTCTTCGACATGTACGTGGGGAGGGCCGGCATAGGCGAGGCGGAGGCGAGGGAGCTCGGCAAAGCGCGCTCGGCCGTGTTGGTCGCGAGAGATAGGGCGGCCTTCATGCCCAACGGCAAGGAGATAAGGGTGAAGGCCGTGGCGGTCGGCGATATCCTAGTCGGCGTGCAGGCGGCCGGCTTAACCCCCTACGTCGCGGCCGTCGTCGACTTGGCCGCTCAGTTCATAGGAAAGCCCATCTCGTCCGCGATCCTCGCCGAGTACTCCTATATGCCCTTCACGGGACCTGTCTGGCACCCCTTAGCCGCCGTCGCTAGGCTGTTAGACTAATTATGGGCCTCACCGCTTTGCCCGACCTCAAGGCCTCCACGGCCTCGTTTATCTGCTCCAAGCCGTAGAAGGGCCCCGCGAGCAGCTCGGGCTTGAGGAGGCCCCTCTCGACGAGGGACACGACCTTGGGCAGATCGACTCTGGGCCTTGCGCCGTAGCTCCCCACCAAGGATATCCCGGCCCTCACCACCCTCGCCACGTGGACAGGCGCCTTCTTGCCCACTGCCATGAGGCCCACCAACACGACCCTCCCGCCGGCCGCGGCCATCTCCACGGACATGTCGATCGTCTCCTCGGACCCCACGGCCTCCACCACCACGTCGGCCCCCCTCCCGCTAGTGAGGTCCTTGACCGCCTTTATCGGGTCGACCCCTCTGATGTCCACGACCTCAGCGCCGAGCTCCCTCGCCAGCTTGAGCTTCGCCGGGTTCCTCCCCACGGCTATCACCCTGGCGCCGACGGCCTTGGCCACTTGCACTACGGCCAGCCCGACGCCGCCGGTGCCCACCACAGCGACGACATCGCCGGGGCCCACGCCTCCCGAGTTCACCACGGCCCCGTACGCTGTCAAGAAGGCGCAGCCGAGCATGGCCATCTCCGGCTTGTCCGCGAGGGGCTTGGGCAGCTTGGCCAACGCAGACGCGGGGACTACGGCCTCCTCGGCCCAGAGCCCTCCCAAGAAGACCCTCAAGGGCCTTCCCTTCAAGAAGACGTGGTGTTCGCCGTCCAGCAGAGTCCCCTTGAGCCTGACCTCGGAGAACCTCTCGCAGAGGTTCTCCATCCCCCTCGCGCAGTTCTTGCAACGGCCGCACGGCCACACGAAGGAGGTGACCACGACGTCGCCTGGCGAGAAGTTGGTAACCCCGGGCCCGACCTCCTCCACTACTGCGACGGCCTCGTGCCCCGGTATCAATGGGGGCTGCACAGGCGTGGCGCCCTCGAGCACGTAGAGATCGCTGTGGCACACGCCGGCCGCCTTGACTTTCAACAAGACCTCGCCCTCGTGCGGCCTCGCCACGTCCACCTCCTCGACCGAGAGGGGCTTGTTGTATTCATGTAACACCGCCGCCTTCATGTCCCGCGCTCTTCGTCCTATTTTTAAATATACAAACTACATATCTAATTTAATATACTATTGTAATTATAGAACTTTATAAAACTAACTAAAAATGAAATGTTTATAAACTCCTCCATATTTAAGGCGATGCCCGTGCCGAGGCTCATGTGCACTCAACATCCTGACACCACCGTCAAGATCACGGCCAACGAAGAGGTGGACGAGGCCATCGTGGCCTACACTGCGTACGGATGCGACGAGATAATGGTGGACTACGAGGGCAAAATGACGCCCTATAGCCAGCCCAAGGAGATCGTGACCAAGGCCGTCAAGAGCGAGATCCCCTTGGGGGAGAAGTTCTACGTGACCGTGAGGCTCCCCAACCCCAAGCTCGAGGAGTTCGACAGGGCCATGTTGTCGCTTGAGGCGGCCATCGTGGCCAACTACTTCTCGAGAAAATACGCCGAGGTCCAGGCCGTGAGGTGGGTGGTGTTGCCCATGGTGGAGGACCTCGACACAGTCATGTTGGTGAGGAGGATGTTGAAGCGCAAGGCCGAGATCTACAAGTCCGAGACCGGCGTCGACGTGGGCGACATCGAGGTGATCCCCCTCATAGAGGACGCCTTCGTCCAAGTGAAGGCCAAGGCCATAGTGGGCGAGGTCTTCAAGGGCGAGGAGGTCGAGGAGGTGCGCGTCTTCTTGGGCAAGTCCGACTCGGCGGTCAAGCACGGCCACTTGGCCTCGGCCTTGGCTATACTATACGCCATGTCGAGGCTGAAGGAGTTCGAGGCGGAGGCGGGGATCAAGGTGAGGCCCATACTGGGCATGGGCTCTCCCCCCTTCAGAGGCGGGCTCAACAACCCGCGGCTGGCGCATCTGGAAGTAGTGCAGTACTCGGGCTACCACACGGCGACTGTGCAATCCGCTGTCAGATACGACGCGTCCCTGGACGAGTACGTAAGAGTTAGGGAGTCCATCCTGAACGCCTGTTGCGGGGTCAGAGCGCCTGTCGGGGACGACGTGTTGTCCCTTATACAAGAGGCCTCCATGAAGTACAAGCTCCAGATGCTCAAACACGCGGAGAGGGTGGTCGAGGTGGCGAGGCTCGTGCCCACAACCAGGGATAGGGTGAGCTGGAAGGACTACGGCAGATCTATCCTGGACGGGGAGCGCGCGGTCCACATGCCCCGCGCCATAGTGTACACCTCGACGTGGTACGCCATGGGCTTCCCCCCGACGTTGGCGGACGCCCCGTATCTGCTAGAGTTGGCCAAGGCCGATAAGCTCGATTTAGTCCTCAAACACCTCCCCACGTATAGGAGGGAGCTCGAATACGACTACGAGTTCTTCGACCCGCAGACGGCCCAGAGATACCTAAGCGCGGAGCTCGTGGCGGCGGCCGTGGAGCTCGCCGACTATTTGGGCATAGACGTCAAGCCCAGCTCGGCCTACTTGGCGTTGTTGAGAATGCCGAGGAGCGAGCCGAACATAATAGCGTTGGGCAAATACCGCAAATTCTTGGGTTAATGTTAATAAATCTTGTAATGCCTACTTCATATGTCTAAAATAAATGAATATATCAAGGGCCAGCTCGTGACCGCAAGGCCGGACGCCACGGTGGAGGAGGTGGCCCGGCTGATGGCGGAGAAGAACGTGGGCTCGGTGGTCTTGGTGGACGAAGAGGGGAGGCCTGCCGGCATCGTGACGGAGCGGGACCTAGTGAGGGCCATAGCGTACGGAAGGCTGAAGGCCAAGGCCGCCGAGGTGGGCACCACCTCCAACTTGCTCACGGCGACTCCAGACGACGACGTGTACGAGGTCTTGAAGAAGATGAGGGAGAGGAGGGTTAGACACCTCATCGTGGTGGGCGAGGACGGCCGGGTGAAGGGCGTGGTCTCCATAAGGGACTTCTTAGAGGACAAAGCGCTGAGGGCCTTGGGCGATAGGGTATGGTGGCCTCCTCCCGAGGACTAAAAGTACGCGACTTAATCAAGAGGCCTCCCGTGACGATCTCGCAGACGGCCACGTTGCTGGAGGCCGCGGACGCCTTGACTAAGCACAACATAGGGGCGTTGTTGGTGACGGACGCGGCCGGCAACCCCGTCGCCGTGTTGTCCGAACGCGATATAGTGAGGGCCATAAGCATGAGGATGCCGTTGTCGACCCCCGTCGAGGCCTTCATGTCCACGGGGCTGATAACCGTCAACGCGGACGACGACGTGGAGAGGGCCGCGGAGCTCATGTGGGCGAACAACATAAGGCACCTAGTAGTGGTGGAGGGAGGCAAGGCCATAGGCGTGATCTCCATAAGGGACCTCATAAACCCCAAGGTGTTGAGGCGCTTGCGAGGCTAGGCGACGCCCCCGGGCGCGTCTTCGTAGCGGCGCGTTTCGACAAGGCGGGCTCCCTCGCGTTGTTTATATGAGCTCGTCTACTCCCTCGCCGAGGTATATACGCCCCCCGTGCCTCGGCCTAGACTGCGGCCCCTCCGCCTAGCGGGATCCTCCTGGGAAGCCCCTCGACAACGGCGCCTCGCCGCCACGACGAGGAGAGCGGGGTCGTTGTGCTGAACGGCGTGTCTAAGTTTATAAATCGAGCTCTTGCGAGACGCCATGGGCCTTAAGATAAATAGGCCGCGCCGCGGCTCGATGGGCGTATACCCGAGGAAGCGCGCAGCGGATATAGTGCCCAGGGTGAGGACGTGGCCCTACGTGGACCTCGGCAAGCCGGCCCTCATGGGGTTCGCCGCCTATAAGGTCGGGATGCTCCACGCAGTGGTAGTCGAGGACGAACAGACGAGCCCCCTCTTCGGCAAGGAAGTAGTCAGGGCCGCCACGGTCCTCGAGGCGCCTCCGCTTAGAGTGCTCGCCGTGAGGCTCTACGGGCTGGACCCGACCAACGGCTATAGGAAGGCCTTGGCCGAGGCCTGGGCCCCGGAGATCCCCAAGGACGTGCGGAGGGCGGTCAAGACGCTCCCGGAGAAGTTCGACCTAGAGGCCCAGCTCAAGAAGATAGAGGCCGTCAAGCCGTTGGCCGTGGACGTGAGGGCTATCGTGGCGACGCAGCCGAGGCTAGCCGGCATAGGCAAGAAGACGCCCGAGGTCCTCGAGATACCCATAGGCGGAGTCCCCTCGTTGGAGGACCGGCTCAAGTACGCGCTCGACGTCTTGGGCAAAGAGGTGAGGATCTCGGATGTCTTCGCGGAGGGGCGCCTCGTGGACGTCATAGCGGTGACGAGGGGCAAGGGCTGGCAAGGAGTCATAAAGAGGTTCGGCGTCAAGATCTTGCCGCGTTGGCATAAACACCGCAAGGGCCATAGGAGGACGGGCACCATAGGCCCGCAGAGCCCGGCGCTCATGTTCACCCAGCCGAGGCCCGGCCAGATGGGCTTCCACCAACGCACGGAGTACAACAAGAGGATCTTGAAAATCGGCGCCAACCCGGCGGAGATAAACCCCAAGGGAGGTTGGCCGCACTACGGCCTCGTCAAGAGCGATTTCGTGGTGTTGGCCGGCAGCGTCCCCGGAGTACAGAAGCGCTTGGTCGTGTTGAGGCACCCCGTCAGGCCGCCGCCCAAGGCGCCCACGACGGCTCCGCAAGTGGTCTGGCTCTCGGTACAAGGTATAGCTTAAATACCGGTCGGATATGGCGGTCGTGTCGATCGATAGGCTGTTGCTCCAGTTGAGGAACCAGGACCTATCGCCGCTCATAAAGCCGCTCTACTCTCCGCCGCCGGAGAGAGTCGCCGTCTACGGCCTCGACGGGAGCAAGATAGGCGAGGTGGAGCTCCCGCCCCATTTCTTCGAGCCCGTGAGGCCCGACCTCATCAAGAGGGCCTTCCTGAGCGCTTTGTCGGCCAGATTCCAGCCCAAGGGCGTCAGCCCAGAGGCGGGCAAAAGCCACAGCTGCCAATCCTTCGGCGTTGGGCTCGGCATAGCGAGGATCCCGAGGTATAAAGGACATCTCTGGCCCAGGGGCTGCTTCGCGCCGAACACCGTGGGCGGCAGGAGGGCCCATCCTCCGAGGGTCGAGAAGAAGCTACACGAGGAGATCAACAAGAAGGAGAGGAGGTTGGCCATAAGGTCTGCCATAGCCGCGACGGCGTATTTGCCGTTGGTGAAGGCCAGGGGCCACGTCGTGGAGGGCTTGGAGCAGTTGCCGCTCGTCGTCGTAGACGACGTGGAGAAGGTGGGCAGGACCGAGGAGTTGAGGAGGATCTTGTCGGCCTTGCACGTCTGGGCCGACGTCGAGAGAGCCGCCGAGAGGATCAGGGTGAGGTCCGGCATCGGCAAGATGAGGGGGAGGCGCTACAAGGAGCCCAAGAGCTTGTTGTTCGTGGTGTCGGACCCGGGCGCGCCCCTCGTGAAGGCGGCTAGGAACTTGCCGGGGGTGGATGTTACATACGTCAAGGCGCTTAGCGTGTTGCATTTAGCGCCCGGCGGCGTTCCCGGCAGATTGACCCTGTGGACTCGGAAATCCCTCGAGGAGCTCAAGGGCTTGTTCCTATGATCCGGCGCTTCGTGTTGACGGAGAAGGCCTTGATGCTCGCCGAAAAGGAGAACAAGATAACGGTGGTGGTGGATAGGTCAGACACCAAGAAGGCCGTCAAGGAGCAGTTCGAGAAGCTCTACGGCGTCAAGGTCGAGTACGTCAACACCGTGATAACGCCGAGGGGCGAGAAGAAGGCCGTAGTCAAGTTGTCCCCGGAGCACAACGCCTTCGATTTGTTGTCGAGGCTGGGGCTCCTATAACCCTCGGATCGTGGGTTCCCGCGCATCTGTAGCTACTAAAGACCGTCGTCATCGGGCTCGATAAACAATTTTAACGTGCGTTATTAGCCTTTCGTGCAGATCCAGCGCAAGTTAGTGTTGCCGGGCGAGGAGGTCGCCACGCCGGAGGAGTTCGTCGTAGACGGCAGAGCTTACCTAGACGGCGTGTTCCGCGCGGCGGCGCTCGGCGTGGCCATATACGACAAGAGGGGGCACACGGCCTTGGTCAAGCCGTTGAGGGACAACAGCTATCCGAGACAAGGGGATACGGTGTACTGCGTCGTGACGTCCAAGGGAGCTAAAGCCCTCAGTGCTAGGTGCGTCGCCAAGGAGGGGAAAGGCGTCGAGGAGCTCAAGTACCCGGTCTCGGCGATTATACCGCCGCAGTTCGCGGACGGAAAGGTGGGCATCGGCGATTACGTGAGGGCGCGCGTGGTGTCCAGCTTAGGGCCGCCGTTCTTGTTGTCGATAAAGGGCCCCACATACGGCGTGGTCAGGGCCATTTGCCCCAAATGCGGCAACGTCATGAAGAGGCGCGGGGCCCAGCTCGTGTGCCCCGTCTGCGGGGCCGTCGACGTGCGCAAGATAGCCCAAGGCTTTTATGTATAGGACGATATCGGTGAAGTTGGCCAACAGGGAGGAGCTCGAGCATTTTTTGGAGCTCCTTCCCAAATACGTCGGCGTCGAGTACTACGCCATCGTCAGGGGGACCAACGTCTATATACAGCTCAGCGGCTCGCCGGCTGAGATAAAGAGGGCCATCGCCGCGGTGAAGACCTTGGCGGGGATCGCGAGGGCTAGGCTGAGGCCGATGAGGTCCTACCCCCTCGAGGTGGTCTTCAAGGAGGCGGAGGTGGAGTCGCCCGTGCCCCCGGACGTCTTGGCCGACTACTTGGCCGCGAGGGGCTTCACAGCGAGGTTGAAAGGCGGCGAGATCGTGACGGACGCGTCTCTGGAACAAGTGAAGGCCGCGGTGTCCGAGCTCTCGGCCGCCTACAAGGCGCTGGAGGAGGCCGCCGTGAGCCCCCACGCGAAGCGCATAACGGCGGTGTACATAGCGCTCACTAAGTCGAGGCCCGAGGAGGCCCTCGAGCGCTTGGCCGCAAGCGGGGTTCTGAACAAGGGGCGCGTGTACAGCCTAGCAGTCGACTTGCAGACGGCCAAGAAGAGGCTCAGAGCGTTGGTGGGGAAAAAATAAAAGGGCGTTTTTCGGGGAGGCCTCGTGATGTCGCTTGAGATAGTCAAACTGGAGGAGCACTACATAGAGATCAAGACCAAGGGCGAGACCTACACGCTCTTCTCGCCCTTGGTGGAATACCTCTCCGAGGATCCCGACGTGGAGTACGTGATCTTCGACGTGGGCCACCCCCTCCTGGAGGACGTGACCTTCAAGCTGAAGACGCGCAACGGGAGCCCGTTGGACGCCATAAGGCGCGCGGTCCAGGCCATAATGGGCGATCTGGAGGCCCTCGAGAAGTCGCTCTTGGCCTAGCCCCGCTCCAGCCTGAAGATCGCGACCTCCACTCTGTGGGACCTCTTCTTGTGGTGCCTATACATGGGCGGTATGGTTATGAACGCCGCGTCGAGGAGGCTGGGCCTATAGCCGAGGCGCTGGGCCGCTCTCTCCACGTACTCCCTCGTGCTGTATTTGTGTATGGTGTAGATCACGGGCGCCACTTGCGAGGCCCCCTTCAGGAACTCCACGTCGGCGTGGGGGCGCCAGACGCCGAAAGGGGGATTCATGACGACCTTGACGCCCCTCTTGACGCAAGGCGATCTGGCGTCGCAGAGGGCCACGTCTAGGCCTAGGCCTTTCGCTATCCTCAAGGCATCTGGATCTATATCTATACATACAGCTCTGCCGCCGAGGGCGAACACGGCGTAGGCCAATCTGCCGGTCCCGCAGCCGAGATCGGCCGTCCAGCCCTCGTCGAGCTCGCCGCGCATGTACATAGTCCACGCTATAGTGGCCGCTATATCGCCGGGCGTCGCGTACTGCTCTAGGCCGAGCTTGGGCTTGGCGAATCCCGGCAACGCGTCGAGCACGGCGGCTAGCTCCTTCTTGTCCACGGGAAATGTTTAAATGATATAAGATAGCGCCTCTCATGGCCGAGGATAGGATGATCGCCGACGAGCTCGACCGTTATTGGGACAAGTTCGCGCAGACGCCCATCGCGCAGGCGTTCCAGAAGGAGCTCCCCGAGTTCAAGAAATGGCTCGCCGAGATGGGGCCCAAGCTCTTGTTGGAGCGGGCCAGACAAGCCGCGGCCAAGGGGAACCCAGTCGCCAAGGACTACGTCGTGGATTACGCCATGGGCATGTTGAAAAGAGGAGGCGAGAGGGTCCTCGTCAACATGTTCGCGGCGTGGTTGGTGGAGAGGGGGGCCGCCTCTCAGTATTACCTAATCCGCAACAAGCTCGTCGCCGGCGGCGAGTCCATAGCGACTTGGCTGAGGGCGTTGAGGGGGCTAAATAAGGCCTAGGGCTATCTCCGCCAAGGCCACAGCCTTGGCCACCACTTGCCAAGCGTCGAGGGGCCTATCGCCTATTCGGTAGACGCCAGCGGCCTCCTCCACCACCCATTTGTTCTCGAAATCGCCGTGTGGGAAGCCCCCCACGACGACGACCGAGTCGGCGAGGCCTCTGCCCAGCTCTAGGGGGTCCGCGCGCCGCCCCCGCTCGTGTAGCACCACCCATCGCCCTCCCAGCTCCTCCAAGAGGTCCCTCAACTTCTTCCTCTCGACGACCATGAGGGGGTCCCCTCGCGGGGGGACTCTGCCCTCGGCCAACAGCTGCTCCATGAGGCCCACGAAGTTGTAGTAGTTCTTTGGAGGCCTCGTGTCGGGCCTTATCTTGATCACGACGTCGTTGATGGCGTGGACGAACATAGACCCCTTCCCCGCCGCGTTGAGGAGAGAGTACTGGAAGGCGAGCATGCACATGTGCACTATGTCGGGCCTGCCCCTGCGCTCGGACGAGCGGAGCGTCGCCATAGCGGTGTGGTGCCTCGCCCTGTCGAGGAGTATACGGCCGGGCTCCTTCCCGCGCCTCCTCGCGTCTTTGACGACGGCTGGGTGGCGCCAGAGCTCCCTGGGCACGAGCTCCAACGCCGCCTCGGCCAACACCAAGATCATCGCGGAGACGTCGACCCGGGATATTAACGTCAACGCGCAGTCAGCCACTGTGGACGTCGAATATCGCCACGACACGCCGTCGACAACTCGGCTGAGAGGCGGCTATCGACGGCGAATATGGGCGACGAGCGCGTATAGAGAGCCCGTGAGCAGAGTAATGCTCAAAGAAGGAAACCGTGGTGCGGGGGGTGGGATTTGAACCCACGCAGGCCTACGCCACAGGGACCTATGGGCCGGCCGCACCGAAAACCCTGCCCCTTTGACCTGGCTCGGGCACCCCCGCCCGTACGAGAGAACTCCTCTGCTTAAAGCTTTTTCGCGTTTAGAAAAACGCCGCGGCCGATCCTCCCATCGTATTCGCGACGCGGCGAGAAGCAACAGAGGATCGTCGCCCGGGTCAACGCCCAGCGGCTTCCCTTATCGCGCGCACGATCTCGCCCAGCTTCTCGGGCTGCTCCTCAGCTATCGTCCCCGTGACTATCACGTTGGGCCTCTCCTTGGCTATCTCGCCCGCGGTTTTGCCGGACCGGATGCCCCCTCCCACTATCAGTACGCGGTCCAAGTACCTCCTCACGGCCCTCACCATCGGGATCGGCACGGGCTCCGGCGCGCCGCTGCCGGCCTCGAGGTAGACCGCGTTGAAGCCCATGTACTTCGCGGCGAGGGCGTAGGCGACCGCAATGTCGGGCCTCCTCAAGGGCACGGGCCTGGCCGCGCTGATGTAGCCGGCCGCGCCGCCGTCGCCTACTAGGAGATACGCCGTGGATATCACCTCGAGGTTCGGGTAGTGCTTCGCCAATATCACGGCGCCTTGTAGCTGGGCCCCCACTATGAAATAGGGGTCTTGCGAGTTCAACACGCTCAAGAACAACACGGCGTCGGCCCTAGGCGTCAGCTGGCACACGGTGCCCGGGAAAAGCACTATGGGCACATGCGATATGGACTTGAGGTCCTTCACCACGGCGTCTAGCTCCTCCGAGGGTATCCCCAGAGAGCCTCCGACCAGGATGCCGTCTGTGCCCGCCTCCAGCGCGGTCTTGGCTATCTTGACGTAATCGACGGACTTGTCGGGGTCTATCAACGTGAAGTGCTTGACGCCGTCCGAGAGGTATTCAAGAACCCTCATCCTCCCCTCCCTCCTCTCCGGCAGTCTGCTCGGGCGGCTTTATCTTGCCCTCGAGGAAGTGGTCGACGAAGGCGTTGTAGTAATCGACGGAGCTCCAGCGGGGGCGCTCGTCGAATTCCTCCCTCAAGCCGCACGTGCCGCACACCACGACGTATTTCCCCTCGCCTATCTTCTTCACGTTAACGGTCTGGGCTCCGCAGTTGGGGCACACGAAGATCTTGGGCGGAGTCCTCTTGGGCCTCTGTATAATCTTCCTCCTCCTTCTCCGACCTCCCACTAGTCCCCGTACGGCCCTATATATAACGTTTATCGGAGCTCACCTCCTAGTCCTCACCTATCGGCGCGTCGCTCCTCCTCATCGCGTATATAAACACGGCCGTATTTATGGTTGGTGATGTAGTCAGGGTTACGGGCATAGATGGCCGATGGCGCTTTAGCTGATTTATATACGCTCCTCATCTCCGTCGTGTTGGGCAGATTGCAAGCCATAGCCGCCAAGGCCTCTTGGATGCTCTGGGAGGGCTTTCGGAACGGCAGAGGGCTCGAGGTCGTGGCCAGCCGCGCCGACGACGTGACCAGGGCCATCGACGCGGAGATGGAGCAGTACATATACGCGGCGTTGAGGAGCTCCTTCGAGGGCGGGGTCCTCATAGCCGAGGAGGGCGGCGTGTACAGATGGGGCGACGAGAAGTACGTCTTCGTGTTGGACCCCCTCGACGGGTCCCTCAACTACTCTCTGGGGATCCCCGTCTTCGCCATATCCTTGGCGGCCGGCCGCTACAAGACGGGCGGTCTGGAGGACCTCGAATACGCCGTCCTCGCAGTGCCCCCGCGGGGGGAGATCTACGTCGTCGGCCCCGGCCAGCCCCCATCCAGAAACGGCGTCGTGGTCAAGAGGCGGGAGGCGCCCGCGCGCGTGGCCTTCGTGGCTATGGGGGAGTCGGTCCCGCCGTCTTTGTACTCGCGCATAGCCTCCATGGGCTTAAAGGCGAGGAGCTTGGGCTGCTCCAGCTACGAGCTCCTGCTCGCCGGCATAGGCGCCGCGGTCGGCTTCGCGGACCTCAGAGGGAAGTTGAGGATGTTGGACGTGGCGGCCGCGCTCCTCATCGGCCGCGCCTTGGGCATGGAGTACGTGATATTAGGAGATCACTCCTTGGAGGCGAGGGGCATATCTTTATTGGCAGGCGCGCGGGAGTTCGTAGATGAGCTCCGCGGAGATCGAGGAGGGGGCTAGGCGTTTTTTGTTGGACCTATCGGGCGCCTTGGGCGTTAGGCTGTCCAAGGTGTTGGACTTGTACTTCTCCATACAGCCCAAGAAGGCCAGGATCTTGGAGATCGTGGAGGACGAGGACAAGGTGATAGGCGTAAGGATGGCTGTCGAGTCCAGCACGAGGAAGGGCGTCTGGCACTACGTATCGGTCGGGCCCTACGGGGCCAAGTGCACTTGCGAGGCCAACACTTTCGGCGGCAAGATCTGCCGCCATATAATCATCGCGCTCATCACTTGGAACATGGTATCGCTTTTGAAGACCGGCCGCGCCGTCGACGTGAACTCGTTGAGCTGGCTCAAGAGGGGGGTTGTTGAGGGCTAGGCGGAGTCCACCTCGAGGCCTCCCTATAGGCCAACATCTCGATTATGTATTCGACTAGGAAGAGGATCCCGTCTACTATGCTGACGTAGGGGATAAAGGAGAGCACTAAAGATATTATATATAGAATAAATGCAGTGCGAAATAAGGATATATTAGTATATTCATGCATATTGTCAAGAAATAATATATGTGCAACAGATACAAAGATCCCAAATGCGGCCAAGACAACCGCGACGACGGCCAGCCCTATTAACATCCCCCCGATGCCGACGGGCTGCACTAGCCGGGGGGGCGAGGCGGCGATAGCGGCGACAGAGCCGAGAAGCGCCAACGCGATGATACCGACGATTATCGGGCCCCAGGCGAGCCACCAAGCCCATTTTATCCCGAGCCTATGCAAGGCCATATAGCCTCTGAAGATGTAACGGAAGAAGATGACGAGGTAGACGACGATTAGCACTATTATAGCGAAGAGCACGGCGCCGAGGCCCGCAAAGGCCGAGGCGCTCGACGATATGTTCGGAAATCCTGGAAATTCTGGAATGTAAAGAACTTGCGGCGTTGCGATTACTAGCCCTATTATCAACGCCATAACGAGGACGACCGACGCTATAATTAGTATTAACGTATAGAGATATCCTTCATATAAGTATTTATTAGCTGTCTGGAAATCCATATATTGCAAGAGTAAGAGGTTTTTATATTTTTCTCGTAATAATATACTGGAAGTCCGGCCAAAAGCGTAGCCGCCTCGCGGCGCTTGGACGAGCGCCGGCCGCTGGACCGTGGTCGAGCCTCGAGGACCGCTCGACGTTGCGGAAACTACTTCCTCCTCGCGTTGAACTTATACTCCAAACCCCTCACGGTCTCCAAGATCCACTGTTTTTGGAATTCCTCGAAGGTCGCGCACTCCGTACTTCGGCATCCGTAATCGTCTACATACGCCACGCATATTATGTGCCTATCCGGAAACCGCGAGGCCCAGTCTATTTCGTTCGCCGTGAAGGACAACGGCTCGTTGGCCCTCTCCACGCGTTTGCCCTTGATCTCCACGGTGTATATAACCCCGTTCCTCCTCACCACTAAATCGAAGGGCCTCGGCGCGCTGACGTAGTCCTCCACGATCTGATACCCGCTCCTCCTCAATTCCGCCTTGCTGCACTCCACCGCTTTATACTCCACCTTAGCCCTGCCCCTGCTCGCCCTCACCTCCCTCCACACCAGCTCCTCGAAGTCGCCCGACAAGACGATCCCCTCTCCTGGTTTTACTAACGCCCTCGTGATCAGCCCCATTTCTAGATCCACGTTGCCCAGCGGCATGTACTTCTTCAAGAGCTCCACGTAACTCCTAAACGGGATCACCAACTCCCTGTACACCTTGCGCTCCACCTCGTTCTTCTCGTCCTCCTTGACGTCGCCGACCTCCACCTCCACGTTATCCCACGGCACTTCGGCCTCTCTGAGGAGAGCCTCAGGCAGCTCGCGGCTTTTGCTCAACGGCGTGGGCAACCTCACTAACAAGGCCTCCTTGTTCAACAAGACGCCTCCGGACACGTACCTCAACTCCACTCGGTAGTAGCCGCTGCCCGCCTCCGGCCTATTCCTGGCCGGATAGCCCAATTTGACCCGGAGACCCTTCTCGACCAGATCCTTAGGCTTCCACTTGAGCTCTTCCTTCCTCGCCAATATCTTGCTTATCTTCTGCTTGAGCTCATCCAACTTCTTGTCCGCCACGCTGTTGAATACCTCGTACTCGTCCAGATAGACCGACGAGCCGATCTCCAGGATCCTCTCGAGCTTGCCCTCATCGAACTTGTAGATCGAGTACTCGCCGTAGCTCTGAGGCGCAAGGGCCACCACGGATATCTCGTATAACTTCTCCAAGAGGTAGACGTAATAGGAGTACTCGTCTCGTTGTAAACCGGTCTTCAACACCATGTCTATTACGGTCACTTGGTCGGCCGATTGGCCGAAGCGCCAGATCCTGCCGATGCGTTGCACGTGTTTAGTGGGGCTCCAGACGACCTCGTAGTTTATCAACACGTTGTAGGCTTGTAGGTTGACGCCCTCGGACATTATATCAGTCGAGATGAGGATCGCCAAGTCGTGCGATTTCGCCAAGTTGAGCGCCTCGATGTTGACGTCGAGCTTCTCCCTGGCCTTGGACGTGATATACATCAATCCGACTTTGCCGCAACTGGCCTTGGCGAACCCCTCGCCAGCGTCTTGGATCGGGCAATCGCCGTTTTTGGACAAGTATCCGCGCAGTTTGTCGAAGAGGTACTCGGCGGTGGTCGCATACTCCGTGAAGACGAGGATCTTCTTCCCCTCCAACTCCTTCGACTCGAATATCAACTTCCTCAACGCCTCGAGCTTCGTGTCCGGGAGCTCCACGTAGTCCTTCACGGCATCTTTCAACTCCTTGAGCCCGGCGATGTTGCCGAGGCACGCGTCCAACTCCCCCTCCTCGAGCTCGCTCGGAGTGCAACTGCCGCCTACTATCTTGGACAACGTCGACAAGAAGGAGAGGGGGCTGGACATGGCCCTCTTCTCAGCGACTACTTTCACTATGCTCTCGACGTCTAGCCTATCTAACACGCCTAGTATTCTGCTCAACGCCTTGGCCTCCTCGCGCGACGCCTTCGCCTGGACGATCCAGTACTGAAGGCGGGGGAATATCTTCTTCCCCTCGTACTCCTCTACGTCTTTCTTCTCCCTTCTGATCGCGAAGCCGTTCACCAACCCCTTCAAGAAGTCGTAGTCCCTCTCGTCGCCTGTATGCGGCGTCGCGGTCAAGAGCAGACAGTTCGCGGCCGTTTTACATAAATCCGCAACTCTTATCCTCTGCGTCTCGAGCCTCAGCTTATGGGCCTCGTCGACGATCACGAGATCCCAGCTCAGCTTGGAGAGCCTCTCCATGTAGCCCGTCGACTTGGCCCTATCGAGCGTGATCAAGTAAACCCTATGCCCTATGGGGAAGTCCTCTGACTCGATGGGATAGTAGTCGATCCCGAAACGCTCCAGCTCCTCGGACCACTGGCCGAACACGGCGCGGGGCACCACTATCAACACCGTGTTGACCCTCTCGAGGTCCATGAGAGCCCTCGTCAAGAGCAAGGCCTGTATGGTCTTGCCCAAGCCCACGTCATCGGCCAAAAGCACTTTGATGTTCGGAAGCAGGATGACGTCCGAGACGAAATCTAGTTGATGTTTGTATAAGTTCTTGCCGGCCTCTTTAAGTATTTCGATCAGGGAAGGCATGCGCTAACACTCGGCCTCTCTCTCGACCTCGAACGACGCATCGCTCCTAGTCTTGAACCAGTTGGCCATATCGGCGTCCGCCTTGACGGCGTCGTCGAACTCGAACACGCCGTCTATCGAGGGGGTTATGTACTCGACGGCCTTCAATAGGCGAATTACCTTGTCCCGAGCATCTCTGTCCCTTACGACGAACTTGGCGCTCATGGACAACTCCTCGTTCTGCTCGCCCTTGCGCGAGTTCAGCTTTACGACGAAGGCGATGTTCTTGCGCAATAGATAATCTACGAGATCGCTTGCACTTTTTGTAGTACTAACTCTAATATTCTTAATTAAGTCTCCTTCACTTATTCTATAAGTTTTCTCTATTTTTTTACATTTACCCTTAACGACGACCTTGACTCTGCGCGCCTCCTTGTAGCCGTCCTCGAATACTATGTCTAAATCCAAGAAGTGCTCTCCAGGCTCCTTGGGCGCGACTACGCTGAAAGTCGCTGTTTTCCCGCGGACTGCCAACTCCCTCTCCAAGTAGTCTAATCTATAAACCACAGAGCGTATGTCGGCGTCGGCCTCGATGCTCACGTTGAGGACCGAGCCGGGCTGTCTATCCACAGTTAAGGTGGGGACGCCGTCGACGTACACCGTGATCCGCCTGCCCCGCCTCGCCTCGACCTCGAGGCGCCCCTCCATGAGGTAGTCCCATTCTCCTCTTTCCATCAATAAATTGTGAACTGGCTTTTTTACTTCACCAGAGGGTTTTTTATAAATAATTATATAGTTTTTATCGGGATCCTGTGCTAATTGATTTAGATACTTCTCTATAGCCCAGTCGTTGAGCTTGCCGCCGACGAATACGGGCACCAGGCCCACGTTCTTCACGTCCCCGCCGCTGAGGACCGTCTTGTCGCAGCCGTGTTCGACGAGCCAGCGGATCTTGCCGTCGACCTCGAAGATGCATCCGCAATTGCTGTCGCAATAATCCTTGACAAGCCTCTTGAATTCGTCGAACGAGATAGGGATGGCCGGGAAGCTCTCGTTGTTGAGGTACATGCTCCAGAGGTCGCCCAGCTTAACGAAGGAGTTCCACTGGATTACGCCGCTTTCGAACAATTGCTCCACGAACGTGGCCTCTACGTCCTTCTTCCTCTTGCGCAAATCGCCGAGGAGTTTATCTAGCCTATCGCTCGCGTTCTTGAACCCTATAGTCGCGGAGCTCAACCAATTAGTGACGGCCGAGCGCAGAGCTATCTGGAGGTTTTCCCTCCACTTCTCCAACCTGCTCTTGAGCAGCTCCTCGAACTCCCTCTTCAGCTTGTCGTCCTCGACGCTGAGGAGGTCCTTGAAATAGTCGTGGAGGTTTTTGGCGACTTCGTCCACGGCGAGCACGGCCCTGCCCAGCTCCACGACGGCTTTCTTCAAATCGCCGGGCTCCTTGTAGATCTCCTTCAAGATCTCCTCGACCACGGGGGGTATCTCCGCCTTATCGTTGTGGCGTATAACGACGAGGTTGTTGCGTTTTACGGAGACGCCAAAGTCCAAGATGTCCACGGCCAACGTGGAGCTATCGGGATCCTTGAGGAGCTCTTCCCACTCGTCCTTGTTTACGACTTGTATCTTGCCGTGGGAGCTCGACTCGCCTAGGCCTGATATGTACACCCTCGAGAACATGTCGACTTTGTCCCTCAACACGGAGGCCACTAAGTTGGCCACGAAGTCGAGCGCCTTGTCGTCGCCGAACTTTAACATGGCCTCGCGAATCGCGTCGACCTCGTCGCCGATATACCAATAGATGTACCTATTGCCGGCGAGCTTCTCTACGTGTAGGCCCAACTTAGCCGCCTCTTGGAGGAAACGCCTTATGTCCGCAGGCCTGATATCTACGCCGTTGTAGTTGCCCGCAATTACGTCGTCCTCGGAGGGATACGCCACTGGGCTGGGCAACAGCTTGTTGAGGAACGTGACCAACAACACGTGTCTGAGCACAGAGATTGCGGTCTTCTCGAAGCCCGGCTCCTCCCTCGCGCGGCTCTTGACTCTCTCCAGGTCTTGGGCGTAGATGTTCAATAAAGCGTCCCAAAAGCCGGCGAGGGCGCCTCCTATCACCAAGATCTCCTTGAGCTCGGGCAAATGGGCGAACACCACTAGCTCCTTGTCGTTGGCTTTGAGGTAGGCGCGCGCCAACGTGCGCAAGAGCTCCCTGGTTAACTGGACGCGGGTCCTCTCCACGATCGACTCGTTGGCGAGTTGCAACACGACGTCAAGGAATACGGGGTTGAACGGATAAGTTTCGTTGATCCTCTTGTCGAAATCCGCCAAGAGCCTATCGTCGACTACGCCCCTCAACGGCGTTGAGTCGACTTGTCTGACGGATAGCCCGGCCCAGCGCCTGAAGATCGACGCGATGTTGTTGACAGTATCCAGGGAGATGGTGACGGGGTTGACCCTCTTGACGGCGTCTTGCGACTTGGCCGTGGAGAGGTCCGGCCTTTCGCCGGGGAATAGGGAGAACGAGACGAATAGGAAGACGCCGGGCAACTCCCTGGCCACCTCCGCCAACATTTGGATCCACAACGGGAACTCCTCGTTCTTGCGCTCGAGATACTGAGTCTCGTCGAAGACCAACACCACGGGCGTCTTGCCCCTCAAGAAGCCCCTCAACTTCTCCTTGTCCCGGATATTCATCAACTCCTTCGCCTCGCCCGCGGCCTCGTATTGTCCGTGGAAGACGTACACGACGGGCGCCTTGCCTATATTCGGCGCGTCTATGTCCACGCCGTATTTGGCCAACTCCCTCTTGACGCAGCCGCCATCGCCGCGACAAACGCCGTAAAGCTTGACCAAGTGCAGGACTAAGGCCAAGAAGTGGGATTTGCCGGCGCCGAGGATCGCGGGCATTAAGTAGATCTCGGACTCGCCGGCGCTGAGCTTGCGGAGGAAGTCTGCCAAATACTGCTTAAACGCGGGCGTTACGTAGGTGATCGAGAAGAACTTGTCGGGATCGCAATACGGCTCGTAGACGGGCAGAGGCCTCTCGCCCTTGAACAACGCCTTGTACACCTCGTAGACGTCGACGGCGGAGCTGACCTTGCCCTCGGCGAGCGCCTTGACTAAGCTCATTGCCACCACTCCATTCCCAGGACTGCCTTGGAGATCTTGACGTCTGGGTCCTCCCCGTCGAGCAGCCCGGCCTTCGCCAACTCGACGAGAGCTCTCGCCAACTCCACGGCAGCCTCTCTGTGCACCGGCGAACACGACGCGGGCGTGCGCGCCAAGGCGTTGAGCTGGAGTTGCCTAAAACAGTCCAGCGCCGGCGATTTGCCTCGCTGATAGGAGTAGACCCTCCTCAACTCGTCCACGGTATCCCTCCTAGGCGCCAACACCTCGAAGGCCTTCCTCTTGGCGACCTTGGGCCCGCCGGTCTCCATCGGCTTGATCAAGCCGAATTTGGCCAAATCGACGTCGCGTAGGCCCACGGCCCTCTCGACGTGCGAGACGACATCGCTGTCCACTACGCCTCTTTCGTTCTCGACTATCCTCAACATCAAGTAGGCTTTACAATAGGAGTCCAAGTGCTTCACGCCGGCTCTCCTCAGAAGCGCTTGGAAGGCCAAGTTGACCGCCTCGTCGATAACGCCGCGTAAATCCAACTTGACGCCTCCGCTGATCACCGCGGCGTGTCTGGTCAAATAGCTAAGGGCCGAGAGGTAGGCGTAAACCCACGCGGTGTGGCCCTCTACGCTGTTGGCTACGCGCTTTAAGATGTCCGCGACCTCGTCCACGGCGGAGTCGTCGAGAGATAACGGCTCGGCGCGTTGCCTTCTCCTCCAGACCGAGACGTAGCCCCCCAGGACCGAGGCCTTGCCTCTAGCCACGATGTTCTCCTCGCTCTCAGTAGCCACGGGGTGTGCCGCCACAAGCTCAAGCCCGTTCACCTCCCACAACGCTTTTATAAAAGCCTCCCAAGCCTCGGGCCTCTTGGCGACGTAGTAGGTGACGAGCAAGCCCTCCGACTTAAGGAATCTGAGGATGTTGGAGAAAGCCCTAGACAAAAGCACGTCGAACGGCTCGCTGTTGAAGAACTTGCGCCTACCTTCGTTCTCGGAGATCTCCCTCGCTGCGAAGACTTTCCACTGCGTGGTAATCTCCTCGCCGAATTCGTCGAAGAAGGCCTCCGGCAGAAACCTAGGCACGAGACGCCCCCCGTCAACGTCGGAGAGCGCCCTCTTGAGCCACACGTAATAGAAGTCGCTAAGCTCCGCATACGGCACGTCATCGGCGTAGGGCGGGTCGGTAACAACTACGTCAAATTTCTCATCTCCCAACTTGCTTAACGTCGTGGCGTCGTCGAGCAAGACCTTGACCGTGCCCGGGCTATTGGAAACTGCGTGGGTAAGATAAGATAAACCATCAATATTCGTCTTTAATCCTCTTATATAACTACCTGCAAAGTCCATGAATGGTGATGTTTCACACCAGTTCCATACCATAGCGATTCCACGGTAAGTCATTATATTCGCAGGCTTCAACGCAAGAGATGAACCAAACCCTGTAGAGGAAGTCCAGGGCGTAGCTAATGATGTATGTTCAGCGTATCTCACTAGTGCTATTGCTAGGTATGTCGTCACTGCTTCTGCATACTCTAACGCCTCCTGCTTGTCACGTCCCTCTCTCAGTTTCTCTTCCTCCACCTTCTTGCCAGCCTCGCGTATTAGCTTGACGAGTTTAACCAGGGCTAGGAGTTGGCGCGGATTAAAGAGCTTGTAGAATTTATCAAAGTCCCATACTATTATCCTTAAAGCACCTGCCGTTCCCATAGTATATTTCCATAACTCCTCTATTGGTATGTCTGGGTCTCCCCACAATTGTTTGATCTTCTCCACTGCCTTCCATAGCTTCTCATTATCCTCCCTGCCCGCTGGTTCGAATTCTAAGTCGCCATTCTTCACCTTAACCTTGACTAGTAGTGTGGGTCTTGCTGGTGAATTCCTTAACTCCTCCAGTGTTAATTCGCCTTTCAAGTATTTCTCATAATTCTCGTTCCATTGCTTTAATGCCCACTTCACGTACCAGACGCCTTCTTTTTTCTTCGTTGTTTTTACAACCCGGCCGTCTACTACTCTGTGGTTTATCTCCGCTTTGCAGAAGAGGCACTGCGCCGTCTCGCTTCTTGCATTTACGTTAGGCCGCGGCACGACGTACGTCTTTCCGTTTTTCAGCTTGACCAAGCCGCTCTCTCCTTCTTCGCCCCTCGTCGCGACCTCGGCGCTTATGATCGGCGTTTTCAACTCTTTATTTAGGTCCGCCACGACCACGTCGCCGTTGCGGAACTCCATCCACGCCAGCCTCTCGTAGCCTCTACCGCCGGCCTTCACCTTGGCTAGCCACCAGTTCCCCACTAGCGGCGTGTGCCTCCCGCAGACTGGGCACTTCACCTCCCACGTGCCTATGTACACCGCGACGTCTTCGTCGTATAGCTCCTTGACGTCCGGGTCGTTTCTAAGCTGTTCGACGACCCATTTGCCCCACTTAGCCACGTCGTAGACGAGGAGGGGAATCTCGCCGCTTTTTAGCCCCAGCTCCTTGGCCTCCTTGTCGTCCATCTTCTTCTTTAGGCGCCCCCACTGCTTGGGGTATTCCAACACCGCCTTCAAGAACACGTACGCGGTCGGCAACAGCTCCACGGCGGTCACGTCGAGCCCCAGCCGGAGGGCCTCCAGGGGTATAGAGCCGAAGCCCGCGAAGGGGTCCAGCAATTTCTTGCCCTTGAGCTTCTCCACGAGTCTGGGCGAGGGGTTACAGGCGTGCACCGTCTTTTTGTCGCTACGGCACGGGAAGAGGTCGTTGAGGAATTGTTCCCCGTTGGAATACGCATCTGCGGGGAGCAAGGCCGCGGCTATGACGGCCCGCGCGGAGCTGAGGGGCTTCCTAGTCCACCAGAAGACCATCTCCCAGTGGGGCGGCCTGCCCGGGCCCTTCTCCACCGCCGCGTACTGGTTAACCTCGTCGAGCGGGAAAATATCTTCTATTATCATATTAATCCGCTGATCGGCCATCGTTGATAGTATGTCAGTTTTTTAAAGAATAGGGCAGCGCGACGTCTTCGGCAATGTCCCTCAAGAAAGAGGGCGGTAACCGCGGTAAAAAACGGTTCCCAAGACGAGCCTTTTCGTGGAAGCGTCGACATACGGGCCTCAGCGCCTCGCCTCGCGCAACTCAGCCCTATCGCCGCCCCGCCGGCCTCCTCGGCCCGACTCTGAGCACGAACTCCCTGCCCTTGCCCACGTAGTGGTTGAAGAGCCCCCCGCAGCTCTTACAACGGTAGTGCGTCACGTCGTATCCCTGCCTCGGCATCTTCCAACTTTTAACAACCTCCACATCGACGGAGCCGCAATAGGGACACTTCATACTACTATTTTACTGATACAATAAATATATAACGGCGACGAACATCAGCGTACTTCTGCGACCGCCGCTCGACGAGCCGTTTGGCCCTACGCCGAGCTGGACTACGCGAGAGGAATTCGACGAGGGCACCGTCGGCGTTGGCCGCGCGGCGTTCCTAGGGAGGCTCCAACGAGGCCAAAGGCCGGCGGAAGGCGCCACTAATCGGCTGGAGCAACAAAGAGGCCGTGAGGGGCAAAGGCTAGGGGCGCGCGGCCAAAGCGGAGGGGCATATCGCGCATACCGCGTCCCCCGCCGCCTCTCTATCGAGGGAGGATTGCGCCTTAATACGCGGGGAAGACCCTCCGCCCAGTACGCGGCCTCTTCACTACTTTCAGCCCATCGTCGAGACGTAGGCCCAACGGCCGAACTATGCGATCGCCCGCCGACAGGCTCGTGCAGTTTGTACTTCAACTCCCTCGCCATTGACGACGCTCCAGTCCCCTCGTCGAGAGGGCGATGAATTCGCCCGACAAGCCTTTCCGGCCTCCAGCTCGTCCTCGCGAGATGGCCGGACGCCGCGCCCGCCGGCTCTATGCGCCCCGCTCAATCCGTCGAGGGCTCGCCGACCCCACGCGGCCTTAAAAGCGCCACGAGGAGTCTACGCCGAGCAGACGCGGCGGCTCGCCCCTCGAGGCCGGCTCGCGGGGGACTCCCGCGCGGCCTCCCCGTGTTCCCTATCCCGCGACTCCCTCAAAGCCTCGGCAGCTCAACGCCGCCCTCGCCGACTCGCCCGTCCAGACCGCCGCCTCCCTATTCCCATACCTCTATGGAGTCCGGGCTGCGGTATCGGGGTCGTGTAGGCTGCGCTTGCGGTATAACACGCGCGTCCAGTGGAGGAAACCGTGGTGCGGGGGGTGGGATTTGAACCCACGCAGGCCTACGCCACAGGGACCTATGGGCCGGCAATACCGACAACCCTGCCCCTTTGACCTGGCTCGGGCACCCCCGCCAGTCCTCAACAACCCAGATGGTTAAAAAGTTTGCCCGCCTCGATCCGCCGGCCTCTCCAGCCTCAAGCCCAACTTCTTCAAATACGCCAAGACCAAGTCGATATAGCGCTCCACCTCCTCCTCCGAGATCCCCCTCTCCTTCAACTGGGCCTTCACTAAGCCCATCACGACGTCGTATTTCTTGTACTCCTCGTTGAGCTTCCTCCACGGGATCCCCCTCAACGCCTCCCCTATCCTCTTGTCCACCGGCAAAACGCCGCGGGCCATCAAGAAAGATATAATGGGATAGCCTATATATCCCCTGTACATAGTGCCGTTGTCGTCGCTGTAGGCCACCCTCTTGCCCAAGTCCACGAACACCTTATAGGTCCTCGAGCCGTCCGATGAGATCACCTCAGCCTCCTTTTCGCCGATCGGCCTCACTCTGCCGTCGGCGAGCGCCGAGAGGGCCTCGAGCACTTTTATCCTAGGCGGAGTCCTCATCAAATCCTCAAGAGGGTCAAGGCGATGACCACCCCCATTACCACTACAGCGCCTATAACCACGGCTTTCGGGCTCAGCTTGTACTTCTCTATTTCGCCCTCTCTTGAGAAGTTCAAGAGGCCCGCCGCCGTGAAGAGGTTCAGATCGCCCCTCCTCCGCCTCCTCGCCATATGGGAGACGGCGCGTTGATATTTAAGCTTATCCCCCAGGCGGTCCATGCGCGTGTTCGACAACCACGCCCACGCCAACGAGGCGACAGGCCTCGGCGCCGAGGAGGTGGCCAAGAGGTTCAAGAAAGCGGGCGGCACGGGCATAATCTTCGTGGCGCTCCTGACTTGGTCCATTGGCGGATCGCCGGGGGATAAGGCGTGGGTGGAGAAGCTCTACGAACACACGGTCAAGAACAGCGAGGCGGCGAGGCGGATCGGGCTCATCTCGGGCGCCGTGGTGGGGGTGCACCCGGCCGAGTGCGCCGCCTTGCGGGACGCCGGGTGGAGCGAGGCTGAGGTCGAGGAGTTCATGAGGTGGACCGTCGACCTCGCGGCGCGTTACGTGGCCGAGGGGAAGGCGGTGGGGCTCGGGGAATACGGAAGGCCCCACTGGGACGCGGACGAGCGGTTGGTCCAGTTGTGCGACAGAGTGCTCGAGTACGTCTTGGCCAAGGCCCGCGACGTCGGCGCCGTGGTCCACCTACACCTAGAGCGCAAGGGCGTCGAGACCGCGAAGAGCGTGGCCGAGATAGCGGCTAGGGCCAACGCGAGGCCCGGCTCGATCGTGATGCACCACATAGAGCCCCGCGCCGTCCTCGCGGCCAAGGAGCTCGGGCTAGTGCCCTCGGTGCCCATAGGCCGTAGGGGGGAGTTCGAGGAGGCGCTGCGCCTCGAGCCCGTCTACCTCGTGGAGAGCGACTACATAGACGACAACAAGAGGCCGGGCGCGGTGATACCGCCGTGGAGCTTGGCCTTGAAGATAAGGAAGGCCGTCGAGAAGGGGCTGGCCTCCGAGGAGTACTTCGAGAGGATCTTCGAGAACGCGGCGGCCGTGTACGACAAGCTGTTCCGCCGATAACTTTCGAAGGATGCGCTCGGGCGCGGGAGTGAGGTTTATCTGGGCGTTGCTGGCGGCGCCTGTGCTCGTCGCCTTGTTGGCCAACAGCGGAGGGCTCAAGGGCTCGGCCGAGCTCGTGGGCGTCCTAAACGGCGTGGAGATGTCGCCGCCTTATTGGAAAACGACGTCAAAGGCGTTGTGCTCCGGCAAGGAGATCCACGTGGCGACGTTGAGGGCCGACGCGCCGGCCGAGGTGCAGTTCTCGGTCGAGGCCAAGGGGAGCGCCCGCATAGTCGGCGGGCTCGCGGCGAGGCTGGCCGGGCCCAAGGAGTACGTGGTCCAGATGCCGTGCGCCGTGAGCACGGGCCAGTGCATCAGGGCGATGGTCTTGATACTGGGCTACGACGCGCCTTTAGAAATAGCGCCAGGCGTCTACGATATCTACATCAAGGGCTTTTGCGAGGTCGAGAAAGGAGGGGAGTTAAACGTCGTGATTAAGCTGAGGGCCGAGGCCAAGGGCTCAACGCCTTAGCTCGCCCAACACCTTCTCGAAGGCCTTGGCCGTGTCCGCCGCGTCCTCGGGGGTCAAGTTGGGCAACACTAGCAACGAGACGACCCTCTCGGCCGCCCACTCCGCGTTCGGGAGCCTCTCGTAGGCGATCCTCCTCCCGTAGAACGGGCAACTCCAAGGACACCCTCTGCCGTGCCCCTCCATTTTCTGGAAGAGGGGGGTCCTGTACAACGGGACAGGGTAGGCCACGAAGACGTTCCCTATCCCCTCGCTCCTCAACGCCTCCACCACGAAGTCACGCGGCTTGCTCAACCTCTCCACTGATAGCAGTATCTGCACTAGATGCCAGCTGTGCTTCACGTAGGGCTTAGGCCTCACGACAGAGAGGAGGCCTTCGCCCTCCAAGCGCGCGAGCCCGTCCAAGAGGGCCTTGACGTACTCCTCCCGCGCCTTCTGGAACTCGCCGAATTTCTTGAGCTCGTGGTACAGGAGCAGGCCCTGGAGCTCGGTCATCCTGTAGTTGTAGCCCAACAGCTCGTACCAGTACTTCCCGACCTCGCCGTGGGCCCTCATGAGGCGCGCCCGCTCGGCGTAGGCCGCAACGTCGGTGGCCACGGCGCCGCCCTCGCCGCCGGTTATGTGCTTCGTGGCGTAGAAGCTAAACGCCGAGATGTGGCCGAGAGCCCCCGCCTTCTTGCCCCTGTACTCCGCCCCCAGCGCTTGCGCCACGTCCTCGACTATATACACGCCGTACTTCTCGGCGATTTTGGCGAACGCGTCCATCTCCGCCGGGTAGCCGGCCAAGTGCACCACGACAACGGCCTTCGTCTTGTCGGTTATCTTGGCCTCGACGGACGCGGGGTCCAAGTTGAGGGTCTCTCTGTCGATATCGGCGAAGACGGGGACCGCGTTGGCGTGTAGAACCGCCGTGGCGGAGGCGGCGAAGGTGAAAGGCGTTGTGACCACCTCGTCCCCTGGACCCACGCCGATGGCCTTGAGGGCCAAGTGGAGCGCGGTGGTCCCGCTGGTCGTGGCCAAGACGTGCCTAACGCCGAGGAACCCCGCCAGCTCCTCCTCGAAGGCCTTGACCCACTTCCCGTGAGTCGACACGAGGACTCCCGACTTCAACACCTCCTCGATCTCCTTCACCAGCTCGGGGCTGTAGACGACCGGCTTGGCCACTATGGGCTTCTCCCTGACGGGCCTCCCCCCGAATATGGCCAACACGGGCCACTACACCGCGTAGTATATAAAGATGGACTACGCGCGCTACTGCTGGGCCAGTTCTTGTTGTTGTCTGAGGTACTGCTCCACTATGTCGTAGCCGTAGATGGCCTTGAACATCTCCCTGCCCTCGGGCGTCATCTGGGTGGGGTCCCAAGGCCGCTCGAAGTCCACGTCCACCTCCACGTCCTTGGCCTCTTGCACCACCGACTGCACGGCGAGGCCGACCTCGTTGGCCAAGTTGGCGCTCACGGGACACCCCACGGCCGTCAACGTCATCACTATCTTCAAAGTGCCGTCCTCCCCGAGGGTTATCTCCCTGATGAGGCCCAAGTCGTAGACGTTGATGGGTATCTCGGGGTCGTAGATGCCGCGGAGCACCTCCACTAGCTGTTTCACCTTGTCGGGAGGCAAGTTCGTCTTGAAGGCCACTCCGTTCGTGCGCTCCATGTGTTATCCGTTTCTTCTTTTTTAATTAAGTCTCACCTAGGTCCATGTACGTCGAGTACAAAGGCGTCTTCTACCGCCCCCTCCACCCCCGCCCCACGGTGGTCATAATAGCGGAGTGCCCGGGCGGCAAGCTCAACGCGATGCCGGCCAGCTGGAACACGCCGGTGTCCGAGGAGCCGCCCACCATCGCCGTAGCCGTGGACAAGTCGAGCTACACGTTCCAGTGTTTAGAGCACTCGGGCGAGGCCACCATAAACGTGGTTCCTATAGACATGGCCGATCTGGCGTACGCCTTGGGCTCCGTCAGCGGGAGGGACGTGGACAAGATATCAGCCTTCGGCGTTAGGCTTATACCCAGCGACGTGGTTAAGGCGCCCGGCTTGGACGGCTCCATAGCCATATACGAGGCCAAGGTCGCGGCCAAGCTGGACGTGGGGGAGGTCAGGCTTTACGTCTTCGAGGCGCTCAAGGTCAAAGTGCGCGAAGGCCTCGTGGACGAGTGGGGGCCCGTGCTCGAGAGGACCAACTTGTTGCTGCACGGGGCCGGGAGGGTGTTCTACCGCGTGGACCCCAGAAAGGTTTGGGCCAAGAAGACCTCCTTAGGGCGCGGGCCTCCCGGCTAGAGGGGCAGCTGGGGGCCAACCCGCCGGGCTCTGGATCCTCGGCGCTTGAGCCAAAGGAATAAGCCCGCGGCCGCTACGACGACAGCCGCCAAGCTTTTCATTCAGCCCCCTCGGCGTTTTGCAAATAGGCGGGCTCTCCCTCGACCCGTTATCGGTCATGATATTCGCGGGCTTAATATACAGCCCTTTAATGGGAATTCTTTTCTATGTACTATTTGATTCATCTTTAAATACATGAAAAATTCATTCAGCGTAAATTATAAATATCCATAGTGAGCGGAAGAATTCAGTGTGCCTCACAAAGGAGTTCCTCCTCCGCTTCTACGGCTCCATGGAGTACACGTTGAGGTTCCTTATACATTATAGATCTATCACTATGCTGGGCTATCTTTTCGACAAAGTGCTGGCGGATGAGCCTTGGAGGATGTACGAAACTTTGGTGAAATTATTGGGGCGACATAACGCAGAGCTTGTGTTGTTCATGTTGGCTGAGTGGTTGAGGCGAAACGGCTGCGTCATGGACCAAGAAACGTTGAGGAAATACCTCAGCGATAAGGGGTTATGGAAGAGCTGAAGCTGAAGGGCGTGACGTTAGTATACGGCCCCGCCGGCGCGGGGAAAACTACTTTCGCCGCTTGGTACGCCTACAACAACTATAGGCGGACCCTCTGGGTCTCTGCGTTCGAGGACGAGCCGACGTTCCGCGCCAACATGGCCAAGCTGGGCTATGCCTTCGGCGATAGGCTCGTCTATTGGGAGGCGCCTCTCGTCGAGGACCTAGAGGCATTCTCCCGCTCTCTGATAGAGGTCGCGTTCCAGCAAAAGCCCGACCTCCTCGTCCTGGACTCCATAACGGAGCTTACATACGGCGATCATCCTGACGGCGGCGTTAAGGTCTTGCACAACCTCATATACAAGCTCATCAAGACGGCCGGCATGGACGTATTGGCCACCGCCGAGAGGCAAGTGGCGGAGCGGATTATGTACATCGCCGACAACGTCATAGAGCTGAGGTACGACGTCTATCCCTACGGCACAGTGAGGGAGCTTGTGGTGAGGAAGATAAGAGGAGGGAGGGCAGGCTATGCCCTGCCCTTCGCAATAACCGAAGGCCTCGGGTTCGTCTTGATAAAGGCCGCGCCCTTGTCGAGACCCGGCGAGGCGATAAAGACCGGCGTGCCTTGTATCGACGAGACCTTAGGCGGCGTCATGAAGGGGGCCGTGACGGCGTTGGTGGGCCCAATCGGCTCCGGCAAATCGAGCATTATGCTCAAGACGGCCGAGAGCTTGAAGAGGGCGGAGAGGAGCGTATATTACCTGAGCTTCCTAGGCGACGCGGATATATTGAAGGGCAAGTACAACGTAGAGGTCCTAAACGCCCCGCTCGACGTAGAGGCCTTCTTGCTACAAGTCTATACCCTCGCCGTTAAGCATAAGGCCGACGCCTTGTTCGTGGACGGCTTGGACATCTTGGCGAGGTTCTTCGGCGAGAAGGTCTTCTACACGGTCTTGCTCGAGTTCATAAAGCTCGTAAAAGCCATGGGCATAGCGGCCGTTATATCCCTCGCTGAGGAGTGGGGCCTTCTTAACTACCTAGATATAGTCGCCCGCGTGCACAGTAGAACCGTGACCGCTATTAAGACCCCCATATACGCCGCCGGGTCCCAACGTAGTTGCGACTAAAGCAAACAGGGGGATCCGTTATTCAAGGCCGCGGCGAGCCGTGGAGGAACGGCGGAGGGGCGCGTCTAGGCGCTGAGGGGTTATGAAACGCCTTGGCCTTAAAAGCCCGGTGGTGGGCCCGCCGGGATTCGAACCCGGGATCTCCCGCGCGTCAGGCGGGCTTTAGGGAACTGCGTTCAATCCTAGCCGCTAGACTACGGGCCCTTTGCGAGCCAAACACGTGGATTTTAAGCTTTTCCCCCCGTCTCGAGGATCTTGCGGTTAGCGGCTCCTAGGCGGTCGGCCACACGAGCCAAGCTCCTCCACCAGTACCGACAACGGCTCGCCGAATTTCTCCGGCTCCACTCTGGCTAAACCCACGCGTAACGCCTTCTCCACGCCGAAATAACGCCCGGGCACCGTCGCTACGCCCCTAGCCGCCAACCGCTCGGCCAACGCGAGGCCGTCGCATCCGAGGCGCAGAAAGGCTATGGGCATGTGCTCCCGGTATTCAACGCCGACATCGCCCAACGCGCTCCTCAAGGCGGCCCAGTTCTTCGATATCCAAGCGATGTTCCTCTGCCTTATTTCGCCTCTCTTGGACAAAAAGCCGTAGCCGGCTCTCACCTCGAGCTCCTTGGGCCCGGGGTTGAACAAGTCCTTGGCCTCTGCCATTGCCGCGACCACTACGGGATCGCCGAAGCTCCAGCCTATCCTCACTTGGCTGGTGAAGAACTTGTCGGTGCTGTAGTTGAAGACGGCGTTCTCGGAGGGGAACCCCCTCGGCTCCGCGTCGACGAAATCCACGAAGATTATATCAACGACTACGTACGCCCCCTTCCTCCTCGCCTCGTCCGCCAGCTCGGCCAGCTCCCGTTGCGATAAGTAGCTGCCCGTGGGGTTCCTCGGGTTCGAGAAGAACAACACGACGCCCTTGTCCACGTAGGCGAAGGGATCGCCGACGCCTTCGATGCGTTTTAGTCCGAGCTCTTCCGGCAACGCCGTTATGGGCTCGTACTCGGGCGGGAACACGACAACGCGATCGGCCCTCTTCCGCAACGCCCATAGGGCCAAGAAATTGCCCTCTTGTGCGCCCGAGGTCAAGGCGATGGACCGCCTATCGACGTCGTATACGTCCGATATAAGCTCCACTAAGTCGACTCCGGGCTCCGCCAAGTAGTCCTCGAAGTCGAGGGGCGCCACGCCGCTGTTGGCGAGATCCCAACGGGCTTGGCGCGCCCTCAGCCAAGCGAACGTCTTTATCACGTTCGGCAGAGCGCATAGCTTAATGAGGATACTGGTCGACGTCGGTCGAGGAAAGAGTTGAGGGAAAAAGGAGGGTTTGCCCCCTTATTTCTTCTTGCCGATCAGCCTCCAGACCTTTATGCCGGTATACGGCGAGGTGGCCACGGCGAATATCATGGGGCCGCGGGCGGTGTTCTTCTCGACGGTCTCGTACTTGTCGGTCTCGAACGCTTGTTTGGCCTTTATGTCGTAGAACTTCAGCTTCTGTTTCGCCATGCGCCAATGAAGTCCGCAATTTATATTTCCTTCTGATAACTACAATATTTGAAGTAAATTCTTCCTGTCATCTTTTATATATGCCCATATACTCCGCTTGCGCGAGGATCTTCCCCTGCATGGCGTCGAGCACGTTCTTGCGGGAGGCCCTCGGGCCTAGCCCCAACGGCGCCGAGAGCGCGTAGAGCTTGAAGAAATAACGATGAGGGCCGTGGCCTCTAGGAGGACAAGGGCCGCCGTATCCGACCCTCCCGAAGTCGTTAACGCCTTGGAGGCCGAGGCCGGGCACCTCGGGCCTCTTGGGGACGCCCTCGGGGAGCTCCTTGACAGTCGGCGGTATCTCGTAGAGGACCCAGTGGGTGAAGAGGCCTATCGGGGCGTCGGGGTCCTCCATGATGAGCGCCAGCGCCTTGGCCTCTTGCGGGACTCCTGATATGACTAACGGGGGCGAGACGTCCTCGCCATCGCAGGTGTACTTGCGGGGGATCACTTCGCCGTATTTGAACGCAGGGCTCGACAACTCCATGGACCGGCCCCCTAGCTCGAATATATGCTTTTCCGCAATCAAAAGCGGGGCAGGAAAGAGCTCAAGGCCTTTATCTCCAGCCACTCCACGTACGCCGCAGCGAGGAGCAAGGCCAACGCCGCCGCGAAATGGATCGACCAGCTCCGCAACGCGCCGCCTCGCCTCCTCAAGATCCTCGCCGTGGCGTCCACGGAGCCGGCCGCGGCGAAGGCGTAGGAGAAGAGCTCCAGTACGCCGTGCGGCATAACCGCCGTGAGCAGATAGGCCAACGCCAACGCGAAGGGGCCCATCTGGCCGAGAGGCGAATACCCAACGATAGCCCCCAGTATGAACCCCGTGGCGGATATAGACACGGCGAGGGCTATGGGGCCCACGAAGGGGATCGAATCCGCCGCCATTATGACGGCGTTGTGGCCGAAGATCTGCAGAGGGCCCGTCGCGGTTTGGTTCATGTAGCCCCTCAACGCGTCTATGAGCTGCTGAGGCACTACGTGGTGGTAGGCGTAGCCGAGCGCCGCCGTTAGGGCCAGGAGAGCGTACTCGGCGAAGAGCGCCAACAACACCAGCCTCACGTCCAATAATCGGCCTATATAAATTAAGCCGGGGCGAAGTAGAAGGACCCCTCCCTCCTCTCCATCTTGAAGCTCCTGACGGGCCACCCCAACGTCGATTTCACCACGTCGGCCCTCCCGCCCTCGATTCTCCAGACTGTGTTGAACATGGCGTTGAGGCTAGGCCTCGGCTCCAGGCCGGAGAAGACGGCGAGGATGGCCAAGTCGGGGCGGATTGTGTGCAGGAAATCGAGCAACAGCTTGAGCCTCGGCGAGCCGTACCTCCTCACTATTTGCTCCGCGCCGTATAGGAGGAGCACCTTGGCGTCGCCCACGGCGTCTTTGACGGCCTCGAGCCCCTTGTCGTCGTCCAGCTCCTCCGCCGGCACGAGGCGCCTCTCCAGCCCACATTTGAGGAACCGCTCGACGGAGGGGTTTGTCTGGACCAACACGGCCTTGGCCGATTCGGCGTAGTCGCAGAACAAGGCGGCGGCCAAGGCTATGTCCTCAGGGGCGGTGCCTATGAAGTCGGCCACCCTCGAGCCCTCCAAAAGGCCCGGCTTAGTGTAATCCTGCTTCGCGCTCGTCAACGCCTTCACGGCGTCTTCCGAGAACACAACCCGTTTCATGGGAAGCGTTGCGGCGAGCCTCGACGAAGTCTTCCCCTCATCCCACGGCTCCACGAAGACGGGCCCGCCCTTAATCACTACGAAGTAGAGCTCCGAGGCGGGCGGCGGGCCGAGCCTCGATTTGAGGAACCTAGCGTACCTATAACGCGCGCCTTTGCGGAACCTCTGCCCCACCTCTATCAACAAATCGGCCATATAGGCCAAGGGCCTCGCGCCCGTGGGCTCCTCGCCGATAGCTATCACCGGCGATTCGAACATACGATAGAGGGCCGAGGCCGTCTCCCTATCGTCGGGGAAGTAGTTGACGCCGTCTATGACGACTAAGTCCGGCAATTCCCTCACGTACGCATCGCCTACCATTTCGAGGACGGCCCTGTGTTCCGACACGTTGATGAAGTCGTAGACTATGAACTTGGCCGTGTCGAGGCCCAAGTACCGGAGCTTGTTCCTGATCCTCTCCCCGTCCTCGTACATCCCAACGTACATAATCCTCTTGCCTAGCTTGTCGGCTATGTGGAGGGCCAACGAGGTCTTCCCGGTGCCGGGAGCGCCGTATATCAACGTGAAGCCTGAGAATACCGAGAGCTCCATGAATTGAACTTAGTTATAAAACTTGTAAGACAGCTCTAGGCGCGGGATCTCTTGCTTAAGGGGAGCTACGAGGTCCAAGCCGTCGCGGGCCCGAGAGCTGGGGCGGCCGACTCCCTAATTCCCGTCGTCGGCTTAGCGCCTTCTTGAGGCGTCGCGTAAAATTTTAAACTCGCTAATTTCATAAAGGTAAAGCGGCCGTAGCTCAGCGGGAGAGCGCCCGGCTGAAGACCGGGCGGTCCCGGGTTCAAGTCCCGGCGGCCGCACTTCTACAACGCCTTAGAGTGCCGATCCTATGAGGGCCGCGATATAGAAACGCGCTGAGTTGTTATATACCGCAGAGGCGCGCGGCCGGCGTCGCCGTAGTCGTTCACTGCGTGAATACACGGCAAGCGGGCTCGTTCACGCCTCGAAGCTGCGCGTTCACGACTTCTCGTGAAGATATTCCTTTTAGCCCCTCCTCGCGACGCCGAACCATGAAGGAGCTCAAAACCTTGGCCATGTCGTTGGCCATAGCGGTGTTGGCGCTCATGGCGGCCGGCCTCCACACGGCCCTGGCCGCCAACGCCACAACGACGAACTCAACTAGCGGCGTCAATGCGACCGTCAGCTATGCTGGGAACTTGACGGCGCCGGCCGCCAACGTGACCCAGACGGCCAACGCGACCGTGGTCTATGTGACTACGCCGTCCGGCACTATCCACTTGGTCTATGTATCGAACGGAACACATCTAGTGATAAACTACAACAAGAACGTCATCACGGTCAACCTCAAGACCGTGGTGTACAACGCCACGACGGCCTACTACATACACGTGGTCGGCCACGCGATCGGCGCGTTCAACAGCACGTACGTGTCGCAGATACTGTCGCAGATAGCCAACGCCCTCAAGTCGGGCAACACGACGACGGCTTTATCGCTCTTGAAACAACTGGGCGGATACATAGCCTCGAGCAACGCCACCAAGAAGGCGGAGGTCAACATAATGGTGACCGCCAAGTCGCTCAACGCCACGAGGCCCAACGCAACTTACCTCAAGGCCAAGGTGGAGTACGAGGTAGACAAGAAGCTGGCCGCGTTGAACGGAACCCGCAACGAGCTGGAGGTGAAGGCATTCGCCGGCAATATGTCGCAACTAGCAAGCTTCTTGATGTCGGTATCTAAGGAGCTTCAGCCCTACGACCCCGCCACGGCTGCCGAGCTCGCCAAGGCGGCTGCTTATTTGGCCAACATAACCACGACGATTAAAGAGCTCGAGGTCAAACTAGCCAACGGCACCAGCATAGAGGTGCACAAGACGGGCCGCGGCTACAAGATAGAGGTGCAGATCGGCGGGGAGGAACACGGCGACCACCAGAAGGCCAAAGGCGTCGGCGATAACAAAGGCGTAGGGCAGGACCGCGAAGATAAGGGCGTGGGACAAGCCGGCAAGGGCAAGCCGTCAAGCGGCGATGACAAGGCTGGCGGCAAGGGCGGGGACAAGAAACGCTCCGGCGGCGGTGAGGACAACGCCGTGAACAAGCAGGGCTCGGGCGAGTCCGGGCAGGAGGATTAACGAAACCAAGATATACCCCTTTTTCCTCTCCCCGCATGTTGTGGGCCATCCTGCTGTTCGCCAACGGGACAGCCTTATTGGTCTTCAACCAGACGTTGACGGGCACCGTGTACGCCCTGTCCCTGCCCGCGCCCCCTCTCTCGGCCCCCGTCGTCCTCAACAACAAGACGCCGGTGGCGGCCGTGCTCAACGGGACGACCCTACTAGTGCCTGTGCTGGGCCGGGCCTTGATCACGGTGGAATACGTGCCAAGGGTAAGGACCTTGGACGGGATAATCTCCTTCAACGTGACGGACGGGATCTACGTGATCTGGGCCCAAGGCGGCGTTTTGTTGACGCCGACGCTCACTATACTGAACTACACTAAGTCGAACGACGCGCTTATCGTGGTGGCCAAGGGGCCGGGCGTCGTCGCCTATACTTTACAAGGCCGGGCCTTGTCCGGCAACGCGACGGCTAGAGGAAACGGCTCCGCGACGTCGATAATCCAAAAGACCTCGACGTCGACGAGCGCCGCGACAGCTCAAGGAATTTCGACGACCGTCCAGGGCACTACGACGTCGACGAGCGCCGTGCAGTCGCAACCGGGCCTCGCGCAGACTTCCAGCTCGCCGATCTATTGGCTCGCGGCAGTCGCCATCGCGGCGGTTGCGGCCTCAGCTGCCTATGTGTTGCGCAGAGGGCGCCGCGCGGCGCTCGACCTCAACGACACAGACAAGCTCGTCCTCTCCTATATAAGGAGGACTGGCGGCTCCTACGAGTCCGATATCGCCCGCAACCTCGGCCTCCCCAGGACCACCGTATTCAAGTCAGTCAGACGGCTGGAGCGCGCCGGGCTGGTCTCCGTGGAGAAACGCGACGGGAGGAATTTCGTAACGCCGAGGTGAAAAGGCTTTTATACCCCTAATCCTAAGGGCTAATGGAAAGCGAAAGGAGAAGGCCGCGGCGAGCAGGCCGCGGCGGCCCGAGAGGGCCGAAACCGGTCAAAGAAGGGGACGTGATCGAGGTGGATATAGTGGAGAAGTCCAGGAGGGGAGACGGCGTGGCCAAGGTCGAGGGCTTCATAGTCTTCGTCCCAGGCGCCGAGCCCGGCCAGCGCGTGAAGGTCCAGATAGAGAAAGTAGGCGGGACGTACGCGATCGCCAAGATAGTAGCCTAGCTATCTGAGCTTCGCGCTCAGCCTATACTGGTCCACTTTGTCCTTGGCCTTTTCCCTCGCCTCTTTATGCGCCTTGAGGAAGCGGCTGATCTTGTCGTATAACATGAGCTTGCACTCTCCGCAGAGGAGGGCGCCGGACTTGCAATCGCGCCTTATCTTCTCCACGGAGGCGTCGTCGGGGTCGAAGAGCATGTGGTAGTGGAACACCGGACATATCTCGGGGTTGCCGCCGTATTTCCTCTGCTCCTCGGCGGTCGGCCTCCCGCCCGTGAAGGCGTTCATGATCTTGCGCTTGACGGCCTTCTCGTCGTCTATCGTGTATATCGCCGAATCGGGGTTGGAAGCCGACATTTTGCTCTCCCCCGTCAACGCCATTATGAACTTGGAGTATAGGGTCGCGGGCTTGGGGTAGCCCAAGGAGTCTGCTATATCCCTCGCGAGGCGGAAATAGGGGTCTTGGTCTATGGCGCACGGTATCAACACGGGCGTGGGCTCGCCCCTCAGCTCGGTGGGGAGGAACGAGACCGCTATCTGCAACGAGGGGTAGAATATAAGCCCTATGTTGGTGGAGTCCGTGAAGCCGAAAGTGGCCTTCACGGTGTTCCACGTGAGCTTCTTGGCGGTCTTCACCGCTATGGGGAACAACGGCTTGATGTCCAAGGTGTCTATTATCAGGTGGAGCTTGTCGGGCCCAAAGCCGAGCGCTATCACGTCGAGCGCGTTCTCGTAGGCCCATCTCCTCGTCTCGTCCAAGGACATCTCGGGATCGTCGTAGAACTTCTCGTCGTCGGTCATCTGGAAATAGACCTCTAGGCCGAACTTGTCCGAGAGCCACTTCAACAAGATCCACGGCACCATGTGGCCTATGTGCACAGGCCCGCTGGGCCCCCGGCCCGTGTAGAGGGCCCACGGCTTGCCCTCGCCGTGCCATCGCATTATGAAGTCGAAATCCCTATGCGCGTAGAAGAAGCCCCTCTTGATCAACGGGTGGACCTCGCCTGCGTGTTTCTCCAACAAGGCCACCTCCTCGGCTGTGAGGGGCTTGGCGCCGAATTGCTTCAACAGCTTATCGTAGTCGACTCTGCCCTTTACCTCCCACGGCGTTACGACGAACTCGTCCACCCCATGCTGTGGCAACGGTTTGTCCAGTTTATAAGCAATCCGCCGTCGAGGAGCCGCCTCTACGCGTTGACGACTCCTTTGTCTAGTAGGTACGACACGGTCTGGACCCACCCGGCCAGCCTCCCCAGCTTGGAGTACGACAACCACCTCAGACAACTACGCGCCAACGGGCATTCGTGACAAGCGTACTTCCTACAATAGGAGGGCTCAGGCGCCCTCCCCCTCAGCCCTAGCCTAGGGGCCACGCGCATGTAGTGTTTGTCCACAGGCGCCGACGTCGTGTCGCCGGTGAAGAGGAGGAATAAATCGGCCACCTTGGGCCCCACCCCTTTTATCCTCAACAAAACGGATCTGTCCCTCGGCGAGTTGAGCGATAAGTACTCCTCCACGGCCGCCGGCAGCCTCCGGAGTTGATAGCTGTTGCCGACCCTAGGGGCCTCCTCGGCGATTCCCCTAGGGTCCTCCGTCTTGGAGAAAAGCGCCTTGGTCCACTTGAGGACGTTGCCGTGGTAGGAGGTGTTCTGGGTCAAGAACGCCGTGATGAAGATCAAGTGCTCGTCGCCTGGGGATATGGATATGCTTACACAATCGCCGAGCTTCTCGACGAGCTCTTGCGCTTTGTCCCTCACATCGCCGTCCGCGTCGTTTATGTACCGCCAAGGGTTGTACCATCTGCCCGATAGGTACTGGTCGTCCCCCGCGTAGACGCCTTTCCTCGCGCCGAACCTCTTCACGTAGTTCTCGTCGAGGAGGGCCAAGGTCAAGCTGGGGTACAAGGTCAAGTCCAAGCAGTTCATATCATAAACGCCGGTACCCCCTTGGGCGTAACAGCCCTCGTGGGGACTAGCCCTCTAGCCCTCATCAACTTCACCACGTGGGGGTAGAGTATCACGTACTCCACATCGACGCACTCGGACAGCCTCGGGTCTATCTCGCCGAGGGCTTCGACTAGCCTCCTCGTCGATTCGTCCGTCGAGAAGCCCAACATGGCCGCCGGGTAGACGTCGCGGCAGGGCTCCATGCCGCTCTCCACCAATAGACGTATAGCCTCTAGTTGTTTGCGGAAGTACTGAGGAGGAGACGCGGTGATTTTAGCGAACTCCTCCGGCGTCGCCCCCTTTATGGACACCCTGACCACCGCGTTGGGCCTAGAGGCCAGCTCCTTGGCCAAGGCCTCGTCTATCAACAAACCGTTCGTCTCCACGACGAAGACGTAGTCCCGCAACAAGTCCATCGCCCTCAACACGTGCCTTGGCGCTATGAGGGGCTCGCCCCCCGAGATTCTGACTTGCCGATACCCCTTGCTCTTGGCCACCTCGGCGAGCCTCCTCGCCACATCGTCCGGCGATAGCCACTCGCCGCCGACGAGCGCGAAGGAGGTGTTCCGCCACGCCCAACACATGCCGCATCTCAGATTACAGCCGACGACGTCCGCGGTCGCTATGCCGCCGTACCACCTATCGGCGCGGAACCTCTTATATCGCCTATAGACTACTCCTCCCTCCTCCTTTACGGCGTATTTCAAGACTAGGTCGAGCAACCTCTGCGGATCTATCACAGCCCCGGGCCGTCCACGACAAAAAAAGAGGTAGCGGCTATAAAGCTTAGCCGGCGGCGCTCTGTAGCTCCTCCAAGGTCCTCATGGCCGATTCCCGGCCCTTCAAGTGCCATAAAACTGCGGCGGCCACGCCGGCGGCCCAGACGGCTGCGTTCATGGCCATGAAGGTGGCCGCGTCGACGTATCCCTCTACGGCGACTAGCGCGGTGTTGACGCCCCAAGCTATCCCGGTCACTAGGCCCACCACGGTCGCCCTGACGCCCGTCGGGAACAACTCGCTCTCGAGGACGCCTAAGGATCCCCAAGACCACTCGGCGAATATGGCGTTGGCCCAAATAGCGGCCAAGAAGGGGGCGAGCGGCACGGCTTTCAGGGCCAAGTACCAGAAGAGGAGGGCCGTGAGGAGGCCTCCCAGATAGGCCGACGTGAGCGAGATCTTCCTCGACCTATCGATCAAGGGCAGGAGGAGGAAGGCGCCTATGGAGGCCCCGGCGTTGGCGACCGCCACTGCGAGAGGCGCGGAATCGGCGCCGTAGGGGAAGCCGGGAGCATAGGGGAGGTAATAGGCGGCTATGTTGTAGGTCGTCACGTTGGCCGCGCTGACGGTGGCCAAGACTGCGAGGCCCAAAGCCCTAGTCCTCATCGCCTCCCTCAACCCCACGCCCTCTGGCTGAGGCGGCGGGTCCGCCTCGACGCCCGCGAAGGCGGCGACCACAGCCCTAGCCTCGGCGATCCTCCCGCGGGCCGCGAGCCATCTAGGAGATTCCGGGAGGTGGAGCCTGGCGACGAGGACCACTAAGGCCAAGGCCACGGCCGTGCCGAATATCCAGAGGATAATCGTGTGGACGTCGCTCGAGAGGGCAACGTAGACCAACGACAAGGCCGCTATAACGGCGGCTCCTATGTTCCAGAAATTCGCCGCGAGCATCAAGGCCTTGCCTCTGTGCCTAGCCGGGGCGAACTCGGCGAGGGCCGAGAAGGCAGGCCCTATCTCGCCCCCGACTCCGAAATTCATGATGCTCGTCAAGAGGAAGGCCGCGGCTAGCCCCAAGGCGTTGAGCCAATACGCGGCGACGAAGGCGATGGAAGCGGCCGTGTAGAGGGCCAACGAGGCCACGAGCCCGGCCCTCCTCCCCAACACGTCGGAGATCTTCCCGAAGGCCAAGGCCCCCAGGAGGTAGGCCAAGGAGTTCGCCGCGAAGACATACGTGGCGTACTGCTCCAGATCCGGCAAGAGGTAGGCGACGAGGGGCACTAGGCTGAAGAGGACGCCGTCGAGGAGGAAGCTGAGGGAGACTATGGCGAAGAGGAACCAGTGCGACCTCCTCCAAGGGCTCTCGTCGAGCGGATGTGGCATAAGTAGTTTATTTTTTCCATATAAAAGAATTATTGACCCATTATGAGCCTCCCCAGCTTCTCCTCGTCGAGCTCCTTGGCCGGGCCGGAATAGCGGAGGCGGCCGGTCACCATGACGAAGGCCCTATCGCCTATCTCGAGCGCCTTCCTGACGTTCTGCTCCACTAGGAGTATGGTGATGCCCATGTCCCTTATGGATTTTATGGCCAAGAAGACGTCCGACGCCACCTTGGGGGCTAGGCCGGCCGTGGGCTCGTCGAGCATGAGCAGCTTCGGCCTCTTCATGAGGCCCATGGATATGGCCAACATCTGCCTCTCGCCGCCGGAGAGGAATTTGGCCTTGCGGTTTTGTAGCTCCTTGAGCTTGGGGAAGAGCTCCAGGACCTCGCCGAGGGTCTTCTCAGCTATTTCGGGCGAAACGCCGACAGACGCCGCCACGAGGTTCTCCTTGACCGTCAGCTCCGGGAAGATGTTAGGAGTGCCGAAGTTGTTGGGCGACTGCATCACGTAGCCCACGCCGGCTTTTTGTATCTCGCTCGGACGTTCTCTCGTGACGTCCTTGCCGTCGATCACTATAGTCCCGCCGTATATCGTGGCCAAGCCGGCTATGGCGTTGAGCAACGTGGACTTGCCGGCCCCGTTGGGGCCCAACAACACGGCTATCTCGCCGCGCTCCACCTCCAAGGAGACGCCGTTGAGCACGTGGAACTTGCCGTACCCGGCGCTGAGCTCGGTGATCTTCAAGAGCGGCATATTATCCGCCGATATAGCTCTCTATCACTTTGGGGTCTTTGGCCACGACGTCTGGCGTCCCTTGTGATATGACCCTGCCGCTGGCCATGGCGTATACGTAATCGACGTACTTAAAGGCTATATCTATGCGGTGTTCCACGACCCAGAAAGTCACGCCTTTCGCGTTTATGTCCCTTATGGTCTGGAATATGGAATGCGCTTGGGCTATGGGTATGCCGGCGATGGGCTCGTCCAAGATGATCAGCTTAGCCCCGGCCATGAGCGCCCTGGCGAGCTCCAACAACTTCATCTGGCCTGCCGAGAGGGAATAGGCGTAGCGGTCCCAGACGTCGCCGAGGCCCACGAGCTCGAGTATCTCGAACGCCCTCTCGGCCAGCTCCTCCTCTTGTCTAATCCATCTGCGCTCGCGGACGGCGTTGAGGACCCCCTCGCCGATCTGCCCTCTGGCCACGGCCAAGAGGTTCTCTATGACGGTCAATTTCTGGAACACTTGGGGGATCTGGAAAGTCCTCACTATGCCCTGCGCGAAGACCTTGTGGGAGGGCCACCCAGTTATGTCCAACGCCTTCCCCTCGTCGTGGAACAACACGCGGCCTGCCTCGGGCTTATAGACCCCAGTCACTACGTTGATCAAAGTAGTCTTGCCCGAGCCGTTAGGCCCTATGAGCAACGTGATCTTGCCCTTCTCGACTGTCATATCAACGCCGTCGAGTGCTCTAAATGCTCCGAACTGTTTAACTACGCCCTTGATTTCAAGCACGAAGGCGAAGGAAAATAGTTTTTAAAAAATTTCTGATATATTTTACGAGCTGAAGAGCGGCTGTCCTTGCGGGTAGACCGTTATCTGGCCGGTGGTGCCGTCGTAGAAGCCGGCGTTTATCCAAGTCGGCGTCCCGTTGACTATCGCAACCCCGGTTATCAAATACGACGCGTATATTCTGTCATGGTATTGGTCCAAGTAGACGGGCCCGGTGACGCCGACGTAGGTCCCGTTCTTGCCCCATTGCTCCAACACGGAGTTTATGACTGTAGGATCGGTGGAGCCGGTAGCGGCTATGGCTTGCATGATTATCATCGCGGCGTCATAGGCGTACGGATCGTACGCCACGGGCGGAGAGCCGCAGAACTTCTTGAACTCGTCGACGAATTGGAGATAGCGCGGATCGTTGGGGTTGGGCGCGGCTATCGTGGCCAAGAACTTGGCCGAGGCGAGCGCCTGGCCCGCGCCTTGGACTAACGTCGACGATCCGGCAACTCCATCAGTGCCTATCCACCTAACCTTGGAGAGGACCGGGTCGTTCGCAGCTGCTTGCGCTACGGCAACTCCATCTTGCTCGAACGTAACCATAACAAAGGCCGCGTCGGGGCCGGGCGTGCCTAAAGCGGCAGAGGCCTTCTGGACGGCGGCTTGCTCGGCGGCGGGCATGGCGGAGGGCGACGGGTCGTAGCCGAAGATGCCCAACGTCTGTATGCCGTATTTAGCAGAGGCGTTGGCTATGGCCCTGGAAAGGCCTTGGCCCCACGTATCCGACCTATAGACGATTACTATCCTCTTCACGCCTAAGTAGTGTAGCAGAGCCGCTATGGCGTTTCCTTGGTAGAAGTCGGTGGGGACCAGCCTGAATATATACGGCTTAGGGATGGCCAGAGCCGGCGATGTTGAGGATTGGCTGATCACTATTATGTGGTTCTGCTCCGCGAAGTTCATTATAGCTGAGACCTCAGAGCTTGCCATAGGCCCTACGACGAACCTTATCCCTTGCGAGTAGAGGGTCTGGAGCTTCTGGAGCGCCGTGTTGGGATCTGTTGCAGTATCCTGCGCCACCAGCTGGAATTGAATGCCCTTATTTGCGAACATCTTGTTGGCGTCTTGCACGGCTAACTGCACGGCGCATTGGGAACCGAGGCCGTAGCTTTGGAGCGCGCCCGTCAACGGCAACAAGGCGCCGATGGTGATCGTCTTAACCGAAGTAGTCGTCGGCTGGGCTGTCGTCGTGGCGTACGTAGTGCTCATAGTGGTCGTCGGCTGAGTCGTCGACGTGGTGCCGGTAGCCGCGTAAGTAGTGGTCGTCGGCGGGGCTTGCGGCCTGTAGGTCAACGCGGCGATCGCGGCCACTATTACTATCACCACCACGACGATCGCTATCCAGAGAGTTCTGGAGGCCATGGCGCAGAATCATTTTGGTATAAAAACTTTTAAAATATATAGAAATAAATAAACGATATAGGCGGCAATATTTTAAAATAGGCTGATCGATGGCGCGCTATGTTTAACCTACATGATTTCCTAAACAACGTAGTTATCCCAGCGATGATATATTCTAACATCTACGCTCTGGCATCCATCGGCTTGAGCATGACCTATATCACCACCAAGATACCCTCGTTCGCCCACGGCGATTTGGCCTCAGTCGGGGCCTATGCGGCGTTTTACTTCCTCTACTTCCTTTTCGGAGGGATAAGGCCCGGATCTGTGTATTTGGCCATGCCGATAGCGGCTCTCGCAGGCGCGGCCGTAGCCTATCTATCCTATATCGGAGTCTTCAAGCCCATGATAAGACGCGGCGCGAGCATAACGGTGCTCATGATAGCCTCGTTCGGGCTACACTTCCTCATATTCGGCGTGTTGGCGATATTGGACAGCATAGCGCAGACGGCGTACGGCTGGAACACCCGCAACTACTTGCTGAGCTCCGGGGAGGTCGAGATACCCGGGCTGACGCAGAGCGAGACCACGGCCATCACCACCACTGTAGTCCTCCTCTTGACTTTGGCCGCCCTATACTACCTCCTCAACAAGACGAAGTTCGGCGTCATCATGAGGGCCAGCATAGACAACGCCCCGTTGGCCCGGGCCTTGGGCATAGACGTGGAGAGGGTGTACGCGATCTCTTGGCTGATAATCGGCGCCGTGACGGGGATAGCTGGGATATACATGGGCATGATCTTCCCCGTCACCGAGGAGCTGGGGTGGTTGAGGCTCCCGATAATATTCGTCGCCGTTATCGTGGGAGGACTGTCCAGCATATACGGCGGCGTTATCGGGGGCTATATAGTGGGATGGAGCATGGTCCTCGGCTTCAACTACATCCTCAACCCGCTCAATCTGCCGTCCGAGTATCAATTGGCCATACCTTTCGCCATAGTCATCGCCACGTTGTTGTTGGCGCCTCAAGGCATAGCGGGGTTGATCGCGGCTAGGAGGGGGAGGACATGATGAGGGACATCCTCATCAAGACGGCCGCGCTCATCGCCGCCCTAGTGGTCGTGGGCGTATTGGCCTTCTTATCGCCTCTGCCGAGGGACGTCCGCGTCCTACTGCAAAATATAATCATATATATTGCTATATATGGAATTTACGTCATCAGCTTGAACTTAGAGGTCGGCTACCTCGGCTTGCCGCAGTTCGGGAAGGTCATGTTCCTCATCATAGGGGCTATCGCGGTGGGGGGCATCGCCACTAAGCTGGTCTTGTTGGCCTATCAAAACGCAGTGTTTAAGGTCATGGGCATATACCCGCTCGCCAAGATAGGCGATTATTGTATGTTGTATCAATATTCGGTGACGTCGGTGATCAACCAGATATTGGCCCAGAACCCCGCCATAGGCCTCGGCTATTTCCTATTCGGCATCGCGCTCGCCATGGTCCTCTCGGCGGCTCTAGGCGTGCTCTTCGCATATCCCGCCATAAGGCTCAGGGAGGATTACCTAGGAATATTATTGCTGGTCAGCGGCGAGTTCCTCAGAGTAGTCACTTACTACGCAACTCCGGTCGCCTGCGGGGTCAACGGCGCAGTGATCCCGGATCCATTCGCGTGGGCTTCCGGCGAGACCAGGACCTTGGTGTACTTCGCGGCGACTTCCGCGTTCTTGGCCGCGACCTTCTTCGTCTTCGACACGGTGGGCAATTCGCCCTTCGGCAGAGCTCTGAGAGCTATACGCGACTCCGAGACGGCCGCCGCGGTGTTCGGAAAGGACATCGTCAAATTCAGGATTAGGGTCTTGGCTTTAGCCTCGGCCTTCGCAGGGCTGGCCGGAGCGCTTTTGGCCTATTATTTCGACTACACGATATTGGGGACCTATCTGCCCATTTACACCTTCATAGGTTGGACTATGTTAATCCTCGGCGGCCTCGGCAACAACATCGGCGCGGTCGTAGGCGTGGTCGTCTACTATGTTGTTCAGACTTTGTTGGACATATACAAAAACTCCCTTCAAGCTGTGCTACATGCAGATCCGACCTACCTCGCCTATGCTATATTCGGGATCGCGATAATACTGGTACTTATGTATAGGCCTCAAGGAATTGTCCCCGAGAAGCCCGTTAAGACGGTCGATTTAAATAAAATAAAGGAGAAGATAAGATCTAGAACGATTAAATAAACCTTATTTACCCACTCCATGGCCTCCAGAACTCTCTGGATAGCGATCGTCGTGGTGGTGATAGTAATAGTGGCCGCGATCGCCGCGTTGACCTACAGGCCGCAAGCCCCGCCGACGACCACTACTTACGCGGCTACCGGCACCACGTCGACGACTCAGCCGACGACCACTATGAGCACTACGTACGCCACGACGACAGCCCAGCCGACGACTACTTCGGTTAAGACGATCACCATCGGCGCCTTGTTGCCGTTGACGGGCTCCCTTCAATTCATGGGCACCAGCGGCCAGTGCGCTATACAGTTAGCCGTGCAAGACGCCAACAAGATGTTCGCAAATAAGGGCATTCAATTCCAGCTGGTGGTGCAGGACTCCGCTTGCGATCCCAACACGGCGCTCCAGAAGCTCCAGACCCTCTACTCGCAAGGGATAAGGTTCGTGGCCGGGTTGACCTGTAGTAGCGAGTTGTCGGCTGTCAAGAGCTTCGCGGAGCAGAACGGCATATTGATAACCAGCGTATCGACCTCGCCGTTGTTGGCCGTGCCTAAGCCGTACTTGTTCAGGCTACCGCCCACCGACAACGCGCAGGCTAAGGTCCTCGCAGCCTTGTATCACATGCTGGGCATAAAAAGAGTGGTGATAGTATACAGATCTGACGCGTGGGGCCAAGGCCTTTCCAGGGCCATAATTAACGAGACCAAGAAGTACGGCATTCAAGTAGTCGGCGCTTTCGGCTACGACCCGTCGCCCTCCGCCATGCCCGCCGCCGAGCAAGCCGCCGTCCAGAAGGCCTCTGCCGCTTTAGGCACGCCCGGCCCCGACGCGGCCTTTGAGATAGTCTCCTTCGACCAAGACGGCGCTGCGGTGGTCCAAGCCGCCATGAACGACCCCGTCCTCTCCAAGGTTAGGTGGTTCGGCACGGACAGCAACGTCTACGGCACCGCGATATTACAAGCCGGGGGCCAGGCGCTCGCCTCGGCCAAGTTCCTAGGCGCTGTGGCCTCGCCCAACCCCAACGATCCGCGCTATCTCCAATTCGTCGACGAGTTCAAGAAGTTCTGCGGCCACGTCCCCACAGGTTACGACCCGTATTACTACGATACGGCGATGATAATCATGCAAGCCATAGCCGCTACCGGCTCCACCGATCCTACAGTCATAAACTCCGTGTTGGAGCAATGGGGCAAGAACGGGACCTACGTCGGCGTCACCGGGCCCGTCTACTTGGACCAATACCATGACAGAATATACGCGTCGTATTTGATAACCGGGGTTGCGATAGTCAACGGGACGCCGACTTGGATAAACGCCGGCTTCTACGACGGCACCACCGGCCAGATAACGGTCTACCCGCAAGGACAGCCGCTCTTCAGCTCGTAAAAACCCCTTTTTTACTCCCTAATCCTCACCAAGAAGGCTGCTAGGTCCAACACGTCCCTCACGCTCAATATGCCCACTAGCTTGCCCTCCTTGTTCACCACAGGGAGGTGCCTCACGTTGAGCTCCCTCATCTTCTCCACTGCGTCTATCAACTGGGCGTCCTCGTTTATAGTCACCGGGTTCTCGGTCATCACCATCCAGACGGGCGTGTCGGCGGAGAGCCCCTTGGCGCAGGCGTAGACGACGTCCCTCTCGGTCACTATACCCGCCGGCTTGCCGGCCTCGTCCACCACGACGACGCTGCCTATTCTCCTCTCGTACATGAGGTTTGCGATCTCCTTGAGGCGGGCGTCTTTGCCCACCGCGACCACCTCCCTCACCATGACGTCCGAGACCCTCAGCGGGATCGCCCTCTTGGGCATAGGCTTATTACTTCTCGTATTATTATCTTTTGTGAAAATTTTTTAGCGACAATTGCCGCGGCTCCGTGCATGCCCCGAACTATAGGTTGATCCTCTTGTTGGGCTTGACCTCGCTTCTAGCCGATTGGCTCTACGAAGGCGCCAGGGCCGTCCTGCCCCAGTACTTGAAAGCCCTCGGGGCCTCCGCGTTGGCCGTGGGGCTGATATTCGGAGTGGGGGACTCCTTGGGCTATTTGTTGAGGTTCGCGACAGGCCCTCTGGCCGATAGGCGAGGCGGCTACTGGGGAGAGGCGTTCGCCGGCTACGCGCTACAAGTCGCCGCCATAGCCGGCTTAGCCTATGCGCCGTGGCTCAGCGCCGCGGTAGCCCTCGTGATGTTGGAGCGCGCCAGCAAGGCCTTGAGGACTCCGGCCAGGGACGCGATATTGTCGTCGGCTGGCGGAGGGAGGCAGAGCTTCGCTTTCGGCCTCCACGCGTCCTTGGACCAAATAGGGGCCGTGCTGGGCTCCCTCACGTCGCTTTTAGCGTTGGCGGTCGGCCTCGCCTACGGCGACGTCTTCTTGCTCTTGACGATCCCGGGCGTCGCAGCGTTGGCGGCTTTAACTGCGGCGTACGCGCAAGGCGTTAGGCCGGCCCGGAGGGAGGGAGGGCGGCGCGGCGCCTTGGCCAAGCCCTTGGCCCTCTTCGCCGCATCGCAGTTTTTGTTCGGGGCCTCCCTCATGCACATCAGCTTGGAGATGTACGAGGCGCCGGGCGCTCCTTGGGTAGCCTCTGCGATATACTTCGCCGCTATGGCCTTCGAGATACCCGCCTCGTTGGCCTGGGGCCGTCTGTACGAGTCGGCGCCTTGGGCTCTGTACTTGGGCCCAGCCGCGGCCCTCTTAGCCACGACGGCGTTCTCGGCCGGCGGGCTCGCCGCGGGCTTCGCCGGGGCGCTCGCCTACTCTGCGGCCACCTCGTACGCCGACGTAGTGGCCAAGGCCCGCGCCGCGGAGCTCGGCGGCGCTTTCAGAGCTACGGCGCTCGGCGTCGTCAACGCGGCGTTCGGCCTCGGCTACCTCGCCAGCGGCGTCGTGTACAGCTACGCGATAACCGTAGGCGCCATGCACCTATCCCCTATCCTCTCGGCGTTTTTGGCTACTGCCTCCATAGCCCTCATGGCCGCCGCAGGGAGGGCTCTAGGCGGTACACCCCCTCTTCGACCTTCTTGAAGCGGAAGAGCCCCTTGTCCGTGGACGCCACGACCTCTCGAGGCCACCCCGATGCGTCGACCACGACCGTCGACGCCCCCGCCTTCTTGAAAAGGTCCTCCAACAACCCCGTATCTAAGTCCTCGGGTATGGCGAAGGCCAAGCCCGTCGCGCCCATGGCTATGAAGCGGGCGGCCTCCCGGCGGTCCTCCTCGTCGGTTAAGTCGTATATGGAGCGGGGCTCCATAATGGATCATTTTAATATTATGATGTCCTCTTTAAAGGGCGAGGGCCAGCAGCTTCATGGCCAAGAGGTACTGCCCCGTCTGCAGGAAGTCCGTCGACGAGGAGGTAGTGAGGGACGGCGCGTTGGTCGTGAAGAGGTGTCCCCAATGCGGGCACGTGTTCGCCAAGTACGAGGTCAAACGGATCGAGGCTAGATGAACCTCCCGAGAGTCGTCGGCACTATCCACTTGCCGCCCCTCCCGGGCTCGCCGAGATATGAGGGGCGTTTCGAGGAGATAGTCGAGTTCGCCGTGAGGAACGCGAGGGTCCTCGAGGAGGCTGGCTTCGACGGCGTGATCTTGGAGAACTTCAACGACTATCCCTTCAAGCCGAGGGTCGAGGAGCCCGAGACCCTGGCGGCCATGGCCTTGATAACGCGGGACGTGGCCAAGTCGGTCTCGATAGCGGTCGGCGTCAACTTGCTCAGGAACAGCGCCCCCGAGGCGATGGCCATCGCCGCGCTCGCCGGCGGCTCCTTCATCAGAGCCAACGCGCTGTGCGAGGTCGTGTCGGCGCCCGAGGGGATCTTGGAGCCCGTGGCCAGAGAAGTCGCCGAGGTGGCGGCCAGGCTGAGGGCGCGCGTCGCCGTGTTGGCGGACGTCCACGTGAAACACGGATCCCCGCTCCACGACCGGCCCATCTCGGAAGTCGCGTTGGACTGCGCCGAGAGGGGAGGGGCGTCAGCCGTCGTGGTGACCGGCTCGAGGACGGGCTCGCCCCCTGACCCCTCGCACGTGGCCGAGGCCGCCGCGTCGGGCCTCCCTGTCTACGTCGGCAGCGGCACGACGCCGGAGAACCTCGAGAAGTTCGCCGGCGCCTACGGCTTCATCGTGGGGACCTACGTGAAAGGAAAAGACGGCGTCGACGCCGAGAAGGCCAAGAAGTACGCGCGAGCCGCTAGGTCCGCGTTGTCGAGGCCCAATTGGTCTCCTCCGCGGTCATAGATCTGCGTATCGCCGACACGACCGCGTCGTCTAAACGCACGGAGATCGAGGCCGCCGGATGCCTCAAGACGACCCCCAGCTTCTCGACGTCGGGCAACGGCGCCTTGAGGTAATGTACGCTACGAGGCAAGGCGTCCTCGGCGTAGTCCTCCGGGAATATCGGAGCGGCCTTGACCTCTTTGCCGTCTAACGTGAAATACAAGGAGTCTTGGATCCCGGCGAATTTGGGCAACAAGGTCCTTAGCTCCTCCTCTCCGTACAGATTCGCCATCAATGTGGCCGAGATCTCCCCCCTCCTCGGCACTATGGGGGCGTAGGCCTTGACGACCTCGTCGACGGGGGCCTCCCCGCCTTCCATGTATAGGACCTCCTCGATTTGAAACCACACAGTCACTGCGTCCTCGAAGAGTAGCGTTATTCTGTCCGAGAGGTCCAAGTATCTCCGCTCCTTGTAGCGCGCTACGGCCTCCAACACCTCGTCCCTGACCTCTCCATAACGATTAGACGGGAGGATCGACCGGGCCAGCTCCCTTAAGTCTTTCATCTCACCAACACCTCGTCGTCGACCTCGGTCCTCACGCCCTTGGACCTCAAGTACTTATCGAGCGCCTCGTTGAACCTCCCCGCGTGTAGCCTCTCCACCTTCGCCAAGGTCTCGAACCACTGGGCCACCTCGGCGAAGCCCTCCTCCCTGGCGACCTTCGCGAATCCGGGGTACATCTGGGTCCACTCGTAGGTCTCGCCGTATATGGCCGCCCTCAACGCGTCCTCTATGTCGTTTATTTCTATCTCGGCCACGGGGTCCACGCCCAAGAACATCAAGTGGCCGAAGGCGTGGCCCGTCTCGGCGTTGGCGGTCTTCTCGAAGACCTCGGCTATTTCGTTTAACCCCTTCTCCTTGGCCAACTTGGCGTAGTAGAGGTATCTCCTGTTGGCCATGGACTCCCCTTGGAATCCGATCTTGAGGTTCTCGTAGGTTCTAGTCCCCTTGGGTATTCTCTTTTCGGGCATAGTGGCGAAGTTTTTTCGAAATAAAATCAATTTCTAAAAATGCAAAATTAACACGGAAGAGCTCGCAGAAAGTTTAAACGTACTCAGGAGAGGAGGGCGTTTTCTCGCCTGAGGGTCTTAAATACCCGTATACTTCCCGTATACATGTTCCGGGTCCTCGTTGACGAGAGGACTTGGAGGGTCTTGGTCACGGGCAAGGAGGAGGACTTAGACCTCATCGACGAGGGGTGGGAGTTGGCGGGGGAGTTCGAGGATTGGGCCTCGGCGTATAGGATAGCGTTGAGGCTCGCAGACGCCCACGACATGGTGTTGGAGTGGTACGTCGAGGAGGCTAGGGCATAATTTTAAGGATTTGCTATATTGTGGATCCGCTCGAGCCCCTCAAGAGGAGATTCCCCGGCAAGTCCAAGAGTTGGCTCAAGAGGGCCTTGGCGAGGGTCCGCGACGTCTCGGAAGGGCCCGGCTATTATACGGTCAAGGGGAGGCCCGAGCTCGGCGATCGATACCCGGAATATCGAGTCTGGTTCTCTGCGAAGGAGGGCAGATGGTATTGTACTTGTTATCTGACGGAGTGGGGGCATAAGAGGGCGCGGGACATATGCACCCACGTGGCGGCCGTCATCTTGTACAGATCCCACAAACTGGCGCGGAGGGAGGGGTTGTTCTACGTAGCGACCGGAGTTGTGGAATGCGGCGAGAGGCCCGAGGCCGAGGGGGAGGTCTACGCCAAGCCGATCGCCGGCCGCACAATCGCCGACTACGCGAGGCCTAGGTGGAAGATAGCCGTCATCTCGGAGAGGCCCGTGGTCGTGGTCAAGTGCAGGGGGAGGTCCGAGGTGTTGAAAGGAGTCGAGGCGTCGTATGAGGAGGCCAAGATCATCGCAGAGGAGTACGTCGAGATGGACCTAAGCCCGTAGCGGCCTCGCCTAGCGGCGACTCGTCGCGCTTTAGCCCTCGGCCCGGGAGGCCTCCTCGAGCTTCGCGGCGAGCTTCCTAGAGGGAGGCGGATACGGCCGCACGCCTCGAGGCCTTGGAGGAGCGCCGGCGGAGGCCTCGGGCGCGGGCGCACAGCTACAGGCCGACGAGGACGCCGAGGGCGCAAAATATAAAACATAATGTAGATGCGTGTGTATCTCGGCCAGCGGCCTTAAACGGCGTTTCGGCAAGATAGTCGCGCTGAACGGCGTCAGCTTCGAGGTGCCGTGCGGAGTCGCGGCGGCTCTGCTAGGCCCCAACGGAGCTGGGAAGACCACCACCTTGAGGATCTTGGCCGGCTTGCTCAAGCCCGACGAGGGGACCGCCCGAGTCTGTGGATACGACGTGCAGAGACAGACCAGGGAGGCCAAGGCGTGTATGGGCTATCTCCCCGAGGACCCCTCGCCGTTCCTCAACCTCACAGTGAGGGAGAACTTGGAGTACATGGCCGCGTTGAGGGGCTTGGACGACTCGGCCGTCGACAAGGCGCTCAAGGCTCTGGGCCTCGAGGACTTGGCGGACCGCCTCGCCTCGTCGCTCTCGAGGGGCAATAGGCAGAGGTTGGCCATCGCCCTCGCCGTAATGCACAACCCCAAAGTCCTCCTACTCGACGAGCCCCTCAATTACTTGGACATACCCGCCCAAGAGGCCGTGATCAAGCTCTTCAACGAAATGAACGCCAACGGCGCCACGATCCTCGTCTCCACGCACATAATGGCCATTGCCGAGAGGTTGGCCAAGGAGGTCCTCGTCATAAACAAAGGCGTAGTGGTCTGGCGGGGGTCCATGGCCGAGCTGCGCGATTTGGCGGCCGGCTCCGGCGAGAGGATAGAGGAGGTGGTCGCGAGGTTGATGAGATGAGGCTCCTCAAGGCGCTCTACTTTCAACTGAAAATGCGGTACTCCAAGTGGCTCTTGGCCTTTTTAGCCTTGATATTCATCGCGGGCTTGTTGGGGCGTCACAACGTAGTCGAGCTGCCTTACCTCACGGTAATCGTGATGTCCTTGTTTCTGAGCGCGGCCGCCGGCGGCGCCTCGATTGTAAAATCCGATTTGGACTTCGTCTTCACGACGCCCGTAAAACCCCTGGAAGTGTTCTTGATGAAATCAGTGGCGGACGGCTTGATGTACTTCTTGGTCTTGTCGGCTTATACGCTCGCGGCGGTCAAGGGCGGGCTAGACGCCCTCTACTACGCTGTGAGCTTGTTGTCGCTAGTCGGCGCTATCTCCTCGATGATGTATCTAGCGAGTTACACCAGGCTATACGGCTATATCATCACCCCCGCCTTCATCGTCTTGCTAGGTCTGGGCGTCTACATGCCGGCCCTCTCGCCGCTCTACGGCTTGTACGAGCCCAGCCCCCTATACGCGGCGTACGACTTGGCCTTGTTCTTGGCGTCGGCGGCTCCTCTTCGGAAGGCGGTCGAGGAGTTGGCCTCCAACGCCTACGAGTTGTTGGGAGGGCCGGCGTTTCTCAAGCCCGCCGCGGCGGGATCCGTCAAGGGGGCGGGTCTGCCCAAGAGCTTCTGGGGGGCCGTCTGGACCGTCACGGTCAAATCGCCGTCTTTCAGGGCGCCTCGAGGGGCGTACGCCAGCAGGGTCAACGCCATAAAGGTCTTCCTCCCCGTCTCGGCCGTAGGCGCCGCGGCCTACTACTTCGCGGCGGCCTACATGGGCGATCAAGGCCCTCTCCTCGCCTTCTCGGCGGGCTTTTCCTTCTACTTAGTATTCGTCATCCTTCTCGCAGGCTCCTCGGGCGTTCCGCAGAGGGAGCGCTTGTGGATAAGCCTATCCTCGGACCCGGCTCGGTATTTCAAGTACAAGATATCGGCCACGACCGCGTTGGCCGCCGTATTGACGAGCCCTTGGATCGTCGCGTACGCGTTGGAGGGCCTCTGGTTCAGGCCGGCGGTTTACTTGGCCGTGGCGTTGGGCTCGGCCGCGTTGTACGCGCCGGCGCTTGGGTGGATCGTGTCGGCCTACGCCGAGGCGCCGCAGATTAGGGAGCTCGACGTGGCTCAGTCCACATATAGGCTCTCGTTGAGGCAATTCGTCTTGGTATTGGCCCTTTTCTTTGCCCTAGGGTTGAGCACGGCCCCCTTCGGCCTCGCCGTGGCCGCCCGTTATCTGCCGGCCCTCTCGGGCGCGTTGTACGCCGCCGCCGACGTCTACTCGGCCGTTTTGTTGGGCCTCTCGGCCGCCTTCTTCTACTTCGCGATATCGCCCAAGGGCTACGAGATGTGGAGATGGGTCGTGGACAAGCTGTCGGCGAACGGCTACGTGTAACCGCCGTCTAGGGCCTCGCGTATGCCTCGAGCCGTTTGTAGAGGACGTCGAGCTCGGCCCTCAGCCTGGCGAGGTTCTCGTCGAGCTCTTTTATCTTCGGCTTGATCTCCTCCTCCCAGATGCGCCTCACCCTTGGCGGCGCCCCTCTGGCCAACTGCGCCGATCTCAAAGCCGCCGAGATCTCGAGAGGCCTCAGCTCCCAGGGAAGCCTCTCCGACTCGGCCCTCCTGAGCGCCAAGAACCTATCGCCCAGCTCGGCGGCTTGTAGGTGGTGGGCGAAGAGGTGGAACAACGTGTCGAGGCCGGCCTTGTAATAGATCCTTATCACTCCCGGCTCGTACGCCCCCAGGATCGATCTACAAGGCCCTTGCCCGCCCCCGCACTCGTCCAAGGGGATCGCGACTGCTATCACCTTGGGCCTCTGGACGCCCAACTGCTCGGCGTAGGCCTCCAGAATCCCCTCAGCGCTATTCTCTATATCGCCTAGAGGCCTCAAGACGAGCTCCTCCAAGGCCTTGGCCATTTGTCGTTCCATATTATCTCCTAAATTGAAGATTAAATCGTTAAACGCGCTCGCGGGCGGAACGTGTTGGTCGTCGTAGTCGGGCCCATGTTCGCGGGGAAGACCACAGAGCTGATCAGGCTGGTGGAGAGGCAGATCATAGCTGGGAGGAGCGCCGTGATATTCAAGCCGGCCCTCGACTCGCGCTACGACGCGTCCTCCGTGGTCTCCCACAACGGGCTCAAGCTCAAGGCCTTGGTGGTCCCCAACGACGAAGACGGCGTGAGGACGATAGCGAGGGAGGGGGCTAAACACGACGTAGTGGCGGTCGACGAAATTCAATTCTTCCCGCAATCCCTCGCCGAGGTGTTGGACGAGCTCGCGTACGAGAAGCTCGTGATAGCCGCCGGGCTCAACCTGGACTATAGGGGGGAGCCCTTCGAGACCACCATGAGGGTCATGGCCTATGCTGACAAGGTGATCTCGCTGACGGCCGTGTGCAAGATCTGCGGGAGGCCCGCCACCAGGACCCAGAGGCTTATCGACGGGAGGCCGGCCGACGGCCCCCGAATCCTCGTGGGAGGGGCCGAGGCGTACGAGGCCAGGTGTAGGCGACATCACGAAGTCCCCGGTAGGCCGAATCGGCGATTATAACGTCGTCAAGCCCATCGCGACGCGTAGGCGTTGCGTAGGCCCGAGGCGCCGCGGGCCGAGGAGCGCTAGACGTGCGCTCGACGTCAGCAATCGATGCGGCGCTCCTCGAGCTCGGCTCCAGAGTTGCATACAGGCTCGGCGAACGCCGCGGAGACGTGAAGATTTCACTACGTAAGATATATATATGGGCGAGCTTTGGCGTTATAATGATTGCGAGGAAAAAGTACTTATTAACGATATTTACGGCCTTAGCGATAGCTGCGTTTGTAGCCGCCGCGGTGACGTTCACCAACGTCACGTACTGGCTCGTGAACGCCACGTTGCCCCCCGTCATGAAGTACGCCGGCAGCGACGTCGGCATCGCCAATGGCTCGTACGTGAAAGTGAGCTACTACTACGACCCCAACACGAGCTACAACATAACTAGGATTTCGGTGATCGGGTTCACGGGCGATCCCACGAACTACACAGATGTGATAAGGGTGTGCAACTACTACGGACCGACGCCTGTGACCGCTAAACTAGTATACGTAGGACAAGTCTCCGGAAATTATAGCAGCTACGTCAAGGCCTTCTATGTCTATTGGACAAATCCGTATATGCAACCGGGCGCGGGCTTTGTGGGCGCCACCACATACTCCCAGTCCGCCGCGGTGACGCTCAATCCTGGCCAATGCGCGTCGGCAGGGGTCTATCTCTTGATAGACCCCAATTTGCCGTCAAGTGCCCGTAACGGCAAGACCGTGTTGGCCACGTACCAAGTGAACGTACAAATGCAAACTTCGTAAAATTAATGTCTAGCGTAAAAAGGATGTTGATTTTTTTCTTGCCCTCTCTTATATTTTTGATCGCACTTACGGCCCCGGGAGGCGACTACGTGTTCAGATCCGGCCCTCTCGGGGACGTGAAAATAGGTTCGTCCCTCTTCTACGTAGGGGCCTCGAACAAAACCCTGTACTTGTACAGCTCTCCTTATGGGCCTTGGCGTTATCCCGAGGCGTTGGAGCTCACGCTCTTCTACCCAGCGCAAGTCTACGTCTCGTCGACGTGCGGCGCAGTGGCCCCTGGCTACGTAGGGGGCTCTCCCGGGGTCTACCCCATCGACTTGTCGATCCCTCCGGGCTTCCAAGGGACTTGTTGGGTGAACTTCACATATCCTTCCGGCTTGCGGGACGCAGTGGAGTTGAAGGTTAAGTTGATAGACTGGTATCCCGACGCGCCCGAGAGAGTCGCGGTGAAGCTGAACGGCTCCGGGTGGCAGTTCGTGCAAGTGGATCAAGACGGGCAACTATACATCTGGGAGAGGCCCTATTTGAGGCTGCCGATGACCGGCTGCGTCTTCGTGTACAACAACTCGGTCCTCCTCATCGATAAGGCCTATTATACAGAGCTAGAACAAGGGATTTCGCCTCCCGTCTTCGCCCCCGCGGCGTCGGGTATTGAACGATACGGCGTCTTTATATATCTAAACGACACATCTACGTTGTATATATATAAAGCTCCTTGTGCGAACCTCGGCGGCGTGTCGGTGCAGGAGCCGCCTCCGCTTAGGGCGAGGATAGGCGTTTTGGTGCCGGGGCGCGGTGGGCCTGCGTTCGACGCGCCGACGGCGGCGAACTCCACGACCTTCAAGACGGAGCTCAGGGCGATCAACTACACCACGGCGCAAGCTGGGCTGTACAAGCTATACCTCTACGTCTACAACACGCCTGTGGGCATGTGGGGCGCCGTCCTCCACTTCGACTTCTCCCTCTCAGTCTTATTGACCACGGAGGTCTCCTTGTTCAAGCCCGTGGACGCGGCGGGGCCGTTCAAGGCGGGGAATTATTGGATCTACAAAGGCAACATCACGTACTGGGTGAGCGGCGAGAGGCCGTATTACGCTTGCAATCCGCCTTGCGGAGTCCCCTCCGGCTGGATTTCGATATACGTAGTCGCGGACCCCAGCGGCAAGTGGGGCGGATGGCCGACCGTGTTGTCCGTTACTAGAGAGGCGTTAGGGAAGTGGGGGCCATGAACTGGGTAGTCGTCATCGTGGGGGTTGCGGTCGGGATGGCGGTGGCCTTCGGGCGGGTGTACGTTGAGGGGGAGTTGGCCAAGGAGCTGGGGGTCTCCCCGCAAGCTTTGTTCGAGCACAGAGACGTCTTGGTGCCATTCTTGGTGCTCGCCACTACGGCTAATGTATACGCGGCGTGGCTCACCGCGGCCTACGGCGGCGTGTCGTCCTTGAAGCTCTCCGCCATGGTCGGCATGGCTCTCGTGGTAGCGGCTCAGTTGATACAAATACACATAGCGCTTAGGCCCACCAGAAAGGACTTGGACCTCGCGGTCTTGTCCTGCGCGCCCTATGTATATCTATTCGCCCTGTACATCGCGGCGCTGGCGGTGGGGAGCTATAGCCTATGGTTATTTTAAATAGTGCTAGAAATATAGTCGTGGAGCCTGTCGAGATGGTGTTGTTCTCCGCGGCCGGAGGGGCCATCGTGGCGTTAGCCCCCTTGATATATTTCTACTACTACACTAAGCCCGTGACCTTCGTTGTGTGGAGCGGGGTTTTGGCCTCTTTCGTGGCGGGGTTTATATTCACGCTTCTAGTACTACAATGGAGCCTCTTCTACTTGCGCCTCACCTACCTCTTGGCCTTGGCGCTTCTGCTCACCTCTATTGTATATACATATTGGGGGATGTATAGACAGAGATGGACCATGTACCTCTTCGCAACGGCGGCCTGGATCTATATCATTATACTAGCGGCGGTGGCCAAGGCGCTAGGGCTGGGAGATCCGTTTTTCGTATGAACGTGACGCTGGCGTTGATCTTGGTCCCTCTGTCCGTTTGGCTCTTCCCAGTGGCGGTGCCCGCCAACTCCACTGCCGTAATTACCGCGTCGCTTCCGCCGATCTGTAACGCCACGGGGGTTTTGACGGTGCAAGGGCCCGCGACGGTGACGATAGCGTGTGTGAATAAAGGCCTTGAGCCGGCGCCGCTGCAAGGCGTCATCTCGGTTAGCCTCTACGCCCCGCCGCCGCCCAAGCCGCCGGCCCCCGAGGCGCCCATCCTAGCGTCGGCCGTGGGCACGCTCGCCGTAGCGGGCCTCAGCCATCTGCTCAGCAGTAGGAGGGAGCTCTTGGCCGCCCCCTTCCTCCCCATTATAGCCAGGGTCAAGAGGGCCGCGGCCCAAGACCCCGTCCGTATGGAGATTCTGCGGGTGGTGGAGAGGATGGGCGCCGCCACTCTGTCGCAGATAGTGAAGGCCGTCGGGAAGTCGTGGGGGTCCGTGCAGTGGCACGTGTACGTCTTGGAGAGGGAGGGGAAGCTCCGCTCGATTAAAATAGGGCCATTTACGTATTACTACGCGAACCCCAAGTCGGCGGCCGAGGTGATATTAGCCTCCGTGGACCCCGCCGTCCTTTCCCCAGAGGATAGGGAGAAGCTGGAGTTCATGGCGGCTATGTGATGCGGACCGCGATCAACGCGGCGCTCCTCGCCCTTTTAGCGCTCGGGGGAGCTGCCATCTACGCGGCCTTGTATTTCGCGAACAACGCTAAATGGGTCGTGAACGCCACTTTGTCCCCCGCGTCCAAGGTCTTCAACTCCTCGTTGTACCCGTTGGCCAACGCTTGGTTCCAATACGCGGGCGCGTATAACGTGACCTACTACTACATGAAGTTCATGCCCGGCTGGCCAGAGCTGTACACGGTGGGAGCCTTCGCGGCTAGAGGCGCCAGCTGGCAGGGCAAGCTGGAGGCAATCGGCAGGTCGGGCTCCGGCGTCTACGCCATCGCGTTGGGCAACGCGGTGCAGATAACCCAGAGCCAAGACGCCGGCCCGTACACGCCGCTCACCGCGCCGCTTAATTGGTACACCGTCGCCACCTCTAGATACTCCGTGTTGGCCTGCGCTTGGTTTAACCAAAGCGGTGTATACGTACAACAACTTGTGAACTTCACAGCCGAGCCGATGAGAGAGTTGGCGCAATGGACTTTCTATTGCGGTAATAGCACGTACATAGAGGATTTCTCCGCCTCATGTAAGGGCTGGGGATTCGACACGCCCGTCAGCTGGGTAAAGTTCTATACGAGCGGTAAAAACTCCGTAGCTCGATACGACAACACTACGGGTAATCCGCCCCCCTCAGTGTATTTGCAAGGCCAAAATGGGTGGGGGGCTGTCTTCATAAACGTCAGCCAGTGGATGGGGCCTCAGCTGGCTTCGTCGACTTACTCTATCGAGATCTTTATGCAAGCGGCCATAACTGGTAGCGACTATATACAGCTCAACTTCTTCATAGACCTAAATGGCGATGGAAAACCCGACTTGGAGGTGATTTATTACTATTCGGTGAACGGCAGAAACCCTGTCGCCTTATCCAGCGTCATATACGGCTACGCCTTGCAGAACCGAACGGTGCTCCTCGGCACGTCCTTTCCGACAAAAACGTGGACCCCCGTCTCTTTGACGACGTATAGTAGCGGCTACGTAGTGGGGCTTGCGGTGGTCATATATTCACCGTATGGAAATACGAGGGGCTGGGTGGACAACTTCCGCGCGTGTGCACTTCCGCCAAATGTTAAGCCGTATACTCACGGCGCGCCTAATAGCAGCGTCTATATCTCTCTTACCTTGAGCCCCGCCAGTCCCCCGTCTTTAGCCACGGAGGTCGACGCCTACGGCAACACCGGCAATGTATCCTCCGATTACGGCTACGCCGTGGCGCAGTACTGGCTTCCGCAAGAAATCCCGGCGGCCGGTACGTCTATATCTGTGTTGGGCCTCTACATAAGAAACTCTACCGATGCCCAGAACAACGCGGCCTTTGTGTCTGTGGCGGTGGACCTCAACGGGGATGGAAAACCCGATAGAGAATATATATACTATCGTACAGATGGCGCTCCCTTTGCCATAGTCAGCTCGTTCATCAGCCCAGGTTCCCTGGTGTGCGTAAACACGTGTACGAACACTACGCAGTACTACTTCAAATATCTAGGCCCCATGTCCAGCGGCAATACGTATAGCTGGAATATACAGCTCGGCGACATCCCCGGGGCGATAGTCGGCGTAGCGTTCGGCGTAGTGGACGCTGCGTATAACGGTCCGGGGACTTTAGACGACTTTTGGGTCTTTTGGGACAATCTATCGATTACGTACAGCGCATGTCCTCCGCCCAGCGGTTGGATAGCTGGAGGAAACGTCTGGGTTTCTAACAACTATCTGCTGGTGTCGGGGGGATATGCCGTAGTCCCCCTAGTCTCCGGCGCCTTGACGTATGTGGCTAACTTCACAGGCGTCGGGACATACGCCGTGTTTACCTCTGCGCTGACGCCGTCCTTCGGCGTGTATTGGCGAGGCTCTACGTCCGGTTGCATCTTCGGCGCAAGCCCGCCCGGCAGCCGATACGTGGAGCTCAGGCCGTTGCAAGGCCTCGGTGATGTGATCATAAGAAACGCCTACGGCAACATATTGGCCAGGTTCGGGTGCCAGAGCCCCGCCGCGCCGGCCTACGTAGGATTTAGGGCGGGTCCGGGCGAGATCCTAAAGATATATTTGTTGGAGGCGTGGGGATAACCGCGCAGCTAGGCGAGGGCCTCCGCCAACACCCTATAGGCGTTACGCCAAGCGACGGCCTCGACCTCCTCCTCGGTGAAGCCCACCTCCCTCAACGCGTCGAGGAGGCGGCCTATCTTGTCCACGGACTCGAGGCCAGGGGGCGCCGCGGGTATGCCCAAGTAGTCGGTGCCTATCGCGAGCGCCTCTACGCCGAATTTCTCCTTGACGTACTTAGCATGCCTCGCGAGAGACCTCGGCGAGGGGTCGTCGCCTATGGTCTTGGGTATTAAGGTGAGCCCCAAAACGCCGCCGTTGTCGGCCAAGGCCTTCAAGACCTCGTCGTCCACGTTTCTCGGATGGGCCGCCACGGCGGCCGCGTTGGCGTGGCTGATCACCACAGGCCTCTTGGCGGCCTCGATGGCGTCTAGGGCAGTCCGCTTGCTGGCGTGGGCCAAGTCCACCACCACGCCGAGCTTCTGGGCCGCCTCGACCAGCTCTTGCCCCGACGCCGTGAGCCCCTTGTCCTTTTTGGAGTAACACGAATGGCCCCACTTGTTGTCGACGTTCCACGTAATCCCCACGGCCCTGACGCCGAGCTTGTAGAACAACCGCAAGTCCTCGACGGAGCGCAAGACGTCGGCGCCCTCGAGGGCCAAGAGGAGCTTCAAGCCCGGCGCGTGCAAATCGCCGCGTCCCTCCACGATCCTCACGCCGTGTTTTTCCGAGATCGAGTAGTACGCCTTTAGCTCGTCCAACGCCAGCTCCAAACTCGGCGAGAGGGAGCCGTAGGCGTTGACGAAGGGGAAGACCGAGGCGAAGACCAGCTCGGCGCCGGCCCGCTTGAGCTTGGGCAAATCGCTTTGTCTGCCCTCGGCGTCGACGTCGAAGGCCGGCGGATCCGCGGCTGTCAAGAAGTAATAGGCTATGTCCTCGTGGAGGTCCACGAACATGGCGGCTTCGCGATTCGGGGATCGACCGAACACGGCGCCGCGCTAGTCAGGCGATAGGCGCATCTCGACGACAACGACGCCCGCGATGCCCGTCACGGCCGCGAATATCAACAACGCCGCCAGAGCCCCCGCGTCGGGCGGAGCGCCGTATATCAGCGCCTCCCTCCCGAGCTCCGTGGCGTAGGTGAGGGGGTTCACGTCGCTTATCGCCTTGAGCCAACTGGGGAAGAATTGGCTGGGGAATATGGCCGTGGAGGTGAACATCAACGGCATCGTTATGAAATTAGCCACGACGCCAGGGGCGTGGACGTCGGAGGTGTTGGCGGTGAACACGGCAAAGAGGGCCGAGAAGCCCACGCCGAGCGCCACGAGCCCCACTAGCCACGCGGCGAGCGCGGCGAAGTTGACCTTGTACTGGACGCCGAGGGCCGCCCCCAGAGCTAATATTATGGGGACCATGGCGATGCCCCTAGTCATGCCGCCGAGCGCCTTCGCCAAGAAGACCGCCGAGCGGGGGGTGGGCGTCGTGAGGACCCTCTTGAGGTATCCCAGACGCCGATCCATCACGATGCTCATCGAGGCGAACATCCCCGTGGACATCATGGATATGGAGATCATGCCGGGCAACATGAAGGCCAAGTAGTTCTCCACGCCGAAATACTGCGCCAGGAACCCCCTGGGGAGCCCCGCTAGGCTGTTCCCGAAGAATATCATCCACATGAGAGGCTGGGCTATTATCATAGCCCACATGAATCTGCTGCGGATTAGCTTGAGCAGTTCCCTTTTGTAGAGCGAGTAGAGCTCGGGGATCATCGCCTGGCCAGCCTGACCCTTGCGTAGAGGCGCCTTATATCGGCTTGCTCCCCCTCTATCGTGGCGCCCGTCAAGTTGACGAACACAGTGTCCAGGCTGACCTTCTTAACCCTCACGCTCCTCACCTGGCCCGCCGCCTTCACGGCCTCGGCCACTTTCTCCTCGGCGTTCTTGGTCTTTATCAAGACCCTCCCGTCCTTGACAGCGACCTCGCCCAAGGCGCTCAGCGCCGATAAGTCGACTTGCCCCTCGACCTCCAGCTCTATCACGTCCACGCCGTATTTGGACTTCAGCCCGTCGGGCGTGTCCAACGCGACGATCTTGCCGTTGTTCAGTATGGCCACCCTATCGCACAACTCCTCTGCCTCCTCCATGTAGTGGGTGGTGAGCAACACAGTCACGCCGAAGTCCTTGTTTATCTGCCTTATGACCTCCCACAAGCCCAGCCTAGCCCCCACGTCCAGCCCCACGGTGGGCTCGTCCATGAAGAGGATCTCCGGGGCGTTGAGGAGCGCCATGGCCACCTCGAGCCTCTTCCTCATTCCCGTGCTGTACTTCCCCACGGGGCGGTCCGCGGCCTCGAGGAGGCCGAAGTATTTCAACAACTCGGCGGCTCTCTCGCGCCAGTTCTTGACCTTGGCCAAACCGGCTTGTATCTCCAAGTTCTCCCAGCCGGTCAACTCGTCGTCGACGATGACCTCTGAGGCCACCCACCCGATCCTCTTCTTGACCTCGGCGGGCTTCTCCACTACGTCGAAGCCTGCCACAAACGCTCTGCCCGATGTGGGCTTGGTCAACCCTGTGAGGATCTTTATGGTAGTGGTCTTCCCCGCGCCGTTGGGGCCCAAGAGGCCGAAGATCTCCCCCTTGTTCACCTCGAAGGAGATGCCCCTCAACGCCTCCACTTTCCCGTAGCGCTTGACCAAGTCCTCAACAACAATGGCCTTCATCGTAAACCGATAAGTCGATATATAAAAAGTTTCGTAGTAGAGGCCCTCGAGAAGAAAGCCGACGGGAAAGGCCGCTCGGCTACCGCTCTATTTTTACGTCAAATCTTCTATGCGGTTCGGTTGGGGAAATCCGTTGCGGAGGGATGGCGCCACGACGCGCACGAGTTGGGCCGCGGCGAGGGGGATCGACTAAAGTATCGAGGACGCCTCGTTTAGTCTTTTCGCTGAGGCGAAAACTCTATGCTTGGACGCGAGAAGGCAGTGCGTGCCTAGGGCAGAACCACTCCGCGCTGTGTCCGCCTCTGCAGAGTTGAGGACGGAAAAGAGGGTTAATACCCGGGCGGGATCTCTTTGCCGGTTCTGTTCAACGGTTTTAGAGTAGTGGGCGGAAGCCTGGTGTTGGCCCCGGCGAATTCCTTGTCTGCGTATTCGTAAATACGCCAGAAGAAGCGGTATATGATGTGATCGGCCTTCGTCCAGAAGAAGAGCCAGAAAAAGGCGGCCACCAATACGGCGTGGAAGTGGATGGCGGAATAGAGGAAGGCCGTAGCCGCCGTCGAGGAGCTATATGCCCACACGTATATGGCCGCTTGTAGAACAAATCCGGAGACGCCCAGTAATAACACCATGAGGGGCAAATAATCGGCGCCTGTCCACTCCCAACGGTTCGGCGTAAACCGCCCGGCGTATTTCACCTCTTTATAACGCACTGAGATCCACATCAAGGCGCCGATTATCATCAGGACTCCGCCCAACATACCCGCGATCCTGGCGGGGTGGGTGAGGTCGAGGACTATCATGTCTCTGGGGAACGTGAAGTAGGCTATCGTGGTGGAAATAGCGGCGAAGACGAAGCCCCACACCATAAACAACTTAGCCGCCCGCTTAATCCCCCTCGTCCTCACCAACTCCGCCTCAGAGCGGCCGTATTCGCACTTCAAGATGTTCATGGCCAAGACGTCTACGAAAAGCGTCTTGAAGAACAAGGCCACGGCCTTGCCCGCGCCGATCGGCGGCTTGTTCGCCAAAAGCCTTCTATCCCATTCGGGGTAGGGTATCATGATCTCGATCTGGGGATATCGCATTACGTTGAACTGCCTAACGCCCTTGTACACGAACGTCGCGATTATCCACAACACCGTAATCGCGGCGAGGACGTCGACGACGGACCACCCAACAGGACTCGCGACACAAGTATAGATGCCGCATTGTTCCACCGGCATTGGCGTACGCTGTTTGATGCTAAAAAAGCATTATTCCCAAAATGTAGATAACAAATCTTTTTTTATCACAATCTCGGTCCGGAATATGCCTACATTTGTATATGCCTCTCTCTGCAAGGGTTGCGGTAAATGTGTTGACATATGCCCCGCCGATAATATGCAATATAATCCGAAAATTAGAAAGGCCTATAACGCCGACCCCGTCAGTTGCGCCGAGTGTATGAACTGCGTTAAGTATTGTCCAGAACACGCCGTAGACGTGAGGCCCTATAGCGACTTTGCCCCCCTTGGCGCTAGGGTGGGCGTCGTCCGCGACACCAAGAAGAATATCATATACTGGCGCATCGTCTTCAGGGACGGGACCGTGTACGATTTCGCCTCGCCGATAAGGACCACTCCTTGGGGCTCCGCCAAGGGGGCCTTGGACTTCCCGGAGAGGCAAGACCTAGACTCCGAGCTCCTCGCACTTGAGGACAAGCCGGAGTACCTGGGCTTCCCCGAGCTCCCTAGGCCTAAACAGATGGTGAGAATTGTGGGGAGCATCTTAAAGGCCAAGGCCGGCGGGAAGTAGTATGTCCGCACTTCACTTCCCCACAAAGGTCGTCGAGACTGATATTTTAGTAGTAGGCGGCGGGATGGCCGGCTGCGGCGCGGTGTTTGAGGCCAAGTTCTGGTGCAGGGGCAAGTGCAAAGTGACCCTCGTGGAGAAGGCCAATTTGGAGAAGAGCGGCGCGGTGGGGATGGGGCTCAGCGCCACCAACCTGGGCGTCTTCTCCACAGACCCCGACGACCCCAAGCCGGAGGAGTTTGTGCAATACGTCAGAAACGACCTGCTCGGCGTGGTGAGAGAGGACTTGGTATACGACATAGCCCGCCACATGACGTCTACAATAAAGCTCTTCGACGAGTGGGGCCTACCCCTGTGGAGAGACCCAAAGACGGGGAAGTACCTCCGCACAGGCCGCTGGCAACACCCCATCCACGGCGAGTCTTACAAGGCGATAATTGCGGAGCCGTGTAAGAAATCCGCCGACGAGGTATATGAAAGGGTCTTCGTCACCCATCCGCTCCTCGACGAGGAGAAGCCGAATAGAATTGCGGGGGTGGTGGGCTTCGGCGTTAGGGACGGGACTTTCTACGTCTTTAAGGCAAAGGCGGTCATAGTGGCGGCGGGGGGCACTTCGCTTCTCTACAGGCCGAGGAGCGTGGGGGAGGGGCTGGGTCGTGCCTGGTACCCCACCTGGGCCAGCGGATCGGCATATGCCATACCCCTCCTCGCCGGCGCCGAGACCGTGAACTTTGAATTTAGGCTAGTAGTAGTCCGCTTCAAAGACGCTTACGGCCCCGTGGGCTTTCCCTACCTTCTCCTCAAGATGAGGTCCACTGACGTTAAGGGTAAACAGTGGGAGCCCTTGCCCGACGAAGAGAAGGTGAAGTTGGCTAAGATCTTCTACGACTACGCCTACGCCAGGCCCACGCCCACGCCTATAAGGACTTGGGTCACTATCCAGAACCTAAGGGAGGGGCGAGGGCCAGACCTCATGCAGACTCAAGAGAGGCTCCCCGACGAGGAGTCCCTCAAGGTGTTGTTCGAGGACTACTTGGACATGACACCGACGCAAGCCCTCTACTGGGCCTCGCAGAACATCCACCCGCAGAAGACGCCGTCTGAGCTCATGCCCACTGAGCCATATCAACAGGGGAGCCACGGCTCCTCTGCTGGCATGTGGGCCGCGGGGCCGCCGGACATAGCGCCTGAGGAGTACAAGTGGGGTCCAAATAGGATGTTGACAGTGGAGGGACTCTTCGGCGCGGGTGACACCGTGGGCGCAAGCGGCCACAAATTCTCCTCTGGCTCCTTCACCGAGGGCCGTATTGCCGGAAAGTCGGCGGTGAGGTATGTATTATTAGGCGCAGGGAAGGACTATAAGCCGGTGGTGAGCAACGACACTATCGAGCGCTACAAGGAGATTGTGTATAGACCGTTGGAGTGGTACCACAAAAACAAGCCCTTGACGACGACGCCGGATATGCCGCCGCAGTATACCAACTGGTTTGAGATACACCCCAACTACCTAAACTGGTACCAGCTGTTGGTGAGGCTGCAGAAGATCATGGACGAGTACGTGGCGGGCTGGGGCATGTTCTACACCACGAACATGTACTTGCTCAACCGCGGCTGGGAGCTCCTCAAGATGTTGGAGGAGGACTTCCGCTACGCGGCGGCTGCGTCGCTACACGAGCTCCTGCGCGTCTGGGAGGTGTACCACCGCCTCATAGTGGGGCAGGCGGTGACCTTCTCCATGATGAACAGGAAGGAGTCCCGCGGCTATTACCTAAACGCCGACTACCCCTATATCGACGAGGAGAATTGGCACGTCTTTACGCACGTCCGCCGCGACCCCAAGACTGGGCAGTGGAGCTTTAGGATATCCCCAGTGATACACATTATCCCGCCGTAGGCGATGGACTTCATATATTTCGAGCTTTTCCTATTCCTAGCCTCTTTTTCAATCGGCGTAGTTGCCGCTTTGTCGGGGGTGGGCGGAGGCGTGTTATTCACTCCGCTTATTCTAGCTTTTCAAATATAAATTCCAACGTGGTGAGAGCTGCAGGGCTTGCCCTTGCTATGACTACATCTATATTTGCAGGTCGTCGTTTTGCTAACACAGGATTTATGAATCTAAACTTTTTGGTATTTATAGCTAGTTTCACGTCGCTGGGCACCGTGGTCGGGGCCGTAGTTGGGATCGGCTTGGTCGAGGCCTTTGGCTCCCTAGGCGAGGCGTTGGTGAGAATATCTCTAGGATTTATCCTTATTTTTATAATTTTTATAATGTTAACAGTAAAGCCGAAGCTTGTGGAGTCTTCGGATGTTGACAAGCGGGCCATGAGGCCTGGACTTCTGGGCGAATATAGAGAAGGAGACGGGGTGGTGAGGTATAGAGCAAAGAGGCTTAAACCGACCGGGGCCGCGCTTTTCTTAGCGGGATTCATCGGAGGGGCCTTTGGGCTGGGGGCGGCTGGGTCTTGGTCCCCGTGTTAAACTTATTAACAGGCCTACCTCTGAGATTCGCCGTGGCTCTCTCGGCTTCTATTTACATCTTGAGCGCCGCCTCGAGCTTCATGGTCTACGCACTTAGCGGCTCCGCGGATCCCATAGTAATTGCGCTTGCCATCTTAGGCATATCTCTCGGACGAAATCCGGCGTCAACACCTCTACCACAGCGCCGGGGGATAGCCGCTTCACTTCCCTTATAGTAGACGCGAAGTGGGCGGCCCCGCCGTCCGGCAAGTCGTCTCTATCCACGGAGGTTATCACTACGTACCTTAAGCCGAGCCCCTCACAGCCTCCGCCACTCTTAGAGGTTCTGTAAAATCTACAAACCCCCGGGGGTTGCCGGTTTTTACAGCACAGAACCTACACGCCCTTGTGCAGACTTCTCCCAGGATCATAAAAGTGGCAGTGCCCCCCAGCAGGTGAAGATGTTGGGACACCTAGCCCCCTCGCATACTGTGTAGACGCCGTATTTGTCAAGCGCCTCTCTCACACTCTTATCTTCTCGTAGTCCCCGGCCTTGACGGTTAGCCACGGCGGGATCACGGCCCCCTCACCCTAACCCCCAAGGGATCCGTCGAATCCACAGCTATTTCGACGCCGATTTCCACAATCCCCGCTCCCCTCCTCGGCGGCTGGAGAGGCCACGCGTTGAAGGCTAAGTGGTGGTAGTCGCCGTATGCCATAAACACCGCGCCCATCCATCTGCCAGTTACCCTAAATCCAAGCCCGGCGTAGAAGCGCTCGGCCTCGCCCACTTTGTCGGTCCTCATGTGTACATGCCCCAGCGCGGGCCGCCCGGGCGAAGGCCCCGCCTCAGACAAAAGGCGCCTCACGTCTAGGGGGAGGGTGTCCATGACCACGTGCCTCCTCTCGTCTATTCGCCACTGCTCCCTGGGCTTGTCCACGTAGAGCTCTACCCCAATGCCGTCGAAATCTCTGACGTATATGGATTCTGATACTAAGTGGTCTGCGAAGCCCTCTACTACTTCTTCGAATTCTAAAACTCTGCGCAGAACCGCGCCCAAGCCCCTCCTATCCGGCAACCTAAGCGCCACGTGGTACGGGAAAGTGCCTTGGGGGTGTCCGGCGGTCCCCTCCACGATTTTCAAAACGCAGTCGCCCACGCAGAGGACATCGCCCACGAGCCTCGTTTCTAGGCCTAGGATCTTCTTATAAAACTCCTCGGCATCTTTTAAACTAGATGCGGCCAACGTGGCGTATTTCAGAACCATGAAAAACTCGTTTTGTATATATTTATATAATTTTATAAACTCTCGGCACCTCTACGCCAAGCGGCTCCGCCTTCCACTCTGCGAGGTCTATGTAATACACCCGGCGGGATGCATAGACCAAGCGGCTGCCCAGACATGCAATATTTGTAGAACCGAAAGTGGGGCTCTCTAACACTAGGGGGAGGTTGTCCCACACTACGCCGTCTTTAGAAACCCAAAGGGGCCTAGGCGACATCTCCTGCGCCACATATAGCTCTCCGCACTTCAACAAGCCGTGTATATAGCCCCAGGCCCCGTTGGTCTCCTCGAACTCGCGGAGGTCTTCCGTGTGATAAATCCCGGAGGCCGTCCCCACCAACAAGCGGCTACCCGCTATCAACATCACGTGTTGGTCTGCGTATAGGGGGGCTGGGCTCAGCTCGCCCAGCGAAGGCCCCGTCATTAAATCCCCCACTTCCGTAGAGGCGACCCACATGCCCGCGAACTTGGCCAAGTCGGTGAAGTGAGGCTTGTACTGAGGCTCGGGGAAGTACCACCCCCTCTCCCTTCCCACTGCGGAGTAGTCCCCCAGCTCTCTGCCGCTTTCTACGTCCACTAGCCGGGGCCCGCCTAGGGAGGCCACTAGGCGCCCCTCGACTTCTTTCAAGGCCCAGCACTCGCCTCTGAGCAAGACTCTGCCCTTGCCGTCTAAAACCCCCACGTCTGGCGAGCAGAGGTATAGCCCCTCCCCCCGTCTCACGCCGTCCACTAGCCAAGTCCCAGGACAACACACCCCCTCTGCCTTGCCTCTATCCACCCGGTATAGCCCGTCCTCGGTGGCTAGCCAGATCATTTAAAGTAGTCGTACTCCACCGCCTTCTTCTTTACGAAAGTCCCCTCCCGCAACTCTCTATACGCCTCCCATATCTCCTCCCAGGTGTTCATCACGATGGGCCCCCTCCACGCTATTGGCTCCTCCAGCGGCTCGCCCGAGAGGAGGAGGAACTTCCCCTTGCCCTTGGCCACTACCTCTCCGCCTTCTCTGTCGAAGATCGCCAGCTCTCTCTGTCCCACCTCTCTTCCGTTTAGCCACACCCGGCCCTCGTAGACATACGCCAGCACTGTATGGCTCTCTCTTGCGTTAAAAGTAAAGGACGTGTCCTCCTGCAACCTCACGTCCATGTAGACTACGGGGACGTGTAGATCCGATGCCGGGCCCTCCACAACCCCAGTCCCCGGCTCGTAGACCCTGCCTGCAATTAAAACCACCTCGGCTCCCGTATCTGTGGCAATTTTCGGCACCAGCTCCCTCCTTAGGTTTTTATAACGGGGGTCCGTCATCTTCTTCGCCCGTGGGAGGTTCACCCACAGCTGGAAGCCCGATACCTCGGGGTCTTCCTCTTCCATATCGCCGCGCTTGACTTTTGCTGGGCGCGGCATTTCTTCGTGGAATATGCCGCTTCCCGCGGTCATCCACTGAATGTCGCCAGTTCTAATTACCCCCTCCACGCCGGTGGAATCTGCGTGTTTCACTTCTCCCTTCAGCAAGTAGGTCACTGTCTCAATGCCTCTGTGGGGATGCCAAGGAAAGCCCATGATGTACTCATGCGGATACCGAGAGCCGAAGTGGTCGAGGAGGAGGAAGGGGTCTGTCAACTCGGCCAGCTCAAGCCCGCCGAAGACTCGGAAGAGCTTCACCCCGGCCCCGTCGTGTGTCCAAACGCCCTTAATTATGTATTTTATGCGACTCATGTACATACCTCGACTTCGATATATATTGTTGGAGGGCGGGGCCAACGATTACCTACGCATATAGACGACGACGTCGTGATCCACGGGGACCTCCACGAGCCTGAACTTAGTGTTATCCCCCACTACAGAGAAGGCTTGCGGCTCCACGTGGACCACCTCGCCGAATTCTATATGTTCTAGGTATTCCAAAGCCACGGCGCCTTCGTATACGGGGAAGCCGGCCAGTTGCCTCCTCACTACTTGCTCCGTTATGCCGAAGGGGACCCTCATCACAACCCTAGTCGCCTCCGGGGGGCTCGCAGGCTCTACGTGGAACTCGGCCTCTACGTCCATCCTCTCCCAGCCGTAGTAGGGGTATAAGAGGTAGGCGATCTCTCTGGACACGCCCCTACACGGGCCCTCCACCGCCCTTGCCACGGCCCTCCTGCCGTCTTTGTTGCGCACCTCGACGTAGGGCCCCAGTCCTTCTAGGAACACAACGGGCCTGTAGTCTAGAATCGACTTGGTTTTACAAAGCCTTAGCCACATCTCGGCCATGCGGAGGTCTCTTCTCGCGGAATACCTCGAGCCATCTGGCGAGGGTCTCCACGACGCGTATGAAATCGTCGGGGTTCATATCGGTTTTACGTAAACAGCTCACGGAGCCGTCTATGTTCTCCACTAAGTATACGCCGTCTTCGCCCACGGCGGCCAAGACGGCGAGGTCCCGGGAAGAGAAGTACTCTAGATACGGAGGCCCTACTTTACTCCTTTTCTTCTCCACACAAAACGGCGTCGCCGTGACGCGGAGGGCTTCCGCCAGATCCGGCGCTTTTAGGCACCGCCCCCTGCTTGATATGAACTCCTCGCCCAGAAACAAGCCGTCCCAGAGGACTAGCTCGCCTCGTAAGTCGCAAGGCGTGCCCACCCGTTTAACGTACTCCTTAAGGGCGGGGATAAAATCCACTAACGTCTTCGGCATAAGTTACGGGTCCATGTAATTCTTAAAACTTATTAATTGAGGCTTGGGTAACGGGCTCTTTCCGAGCAAGGCCTTGAGCTTCAGCTCTACTTTTTTAGTAAGAGTTGGGCACGGGTCTAGGCTACAGTATTTATCCCTGCCGCAGAGCTTGCAATGAGCCGCCACGATTCTCCACTTCTCCGTGTCGAACACCACGAAGTAGTCGTCATCAGCCACTATTACGTTGTGGTTGTAAATGCGCTTGATTAGAGACACTATGCCGTACGAGATCACCCTACTGGTCAACACTTGTTCCTTGGAGCCGCCGTTCAGACAAGACATGGGATCCCAATTACATTTTTCGAGTATGTATGAGGTCATTGTCAAGAAGCCGTTGACAGGGGCGTGGTTATCGGCTATGGAGAGGTAGAACTTCAAGAAGCCCTCCACCTCCTCCAACGTGAAGTGGCTGAGGCCCAGCAACTTAGAGATCTTTGCCAACAAAACCTCCTTGGGCTCTATCCCGTTCGCGTAGCAATACATATATCCATAAATAGTGGCCTCGTACTGGGCGGCTCTGCCGAGCGGCCCCTTCCTAATAAGCCCGAGTTTCTCCAGCTTGGCCGCCTTTCTATATGTATGAGAAAAATGGTAGGAGAGATCCCTGGCGACGCGGTACATAGTAATAGGACCTTTTAACGCGATGTAGCCCAGAATCAACTTCTCGTTATGATCCAGCGAGGGAAACATAGGCATATTTATACGATAAATAAGCTATATAAATTTAACCTATAAACTATGTAAAAGTCAAATGTTTTAGCGATTCTTTTAAGTACTAAATGAATAATATTATCTTTACTCTTTTAATTATTTATTTTTTGTTTAAGATGTGCAAGTAAATATCCATATAGAACGGTAGGGGGTTTCCACAACGTCGGCATAGCTAAGAACGAAAACGGATGCATCATCTTCCCCAGAGGCACATACGCCATGAACACTATGGCGAGCAGGTACCTTCGCGACTACGTTGGCCTCCGCAATGTAGGTCACTCCAGCCATGGGGTTTCCGGTCAAAATCGCCTGCAACCACGGCGAGATGGCCTCCATGTAGGGCGGATGGAGCGCCAACGTCTGGTAGTCGCCAAGAGCTACTAGGGCCAGTAGCAACGCTAGAACCAATCGTCTAGAAAGCCCAACCTCCTCACGTCAGGCCTAGCGATTCTGCGCGCGAGGAGGACCACGAGCCCCCAAAAGGGCGACGACGCCGGCGGCGCCGCCCACATAATGCGCAATAGCCTCGTGGAGCTCCTTCGGCACGCCGAACTGCTCCGGCGGGATTATCATCGACAGGCGGCCCAAGAGGGCTATCCAGATCCCCCAGTGGAATAAGAAGGAGCAAGACCATTCTATCCGACGCGGTCAACGTGTATAAGCAAGAATATCCTCTTCAACGCCTCCCCAGTCCTGGAGGCGAAGCTCCGCCTATAGGCAGGGATCACCACGGAGTACGGCCCGGTGATGCCGCCGGCGAGCGGGTTCTTCGCGAGGCTGAAGGACTTGACCAACTACTCTATATGGGGAGTGATGAGGTGCGGGCTATGAGCTCGGAGGAGAAGCTGCTGAAACTACTGGAGGACCCCAAGGTGCAGAACTCCCTCGCCGCCATAGTGGAGAAGATCGACGTGATGAAAGACTTAGTGGAGACCCTCTGGGAGTTCAAGAGGAGCGGCGTATTGGACGACTTGTTGAACGCGGCGGCCAACCCTCCGTTTCATCACGGAGGGGCTGTTGTCCCGCGAGTTCATGGAGAACATCGCCAAGATACAAAACGTGGCGTTGCTCGCCGGCGTTAACCTCTCGCAAGACCCCGCTAAGCTCGACTGCTTAACCCACGCCATAGCCGCCGCGGAGACCAATAAACAGGTGGGATTGATGGGGCTGCTCTCGGCCTTGAGGGATCCGGACGTACAGAGAGGGCTAGGCTTCTTCATATCCGTGTTAAAGGGACTGGGCCAGTGCGCGGCCGCTAAGGGACAGGAATAAACGCCTTTTTCCCTTTCTATTTTTTGTCGATATAGTGGGCGGAGGCAACGAGACAGGGCGCTGGAAGGTCTTCTAGCCGCGGCTCACGCGTAGCCGAGCGGGACGGGCGAGATAGCACCGCGCGTTAGGGCTCAAGTATTGCGAAAGGCGCCCGCGGTCGAGCGGGGCTGAGGCGCGCCTCCTCCCCGGCGAGCCGCGGACCGCCCCGAGGATAGGCCGGCGGCCGATCGGGATGAGGGGCAAGGGGGCAATCGGCCGGGGCCTCCGAAATGGCTCGCGCAGGGAATACATCTCGTTCGCCCAGGCGGCTGGGCCGGGAGTCAAGAACTAAAAGTAAATTCGCACAGGCGTATATGAGGCTAGCTGGGAGGAACTTAGTAGTGGTGGGCGTGGGCCCCGGCCTAGGCTCCGCCGTAGTGTACTTGGCGTTAAGGGAGGGGGCGCAAGTATACGGCTTCGCGAGAAACAAGGAGTTCCTATCCCAGTTGGCACGCGCCATGTCCCCATACGGGAGGGTGTATACGGGCGTTGCGGATTTCTCCAACTGGGCCGAGGCTAAGAGGGCGGCGGAGGAGGCGGCCAAGGTCTTCGACGCCGTACACGGCCTCGTGGTCGCCGCTGGGGGATACGTGGCGGGGGGCGTGGAGGAGCTCGAGCCCGAACAACTAGAGGACATGTTGGCCAGGAACCTCAAGGCCCACCTCTACGCCGTCAAGGCGTTCTCGAAGCTGATGGCGGAGGGCTCCTCCGTGGTGTTGGTCTCCTCCATCGGCGGCGCATATGCGGCGTGGCCTAAACACATAGCCTACGTGGCGGCCAAGGCCGCGGTGGCCAAAGCCGCCGAGTCCCTCGCGGCCGAGCTGATCGACAGGGGGATTAGGGTCAACGTAGTGGCCCCGGGAGGCATGTCTAAAGACTTCGCGCCTGGGAGGCAGTACCAGAGGCCTCGCCTAGGCGCTCCCCAAGCCCCGCCCGAGGAGGTGGCCAAGGTAGTGATATGGCTGTTGACGGACGAGGCCGGTTGGATAAACGGCGCAGTTATACCAGTAGACGGCGGGAGGAGGCTTAGAGGATAGGCGCCCCCACAAGGCCTCGCGCTCGCGAAATCGCGGCCTCGCGACACTTTTATATTAATAATGATTTGTGTATATGCCTAAGGAAATAGACCCCGTATGCGGCATGGAGGTGGACCCCGCCACGGCTAAATACAAGATGCTATATAAGGGGAAAGTCTACTACTTCTGTTCGCCTATGTGTAAAGACGCATTCGAGAAGGATCCCGAACATTATCTAAAACACGGCCCCCAGGGGATGCCGCATCATCGCTAACGAATCGCGGCCTCGCGATATAGGCCAAACGCTTGGCCTCCGCGACGGCTTAGTTTTGCTGGCTCTGGGTATGCCAGAGCCGCCGGCCTCGCCGTATGAGGGGAGGCTAGGGGCCATCCCGCAAGTCGTCCACGGAAAGCCTTGCTTGCATCATCTCAAAGCCCCTACTACCCGAAGGCCCATACGCCGACCGCTTCGTAGAAGAACACTACAGGAGTTAGAAACGCCGGCCTCCTAGATAATCATAACGCCGAAACTCAAGACACGCAGACATCGGCTTTCAATAATAGAGGCGGAGTTTTTGCCAAACGCTCTCCTCCCCAACGACCCGCCAGGATTCGTCAGCAAGCGGGTCCCCGTACGCGTGACAGACAACGAAACCCTCTCACCCTCCTCTATGAGAGGAGAGAAATAGCCTATACGCCGGCGGCCCACTGCGAGGGCAAGTATATCCCAGTCGGCTCCCGCCGCGCCGTGTTTAAATACGTAGAAAACTCGACGGCTCCGTAGACGACATAATAGACGTGGCAGAGGGCGCAACCCTCGGCCTAATGCTCCACCCCGAGAAGGCAGTACTTGGCTAAAAACCTAGCACATCTAGACTCCTCTAAAGGGAGTTGTGACCTGCGCGTACTTAAATAAGTTACTATATGTAAACGTGGCTTCGCGGTGGTTCACGAAGGCGGAGCGTTACAAGAAGCTAAGCGAGGAATTTTTACAACGGGGCTTTTATGCAGAGGCGTGTTTTTTGCACAACAAGCTATAGAGCTGTATCTGAAGGGCAAGCTTGTAGAACTCACAGGTTCTAGGCCGTATACGTACTCTATTTTACAACTGCTAAGCCTTTTAGCCCAGACGCTGGGCGTGGCGGTAGATGTAGAGTTGGCGAGGTGCGCAAAGTATCTTACGGAGCAGTACATAGGGGCGAGGTACCCGGATGCGAGGATGTTGGAACACGACAGAGACGACGCCGAGGAGTGTATAAGATGTATGACGGCTATTTGGGGCCGTGTTTAGAGAGGCGTTTCTGGCGGCGCACACGGAGGCGGAGAGGTGGATTAGGGAGCTGTGCGCAAGGGGGTATACCGTAATTCTCTTCGGCTCCAGGGCGAGGGGGGAAGAGAGAATCACAGCGACTGGGACTTGGTAGTAATTGGCGACGCGCCGCCGGGGGAGCCTCCTCACGATTTAATACAAGCGCACTTCGCCACGGCGGAGGAGGCCAGGAGGCTGGTGGCGGCGTTTAACACAGTGTTTGCAGACGCCTTTTATGAAGGCCGCCTCCTCTGCGGCGACGAGAGGCTCTTCGACGAGCTACGCCTGCTCGCCGCCGAGGTGACTAGAGATTTTGTAAAGACCAAAGAGGGTTGGATTTCAAAACGGCTGCTAAGGCCCTAGCCGCTTTACATTTCTATTGCAAATAGATGTCAAACCCATCGAGTTGGAGGAGGGGCTGTAATTAGACGTGGTATACGCCATGCCGGACGGGCAGAGGTTGCGGAGGAAAGTATATGCTTCAGAGGACCTCTGCCAGACGTGTTGAAAGTAGAATGTGCGCTCATCAACGCGTTAATGCACGCCTCGGGAATCGCCGTGCACCATCACATACCTCACTCCAGGGCCCAGGCGCCGACTAACACGTCGGGGGCAATTAGCCGAGATTTCTATAAAAGCCTCCGTCCCCTCTTTCCTAATCTGCCACAACCACCGCCACCTCTACCCTACCCCCTCCCATCGGCCAACACCCTCTCCCTCGCCCTAAGGGTCAGAGGCCGTCCTCCTCGGCCGCCCTCCTACTGACCAGCGCCTCGCCATTGGAGCCGGCGTCTACTAGCCCCGATAGCGCCTATCTCCAATCTACACATCTACATCAAAGATCAATCTGTGGGCGCTACCGGCGCGTGGAACTTGCTGCTACTGCCGACGTTCAGCGTATATTGTTGCAAGCCTTTCTTTAAGCTCCCGCGCGGCTTTTTCATGTTCTTCCCCCCACGCAACCCTCATCCTCAGCGCCTCGGCGTGCTTCAACACCGCCTCGACCATCTCTACGACGGCCGCGGCGGCCTCCTCCCTCGTCCTGTACTTGGACAGAGCCATGTCCGGGTCAGGGCCGTGGTACTGATAATCGTGTAGGTTGAGGGCTATGGCAGTAAGGCCGCTCACGTCGCCGTATCCCAATTCCCTCAGCCTCTGCGAGAGTGATATCATCTTTGTTGTGGGGAGTCTCGGCACTGCTTTTCCCTCTAGCCGCCTCTTCTCCTCCTCGCTTTGCGCCGCGGCCTTCAGCCTATCTAATTCTATTCTTAGAAGCGCGGCGAGGACGGCCCTCCACGCTTGGAAAGCCTTGCCGGCCGCGTTTCTAGTAAGCCCCATTTCTAAAAACCGCAAGGCAAGCCCGGCCTCTACAAGAGCCTCCAGAACTCGAGCGGAGGCGTACCCAAGCGAAGAAGGCTTTGGGAGGGGTCTTTCGATCAACTCGACCACGTCCACGCCTACTCAATTATTTTAAAACTTGGGTGCCGCTTGGCGGTTTAGCCTCCGCAACAGCTTAGTTTTGTGGGGTCCGTATAGAAGGCTAGGGCCGCCAGTCTTGCGGCTTCCGCATACGAAGGGAAGCTGGGGAGCCACTCTATGAGGTCGTCTACAGTGAGGCCTTTTTGTATCGCCAAGGCGAATATGTTTATCAACTCCTCAGCCTCTGGGGCGACGACGAGGGCGCCCGCGATTTTGCCTCTTTTAACGGATACCTTCCACGTCTCGGGATAGGTGTTGATTTTTATGAAGCCCCCCACGCGCCCTCTGGTCCACCCGGCCGCGACGGCCTCGATGGGGGCCGCCCTACACCTACACCCTATGCCGCTCCTCAACATGTCCTCCTCCCTCAGCCCCACGCTGGCCACGGCGGGGTCCGTGAAGACGACCCGGGGCACGGCCATGGGGTTGAACTCGGCCTTGCCGCCCAGCGCGTTTATCGCGGCGATTACCCCCTGCCTGGCCGCGACGTTTTCCAGATAACGCGCGCCGCCTAATCCCCCGGTGACGTCGCCGGCGGCGTACACCCCCGGCAACGACGTCTCCATCCTCTCGTTCACCTCCACCCCTCCGTGGGGGCCCAGCCTCAACAAGCCCCCGGTCGCCTCCACGTTGGGCACCCTGCCGGTCGCCACGAACAAGGCCTCCGCCTTGACGGTCCCCCCTGCGTATTTCACCTCCACCCCTCCGTCTTTTACCTCTATCCTAGACGCCTCGGCCCTCACCAACTTCACCCCCTCCTCGGCTAAGAGCTCCTCGACGAATTTAGAGGCTATCTCCTCCTCGTATTTCAATAAGGCGGTGCGGTAGATCACGGCCACGTCGACGCCGAGCCTCGCGAGCGCTTGTGATAACTCCGCCGCTATGGCCCCGCCGCCGATGAAGACGACCGAGGACGGCATCTGGTCTATTCTGAAGAACTCCTCGTTGGTGAAGGCGAGGCCCTTCTGCACGGCCTCGCGTAGGCCCGGGATGTCGGGGATCCTCGGCCTAGCCCCCGTCGCCACGATTATCCTCTCGCCCTCCACCACCTTATCGCCCGCCTTAACAGCCTTGGGGCCCACCAAGACGCCCTCGCCCTCCACCACCTCCACGTCGTAGTACCTCAAGACCTCCTCGTATTTCCCCCTCCGCAACGTCTCCACCACCTCCTTCATGTGGGCCCACAAGGCCTTGAGGTCCACCTCCAGCTTGGCCGCGAATCCCTTGAAGTAGGGCCTCTCCACCTCTTTTTTGAACTGCGCGGCTCTGATCAAGAACTTCGAGGGGACGCAGCCCACGTTAACACACGTCCCGCCTAAGAGGCCCTTGTTGACCACGGCCACCTTGGCCCCCAACTGCGCGGCCTTGACGGCCGCCGCGACGCCCGCGCTGCCGCCCCCCAATACCACTACGTCGTATTTAACGCTCATGCACTTTTTCGAATACTTTTGAAAAAATTTTTCCAAATAGGGCAATTTGTCGAATACGAGATGCGAGGATCGGCCGAGCCGTTGGCAGAGGGCGGCCGCGATCGGTCCCTAAAATCTCGGAAAACCGATCGTGGAGCGGCCGGCGGTCCAGCCGCATTTCAATCAAAGGGCTGGGTACAACGCTCGGCCTCGCCCGCCGGGAGGCCTAACTCCCACTACGCCGACGCTACCGACCTCATGGGCTTTATATAGACTGAAAGAGTTGAAAAATACCGATTTCAACTATGATGCCCCAAAGCGACCTCGCCTAGATATTTGCCGTGCCAGCCGTGGTACCAGACTGCTCCGTCGTATCCATTTACGCTCAGCATTTGCATATCGCCGTTTATTTCGAAATGGAAAGTGTAGTAGCCCGGGAAGACGTAGACCTCCTCGATCTTCGAGCCAGGGAAGTAGCGGGCCAGCCAATTCTCAGCTATAGACTCGGCCTCCTCCTCTGTAATCCTCATGGGAGCTCCGTGCCACATCACGGATTGCGGCTCTGGATGTATAAAGCCGTTGGGAAACACTAATATTTCGTATAGAGGTTTATCGTCAGCTCCGATAATTACGTAGTAGCCATTACTATACTTCTCTACAGAAATCACGTTGTACCCAGTCCTTTGTTCCACGTATTCGACTATGTTACTGTCGTTGACGTACGCCGCGTTGCCCTGCCAGCCTATCATGGGGCGACCGCCCATCATGCCTATCGGAGCGCCCCACCAATTCGCCGAGTAGCCAATTCCAGATCCCGCAACGCCTCCCATCGGCATACTTCCTATAGGTCCCCCCATCATCCCGACAGCCGCTTCGTTGTACATGGCCGCGTTCCACGTAGCGTATGCCATGTAAGCTGTTATTAGTACTATCACCGCCGCCGTTGTTGCTATTAAGATTTTGGGCCCCATGGCGGTCTTGTACGGACATCTACATATGGGCTATGTGAAACCGCCGGCGAGGCCTTCGACGTGTTCGTGAAAAGTTATAACACAGAATTCCCTTACGCATATGAAACCGACAGTTCCGCTCTTGATAGCGCTTATCTTGGCCACGGCCCTCGCATTGGATTACGTCCATGTGAGGTTGATGTGTACGTGGTGCTCCTTCCCATCGCCCATGTTTCCTGTGTTCGTCCTCCTGATCGCTCCCACTGTCTTGATCTTCTACTTTTTATACTATCACGGGTTCAAGCCGGCTGAACCTAAACGCCCGGCGCTTGCCATAATTACAAATCTACTTAAAGAGCCAGATAGATCTATATATATAAAAGTATACGAAAAAGGCGGCGAGGCCTTTTTGTCCGAGGTGGCCAAGGAGCTTGGGCTTAGAAAACTCAGGGCTTGGAGGGCTGCGCAGAGGCTTGCCGAGAAAAAACTCGTAGCGTTGGAGAAACGCGCCGGTAGGCTAGTGGTGCGGCTGTTGCCCCTTGACGATTTGTCTATAAAGCCAAAATACGACAAACACTATAAGCAATATAAACAACACAAATAGGCCGAATCCAAACAACATCCACCAGAAGCCCCACCACCCCATGCCGGGGCCCCACCAACCGCCCCACCAGCCGCCGCACATCGGGCATTGGGCATAGACGTTAGCCGCCAACGCGATCAACGCCGTTATTATCGACCATTTCATGGACGAAGTACTTGATTATTCCATAAATGTCTGATGTGATATCGACTACGGTCCGGAGTTTCGGAGACAGGAAACAAGCCCTCCAGCAAATGCGCGATTGTAGCGGCCTACGGTCACAAGCCGCTCGCGCCGGATGGAATGATGGCCGAGAGGGCCCAGCGCTTCTGCACAGCAAGATCGACGGCTCGAGACCATACGGCGTTTTTCGCTCGGGCAACTGTCGTCGAGAATTACGCCGCCTCAGAGGCGATTGCTGAAGGCGGGCCGAAAGCCGAGGCTTAAAAATCGGCGATTAGAGGGGCCGCTCGGAGGCCTGCCGAGGGCTTGAGAAGCGCGCGGACAAGCCAGCGGCGTAGCCCTTGCTGATTCTCTTGTAGAGCCAGCAGACTATGAGCGCTGTGAACGATATTTAGAACCAGAACGATACCATCAACAAGGAGCGCGATCGGCGCCACTACCATCTATGTCGAACGGGGGCTCCTCTAGGGGGCCTACGCCTCCGGGGACCGAGTAAACGGGCGGGGACGGCCTCGCGGAGAGGCGCTACAAGTCGACTTTCCTGCCAGCCATCCGCGGCCTGCCGAAGTCGAACCTCTCCTCTTTCCAGGGATCTGCGTTCATGGAGTAGCCCGAGACCTCCCAGTATCCTGGAACTGGGCCCTCCAGCACCTCCACGGCGCCGAAGTACTTGACGCTTTTCCACGCGTAGCGCGTCGGCACCACTAAACGGGCGGGAGCTCCGTGTTTTTTAGGAAGGGGCTGGCCGTTCATGGCCCAGGCCACTATCGAGCTCTCCTCCATCAACGCCTCCAAGGGGAGGGATGCGCTGTAGCCGTCTATCCCCCACGCGAGCGCGTAGGGCCCGTAGGGCCTCGCCTCCTCCAACAAGACCTTCGTCTGGACGCCCCTCCAGACCACCTTCTCTATCGACCAGCCGGTGACGCAGTGGAAGGGGGCTACCACGTCCACGCAGGGGTACTTCTTCTGCAGCTCGGGCATCGGGATCTCGAGAGGCCTCTCGACCATGCCCACTATTCTGATGACGTGCTTCTCGGGCGGCACGTCCGGGGGGTCGAACACGTCGTAAATGATAAAGCGACGCGCCCTCACTTGGTTGGGAGGCCAAGGCCTCTCCACCCTAATTTCGGAACACTCCACGCATCCCCCCGATTATTCCTTTTAATTTTCGGTTGGTGAAACCCATAGAACCCCCTACATTGCGGCGGTTTGTGTAATGCGCGATGCCGCCGAGGTAGGGCTCAGGTTAGGGAGGCCTTCACGCAGACCGAGCTCTAAGAAGTGGAGAGGCGCCGAAGGCGCCTCTCGACACCCCCACGTCTGCACTACACGAGGGCAGTTCTACGCCCAAGCCCTTGACGGGGAGGGTTCGCGCGGCATTTAAGAAGCCGCGGCGGCCTACACGTATTCGAGCAAGCTACATCCGGCCATGTTTTTAAACATTTATTAACTTCTATCGAATAGTGTCTAATGAAGATCGCTGTGGCGGCTACTAGGGAGGGCACTATCTTCGACGGCCACTTCGCCCACGCTCCCGTATTTAAGATATACAACTACGCAGAAGGCGGCCGCGTGGAGCTCCTGGAGGAGAGGGCGAACCCGCTAGGCGAAGTGCCCGACCTAGATGCAGGCCCGCACCACCACGCACACGGCATCGCCAAGTACGCGTGGTTGAGGGAGAGGGTGCTCCCGGACGTAGACGTCGTTATCGCCGCGGGCGCTTGCCAGACCAGCCACAACTACTTCACGTCGTTAGGCGTGAGGATGTTGTACACGGACCCCGTCGAGGTGGACCTCTTATTGAAGTACATAAAAGAGAACCCGCAAGAATTCGAAGAAATGCTAGGATCTCCGCGGTGAACTCGAATTATGATCTTTTTTAGAAAAATTTAAAAGAAGAAATCGATACGACTTTATGCCGTTGCAGGTCGGGGCCAAAGCGCCGGACTTCGAGCTGTTGAACGAGGAGCTGAAGCCAGTTAGGCTCTCGGAGGTGCTCAAGAGGGGGAGGCCCGTGGTGTTGTTGTTCTTCCCAGGGGCGTTCACGTCGGTGTGCACGAAAGAGCTCTGCACTTTCAGAGATAAGATGGCCCTCTTGAATAAGGCCAACGCAGAGGTGTTGGCGATATCCGTGGACAGCCCGTTCGCGCTCAAGGCCTTCAAGGAGGCCAATAGGCTGAACTTCCCGTTGCTCTCCGACTACAACCGCATCGTGATAGGCATGTACGACGTGGTGCAAGCAAACCTCTTGGGCCTGCCGCTATACCACTTAGCTAAACGCGCTGTATATATAATCGACAAGGAGGGCACTATTAGGTATGTGTGGTACAGCGATGATCCCAGAAACGAGCCTCCCTACGACGAGGTGATCAAGAAGGCCGAAGAGATAGCCTCGGGCTAAACCCCTCTTTTTCTCCCCCATTTGAACTCTCCGAAAGTCGCCGAGGGCGAGGCCTGTTGCTGATCGGGATGTCGAGGGAGCAACCCTAACGGCGACAAGCCGCTTTCACAACGTCATGCAGGCCGTTAAGAACACATCTGCACAGCGCCAAGAGCCGCCACGCTTATAAATCCAGAGGCGGGTTAGGGCGTGGCCCTCGTGTTGTCCCCCGCCTTGGCGGAGATATTGAAGAGAGCGGCCAAGGGGAGGGACTTGGAGCTGTCCTCGCCGAGTTGTTGACGGAGCGCCTCGACCCTCCAAGCCGCGTTGACCTATACCTAAAGCTCCACGAAGAATATCTCGCCAAGGCGGAGGAGCTGTACGCCAAAGGCGACTTGCCGCAAGCCGGCGAGAAGTACTGGGGCGCAGTGGCTGCGCTGTTAAGCGCCGTTGCGGAGAAACGCGGGTTGCCGCACTATAGCCACAGAGACTACGACGAGTTGATAGACTTGTTGTACGAGGAGTCTGGAGATGAGGAACTAGGCATGAGTAGATGTGGACAATAAAAATCTTAAGTTAGGCGGGAGGCGGGACGTATTCCTTCTCCTTGGCGGCTGCTTCTTTTATCTCCGCCAGCCTCGCGAACACCTTTTCAAAAGCCTCCCTCCCAGTGCTTTTCGTCTCTACTACGGCTTGGAAGAGGGCCCTCTTGAAGGCCACGGGGAGGTCTTCTAGAAAGCCCCTGGCGTCCACACGCGCCGAGGGGAACTCGGCCAGTATCCTCTTGGCGGTCTCCTCGTCGACTTCAACTTCTAAGATCTTGATCTCTCCGCCGAACATGGACTTGAGATTGGAGGCGAAGGGCAGGTCCTTGATCGCCTCGTATCTCTTCTCGTCTATTAGCAGCCCGATCTTGTACGTCATAGCTCCACCTCGAGCTCTTGTTCTTTAATTTTGAGGTAGCGGTCTGTGACGAAGGGATAGCCGTAGACTTTCCACCACTTCACGATCACGTCGTACACCTCGGGCCTCATGACGACTTTCGGCGGCTTGAGGCCCTCGATGATTATGCCGCGTAGGAAGGAGCCCGAGATGCGCTCCGGCGTGTGGCCGCAGAGGGGAGCCTCCTTGTAGTCGCCGTAGGATATGCCCAGATACGTGTACTCGCCGCATTTGGGACAATAGGCGAATTCGCCGAGGTTGACCGGCTTTATCTTCAGCCCTTTGTCGACCTCGTGCGGCGGGGCGTTTATCCCGTAGCTCGGGAGGCCCCTCGTCCACAAATACTGCGTGGCGTAGGGGTCGTAGTAGTCGCCTGTGGCGGCGTGGTCGCGGCCGAACATGTGGTGCGTGGCCCCCATGTTCTGCCTGATCACGCCGTGGAGGAGGGACTCGAGGGGATTGCCGTAGCGCATGTCCCAAAGAGTCATGGTCACGATGTGCCGATCGGGGTGGAAGTAGCCGGCCTTATTCAAGGCCTCGTGCCCCTCGAGGATCGCCTCGTCCACGTAATCGCCGGGCCTCTTAGCGCCGATTATGGCGTTCACGAGGACCGCGTCGCCCGGCCTATCGCCTCCGGCCACGAACATGGCCCTCTTCATGAGCATTTCGTGGCCTATGTGGGGCACGTTGCGCGTCTGGTGGGCCACTACAACTTTCCACTTCTTCGCGGCGATTATCTCTCTAGACTTATGCGGAGGGGTCCAGAAGCGGGCGTAGGGGTCCTTGAACTTGGGCGGGTTGACCACTACGACCTTGCCCGCGATGGCGAGCGGCCTCATCATGCGGTATATGAGCCACCCCGGGTGCTTCTCGTCGAAGCGCCTCTTCACGACCTCGCCGTTTTTCTCAGGAGTCCCGAACACCGCGTCGGCGAGCTCTTTCCGGTCTCCCAGCTTGTATATCTCCTGTATCTCCAACATGGCGAAGGGCTTCCCCTTAAGCGTGAGCAGGACCTCATCCCCCTCCTTAACGCCGACTGCCTTGAGCTTTTCCTCGTCCACGTCGAATATCAAGGGGAAGGGGAATAGCCAACCCGAGAGGAGGCGCCTCTCCTTTATGATAGAGTCTACCTCGTTCCTGGTCATGAACCCCTCCACTGGGCTGAAGAAGCCGTAGGCGATGGACATGATCTCGCGATAGGGGTTCCTGATCGGCGCGCCGTCTGGGCCGTACGTGGGCTCGATCTCCATCTTGGCGAGGCCCTTGACGGCGGCCTCCGCCTTGTCTCTATCCTCAACTACGTTGTACACTAACCTCCCTCCGTGCGGCTCGATCATAGAAGGGGACATATGAACAAATAAAAGAATTATTTCCAAGTAGTGTTTAATACTTGACGAGCCTTGTCTACGTCCAGCGGCTACCGCCGTAGCGGCGGGGGCCGCCGGGACGGGCTCTTTAGCGGAGTGTTGGCCCTCACGGCACCTCCACGAAGGCGTCCATGAACTGGAGATACCACTTCAACTCCTCCGGAGACGCCACGTGGAGCTCCACGGGGGAATAAGGGCTTAGGACTCTGCCGAGCTCAGCCCTGACGTATATCCGCCCTTGCTCCGTGGAGGCCGCTCGCGTAACCACTAGGACGTCCACGTCGCTGTCCGGACGGGGGCTCCCCCTGGCGAAACTCCCGAAAACGTAGACCACAGCATCTGGGTCCAACTCCTTGGCCCTCGCCTTAATCCTCTCGAGGACTTCCCACAGCTTTTCCAACTCCTCTTTCCTCTTCTCCCACATTTTGCGATATAGGTCTAAAGACATGACAAGTTCCGGAGGGCTTTCTCCACTTCTCGATAGGCTCTGCGAGCGGTCTCCTCGGAATACCTCACGGGCGCGCATCGCGACCCAATATAGGCGTCTTCTAGCAAGTCGACTATTACGGCGTCTATCTCAGCCGGAGCTCCCGCCTCGGCTAAAAGGCGTTTAAGGCCATAGGTTTTAGGGAAATCCCCGTACTTTTCATATATCCTATACTTAAGGCAGAGCTGTAGCGCTTGTTCTAAGTGGAAAAGCGCCAAGTTGAACTCCCCCATTTCTAACATGACGCCCGCCGCCCTCCAGAAAGACCTCGCGTTCTCCAATAAGAAGTTCACGTTCACGCCGACCTCTAAAAAATAATTTCTTCCCCGTCGCCGCGGCGCAAGGCGGCGATAAGAGGCGCAGCTCCGTCGAAGAGCGATTGGGCGCAGAGGCGCCTACGCGATCTCTGAATCGCGGCGGGTAAGCCCCTTTTTATGTGCCGAGAGCGACGCGGCCCCTACTACGCGCACAACTACGGCGACAAGCAAGGGGGCAGAGGTCGAGGAGGCGGCGACTTAGTCGCGGAATAGAAGGAGGGCAAATACGCCGAGCTAGCGGTTATGCCCGCCGGGCCCTCGCCCGAGGAGCCCCTCGCGACTAGAGGGGAGGGGCCTCTGCAGTGCGCCGGCACTGCGCGTAGCCTCCACGAGCCCCAACGCGACGAGCTGGATCGTAGCGGCGAGCAGATGCCGGCTAAGTCGGCGGAGGGGGAAGGGCGTGGCGCGGTGAGGAGGACGTCGAGGCTCGAGCCCCTCGCCGAAAGGGCTAGGGCGCGGACGAGCCGCGGCCTCTACAAGGGCCAAGACGACTACGGGCCGAGGCGTATCCTTTCAACGTAGCCTCAAGAGTCGAATTCTACGAGCCGCCCCCTCCTCGAGGAGGCGTCGGCCGGCGGGGCGTAAAGGTTTAAGGCGCATTCGCGATTATCACTATGAGGTTCGAAGGACTAGGGGAGGCCGTTATCGGCGGCGAGGTGCCGTTGTTCTTGAGCTATCTGGCGGGAAGGTGGGGAGGCAAAGGAGCGGTCAAGGAGGTGAGATCGCCGATCGATATGTCGGTCATGGCTAAAGTCGCCTCGCCCAGCCTCCAAGAGCTCGAGGAGGCCGTCGAGGTCGTCTACGCCAAGGGCAGATGGGCTGCGCGGGACTTGCCGGGGGAGAAGAGGATCAAGATACTGCGCAACGCCGCCGATTTGATGGAGAAAAACGCCGAGCTGTACGAGGAGGTGCTCGTCCTCAACGCTGGCAAGACCAGGGCGCAGGCCAGGGGCGAGGTGAAGTCCTCCATCAATAGGCTGAGGCTCGCCGACCTCGACTTGAAGAGAGTCTCGGGCGACTACGTCCCCGGGGATTGGACCGAGGACACTCTGGAGACCGAGGCCATCGTCAGGCGGGAGCCCTTGGGCGTAGTGCTCGCGATAACTCCGTTCAATTATCCTCTCTTCGACGTGGTTAACAAGGTGGTCTACTCCTTCATCTACGGCAACGCCGTGTTGGTAAAGCCCGCGTCGTCGACGCCCCTCCCGGCCTTGATGTTCGCCAAGACCTTGTTGGACGCGGGGTATCCGCCCGAGGCGTTGGCCGTCTTGCCCATATCGGGGGCGGAGGCGGAGAGGCTCGTGGCAGACGACAGAGTGGCCGCGGTTAGCTTCACGGGCAGCACCGAATCGGGGGAGAAGATAGTGAGGGCGGGGGGCGTCAAGCAGTACGTGCTCGAGCTGGGCGGAGGCGACCCGGCCATAGTCCTCGACGACGCCGACTTGGACTTAGCCGTGGACAGAATAGCCGCCGGCATCTACAGCTACGCCGGGCAGAGGTGCGACGCGATAAAGCTCGTGTTGGCCGAGGGCGCGATCTACGAGGACTTGAAGAAGGGGTTGGCCAAAAAGCTCGGCGAGGTCAAGGTCGGCGATCCGAGGAACCCGGACGTGGACATGGGCCCCTTGATATCCCCCGACGTCGCGGACGAGATGTTCAAGGCGATAGAGGACGCGGTGAGGAAGGGCGGGTCGGTGTTGGCCGGCGGCGAGAGGCTGGGGCCTAATTACGTCAAGCCCACGCTAGTCGAGGCGCCCGCCGACAAGGTCAAGGACATGGAGCTGTACAGAAGGGAGGTCTTCGCCCCCGTCGCGCTCTTGGTGAAGGTCAAGGACTTGGACGAGGCGATTCAATTGGCCAACGGGAGGCCCTTCGGCCTCGACGCCAGCATATTCGGGAGGGACATAACAAGGATCCGCAAGGCCATTCGGCTGCTCGAGGTGGGCGCCGTCTACGTGAACGATATGCCTAGACACGGCGTCGGGTACTACCCCTTCGGCGGCAGGAAGAAAAGCGGCGTGTACAGGGAGGGCATCGGGTACAGCGTAGAGGCGGTGACCGCGTATAAGACCATCGTGTTCAACTACAAGGGGAGGGGCGTATGGAGATACGCCGTTTAGCCGCGGCCGAGAGCGGCCCCCGTCTAGCCGCTACGAAGTTTTAATGCGCTTCGAATATCTCGGCCAACTCGGGGCCTCGCACGCTCCGGAAGCCGAGGTAGTCCTCGATTAGGCCGGCCTTAGTCAACTGACCCCCTACTTCCTCCGTCATGACGAGCGCGTTTAGGCCGAAGCGCGCGGCGTATATGGCCGCGGCGAGGCCGGCGGGGCCTCCTCCGATTATGATGACGTCCAGGAGGCGGCCCTCCACGGCATCGAGGACGTCTTGGGACAAGGCGATCCTCCTCAAGTCGAGCTTCGCGTCACCTCCTCGATTTGTTAGTAAAAGGACGCAGTCCGGGAAGGGGCGCGTGCCGGCTCTTTAAAGGCGATATCGGCCGAGTGAAGTCCAACATTGGGCGAGTTTCAGCGCAAGAATATATCCCCCAGATCGAGTACAGCCCGTGGAGATCTCAGTAGGGGTCAAGGTCAAGGGGCGCGAGACCGTGTTGAAGATCTTGGGCATGCACTGCGCCACTTGCTCCCTCACCGTACAGAAGGCGTTGCTCTCGACGCCCGGCGTGAAGTGGGCCGAGGCCTCCCTGGCCAGCAACGAGGCGAGGCTCGTGGTGGACCCCGACATAAACTACGCCGATTTGCTCAAGGCGGTCAGGCGCGTGGGATACGACGTATTTAGGGAGTCGGCGTATATCGTTGCGGAGTTTAGGCCCGAGGAGGCCGAGGCCGTGGAGAGGCGGGCTGGGGGCTGGGGCGTATTCTACGCGAGGGCCAACCCGGCGACGGGCGTGGTCTACGTCGAGTACAACCCCTTGGAGGTAGACGCCGACGTCGTGGCGAAGCGCCTGGAGGAGGCCGGGTATAGGGTCAAGGAGGTCAAGAAGGGCGAGGTGGAGGCGGATATCGATAGGCGCGCCGCCGAGCTGGAGGCCGAGGACCTCGAGCGTCGGCTCGTTCCGGCGGCCGCGGCGTCGGTCTTGCTCGTGCCGGCCATGTTCGGCGTGTTGTTAATCCCGCCGTTGGCCCAGATGGCGTTGGCGGCCGTGGCGCAGTTCTATTCGGGATGGAGGTTCATCTCGGGCGCCCTCCGCGCGTTTAGGAACAAGACTGCCAACATGGACACCCTCGTCACGTTGGGCACGCTCTCCGCCTTCCTCTACAGCTCATACGCCCTCTTTTTCGGAGGGCCTACCTTCTTCGAGGCCTCCGCGGTGGTCATAACCTTTGTACTGGCCGGGAGATACGCCGAGAGTTTAATGAAGTTGCGCACAGGCGACGCTGTCAGGAAGCTGGCTCAGCTACAGCCGCCTAGGGCTAGGGTGAGGAGAGGAGGAGGCTGGGTGGAGGTGGAGGCCTCGGAGGTCAAGCCCGGCGAGGTGGTGGAGGTGCGCGAGGGGGAGAGGGTGCCGGTCGACGGCTATGTCGACGACGGCGTCGGCGCGGTGGACGAATCGGCGTTCACCGGGGAGCCTCTGCCCGTCGAGAAGAAGCCGGGCGACCTCGTCCTGGCGGGGACTACCTTAGTCAAGGGGAGGCTTCTGGTGAGGACCACGCGGTCCGGCAACGCTACGTATTTAGCCGAGGTGGTCAAGCTGGTGAGGCAAGCGCAGAACGCCAAGTTGCCGATACAGAGACTCGCGGACAAGGTCGCGGGGGTCTTCACTTGGGCCGTGATCGCGATTGCGTCGGCCACTTTCGCCGGGTGGATGCTGGCCGGGGCGCCCGTCTGGCGCGCCGTCTTGTTCGCAGTGGCCGTCCTCGTCGTGGCCTGCCCGTGCGCGTTGGGCTTGGCCACGCCGTTGGCGGTGGTCGTGGGCGTTGGGAGAGCCGCCGAGAAGGGGCTGTTGATCAAGAACGTAGAGGCCGTGGAGAGGGCCTTGAGGGCCAAGTACGTGGCGTTCGACAAGACGGGCACTCTCACTATCGGCGTGCCCAAAGTGGTCAAATACGTGGGGGACGACGAGGCGTTATCATTGGCGGCTTCGGCAGAGGCCAAGTCGGCCCACCCCATCGGGGCGGCTGTGGTGAAATTCGCGGCGGAGAGGGGCGTCCGGCTCTTGGAGCCCGAGGTCTACGACACTTTCCCCGGCCAAGGCGTCTACGCTAAGGTGGACGGAGCCGTGGTGGGGGTGGGCAACGAGAAGCTCGCCGAGGGCCTCGGCGTTGAGATCCCCGAGGAGATGCGACGCGAGGCGGAGCGGCATAGGGCCGAGGGCTACACCGTGGCCTACATAATCGTCGACGGCGCGGTGAGGGGGTATTTCGTGGTGGGCGACGAGGTCAGACAAGAGGCGCGGGAGGTGGTGGAGAGGCTGAGGAGGTGGGGGTACGAGCCTGTGGTGATATCGGGCGACCACGAGTTGGCCGTGGCGAAGACGGCGGAGAGGTTGGGCATTAGGAAATACTTCGGCGGCAAGACCCCCGACGAGAAGGCGGAGGTGGTCAAGGAGCTCGGGAGGACCGGCGGCGTGATCTTCATAGGCGATGGCGTAAACGACGCCCCCGCCTTGGCCGTAGCCGATGTGGGCATAGCGGTTGCCTCGGGGACCGAGGCGGCAAAGGAGGCGGGCGACGTGGTGGTCAAGAAGGGCGATTTGGCCAAGGTGGTGGAGTTCGTACAACTCTCCAGGAGGATCGTGAGGAATGCCCGTTTCAACCTCTTCTGGGCCTTCGTCTACAACACTGCGTTGATCCCCGTCGCCGCCGGGGCCTTCTACCCGTTGTACCTCCGCCCGGAGTTTGCAGGACTGGCTATGGCGTTGAGCAGCATATCGGTGACGCTGAACGCCTTGAGGTTGAGGAGGGCTTAGCGCATTAGGCTTCTGCGAGCGCCGAGTCGGCGCAACGGATGTCGATAAGAACGAGGCATGCGCTTGCCGCGAGGAGCTCAAGCGTTAAAAACCGCTTTTTCGAGCTGAGCGTGTTCAACGCGGCGTTCTACGCCTTGGCCATCGCCGCGGGCTACGCCGCGGGCAAGGCCTTGGGCAGAAGGCCTCCCCAGGCGCTCTTCACGGCCTTAGTAGTGTTGCTCGTCTTCTTCGTGGCCGCCAACGCCGCCGATGTGGTCTGGAGGAACGCGGGCCTCTTCTTGGCGGTCTCAGCAGCCTACGCGTTGGCCTTAGTGCTCGCCGCCGCGGCACTGGGGTCTGTTTTCGAGAGGGGCGGGGGTTTCCAGAAGGCGAGGAGGCCCTCTATATCCATCTACGCAGCCGCCTCGATGATCAGCGGCATATTGATAGGCGGGTTCCTCAAGGCGGATTACTCCGCGGCGATAGACCCGTTGCTCTACCTCTTGCTCTTCGCCGCAGGCGCCGACATGGCCGGGGTCGAGATCAAGCTGGACGCGTCGGCCCTAGCGGCGCCCGTCGTGGCGCTCCTCTCGGCTGCGTTGGTAGGCCTCATCTTCTTCGCGGCCTTCGGCATCTCCCCCGCCGTGGCCTTCGGGCTGGGCTGGTACAGCTTCACGGGCCCCTATTTGGCGAGGGCCGGAGACGCCGTGGGGGGAGCCTACGGCCTTTTGGTCAATTTCCTAAGAGAGCAGTTTACATATATCTTTGCCCCCCTATTGGCGAGGAAATTCGGGAGGACCGGGGTGTTGGCCATGGGAGGCGCCACCACCATGGACAACACGTTGCCGTTGTACACGGCGCTTTACGGCTCGTCTTTCTCGATATACGCCTTCGCCAACGGGGCGATCCTCACGGTCTTGGTCCCGATAATCGTCCCCCTCGTCCACAACGTATAGCGCGATGCCCGCGAGGCGTCGGCTCTAGGCGACGAGGCCTCGAAAGGGGATATATACCTACGTAGTTACTACATAGGTATGGTGTTCCTCGAAAGGCCGGCGGAGACCTTGGAGGAGTTGTTCGACAGAGAGCGCGAGGTCTCGGAGCTCTTGTCGGCTGTGAAGAACAGAGCAGCCGTGTTGGTGGTGGGGATGAGGAGGGTGGGCAAGACCTCGATAATCAAGGCGGCCACCCGCGACGCGTTGAGGATCTACGTCGACGTGAGGGCCTTCGAGGACAAGGGGCACATAGCCTACGACGACTTCTTGGCCTTGTTCTCCAAGGCCTTGAGCTCCATCACGCCGCTGTATAGGAGGGCGGTCGAGTTGTTGAAATCGGTGAAGGGGGTCTCCGCGGCCGGCGCAAGAGTGGAGTTCGAGAGGGGCGGCAAGGCCCCCCGCCTCGCCGACCTCCTAGAGGCGTTGGACAGACTGGGCGAGGAGAGGGGCGAGAAGGTCTTGTTGATCTTGGACGAGGCGCAAGAGCTGGTCAAGATGAGGGGGAGGTCGCTCTTGCCGGTATTGGCCTACGCCTACGATAACCTACGCCACTTGACCGTGGTCTACTCGGGCTCCAAGGCGGGCCTCCTCAACCGGTTCTTGAAGTTGGACGAGCCCGAGTCCCCGCTCTTCGGCAGATACCTCGAGAGGATAGACGTGGGCCCCTTCACGCGCGAGGCCTCGTTGAAGTACTTAGAGGAGGGCTTCGCCGCGGCGGGCGCGTCCGTCGAGAGGCGGTTGTTGGAGGAGGCGGTGGACGTCTTCGACGGCGTGGTGGGCTGGCTGGCGTACTTCGGCCTCAAGGCGTTGAGGAATCCCGACAACGCGTTGCAGGAGGCGCTCGCGTACGCTATGAGGATGGCCGAGTCCGAGTTCTGCAAGTTCGTGAAATACGCCGGGAGCCCTCGGTACGTCCACGTCTTGAAGCTGGCGGCGAAGGGGGCGAGGTGGTCCGAAGTGAAGAGGTTCTTGACTGCGGCGGAGGGCAGAGAGGTGACGGACGGCGAGGTCACCAAGTTGTTGAGGAACTTGGTGGACTACGGCTTTCTCGAAAAAAGAGGCGAGTTGTACGTGGTGGCGGACCCGGTGCTGAGGCGCGCGGCCCCCGGGATTAAGTGCAGGTAGCCGCGCCTCGGCGTCGCCTTAATAGCCGCCGACGCTCTTGGCGATAAGTTTTTGTTCACTCCCCCCTCTCTTTTTCTGTGTCCGTGGTCTCGCACGTCGTCGACGTGTTGGCGTCCGTCGCGAGGCGGCCGAGGCCCTTGCGCAGAGTGAGAGGCGGGGAGCTCGTCGAGGTGGAGGCCGAGGTGAAGCCCCTGGACGAGAACCCCTTCAAGTCGCCGGGGAGGGCCGAGTGGCTGGAGTACGTGGCCGTGGACGGCTCATCGCGCACTCTCCCTTTTACTTCTCTTGTCTTGTTCATAGCGTCGGTGGGAGTATACGACGTGAGGCGACGGGAGCGCGTCTACCCCACTCTGTACGGACAACTGCGTAGGCCCTTCTTGGCCTTGAAGGCCCCCAAGGAGGTCCTCGAGGAGGTCGAGGAGAAGCTCAAGGGCGTCGTCATCGTCAAATCGCCGGCGGGCGACTACTACGACGAGGACTACGACGAGGAGCACGCGGCCTCCGAGCTGCGCGCCGGCTTGGAGACCTGGGCCCTCGAGGAGCTCGCCGAGGGCCAAGCGGTCGTGGTGGACGGGCCGGTCTACTTCGCGTACCCCGGCGTGTACAGAGGCGACGATCCCAGAGTGAGGGCTCAGAGGGCCCTCCTCCAGGAGAGGATAGAGGCTTTGAAGAGGCGCGAGCTAGTGGTCGGCGTGGTGAAGAGAGTAGAAAACGCCCACCTCCTATCTGCCTGGGCCGGCCTGGAGGGGCACAACGACGCCGCCGTTGTGGAGCACTTGGCGCACAGCCGTGGGGTGGATAGGCTCCTCCTAGGCCCCTTCCTCGCCTCTTACAAGACGGGGCGCAGGGGCTCCACGCAGAGCCCCGCCGCGCACCCCCACTCCGGGGGGTTGGAGCTGCCCGACAAGGTGTTCTGGTACGTCTACATCAAAACGCCTATCTTCAGCAAGGTCTTCAGAATCGAGGTCTTGAAAGAGCACTACGACAAGGGAAGCCTCGCCGAGGAGCTAGCGGGCTATCTAGCCTCGAAGCTCTCCGAGAGGGGCCTCCCCTTGGGCGTCGACGTGGCCGATAGGTTGGCCAAGCTAGCGTCCGCCGCGATCTTCAAGGGCGTGTTCGAGGCCGGCCTATTCAAGGGCCTATCGCCTGCGCACGACGCCTACGAGCACTACGCCGCGTTGCAAACGCCGTGATGGACGCGGAGCAGATAAAGGGCTTGGTCGAAGAGGCCAAGGAGATCGCGAAGTCCTACGGCGAGTTGATCGGCTACGTCGACTACGCGGAGCCCGTCGAGGTCTCGGCCGAGAGGAGGCTCGTGGCCATAGAGATACCTGCCGACGCCTATTTGGCCCACGAGATAAACATAGGGGATTTCCTCTTGATAGTCGCCGCCGCGAGGCGTAGGCTCATCTTGGGCAGAGCAGTCGCCGTGGAGAGAGAGCATTTGTTGGCTAAAGCCAACGTGGCGCCCCTCAGCTCGGACTGGCACAGCGCCGAGGAGTACTCGGGCCTCTTGACGCCGGCCAAGATCAAGCTCGAGCTCATAACCGAGTGCGACGCGGGGAGTTGCGATCCGAGGCCCGTGTACACGCCGATAGATCCGCTGAGCCCTGTGGCCAAGCCGAAGCCCGACGCCGTGGCGGAGCTCTTAGGGCTGCCGAAAGAGGGCGTCTTGTTGGGCAAGCTCTACGCAGGGGGAAGGGAGTTGGCGGTGGAGGTGAGGCTCCCGGAGCACTCCCTATACGAGCACCTCCTAGTGGTGGGCACCACGGGCAGCGGGAAGACCGTCTTGTTGAAGAACTTGGCCCTCTCGGCGCATCTCGACGTGGGGGCCTCGGTAGTGGCCTTCGACCTACAAGGGGACTACCTACACATGACCCTCCCGGGCTTCCAGTACAAGGGCTATCGCCCCTTGGAGAAGCTCACGGCGGTTTGGCCCGTAACGAGCTATTTCGTAAGGCGGCGCTACGAAGACGTCAGGACGAAGGCCGAGGAGGCGTTGTGGGAGGGGCTGTTGGGCGAGGCGGCCGAGTTCGACGGCGATTACTCCCTCGACGATATAAGCGACGTGGAGGAGTACGCGAGGTACGTGTTGGCGGGAATGGCGAGGCTCTTCGTGGAGGAGTCCTATCCGGGCGCCGACGTCTTGAAGCTGGAGCCCGTCGTGGAGAAAATAGACGAGGGGACCGCCAAGGCGAAACGCGTCGATATGGAGTTGAAAGTTGGAGATACACATTTCGAGCTCAGCCTATACCCGTGGGCCTTGAGGTTCGAGAAAGTGGCCGAGAAGCTCCCCTACCTCTTGACCACCTTCACCGAGAAGGTGACGTTGTTGTTCCCCAAGATAGTGGAGCAAGCCAAGGGAAAGCTCCAGAAGCAGAGAGGGGGCGAGCTCACGTTGCAGAGGCTGCTCGACAACTTGGAAAACGTAACCAGCGGCCTCCCCCTACACCGCCAGCAAGTAGAGAACATCGCCAGGAGCCTCTACGCGGCGCACGCCACGGGGATATTCGACGTGGAGTGGTTCAAGAAGGAGAGCGCCGAGAGGAAAGCCCCGCAGTTCCGGGTGATCTTCGACGAGCCCGACTACGGCGCCCTCTTCCAGGGGTTCGTGGACGTGGACCTCAGGCTCTTCAGAGAGGAGCCCACGGCGGCCTCCATCGTGGTGTACCGGCTGCTCTCCTCGCTATTCGACAAAAAGGACGAGGAGTTCTCCAAGGGCCGCGCGGAGCCCACCCTAGTCCTAATAGACGAGGCCCACAACTACTTCCCCCAGACTGGGAGGGAGGTGGGGAAGGACGTGGTGGAGTCCATGATAAACAAGTTGACGAGGCTGGGGAGGGTGAGGAGGCTGGGCGTTGTCTTCGCCACCCACACCCCCGCCGACTTGAACTCGTTGGTGCTCCAGTTGACCAACACCAAGATAGGCTTGAGGAGCGACGTCGACGTGTTGGAGAAGATAGGGCTGAAGGACTACGCAGGGGATCTCCTATACGCGCTAGACGGCGTCGGCGTGGCCAAGAGCTACGTCTTCAGGACGCACGCGGTGATGTTCAGGTCGCTCCCGCCGTTGGTCCGCCACAGGAGTCACAAGGACCAGTCGACGTATAGGACCTCCACCTCCTCAGCGTCTACGGGCAACGCCAAATAGTAGGCGTCCTTCTCCTCGTAAAACCCTCTGACTTTCTTATATCCCTGCCCCCTTATGTAGACGACGAATTCGAAGACCGAGAAGAGGTCCAAGGGCTTGTCCACCGGGTAGTAGGACCAAGCGCCGTCGTAGAATCGCCTTTTCAACAACACGCATATCGGGGCGCGCCCGGATTTAAGGCCACACTCCAGACGAGGATGATACTTTTTACCCCTCGGTTTTAGCCCGTGAGGATCGGCATAGGGCAAACGCCTCGTTTCAACGACGTGGACAAGGCCGTGGAGTGGGTCTTGAGGAGGGCCGTGGAAGCCGACTTGTTGGTGCTCCCCGAGTACTGGGTGGGGACTAAGGCCATGGGCGAGGAGGCCCTCGAGGAGTACGCGTCCCGCATGGCCCGAGCGGCCAAGGCCGTGGGCGGGGTCGTGGTGGCGGGGAGCGTCGTCGTGGACCTAGACGGGGTCGCCAAGTCGGTATGCCCCGTGGTGGACCAAGACGGCCTTCTGGGGCTGGGCGAGAAGGTCTTCCCCTCGGCCGCCACGGGGGAGAGGGCGCGGGTATCGGGCGGCGGGAGGCTCGTCTTGTTCGAGGCCGGGGGCTGGACGGCGGGGTGCCTCGTCTGCGTCGATTTGTTGTACCCCGAGCTGGCCAGGAGGCTGGTCCTAGAAGGCGCGGAGGTCTTGGCCAACCCGGCCAGCATATCCGCCGATAGGCGAGGGCTTTGGCGAGCCGTCGGGCTGACGAGGGCCTTCGAGAACTCGGTATACGTCGCGGCCGCCTTGGGCACGGGCTACGAGTACCCCGACGGGAGGCCCGTGGCGGGGGGCTCCTTCGTGGCCTCCCCGAACGGCGACGTGGTGGAATTCGGCGAGGCGCCGGGGATATACGTCGTGGAGATCGAGAGGGCCGAGCTAGAGCGCGCCCGCTCCCGCAGGAGGTACGTGGAGGACGCCAAGGCCTTGGCGAGCCGCGGGGTGGAGGTGGCGCGGGCCCGCCGCTAGATCGCCCTATCTACTTTCTCTATTTTGTACTTCCCGAAGCCTATGGCCCTGGATATGCCGACGCCCATGGCCTCGCCAAGCTTCAAGAGCCCCAGCCATTTGTCCACGTCGCCGTATATGGCCAAAGCGGCCTTGCCCATGAAGGCGGGCACTCGCCTGGCCTCGCCTATGTCTACCCACACCTGCCTGACGGAGAGGCCCACGAGCTCCAAGGCCGTGGAGGACCTGTCGGCGAGCGTCTTGAGGTCCGCGCCGAAGAGCTCCCGGTATGTCTTCGTCAAGGAGTAGGCCATCCTCTGCGGCGACGGGTACAAGACGTCCCGCCCGTGGAACATGAAGGCGGTGGGGGCGAACTTCAGATAAACCACGGCGAAGCCGGCGGACTCCCCCAACGTCTGGGGCAGCTCCTCGAAGGAGAGGCCCTCCATCGCGACGTCGCAGCTGGACTTGACCGACCCGCCGGCGACGGCCTCGAGGAGGAGCCTCAAGTCGTGTTGGGAGAGGACCGCCTTTGCCGCGAAGACGCTGCCGGGCGCCAACGCCACGGCCCTCCCGGACACGCCGGAGAGCACGGGGCGATCGCCGAGGTAGAGCGGGTGGGCGTAGAGCCTATCCTTGGGCTCGGCCACGGAGCGGATGGCGTCGAGGAAGAGCCTATAAGCGAAGGACCCGCTCCAGCCGGAGAGCAAGCAAGGCGACAAGGCCTTGGCCTTGATCTCGACCAAGTACCACACCTCGGACGAGGACGTGGATATAAATTGAAGAGGCCGGGGCGTCCTCCTCGGCGCGTCGAGAAGCCGCGCGGGGCCTCCTATTTGGAGCCGGCTGGACGAGCTCCCGCCGCGCTCCTCCGGGAGGGGGTCTACGGCGATGCGCCGTCTCTTATCCCCACGCCGACGCGACGAGGCCTCGGCACGACCGGTAGCCGCGGGCCCTCGATAACGGCTTAAATATCGGCCTCGGCGTATGTATGCCCGTATATTCCTGGGCCATCCCGACGTATCGCGTCGGGGAGGAGCTGCTCGGGCTCCCCAACGTGAGGCCTTCCCCCTACGCGGAGAGTCGAGGCGACGCCGTCGTCTGCACGTTGTGCCACAGGCGTTGCGCGTTGAGGCACGGCGCGGTGGGGGCGTGCGGCATGCGTTTCAACTACGGAGGCGTGTTGTACACGGCCGCGTACGGCCTCTTGACCGCGGCCGAGTCCAGGCCCGTGGAGATAAAGCCCTTGTTCCACTTCTACCCGTCCACATCGGCGTTGACGATAAGCACTTGGGGCTGCAACTTCCCCTGCGCGTGGTGCCAGAACTGGAGCCTCTCCAAGACGGCCTCACCCGTCGGCGTATACGCGCCCCCGGAGAGAGTAGTGCAGTGGGCTTTGGAGAACGGCGATTCCGGAGTGAACGTGAGCTTCAACGAGCCGACGATGTTGGCGGAATACGCGGAGGACTTGTTCAGGCTGGCCCGGAGGAAGGGGCTGCACTGCTCGATAAACACCAACGGCTACCTCTCGGAGGAGGCCGTGAGGCGCTTGGCGGAGGCGGGCATGGAGGGCATGAACGTCGACATAAAAGGCGGGAGGGAGACCTACAGGAGGTGGCTGGCGGCCGATTTGGACAAACTCCTCTCCACGACGCGCTACGCGAAAAGCCTAGGCGTCCACGTGGAGTTCACCTACCTCGTAATCCCCGGCGTCAACGACCACGAGGCCGAGGAGGTGATAGAGGCGGCGGCCTCCTTCGGCAGGGAGACCCCTCTGCACATAACCGCCTACTACCCGGCGCATAGGCTCCTCCGCCCGCCCACGCCGGCGGAGCTCTTGGACGCGATATGGCGTAGGGCCAGGAAGGAGCTGGACTACGTATACGTGGGCAACGTCCCGGGGCATCCCGGACAACACACCTACTGCCCCAACTGCGGGTACCCCGTGATTAAACGCGCCGGCGATAGGGCGGTGAGAATAGAGCTCGCGGACGGGAGATGCCCCAAGTGCGGGAAGGAGATACCCGTGAGGGGCAAGCCGGGGAGATACGGCAGGCTGTACCGCTCGTTCATTTAGCCCGTAGGCGGGCCGCCTCGTCGCCGGGCTGTAGAGCCTCGTCGACGCCGCGGGCTCAAGGGGCTTTACACACGGGCGTCGACGCGATTGCGTCCAGGTCGTAGCAGCGTCCTCCAACGCCGATGAGGGCGACGCCTCATGGCGGGCGCTCTAGGGGCCGCGAGACGCCCCGCCTCGGCCTTGAGTCCATCCGCCTCTAGCCTTAGGGCGGAGAGGGCAGTCCTCCGCGCCCGGAAGGCCTTGCCCGCGACGCCTCTCACAAGACCCGCCTCAAGAACCCCCTGCGATCGACTCCGCCAGGCCTCCGAAACGCGGACGAAGGCCGGGGAAGGGAAGTAGCCTCTCGAGCAACTCGGCCACGTCAATACGGCTTGGGAGAAGGTTTATATTCGACGAGCGAGGCGTAGCTGTGGCCGAGTGGCTCGAGCTCTTGGAGGAGGCAAGGGAGATCAGGAGGAAGTCCGCCGACTGGCAGTTCATAAATTCGCTTCCGCCGAGGCAGAGAATTGCGTTGATGTACTACGTAGAGACGGGGGATTTCCGCACGGCGGCTAAACTAGCAGGCTTGAGGCTGGAGGAGTTCCTGGACGTGGCTAGAGAAGCCGGAATCCCGCTGGTGTAGCGGGCCCGCGCGGCGTTCCGGCCCGATCGCGTTGGACGAGGCGGCGCGGCTTGGAAGCCCCGAGGAGGCCAACTCCTCACCTCAAGAAAGTAGTAGCCAGCCGCCAAAACATATGTGCCTACTTGAGAAGACGAGCGGAGTCCAAGACGGACGCGGCGGATCCTCAAGGCAAAATAATCCACAGCGCAGAGACGCGGATCATGACAGCTGTAGGAGACTATCTGATAGCCGAGCCCTCCCAGACCCCCATAAGGGCTTTGACAGTTCACGATAGGCACCTCCGTCGCCTTGCAGAGCTTGACTTGAAATCGAAATTACGCAAACGTCTTACGCAAGCGACGGCTCTCGGCTCTACATCTGCGGCATAGACAAAAACGACTGGGTGGCGCTGTTTAAAATAGAACTAGAGGGACAAGCCCAGCGACGCTGTTGTTGAAGTGGAGGAGTTCATAAAAGAGGCCAGGGGAGCACTGCGAACTAGCCCCAGCCTCGCCTTCACAGCAGTTAGAAAAACCCTAGAAGCCGTCAAGGCGAAAATCCCCGACACCTATAAAGACGACGATAAGATAGCCTTTGAAAAGATATACGGACACGACGACGTCGGGGAAGCCTTTGAAAAAATCTTCCAAGGACTTTGGCGGCTCGCCAACATATACTCCCACACAACCCCCCCCTATACCTCGCCCCCGAAGAAGTGGAGTGGTACGTAGAGGCCGCGAGCGGCCTCGCAAAACTACTCCTAAAAAGAACAAGTCAGCCAAGTGCTAACTCAAAATGAAACCCAAACGTCCCACACTACGGGCTAGTAATCAAACACCCGCTATCCACCCCCTAAGGGGACACATCAGGAAGCAACAAGGGCGGTAGCCCCGGCGCGGAGAAGTTAATGCGGGCCGCGCCGATCTAGACGCACCTCCTCGCCAGCGCCACGAGCCTCTCGGCTATGCCCAAGTCGTCTTTCAACACAACCCCCAGCGCGACGTCCCGGGCAAGGGGGTAGCACTTCTCCACCACTCTAAAAACCTCGCCAGGAGTCAACGCGATGACCTCCACCCCCGGCGCCCAGACCCCCAAAAGGCGCCTATGAGGCGGCTCTGAGAACTCCGCCACCACGAGGAGATCCACGTCGCTGTCGGCCGAGAAGTCCCCCCGGGCATACGAACCCACCAGAAACACGGTGCCCTGCACTCTCGACGCGACTTTCCTCGCCACCTCTAGGGCAGCTTCCATTAGCCTCGCCCTCCACTCAAAGATGTCCATACTCCCTTCACAGGATAAGACCCTCTGCGGCCCTTAGCGCGGCCTCGGCGTCCCTCCTCGTATAGTATTCGTAGGGCGCCCCCTCACTCCAAGCATCCACATACCTCGTCGGGACGTAGAACTTATCCAACAAGGCAGCCCACTCCCACACCTCCTCGCCCACCTTAACGAACTGAGACGCCTCTTGGAGGAGCTTCGTAATGGCGTGCCCCCTCGCCGGCTTCCCGACCCCGTATAAAAGCGCCTTCACGGCATATCCCCCCGCTTGATGGGCTTTGAAACAAGCCCAGTTGTAATCCCCAGCCTCGGCGTCTCCAGCCGCCGACCTCGAAGTCCTCTCGGCCATCGCCAACCACCGGCCTAAACTCAGAGATATCCACAAATAACTACGCATTTGTTTATAAACACGCCACCAAGCTTTTATGCCCGCATAAGCGTGTACGTATGCCGTACCGCATTAAAGTTATGCTCAGAGCCTTGGAGCCCATCGTCGTGGTGGGCTTCACCGGCACCGTGGTCCTATCCCTAGTGGTGAGCAAACTAGACCCAGCCCTACACGACGCAAAGCCGAAGCCCATCTCCGTAACCCCCCTCTACCACAACGGAAAGCCCATCATCGACGCCGCCGCCGTGGCCCCCGGCGACTTATTGGAATTCAGAGTAGGAGCCGCCGACGAGAAGCTCGTCCAGAAGCTAGTCGACTCGCTCGACACAGTAGAACTCTTCGGCAAGAAGCTCGCCATAGAAGCAGTAGAATTCAGCCATATATACCTAGAACCCCTCCCCCGGACCCCCTGCTTCAAGGCCGAATTCCAAACCCCCCTTCGCTTCGCCACGCCCCCGCTGTACAAGAGGAGACGCCCAGTCTTCGAATTCCTCCCAAGACCCCTCACCCTGTTCAAATCCGCAGTAAAACACGCGAGGCAGCTAGGACTAACCAAGCTGGGAATCCCCTTCCTCAAGTGGATTTACACATATGTCGCATTGACAGACTTCGGATGCCAAGGCAGATGCGTCCACACCGTAAGGCTCCCGAAAGGCGGAATAGCCAGAGGCTTCGTGGGATGGGCCCTCTACAAAGCCTTCAACCAAAAGAGGCTAGAGGACATGTGGCACGTGCTAAGGCTAATAGAAACCTTCAACGTGGGCACAGGCAGGGGCATGGGACTAGGCGTCGTCAAGATAACCCCCCTCCAATGCGACGCCCAAAAACCAAAAAACTAACACCAGCCGCCACGTAGAGCACGCCTATTTCTTCCAGTAGCTTGGCGGGGCTCTCGCTTTTACAAAACCTGGGCATTGACTATACTAATCATCTCTTCCAGTAGCTTGGCGGGGGCCCTCCCCCTCAGCTTCTCCACGGCCACCTGCACATCGTCTTCTGGAGAGACTCCATGCCTAACGTGAAGGCCAAGGACGTCCCTAACCCTCGCATACACGACATCCGATTCAAAAATCCAACGACGTGCAACACAAATAATATTCAACGAAGGCCTCGCCGAATATCCCGTTTTTAAATCGTCGTGCAACTAACTCTTGGCGATTATCAATATTTCAATTCTTTCCGGCGTATGTCGTTCATAAACGCCGAATGTCCAATTTAAAAAACGCCGTGCGGCCGAAAAGCGGATAGCGCCGCCGGCGGGTCGAAACGCGCTTTCGACTCTCGTGGACGAGACGAAGCCGCGAATAAAATACAAAGCCGGCGATACTAAACATCAAGAAGCGGCCGCGACAGAGCGCCACGCCAGCCAAGAAAAAAATTTAAAAATCCGCGAAAAACAAAAACCACAACCCCGGAATCTCAAAGAGAGGATTGAAAGACGGCTAGCTCAACTCCGATGATAGCCCCTGTCGCGATTTTGGCGTGAATCTCAAAAAGAGGATTGAAAGCGGAGGGTGCGCATGCGGCTCATAGCGATTGCGTCGCAGAATCTCAAAAAGAGGATTGAAAGCAGTCAACACGATAAACGCCATGCTGAAGAGCGAGGCGTTGAATCTCAAAAAGAGGATTGAAAGTTTCTCTCTAATCGTAGCATCGTTGAATACACGCTTCTATACGGAATCTCAAAAAGAGGATTGAAAGTTCCATATCCTGGAGATACAAGAACCCGAATCAGGCGTAACGAATCTCAAAAAGAGGATTGAAAGCAGAGCGCTTCTCGGAACGATATGGCGTCCTCGCGCTTCACCTGAATCTCAAAAAGAGGATTGAAAGTTCCATACACTTGAGATACTTGATCCTGACTCAAATGTCGTGAATCTCAAAAAGAGGATTGAAAGTCAGCTCCTCGGCCAGTCCGGTAGTGAACACAACCACATCGTCGTGAATCTCAAAAAGAGGATTGAAAGATGCGTTGCATTGCTGACGGCACGTAGTGCACGAGCGTAGCGAGAATCTCAAAAAGAGGATTGAAAGCCCCAGGACGGCCACGCTACGGTCTTGTCTAAGCTTATCGAGGAATCTCAAAAAGAGGATTGAAGGGCGTATATATTCATGCGATGTTGTGGCGGCGGAGATATATACGAATCTTGAATGAGGAATTGGAAAAATACTCGTATGTGTCTTTTTACAGATTTGAGGGAGGGGGTAGGGGGCTTGTTTTAGATTTTTTCTATAGTGGTGTCTTTTATGTGGCCGCAGTATTTTCTGTACCAGCATCCTTGGCATTTTGCTGGTGGTTGGTTTGGCCGTGGGGCGTGTTTTCCCGTGGCGATTTTCTGTATCTGTCGTGTGACGTGTTGTACTAAGTCTTTTAGGTCTTTGGTTAGGTAGACGGCGCGTATTTCGCCTGCCTCTGCGTAGTAGATATACGCGGCGGTGGCCGCCTTGCCGTAGACGGCTTGGGCGGCTATGGCGTAGGCCGCGGCTTGGGCTTTGTGGCTTAGCGGCGTCTTTTTTGGGGGGCGTAGTGTATTTGACTTCTAGGGGGGCTGGCCTTTTGTTTATCCACAACACCGCGTCTACGACTCCGCATATCCCTGCGCCTCTGAGCTGGGCTGAGTGTTGTATTTTCTCGGCGCCGAGGGCCTTGGCCGCGGCCTCTACGGCTTCTCTTTGTGCTTCTTTGCCTCGCCTCATCCTCTCCGTGGGCGGCTCGGCGATGCCGGCGATTATGAAATAAGCCGCCATGGGGCAGAACAAATACTGCCGGATTAGGGAGGGGCTAACGCAGAGCATGTCCGCCTATCCTCACCGCCCTCTCCAATGTCCGGCGGTCTACTTTGAATATGGCGATGTCTGCGTTGGCGCCGCGGATGGCCCGCCTGAGCCTCTCCGCGAGCTCTTTCTCGAGGGCGGGCGGCAGCCTGCCGACGAAGACGGATCTCTGCATCCTGGCCAGGCCGAAGGACTGGAGTATCTGGGCCACTTTGTTCCTCACGTGGTCTTCGGTGATGTCGTACACCACTACTAAGTACATAGGGCCTTGGCGAGGGCGCGCGCCGCTCTGTGTATCTCCGCGGAGATCGGGCTCTTGCCGGCGCCGAGCTCCTCCAACACGGCGGCCGCCACGGCTTTCCTGGACTCGTGGACGAGGAGGCCGCCGTCGGTCCTCAAGCCCTTCGTCTTGGCCACGACGGCGTCTATCCTGGGCCTCCACTGCTCCATGAAGTCCAACACGAGCGATGGCCGCCCCGATTTATCCACGTGTAGAAAGCCCACGTAGGGGTCTAGGCCGGCCAAGAGCAAGGACTTAAAACACAAGGCCTTCAAGATGCCGTAGCCGTAGTTCAACGCCGAGTTCACGGGGTCGCCGCCTTCTTGATCTCTGCCCGGAAACCCCGTCAATTCCCTATAGGCGGACCAATAAGCCTCGGCTGCCGCCGCCTCGGCCTCCATGATTTCCCTCGCCGTCGCGGCCGCCCTCAAGGCCTCCAAGGCCTTGCCGATCCGCTCCACGTACTCGCCGTAGTCGGCCAGCCTCCTCCTCCACGTTTTTATATTATCCAATTGACCTTTGATCTTTTTCCAGACCCAGTTCTTGGCCATCTGAAGCCCTCTGCCGTCGAGAGCCGCGGCGTATTGGCACCGCCTCTTCTCCCCCGTGGCGTCCCCCACTGGCTTCATAAACACCCCCAGCGGCTCCCCCCTCCCGTCGAAGACCGCCACGGTGGCGCCCGCCCTTAAGAGCGCCCTCAACGCCTTGGTGGTGACCGATATGCCGCCGGTCAACAAGAAGACCTCGTCTACTTGGTGCAACGGGTATTGCCTCTCCCCCTCCTTGGTCTTCACCAACAAGAGCCCCCTCCTCGAGGCTATCTTCGCCCCGTAGCTAGCGACCACGATCTGCATGACACGCGGAGTAGAAGGGGCAGGCCTTGGGGCACTCGGGCGCGGGGCCTGGATCCCTCTTGGACTCCACCAAGTCTATGGCCTCGTCCCTCAACTCGAGGAACTTCTGCCTGGCCGCGTCGCCGAGGAAGTACGCAACGGCCTTGTACTCCACCGCGTGGTTCACGTTTATCTGGACGTGAACGCCGTAGTCTATGGGCACTCCCCACTCCGCCTCGAGGGCCATGGCGTATCCGGCCAACGCCGCGTCTAAGTTCTGCGAGGGGCCGAACTTGAACTCCACCACGGCGCCGAGCGCTACTCCATCCGCCACCACGGTGCTGAGGCCGAGAGGCGCGCCGTCCACCGCCACCTGCATGGCGAGAGGCGCGGCGTAAAAGACGGCAGAGTCCTTGCTCTTGGCTATGCGCGCGGCCGTGACGTATTGGTATTCGCCCAAAAGCCGCGTCGCCACGTACTTATAAAGGGCCTCCGCCTTGGGCCTCACCTCTTCCGGAAACGCCTCGAACGACGGCGACATGGGCTGCCCCGAGTACACAAACCGCTTGAAGTCCTCCACGGCCTTGTAGAGGACCGAGTGCAGGTGTTGGCCCTCGGCGAGCGTCTTGTTCGTCGAGCCCCGCTCCCCCAATACGTATTTCAAGTAGAGGGATCTGCCCGTGGGGCAGTACCAATAGGCGAAGTCGGAGAGGGCCAGCCCTGAATAGGCGGGCGGCTTCACGGGCGGTCTGTCGAAGCTCCACCCCCTGAGCTCCGGCGACACCTCCCCTGAGCCTGCCACTATTTTGGCCCTCTTGAGGAGCCTGGCGATTTCCAGGAGAGTTAACACGAAGTTTCAGTGATCTCTAGTAATATCCGTGTCGTCCAGCAACGCATACGGTTTAAATTGCAGGCGTTTACAACTTAATGCGGACGGCCGTCACAGTGGGCTTCGACGCCACGTTCGTGATCAGGGCATTGGCCAAGCTGGGGTCTGGGGACGAGCTGTATCTGCTCCACGCGGTGACAGGCGGGGAGAACGACAAGAGGAGCCTTGATACCGTGAACTCGGTGGTCAAGGTGTTGAGGACCGGGTCCGGCATCGCCGTGGATTTAAGGGATCCCGCCTCCGCCTTGAAGAAACTCGCCGACTTGGACTTCGACGTGGTGGTGTTGGCCGGCGGGCCGAGGCTGTTGGTCCTCTTGGCCTTCGTGGCCGCTGTGGTGAAACGGAGCAAGATCTACGTAGTCCCGGAATACCAAGAGGAGGTGGTGGACCTCTCCCCGTTGGTCCACTTGACGGAGCTAGGGGCGTTGACTGGGCCTAAGCTCGCGGTCTTGTCCACGTTGGAGAGGCCTGCAGACTACCGCGAAGTGGCCGGCAGAATGGGGCTCGACTCCACCACAGCGCTTAGGCATTTGAACGCGCTCGAGCAGAGGGGGCTTGTGGTCAGAATGAATCGATCCGTGTTCAGCGCGGATAACTTGATATCCACTTTAGCTAAACTTTACTTACAACGAAAGCACGCTGATGTTGTAAAGGGAAATGAATAAAAATCTAGTTGAAAAAGCCTCTATGTCCTCGGAGATAATCTACCGGGCGGCCGACACAGCGCGGCTCCTGGTCCACATAGAGATGGCCTACGACGTGTTGGACGAAATGGCGAGCAATCCGCGGAGGTACGTGGACTCTTTACAAAAACTATCACGATTGTCGGCCAAGGTCTTGAACGACATACCGAAAATACGGGAGAAGATAAAGTCCAACCAACAAGATAACGAGCTAAAGGAGGCGCTGGACTACCTAGAGCGCAAGGTGAGCAGTTGGGCCTTAGAGGAGAAGGACTTAATAAAATACCTAGAGGAGCTGCCCAACGACGAGGAGCGGGCCAAGGAGATTAAGAAATTCGCCGCGTTGGCCGTAGCCCCCGACAGGTATACGCTAAGGCTGAAGCAATTGTTGGGGTTATGACCTTCGTCAGGTTCGCGGCCAGGGTAGTGGTGAACGTGGCGGCTTTGAGCGGCCTAGGCGAGGTGGGCAACTACAACCAAGTGGCCGTGGCCAAGGTGTTGCACGACGGCTCCGCCTACGAGGTGCCCGTCATGACGGGCAACGCCTTGAAACATTGGCACGCCGTATACGCCGCAGAGGAGTACGTCCGGATGGGGGGCAAATACGCCAACGACCTCTGTAAGTTGGGCATAGGCGTCCGCGGCTACAAACACGACTCCACTCTGGATAACTTACAACTGGCCTCCAACGAGTGCGAGGCGATAATGGACTTCTGTAACGACCTCCACGGCTTTCTAATAGCGGCTGAGGGGCGCTCCACGAAGAGGGACTCGTTAGTCAAGGCCTCCTTCATGGTGCCCGTCCTCGAGGCGAAGAACCTCGAGGCCGTCTCGAAGTTCGCGGTGCAACACAACAGAGTAGCCCCTGAACAAGTAAGGCGGGCAATAAAGGAGGGAGAGGCCATGATGTTGTTTAAACAAGAATACGCCTCTGGGCTTTATGGCTTCTACGTAAGATTAGACTTAGATAAAGTCCTTACGCCTATGTTTGAGACTTGTAGTAATAAGTCAGAGGGCGCAGGTAAAATTAAAAAGGATGATGAGATTAAGCTCAGGAGGAGGGCTACGGTGGCTGCCTTGTTGAAGCTCTTGACCGGGGCCGGGTCCAAGCAAGCCAGAGCCCTACCCGTAGTCGACGTCAAGGAGGTTTTGGCTGCCGTGTCGACGAGGCCCATCCCCAACTTGATCCACCCAGCCTACCCCGACTATTGCAAGAAGTCGATGGACGTGTTGAACGCGTATAAGGCGTTTGACGGTGGGAATATAAAGGTGTTGTACTACGGCGGCGAACCGTGCGCGGGCGTCGAGGCGAAGAACACTTTGAAGGAGTTGTTCGACGAGTTGGTGAAGGAGGTGGATGGAGGCGGTTCTAGTTAAGGCCAGAGCCCCTCTCTTCTCCGTGCGGCATCTAGAGACTTATCAAATCGCCGTGTCTTACCCAATGGCGCCGCCCTCTACAATCGTAGGCGCCGTGGGGAGAGGGCTCGCCCTCGTAGGGGCGTGCAGCGGGAGGGAGGAGTGTATGGCCAAGGCGAGGAGTTTAGTGCTCAAGGCCAGGGACGTCGCAGTGGAGGCCGCGCGCTTCGGCGTCATATTAAAGAGGGCGCGCGGCGTCTTAGAGGAGGGGAAAATGCCGACTTCACTCAAGGAGGCCATGGGCTATTTCGACGCCTTGAATAGGGAATACGTCTACGTCGCCGAGAAGAAGTTCTTGATCTTGCCCAGGGAGCGGCGGGACGAGCTGGTAAAGGCGTTATGGCTTCTGGAGAGGCTGGGCGACACCGAGTCGCTAGTCGCCGTATACGACGTGGCTGTAGTGAGGGCCGAGAAATGCGACGAAGCCGTGAACGTCGCGGTGAGGCGAGAGGCGGTTGCCGGGGGTAGCTTCGTGTTGCAGATCGCCGAGGACGAAGAAGGTAAGAGGCGGCAGTTCGCCTTCCCGGTAATCTCTAGACAAGGCGGGGTGTACGTCCCGGCTGGCGTGCAGGTAAAGGGCGGCGTTCTATGCGTCGAAGATGTGCGCTTCCCAGAGGGCCATGACTGGTGACTTGTTTGAAGCGTCGCAGGAGGTAATAAAAAGCGCAGTAGAGGGCTGGGCGAAGGCTAAGGGCAAGTCCCCGTCGCTAGACGAGGGCGTCCTCAAGCGGCAGGCCGAAGCTACGGCCAAAATTCTAGAGGCTTTCTATGCCAACAGCGGGGGCCGCCTCGTCCTCTTAGAGGGGCCCACCGGCTCGGGCAAGACCGAGGTGTTCTCGGCGTTGTTCTTTGCGCAATGGAGGCTGGGGCGGTGGCACTCCGGGAGGCTTTTCGTCGTGGAGCCGGTTCACGCCTTGTTGAGGCAGATGAGTAGGAGGTTTGAGGTATACGGCAAGCTATTCGGCCTCAACGTGGGCGAGGACCACGGAGAGGTGGCGAAGCCCACGTATCTCTACACGGCCCCTGTGACTTTGACTACGGTGGACTCCTACGTCTACGGCTATTTGGCCAAACGTGTTGATACGTGGGTGGAGGGGGGAGCGGAGACTGGGAGATACACCCTACCCGTCGGCGTTATGATGAACGCCTTTACAGTCTTCGACGAGGCGCACGTAATTCAAGACGAGGTCTTCCTAGGCCCCCGGGTGTTGGCGGATGTGGCATGTTTCTTAGTCAAGGCCGGGGCATATGTGGCCGTCTCCACGGCCACGTTGCCTACAGCGTTTCGCAAATTGTTTGAAGAGAGGTGCGGGAGGAGCATCATAAGCGCGCGACTCCCCGGGAAGAAGAGGAACGTCGCCGTAGAGATACGCGAGAGAGAGCTGACGGCGGGAGATGTGGAGTGCGAGGGGGGTACTCTAGTAGTGGTAAACACGGTGGAGAGGGCAAGAGAGATGTACAAATCCCTTACAGAGCGCTGCAAGGGGAAGAGGGTGATGATCGTGCACTCGTTGATGAAGAGGGGGGACAGAGACAGGGTTGTAAATGAGTTGGCCAAAGAGGAGGAGGGAGGTCTAGAGGACGTGATTCTCGTGGGAACCCAGGCGGTGGAGGTGGGGCTGGACTTCTCGTTTAGGCGGCTTTATACAGAGCTCGCCCCGCTCGACGCCCTAATTCAGAGAATTGGGCGTGTTGGCAGAGGGGGCCAGAAGGCCGAGGCGTACGTCTACACGAATGTGGACCCGCTCCCATACGAACGTGTGGTAATGGAGAGGACTAAGGAGGTGGTTAAAGACGCCTCGAGCCTCGTGCAAGCGCTAGGCGACGTGGACAAGACGAGGAAGTTGCTAGACGCCGTATATGACGACGATTTGGTAGAGGAGTTGTCGAGAAGGGGGGACGAGTTCTACGTGAAAACTATGGACTACTTGTACAAGCTGCACCTCTTCGCCCTCCCGCCCGAGGAGGAGCCATTCCTTCGTCCCTCATTTTACGTAGATATTTACTTGCTAAGTAAGGGAGATGTGGCGGTTGAGGGCGAGGCGCAGACGAGGGCTAAGCTCGACGTACTGCAAAACTCCAGGATTAGGATCTCCGCGAAATTCGGCGAAGAGTCGAGGGTGGAAAAAGTGTGGCAACTCTTAGATAGCTGTGAAAAATACAGAATAAAAGACGTCAAGGGGGATTTCGCGCGACTAGAAGCCGGGGGGCGGGACATAAACGCCGTATATAGGTTGGGGCATGTAGTGGCTGTTTGCAACGACTTATCCGACGTGTACGACGCGGCGGGTCTTCGAGTGGAGAAGGCCGAGGAGTCGGCAAAGCCCTCGAGGGGTAGGAGGAAGAGAAGTTCCCGCGGCAGAGCATGAATAAGTGTTTGGCGTATTCAAAAGAGGGCTGTTCTGAGTCCTTCGTCGACCATGTAGAAAGAGTTGTGGCTGTGTGGGAGTTGTTAAAGCCTTACTACCTTCTACCTGTGCAGAGGGCGCTGGGCGTGGGCGGAGACCCCGTTTTATACGCCGCGCTGGTACACGACTTCGGGAAGCTGGCTCGTGCATATCAAGCGGGGAAGAGGCGTTTTTACCGCCACGAGGTCGTAAGCGCCTATTTTGCGTATAAATGCTTCGAAGGGCCGGAGGAGGCAAAGACGGCGGTGTCGGCGGCTGTGTGGCTTCACCACGAGCCCATAATCACCTTCGCTTATATCACACAGCTAGGCGAGAGCTACATGCCTCTATACATAGTGAAGAGGACATTAGAATTTTTACAAGACGAGCTCGCGGTGGGCTGCGACTACCAAGACGTCGCTAGCTACGTAAAGAGGTGGAGTAGTTGCCTCGCCGATGAGCTAGAGCGGTGGGACAAGAAGGGCCTCGACGTCGCCGACGTTATAAAGATTTTGAGACGTGTCTTAGTAAAGGCCACCGTGGGCGGAATTGAAAGGGCCCATGTCATGCGCGCAAAAATTGCGGCCGTGCTTTACCCACTAGTAGTGGCCGACGGCATCGCCGCCTACTGGGGGAGGGCTATCTGCGGCAAGTGCGGAGAGGAAGCGGGGACAAAGGTGGTAAGAGCGGCGCTGTCTGGCGCGGAGCCTCTCGATAAGAACGCCTTGCAGAAGCTATGTCCGTAGTCTACTACACGCCGGGCCACGGAGTCATTGCCGACGCGTTGATTATGCACGGCGTGGTGAGGCTCTGCGCGAGCGCGGGCGTATACGACGGGGAGGTGGTTAGAGCTGGGGAGAGGTTTGAGATCAGAGCCGACTGCGACGTGAAAGACGTAGATATCCTGCACTATCTTGCCCGTTCGGCTGAGGTGTACCTCCTCCGCGACCTAGCAACCGGGCTGTTGGAGAAACTGGCGGCTACAAACGTCAACCCTGGCGCTTTTAAGTCGTGGGCGACGTCTCTGCCCGAGGCTATAGGCGAATTTAACTTATCTACTTACAAACGCCAAGACCATAAACAAATAGAAAAAGAAGGGAGGAGCAAGTCAAAGAAGCTACATACGTTGTACATCTCCCTCTCGTCTACATTTGGAAAATACGTCCAAGAGAACATGGGGGTGGTAGACAAGCAGTACGGCGTGTGTAGTACGTGTTTTCTATCGGCAAACCTCGGCCTTATCTTCGGCGCAACTGCCATAGTTTACAGAAGCGGGAATAAATTAGACGTGATCTTCATGTCGCCCGTGCCGGCCGAGCGCGCCGATTTCTACGACATATTGACAATCCAGAGGCTCACAGAGGGCTACGGAGAGGCTCATGCAGAGATGCCCACTCTAGCTGCGCCCATCTACTGGCTGTCCACCGGCGAGACGCTCTACGCAATAGACAACCCAATGGAGTTAATCGTATGGCGGACCTCTAGAAGTGGCAATTTCATCAGGTCGCAGGAGGCGTCTACGATCAACTTGACAAAACTAATGGACTTCATAGCAGAGGTTAAACTCGAGGTGCCGCAGTGGCCAAAAATAGTCAAGGAAATAGCAGACACCGAGCCCGAAATCTTGGCGCTCCTCACAGAGTATATTTTGTTCGGCGGCGACCCGTACAAAGTCATCCGCGAGCTAACAAGATGGAACATTAGGAGAAAAAACTGGGTCGATATAAATCGCATTGCAAAGGTGATTTTAGAAAAGATATAAGTACGTGGAGTTGGTAAAAGCCATGAAAGTAAAAATAGAAATTCAAGGCAGACTCAGCGGGGAAGTGGAGCTGGCGCCAGTAACCATCGTGGTGGGTCCGCCAAGGTCTGGAAAGACTACGTTGTTTAGACTTATCTTTGACGCGCTCTACGCGAATTACTATGGAAATGAGCCTGCTGAATTGGGCTTGGTGAGAAGTGCGACAATTGAGATAGATAATTTGAAGCTAGTGTGTGAGGATTATGAATGTGCCAAGTATGGATACACTGAAAGATTAAAGCCGTTCTACTTGCCCACAGAGTATGAGCTCTTGTTAAAATTCGGCGGGTGGCCCCCCTTCGAGAGCTACGAGCCGCTCCGCAGCGCGTGGATAAAGATGTCTCTCCCCCCGAAGCAACTTGAATGTGCAAATGAGTACTTAAAAGTAGTTACAGGCGACAAACTTGAGGGAAAGTTCGATTTTAGGCGTAGAGGCTTCGAAAATTATGAGGTACTAAAGAATTTAGAGGTTCCGCTTATTCTCTCATCCACCACTGTGGTGAAGCTGGGCGCATTAGAAAACATGTTCCTAAGGGGGGTGCTCGACGAATTCGACGTCTTCCTAATGGATAACCCAGAGGTAGCCTTGCACCCCCTGGCGCAGGCCAGGCTGGCTCTATTGATACACAGTCTCGCAGGGTGCGGCAAGACTGTGCTGGTGGCTACACACGACTTGTTGTTCGTTGACATGTTGCGCCGCGTGTATTATGTGAATAAAATTTTTGGCTCGGAGATTAAGGCCTCTGACATAGCGATTTATAATATTGTTAAGGGTAAGATAGAAAAGATCGACGTCTTGGCGTCTTACATTGAGAATTATACTGAGTACATATTAAAGGTTTATGGAGCCAAGGTCGAGAAAATAAACGGAGGAGCTTTGGTTAAGTATGAGTAGTATTTGTGGATGTCCTTGTGTTGTAAGGGTGCGCTTAGGTAATAAGACTAAGTTTTACCTTATTTCCAAGCTTGAAGTCCACGATGGGAATGAGTGGCTTCATTTTAAACAAAAAGTAGAGCCTTGTCAAGAAACTAATTGTGGATGCCGAGAGGATAGATTAGTTGACTGCATCCTTCGCTGTAATGACGGAAGGATAATTGGAATTGAATTTAAGTCGGAGATGGTAACAAGTTGTATTAGTAATAAAAAGGTGGGGTGTGGTTTGTCTGCTTCCAAGATAATAACTGTTCTAGTGGGGATGTTCCCACTAATCCCAATACCTCAATGCAACGATTTAAGTGTAATAATTTTGACCGAAGGGGAACTCTGCTCAAATAATTGGGAAAAGTTGTGTAAGTCTTAGTTTTTATCGTGTTAGAGGGGCGTTGTTTTACGACATCCAGCCCTACCCCCCAAGTCAAAGAACCTCCACAAGCCTCAACGCACATATCGCCAGCCTCCTCCCGAAGGCTCTTAGAGGGCTACCTCTGAACCTCTCGCCATAGCCGGCCCTTATGTCAGCCAAAGCCCTCACCACAAGACGGGAGTCGAAACCCACCGTGACGGCAAGCCGCACCAATTTTCATGTGCATACAAATTTAAGCTTCACAATGGCGACCGGCTCAAAACACGCGCCTCGGCCGACGGCGGCGAAGAGCCGCGCCGTACGACTTCAAGCCGCGACGCGCCTAAGGCCCGGCGCTGTATCGCCGCTACAACGGCCTTGGACCAGTACGTCTTGCAAATACTAGGTGGGGATGCGTAGCTCTATGCTCCGCGGCGCGTGGAGGGGTCCGGGCGCGCCTCCACCTCACGTCACACATCTATCTCGTCTAGACACATGTCTAGCCTCTTCGGCTTGCTAATTACATTTCAATCCTCTTTTTGAAATTCCAAGACGCTAACGGGCGGTTGCCTCGCGGTGAGCCCGCCGTCCTTTCAATTATCTTTTTGAGATTCGCAGATTGTAGTAACCGATACCGTTGAGAAGAAGCTACTACTTAAGTCTTTCAATCCTCTCTTTGAGATTCCTTTGCTGTATCTATGCACGTATAGAGGAGACGAGGCGCTTTCAATCCTCTCTTTGAGATTCGCCAACAAACTCCTCCAGGTAAAGCTAAGGCTAAAGTGTACAGCTTTCAATCCTCTCTTTGAGATTCTCGCGTAGTTTCGCGTTGACGTAGACGGTGGGAGAAAAATGGCTTTCAATCCTCTCTTTGAGATTCAAAGAGCATGCTCTAACTGTGAACGAGGTTGTTTCAAGGATAACTTTCAATCCTCTCTTTGAGATTCCAGCCAGAAGGTGTCGCGTGTTGTCAATCCGCCCAACGTCCTTTCAATCCTCTCTTTGAGATTCCTGCACCAACGCACGGAGATGCTCGCGGCCATAGTACAGGAACTTTCAATCCTCTCTTTGAGATTCTTCTAATTCAGCACGGCGCCTACGTGAACGCCCGGGACGACCTTTCAATCCTCTCTTTGAGATTCAGTGAGTCGTGTCATATGCATGTACGCGTCGGCATATATAGCTACTTTCAATCCTCTCTTTGAGATTCTGTGTTCATGTGTGATTGAGTATCCGCTACCCTCTTTTTTCTTTCAATCCTCTCTTTGAGATTCCCCCCTAGTTCAGCGCACAGCGCCTCGACGTCTATGCCCACCTCTTTCAATCCTCTCTTTGAGATTCGCTCCTTCCAGAACGGCGTGTACTCGACGCCCCAGATCAGCCCAACTTTCAATTCTCTCTTTGAGATTCATCACGTCTGATACTGATATAGGGGAGGCCGAAGTGTGTTTCTTTCAATCCTCTCTTTGAGATTCGTAGCCGCGTACCTGGTATCATTGCTGTTGCATAAGCTTTCAATCCTCTCTTTGAGATTCGGCGTCGTGAGCTATTCAGTGCGTTATTGCAACAACTGCTTCAACTTTCAATCCTCTCTTTGAGATTCGGAGCTTCGCTACTAGTCGGCAACACGACGATGGTCACGATCGCTTTCAATCCTCTCTTTGAGATTCACCAGGGAAATCTGCATGAAGTGGCGCGATTTAGCGAAGTACACTTTCAATCCTCTCTTTGAGATTCGCTTATCAGCGTCAGCATGACGGCGAAGACGTACATGTATGACTTTCAATCCTCTCTTTGAGATTCTCGATCCTCGCGCTTCAGCTCCGTCGCCGCGGCTTCAAGGTGTACTACTTTCAATCCTCTCTTTGAGATTCCTAGCCAGTCGGCACGCTTATGTACGACGTGTCTGCTCTGAACCTTTCAATCCTCTCTTTGAGATTCGACAGGCGCGGCGCCCGCGGGTATGTAGATCCTCTCGTACCCCTTTCAATCCTCTCTTTGAGATTCCAGCTCGCGCCCGTGCCGCAGAGTACACAGCTCCTCCAGGTAGCGGCTTTCAATCCTCTCTTTGAGATTCCTCAATCGCGCTAGCTTAATTTGGCCAGTATCGCCAATTTGTTTACTTTCAATCCTCTCTTTGAGATTCCGGGCTTCGTGGTCTTATGTTTTTCGTATTTTTAAATTTTTTCCTCGAAAATTCGGCGTTTTTCCGTCGAGCGCTCGGTCTTTCTATATTCCCCATTTCTTGTTTTGAGAGCTCGAGGAGCTCCTTAGAGGAGTTGAAAAACTGGGGTCGAGGGCTCGGCGCCGCCTTTCGGCCGCACGGCGTTTTTTAAATTGGACATTCGGCGTTTATAAACGACATACGCCGGCAAGAGTTGAAATATTGGCTGTTGTAAAGAGTTAGTTGCACGACGATTTAAAAACGGGATATTCGGCGAAGTCGCGGCGCTCCTCGTCGGCCGGGTCCGCCTTTTGGGCACGGCGGTATGCTACGTCAGATACGGCATCCGGTCCCAAGGGGACGCAGCGAGGGGGTTCGTGGGGCGGGCCCCCTACTATATAAGTTACGGCATTCGGCCCCTTCCGCGATCCTCGACGCCTCTAGCCGAGATCCGTCCGCCTGGACGCGACGGCTATGGGACTACTGCGCGGCTGACGAGCTACAAGATCCAGCTGCCCCGCCGCCTACGTCTTCGCGAATCGGCCGACCAGACCTGTCAACATGTCGCCCACGCCGCCTCGTCCCGAGTGGGATTCGCCGCGTAGCGCCGTCTATGGCCTCTCGGCGCGTCCTATCCCTCCTCCACCCTCGCCTGGCACGGCGGCACGTTCGCCCCCATGGCGTTGAGCACATCCACTATCGGGTTGCAGATCGCCAACATCGTAGTGCTCTCGGGCTCCTCGCGCGGGAACGCCACGTCCGATAGATCCTTGTAATAGACCATGGCGGACTTGACCGCGTCGCCGTAGCTCTCCAACTCGCCTATTAGCCTCTTTAACTGCTCGGACGGGTTGGCCCTTCCGGGTTTAGGCACGTCGAAGCCCAAGCTCTTCAAAGTCACGGCCTCCTTGACTAATTTATCCTTGTCGAAGTTGAAGACGAAGACGGGGTCGACGCGCATGTATTCGCGCAACGTCTTGACCATTCTTATAGTCCTCTTGATGTCCACCGGCGTGGGCCTCAAGGGGACGACCGCCTTGCCTGCGTCCGAGGTGGCCAAGGCGACTACGGTATACCTGGCGTCGAAGAAAGGCGCCGAGTCCACTATTATGTAGTCGTATCGGGACAGGGCGCCCGCCTTCTCGAGAAGCGCCTTTAGCCTCTCCTTGTAGGCGAAGGTGAACCACTTCTCTATCCTCGACGACAAGCCCCCTTGCGAGTCCTCGCCCGGGGGCAACACCGCGACGTTCGAGATGCTCTCGGCCGACCTCCCCGGCGCGTTCGTGTAGTCCTCTATCCTCACGTTTTTAGTATCGGCGTCTTGGTCCATGTGGTAGAGGGTCCTCCTCCTTCTGCAAATCTCGTCGTACTCCTCGTCGCCGAAAGTCCTCAACGAGAGGCCCGCCGTCGGGTCGAGGTCGATTATCAATATCCTCTTGGGGTCGACGCCGGCGTGTTTCTTCAAAACGTAGGCGAGCAGGAGGGATATCGTCGTCTTCCCGGCTCCTCCCGACGCCGAGATTACGGGGATCACCGCGGGCATGAGCTCCAGTACTTGCCGTCCTTGGTGATTACGTGGACGCAGAAGTCCAAGGACAGCCTCCGGTACAGCTCGACGTATAGATCGAATTGGTCGCGCCTTTTATCCAACACGTGCACTAGGTGGGCCTTGTACCCCGCCGACTTGTACGCCAAGGCTTGGCCTATCCCGTCGTAGGGCTCTGCGTCTAGTTTGACCTCGTACGCCTCCGAGTCCTTCGCTGCGTCAGCGTAGAGGCTGAGCCCTCCAACCTTGACGAGAACCCTCTGCCGCCCCCTTAAGAGGTCCGCTAATTCTTTATTGATACATTCTTCATTTTCGCAATGTTGTATATATTGGTAAAGTTTCTCTAACACGCACAAATATTGGGAAGGGAGATATATGCCTATCGCCAATAATCCAGGCGCTTTCGCGGCCGCGGCGCGTTTATCTCCTCGGGCAGAGTTGTATCCTCTCTCCCGCCCTCAGGGCGTGGAGGACCTCCCGCAACGTGTAGGAGTAGGGGGTCCTCTGCTTGAACCCCTTGGCTATCACCACGTAGACGTCCCCGTCGGCTTTTCTCGCGAGTCTCCTCGTCTCGGCCTCCGCGTCCACGTCCTGCGACCACTTCACCTCTCCGTATATTCTACAGCCCGCGGCCTCTCCGGCGAGGTCTATGTCGAGGTCGCCTTTTACATATTTTTCTAGCCTAACGCCGAAGATCTGGGGGGAGTAGCGCCTCACGAACTCCTCGAACATCTCGCCGAAGTATTGGGAGAGGGCTTGTTGGTCTCGTAACGGCTCCACATCGCCTTGCTCCAGCGCCGATAAGTTGGGGTACACGAAACGGAACCAGAATCGGAAGAGGTTGTCGGCGATGTAGTAGAGGCCTCTCTTCCTGCCCACGGGCACTTCTCTGCGCACAATATCTAGGCGTTGTAGGACCCATAGGTATTTAGAGGCTTTGCTCTTGTCCAGCCCGGCCCAATCGCTTATCTCGCCGAGCGCGTACCGGCCCTTGGCTATGGCCTCTAGTATAGACACGTAGACGCGAGGTTTTCTCAACTCTTCTCTTAGGAGGAACAAGGGCTCTTCGTAGAGGAGGCCGCCCTTTCTGAACAACCGCGTTAAATTCTCCTCGAAGCTCTTCCCCGCGTCGAACTGGGCGAGATAGTAGGGCACTCCGCCGACTACGGCCCACGCCTTGAAGACGTCCTCCTCGCCCCAGCCGGGTAGGAGCTCGTGTATCCTCCCAGGGGGGAGCTCGCCTAGTTTCCAACTGCCAGTGCGCCTGCCGTATAGGGGCGATTTACGCGAGAGCACCTCCTCCTCTATCATCCCAACGCTGGACCCCACCAACAACAAGAAGATCTTCGTCTTGGACAAGGCGAGGTCCCAGGCCTTCTGCAAGGCGGAGGGCACTGCGGGGTCCAGCTCCACTAAGTACTGGAACTCGTCCAGCGCCAACACCAGCCTCTCCCCGGCCTCTTGCGCCGCCACCTCTAAGAACACGTCGAGCCTCGGCTCTAAGTGGCGGAGGTACTCCCGCCCAGTCAGCTTCGCCAACTTGTCCAAAAGCTCTTTTTCTCGACGGAGTCGTAAGTGCACATGTGATATATGCCGCGCTTCCCTCTTAGGAACTGCACCACCAACGCGGTTTTGCCGATCTGCCGTAGAGCACCAACAACTGCGCCGTGGGGGCCTTGTAGGCCTCCTCGAGCCATTGCAATTCGGCCTCCCTATCTATTTTGACTCCACAAGTATAATACTCTAAAGGTAAATAAGCTCAACGGGGCGCGGCCGCTCCCCCTGTGCCCCGCGGCGATGCCAGCCGTGAGGCCTCTACGGCCGGGGCCTGTCTCTTCCTCGGCCGTGCCCAGCGACCCGCGAACGGATCACCCAAGCGGCCAAGGCGGAGCCCGTCCCGGCGAGTGGCCGGCCGCGACGGATTCGACCTCCGAGAGCTCTGGCCGCGACGGCGGCGCGCCGCCCGTTAGTCCCGCCCGTTAATCCGCCGAGTTCTCGACCGCGGCGATGAGGATAGCGACAAACTCTAAACGGAATCAATAACTACACCGCCGTGAGGCTCCCCCAATCGTATTACGTCAAGTGGCTCATCTTGGGGGTAATCCTCGGCGTAGTTTCGGGGATCTCCGCCGCGGTCTTCTACCTCGCTTTGAAGTTCGCGGAGCGCCTTTTCATGGTCGAGCTGGTGGGCTTGCAACTGCCCGAGCCGCTGGGCGAGGGCGGCTCTTTAAACTACTCGTTCCACGCGTCGAGGCCTTGGCTGATACCGATCTCGGTAGCGCTCGGCGGCTTGCTGTCGGGGCTTATCGTCTACACTTGGGCCCCCGAGGCCGAGGGCCACGGCACGGACGCGGCCATAAACGCGTTCCACAGGCTGGGGGGCAAGATTAGGAGGAGGGTCCCGCCGATAAAGCTCGTCGCCTCGGCGATAACTATTGGATCGGGGGGCAGCGCGGGCGCTGAGGGACCCGCCTCGCAGTTGAGCGCAGGCATTGGCTCATTAATCGCCGATTTGCTGGGCTTGTCCGAACGGGATAGGAGGATTGCGGTCGCGGTGGGCATAGGCGCCGGTATCGGGGCCATATTCAAGGCGCCCATCGGCGGAGCGTTGCTGGCCTCGGAGATCTTGTACAAGAGGGATTTCGAGACCGAGGTCATCTTCCCGGCCCTCATAGCCTCGGCGGCGGGTTACGTGATCTTCGGCTCCGTGTTCGGCTTCACGCCGCTGTTCGGCTACTACCTCGGCGAGTTCGACCCATCAACGTTGCCCCTTTACTTACTTCTCGGCGTTGTTGACGGCCTAATGGCGATACTATACGTTAAAACCTTCTACTCAGTACACGGCCTCTTCAAGAAGATGAGGGTCGCCAACTACGCAAAGCCCGTGATTGGGGGCTTGGCGGCTGGGTTGATAGGGCTTGTGGCCCCCGAGGTCCTGGGCACCAGCTACGGTTGGTTGAACCTAGCGGAGTTCGACAAGGTAGATGCCTTTGTATCGTTGATCCCGATGCCGTTATTACTGCTCCTCACCCTCCTACCGTTCCTCAAGATCTTGGCCACGGCGTTCTCAATAGGCTCTGGCGGTAGCGGCGGCGTGTTTGCCCCCGGCATAGTCATCGGCGCCTTCGTCGGCTACGACACGTGGCTCCTCTTCCACTACATAGCGCCCAGCCTGGCGCCCAGCCCAACGCCTTTCGTCGTAGTGAGCATGTTGGCGTTCTTCGGCGCTGCGTCGAAGGCCCCCGTGGCCGTGATGTTCATGGTCGTGGAGATGACGGGCAGTTACAACCTACTGCCCGCGGCCATGATAACCGCGGCCATAGCCTATCTGGTATCCGGCGATTACACAATATTCCAGGCCCAAGTGCCCACTAGGCGCGATTCGCCGGCCCATTCTGACGAGTACGGCCGTTGTTGAGGTCGGGATTCGAGCCCCTCGACGGGGGTCATCGGCCTCGCGCACGAGCCGGCCTCGTAGGCCTCGGGAGTCCAGGAGGCTATCGGCGATAGGCGTCGATACGGCGCGTGCAACTAACGTAGCGCTGGAGGGGGCGGCAAGGCGATTGAGGGACGACGGCTTGAGGAGAATCATCTCGCATCGTTGCGGGGCCGGGCTTCGCGGCGTCTGGAAGGCCTCTCGAGTCGGGCTTTCAACGCGTCTCGGGCCCCGCGTTCGACGCCTCGACTTAGCCGCGCCCGCGGCGACGACGACCTCAAGGCGAAGAAGGATATATACCGACGTCTTGTAATTGATATGGGCGAGAGGAGGCTTCTCATCGCCGCGTGGGGACTGCCGTGGACGGAGTATTGCGCCGGAGTGAGGAGCTGGTGGTGGGAGGAGGTGGCGTATGTGTTTGAGGACGAACAAAAGGAGCGGAGTAGGTCCACCCTCAAGCCCTTGATTGAGAAGTTGCAACCAGACGGAGTTGTCGTCGTGGTGCAAGACACGGTATACGCCGAGAAGATGGCAGTCGACTACCGCGAATTGCAACGGCAGGTGGAGGAAATGTACAGGGAGGCCGCAAAGGTTATGGGAATAGACGGCGTGGACTTCGTCGTGGTCCCCGGAAAGGGCAACTTCAGGAACAAGGGGTGCGGCGGCGAGGTGGCGCTTCAAATAGAGGGGCGGCTAGTCGACTTTAAACACTACGCGTACTACAAGTTGGCGAGTTGGCTCTTGGAGAGGCTGGGCTCCGAGGAGAAAGTGAAGATCGCCCTCGACTTGTCGCACGGGATGAACTACATGCCGACCCTCTTGTACTATGCGGTGGAGGACTTGGCCCAGATGACGGCGTACGTGAAGGAGGTGGAGTTAGAGGTTTACAACTCAGACCCTCACATCAAGGGAGTCCAATCCTTGACAATCCACAAAGTCCTGCACAGGAGGGAGGTCAAGCCGATGGTGAAGAGGATGAGGTTCAGAGGAAGAGTTAAGCCGCTGAAATTCGGCAAGATGGCGGAGGTCAAGGCAAGTGAGGTCGCTGAGGAGATCGACAAACTCCCGGCGAAAGAGTTGAATGCATTTGTGGGGGCCGTGGTGCACGGCCTGCCCCTCGTCTTAGCCTACGCGTTTCCCGACACGGCGCGGCTGAGGGACGCGTTGCGGAGGGCCGAGGAGTTCTACATCGACAACACCAAGGTAGAGGCAGGAGACGGCTGGGTCAAGATCAGACACGGAGTCTCTCTGACCGAGGACTTCGAACACCTCGCCAGAGTCTGGTACTTGGCGAGCATCCTGGAAAAATTCGCCGGAATGAAACGAAGTAGGGATAAAGTTTGCGACGTGGGGGAAATCGCCGAGAGGGTATTCGGAAAAGACGAAGCATTAAGGTTAAAGATAGGCTACGAGCTCTACGCCTTTGACTACTACGTCGACAAGCGTCAGTCGAGTTGCGGACAAAGCTTGTGGGACCCCCACGACTGCGTAAACATACTTCAACAAAAAGACCGCTTCAGGCGCAACTTCCACGCCCACGCAGGCCTCCAGATCTGCGTCACCGAGAGGACCGAGGACGGATGCCTCAGGTACAAGGCGGATGCACTAGACTATGTGTACGAGGCCTCCTCGCTAGGCCTAGAGGACGTCTCTTGATCCGCTCGGGGATTTGTCCTCGTGACGGGGCGGAAGCGCCGCGAGGTCCCGGCAGGTCCTCCGCGTCGACGACGCGGAGCAGGCGATTTAGGGGACTACGTCCGCGCCGCCGGTTTTTGTCCTTCTAGGAGCCGAGGCCCTATCCAGCGGACCTCTTGCGGTCCGGCGATTCGCGGATTCCGGCAAGCCGCGCCGGCGTTCCTCCGAGGCCGCGGAGCCCCGGCCGCCTCGGCGATCCGAGACGGCGTATTGGGGGTAAGTACGAGGCGCCGCGGGAGGCGGCGGACGGGATATCGTATAAGGGAGTTGTCGGCCTAAGCGCGCGGCCCACCGGGTCGTTGTAGAAACTTAGGGCTCCGGCGCCGCGGCCCATCAGCGGATGACCCGAACGTCGGCTCAAGCGCGGCTAGTCCCTCCTCTTCAACGCCTCCAGCACCGCCGCTTGTATCCCCAACATGGTCTTGTTCATCTCCACCAACAGCTTCTGGATCTCCAACATGGTCTTCTGGAGGTCGTCCATCCTTTTCTGAAGATCGTCTATCCTCTGTTGCAGTAAGTCCATGCGTTTCTCTAAATCGTCCATGCGCTTCTGTATCTCGTCCGTACGCCTCCGTAAATCCTCCATCCCTTGTTGCAAGGCGTCTACGCGTTTCTGGAGGTCGTATACCCTCTGATGTAAATCGTCTATCCTCTTGTTAGTCTCGTCTATTCTGCGGTTCAAGGAATCGGCGAGGAAGTCGATGCGCCCTTGTAGCTCGTTGACTCTACGATTTAGGGAGTCGAACACGGCGTCTATCCTCTTGTTTGTCTCGTTGATTCTGTCGTTTAACGAATCGGCGATTGAGTCTATCCTCTTCGTCTGTTCCCTAAAAGTGGCCAACATCAACACCACTAGGTCCTCCGTCTTTAACCTCTCGCCCTTCTCCAACTTCTTCAAAACGACGTTGTCCAGAAGGGCGCCGAGCGCTCTCCACGTACATGCGCTACGACGGATTTAAAAACATGCCAGCCGACTGGCGCAAGCCTTCGGCGGCCCGCTCGGCGCTAGAGGGGCTTGTGCTCGCCTCCGGCGACCCGTCGTGCTGAGGCGTCGTCGCGGACGCGCCGTTGACCGCCCTTGAACGGAATAGGCCAACCCCTCCGACCGACGAGGGCGGAAGGAGGCAGTGCGGCGGCCGGGATTTGAACCCGGGTCCTCCCGGCTGCCCGGGCCGGGCCCTTTATGAGCCCTACGCGGGGCTAAGCCCCTGGGCGCTCCAACCAGGCTGAGCTACCGCCGCCAGTTCTGGTTACGTCGCGTTTTTAAAGTCTTTCGCCCAACGGCCTTGGCTACGTCCTCGGGTAGCCAAACTTCTTGAGGGTGTCGGGCGGGTTTATGACCAACGCGGCGGCGCCCATGGCCACCTCGTCGTCGCCGAACTTGGCCTTCTCTATCGCGGGCGGGTCCAACGGCGTGTACTTCCTCACTTTGTCCTCGACGGCCTTGAACACGTCCCAGTGGTTCAACGCCACGGAGCCCCCCACCACGAGCACTTCGGGGTCGTACGCCGCGGTTATCGTCGCTATGCCCGCCGCGTTGACCTCGAGCCAATGGTCTATGAACGCCTGCGCCAAGGGATCGCCTTCTCTGTAGAGCTTGAACACCTCCTCGGAGCTCTTGACGTCGGGCGGCCTTTTGCCGAGCCTCTCGGCGTATGTCTTGAAGTACTTGGGTATGTTGGCGCCGCTGGCCATGGCCTCCCAGTGGCCCAGCCCCCCGCAGCCGCACTTGACGCCACCCGAGAGGTCCAACACAGCGTGCCCCAGCTCGTGCGCGTTCCCGGCCTTGCCCAAGAGCAGATGCCCGTTGACCACGGCCCCGACGCCGAGGCCTGTGGAGATGGTGAGGTAGGCTATGTTCTCGACGCCCCATCCCCCCAACACGTACTCGCCCCAGACGGCGGCCACGCAGTCGTTGGCCACGTATATCGGCTTCTTGAACTTGAGCAACGGGTCCACGAGGGGGAACCTACTGGCCGGGGAGTTGGGGGCTCCGACGACCCAGCCCGTCTTGAGGTCCAAGGGGCCTATCGAGCCGATGCCCACGGCCTCGAAATCCCAGCTCTCCGCGGCCTTTGCCGCGTCGGCCACGGGGTTTGTCGTGGTCCTCATCTTCTCCTTGCGCTTGACGGAGCCGTCGCGCTCCACCAAAAAGACCCTCGTCCAAGTCGCGCCGACGTCTATGGCCAAGATCATCGCCGCGCCCTATCGCCGAGCTCTCTCTTGAGTATCGCGGGCAGATCCTCCAGAAGGCCCCTCAAGGCCCCTTCGAGGTCTTGGGGCACTCGCTCGAGCGCCACGCCTTTGCAGTCCACGTAGGCCCATTTGATCTCTATGGAGGTCTCGTCGCCTTTGTGCTTGGCCGATATAAAGCCCACCAGCCAATCCTCGCCGACTTTGACCACGACGGCCTCCTTGCTCCTCATCGAGCTGAGGAGGCCCAGGGCCTTCTTCTTGGCCGCCTTGACGGCCTCCTCCTCGCCCACGCAGGCCATGCGTCTAGGGGCGGCCCTGTTTATATCTTTGTCCCAGGAGCCTCCTCGCGTCCTCCTCGCAGTAGACGCGCCCCCTCCACCTAACGCATTTGACAAATGCCGAGGCCCATACTGCCAAAGGGATGACGAAGTTCCCCAAGGCCCAAGTGGCGACGACGTCGCGGGCCGACGTCTTTATCCCCGCCCTCTCCTCGACGCCTTTCGCCCTGACGAAGTCCTTCGCTAAGTTGATCAAGGGTATGGAGAGGCCTATCGCCAAGAGGGGCTCCCCGACGGCTAGGCCGATCAACGGGAGGGCTAAGCCGAAGGCGAAGTTGAGCGTGTATATGGCCAGCCCCACGGCCCAGCCCTTGGGCGCGTACCACTTCACCATGAGGATCTGCCTCACAGCCCAGCGGAACATCTCGCGCCACGAGCACTGGGGGTCGGGCGTCGGCGCTATGGACGAGCGGGCGAACCAGATCCTCCCGCCCAGCTCCTTCACCGCGCTGTACGTGGCGTAGTCGTCGCTGATATAGCGCGGCAGCCTCTCGGCCACTCCGCCCTTCTCGACGACCTCGCGCCGCAAGGCCGTGGAGCCGCCCCAGAGGAACCTCGAGCGGGGGTCCTGCATGGCCGAAAAGGCCGTGTTGCTGACGGCGGCCCTGGCCCTGGTGCAGAGGCCGGACCCGACGTACCATCTATAAGTCGTCGCGGCCTCGTAGGCCGATAGAGGCGCAGTGAGGCCCTCCAGCCATCCCGGGCCTGGCCTTATGTCGTCGTCTGCGAACACCACGCAATCCCCGTCGACTGCGGCCAACGCCCTCGCCAAGGCCCAGCTCTTGCCGGGGAGCCCTGGCGCCTCGCCGACCACTAACACTTCGCCGTATTTAGAGGCTATGGGGATAGAGGGGTCGTCGGGGCTATCGACTACGAATAGGAAACGCGTCCTCCGCGCGCTCGTCCTCTGCTTAGCGATAGCCGCTAAGTTCTCCTCGAGCCCCGGAGGGGCCCCCCTCAACGGGACCACCACGTCCACCTCCTCGCATTTCTGCTCGAAGGACTCCCGCGCCGACCAGAACTCGCGTTCTCTGTAGAGGCCGGCCGCCGCGAGCGCCGCGAGGACCACGGCGGCGGCGACGAGCAGCTCGACGATCACGCCGTCGGGACGCCCGTCGTATTAAAACGTTGCCGCGATTTATATGGCCAACGTTTACCGCGCGTAGGATCGCGGTCCATGTCCATTTTACAAGTTGCCAGTTTATAACTCGGCGCGTTCGCCTCCATGGCGGGCGTCAAGGAGTTCGACCTCACGTACGAACAACTTTTCAGCGCTCCCGACAAGGAGGGGTCCATAGTCTCGGTCCGCGTCCATAAAAAAGTCAAGGAGGTCTTGGAGCAGTTGGCCCAGAGGGAGGGGCTAGACGGCGTCTCGGAGCTGGTGCGTTACCTAATAGCCGGCTACCTCATGGGCAAATACAACATAGTCCGCCCGGAGAGGAAAATCCTCGTGGAGCCCATAGTGTTGAACATAAACGTGGCCAAGACCGCGCGCGTCGACGAGCTGGAGGAGGAGTTGGCCGTCCAAGAGCTGGAGAGGGTGGTCCGCGACGCCGAGGACTACCTCAAGAAGCTCTCCATGGGGCTGGTCATAAAGAACCCCGAATACGTCTCCAAGCTCAACAGACAGCTGGTCAAGGCCGCCAAGACAGCCAAGAGGATGGGCCTCGACGAGGTCTACGCAAAGATACTAAAGCTCAAGGCCCAGTTGATGGTCTTGTAAAGTTTATTAGCTCCGCCCTTCATGGGCCTATGGCTTGCGAGAAGTGGGAGAGGTTAATGCAGTCTGCCGAGAGGCAGAACAACAAGACGAAGGCCTTGGAGTTCAAGGAGAAGCTAGTCGAGTGCCTCGTCTACCAAGTCCAGAGCCTAATCGCCGAGAGGAAACTCGACGAGGCGGAAGAGTTGATAAAACAAGGGAGGGACATAGCCAAGAGATACGGCATAGAGGAGTTGTCCTTCCACTTGGACCTCAACGAGAGGAGGATCAAGGAGATACGGGAGAGGAGAGCCGCCAAGGCTCAGACCTCGTAGACCTCGTCCAAGAACTTGGAGAGCCTGTTTATCCTCCTCTTGCTCGCCTTGGCCACGGCCCCGTATTTGCCCAACCCCACCGCCAACACGTCGACGACCACGCCGCCCACCTCCCTCCCCGCCAACACCAAATAGCCTTGCGATCTGTACTTCTTCCAGAAAGAGTAGAGCCTAGCCGTCGGCTCGTCTTGCCTCGCCCTCAAGGCGCCCGCGGCCTCTAAGGCTCGGCCCAGCCCCTCGGCCACTGCGTAGTAGTAGGGAGGCCTCTGGACGCGCCTCACCTCTAGCTTAAGCCCAGGCACCGAGTCCACCGCGGACAAGACCACGTAGGCCCCCGGATATCTCGACAAGGCGGCGATCCTGTTCAGGACGGCCCTCTTGGCCTCGACGACCGGGATAACCGGCGTGTAGAGCCCGCGCCCTCTATACGCCGCGGGGACCACGGCGCCGAACAGCCTCAAGAAGGCCGGCCTATAGCCGTTCGCCTCCAGGAGCTCCGCGACTAGGTAGGGCGCGGCCTTCCTCACGCTGGATCTGCCCGGGCGATAGAGCTGTAGGTTCCTCCGCAACGCGCCGAATATCTTAGGCGAGTTCAACTCCACGGCGCGGCGGATCACCTCCTCGTTTAGAGAGCCCCAGCCGGGCAGATCGCCTAATATCTCCGCGGCGAGCCAATCGGGCGCGTCGAAGACTCCCGTTATCTCCCCCACGGCTTTCCTCAAGGCGTCGAGCACGGACATGGCCTCTCGCCGTCGGAGGCGCAAGTGCTTAAAAAGTTAATCGACGAGTTGGGCGTGAAGTGGGCCGAGCTCACTTGGCCCGAGTTCGAGAAGGCCGACAAGAAAGTCGCGGTGTTGCCGGTCGGCGTGATCGAGGCGCACGGCCCCCATCTGCCCTTGGGCACGGACGCCCTCATGGCGTTGTACGTGTCCGAGAAGGCGGCGGAGGAGGCCGGAGTTCTGCTCCTCCCGCCTATTTGGTACGGCACTACCTACGTCTTGGACAAATTCCCCGGCACTATATCCATATCGGCGGAGACGCTATATAGGCTGTACAAGGAGGTCTTCCTCGAAGTGGCCAGAAACGGGGTCAAGTACCTCGTCGTGGTCAACGGGCACGGCGGCAACGTAGACGCCTTGAGGATGGCGGCCAAGGACGTCGCGAAGTCATCGGATCTGACCGTCGTGATCGTCAACTGGTGGGTGGACTTGGCCAAGGAGGCGCGGCGCAAGGTCCTCGAGACGCCGGAGGGCCACGCCGCTGAGGACGAGACCAGCGAGGTCATGGCCGCGTACCCTCACTTAGTCAAGGAGGTCCCCCGCGACGCCGACGAGTGGGCCGAGGTCAAATACGCAGTGTACGGCGCTAGGGCCTACGAGCTGATGTACAAGAAGGCGGTGCAGGGGTACCCCTCGAGGGCCTCCAAGGAGAAGGGCGAGGCCATACTGAAGGCGGCGGTGGAGGAGCTGAGATCCCTCTTGGAGGACCTCAAGAGGGACGTGTTGCCGATAAGCACGATATCTTTAGGCTCATAGCATAATTTTTAATTGTATTGAGCAATTACGACTATGGCGTCCAACACGCGCGTTCTGGCAATAGCCGTTGTGGTGATAGCGGTAATAGCGATAGCCGCCTTGTTCCTCCTACAAAAACCGTCGCAACAACCGCCCGGCGCCTCCTCGACTACATCGGCCCAGACGACCTCGACGCAGTTGAGCGGGTCCTTAACTGTCCTAGTGCCGACCGGCGACCCCACGCTCATGCCCTACATCCAACTCGCCGCGAACGAGTTCATGAAGAGGTACCCAGGCGTCAAGATAACCATACAGCCCGTGCCCTTCGGCCAAATGGTCCAGACGGCCCTCACGGCGTTGCAGAACAAGAACCCGGACCCGTCGCTCATAATCTTCTACCCATCGCAGGCGTCCACTCTGGGGCCGTATCTGCTAGACCTCAGGCCCTATTTCAACTCCGGCGTCCTCAATAGATCCGACATACCCACCAGCGCGTTGATCTCGGTCATGGCGGTCTCCAAGAACGGGACGGTGACCAAGATATTCGGCGTGCCGTTCCAGATGGTGTTCGGGTACGTCCTCGTGTACAGGAAGTCGATATTCAACAACGCGACGTTGCAGGCGGAGTTCAAGCAGAAGTATGGGTTCGACTTGAACCCGCTCACCTGGTCGTCGTGGGATCAGCTAATAGACGCCGCCGAGTTCCTCCAGTCCAAACACGTGGCTAAATACGCCCTCTTGTTCCCCGACGGCCTTCAACAAGCCATATTCAACGGCTTCATAACGATCTTCTACACCTACGCCTTGAACGACCCTTGCGTCGGCATCCCGGCCGACGTGGCCAAGGGCGCTGTGCCCACTCAAGGCTATTGGGCCTACTTCCGTTATACCCCCACGGGCTCCGTTAACATAACAGTGGGCTGTCCGTCCTTCCTCCAAGCGCTTAGGACGTACAAACAATTGGTGCAGTTCCAGCCGCCCATCACGGTGCAAGCCATGGAGTACGACCAGCTCAGGGACTTGTTCTTGACAGGCGATTACGCCATGGTGGCCGCTTGGACGAGCTTCATACCCATCTACAACAACGCCACGATCTCCAAGGTTGCCGGCGACATAGCCATATCGCCGCTTCCGGGCGGCAAGTACCCGTACGGCACTGGGCTCGCCCCGACGTTTATAGGCATAAACCCCTACGCCAAGGACCCCGACTTGGCGGCGCGCTTCATAGCGTTCTTGATATCCCCTGAGATGTACAAGCTAGGCGCCGAGAAGGTGGGCTTCGTGCCCGCCACCCTCAGCGGCATCAAGGCGGCTTCCGAGGTGCCCTCGATGAGCTGGCTCAAGCCCTTCATACCCTTGTTGCAAGCCGGCGTCAACGTAACCGATATACAACGGCTTACTTTGGTCAACAGAGTCACCAACTTCTTCACCGATTTGAGGCCCTATTTCATCAACCAAGTGGCCAACTACCTAAGAGGCCAACAAGACGCCGAGACCACGCAGATGAACATATACAACACTTGGCTCAGCATAATGAAGATTTCATGAGGGATAAACAAACTCTTTTTTTTGGCCCTCCCTGCAGTAGTCTACCTCCTCGTCCTCACGCTTTACCCCATAGCCAGCAACTTGGCCCTCAGCTTCTACGAGCGGACCTACGAGGGGAGCTTGAAGTGGGTCGGCTTAGGCAACTACGTCTGGCTCTTCGAGAAGGACCCCTATGGGCCCCTCATAGTGGGGAACACCGTGGTGTACACGATCGCGACCCCGGCCATAGCTATAGCGTTGGCCGTGCCGACTGCGCTGGCCTTGAGGAGGCTCGGAGGGAAGTGGCTCCTCCCCATAATGATACCCGCGTTTATACCCCCGGTGACCGCCGCCATGGCTTGGTACCTCTTGTTGAACCCGCTCTACGGTCTCGGGTATTACTTGATGAGCTGGGGGCTCATCAAGGCCAACCCCATATCCTCCATATGGGCCATAGTCCTAATCGACGTGTGGCGCGCGTACCCCACGGCTACGTTGATAATATATTCCGGCCTCAAGGCGATACCCAAATCCGTCGAGGAGGCCGCGTTGGCCGACGGCTTGGCCGGGCCCAGGAAGTTCCTCGCGGTGGACCTCCCCTTGATTTCCCCCCAGATACTGACGGCGTTTGTCCTGACCGCGTTGACCGGGTTCTTCACCTTCGACCCCATATATATCGGCACGGCGCAAGTGGGCCCGCGGATATTGGACAATTTGGCGTACTACAGCTTCGAGGCGTTCGCCTCGGGCGAGTTCGGGTACTCGGCCACGTTGATAGTGGTCATGACGTTGGTGGGCACGGCGCTTTCCCTCGCCTATATGAGGGCCCTCTCCGCCCGCACGTTCGTGAAATTGCCCTTGCCGGCATGGGTTCCGAGGAGGGAGGTCCCCAAGGCTGTGCACTCGATAGTGTTGGCCCTCGCCTTGGCCTTCGTCGCCGTCCCGTTCGTCTGGTTGTTCCTCGTATCGGTGAAGCCGCCGGGCGAGATAATACAAGTGCCTCCGTCGGTGTTCCCGTCCAGGTTGGCGATCGATAACTACGTACAAGTGTTCACCGGCGGGCTTCCGTTCTTGTTGATGAGCCTCTACGTGTCGGCTATAAACACAGCCTTGACGGTCCTATTGGCCGCGGCCACGGCCTATCAGATGAGGGTACACGGCTTCGGCGGATATAAGCTAATGGCGTACGTACTTTATCTTATGTCTACTCCGACGTTGATATATATAGTACCCCTCTACCTCATGTTGAGGGAACTCGGCGTGTTGGACACTTTATGGGCCTTGGTGCTGACCTACCCCATCATGACGATCCCCTACGGTATATGGATACTCTACAACTACTACTCGGGCTTCAACCGCCAAGTGGAGGAGGCCGCGTTGGCCGACGGCATGAACAAGGTAAAGGCCTTTGTCAAGGTGGTGCTCCCGCTCAGCAAGAGCGGCATGAGCGTCGCGGGTCTATACGCATTTCTATTCTCATGGGGAGCTTTGATCTTCCCGTTGGCCTTCGCCCAAACGCCGTATAATTTAGCCAAACCGCTCAGCTTCAGCGGGGCCCAGACGTTTTCGATATATATAGGCATGTTGATGAGCCCCGTGACTTTGAGCTACGGCCAAGTCGCCGCGGCGGGAATAGTGAGCATCGCGCCTCCTCTGATCTACTTAATCGCGGTGAGGCGCAACCTCGAGAGGATCTGGGGAGCAGGATGATATGTTGATCTTGAAGAATTTAAAGAAATCCTTCAAGGGGTTCACGCTATACGTGGAGGAGCTCGTGGTGCCCGACAAGACCTACGCAGTAGTCCTAGGCCCTTCCGGCTCCGGCAAGACCACGTTGTTGCGCCTAATAGCCGGCCTCGAGAGGCCCGACGAGGGCTCCATTTGGCTCGACGACAAGGAGATAACCAAGTTGCCCGTCTGGGAGAGGGACGTGGGGATAGTCTTCCAGAACTACGCGTTGTACCCACACCTCACCGTGTTCGAGAACATAGCCATGCCCTTGAAGAACAAGAAATTGCCCAAGGAGGAGATAAGGAGGAGGGTCGAGCACATAGCCGAGGTGTTGAACATAAAGGATCAGCTCCATAAATACCCCCATCAGCTCTCGGGAGGACAACAACAAAGAGTCGCCATAGCCCGCGCTTTAGTCAAGGAGCCCAAGATCCTCCTCTTGGACGAGCCGCTCAGCAACTTGGACGCCAGGCTGAGGCTCGACGTCAGGGGGTTCTTGAAGGAGCTACAACGCAACGTGGGCGCCACTGTGATCCACGTGACGCACGACCAAGAGGAGGCCATGGCCTTGGGCGATTTGATGGTCGTGATGAACAACGGAAGGGTGGAACAAGTGGGCACCCCCCAGGAGCTCTACAGAAAGCCCAAGAGCCTTTTCGTGTTCAACTTCCTCGGCATCGGCAACCTTCTGCCCGCCAAGGCGTTGGGCCTCGGCGGCGACGAACTGGTGGGGTTCAGGCCGGAGGACGTGGCGTTGGGGTCCGGGGACTACGTGGCGAGGGTCGTGAGACAAGAGTACTTGGGCCCCTACAAGCTGGTGGAGCTCGAGTACAACGGATTCCGGATCAAGGCGAGGGCGCCTCCCGCAGTAGACTTCAAGGAGGGCGAGGCCGTGAGGTTCGGCATAGATCTAGAAAAAACGTTGAGGTTCGCGAGGTGATGTACGTCCACATATTGGGCTCGGGCGCTGGCGGGAGCCCCGGCTCGAGGAGGTGGAGAGCCGCCAACTTGGTGGATGCCAACGGCTACCTCGTAGTTGTCGACTGCGGCGTCGGGTGCCACTATCGCCTCTCCGACAAGGGCTTGCTCAAGGAGATAGACTACGTGTTCGTCACGCACAGCCACATGGACCACTTCTTGGGCCTGCCCGAGGCGCTTTTCCAAGCCCACATAGAGGGCAGGACTAAGCCCCTCACGGTCTTCGCGCCTAGGAGGGTCGAGGACGTCATAAAGGCCGCGGCGCCCCATATCTTAAAGAACATGCGATACGCCGTTGAGATCAAGAGGATAGAGCCGGGCACGCTCTTGGACCTCCCCGGGCTCAAGGTCGAGTCGGCCGCCGCGTGTCACCACACCGCCGAGGAGGCCTACGGCTTTAGGGTGAGGGCCGACGTGGACCTCCTCTTCTCCGGAGATACGTCGCCGGGCTGCGCCCCGTTGGAGAAGCTCGGCGCCGGCGTCGACGTTTTGATACACGAGGCCACTTGCAACGAGGAGAACCGCGAGGTCTGCGCCAAGTACGCCCACACCACCACCTACCAAGCCTTGGCCGAAGCCGACGTCGTGATGGCCGAGGTCTTGGTCCTCACCCACATAGACGAGCTCTTCAACCCGACGGTCCGCGAGGACGTTAGGAGGGCCGGCCGCCCCGCGATAGTGGCCGAGGACAACATGGTTCTGAAGTTCTAATACCTCTTCTCGTCCGAGGACTATATATCCGCGCAGCGCCTCGGTTTTATGGACCCCAGGGGCAACGTCTGGGTGAAAATAATCAGGAGCAAGGCCCAGAAAGAGCCCTACGTGATCGAGATCCACTAGCGCCTCCCTAGGGCGGCCTCCAACAACGCCTTGTGGAAAGAAGTCGTCGTGAGCTCCGGGTGGAAGGCCGTGGCGAACATGGCCTCTTGCTGGGCGGCGGCTATGGCCTTGCCCAACTTGGGGTGCTCGACGTAGGCCAAGGGCTTGGCGGAGCCCCAAGTCCTAGTTATGGCCGGCGCTCTGATGAAGACCGCCCTCATTGGGCCGAGGCCCTCGACCGTTAAGTCGACCTCGAAGGAATCGGCTTGTCTGCCGAATGCGTTCCTGAGCACCGCGATGTCCATGACGCCGAGTATCGGCTGCCCCGTCTCGCCCACAGTCGAGTCCCTCACCTCCTTGGCCATGAACACAGCGCCCGCGCACGTGCCCAAGACGGGGAGGCCTCCCTCAACGGCGTTTTTGAGCTCCTCTAGGAGGTGAGTGCGCTTGGCCAATAGGCCTATAGCGGTGGACTCCCCGCCCGGTATCGCCAAGGCCTTCACATCGCGTAGTTGCCCCGCCTCCTTCACCTTGACCACGTCTATCCCGAAGCCTAGCTCCGCCGCCGCCTTCTTGAAGGCCCGCTCGTGCTCCTCGACGTCGCCTTGTAGGGCCAAAACCCCGACCCTCATATCCCCCTGGTCTGCAAGAGCTCCTCGGGCCTCAAGGCCTTGACGTCTATTCCGGCCATGGAGGCCCTCTCGCTGACCATTTTCTGGGCCTCGACGACGGCCTCCGGGTCGTCCCAACGCGCCGTGGCCAACACGATGGCCTCGGCCCTCTCCTTGGGGTCTTGCGACTTGAATATGCCGGACCCTACGAACACGCCGTCGGCTCCGAGCCACATCATGAGCGCCGCGTCGGCCGGCGTGGCTATGCCCCCCGCGGCGAAGGTTATGACGGGCAGCCTCCCCAGCCTAGCGGTCAACGCGACCAGCTCCAAGGGCACTTGGCACTGCCGGGCGTAGTCCCTCAACTTCTCCTCGTCGCCGGCCCTCAGCTCGTCTATGGCCTTGTACAAGGCCTTGAAGTGCTTCACAGCCTCGCTGACGTTGCCCGTGCCGGCCTCGCCCTTGGACCTTATCATAGAGGCCCCCTCCGATATCCTCCTCAACGCCTCGCACAGCTCGCGGCAGCCGTTGACGAAGGGGACCGTGAAGAGCCACTTGTTTATATGGTGTTGTTCGTCGACCGGGGTCAACACCTCGGACTCGTCTATTAGGTCCACTCCGATCTTCTCGAGCAAGAACGCCTCGTAGTAGTGGCCTATCCTCACCTTGGCCGAGACGGGTATCGTCACGTGGTTCATGACCTCCTCGATTATCTTCAAGTCGGCCATCCTGGCGACTCCCCCTGCCTTCCTGACGTCGTAGGGGAGCTTGTCCAAGACCATGACGCCCACGGCCCCCGCCTCCTCCGCTATTTGGGCCTGCTCCACGTTGGTGACGTCCATTATAACGCCGTTTCTCAACATGGCGGGGAAGCCCACTTTGACCTTGACGGTCCCGGTCGCCACGCCGTCGGCGGGGTAGGGCCTGGGCCACTTGAAGCCCCTCTCCTTGAGCCTATCCCTGAGCTCCGCCAAGCCGTAGAAGAAATCCCTGAGCTTCTCCAAGTACTCGAACCCGTCCGCGACCGACATAGAGGGCCCGGGAGGGGACCTCTTATGTCTTGTTGAACGTTCAACGATCCATAATACTTTAATAGGAATTAGATAATCCATTTATGTCAAAGACGACCGTCGAGGAGAGGCCGGACATCCTCGAGGAGCTGAGGAGGCACAGCCTCGAGTACAAAAACGCAGTAGAGCGGGCGGCGAGGAGGCGCTAGCCCTTCTCGGCCTGTAGCTTCGGCCCTCCCTCGAGCCACCCCTCGGGGAAATACCAGTCCTTCACCACGCGGAAGCCGCATTTGGCCAAGAGCTTGCCCAACCTCGTCTCTTGCGGAGGGACGCCCTTGTAGAGCGCCTCGTAGGTCTCGGAGTCGTCCACGTACTCGACGTATAGGACGTCGCCGGGGTCCATGGCCTCGTAGAGGGCGCGGTAGAGGCGCTCCTCCCACGGCGTGTTGATGAAGGCGGGGTTGAGGTGGAACACCTCGGCCCACGCGCCGTAGTGGGGAGGCCTCCCCTTGAACAACTTGACCCTACAGAAATAGACGCCGTTGATCCTCAACTCGACGTTGAGCTCCTCGCGGAACCTCCCCTTGGAGACCTTGGCCTCGAAAGGCGAGAACTCGACGTCCTTCACGCCTCCTCGAGTCCTCTGATCAGTTGGACCTCCACCTCGTCGCCCTCGTCGTACCCCTCTCTATTCTCGGGCACTACGAGCAAGGCGTTACCCTTAGTGAGCGTGGACAAGACGCCGCTGCCGGTCACCGCCAAGGGCTCCACGTAGATCCTCCCGCCCTTCACGTAAGCCTTGACCCTCGCGTAGGTCCTCACGTTTATCGGCGTCGTGATCCTCCTGGTCAACACGCCCTTGACCGAGGGCAAAGGCTCTGGCCTGCCCCCGACCATTTTCAACACGGCCGGCTTTGCGAATAGCTCAAAGCCTACTATGGCGGCCACCGGGAAGCCCGACAACACCACGACGGGCTTGCCGCCCACGACGGCGGCCCCGTTGGGCCTCCCGGGCCTCACAGCTATCCCCCTTACGTAGAAATCCGCTATTGAGGACACGGCCTTATGGGTGGCGTCAGGCCCTCCCACGGACGCCCCGCCTGTGGTGGCCACTATGTCGAAATCCCCGAGCGCTCTCTCGAGCGCCCTCCTTATGGCCTCCTCGTCGTCGGGCAGTAGGCCCAAGTACTCGGCGTCTGCGCCCATCTCGCGGAAGAGGCCCACGAGGGCGAACCTGGTGGAGTTCACCACTTTGCCGGGCGGCGGAGCGCCCTTCACGTCCTCCACGTCCACGAGCTCGTCGCCGGTCGATATCACGGCCGCCCTCACTCGGTAGACGGGGACCCGCGACATGCCCAAGGAGGCCAAGACGCCTAGGTCCCAAGGCCTCAGCCTAGTCCCCGCCCTCAACACGAGCTCGCCCTTGGAGAGGTCCTCGCCCCTCCTAGAGACGTAGTAATACTGGGGGACCGGCCTGTATACCTCTATGGAGCCTCCCCTGTCGGCGGCCTCCTCGTAGGGCACGACGGCGTCTGCGCCCTCGGGGAGGGGCGCCCCGGTGGCTATCTCCACGGCCTCCCCCTCCTTGATCGAGCCCAGGAACGGGCTCCCGGGCGTCGAGCGGCCGACGACTCTCAACACCACGGGGTTTGTCCTGCTGGCGCCGAGGGTGTCGACGGACCTCACGGCGTAGCCGTCGAAGGCGGCTCTGTCGAACGGGGGCACGTCCACCTCGGCCACCACGTCCTTGGCCAAATACCGGCCCAACGCCTCGCCCAACGGCAGCTCCACCACCGGCGGCTTGTGGGATATCCTGGCGAGGAACTCTGAGACCGCCTTATCGACGGGGGTCAAGCTCTTGAAGCCCTTCGACACGGCCCTTCGCGATCGCGATATAAAAATCTTCAAAATATTTATACCGAACACTAAGGCCGTGTGCTCGATAGGCGGCGTCCTAATATTCGGCGAGCTGGACTCCGAGAGGGCCGCGGCGATAGAGGCCAAGCTGAGGTCCATCGCAGAGGCCGCGGCCGAGAGGGGCAGGGACAGCTTCGGCGTCGTGGTGTTGAGCAGATCGGGCCGCTACAAGGCGTATAAGGACAGGAGGTCGGCCCCGGAGGCCCTCAAGGACATGCCTAGGGTGTTGGACGAGGACGCGGTCGCGGCCATATTCAACAACAGGGCCGAGCCCACTACGGAGCACGTGGAGAGGAAGACCGAAGACGACATACAGCCCATGATCGGGGAGAGGATAGCCGTGACCCACAACGGCACGATAGCCAACGACGCGGAGCTCGAGAGGAAGTACGGGCTCAAGCGCAAGTCGAGGATAGACACGGCGATACTCCCGCCGCTCCTCGAGAGGATATGGGACGGGACCCTCGAGGGGCTCCAACGCATATTGAGGGACGAGGTAGTGGGGAGCTACGCCCTAGCCGTCTTGGACTCGGCTAGGCCGGGGAGGCTGTGGCTCGCGGCCAACTTCAAGCCCCTTTACTACATGTGGGATCGCCACCTCAACGCCTTGTTCTTCGCCAGCTCAGACGCGTATCTACAAGGCGACGTGCCGCCGTGGGAGGGGAACTACGTCAAGAGGCTGGAGCCCTACACGGTCGTCGAGGCGGGCGTCGACAAGACTTGGAGGTCCGCGAGCCTCTGGAAGGCCGACGTAGAGCCTAAGCCGCGTAGGAGGGCCTTGGTGGTGGCCAGCGGAGGCCTCGACTCCACCACGACGGCCGCCGTCCTCGCGAGGCAGGGCTACGAGGTGGCGTTGCTCCACTTCAACTACGGCCACATAGCCGAGGACCCCGAGAGGAGGGCAGTGAGGGAGATCTCCAAGGCCATGGAGCTTCCCTTGATCGAGGTGGACATGGACTTCTTCAAGATAGTAAGGCGCTCCCCCCTCCTCGGCGAGGGGGAGATAAACAGAGTCGACATGGGGAGGGAGGGGGCCGAGTTCGCCCACGAGTGGGTCCCCGCTAGGAACTTCGTCTTCATAGCGTTGGCCGTCGCGTTGGCCGAGGCCTGGGGCTACGACTACGTGGCGCTCGGCGTTAACATGGAGGAGGCGGGCGCCTATCCCGACAACGAGATGGAGTTCATACGGCTCCTCAACCAAGTCCTGCCCTACGCCACAGGCCCCCAGAGGAGGGTCCAGTTGTTGATGCCCGTAGGAGGCCTCGTCAAGCACGAGATCGTGAAGCTGGGCCTCGAGACAGGAGCCCCCTTGCACCTAACGTGGAGTTGTTACGACAAAGGGCCCAAACACTGCGGCCGTTGCGGGCCTTGCTACATGAGGCGCCTCGCGTTCAAGATAAACGGGGTGAGGGACCCCGTGGAGTACGACTTGCCCCCCGAGGTCGAGGAGGAGTTCTGGAAGGGGACTAGGCCCTACGTCTGGAGGCGTCCGTGAAGTGCGTCGTCTATTTCGACGGGGCTTGCGAGCCCGTAAACCCGGGCGGGCTGGGCACGTACGGCTACGTCGTGTACGACGAGGCGGGGAGGCGCTTGGCCAGAGGATACGGCGTCGCTTGCCACGGCGAGGGCTGCACCAACAACGTGGCGGAGTACACGGCGTTGAGGAAGGCCTTGGAGAAGGCCCTGGAGCTGGGATGCGACGAGGTCTCCATCAAGGGCGATAGCCAACTGGTGGTGAGGCAGATGAGGGGCGAGTGGGGCGTCAACTCGTTGAGGCTCCTCGAGCTGAAGGAGGAGGTGGAGGGGCTACTCCGGCGCTTCTCCAAGTGGGAGATCGAGTGGATCCCCCGCGAGGATAATAGAGAGGCCGACGGGCTCTCCAGAATAGCCTATGAGCAACACGCGGCCGAGTACGGCTACGGTCGCGACGAGGGCTGGGCGCAGTCCCTCTTGGGCGAGTTGAGGAGGGCCGCGCAGAGGGACGGGGTGGACGTCGCCGAGGCGGCTCGCGTGTTGGTGGAGCTGTTGAGGCGCTATAGGCTGGACGAGCTCAAGGAGCTGGTCGTGGGTTGATCACAAAAGCTCCACCGCTCGTCCTTGCTTGTACACTGCTTTGCGCTCGACCGCGTATCTCAACACGCCGATCGAGCCCCCGATGCCGGCGAGGAGGCCTCCGAGGAGCCCCATGACGGGGGCCAGCTCGCTCACGGCGAACAAGAACGAGCCAGAGATGCCGCCGACGATAGCCGAGCCGAAGAGGATCGCCGCCGCGGCGGCCAACGAGGCGGCCCTCCCCCGTCGCGAGATCGGGTACTCCATGTAGACCACGTCGCCCTCGGCCGCGTCCACGACCGCGGCGTATTCCTTGTCCCCATACGCGTATTTCAACCTCCAGAACGGGTAGTAGACTATCCCCTCGAAGCTCGTCTTGTCCACTACCTTGATCTTGAACGCTGAGGCGTAGCCCCTGGCCTCCTTCGAGAACTGCTTAGACCTCCTCTCCCAAGCCCTCTCGGGGTCGAGCTGGGGCTGGTGGAACGTGGCCTTTCTCTCCAAGGAGGGCTTAAAGGCCGTCCTCCACCGCGCCGGGAACTCGTAGTCCTCCGGTATGTAGAACGGCGGCTTCTCCAAGGCCAAGGCCGTCGCGTACGTGGCCAACTCCTTGAGGGGCTCGAAGTAGACGTAGTAGAGGTACAACGGCACGAAGTGGAGCTCCGCATCCGCCGGCCTCGCGGAGGAGGCCAGATCCCTCGGCGAGGCCCACGGCCTGAAGCCCAACGCCTTCTCGAAGGCGGCCGTCTTGTCCAAACGAGGCTCGAAAATGTACACGGACTCGAAGACCCTCCCCTCCCTCAACACCGTGCCGCAATACGGGCAGACTAAGTACTGGGCATAGTCGGGCGCCTCGTACTCCGCCCCGCAGTACGGGCAACGGACCTTCACGCCCTTACCACGAAGGCCCTAGTCGACTTGCTCCCCACGTAATAAGCCGCGGCGGCGCCGAGGAGCAAAAACGCCGAGCCTATGATTAGGCTTTTGGGGAGCAGCGCGCCGCCTATGCCGCCCAGGAGGCCCGCCGCTAAGGCCGTCCCAGCTATATAGGCCATCCTCTGCTCTAAGAAGACGGGCTCTGTGCTCGCGAGGAGCGCGCCGTCCCATCCCGCCACGGCGAAATAGTATTGGGACTCGTCGATCACGTACGGCACGAGCCAAATCGGCAAGTAGATCAGCCGAGGCGCTTCGGCCTTCTCCACCTCGAAGTCCACGGCCTTGTCGACGACGCTGGCGCTCGCCTCGGGATGACCCACGGCCCTCTTGGCCCTCCTCTTGGCGTCCTCCTCGACCTCCTTCAACATCTCGTCCACGGCCTCCCTCAACGCCACGGCCTTCGCCTTCGCCCTCCCGAACTCGGCCGCCATGAAGGCCTTGGAGATCCCGTAATCTACGCCTTGTTCTAAGCCCACCGCATTAGGCCTCGTCGAGAGGTAGTGGCGCGCCAGCTTCTCGGCCGCCGCGCCTCCGGCCGCCCTCCTCGCGAGGACCGGGATCGTGTCGGCGTAGGAGACCTCGCCCGACACGGAGACGTTCCTCGTGACGACCTCCGTCCTCGCCCCCCGCGCGCCGCCCACAATCCTCGTATACGTCACGCGCACCTTCGCCGTGTACCAAGCCCTCAAGGAGACCTCGACGAAGTAGTAGGGCACGTAGAACAAGTCCGGGTCCCCGAAGACGGCCCTCTTTAGCCTCAGCTTGAGGCGGAGCTCGCGCTTGGCCGCCTCCACGGCCTTCTTGGCCACCGCATCCCCGCGCAGAGTCGGGACCATGGCCACCTCCCCCACGTCGGCGTCGGCCGCCACTAGGTTGGGCTTGCCGCAGTACTTGCAGACGACCACCACCGAGTCCGGGCCGACGTCGAGCGGCGCTCCGCAATAGGAACACCTAAGCCCTCCCGACACGGCCGGCCAAGGCGAAGAGGCCTATCAACAAGAGCACTGCGCCCACGACCAAGAGGGGCGATGCGGCGCCGCCCGCGGCCAAGGCTATGCCGGCGAGGGCCACGAGCCCTCCCCAAAGGGCCGCCCTCCTGTCGCCTAAAGCCAAATAGACAACGCCGAAGGCCGTCAAGGGGATCCCCGCGGCTAAGTAGGCCGAGAGCGGGGCCAAGCCCAGCGAGGCGGCGACGAGGTAAACCCCCTCCGCGATCATCGCGGCGGCCAAGGCGTAGTCCTGGGCCCTCATGTCAACGGCGATCCGCAGTTCATGCAGAACTTGGCGTTCGGCGGGTTCTTGAAGCCGCATTTGGGACACGTCTTCTCTTGCGGCAAGGGAGCGCCGCAGTTTATGCAGAACTTAGCCCCCGGCGGGTTGACGTATCCGCACTGCGGGCAGACGACCCCCCGCGCCGCCAGTTGGCTCGACACCATAGTCGACGGAGGGGCGCCCCCTCCTCCGCCCCCTCCCGCGCCGCCTGCCTGCTGGCCGCCGGACGTCGGGCCGAAGAGCGGAGGTATTATCGCTATGCCTGCGCCCACGGCCGCGCCTGGGCTTTTGCCCAACGCCTCCGCGGCCTTCTCCACGGCCTCCATGCGGAGATAGTCGGAGGGACTGACGCCGGCCGCTCTGATGTAGAAGAGCCTATCGCGCCATATTGGGTCAGTCACGTCGAGTCCTTCGAACTTGAGGTCTATCAACTCCAGCCCTAGTCTTTTGAAATAGGGGTCCAGCGCGTTCTTGATCACGAAGGAGGCTTGTTCCAGGGATTGATACATGGTGAAGATCGACTGCTTGGAGAGCTCGGCCATGAGGGACTCGTTGAAATAGCCGCGGAGGAACTTCTGCAAGTCCTCAGTGGTGTAGACTCCTTGTCCTCCCACCACTTGGGTCACGAAGAGGGCAGGGTCGGATACTCTGAACCAAGCGGAGCCGTGGAACTGTATCGGCGCGAGCTCGACCGTCTGGGCCCTGCCGCCGAAGAGGAGCTGGTGTTGTTTCAAGGAGACGAATATGACGGTGGCCACGAAGGGCGATTTGTCGAAGCCTGCTATGCGGCTCAACGCTTGCGTCAACAAGGGTAGGTTCAAGGTGGTGAGGGTGTGCCTCCCGGCGCGGAATACGTCGTACACCTTGCCGTCGCGGAAGAAGACGGCGGCTTGCCACTCCTCCACCACGAGCTGGGCGCCCCACTCGATGCGGTCCACGGGATAGCGCCAGATTATCTCGTCCTCCTTCGGGTTGACCCACTGGATTACTTGCGGCATGGCTACTCGCCCCTAGGCCTCTTCAACAAGCCGCCGACGCCAACGGCCTTGCCCGCCTCCTCGGCTTGTCGGCGCGTGTAGCCGGCTATGAAGTTGGACCTCTCGTCGACGGCCGAGTCCAGCCCGGAGAGCGCGGCCGAGAGCTCTCGGAGCTTTTGGACCCAAGCGTCGGAGCCGGGCTGAGCCGCCGAGAGCTCGTCCACTAGCTTCGCCACTTCGTTGGCCTTCTCGATCAAGGACAAGTCCATTTGATAAATCGCGTCGAGCGAGGCCTCGTCCACTTTGACCAAGTCGTAGAACCCCGAATAGCCCTCCGGCGCTTTGTCTATTCTCTGTATCACTCTGTCGAAGAGGGCCTTCGCGGAGTCCCAGAGGTACCTCGCGTCGGGGTTGGCCGCCACGACCCTGGCGGCTGACGGCGTCAAGACCATCTTGGACTTAGCCGAGGACAAAACGGAGGCCACGTGCCTTCTGACCAAGGCGTCGGCCTCCCTCCTGAGCTCCTTCTCCTTATAGCCAGCGTAGCCGGGCACGTACGAGGCTATCCTCTCGATAATGTTCTTCTGAAATCCCACGATGCGTCCGCGGCTTCTAGATAAGTCTTTTCCCCGCTACGGACAAGGCGCCTTCCGCGATCGAGGCGGTTTTGGCCTCCGCCTTTATGCCCTCCTCGGCGTAGGCCCTCAACACGGCGTCCTGGACAGCGTCGGCGTCCTTGTCGTCGACTAGGGCCACTATCGAGGGGCCGGCGCCTGATAGGGACACGGCGAGGGCCCCCGCCTCTAGGGCGTATTGTTTGACCCTCCGGTAGCCCGGGACCAAGGGCGCCCTGGCGGCCTCCACCACGTCGTCCTCCATGCCCCTCGCCACTAGCCTCGGGTCCGACTTGGCGAGGCCCGCCACGAGCGCCGCCAACCTGGACATCTGCTTCACGTAGACGGGGAAATCGACGGCGCGCGGCAACACCTCCCTCATGGCCTTCGTCTTGTTGGGCATAGGCGGGACGTCAGGGACGCCGACGATAAGGGTGAAGCGCGGCGAGAACTTCACCACGTCCAAGGGCGAGAGCGACGTTATGACCACGGCCCCTCCCAGCGCCGCGCCCGCCGCGTTGTCGAAGTGGGGGCTCCCCGCCGCGGCGACCTCGCCGTATCCAGCCGCCTCTATTACGATTCTGGGATCCACCTCGAGCTCCGCCTCTGCCAAAAAGGCCGAGAGGGCGGCCACGGCCGAGGCCCCGCTGCTGCCGAGCCCCCTAGCCACGGGTATCCCGTTCTCGACGACGACCTCGACGCCTTTACATATGCCCAAAATAGCGAAGAGCCTCTCGAAGGCCTTGGAGACCGTGTTGTCGGGCCCTGGGTCGAAGCCCTTGAACTTCACGTGCACGCCGCAGCCGGAGCCCACGGACGCGTAGGCCTCCGCGAAATAGGCGTCGTGTGCCACCGCCACTACGTCGAAGCCCGAGCCCAAGTTGGCGCTCGTGGAGGGGGCCCTAGCTATATACATCGCCGAGAAGGAATAAATGGTATATATCCTTTAGGGCCTCATCTTGTCGAGGAGCTCGCCCAAGTGCCTCGACATGAGGAACTCCTTGGCCCTCTCCCTGGCGTTCCTCCCCAGGGATTCCCTCAACGAGGCGTTCCTCGCCAGCCTCTCCACGGCGTCCACGGCCCCTTGCACGTCGTCGGGCCCCCTCACGTGTATCCCGTCCACGCCGTCCCTCACGAGCCACCTCTGGCCGTAGGCCGCGCTCGTCACCACTGGGACTCCGCCGTACATGAACTCCAGCTGAGTTATGCCCAAGGTCTCGGACCTGGAGAGTATCACGTTAGCGACGGAGGCCTTCACGAGAGACGCCTTCTCCTCCTCCGACAAGACGCCGGCTACGTAGAGGTTGCGCACAGACGCCGCCTCCCTCCTCAACTTCTCCTCCTCCTCGCCCGCGCCGGCGACCACCACGGCTACTCCCTTGCCGGAGAGCCTCTTGGCCATGTGGACCAAGGCGAGCGGGTTCTTCCGGGGCTCCAGAGGGCCCACGAACGCGGCCACGTAGTCCTCCCTTATTCTGAGCTTATCCCTCACGAGGTCGGGCTTGGCCTCGTCCACGAGGCGCGCGAAATCGTCGTCGAGAAGGCCTTTGTAGTGGACGAGCTTCTCCCTACTCGCGCCGGCCGCCGACAAGTCGTCGCATTCCGGAGGGCTTTCGCAGAGCGCCAGCCGGGCCGATCTGAGGACTCTCGGAAGGGCCGTGGCGTTCCACGCCATCCTCAACGTCCTCTCCACGGGGTTCGCGGCGAGCTCCACGGGCCTCAGATGGGGCATATAGGCTAAGGCCGTGGGCTTGACCTCCTCGCCTATCGAGGCCAACTCCTCCTTCCAGGCCACCCAACGCGCCGCCTCCTCGGGCCCGTTCCAGAAAGTCGAGTGGAAGACCGCGGCGTCCACTCCTACGTCCTCGTCTATCCGCCTCAGAACCGAGAAGAAGTCCCTCATGGTGATCCTCCTGGCGGGGATGACGGAGCGGGAGCTGATCGCCCTGAGCGAGGGGACGCCGGCTTTGGGATCCCTCTCGAACGAGGCGTAGCCCGAGAGGCTCCTGTCGAGCTCCCTCTCGGGCACCACGGGCTCCCAGTCGTGGAACGCGCTGGTGAGTAGCCAGGCCTTGTGCCCCAGCCTCAAGGCCCATTTGACCATCCTAGCCGCCGTGAGCTCTGCCCCGCGGTAGCTGGAGGTCTGAGGCGCGGCTACTAGGAGGTTCATTTACGGATCGCTTGGAGCACGGCTATGGCCACCATGGACGCGACGAGGCCCCACGTGATGGGTATCAACATCTGGCTGAGCGTCGAGACGTCTATGCCTCCTTGTTGGAGGGCGAAGGTTATGACCACCAAGTAGAGCACGACCCTTACGTACTCGGCGACGGGCGCCAAGAGCCTCGCGTCCTCCTTAATTAAGGCGCCCTTGTAGATGTACTCCACGAACCCGTCTACGAGTATGAAGCCCACTATGGCTATTATGAAGAACTTCACGAAGCCGTAGATGTAGACGTAGACTACGGACAGCAAGGAGTCGCCCCAGCCCGAATACCCCAAGGAGTAGGCCAAATAGGCCGCAGCCAAGAGGAGGAAGACCAAGTAGATAATCCAAGCTGCCACGGAGCCGAAGAACTCGCCAGCGGCGTAGCCGGAGCGCAAAACGGCCCGCCCTATGTTGAACCTCTTGAACCAATCGTCGAAGCCGACGCGAGCCAAGCCTTTCGCCAAAGCCCACCTCGCCAACTTGCCGACGAGATAGCCCAAGATCCCTATAAGCGCCGCTATGAGGGCGTGGAGGAGCACGTAGAGAGGGCTCATGCGTCGTCCGCTTAGCTGGGATATAAAGGTTGGAAGCCGCGGCCGTCGGCACACCGCAAGGAATATAAAGCCAAGAGCGTAATCCTTCGTGGACTTCATGGCGGATCTGCTGACGGGCTCCACAATGATCTACGGACCTCCGGGCAGCGGGAAGACCTCTTTCGCCCTCCGCTTGGCCTCGATGGCTAAGGGCAAAGTCCTCTGGGTGTCCACGAACGAGGACGAGGATTTCTTCAACAAGCTCCTCGACAGACTGAACACTACGCGCACGAAGTTCCACTTCCTACACTTCCCTCGATCTTTTCGCGAGAACATAGCGAAGTACGTCCTGGAGCACGTGGGGGAGTACGACGCGCTCGTGGTGGACTCCGTAAACGGCATGGTGGGCCCGGGAGGGGATCTGGCCGGTTTCTTCCACACCACGCTTTATCAAGTATCGCGGAATATGCCGGTGATAGCCGTGGCCGAGACGCCGAACAAGGGGCTACAATACGTCGTGGACCACGTGGTGAAGGTGTGGTACAAGGTGAACTCAGTAGGCCACGTCATAAGGTATATACAGCTCGTTAAGTCCAGGAAAAGGCCTCCTAGCCCTCGCTATATCTTCGACATAGTGGAGGGCGTGGGCCTCGTTTGGATCTCGCCAGTGGACGTGCCCGCTGAGGGGACCACCGAGGGAATAGCCATCGAGGACGAGAAGTTCAAGGTCGTCGCGTTCAAGGGGGCCGAGATCGGCATGTTCTCGGCCGACGAGTCCCTACTCGCGCAGAGGGTCCAAGAATTCCTAAACGACGAGCGCTCCTATTTAGTGGTCCTCTCCCCTGTGAGCATAGCCAGGAGGCTCGTCGCGCCGCCTGGAAGGGTCGTGGCGGCTAGGACGTTTAGTACATTAATGAAGTTCCTCGCGGATCTGGTAAGGGGGAAAATAACGCCTAAATATATCGTCGTGACGGGACTAGTCCCGTTGGAGAACATCGCGCCCGGCGACTTGTTTGACTACATAGCCGTGGTGGGAGCGATGGCTCAATACGCGGAACTGACCATAATAGCCGACGTGGCCGATCCGGAGGCGATCAAGAAAAAGCACGTCTATCAAGCCATGAACGAAAACGTGATCCTTTAGGCAATGCCGACACCAACGTTTGTGCCAGTCGGCTTCACGACGCCGACGACGGCCAACGCCAGAGCGACGGCCAGTATGCCGCTTTGTATTATCTTCAACATAGTTCTTTTAGTGTTTAGTTCTACCGCCTTCATGTGCTTTTAAATTCCTTAATTAGTATCACAATAAAATAACTTATAAAATAGTTTTCTTTTTTCTTCACATTACGGCCACAAAATATTAGCGACGGCGATGTTTTTAACTGATGCCTCCTCGAGACGGTGGCCGAGGTCGAGCCCATTAGATATTCGTATTCGCGTTTGCTGGCCGGCAAATCGGTCGCCCTAGTCGTCACGTCGGGGGTGTCGTTGTATAAGTCGATAGACCTCGCCCGCCTCTTGATCAGACATGGCGCCGACGTCACGGCCGTGCTCTCGGCCAAGGCCGCGCGTCTGGTGAGCCCGGAGCTCTTCAGGTGGGCCACGGGGAGGAGGCCTGTGTATAAGCTGACAGGGAGGGCCGAGCACATATCGATCTGCGCCAAGGCCGATATCCTGGTGGTCGCCCCCGCCACGGCCAACACTATAGCCAAGGCGGCCCTTGGCGTAGCCGACGGGGTGGCAACCGCGTGTATACACGCCGCGTTGGGCGCAGGCGCCCGCGCCGTGTTCGTCCCGACGATGAACTCGGCCATGTGGCGCAACCCGGCTCTACAAGAGGCGATATCGCGCCTCAAGTCCTGGGGCGTAATGGTCGTGGAGCCCAAGATGGAGGAGGGCAAGGCCAAGTACCCCGAAGTTGAGGAAGTCGCCGAGTCTGTCATAGACGCCTCGGCCCCGCGCGATATGTCGGGGCTCAAGGTCTTAGTCACGGCGGGTCCCACCCACGAGCACATAGACGATATTAAGTATATATCAACGCCGAGCTCCGGCCTGACTGGTATATACTTCGCCCGCGAGGCGGCCGCGAGAGGCGCCGAGGTGGTGCTCGTCGCGGGCCCCGGCGTTAGGCCGCCTCCGAACGTCAAGGCGATCCCCGCCACCTCGGTCCTCGACATGTACAAGGCGGTCGTCGAGCTTGCCCCCTCGCAGGACCTCATGGTCTTCGCGGCGGCGCCCCTGGACTTCTACGTGGCCGAGAGGGCCTCCGGCAAGATAAGCAGCGACCTCGCCGAGTACGTCGTGAGGCTCTTGAGGGCGCCCAAGATAGCGGCGGAGGCCAGGAGGCTCAACCCGAGGGCCGTGATAATCGGCTTCAAGGCAGAGCACGACGTGCCCGAGGAGGAGCTCTTGCGCAGGGCCAAGGCCAGGATGGAGGAAGGCGGCTGGGACCTCGTCTTGGCCCACGACGTCTCCAAGCTGGGCTTCGGCACTCTTCAAGACCAGTACATAGTCATATATAGCGACGGGAGGACGGAGAGGCTGGGCCCCGCCCACAAGAGGGAGTTGGCCCGCGCGGTCTTGGACCGCGCCTTGGCGTTGAGGAGATGAAATACATCGCCGTGGTGTGCCCGCGGTGCGGAATGGCGAGCGCCGCGAGGGCGGGCGCCAAGAGCCACGGGTGCCCCTTCTGCGGGGCCAAGGTAGACTTGGAAAAAGCCGTCGTGATAGCCTCGGGCTCGGCCGAGGAGGTCAGAAAAGCGGTGGCGCGCTACAACTCTAGTAGGACTCGATGAAGTCGGTCGGCTTGGGTATCTCCTCCTTCAGCCCTTTCCTCTTGCGTATCTGTTTCACTAAGTCCAACAACATCGTCTCGGGCACTGGCGACCATCTGGAGAACTGCATGGACCAGAACACCTTCCCCGCCGCGGCGGCGCGGAGCTCGTCGCTTATCGTGAAGGACTCGAGCACAGGCAGCTCCGCCCTTATCATGGCCATGTACTCCTCCTGCGCCAAGTCCAGTATCTTCCCCCTGTGTTTGTTGAGCACAGAGGTCACGGCCCCGATGTAGTCTGGGTGGACCTTGATGTCCAGCTTGAGCACGGGCTCCAGGAGGGTCGGCTTAGCCGAGAGTATCGCAGCGAATATGGCGTTCTTCGTCGCCGGCATTATCTGGGCGGGGCCGCGGTGGGCCGGGTCCTCGTGGACTATGGCGTCGGTCAAGACCACCTTGAGCCCTCTTATCGGCTCTTGCGCCAAGGGCCCGGCCTCGGTGGTCCAACGGAAGCCTTGCACTATGTAGTCCCTGATCTCGCGCAAGTACTGGATGCCGGAGGTCTTGTCCACGAGCACGTTGAAGTAGCGGTCGTCTATGGCCCATATGCCTCTGGCCTCGTCCGTGTCCCAGCCGGCCTTCTCCCTCAACACCTTGGCCCTCTCCCTCGGGTCCATGTCCTCCGTGACCTCCCTCGTGGCTATCAACTCGATGGTGGTCTCGTCGAGGGGCTCCACGTAGAAGTACAAGCGGTTGTGCTTGTTGGGCGACTTGCCCTCGAACACGTCAGACCTAGCCCTCACCGCCTCGCGGAACCTTATCAAGGGCTGGGACACCGTGAACTCTATCTTCGTCCTCTCCTTGAGTAGCCATGTGGCGATCTCCAAGTGCAACGTGCCCACGCCGGACAACAATATCTGGCCGGTCTCTTGGTCTATCTTGACGTCCAGCGTCGGGTCCTCTATCACTTGCTCCTTCAACGCCTCCACGAGCCTGGCCAAGTCGGCGGGGTTCTTGGGCTCTATGGCCACCGTGACCACGGGCTCCGAGATGTACCGCATGCGCTCGAAGGGCGGGATCTTGTCGGAGAAGTTGGTCGCGACGATGGTGTCGCCCGCCCTCGCGTCGTCGGTGCCCAAGAGCGCCACTATATTGCCGGCGGGCATGTAGGGGACGACGATGCGGGACGGGCCCATGTATATATAAGTCTGGAGGACCTTGCGCTTGGACTTAGCGCCGATTATGTAGACCTCGTCGCCCTCCCTTATGGTGCCCGAGAAGACGCGGCCCGTGGTTATGAGGCCGGCGTGCGGGTCCACGTTGACCTTGCTCACCGCTATCACCGTGGGCCCGTTGGGGTCCGCCTCGAGGAGCGCCTTGCCCACATCGCTGTTCAAGTCGCCTCTCCAGAGCCTCGGTATTCTGTACTTCTGCGCCACGTTGGGCGGCGGTATGTGCTCGATTATCATGGACAAGAGCGTCTTGTAGAGCGGGTACTCCTCGGCCAGCTTGTCCACATAGCCCTTCTCGTAGGCGTCTACTATGTTGCTGAACTTGAGGCCGGTCTTCTGGGCTAGGGGTATCGTGATGCCCCATTTATGCAAGGCGGAGCCCAAGGCCACTTGCCCTTTGCCCGGATCGACCTTCCAGGCGTCCTTGAACTCCGGAGGCGCGAACATCTCGATAAGGGAGTTGAACTCTTTAACTATAGTTAATATCCTCTGCATTATCTCTTGCGGCGAAAGCCTGAGCTCTTTTATGAGGCGATCTATTTTATTTATAAAGAGCACGGGCCTGACGTACTCCTCTAGGGCTTGCCTCACCACGGTCTCCGTCTGGGTCATTACGCCCTCCACGGCGTCCACCACCACGAGGCCGCCGTCCATGACCCTCAACGACCTCGTCACGTGCCCCGTGAAGTCCACGTGGCCTGGGGTATCGACGAAGTTTATGAGATACGGCTTGCCGCCGTACTCGAAGTAGAGCGATATGTTCGCGGCCTTCACCGTCATCTGCCTCAGCTGTTCTATCTCAACGTAGTCCATGGCCAACGCCCTGCCGGCCACTTTCGGCGAAAGGAGGCCGGCGCCCATCAACAACGAGTCCGACGTGGTGGTCTTGCCGTGGTCCACGTGTGCCAGAGTTCCCGCGTTTCGTATCTGGGCCGGGTTCTTGGCTATGGCCAATATCTCGTCCAACTGCTTTTCAACTATCCTGACAACGCTGGACATGGCCGTCTTTTTGCCATACCTTTAAATCTTTATAGGCGAGCGGGGCGCGCGCCGTCGAGCACGTCTAGCCGGATCCTTTAAGACTAACGCAAAAGTTTTATGTAACTCTTGATCAGACAAATATGTGCCTCACCAAGGAGCTCCTCGTCCGCGCCTACTCCTCGTTGGATTACACCTTGAGGTTCCTCATACATTTCAGGTCCGTGACGATGTTGGGGTATCCGTTCGACAAGGTGTTGGTGGAGGAGCCCTGGCGCGCCTACGAGGTCCTCGAGAAGTTGATAGGGATCCATAACACCGATATAATCATCTCGCTCTGGTCCTCTTGGCTCAAGAAGAACGGGTGCCAGCTGGGCCCGGAGGCTCTAAAACGCTATCTAACCGACAAATCGGCTTGGCCTACCGATTCACGATTTTGAGGAACTTGTCGAAGACCCATGTGGTGTCGCGGGGGCCGGGCCCCGCCTCTGGGTGGAACTGCGTCGTCAAGATGGGCTTTTCCGGATGGTATAGGCCCTCGACGGTCCCGTCGTCTGGCTGGACCGCCCACGGCCTAAGCCCGCTGTCGCCCGGCCTTACCGCGTAGCCGTGGTTGTGCGTTGTTATGTACGTCTTGCCGGTGAACGCCAAATCCCTCACGGGCTTGTTGGACGCGCGGTGGCCGAACTTGAGCTTGTAAAGCTCCGCGCCGAGCGCCTTCGCCACTAGTTGGTGGCCTAGGCAGATGCCCATCACGGGCAGGCCCATCTCGACGGCCGCCTTGACGCCCTCCGCCACGCGGTCGAATAGGTTGGGGTTCCCGGGGCCGGGCCCGAAGAGCACTGCGTCGCACCTCAAGGCGAGGTCCCACCTAAGGCACGGCACTCTCAACACCCTCACGCCCCTCTTGACTAGCTCCTTGAGTATGCTCCTCTTGACCCCGCAGTCCACGACGCCGATGCAGATCCTCCCGTCGCCGAGCTCCTCCGGCTCCTTCGGCGATACCATCAAGGCGTAGGGCACTTCGTCGTATCTCGGCGATCTCCTCAACCTCTCCAAGAGCTCCTCCGGCGGCTCTTGGCCGACCGCCCCCATCATGACGCCGTGTTCCCTCAACTTGAGCACCAAGGCCCTGGTGTCCACGCCCTCGATGCCCGGGACTCCGCTGGCCTTGAGCCATTCGTCCAAGGACATGACGGCCTTATAGTGGCTGGGCCGAGTGGCCTCGTACACCACCACGGCCTCGGCCTTCGGCCCGTCCGACTCGAACTGGTCCTCGGACACGCCGTAGTTGCCTATTAGGGGATGCGTGAAGACCAAGATCTGCCCCTTATAGCTCGGGTCCGTTATGGACTGGGGATATCCGACCACCGAGGTCGTGAAGACCACCTCGCCCACAGCCGTCTTATCGGCCCCGAACGCCTTCCCTTTTAGGACGGTGCCGTCCTCGAGCACTAGGTAGGCCCTATGGTTCGCCCCTGCGACATCGCCAGCTGGACATTTGAAGTATATAAGTTTTTCGCGGGAATATTTTTTTGGAATTCCCTACTTCCATGGCCCTATATAGGCAATGGATAGGCGGTAGGAGCGACGTGGTCTCCTCGTACACCTCCAGCATACAAGACGACGCGGAGATAGCGGAGGAGGTAATAGCCGTGATGAGGGCGCACGTGGCGCATCTAGTGGAGAGGGGGCTCGTGCCGAAGGAGGACGGAGAGGCCATACTCAAGGCCTTGGAGGAGGCCGACGCCGAGGACCTCCTCAAGCCGGGCTACGAGGACGTCCACGAGGCCCTCGAGGACTACCTCATAAAGAAGGCGGGCCCCCGCGGCGGATGGGTAGGGCTCGGCCGTAGCAGGAACGACCACGTGGCCGCCGCCATAAGGCTTAGGCTCCTCCGCCATATAGACGCGTTGAGGGCCTCGGCCGAGCGCCTCATGTGCACAGCCGCGCGCCGCGCCGTCGAGTACGCCGATTGCGTCATGCCGTCGTTCACGCATTTCCAGCCCGCCCAGCCGATCACCTTCGGCCACTACCTCTTGGCCCTCCACGAGCTCCTCTCGGACCTCGTAGCGGCCCTAGCCGCCGTGAGGCCTATAGTCGACAAATCGCCGTTGGGCTCCGGCCCCTCCGGCGGGACCTCTGCCCCTTTGGATAGATCCCGGCTGGCCGAGTTGGCCGGCTTCGGAGGCGTCGTCGAGAACACGTTGTACGCCTCGTCCAGCCGCTTCTTCGCCAGCTTGGCCGCCTCGGCCGTGGCCTCGGCCCTCGTCGAGCTCTCTAGGTTCGTGGACGACTTAATAGCTTGGTCGAGCCCCCTCGTAGGCTACGTAGAGCCCCCGCCGGAGCACGTCTCGACGAGCAGCATAATGCCCCACAAGAGGAACCCGGTCACCTTGGAGGTGTTGCGCGCCCGCATATCGGAAGCCGTTGCCGACGCCTTGGCCTTGTTGGCGGTGCAGGAGAAGATAGGCTACGGCTACAGCCTCGACCTACAAGAGGCCACGCGGCATTTGTGGCGGGTCTTCAAGACCGCGGAGGAGGGGCTGGAGGTCCTCGGAGGTTTTCTGGAGGGCATGAAGTTCCGTTGCGATAAGGCCTATCAAGACGCGTCTAAATTCCCCACCACGTCGTCGGACGCGGCGGAGAGGATGGCGCTTTCGGGGACCCCCTTCAGAGAGGCCTACTTCAAAGTGGCCGAGGCCGTCAAGGGCGGCTCCGCGCAGTTGCCGGACCCCAAGGAGGCGGTCAAGAGGCCCGTGTTGGGCTCCCCGGACCCCGACGCGGTTAGGAAATCGGCTGTGGATAAGCTCGCCAAATGTCAACATTAAGCTTAAAAAGACGAGCCCTCTCGAGGGCGATGTCGGGGAAATAGACCTCGTCTACGACTTGTTCAGGCTCGACGAGCGTCTGCTCGTCGATGCCCTCAAGAAGCGCGGCGCCTCCGTGAGGCTCGTCAACGCGGAGGATTTGGCCGCGCCGGACGGCCTAGGCCGAGTGGGGCTCATCAGAGTGGCCGGGAGGTCCAAGGTCCTCCCCTTGGCGCACACGTACGAGGCCGCGGGGGGCATCTCCATAAACTCGGCCCATTCCCTCTACGTCTCCCACGACAAGTACCTCACGTACTTAGCGCTCAAGCGCGCTGGCGTCCCGACGCCTAAGACCGTCTTGGCCTTCGGGCTAGGGCCTGCGCTCAAGGCGGCCGAGGAGCTGGGCTACCCCGTCATAGTCAAGCCCACGGACGGCTCTTGGGGCAGATTGGTCAACTTGGCCAAATCCCCCGAGGACCTCGCCGCTATAGTAGAGCACAAGAGGCACTTGGAGCCCTCCATGCAGGAGTTCTTGGTGCAGGAGTACGTGGAGAAGCCGGGGAGGGACATCCGCGTCACCGTAGTGGCGGGCAGAGCCGTCGCTGCCATATACCGTATCGCCTCTAACGATTGGCGCACCAACACGGCTAGGGGCGGCAAGGCGGAGCCCGCCCCCATCGACTCCGAGTTGGAGGAGATCTCCGCGAAAGCCGCCGAGGCCGTCGGGGCCCTCTACGCCGGCGTGGACGTGGTCGAGTCCAAGGAGGGCTACAAGGTGCTCGAGGTCAACGGCGTTCCCGAGTTCAAGAACGTGCAGAGGGTGACTGGAGTGGACGTGGCCGGCGCCATAGCGGCGGCGGTCTTAGAGGCGGCGCGGCGCTAGAGCGTGAACCTCCCGCCGACGGATCCCACGGTCCTCTTGAACGCGCTCCATCTGCGGTAGTACTCGGCCAACTTCTCCGGATCGACCGTGAAGAGGTCCCTTATATCGTCGATGCCCAAGAGTATCATGGCCACTCTGTCGAGGCCCCACCCCCACGCCAACACTCTGCTCTTCTCCACGCCGAGAGGCCTCGTGACCTCCGGCCTGAAAATCCCTGCTCCTCCGAACTCCACCCAGCCCAGCCTCGGGTGCCTCGCGTAGACCTCCACCGAGGGGGACGTGAAGGGGAAATACGCCGGCTTGAACTTGACCTCCTCCATGCCCAAGGCCTTTGCTATCTGCTCGAGCTGGCCGAGCAAGTGCTTGAAGGAGAGCCCAGGGCCCACCACTATCCCGTCCAGTTGGTGGAACTCGACGTTGTGCTTCGCGTCGATGTGCTCCGGCCTGAAGACCCTCCCGATGGAGAACACCTTATAGGTCCCCTCGCCCCTCTCGGCGAGCGCTCTGATGGTCGTCGCCGTGGTCTGGCTGCGCAGGACCAAGCCCAACGCCTTCTCGCGGCTCCATTTATAGCCCCAGCCCGCCTCGTGCTCTCCGCCCACCCTCTCCATGAGCTCCTCGGGAGGGGGTTCGGGCATGGGGCCCTCCCACTTCACGAAGAACGTGTCGTGGACCTCTCTGGCCGGGTGGTCCTGGGCTTGGAAGAGGGCGTCGAAGTTCCAGAACTCGTACTCGAGGATAGGCCCCCTCACCTCCTCGAACCCCAGCCCCACCATGACCTCCCTCACGTAGTTCAAGAACTCTTGGAAGAAGTGGGGCACCGGCGCAGGCGCGGGCGGGACCTCCACGGTGACGTCTATGGGCTTGAGGACCACCTCTCTCCAAGCCCCGCTTTTGAGGTCCTCGGAGGTCAACGTCGTCTTCATCTGGACTACCCTCAACGAAGAGGCGTCGACCAAGCTCTTGATGTATATCTCGGTCCTCGTCGACTTCTTGACCAGCTTACGCCTCAAGAACTCCTGGAGCGCCTCGGGCGACGCGGATCCCCCCGACGCCAGCGCGGAGAGCTGCCTTTGCCTCTCCTCGAGTATTCTGAGGACCCTCTCGACCTCCTCCTTGCCAGCCTCTATCCTATTGCCGCGCGGCCTCAGCCCGAGCCTCGCCAAGTTCGTCAACGCTATCCTCCCCTCTTGGGTGTCGGGCGCCTCGACCACGCACATCTCGCCGCATTTGGCGGCCCTCAAGAGGGCCAGCTCGGGGAGGCCCTCCCTCGCGTATTTGAGCCCCTCCTCGGTCAACTCGTACACCTCCACGGGCTTGCGCTCGACCTCCAGAAGGCCCCTCGCCCTTAGGGACTCCACGTACCTCATGAGGTCCTCCGGCCTCGCCCCGACCTCTGCAGCGACCTCCCTCAAGTTCTTGACCCGCTCTGCGGCTTTCAATACTGCGTATTCTATCGGCGAGACCAAGGCCACGGCTAAAACTGGGCGGATTAATAAGAATTAGGCGGAGGCTAACGGCCTGTTAAAACCTCGATCTCCTCTCCCTCGTCTTGCACCTCCTCGACGACTTGTTGTTTTGGAGTCGGCTTTAGGGACTCCTTGTAGAGCAACTCCCTTATAGCCGCCCTTATGGCCTCGGAACGATTGGGGTATATGCCCTTCCTGACGAGCTCGTCGAGCTCTTCCAACATCCTCTTGGGGACGTGCACGGATATCAGCGCCATCTTCTCCTGCCCCTTATTCTTGGGCATGGACTAAGGAAGAGGGGCGTTTATATCGGTCTCCCAGGTAATACTTCGATATTCCTATCGCCGACGTCGGCCGCTTCCGCGCGGTGGGCCCTCCCCGACGCTCGTCCGCCTCGAGGCCGCTCCCGGATCGCCCTCGGGAGGACGACGCGTTGCGGAAAACCTCAGAGCCGTACCGACTCGAATATGTGTTTGCGGTAGTACTTAGCCGTTATCTCCGGCCTGGCGTTAGTCAGCTCGTCCTCAGGCAGTATGGAGAGCACGTCCCAGCCAATCTCCAAGGTCTCCTCGAAGGTGCGCCTCTCGTAGACGCCTTGTTTGACGAACTTCTGCTCGAAGGCGTCTGCGAAACGGAGGTAGCGCCTCTCGCGCCAGCCCAAGTTGCGCTCGCCGACCAACGTGGCCAAGCTCCTTATCTCCAAGGCGCGGCTGTAGGCCGCTATGAGGGTGTTGGCGACGTCTTTGTGGTCCTCGCGGGTCTTGCCCTCGCCTATTGCGTCCTTGGCCAGACGGCTCAACGACATTATTATATCGAAGGGCGGGTAGATGCCCTTGCTCCACATGGATCTGCTCAACACCAGCTGGCCCTCGGTGATATACCCCGAGAGGTCCGGTATCGGGTGGGTTATGTCGTCGTGCGGCATGGTGAGAATGGGGAACTGCGTGACCGAGCCCTTCCTGCCCTTGGCCCTCCCCGCGCGCTCGTATATACTGGCCAAGTCGGTGTACATATAGCCGGGGTACCCGCGCCTGCCGGGCAGCTCGCCCTTCCCCGACGACAACTCGCGGAGGCCCTCGGCGTAGTTCGTCATGTCGGTCATCACGACGAGGACGTGGTAGCCCAAGTCCCACGCCAAGTACTCCGCTATGGTCAAGCCGATGCGCGGCGCCAAGATGCGCTCGGACACCGGGTCGGAGGCTAGGTTTATCACGGCCACGGCCCTCCTCAAGGCGCCGGTCTTCCTGAACTCGTCCATGAAGTACATGGCCTCCTCGCTCCTGATGCCTATGCCCACGAAGACCACGGCGAATCCCTCCTCGCTGCCCCTGACCGCGGCTTGCCTCACCACTTGCGCCGCCATGATGTTGTGGGGTAGGCCCGTGCCGGAGAATATGGGCAGTTTCTGCCCCCTCACCAAGGTGTAGAGCCCGTCTATCGCCGATATGCCGGTCTCTATGGGCTCCTCCGGGTACTCTCTGGCGTATGGGTTCAAGGGCTCGCCGTTGATGTCCCTGAAGTCTTGCGGCGGGGGCAACGGCATGTGGTCGCGGGGCTGGCCCTTACCGTCGAGTATACGGCCTATGAGCTCCTCGCTGACCCCGAGCGTGTAGGTCTTGCCGTAGAACCTAACAGTGGAGCCCTTGGCGGGCAACCCCAGAGTTGGGCCCAGCACTTGCACGACGGCGTAATCGGTGCCAACCTCTATGACTTGGACGCGCCTCGGCTCGCCGTCGGGCCCCACGACCTCGCCCAACTCGCCGTAGGCCACTCCCCTGGTCTTTTCTATGACCAACAAAGGCCCTTTGACCTCCCTGACGGTGCTGTACGAAACTACTGGTTGAGGAGCGCCGAGCATATAACCGCGTTGTCACCACTTTTTATATATTCTATTGGTATATTACATATGCGGGTCGGCTTCGTGGGCTTGGGCATTATGGGAGCCCCTATGGCCATGCACCTGCACAAGGCCGGGTTCCTGGTCGCCGTCTATAACAGGACTAGGTCCAAGGCCGAGCCCTTCGCGAAGCTGGGGGTGCACGTGGCCGAGTCCCCGGCCGAGCTGGCGAGGGCCGTGGACGTCGTCATCGTCATGGTCTCCGACGGGCCCGATGTAGAGCAAGTGCTCTTCGGTCCCAAGGGCGTCGTGGAGGGGGCTAGGCCCGGCCAAGTGGTGGTGGACATGTCCACCAACTCGCCCGAGTGGGCGAGGCGTTTCGCCGAGAGGCTCGCCAAATACGGAGTGGACTTCTTGGACGCGCCCGTCACGGGCGGCCAGAAGGGGGCCCAAGAGGGGGCCTTGACCGTGATGGTCGGCGGGAGCGAGGAGGCGTTCAAACGCTTGTTGCCGGTGTTCAAGGCCTTCAGCAAGAGGGTGATCTACGCAGGGCCCGTGGGCTTCGGCCAAGCCATGAAGCTCGTGAACCAAGTAGTGGTGGCCCTCAACACGGTGGCCATGGTGGAGGGCTTGAGGCTCGCCAAGGCCTTGGGCCTCGACATGGAGAAAGTCGCGCAAGTCCTAGCCGAGGGCGCCGCCAGGTCGGGCTCCATAGAGCTATACCTCCCCAAGCTCTTGAGCGGCGATCTGAGCCCCGGCTTCAAGGCCGTGCATTTGAAGAAGGACTTGGCCTACGCCATGGAGTTAGCCCATAGGGCCAACTTATCGATGCCGGCGACGGCACTCGCGTTGGAGCTTTACAAGAGGATGGTGGAGAAAGGGATGGGCGAGCTGGGGATACACGCCCTCGGGGAGGCCTACCTATAGGGTGAACTCCACCATGCCGCTGGTGGCCCCCTCGGCCAACACGTCGTCCTCCAGCTCTATGTAGTACAACACCTTGGCCGTGTACACGTAGTTGTTCCCCTCCTCTCCGCTCGGGCTTTTGGGTATCCTGGCCTCCATGACGGCCCTGCCCTTGGTCTGCCCGGCTTTGAGGAAAGGCACCTCGAGGCTGGCCTTGACCTCGTCGCCTGACGTGTCGGCGCTCCACTTCTTCTCGCCGAGCTCTAGGCCGTAGTCCGAGGCGTACATCTGCATGAGCTTGTTGAAGTTGCTCCCTGACTCGTCTAGCACTAGGCTCAACCCGCTCTCCCTCGGCCACCGCTCCAGCCTCCTGAGCCTGGCTTGTTCGTCGGCGGTCTTGGAGATCCTGATGGGGACCTCGACGGCCCTCTCGTAGACCCTGTACATGCCCCCCGGTGCGTCGCGATATATATCGTTTCCGTCCCCTTGAGCCAAAACTTTAAATTCGCGGAGGCGGGCCTCGTGGTGTCTCTGGACAAGTACATATCGGCCGTGAGGGCCGTTATCGCCAAGGAGCTCGTCAAGAAGGGGTTCTCCGTCAACGAGACGGCTAGGCTCCTCGGCGTTACTGCGGCGGCCGTATCGCTATATGCCAGCGGCAAGAGAGGCGGCGAACTTGCGGCGAGGATAGAGGCGGACGAGAGGGCTATGTCGATAATCAAGTCCTACGTGGACGCCATAGCCGAGGGAGGGAGCAAGGCCGTGTTGGACCTCACGGACTTGGCGCAAGCGGTCAAGAACGTCTTCGAGGCGCCGAGCGCCGCGGGGGTCGACGTCATGTTGTTGATAATGGAGAGGGTAAAGCTGGAGCAAGAGACGGCCAATAGGAGCATGGCGTTGGCCTACAAGGCCGCCAACCCCCTCGTGAGGGCCCTCTTCATGCAGATAGCCATGGACAGCCTCCGCCACGCCGAGATCCTCACTACGATATTGGACTACCTCTCCGGGAGGATAAAAGCCGACGAGATGGCCTTAACGCAAGAGGAGTTGGAGGAGATCTCGCGCGAGGAGAGAGGCATGCGGGAGAGCCTAGCCGCCCTCTCGAGCATAGAGGACCCCTTGGTCAGGGCGTTGCTCAAGTCCATAGAGTTCGACGAGCTCAAACACTACGAGCTGGTCAAGGCGTTAATGTCGGCGAGGCCGAAGAGGGCTAGGCCCTCTTGAATCGCTTGTACACGGGTAAGTTCATCAGGGCGACGTGGGTTCTGCCGGAGTAGAAGAGCGTCGAGACCCCCCTGTCCGCTAGCCTTTTGTCCACCTCCTCCGCCGTCAAGGTCCTGGGATCCACGACGTCGCTGCCCAACACGAAATTAACGGCGTAGCCGAAAGAGGGGATCCACGCGGTGTACTCCACGACGATCTTGAAGTTGGCCAATACGTTGCGCAACACCGATTCGTACTCCTCCTCGAAGAAGAAGCTGCTGCCCGCTTGGGTCACGAAAACGCCGCCGTCCGCCATCACTCCCTTCACCTTCTTCAAGAACTGGGCCGAGTAAAGCCCTTGCGCTATCTCTGGGCCGTAGGGGTCTGTCAAGTCCATCACCACGACGTCGAACTTCTCGCCGCGCGCCAACGCCTCCTCTACGTACTTCGCGCCGTCCATTATCAACACCTTGGCTCTGGGATCCTCGAAGGCCCCTTGGTGCATCGCCGGCAAGTACTCCTTTGCGGCCTCGACGACCTCTCCATCGATGTCGACCATGACGGCCTCGGCCACGGTCTTGTGCTTGAGCGCTTCCCTCAAGGCAGCCCCCTCGCCTCCGCCCAATATGAGCACCCTTCTCGGCGATGGGTGGGCCACCATGGCGGGGTGTATCAAGGACTCGTGATAATAGGGCTCGTCCGCGTAGGTGGACTGAATAAAGCCGTCCAGGACGAGGGCCCTCCCGAAGTCGACCGTGTCTATCACGGCGAGTTCTTGGTACTTGGTCCTCTTCATGAGCCTAATGCCCTCTATCTGCATGGCCAAGGACGTGTGCCACGAGACCGTCTCCACCCAGACGGGCCTAATGGCGGACACGAGCTCTTTCCCCCTCTGCGCGATCATGGAGGCGGGGGCGCGTCGGCTTAAAAGAGTTATCGGCCCAGGTGGGCCTTCACGAACTCGACCACCTCGCCGTATATCCTCGGCCTAACCGCAGACGAGAAGACGTGGCCCTCGCCCTCCAAGCGCCGGTACTCCACGGCCTTCCCCAGCTCCTTGAGCCTCGCCACCAGCTGGTCGGCCTCATATACGGGGACCCTCACGTCGTTGACGCCGTGTATTACCAGGAGAGGCGCCGATATCTTGTCGACGTAGGTTATGGGGCTCAGCCGGGCCAACAACTCCTTGTCCTCCAGCTTGCCGTACTCGGCCTCCCTATGGCGCCTCCTCCACGGAGCCGTCCTCTCGAGGAACGTGGCCAAGTTGACTATGCCGGCCATCTCGACGCCGCATGCCCAATCGTCGGGGTAGAGGGCCAACGACATCAAGGTGAGATACCCGCCGTAGCTACCTCCCATCACGCACGGCTTGCCGGCCACGAGCCCTCGCCCCGCCAGCCACTCGAGGGTCTCGTGGACGTCCCTGACGGCGTTTAGCCTATTGCCCCAGTCGTCCAGCTTGACGTACGTCTTGCCGTATCCGGTAGACCCTCTGAAGTTCGGCGCGACTACCATGTAGCCGATTCTGACCAAGAGCTGGACCAAGGGGTCGAAGTTGGGCCTAGCTTGGCTCTCCGGCCCTCCGTGGAGCAAAAACGTCGTCTTGTAGGGAGGCGGGGATTGGGGCTTGTACAAGAGCACGGGGATCTCCACGCCGTCGCTGGCCTTGAACCTCGCGGCCTCCGGCACTGCGTTTTTCGACATATCCACGCCGTATTTCGGCAGATCCGTCAAAGCCCTTATCTCCCCCGCGTATACGAAGACCTCGTGCCCCACGCGGGGGCCGGACAAGGAGAAGACCAATTTGCCGTAGCGCCAGCTCAAGTAGGTCACCACGCCGGGTGGCATCGCCAACTTGTACGACAATCCGCTGGGCAGATGCATTACGTAGAGGCCCGAGTAGCCGTCTTCGTTAACGGCGTAGGCCATGTAGTTGCCCCACACGTCGAACATCTCTATTTCCCGATCCAGCTGGACGAGCTGTTTAGCCTCCCCCTTTCCGAGGTCCATGACGGCTATCCCGGCGTATTCGGACCACTTGTTAGTTATGTAGGCAATTCTGCCGTTGCCCAAACACTTAGGCATGGCGTTTAACTCCTCGCCCGAGTGTTTGGTCAAGTTCTTGACCTCGCCCTTCGATACCAGATAGACGTCCCCGTCGCGGCTAGACTCGGAGTGTTGCACCAATATCCCCTCGTCGCACCAATCAGTAGCCGCGTTTATCCCTTGTAGCTCCGCGACCTTTCTGCTGGAGGTCCCGTCGTAGACGTACAAGGAGAAGTCCTCGGGCCTCTCGGCCGTGGAGGTGTAGGCCAGCTGGGAGCCGTCGGGGCTCCAGGCGCCTAGGTTGTTGAAGCCCTCGGTCGACACCTCGGCCACGGAATCCCCCTCGACTGTGTAGATCCTCCACCGCTCGTCGCCCCCGACGTCGGCCGCGAAGGCGATTTTGCCCTTAGGGGACACCGCGAAGCCCCCTATTCGTCCCTCCCACGGGAAGAACACGTCGTGTTTCCTCCCGTCGTAGCGCCAAATCAAGTACTGCCCCGTCAAGTCCGAGAGGTAGTAGATGGAGCCGTCGGGTCCGGCCGCGGGCGCTATCGCGTTTTTTATCGACAACAACCTGGCCGCCAACAGATCCATGAGGCGGGGTTGCAGAGCTGGTAATAAAGCTTGTCCTCTCTCGGCGCAATGGATTTAAACACCCCAAGTCGAGTCGGGGCATGTCGATAAGAGGCGCCAAGATATACGGCCCATCGCCGCCGAGCGACACGACGACGAACTGGACCTTGGCCCCGCTGGAGCGCGGCGTGGAGTTCGTGTGCCCCAACTGCGGCCGCTCCACGATCATCAGGAGCTACAAGGCGAGGAAGCTGGGCGTGCGCTACAAGTGCCCTGTCTGCGGCTTCGAGGGGCCTTAGGCAAAATTTTTAAAGGCTCAATAGAACGGGGCCCATGTCGGCGGAGGTGGCCTTGGTCTATAGGGTATTGCCCGATAGCGCCGAGGTGGATCTGGCCAAGCTCAAACAAGACATAAAGGGGAGGCTAGAGCCCAAGTACAAGGTGGACAAGATAGAGGAGGAGCCCATAGGCTTCGGCATAACTGCGCTCAAGGTCTACATAAGGCATCCAGAGTCCGACGAGTACACCTCCGACGAGGTAGAGGAGCTCCTCAGATCGGTCCAAGGAGTCGGCAACATAGAGCTGGAGTACTTCTCGAGGCTGGGCTTCTAGCCCTCGAAGGCTCCGGGATGTAGCTTTTTATAGACGTATGGCCTCAAGCGCGTGAGCTGGATAGAGCTCAGAGTAGCCGAAAGCAAGGCCCGCGACGCCAATAGGCCCATAGTCCGTATAGATCCCGACGTCATGGAACGCGCCGGCATAATGGTGGGCGACGTGGTCGAGATAGTCGGGAGGAGGAGGACAGCCGCCAAGGTCTGGAACGGCCTCCCCGAGGATCGCGGGAAGGGGATAATCCGTATGAACTCCATATTGAGGAAGAACGCGGACGTCTCCCTCAACGAGAACGTCAAGGTGAGGAAGGTCGAGCCCAAGCCGGCCCAGTCGGTGAAGCTCGCGCCAGTGTCCATGACCATAGCGGTGGACGCGAACTTCCTCCAGTACATAAAACAAAGGCTGAGGGACTACGTAGTCGTGGAGGGCGACGTGTTGCAGATCTATGTGTTGAGCCAGCCGTTGACCTTCCAAGTCGTGCAGGCGCGTCCCGCCAACGCAGTCTTGCTCATAACCGACGACACGCAGATACAGCTCTACGAGAAGCCGGTCTCGGGCGTCAAGATCCCCCCTGTCACTTGGGAGGACATAGGCGATTTGGAGGAGGCCAAGCAGAAGATAAGGGAGTTGGTCGAGCTGCCCCTCAGACACCCCGAGCTGTTCAAGCACTTGGGCATAGAGCCTCCCAAGGGCATATTGCTCTTCGGCCCTCCGGGCACCGGCAAGACCTTGTTGGCCAAGGCCGTGGCCAACGAGGCCAACGCCTACTTCATAGCCATAAACGGGCCCGAGATAATGTCCAAGTACTACGGCGAGTCGGAGGCCAAGTTGAGGGAGATATTCGAGGAGGCCAAGAAGAACGCCCCCGCCATAATCTTCATAGACGAGATAGACGCCATAGCTCCCAAGAGGGAGGAGGTCACGGGCGAGGTGGAGAAGAGGGTGGTGGCCCAGCTCTTGACCCTAATGGACGGGCTACAGGAGAGGGGGCAGATAGTGGTCATAGGCGCCACCAATAGGCCAGACGCCGTGGATCCCGCCTTGAGGAGGCCGGGGAGGTTCGACAGGGAGATCTGGATCAACCCGCCCGACTTCAAGGGGCGTTTGGAGATACTCCAAATACACACCCGCAACATGCCCTTAAGTCCCGACGTGGATCTCAGAAAATTGGCCGAGATGACCCACGGCTACACCGGCGCGGACATAGCCGCGTTGGCTAAGGAGGCCGCTATGAGGGCCTTGAGGAGGGCCATACAAGGCGGCATCGTCGACCTCAACCAGCCCACGATACCCGCCGAGTCCTTGGAGAAGATAAAGGTGACCATGCAAGACTTCCTCGAGGCGATGAAGGAGATCGTGCCGTCGGCGCTCCGCGAGATACACATAGAGGTGCCCAAAGTCCGCTGGAAGGACGTCGGAGGCCTCTCGGAGGTCAAACAAGAGTTGAGGGAGGCCGTCGAGTGGCCCTTGAAGTACCCGCAATTGTTCAAGAAATTCGGCTTGAGGCCGCCCAAGGGCATATTGCTCTTCGGCCCTCCGGGCACCGGCAAGACCTTGTTGGCCAAGGCCGTGGCCACGGAATCCGGCGCCAACTTCATAGCCGTGAGGGGGCCCGAGATATTCTCCAAATGGGTCGGCGAGTCGGAGAAGATGATACGCGAGATATTCCAGAAGGCGAGGATGGCCGCGCCTTGCGTGGTCTTCATAGACGAGATAGACGCGTTGGCGTCGGCGAGAGGGCTAGGCGCCGACTCCTTCGTCACAGAGCGCGTAGTCGCCCAGCTCTTGGCGGAGATGGACGGCGTGAGGACTCTCGAGAACGTAGTGGTCATAGGCGCCACCAATAGGCCCGACCTCGTGGACCCCGCCTTGTTGAGGCCCGGCAGATTCGACCGCATAATATACGTGCCTCCGCCTGACTTCAGAGCTAGACTCGACATATTCCTCATACATACCCGCAACGTGCCCTTGGCCAAGGACGTAGACCTCGAGGAGCTGGCCAGGAGGACCGAGGGCTACTCGGGGGCCGACATAGAGCTGGTGGTGAGGGAGGCCACGTTCATGGCGTTGAGGGAGGATATAAACGCCAAGGAGGTCGCCATGAGGCACTTCGAGGCGGCGCTCAACAAGGTCAAGCCGTCCATAACGCAAGATATGCTCAAGTTCTACGAGAGCTGGCTGGAGAGGGCCAGGCAGCTGCAGACCGCCGCCAAGGCCAAGGCGACTCCGCCGCTTTATCTATGAAAAACATAATCGTAGCCTTGGTCAACGACGTCCTCGAGACGATGTACAAGCTGAAGAAACAAGAGGTCGTCACGTCCGACGAAATAATGGACTTCCTCAAAAGGGCTAGGCCCGATATAACCGAGGCGGAGCTGAGGAGGGCCTTGATGGTCCTCGAGCTCTACGGAAAGGTGTACGTGAGGAGGATAACTAAAGGAGGCAGGGAGTTCTACCAAGTCTCCCGAAGGCACTGATTTAAATATCCGGGCCCTCGACAACGTGGGAGTCACGGAGCTGGGCAAGCTCATACCGCAAGAGGCGAAGCTCGAGGTCAAGCTGGAGCAGCTGGCCGGGCGGGTGGTGGCCCTCGACGCCTACAACGCCCTATATCAATTCCTAGCCTCTATAAGACAACCTGACGGCACCCCTCTCATGGACAGCAGAGGCAGAATCACGAGCCACCTCAACGGCCTTTTCTATAGGACTATAAACCTAGTCGAGGCAGGGGTCAAGCCCGTCTACGTCTTCGACGGGAAGCCCCCTGAGCTCAAGAGGGCCGAGATAGAGGCCAGGAGGGCCGCCAAGGAGAAGGCCAAGGAGCATATGGAGAGGGCCGCCGCCGAGGGGAAGGCCGAGGAGGTCGCGAAGTACGCCAAACGCGCTATTTACGTGACCGACGCGATGGTCGAGGACGCCAAGGCGCTCTTGACGGCTATGGGCATACCTTGGGTCCAAGCGCCGAGCGAGGGAGAGGCCCAAGCAGCCCATATGGCCGCTAAGGGATCTGCGTGGGGGGCCGGTAGCCAGGACTACGACTCCCTTCTTTTCGGGGCCCCCCGCCTCGTGAGGAACCTCGCAGTCTCCCCGCGGCGTAAAATAGGCGAGGAGTACGTCGAGGTCTCGCCCGAGTTGATAGAACTAGACAGGGTGTTGAAGGCCTTGAGGCTCAAGTCGAGGGAGCAGCTCATAGACATCGCCATACTCATCGGCACCGACTACAACCCGGACGGAGTGCCGGGGATAGGGCCTCAGAAGGCGTATAAGATAATCCTCGAACACGGCTCCTTGGAGAACGCCTTGAGGACAGTCCTAAAGGGCGTCAGGTGGCCCGTGGACCCGCTCGAGATCAAGAGGTTGTTCCTCAACCCACCTGTCACAGATCAGTACAAGGTTGAGTTCAGAGAGCCCGACGAGGGCAAAGTGTTGGAGATACTCGTGGAGGAGCACGACTTCAGCAGAGAACGCGTCGAGAAGGGGCTGGAGCGCTTGAGGCGAGCGCTTGGCAAGGCCAAGAGCTCGTCGCTCGACGCGTTCTTCTAGCAATAAGCTAGTTATCTAGAAATATTACGCCGATAATGTCCCTCCTCTCGCGCTAAGCCGGTCGAGCTAACGCCTCCCGCAAGAGCTGCGTGAGATCGTAAACGAGCAAGACAAGGCGCTCGCGTCCATGGCCGAGGGGCCCATCGCCGAGGCGAGGGAAGTGGAGATGCCGACCGCTACGGCGAGGTAAAGGCCACGGTACGCGCCGAGGAGGGCCGGTCTGTCCCTAGCGGTCTACTACGGAGGGTGCTTCGTCTTCGGCGACGTGGATGCGCGCACGTCCACGTACGCCGTAGGTTCGCCAAATAGGCGGAGGCCGCGGATTTTTCGAGGCTAGTTGAAAGGCTCGAGTCCATTAGACGGTTTTAAGGGTATTTATATATCCGGTGTAATTGTTGTGGAGGAGCTCCGGCGGTATTTCGAGGACGTAGAGGAGGCCAGGCTGATTAGGAGGGAGAGGGCTGATTGGCAGTTCATAAATTCGCTTCCGCCGAGGCAGAGAATTGCGTTGATGTACTACATAGAGACGGGGGATATAAGACGGGCGTGTAGGATCGCTGAGATGGGGATAGAGGAGTTTAGGGAACTTATGAGAAAGGCCAAGGTGCCCCTTGTGGCTTAGGCCTCCCAGTCCCGTGTACGACGTTTATCCACATATACGAGGGGTCCTCGTAGTCGGTCGAGCCGAGGACAGCGAGCTTACGAGTTTTTCTTAAACCGCTCGATGGCCTCGACGATGTACTTCTTGGCCTCCTCTACGCCCAGATATCCCCTGGCCTTAACCCATTTGCCCGGCTCCAGCTCCTTGTACCTCTCGAAGAAATGCCTTATTTTTTCCAGAGTCGGCTTAGTCAAATCGAACACGTCCTTAACATCGGCGTAGGAGGGGTCTATCTTCTCGAGGGGCACTGCGATGATCTTGTAGTCCAAACCCTCCTCGTCCTCCATCTCCAAAAGCCCCAGGGGCCTCGCCGCTACCAAAACGCCGGGGGCGAACTCAGCGCCGCTGAGGAGCACCACGTCGAGAGGATCTCCGTCCTCCGACAACGTGCCAGGTATGAAGCCGTAGTTGAAGGGGTAGACGAGGGCGGTGTAGAGGACTCTGTCCACTTTCAACACCCCTAGCTCCTCGTCGTATTCGTACTTGACGTTGGAGCCGGCCGGTATTTCGACGAAGACGTATATCTCGTCGGGCGGCTTCCTCCCGGGCGGAAGCCTCAGCATACCGCACCGCCAATCAGCAAATAAAAATTTTATGATTAAACCGAGAGGGCCAGCCCGTCCCCCCTTATATCGGCAACCGCTACTAGGGACCTCCCGCGCCTAAGCCCCAAGGCGGCGACGCCTAGTCTGGACGGGTAGTCCACTATCTCCACCCCCGGCCCCTCCTCGTAGCCCCTTTCCGCCAAGGCTCTCCACCCGCCAGTCCAGATGAACCTAGGGCTCCACACGACTCTGCGCGGGTCCATGGAATAGTCGACGAGGTTCTGGACCAGCTGGGCGTATATCACGGGCCTGTAGTGGCCGGCGCTTGAGCCCAACGCCGCAGTTTGATCCTCCCTTACTGCGACTATCGCGGAAAGGGTGTGTGCCGGCCTCTTCCTCGGCGCGGGCGCGTTGGGGCCTGTCGTGAAGTCGAAGGCTCTGTTGTTCAACACAACGCCGTAGTTGTCCACGTATCTGGAGCCGAAGTTGTAGTAGATGCTCTGTATGGCTGATATCGTCGTCTCCTCGTCCACGACGGCGAAATACGTCGTGCCGGGCGTCGGCGTTGGCGACTCCGCCTCGCCGAGCTCCACTTCGCCATTGAGGATCCCCTCTACGGGCACCTCCGCATCGCCCAGATACTTATCGCGGGCCCAATGCGCCTTTCTGGCGGCCTTTACCACAGCCCTTATCCTCGCGTACGAGAACGGAGCGTTGGGCAACTCGTTCTCGGAAAGGCGTAGGGTAAGGAGTACCGCGAAGCCCAGGGAGGGCGGCGGCGCCTCGTACAACGCCCATCCCTTGTACTCCGCCTTGACGGGATCCCTCAGCTCTGCCTTATATCGGAGCAGATCCTCCCGCGCGAAACAAGTGCCGGAAAGGGAGTCCGCCAACGCCTCGTAGAGGCCGTCTGGCCCGTGCTCCGCGAGCGTCCTCATCAACCTCAACAGCCCGTCGAGCCTATACGGCGCCCCCGGCTCCTTGGGCAACGAGGCGTAGAGCCGAGCCCCGGGGCCCTCCAGCTCCGTCTTGGAGAGGGCCTCGGCGAGGGATGGGTGGATCACCGCGTCCCTCTCGAGGCGATCGGCCACGTAGTTGACGAGTTTCCCCCACTCCATGGACCCCAAGGACTTGTGCAGCTCCCAAAGGCCTCTGGCGAATCCGGGCACCACGGCGGAGCATATGCCGCGCTCGGGAGGCCGCTCGGGGACGCCCGAGGGGGCCCAGCCGAGGCCGAGGACGGCCTTCACGGAGCCGGCGCTCTCGTACAAGGCGAGGAAATCGCCGCCTAGCCCGTTCAAATGCGGCAACAAGTAGGCAAGCGCCAAGGAGACGCCGACGGCGACGTCGGCGGCGTTGCCGCCCATTTCGCTTATCTTGAGCCCTAGATAGGTCGCCTGGAAGCTCTCAGAGGCTATCGCGATGGATCTCCCCCAGCTCATATCGCCTTGAGGCCGCTCCCGGTGAGCACCACCACTGAGCCCTTTCCGCCGCCTCTTTTCCAATAGCCGGCCAACGCCGCGGCCGAAGACGGCTCGACCAAGAGCCCCCTCTTGGCCAGCCACCTCCAAGCCGCCTCTATCTCGCCCTCGGACACCCACACGCAATCGCCGTGTTCCTCAACGACGCGCGCCATCTCTGGCAACAAGGGCGGGCGCGTGGACACCAACGCGTCTGCGATCGAGTTGATCCTCGGAGGCGGCTCGTAGGCCTCGCCCTTTACCGCCGCGCAGAGGGGCCTCACTTGTTCGGTCTGCACTGCGATGAGCTTCGGCATCTCTTCCACGACGCCGGAGTCCAGCAAGTGCTTGAAGCCCGAGTAGACTCCCAGGAGCAGAGTCCCCGCCGAGGTGGGCAGATAGACCTCCTCCAAGGCCTTTCCCAAATCCCTTACCAGCTCGTATGCCAACGTCCTTATCCCGTCCCTGAACTCCGGCCGCCAGACGTGTGAGGCGTAGTAAGCGCCCGAGGTCTCAGCGGCCTTGGCCACGTCGTCGCGCGTGCCCGGAACTCTGACCACCTTAGCCCCATAGGCCTCTATCTGCCTCACCTTGTTCCCCCTCGCCGTCTCGGGCACGTAGATCTCGACCTCCATGCCTGCCAACGCCCCGTACGCGGCTATCGAGGCCCCGGCGTTGCCGGATGAGTCCTCGGATATCCTCTTGACGCCCTTAGCCGCCAACGCCGATATCAACGTAGCCGAGCCCCTGTCCTTGAAGCTGCCCGTCGGGTTCAAGAAATCCAGCTTGAACTTGATCCCCTCGACCTCTACCAGAGGCGTGTTGCCCTCGCCGAGGCTTATCCACTTAGATATATAGGGGAAGTTATCCCTTATCTTTTCCCGATAGGAGAAATCCAACTCTATAGTAAAGGGCCCTCCGCATTTGGGGCATCTGAGCTCGTCGTTTTTCCTCTCGTAGCCGCAACGGGCGCAGACCACCCTCATTGGCCCATCACTACTACGTGGACTCGGCGCAGCCGAGGCCCATCGAACTCTGCTAAGAAGAGCTCTTGCCAAGTCCCCCTTACCAGCTTTCCGCCCTTTACCGGAAAGACGTAGAACTGCTTGAGCAAAGCGCTGAGCAAATGGGCGTCGGCGTTGTCGTCTATGGCGTTGTGCTCGTATTGGCCCGAGGACGGCGCTAGCCTCTCGAAGAACGCCTCGTAGTCTCTACGTATCCTGGGCTCGTCCTCGTTGGCGAAAAGCGCCGCCGTTGCGTGGGCCAAGAACACCAACGCTATCCCCTCCGATATCCCCGACTCCTTAACCACCGCCTCGACTTTATCCGTTATGTTGACGAGGGAGCGCCTCGACGAGGTCTCGACTCGGAGCTCCTTCGAGTAGACCTTCATGTGCGGGATAACTCACGAATTAAAACCCCTCGCGCCGAATCGCCCGTCTGTCCGCAACTCGCCGGGGCGTGCCGTTATAAAACTTATCGCGGCCCGCAACATGTGGGAATACTCGGCGATATGTTGCTGGGCGAGCTGGAACGCCTCGGCGTTCGGAAATTGGTCTACCCGCGCCGTTTCAAGTGCAAGCACGAGCTTGAGCAGTGCGCGGCGGTCGGGCTCTTGCTGGGGCGCTACAAGCTCTGCGAGGGCCCAGACGGCGCCGTCTTGGCGAAAGCCGACGCCGATTGCCGGCCTCTCGAAGTGAGGTTGGAGCCGCCGCAAGAGCCCAGGATATACATAGACCTCGGCCTCTGGGACGTCCACACGGACTCGGAAAAGAACGAGCTGGTGGAGCAAGTGGCGGCGTCTATAGCCGTCGTGAGGAGTCAGCTCTGGGACGGCAACTTGGTGTTGGCCAGGGCGCCGCCCGAGTTCCTCGAGAGGTTCGGCAGATCTATGCGCGGCATGAGGCACGCAGTCCGCGTAATCGGGGCGCCGCCGCCTGCGACCTCCGTCTACCTCGACCCCGAAGGGCCTTGCGTAGCCAATGAGGAGTTGTTGAGGACTGCCTCCGATATAGTCGTGGGCGGCGTCGTGGACAAGGAGAGGGTGTACAAGGGCGCCACGGCGCGCCTCGCCGCGTCCGCCGGCGCGTCGAGGAGGTGCAGGATAGAGCTCAAGGGCTCTATCGTGGGCGTGCCCGATAGGATAAACAAGATAATAGAAATAGTCCTCGCGGTCAGATACGCCGGCCTCTCCCTAGAGGAGGCCATAATAAGAGCGCAGGCGAAGAGGGACAAGGTCTATAGGCTGATGAGGGAGCTACAAAGGGCCGGGCCGTGCGCTGATCCGGCGTGGGCCGAGGCACTAGCGCGATGGCTTCGCGCGGATAGGAGAACTCTGGAGCTAGCCGCTACGAAGGCCCACGTGAGGATAGGATGTGAAACTATAAAAAGTTAAATAATCGCCATTATGAAGATAACTATATTAGTAGATAACTACCTAACTCAACTACTTTCGCTTAGGTTGAGGCTGTTAAGCGAGTGGGGCTTCGCCGCGTATGTACACGACTACAAGATACTATACGATACTGGCCTAAGCGGGACCGCCCTCCTCAACAACATGAAAGCGCTCGGCATAAGCCCCGACGAGCCCGACTACCTCGTGCTCAGCCATCGCCATATAGACCACACGGGCGGCGTCAAGGCGTTGCTAGCGTCCAGATCGAGGCCGTTGACGGTGATAGCCCACGAGAACTTGTTCGCAAAGGCCTACGCTAAGGACGAAAAGGGCGAGGTGGAGATAGGCGTGAACTTCACGCGAGAAGAGCTGGAGTCCAAGGGCGCTCGGCTGATATTAATTAAGGGCCCTTATAAGATCGCCGAGGGGGTCTGGGCCTCGGGCGAGATACCGAGGCGGTGGGGCCCGTCCCACACAGGGGTTGTGTCCGATCTAGTGCCCGACGACATGGCGTTGTATATAAAACGCCCGGATGGCCTCGTTGCGATAACTGGGTGCGGCCACGCAGGCGTTGAGAACATAGTTGAGTACGGCCTCCAGATAACGGGGGCGGATAGGCTCCTTGCCGTGATCGGCGGATTGCACTTCATGGGGCTACCCGAGTCGAGGATCAAGGAGGCCGTCCAATATCTAAAAAACAAAGGCCCTCGCCTAGTGGCGGGGACCCATTGCACCGGGATATCCGGCATCGCAGCTCTTCAATCCGCAATGCCGGGCGTGGCCGCGCCTGGCGGCGCCGGCGTTTCGTTCGAGATATAACCTCTACTTCGCGATAAGGCGCTTGGTCGACAACAACAAGAGGCCCGCCGCCGCGGCCGATCCGGCTAAATACGCGAGGCCCGCGTAGCTGGAGTTGGCCAACGTGTTGAGATAACCCACGATATAAGGCCCCGCGAAGCCGCCCAGATTGCCCACCGAGTTTATCAAGCCGACGGCCACGGCCCTGGCGACGCCGGCTAACATGCGCTGGGGTATGGGCCAAAACGGCGGATAGAAGCCGTAGGTTCCAGCGGCAGCGAGGGCCAACGCTACGAAGGCCAATTGCGGCTTGGACGAGAGCGGGGCCACCAAGACGAGGCCCACGGCGCCGAGGAACAACGGGATCGAGGAGTGGAGGAACCTCTCGCCACTCCTATCTGAGGATCTGCCCACGGCGATCATGGAGGCCAAGGCTATTAGGTAGACCACCGCGTTGAGCGCCCCTATCACTACGGAGTTGCCGCCTGTTAAGGACTTGAGGACTTGCGGAGACCAGAAAGTAATGCCGTAAAGCCCGCTGGTGGCCAAGAAGTAGACCAAGGCGAGTAGCCAAGCTATGGGCGTCTTGAGCCCGACTATCCACGAGGAGATCCTCTCGGGCGGATGGAGCTCGCGCTCTTTTCTCAGCTCCTCCTCCAGCCACTTGGCCTCGTCGAGGGAGAGCCATTTCGCATCCCTCGGCCAATCGGGCAGAAGGAACAAGACCACGAGACCCCAGAGAATTGCCGGAATGCCCTCGAATATCAACACCCAACGCCACCCCTCTAAGCCTAGCCAATTGACCGTCAAGAGCCATCCCGAGATGGGGGAGAGTATTACGTTGGCCACGGCTATGGCGCTCATGAAATAGGCCACCGCCCTGCTCCGTTCATCCTCGAGGAACCAATGCGTCAAGTATACTATTATGCCTGGGAAGAAGCTCGCCTCGGCGAGGCCCAAGGCGAATCTCGCCGCGTAAAGTTGCCATCTGTCTTGCACCAGGCCGGTGAGGGAGGCTACGATGCCCCAGCTGATCATTATCCTGGCGATCCACTTCCTCGCGCTGAACCTCTCGACTATGTACGTGCCGGGTATCTCCAATATGAAATATCCTATGAAGAAGATGCCGGCGGCGAGGCCGAAGTCGGCATCGGTGAGGCCCAAGCTTTGCTTCATCCCGAGCGAGGCTATGCCGAGGTTCACCCTATCTATAAACGCGAGGAGGTAGGCGATCCATATAATTGGCATTATGCGGGTCCATTTCTTCAATAATATAGCTCCCTTTTCCATAATTCTTTCTCAATCCTATTTTTAAAGAATATGCCCAATATTAAGAGCGAGTGCGACAACAATTAGGCTCGGCGATTATCCTCATAAATGAGCTCCATTAACCCGGTATGTACCCCACGGATGTCGAGAGGGCCAACTCCTTCATCAAGGAGGCGGAGCCCATCATGGCCTTCATAGGCTATAGGCTCGTCGAGGTGTCGCAAGGGCGCGCATGCGCCGAGTTCGACCACGGCAAGAACGTGCAGAGGGCCGGCGGCGTGCTCCACGGCGGGGTCATAGCGGCCGTCTTGGACGAGACCATGGGCATGGCGGTTCTCACAGTCAACGAGGAAGCCGACCAAGTCACCGTGGAGCTCAAGGTGAACTTCTTAGAGCCGGGGAGGGAGGGGCCTTATAGGGTCTGCGGCCAAGTCGTGAGGAGAGGGGGCAGACTAGTGGTGGCCGAGGGCGAGGTGAGGGACGCGTCGGGGAGGCTCGTGGCCAAGGCCCTGGGCACTTGGTATTTGCTCAAGAGGGCGGTCTGATGAAGGCCACGTTGCGGTTAATGTTGTTGGTGGCCCTCGGCTATCTGGTAGGCGCGTTGGTGGAGGCGCGAGCCCCTTGGCTTTTGCCGTACCTAGTCCTCTACAACAAGGCCGTCCTCTCGGGATACTACTACGAGCTATTGACCGCCGTCTTGATCACGCCGTCTTTTCTGGACTTCTTTCTCAACGCCATATCGCTATACGCCGTCTATCTGTTGTTCGGCTCCGAGGCCGGATCCGCGGAGTACGCCGTGTTTTTCCTCTCGGGGGCTCTGGGCAACGCGCTCACCGTCCTCCTCTACCCGCCCGAAACGCTATCCGCCGGCGCCTCGGGAGGCATCTTCGGCCTCATCTCCTTCTACGTCACCAGGAACATGGCGAGGACGCGCGATGTGGGGTGGGCTGGGCCTGCCCTCCTCGTCGTGTTGTTCCTACTCTCCTCCATGTTCCCCAGAGTGAACTACGTGGCGCATTTGGGCGGGATAATAGGAGGGGTCCTCGCTGGCTTGGTCGAGCCGAGGATCAACCGCGTATGAGCTTGTAGATATCCTCGGGCTTGACGGGCGTCGAGGTGAGCCTCACCCTCCTCCCGGTGGCCCTCCTTATGGCGTCCTCCACCGCCTTTATGGCCGCGGCGGCCGCGGCGATGGTGGGCGCCTCGCCTACGCCCTTCGTGCCGGTCGGATGCTCGGACTTGTGCGGCGACTCGGCTAATTTTGGCTCGTAACGCGGCGCCTCGACAGCCTTGGGTATGTGGTAGAACGCGAAGTTGGGCGTCAAGAGGTTTCCGTCTTGGTCGTACGCCACCTCCTCGTACAGTACTTGCGAAATGCCCTGCAATGCGCCGCCGTGTATCTGACCCTCCACTAGCAACGGGTTTACGACGACCCCGACGTCATCGTAGGAGCGGTATAAGAGCGGCTTCACGAGGCCGGTCTCGGGGTCCAGCTCCACCAACACCACGCCGACGCCGTAGGGGAACGTGGGCTTGGCCTTGTACACCTCCATCGCCTCTAGCTGGGCCTTGACCTTGCCCCTATACACCGCCTCGACCACTTCGCCTATCGACACTGACTTGTCGCCTGATTTGAAGACGCCGTCGGAGTACTCGACAGGTCCTCCGAGTAGCTCCTCGGCGGCTCTCCTCAGCTCGGACAAGAGCCTCCTCGCCGCCAAGACGGCCGCGGACCCCCCAGCGGTGAGCGACCTACTCCCGTCGGTCCCAAGCCCGTCGGGGACTAGGTCCGTATCGCCCCAAACTACTCTGATCTTCTCTATGGGCACTTGAAGCTCGTCCGCCACGAGCTGGGCTATGCCCGTGGCGTCTCCTTGTCCGTGAGGCGCTATGCCCAAGGCCACCGTGAAGCTCCCGTCCCTCTCGGCCCTCACTATCGCCACCTCGTGGCCGTAAGTGGTTATCTCTATGTAGAACGAGAGGCCGACGCCGAGCGTCCGCCCGCGCGCCTTCTCCGCCTCCGCGATCTTGACGAGGTCGTAGTAGCCAGTCGCCTCCACGCCTTTTTGGAACACCGCCAAGTACTCGCCGGTGTCGTAACGAAGGCCCAGCGGGTTCTCGTAGGGGGCAGCCTCCACTAAATTCCTCCTCCTCACCTCGACGGGGTCGAGCCCAGCCTCGTCTGCGATTAGGTCCATTATCCTCTCTATGAAGAAGGTGGCCTCGGGCCTGCCCGCTCCTCTATAGGGCCCTAACGGCGGCTTGTTCGTCAACACAGATACGGCGTCTACGTCGAGGTCCCTCACCTTATAGGCGCCCGGCAACATGGTGGCCGCCGTCGAGGCCAGCTCGAAGCCGAACCAATCGTAGGCGCCGGCGTCGGCTATGACCTCGCCCTTTATGGCCTTCAACACGCCGTCTCTCGTAAAGCCCGCCTTGTACCTAAGTATTAGCCCCCTGCCGTAAGTGGTCATCTTGAAGTCCTCGTTCCTAGTCGCCGTCCACTTGACGGGCCTTCTTAGGGCCATGGCCGCTGCCGCCACTCTTATCTCCTCCGGGTACACTTGTATCTTGGAGCCGAAGCCGCCCCCGACGTCGGGCTGCACTACGCGGACCGCCGAGAGGGGCACGTCGAGGCTCTTGGCTATCTCCCTCCTGACCACGTGGGGCTTCTGCGTGGAGTCGTACACCAACAACGTCTTCCCGTCATAGGCTGCCAAAACGCCGTGCGGCTCCATCGGCGATGGCACGACGCGATTTATGACCAACGTCTCCTCGACGACTCTATCCGACGAGGACAAGGCCCTCTCGGCGTCCCCCGCCGCGTATTTCTCCCTGCGCGATACGTTGGTCCCGAGGGACTCGTCGACTAGAGGCGCGCCGGGCTCCATGGCCCTCAACGGGTCCACGACCGCGGGCAGAGGCTCGTAGTCCACGTAGACCCTCTCCAAGGCGTCGTAGAGCGCGTATCTGTCCGCGGCCACTACCATAGCTACGGCCTCTCCTTGGTATCTGACCTTGCCGCCGGGGGCGAAATCGAAAGGCCTCCCCGACTGCGGCGTGAAGACCGCCACGACCCCCGGCATGGCCAAGGCCTCCGAGGCGTCGACCTTCTTGACCCTCGCGTGGGCGTACGGCGATCTCACAAAACCGGCGTATAAAGTCCCCGGGAGCTCGACGTCGTCGAGATAACGCGCTTGGCCGTACAACAAGTGGTAGTCCTCCAGCCTAGGCAACGGCTTGCCTATGTACCTCATAGCGCCGCCGACTTGACGGCTTCTATTATGTTCTGGTAGCCCGTGCATCTACACAACACGCCGCTGATGCCCTCCCTTATTTCCTCCTCGGCGGGCTTGGGGTTCCTCTTGAGGAGAGCGTAAGAGGCCAAGAGCATGCCCGAGGTGCAGAAGCCGCACTGCAACGCGTGGCGCTCGTGGAAGGCCCTCTTGAGGCGCTCCATGAGCTCGTCGGAGTAATCCGCCGTGATTATCTCCGCGCCGTCAGCCTGCACCGCCAAGAGGTTGCAGCTCTTGACGGGCCTTCCGTTGAGCAAAACAGTACACGCGCCGCAGTTCCCCGTATCGCACCCGATCCTCACGCTCTTGATGCCCAAGTCGTCTCTCAGGAAATGAACCAACAACTTCCGCGGCTCGACGTCGCGTTCGTACAAGACACCGTTCACCTTGACCCTCACCCTCATAGCCCCAACGCCCTTCTGACCGCTCTCCTCGCAGCCACGCCGGCCATGGCCCTCCTATACTCTGCGCTCGCCCTCACGTCCGACACGGGCTCGACCTCCTTGGACGCCGCGTCGGCCACCTCGGCCAGGACCTCCGCCGTAATGCTCCTCCCCACGACGGCCTCCTCTGCCTTCTTGAGCCTGACCGGCTTCAGCCCGACGCCGGTGGCGGCTAGCCGAGCCTCCTCCACGACGCCGTTCTTGACCCACAAAGCGGCCGCGACTCCGGCTATGGCGAAGTCGTTGTAGGACCGGGATATCTTGACGTAGGAGGCCTTGGGCGGACACTCGGGTATCTTGATGCCCACGATGAGCTCCCCTTGTTGTAAAGCAGTGGTGTAGGGGCCTTGGAAGAACTCGGCCGCAGGCACCTCACGGAGGCCCGAGGGCCCCTTGACCTCTATCACGGCCCCTAGGGCCAAGACGACCGCGGGCCAATCGGCGGCGGGATCCGCGTGGGCCAAGCTCCCTCCGATAGTGCCCACGGCCCTTATCTGGGGATCGCCTATTTGCTTCGCCGCCTCCGACAACACTCCGCACGGGCCGCTCCAGCTCTCGAGGTCCCAGTGAGTGGTCAAGGCGCCGATTGCGAGGCCCTTGCCCTCGAGCCTTATGTAGCTCAGCTCCTTGAGCTTGCCTATGTCGACGAGCTTGCTGGGGGCCAACGCCCTGAGCTTCAAGAGCGGGATTAAGCTCTGCCCGCCGGCTAGGGGCTTGGCGTTGGGGTCCTCCGAGAGGAGCTTAATGGCCTCCTCGACCGAGGATGCCTTGTGGTATTCGAACTGAGGCGGTATCATTACGCGTTCATGGAGTCTCTTTTATAAGTGTTGTACTACTAAGACCGTCTTTATGTCGTCGTGGGTCCAAGAATAGGCCTCTTGATATTTATCGAGAGAGGCCGTCTTGGTGATGAGCCTCTTGGGCCAATCCCCGAACCTGTCTAGGGCCTCTTTGAGGTGCCTTACGGCGGCTTCGAAGTGTTTCAAGCCCGCGTTGACAGAGCCCACCACGAGCTTGTTGTTCAACACGGCGTCCGTGAGGAGGGACCCGACGTCCTCGAGCCTTCCGCCGGACGGGTACACGCCGAGGAGCACCTCGACACCGCCCGGGCCCAGCCTAGAGAGGCCCTCTAAGGCCACGGAGGCGGCCCCCGTGGCCTCAACGACGAGGTCGTAGGAGCCGGCGAGCTTCTCGTGCGCCGCGTCCACGTACGTCGCCCCCAGCTCTTTGGCGAGCTTGGCCTTTAAGCTATCGGGCGGCCTAGTGGCCACAGTGGTGACCGATAGGCCCATTAGCCTTAGGACCATGGTCGCGAGGAGGCCCACGGGACCAGCGCCGAGCACTAACGCCGTCTCGGGCCTCTTGCCGAGCCTCGACTGATACGCCGAGAGGCCGACCTCGATCCCCTTCTCGACCACGGAGAGCGGCTCGGTCAACACGGCTATATCGGCGATCTCCTTCGGCACCTTGACCAGATAAGCCGCATCCGTCACCGAGTACTCGGCTGCGTGTCCGTGAAGCCCCCAGATGCCGTGCTCCACGTATTTGCCGACGGGGCAATAGTCCACGGGCAGATCGCAGTTCACAGGCCTCCTCACGGTGGGCACGACTAGATCCCCCACCGATACGTTATCCACGCCGTCGCCCAACTCGGCGACTTCGGCCAAGGCCTCGTGGCCCAGTATGAGGTAGTCGAAGCCATCGGGCGCTTTGCCGTATCTGCCCTCTATTATCTCCTTGTCGGTTCCGCACACGCCGACCATCAAGGGCTTGAGCAAGACCTGCCCCTTGCCCGGAGACGGCTTGGGGACGTCTCTGAGCCTCAAGGACTCGGGCACTCCGGGGACCACGGTCACCGCCTTCATGTCCGTGTAGACCGGTTTATTAATCTACTGTGTGCCGCCGCAGACCTTTTTATTTATGCGCTGTTCGAAAACTTGTGCGTTTGATTATCGTGTCCAACAGACTGCCGGTGACGGTGTCCTTAAAGGACGGCGAAGTGGTCGTCAAGGAATCCGTTGGAGGGCTGGCCACTGCCATGAAGACCTTCTTGGCGGCCACCGAGGGCGGCAAGGCGTTGGGCTTTGAGAGTGTGGTCTGGGTAGGCTGGTCGGGGCTCGCCGACGAGCCGCCTGAAGTGGCCGAGAGGCTCCGCGAACAAGGACTAGAGCCCGTCCCCCTCACGAAGAAAGACGTGGAGCTCTACTACGAGGGCTTCTCCAACTCCACGCTTTGGCCGCTCTTCCACGGATTCACGACTCACACGGTCTACCGCGACGAGTTCTGGGACGCCTACGTCTCCGTCAACAAGAAATTCGCGGAGGTCGTGGCGTCTAGGGCCGGGCCGGAGGACTACGTCTGGGTCCACGACTACCACTTGATGTTGCTCCCGTTGTTCTTAAGAGGCGCCGTCCCCGATGTCGGGATCGGCTTCTTCTTGCACATACCCTTCCCGCCGCCCGAGATCCTCCAGCTATTGCCGGCTTCTTGGCGCAACGAGATCCTAGACGCGTTGTTGGCCTCGGACCTCATAGGCTTCCACACGTCGGATTACATGTCCAACTTCGTCAGAAGCGCCGTGAAGTTCGTGGGGGCCAGCGCCGAGATCGACGTGGTCAAATCGCGCCACGGCCAAGCTAAGGTGGGCGTCTTCCCCATAGGGATCGACTTCGACCGTTTCTACAACTCCTCGCTGGACCCCGAGGTTGCCAAGGAGATGGAGGAGGTCAAGCGCTTGTTGAAGGGCCTCAAGGTCGTCTTCTCCATAGATAGGCTCGACTACACCAAGGGCGTGATAAACAGAGTCTACGCGTGGGAGAAGTTCCTCAAATCGCGTCCCGAGTGGAGGAGGAGGGCCTCCTTCGTGCTCGTCGTGGTCCCATCGCGCACGGGAATCCAGCAATACGATGCTATGAAGAGGCAAATAGACATGGAGGTGGGGCGGATAAACGGAGAGCTGGGCGAGCTCGATTGGGTCCCCATAATATACCTATACAGGTTCTTGTCCACGCCGACGTTGTTGGCCATGTACAACGTGGCCGACGTGGCGTTGATAACGCCGCTCAAGGACGGCATGAACTTGGTCTCGAAGGAGTACGTGGCGTCTAGGCGCGATTGCCGCGGGGTCTTGATACTCAGCGAGACCGCGGGGGCCGCGCGGGAGCTCACGGAGGCAATAATAGTCAACCCCAACGACATAGACGGGATGGCCAAGGCGATCGAGAGGGCCTTGACGATGCCCGAGGAGGAGCAATGCAGTCGTCTGCGCGAGATGCAGAGGAAGTTGAGGGCACAGGACGTGGTCAAGTGGGGGCTCGACTTCGTGCAGTCGCTCATAGGCGCGAGGATAGAGCGGGCCGATAGAGAGGCCAAGTTGTCCACCTCGACGCCCCTCGAGGGGCAAGCATTGGAACAGATGGTGGAGTCCTTCAAAGCCGCTAAGTCCAGGGCCTTGTTCCTCGACTACGACGGCACCCTCATGCCGCTCTATCCCTACGCCTATCAAGCCGTGCCCGACGAGGAGTTATTGCGCCTATTAGAGGCTCTCGCGAGAAAGCCGGGAGTCCACGTGGTCGTGGTGACGGGCAGGCCGCGGGATTTCATGGACACGTGGCTGAGGGATCTGCCGATATATATAGTGGCCGAGCACGGGCTCTGGATCAAACGGCCTGACGGGGTCTGGACCGCCGTCATTGCAGTGGACCCCTCCTGGAAGCCGAAAGTGAGGAGGATAATGGAGGAGTTCGTGGAGAGGGTGCCCGGGTCGTATATCGAGGAGAAGGAGGCCTCTATAGCTTGGCATTACCGAAACGCCGATCCTAACGCGGGCGAGGCCGCGGCCGCCGAGCTTGTCGATAACCTCTCAGCGCTCTTGACGGGCAGCGGGCTGACGGTTCTCAGGGGCAAGAAGGTGATCGAGGTGAAGCCCGCGGGCGTGAACAAGGGGATCGCCGTTAGCCGCCTGTTGGAGGAGCTGAGGCCGGACTTCGTGCTGGCGGCCGGCGACGACGAGACCGACGAGTATATGTTCGCCTCGTTGCCGCCCGATGCCTACACCATAAAAGTGGGGAGGGGCAGATCCTTGGCCAGATACTACTTGGCGAACTACAAAGAGGTCAGAGGGGTGTTGCGTCGGCTCTTGGCCGCTTGATCACCACTTGTGGGGCTCCGCCTCGCCCAAGGCCGCTACCCTGAGCCGCTCCGCCCCTCCGAGCTTTTTTACTATCTCGGCGACGGACTTGGGGACGAGCTCCTCCCAAGCCGGATCCCCCTTGAGAATGAGCTCTCTGATCCTCGTGGACGTGTACTTCTCCCTGTCGAACATGGGCTGTTGCTTCACCTCGTACCCCGCGTCTCTGAACAACATGGCCACGAAGGGGTTGCCCGTATAGACCACGTCGAAAGGCGGGACGTAGGATTTGACCCTCCCCAGCCATTCCAAGTTGTTCTCCACGTTGGGGATTGGCACCATCAACACGCGGGATAGGTCGACTCCGCCCTCCTTCAGCCCCTCCCTCAACATCCATATCCTCTCCCCCGCTGTGAAGGGGTCCTTCAACATGTAGTTGAACTGGGCTGAGCCGATCGCTATCACCAACTCGTCCACCTCCTTCAAGATCTCCCTGACTGCGTAGACGTGGCCCCAGTGCGGCGGCTGGAAACGCCCTGGGAATAAGCCCCTCCTCACGGTCTAATTCGCGTTTTTAATAAATATCGGCGGCCGCCGGCGTGGCTAACGCAAATATACGCGGCCTTTATTACATGAGGCACGGCGGCTCGAGCTGGGCCGAGGAGGCGTATCTGGACTTCTCGGACAACTCGAACCCCATCGGCCCGCCCCGCGGCTTCGCCGAGGCGGTCCAAGAGGCCGCCGCGAGGGGCGTGTACGAGAGGTTCCCCGCCCACCTAGCCGAGGAGGTCCTTACGGAGTACGAGGGAGTCCGCGTAACGCTCTTCAACGGCGCCACTGAGGCTTTGCTCTACGCTTTTTTGGAGCTCAAGCCCCGCAGGGCGCTCATAGTATGGCCCACTTACGGCGACTACGCCAGAATCGCCGAGGTCTTAGGCATTCCCTATCTCTTCATACCTCCTTGGGGCGTGGAGCGGGCCGGGCCCGGCGATTTAGTCGTCTTGTGCAACCCCAACAACCCCACAGGCGCCTATTTGCCGAGGGACTGGGTCGTCGACGTGGCCAAAAAGCTGAAGGCCCGCGGGGCCCAGCTGTTCGTCGACGAGTCCTTCATGGACTTCGTAGACGGGCGATCGGCCGCGCCCGACGTGCCCGTGGTGAAGTCCTACGGCAAGTTCCTCGCAACGCCGGGGCTCAGAGTGGGGGGAGCCTTGTTCGAGATACGGCACAAGCCGCCGTGGCGCATCAACAGCATCGTCGACTACGCCATATGGCGTATCGGGGCGGAGGGGCTGAGGGAGCACAAGAGGGCGACTATAGCCTTCATAGCAGCGGAGAAGCCCAGGGTGTTGGGCGCGTTGAGGAGGTGCGTCCCCGTAGCCTCCAGCTCAGTCCACTTCCACGTGGTATTCTCCGATCCGCCGCGCGGCGTTAAGGTGAGGCCCCTCGAGGACAAGGGGATCAAGGGCTTTAGGTTCTCCTTGAAATCGCCGCGCCAAAACGACGCGCTCGTGGAGGCGGTCTGCGGCCATGTGCATTAGGGATCTATTGTCCTTCTTCACGGCGTTTCCCGTCAAGGGGAGGGGGCTGGGCTTCGAATGCCTCTGGGCTTTGCCGTACGTCGTCGCCCCCATAGTGGGAGGAGTCGGCGGCTTGGCCTACGCCTTGACGGGCGACGCGCGTTTGGCCTATCTTGCGCTACTCTTGGCCACGGGCCTCAACCACGTAGACGGCCTAGCCGACGTGGCCGACGCCTTGATGGTCCGCGACAAGGAGAGGGCCAAGGCGGTGCTAGAGGACCCGCGCAAAGGCGCCGTGGCTATCTTCGCGGTCGTAGCCATTGTGTTCTTGGGCATGTCGGCCAGTCCCGGCTCGTGGCTTCACTACATAGCGGCCGAGGTCTTCTCCAAATCGTTGGCGGTGGTCGCTGCTGGCTTCTCGAGGCCCTTCAAGCCGGGGCTCGGCGCCGAGTTCGTGAAACACGCGAGGAGGCAATGGCCAACGGCGTTGCCGGCCATGGCCGCGACGGCTTGGTTCAGCCCGATGCGCTTCTCGGCGGCCCTCGTCGCGTCCTTGTTGTTCTACGTCGCGGCGTATAGGCATTTGGGCGGGACTAACGGCGATCTCCTCGGCGCGTTGCTCGAGGTGTCGAGAGTCGCCTATTTGTACTGAATTTATATTTATATTGGATAGATGTCCAAGTTTTTAAATTGGCGCTTTTCGGGAGCTATGGAGGAGTTATTGGTGGTAGTCGCGGGGACTACCGACGTCTCGACGATACCGGGGATCTCCATAGCGGGCCCCTCCCCCGAGGCGACCCTCTACACGCCGAGTCTAGACGTAGAGTACTTGATCGCCGGCAGGCCGTTGACCCTCGACGTAATTCCGGCCACTCCGACCGGGATACCCACGCCGGCGTTGGTGACGAGGGCCCTCACGAAAGGTCTGCCTAAGCTCGTCGTCGATGCCGGTTGTAGATATCCGCCGAGAGTGCCCGTCGTAGTTCTAGGAGGCGCCCACGGAGGCGATATACGCAAGGGCGCTTTGCCTAAGGACGTCGTCCAGCGCTTGATAGAAAGGGGGAGGACGTTGGGGCGGAGCCTAGCTCCCCTGAAGTTGGCCATAGGCGAGACCATCCCAGGCGGCACTACCACGGCCATGGCTATATTGATAGCGCTGGGCTATAACGCGTGGGGGAGGACCAGCAGCGCATCGCCCTTGAACCCTAAAGAGCTCAAGATAGCAGTAGTGAAGGAGGCCTTGTCGCGTTTGAGGACGCCAGTAGACCCCGTGACGGCCGTCGCCGAGGTGGGGGACCCGGTACACGTGGCCGTCGCGGCGATAGCGCTGGGCGCCGTCGAGGAGGGGGCGTCGGTGACGTTGGCGGGCGGGACCCAGATGGCCGCCGCGGCCGCTCTCTTCAAAGCGCTGGGCGGAGACCCCGGCAAGCTCCGCGTGGTCACGACCCGGTGGATAGTCGAGGACAAATCGGCCGATTTCCTGGGGCTGATGAGGGAGGTGGGCGTGGGCGAGGTGTCCGCGTCCAACACGTCGTTCGCCGAGGCGAAGCACCAAGGCTTGAGGGCATACGAGGAGGGCTTCGTGAAGGAGGGAGTAGCCATGGGCTACGCCTTGTGGAGGGCGGAGAGGCTCGGGCTGAACGCGTTGAGGCTCGTGGAGGAGGAATACGAGCGCGTCGTCCTTAAATCCGCAAATCGCTAGTGACGTGAGGTACAGGAAATTCGGCGATACGGAGGTCTCCGAGATAGGCTTCGGGGCTTGGTCCATAAGCGGGATGTACGGCGATGTGGGGCGGGAGGAGGCGAGGAGGCTCGTGGAGAAGGCCTTGGACTTAGGCGTGAACTTCTTCGACACAGCTGACGTATACGGCAGAGGGAAGTCGGAAGAGCTGTTGGGGGAGCTCCTCGCCGGCAGGGACGTCTTCTTGGCCACCAAGGTCGGCTACGACTTCTACTCCAACCCCGAAAGGCCGCCTAGACGATACGACAAGGGGTATCTCGAATTCGCCGTCAAGAAATCCGTGGAGAGGCTCGGCAGAAGGCCCGACTTGATCCAACTGCACAACCCGCCGGCCGACGAGGTCGAAAGGGCCGCGGGGCATTTCTTGGAGCTGAGGGGCGTCGTCGCAAAATACGTCGGCGTTGCGCTGGGCCCAGAGGTGCAAGTGTTGGCCGAGGGGAGGGCCGCGTTGAGGGCGGGGTACGACTCGGTGATGTTCGTCTTCAACATACTGGAACAAGAGCCGGGGAGGACCCTAATCGCCGAGGGCGCGGGGAGGGCGCTTTTGGTCAGAGTGCCGCACGCCAGCGAGGTCCTCACCGATAGGTTCAAGCCCCACTTCCCGCCGAGCGATCACCGCTCCTTGAGGCGCCCCGAATGGCTCAAAAAGGCCAGGGAGATCGTGGAGCGCGAGGTGGCCCCCTTGGCGAGGAGGCTCGGGCTGACCTTGGGCCAATACGCGTTGAAGTTCGTCTTGTCCTTCCCGATCACGTCGGTCTTGGTGACCGCCACCTCTGAGGAGGAGCTGGAGGAATACGCCGAGGCGAGCGACGGCAAGCCGTTGCCCAAGGAGCACTTGGAGGCGTTGGCGGAGCTCTGGGAGAGGCACAAGGACGAGCTCGCGGGATAGGGCCCGGTACTGAGTAAAATTTAAAAGAAAGGGCGTTGCGGGAGATAGCCGGGGTGGCCGAGCTGGTCCAAGGCGCGGGCCTGCTATCGACGGGCGGAGAGCCCGTCCCCGCAAGGGGGCGTGGGTTCAAATCCCACCCCCGGCGCTTATTGTTCGTCGGAGCGCTTGCTCCGTAGAAAAAGCGGTGAGGGATAAAAAACGCGAATTGGGGGCTCAGCCGTAGCCGCTCGTAGCGGAGTAGCCGCCGGTCGTGCTTTGAGACAAGCCGCTGGTCTTAGCCAAGAAGACCCAGAGCACCGGCTTGAAGAACTGCAGGTTGACCAAATAGGGTCCTGCTTTTACCCACGTATCTGGGAATTTATAGGAGCCGTTGACCAGAGTGGCGTCGTAGGGCGCCGACGTTGCGGGGATCCACGTCCAGCTGGTAGTGCCGGGCGGCCACAAGGCCACAGTGATGGCCGGCATGGGCCTGCCGTATTTGTCCACTAAGGACAACGCAGGCGTCACGAGCCCGTTGTAGGCGAAGGCGTACGCCGTCATGGGCCGTAGCGCGCCTACGCCCGACACGTTCAAGGCCAAGTAGTACACCAACGAGAAGTTGTAGTTGCCTGTCGTCGTCCCGTTTTGTTCTAGATAGGCGCCGGGCTGGACCACTACGAGCAGATTGCCCAACGCCACGGCGCCGCCGCTGGCGTTGGCTATTCTAATAGTGGCGGCCGACATGGGGACGAAGCCGGGCGCCTTGCTGTTTATCGCCTCGACCGTCTGGGGCTCGGGCGCCGGCGTTTTGCTGACGGCGAAGACCCACGCGATGGGCCTGACGAACTGCAAGTTCACCAGCCAGCCGCTCGCGGCGATCCATTTGTTCTGAAAGAGGTATCTCCCGCCCGATATGGCTAGGCCCGAGTAGCTGTACCCGGCGTATGCCCACGAGGTCCAATTCCTCGGCACGTCCGCTATGGTTATCACGGGCTTGGGGTTGCCCTTATCGTCGACGAACAAGGCGTTAGGCCCGCTGTAGCCGTTCACGAAGTAGGCGAACGTGAGAGCCGGCGTGGAGCCGTCGGGCGGCGCTTGCGCCGGCGGCGGGTACAACACTACTGTTAGATTATAGGTCGATAGCGTCGAGTTGCCCATCTTGACGTATGTGCCTGGCGGCACCACCACCAGGAGCGGGGGCGCGTACACGACGCCGCCGCCCGCGCCGTCTATGACCGCTGACGCCGCGTAGACGGGCTTGAGGACCGTCGGAGGAGGCGCCGTGACGGTCTGCGTCGTCGTGACCGTCGTAGTTGTTGCGATGGTCTGAGTTGTCGTTGCAGTCGTAGTGCTGGTGACTGTCTGCGTCATCGCCGTTGTTTGCGTCACGGTCGTCGTTGTAGTGCTGGCGATCGCGATCGTGCGCGGAGGCACGGCGAAGTAGCCTATGGCCAACCCTATGATGACCCCCACTATTAGCCCGATTATCAGTTGGCCGATCTTCATGGCCCCTCGTGGATATGAGGTGATATGCCTTTTCCCAAAAATTTGGGAAAAAATATATAAGGCCAATTCGCTGCGCCGGTGTGGTTAAGCGAGCGCGAGGCGAAGCGGCTCATCGCCTTCCTCTTCCACGCGACGAGGGGAGGCCCCACGAGGTTGGCCATAGTGAAGGCGCTCGCGGAGAGGCCCATGAACGCCAACGAGCTCGCTAGGAAGTTGGGCCTGGACTACAAGACCGTGAGGCACCACTTGGAGGTCCTCTTGGAGCACGGGCTAGTGGAGAGGCTCGGCGATAGCTACGGCGCCGTGTACACGATATCGGGGTTGTTGAGAAAATATTGGGGACTTCTGGAATGATGTTCTGGTACGTCGTAATGGCGCTGGGGGCCGCCTCGGCGTTGGCGGCCGCGCTCTCCATGGCGTCTATAATTAGACTGAGGTCCAAGAGGGCTGGCCGGAGGCTATTCCTGGCGCTCCTCTTCTTGTTCTTGTCCGCAATTACTGAGCTCTTGGCGGCGGCCTATTGGGCGCTCCGCGGGTACGGAGCCGAGATAGCGCTTCCGTCCCTCGCCGCCGCCGTGTTCCTCGCGCTATCCGCCATAAGCCTTTACGAGTTCGTGTCGATCTAGGCACCGCCAAGCTTGGCCTCGAGCTCCTTTATGCTCTCCTCGTCCTCCAGAGTGCTCAAATCGCCGAGCGGCTGGCCCAAGGCCATGGCCCTCAACACCCTCCGCATAACCTTGCCCGTGCGGGTCTTGGGGAGCTTCTCCACTATCACGACCTTCCCGACCGCGGCCACGGGGCCTAAGTTCTTCCTCAAGTGGGCTACTACCTCCTCCTCGGTTATGTACTTGCCCGCCCTGGGCACCACGAACACGGCCAACACGTCGCCTCTCACCGGGTCCGGCACGCCGACCACGGCGGCCTCGGCAACGGCCGGATGCGACGCGACTACGTCCTCAACCTCCCTCGTGGAGAGGCGATGGCCCGCCACCTTGATCACGTCGTCGGAGCGGCCCAATATGTGGAGGTGCCCCTCTTCGTCTATATAGCCTAGGTCCCCCGTGAGGTAGTAGCCCTTGAACTTCGACCAATAGCTCTCCACGTAGCGTTTGGGGTCCCTCCAGAGCGTGTGCAAGAAGGCGGGCGGCAGAGGCGGCTTCACCGCCACGTGCCCCTTCTGGCCGCGCGGGAGCTCCTTGCCCTCGTCGTCCAGCACCACTAAGTTGAGCGTGGGGTACGGCAAGCCCACCGAGCCGTATTTGTAGCGGAAGCCGCCCGAGTTCATGGAGCCCGGCGCCGTGACGAAACAAGCAGTCTCTGTCTGGCCCCATATATCGGCTATCTGGCAAGGCTCTTTGCATATGTAAGTCCTCAACCACTTGTAGGCCTCCTCGTTGAGGACCTCCCCTGTGGGGTAGACGGCCATGAGGGTGTCCAGCTTATACCTCCTGGGCCACTCGTCGCCGTATTTCATCAACAAGCGAATCGCCGTGGGGGAGAAGAGGATGTGGGTCACCTTGTAGGCGTCCACTATCTCCCACCATATGCCGGGATGTGGGTAGTCGGGAGCGTCGTCGTACCACAACACGGTGAGGCCGTTGAGCAGGGGTCCGTGAACCCCATAGTGATGGCCCGATATCCAGCCTATGTCGGCCGTGGAGAAGAACACGATGTCGTCCCTGAACTCCCTCTCGGCGCCGACGAGGTGGTTGAAGGCGTACCATATCCACACCATGTAGGCCCCGTGGAGGTGGAGGATGCCCTTGGGCTTGCCCGTGGTGCCCGAGGTGTAGAGTATGAACAGCGGCTCGTCCCCCGCCACCCATTCGGGCTCGGCGTAGGCGTTCAGCGGCACGGACTTCATCTCCTCTTGCCACCAGAAGTCCCTCCCCTCCCTCATGGGCACGCCCGTGCCTACGTTTCTGTAGACCAAAACCTCGGCGTCCACTCCGGCCAACGCCAACGCCTCATCGACGGTTGGCTTCAAAGGTATGATCTTCCCCCTACGCGTCATGGCGTCGGCCGTTATTACCATCTTGGCGTCGGCGTCTTTGATCCTATCGGCCAAGGCCTGGGCGCCGAAGCCGGAGAAGACCACTGTGTGCACCGCGCCGATTCTGTTCACGGCCAACATGGCGATCATGGCCTCCGGCACCATGGGCATATATATCGCGACTCTATCGCCCCTCTCCACGCCCCGCATGCGCAGGAGGACGGCCAGCCTGTTCACTTCTCTGTATAAGTCCCAGTAGCGGAGCACTCTGGTCTGGCCGCTGGAGGAGACCCATATCAAGGCCGCCTTGTTGGCGCGGCCGCTCTGCACGTGCCTATCGAGGGCGTTGTAGGCTATGTTGGTCTCGCCGCCGACGAACCACTTGTAGAATGGTGGATTAGAGTCGTCGTAGGCCTTCTCCCATTTAGCGCGCCAGTAGAGCCTCGCCGCTTGTCTCTCCCAGAAACCCACTGGATCCTTCATAGATTCCTCGTAAACCTTGAGGAATTCCTGAGACATATCGCCTTGAATTTAATGTTTTTATAACTTTTTTATATAGTAATATTTCTTTAAATAACTTTATAATTTTAAATAATTACAAATAAATGAAAATAATGGAATAGCGCAGACGCCAGCGCGACCGCGGGCGGGGCCCAATAAGCCCTTCATAGAGTTAACAGATCGACGTAGCAAGCAGTTGGATATATTAAATAACACATAAATATTATTATAGTAATACTATGTACCGTTATAAAAGACGAGTGTAAGTAGGTATAACCCGCGCCGTTCGGCTGCCCCTCGGCCTAACCCGGCCGGCCTCGCCGGCTGGGGACGGGGGATAAACCGGCGGCGCTGGCGGGCCGCCCCGCCCAGCGCTGGGTGTCGGCTAAATCGGCGCCGACGGCCGCGCGGCGCGGGCTCCTCCTCCGCACGCTAGGCACCGATACTCTTCCTCTAGGTCAAAGGCCGTCTACGCCACCGTCGGCGAGAATCGGGTACTATGTATATAAGGATATTTAAATCCTGTCATATGTATTCGCCGGGGCTCGAGGGCGTCGTCGTGAAGGAGACCAAGATATGCTACATAGACCTTGAGAATTCCAAGATCTACTACAGAGGCTACGACCTCGAGGAACTCGCGGCTAAGTCCACCTTCGAGGAGGTCGTCTATTTGTTGTGGCACGGACGCCTGCCCAAGAGGTCGGAGCTAGAGGAGCTCAAGGCCGAGCTCAAGAGGAATAGAAATCCTCCAGGACACGTCGAGCGTCTGCTCAAGGCCGTCCCGCCGAGCGCCGAGCCCATAGACGTGTTGAGAACCGCGATATCGGCCATGGCCCTCGGCGAGGACCTCTCGGACAGAGGGCTGGAGGCCGAGCTGAGGAGGGGGATCAAGGCGACTGCCGTTATGCCCTACGTCGTGGCGGCCTTCGATAGGCTGAGGAGGGGGTTCCAGCCCCTCGACCCGGCCGAGGCCGAGAGCCACGCCGAGTACTACCTCTGGGCTCTGAAAGGCGAGAGGCCCAGCTACGTCGAGGCCAAGGCCATGGACGCCATGTTGATAATCTACGCGGAGCACTCCATGAACAACAGCGCCTTTACGGCCGTCACCGTGGCCTCTACTCTCTCCGACATGTACGCTGCCATCACTGCGGCTATAGCGAGCCTTAAAGGGCCCCTCCACGGCGGAGCCAACGTGGACGCAGCTAAGATGATGGAAGAGATAGGAGACGCCAAGAGGGTGGAGGGCTGGGTCGACGAACAGTTGGCCAAGGGGAGGAGGATACCGGGCTTCGGCCACAGGATATACAAGAAGGGGCCCGACCCCCGCCTCAAGGTCCTCCGCGATTTAGCCAAGAAGCTCGCCGCCGAGAGGGGCGACTACAGATGGCTCGAGATAGCCGAGAGGCTCGAGGAGTACGTCACGGCGAAGTTGGCCCAGAAGGGCATATACCCCAACACCGATCTCTACGCCGCGGTGATCTTCCGCTACCTCGGCCTGCCCGTGGACATCAACTTGCCCACGTTCGCCGTGTCGAGGGTGGCCGGCTGGGTGGCCCACGTCCTCGAGTACCGCCAGGCCAACCGCCTCATAAGGCCCACCGAGAAGTACGTCGGACCCGTTGGCCTAAAATACGTCCCCTTGGAGGAAAGAAGATGAGGGGGTTATTTGACCTCAGATAATATCTTGCGGTAGGTCTGCTCGTTGAACGGGCCCGCTTTAGTGGCGTTTATGTCTAGTACTGCGTAGTAGGCCGTTCTGCCCAAGAAGCTCGCGGCGGAGACTAAGCGGACCCAGAGCGGGACCTCGTTGACGGCACATACCTTTATGTTGACTTGGCCGCCAGAGCTAAACGGACCTTCGACAATCGCGACGCTCTCAGACGAGCTCCCGCTGTACAGCGCGCCCGAATAGCCCAAGAACTGGCAGCTCCCGACCCGTTGGAGGCCTCGAGTAGAGGGGGGAGGAGCGGCGGCGATTGTTGGAATCTGATACAGATGCCGAGCGGGCTACAAGTCTTGGCATAGAGTGAATTGCCTTGCGAGGCAGCCTCGAAGTTTATGCCCATCAACACGCCGTATGTGTAGTTCCCCGGCGGACCGTTGCCCACGACGATCCACCCCAACAGCTACTCCTCTCGATGTCTGCCTAATACGTAGTAGAGCCCAAAGTGTAGTTGACCTCGAAGTTGTCCTTGCTAAACGGCTGGCCGAAGCCGAACGGCGCGTTCAACACGCCGAAGTACAAGGCCGCCGCCAATGCGCCGATCGCCACGAGGGCCGCCGCCAGGGTCCACTTGCCCATAACTTTGTATCAGACTATTTATATATTCCTTTCTGCCGATAGTAGCCTAACGGCTATCCGCCATCGGCGTGAGCCCTAGCCGGCCTCAACGCCGCGACGCGACGACCTCTCTCTCGGCCTCGTCCACGTCTATGAGCATGGGGTACTCGCCCGTGAAACACCCGAAACACGCGTCGCCTATTATCTCCTTGAATTTATCCGTCGGGAGGTAGACGAGGCTGTCGGCCCCTATTAGCCTCCTCATCTCCTCCAAGCCGCGGCCATATGCAATCAACTCCCTCCGCGTCTGGAAATCCATGCCGAAGAAACAAGGCCATCTTACGGGAGGAGAGGCGATCCTCACGTGCACTTCCCTTGCGCCGGCCTCCCTCAACATCCTCACCACGGCCTTGGCGTTAGTGCCCCTTATCAGCGAATCGTCGATTAGGGCGACCCTCCTTCCGGCCACGAACTCCGGTATTACTCTAAAGGCCTCTCCAGGATTTCGGAGATACGGCGGCGCGATGAAGATCCTGCCGGCGAATCTGTTCTTCACGACGGCGTCCACCAGCGGCTTCCCCAAGGCCGCCGCGTAGGCCTCGGCCGCGATCCTCGCGGTCTCCGGCACGTACGCGACGACGTCCACGTCGTGGGTCTCGATCTCGGCCAACGCCCTTCCCAGCTCCCTCCTCACATCGGCGACTCGCCTACCCCCCATGCTCGAGGCAGGGTGGGCGAAGTAGACGAGCTCCAGAGAGCAGACCCCGCCGCTCCCCGGCGGTATCCTCCAGGCCGTTGTCCTCTCGCCGTATAACACCGCGAGTCCCGGCGGCATCTCCTCGCCTCCGTTCACCGCCACACTCTCCGAGGCGAAGACGACGCCGCCGTCGCCGCGTTTGTAGGAGAGAGGCCTCACGCCTCTGGGGTCCCTCACTGCGAGTAGGCCCCAAGGGGTCAAGGCTATGAGGGAGGCGGCGCCCACGATCTTGGAGTAGACGTTGGAGACCCCCTCCTCGAGCCCCCTCTCCCATATCTCCTCGGCCAAGGCCTTGGCCAAGGCCTCCCCGTCGAAGCGGGCCCCCTCTGCGAGCCTTCTGTAGTTCACCACGGTCCCGTTGAACACCACGGCGAGCTCCAAGTCGCGATATTTCGCGATGACGGGCTGTAGTTGGACGCCGTATTCGCCCGATGTACTGTACCTGGTGTGCACCAACGCGGCCTCGGCGTCGTCGGGAGGCTCGCCCATCTTCAACCCGTCGGGGCCTGCGTAGGCGTAGCCGACTCCTTCACTCCCCCTGTGCATCAGCCAAGGGGCCATCCCCTTCACCAAGGCCCCGGCCCCAGCCCCTCTAGCTCCGCCTATGCCGCACATATCAAAGCGGCAATCCCATAATTGATTTCAACTCCTCCACGCTTTTCTTGTAGACGAGGGCCGAGCCGCATCTAAGCGCCAACTCATCGCCTCCGGCCTCGCCTATCTTGACGCCCGGCCCCTCCTCTCCAGCGGCCACGAACCTGCCGTTGGATTCGCTGAATAGGAGGAGGTCCAGCCGCCCGGCATCTCCCGGCGCCTTGCAGACGTCCACGTCGGCGCCGACGCCGCTCGCAACCGCCATCTTGGCCAAGGTAGCGGCGAGCCCGCCCAGGCCCACGTCCTTGGCGCCCGTCAGCCTATCCCGCCACCTCCGCACCGCTTCGGCCAGCTTCTTCTCGACTGCGTAATCCACGCTGGGGGGCCAGCCCGCTATCAGCCCGTGTACTCTGTACAAGTACTCGCTGCCGCCCACCTCCGCCTTGGTGTAGCCCCAGACGTAGACCCCATCGCCGTCCTTCCACTTGGCCATAAGCGCCTTGGAGACGTCGTCTATGACGCCCAACACCACGACGGCCACCGTCGGCTTCACCGCCCGGCCCTCGTGCTCGTTGTAGAGGCTCACCTTCCCGCCGACTATGGGAACTCCGAGGCCCTCGGCGGCTTCGCGAAGGCCCTCCACGGCCTCCACGAATTGCCAATAGACGTGGGGCCTCTCGGGGCTCCCCACGTTTATGCTATCGACGGCCGCCCTCGGCGCCCCTCCCGCCACGACCACGTTCCTATACGCCTTCACGAAGGCGTTAGCGGCGCCCAGCCTAGGGCTCAAGTACGTGTAGCGCGGATTCGCGTCGCCCTTCACCACCACGCCTAAGTTGCCCCTCTCGAACAACTTGAGGACGGCCGCGTCGCCCTCGCCTGGCTTCACCGCGGTCCTCACCCCCACGTCGAAGTCGAAACGGCGATAGATGGCCTCCTTCAACGCCACGTTGGGCGAAGAGAGGACTAGGTCTATGGCCTTATCGATGGGGGGCTCCGGCACGTCGGGCAGAGGCGGGGGCTCATAGGGGGCCGCCGGCCAGACAATCTCCGGCGCCTTGGCGGCCAACTCGACGGGGATATCTCCGACGACTTCGCCGCGCCACAAGAGGACCACTCGGCCCGTCTTAGTGAACTCGCCTATTATCGAGTAGGGCACCTCGTACCGCTCCAGCAGATCGGCGATGCACCTCAGCCGGCTCTTCGAGACGACGAAGAGGAGGCGCTCTTGGGTCTCGCTGGTGAGCAACTCGACGGGGCCCATCTCCTCGTCCGCTTTGTGGAGCTTGTCCAGCTCCGCCGTCACTCCTAGGCCGAACCAATCCGCCAGCTCCGCCAACGCAGTGGCGAGGCCCCCTCCGCCTAGGTCCTTTATGAACTTGACGCACCTCGTCGCCTCTTGGACTACGTCGATAAGCCTCTTCCCCATGAGGGGGTCGGCCACCTGCACAGCGCCTAGGTCCTCCTCCACGTCGCCTCCCAACGTCTTGCTGGCGAACGCAGAGCCTCCCAAGCCGCTCTTATCCGCGCTGAGCCCCGCCACGACTATTAGATCGCCTTCCTCCACGCCGCCGGGGGGCACCTTGTCGGGCGTCGCGATGCCCACGCACGTGGCGAGGACTATGGGCGTGTAGGTGAAATCTTCGTCGAACCAAGTCTCTCCGCCGACGACGGGGATGCCGACTCTGTTCCCGTAGTCCGAGATCCCCTTGACCACGTTCGAGGCTATCCATCTAGCGTGCGGGTGCTCGAGAGGCCCGAAGTGGAGGTTCACGAGGAGCGCTATGGGCTTAGCCCCGACGGTCAAGATATCTCGTATCACGCCGCCCACGCCCGTGGCGGCTCCGTTGTAGGGATCCACGGCGCTGGGGTGGTTGTGGCTCTCGATCTTGAAAGTGGCGTAGAGCCCCTCGGCGATCTCGACGAGGGGGGCGTCGGTGCCGGGCCCTCTTAAGACCCACGGCGCCTTAGAGGGCAACCGCCTCAACCACATCCTGGTCGACTTATAGGAACAGTGCTCCGACCAGTGCGAACGGAAGAGCGCCAGCTCGACTTGCGTGGGAGGCCTGCCGAGGCCTCTCTCTATGGCCTCCAGCTCTTGGCGGCTCAAGGCCATGTCGATCGAATTAGTCTACTTTAAAATTTTTCTTAAAAAATACCGGAGCGTTGCTCGGAGTCTTCCGCTGTACTTTAAGTAAATAGTTTAAATCACAATAAAGCGATTGCTTAAAGGAGAAAACCCTTTAAACGCTCGTTTTCCCTTATGTTTATGAAGTACGTGGTTTATTTGAACATCGCCTATAAGCCCTCCATAAGGGACCCCGAGGGCGAGACCATCGCTAAGGACCTCTTGGCGCGGCTTGGCCACAACGTCGAGGTGCGCGCCGGGAAGTGCTTGGCGTTATACGTCGAAGCGCAAGGGCCCGAAGAGGCGAGGGCCGCGGCCTTGAGGATAGCCAAGGAGGCCCGCCTCGGCAACCCCAACATACACGTCGTGGAGGTGTTGAAGGTGGCGGAGGCATGATAGCCGTCTTGAAATTCCCCGGCACAAACGGCGATCACGACGTGATCAGGGCGTTGGAGCTGGCGGGGCTGAGGGGGGAGATAGTGTGGTATAAGGACTATGCGCCCGGGAGGTACGACGCGGTGGTCCTAGCCGGCGGCTTCTCCTACGGCGATAGGCTAAGGGCCGGCGTCGTGGCCGCGGCCACGAAGGCCGTGGAGCACGTCCGCGAAGACGCCGAGAGGGCGACGCCTGTGTTGGGCATATGTAACGGCTTCCAGATCTTGGTCGAGGCCGGCATGCTCCCAGGCGCCCTAGCGCCCAACGATCCGCCCGGCTTTATAAGCAAATGGATACCCGTCCGCGTCGTCGACAACGAAACGCCCTTCACTCTCCTCTACCAAAGAGGCGAGGTGGTCTACATGCCGGTCGCCCACGCAGAGGGACGCTATATACCCGTCGGGGCTCCGAGAGTCGCCTTCAAGTACGTGGAGAACCCCAACGGCTCCGTCGACGACATAGCCGGCGTGGCCCAGGGGAGTGTCCTCGGCCTAATGCCCCACCCGGAGCGGGCCGTCGACCCGCACGTGTCTAGAAACGGCGTCGGGGGGCTCAAGCTCTGGCTCAGCTTAAAGGAGTGGCTGAAGAGATGAGCCTCCTCGGCGCGCGCCCCGCGAATACCGCAACTTGCGCTATATGTTTATTAGCCCGCCGGGCCTTCGATATATGAAAGTGGCGGTTATCATGGGCTCTATAAACGACTTGGAGGTCATGAAGGAGGCGCTGGAAGTCCTAGAGGCCTTGGGGATACCCTACGAGGCGAGGGTCGTCAGCGCTCACAGAACGCCCGACTACATGTTCCAATTCGCCCAAGAGGCCGAGAAGGAGTTCGACGTGATAATCGCCGGGGCGGGAGGGGCGGCCCACTTGCCGGGCATGACTGCATCGCTTACGCCTCTCCCAGTCATCGGCGTTCCCATACCCACGAGGCATCTGGGCGGCTTGGACTCCTTGCTTTCGATAGTCCAGATGCCCAGAGGCACGCCGGTCGCCACAGTCGCCGTGGGGGGCGCGGCCAACGCTGCCTACTTAGCGGCGAGGATCCTCGGCGTTAAGTACCCTGAGGTGAGGGAGAAGGTGCGCGAGCATATGAGGAGGATGAAGGAGGAGGTCCTCTCCAAGTCTTTCATAAAGTCGTTTTCATCTACTACTTAAAAAATGAACCGGCCAGCTGGAACATAAGCGGCGGGTTTTTAAATAAAGCTTTTAAGGCGCAAAGTCCAAGACGCCATGCGGTTGCTCGTCCTCGGCGGAGGCCAACTGGCGCTTATGATGTGTTGGGAGTCCCAGAGGATCCCTGTGGATTTCGTCGTGTACGACCCAGACCCGAGGGCTCCTGCGTATCGATGCGCTAGGAGGCCCCTCGACCCGTTCGAGGCGGTCGACGAGGCCGACGCGGTCACCTTCGAGTTCGAGAACGTCGATATCTCCATAGCCGAATACGCCGAGAGGAAAAGAAAGCTGAGGCCTCCGTTGCTTTACCTCAAGTTGAAGAGAAGCCGGATAGAGGAGAGGGCGTTCCTGGACTCCATAGGCGTGCCCACAGTGACTTGGCGCAGAGCCTCCGGGTGGGAAGACGCCGTGAAGATCGCCGAGTCCTTCGGCAGAGCTTACGTGAAGGTCCCGGCCGGGGGCTACGACGGGAAGGGGCAATTCGTATATCCGCACGAGGCCTCCTATATAAGGGGGCTGGCCGGCGAGCTCCTCGTAGAGGAGTACGTGGACATAAAACGGGAGTTCTCAATCGTGGCGGCTAGGTCGGAGGACGGCGATATCTACTTCTACCCGCCCGCGGAGAACTACTACGTGCACGGCATCTTGGTGTGGAACCGCGCGCCCGTCGAGGCGCCGGAGGAGGCGTACGAGTACGTGCGCCGTATACTAGAATGGGGCAACTACGTGGGCGTCGTCGCGGTGGAGTTCTTCGAGGCGAGGGACGGCCGCTTGTTAGTGAACGAGATAGCGCCGAGGGTCCACAACACGGCCCACTGGACTCTCGAGACCGACGCCAGCCAGTTCGTGAACCACGTCCGCGCGGTCTTGGGGCTCCCGCCCAGCCGGCCGCGCGCGATGGCCCCGACGGCCATGGTGAATATACTCGGCGTGGACCTCAAGAGGTTGCCCTTGAAGGAGCTGGAACGGCTCGGGAAAGTCTATTGGTACTACAAGGCCGAGGCCAGGCCGCGGCGCAAGATGGGCCACGTGAACATCACGGCCTCGTCCGCTGAGGAGGCAACGGCCAAGGCCCGCGAGGCGCTCAAGCTGATATACGGGAGGGATTTCCCCTTGCTGGTCTTGAGATCTACGCCTCGCCTCTCGACGGCCTAGGGCCGCTCCTCATCCGGACACCGCCTTCCAGAACTCGAGCTCGTAGCGCTGTATCGCCTTGGCGACGAACTTGTACCTACCCCAGTCCAGATACCTCTGGGCTATGGCCTCGGCGACGGCCTCGAGCTCCTCGTAGGGCCCCGCGAACATCTCCAGGAAGCCCAGCTTTTTGACCCCTTGGTCCCGGGCCCATTTAGCGAGGACGGAGCAGTTCTCGCCCCAGACGGGCAAGTTCACGGTCATGGCCACCGCCAAGTCGCCCATGGTGCCGTGTAGCGCCAACCACGAGAGGAAATGCGTGTAGGCCACGGCCGAGGGGTCCAGGGCCTCCCACGAGAAGGAAACGCCGATCTCCTCGGCCAGCTCCCTCAACAGCTGTAGGGCTTGGTAATCCCCGTCGATCAAAGCCTTGACGAAGCGGTATTCGTCGGGCTCCTTGGCCTTGGCCATGGCCGTCGAGAGGGCCTTGAGGTCGTGCGGGACGATGTACAGCTGGTTCGCGACGAATTTGGCCAAGGCCTCTCTGCTGGGCCTCAACGCCGCGCGTATCTCCGCGTTCAGCGGCTCCAGCTCCCTCCTTATAGTCTCAATGACCCTCATAGGCCGCTTGCCAGAACTCCAGCTCGTATCTGGACGCCTCCTTGAAATACGGCCACAGCTCCTCGGCCGGGAGTCCCGACGCGTCTAACACCTCCCTGAGCTTGGCCACCAAGGCCTTATACTCAGGGCTCAAGTAGACAGACGCCCACTTCTTGTACACGGCGACGGGGTTGCCCGACAGCTTGTCCTTGTGGACCTCCGCGATCTCGGCGTAGCTCCAGAAACACGGGAGGAGCGCCGCCATGCATTGGTAGAAGCCCTCGAGTGCGCAGACCGATTTGAGGTAGGCCATGTAGGACACGTTCGCCCCGTTCGGCTCGGCCGCCTCGGCGTCCTTGAGCGTCAGCCCCACATCCCTCAACAACGCCTCGTAGTTGGCCATCTCGCCGGTCACCGTGCCGTGTGCGAGCTCAAGGGCGGTCTTCATGAGCTCCACGTTAGGGGCCCGCGCCGCGGCCAACGAGAGGGCCTTGGCGAAGTTCACTAAATAATTGTAGTCTTGTAGTAGATAATACTTGAACTTCTCCACGGGGAGGGATCCGCCGTAGAGCTCCGCCACGAAGGGATGGGCGAAGATCCTCCGCCAGATCCCGTCGGCGCGTTTCCTCAACTCCTCCGTTATCATAAATAGGTTATATTAAGTAGATAAAAATTTTATTACCGCGGCTGGCTCGGCCCGTGCTAGACGGCGCTCCGAGCTGTGCGGATAAACGCGGAATCCTCTAGACGGACCCCAGCAAATAGCCGACAATAATTCCGTTATCCGCGCTCGATAAACCTTTAATATACAGAACTGACGGCCTCCATGGAGTTAAGGATAGGGAGGGCGATAATCAAACACGGCCTCGAAGACCTCTACGAGTACAGCGAAGTGGACGTGGCTATCGTGGGCGCCGGGCCGTCGGGGCTCACGGCGGCTAGGTACTTGGCCGAGAAGGGGTTCAAGGTGGTGGTGTACGAGAGGCGTTTCTCCTTCGGCGGCGGCATCGGCCCAGGCGGGAACATGATCCCGAAGATCGTGGTGCAAGAAGATGCGGTGCCCATACTCCGCGACTTCAAGGTGAGGTACAAGCCGGTGGGAGACGGCCTCTACACCGTCGACCCCGCCGAGCTGATCGCGAAGCTGGCGGCTGGGGCGATAGACGCCGGCGCTAAGATAATCCTAGGAGTCCACGTAGACGACGTGATTTTCAGAGGCGACCCGCCGAGGGTGGTGGGGCTCTTGTGGATATGGACGCCTATACAGATGTCGGGCATGCACGTGGACCCGCTCTACACCCAGGCCAAGGCCGTGATAGACGCCACAGGCCACGACGCCGAAGTTATATCGGTGGCTGCCAGGAAGGTGCCGGAGCTCGGCATACAGCTACAGGGAGAGAAGTCCGCCTGGTCGGAGGTGTCCGAGAAGCTAGTGGTCGAGCACACGGGCAGGGTAGCCCCTGGCCTCTACGCGGCGGGTATGGCGGTCTGCGCCGTATACGGCCTTCCCAGAATGGGGCCTATATTCGGCGGGATGCTTATGTCGGGGAGGAAAATCGCCGAGGTGGTGGCCAAGGACCTCACAGCCGAGGCCCATGCCGTTCGAGCTTAAAGTCGCGAGGGTCACGGAGCTACGGTGTACCAACTGCGGGAGGATCATCCAGGGCACGCCCATCGTCGTGAAGACGTGTTGCGTCAACAAGCCCTGGGTTTTCTGTAGCCGTGAGTGTCAGAGACAATTCACGATGAAGTGGACCCGGAACCAAGACGCCGGCAGAGGCGGCGTTTTGAGAAGAGGCGTAGTCTAGAGGCGCTAAAATTTTTGTAACGAGAACAGGGTACGGCCTCTAAAACGCCGCCGAGGCGGCGAGCTATGGTTAGCGAGCCAATAGGCCTTGAGAAGTTGTTGCAGATGGTGGGGAGTCGTCGGAGGGGGCCGTCATGTATTTGATAGAGAGGGCATCGAGGGGCCTAGATGCCGGCTAGAGATCCCCTACGGCGAGCGCCTTATAGTAGTCGTTATTGAAAAACCAGTTGGCACGTTCTTTTAATAATAGTGGTTTCAAAAAATGTTTTTCTTAGCTTTTCTATCTCTTCTTTGTCTAGGAGGATTTCTACGTCTACAACTTCGCCGTTCTTCACGCCGATTATGACCTTGGCGTTCACTTCGACGAAGTCCTCGGCCTTGTCGAAGCTTATGTAAATATCTCTCGAGCCGCGCGTCTACTATTGGACGCGACGGCCCAGGAAAGTCGTAACTCGCGTCTAAATACTCTATCGAACTCGCCGACCACGTAATCGCGTAGGTTATCAGTCCCACGGCCATAAATTTTAGGCCTTGTGATCTAGGGCTAGCCTTACCGCCGACGGTGCTGAGCGGGTTAGCCCCGGGGCTCACTAAACTTAACGCGTCGTGTATCTATTGGCTTGGAGGCCATAAATATATATCGGAGGTCGCACATCTGCGTGGGCCTCAAGGAGGAGTTCTTGAAGCTCTTGAAGGAGGACGAGGAATTCCGCCTAGCAGTAGCAGGGCTACTGGGCCTTGAAGAGGTACTGAGGGAGTTAAGACGATTGAGAGAGGACTTCAACAAGCTCGAGAGGAGGATCGAGGAGCTACGCGAAGACTTCAATCACTTCGTCCAACTAGAGGAGGAGAGGTGGAGGCGGAACGAGGAGATGTGGCTCGAGAACCAAAAACGGTGGGAAGAGAATTGGCGCAGGTGGGAGGAGAGCCAAAAACGGTGGGAAGAGAACGAGAGGAGGTGGCTCGAGAACGAGAAGCGTTGGGAGGAGAACTGGCGAAGATGGGAGGAGAACGATAGAAAGTGGAAGGAGTGGTTTGAGATCTGGAAGAGGTTCCTCGACGATTATTTCGCCTTTAGGGACGAGGTCAACAAGAGGTTCTCCCGGCTTGAGGAGGGCTTGGGCGCGTTGACAGAGTCCACGTACACGCACTACGTCTGGGAGGACTTAAACGCCGAGCTCACGACGTCAGGGGAGGTCGTTTTGAGGCGCGTCCGAAACGCCGATTTCGACGGCGTTGACGTGGACCTCTTCGTGGAGACCGACAAGAGGGTTTACGTAGTGGAGGTCAAGGTAAGGCCGAGGGTAGAGGACGTGGGCGCTCTGTTAGCGAAGGCCGAGGTAGTGGGCGACAAAGTGGGCAAACCGGCCGTGCCCGTCCTGGCGGGCGCCTTGATGGGTAAAGATGTCTTGTCATATGCCAAGGGCAAAGGCATCTTGGTGTACGTGTATTAGCCGCGGTCTTCGGTTAAGGCGATCGGCCGAACGACGGCGGCCGACGCGCATACGTAGATCACGGCAACCAATTAACACGCGCCGCACGTTCTAAGCGAGGAAGGGCTTACGACCGCCAGGGTTCGGCTACAGTTAGAGTGCCTGATCGAGCTTGCGAGGAACTACATCAGTAGAGGAATTGTGCATTATATCAACAATTAAAGATATATTGAGTTATAAGATAATTTTTAATATTAATATATATTTCTTTTTTATTTTAAACACATAATTTCTTGTATAAATTAATAAGATTGTATAAATATAATTATAAGGATAAATTTTTAAGCACATAATTATATAGATTTTCATGAAATGTAGGGATTTAGCCTCTAGGCCTGTGGTGACCGTGACGCCCAACACAACGTTGGAGGAGGCCATAGAGATAATGGCTCAGCACGATATAGGCGCGTTGGTGGTGGTAAGCGGTGAAGGCTCCAAGAGGCCGGTGGGCATATTGACTGAGAGAGACGTGGTGAGGACCATCGCGGGAAAGGCCCCCTTGACCGTGACTGTGGACAAGGCGGCGACCACGCACCCGCTCGTCTACGTGTACGTGGACGACCCGGTGGAAGCGGCCGTGGAGATGATGAACAAACACTGGATAAGGCACGTCCTCGTCCTAGAGAGAAACGGCGAATTGTACGGGATCATATCCATGCGCGACGTGGTGAGGGCGTTGGGCAAGATAATAGCCCTAGAAGTTCAGTAGTTTTCCCCCGTTCCTTTACGCGCCCTTGGCGAAGCTAGACTATAACTACTGCCCTTACACCAAGGCCTCCGCCCCCATGCATGCGCGAGAGCCGTCGGCTGACATCGTAGATAAGGGCAAGGTAGTTGTGCCTCTGAGCCTCTTCTGCTCGCCTATCGTCCCTCGCCTAGTGCTAGCTCTACGGCGTTGCATATTCCACGAGACGTCCTCGGCGCGAAGTTCTGCGGATCTCTCGAGCTAAATCTCGTCCCTCACGGCGCCTCTGATGCGGGGCCCGCGTTGTTGCTCGACAGTTAGCGACGTACCAGTCGGTAATAGGCTTAATGCCCTACGCCGTGTGCGCTCCGGTCGGGTTGGGCTTGGAGGCTACCACGAGGGGCTTGCTTGGTTGAGAGGGTTCCGCCTCGTCTCGAGCACGCGATGTCGAGAACCTATTCCAAGCCCTCGCGACCGTGATGGAGGTTTAGAGATGGCCTATATTACTAACAACGCCGCCAAGGCGACGAGCAACGCCAGCTCGAAGGCCTCGAACGCCGAGTAGTGGCGCCCGTATTGGGAATACCTCGACAACACGCCCGTGAAGTACAAGGGAACTCCCACGAAATGTATCAACGCCATTAGGAATACGAGGGGCGCCAACGCGCCTCCCAACGTCAAGGCCCAGAGGTAGAACAAGGCCTCGTAGACCGCGACGGCCTTGGCCCAGAGGCCTTTCGGGAACCTCCCCCGCCGAGAATTGACAGCAGTCCAAGCGTGTTTGTAGAACATCGGCATGAAGAGGACGAGGCTAAAGTCCATACTTCTTCTTCAACTCGTCGAGCAGTGCTATCCACTTCTCGTATTGGTGTTCCCTCTCCAAATCCTCCACGTTCTTGCTCGCCGAGATCTCGACGACTGCGGACTCGAGCATTGGAAACAATGCGATGTTCTCCTTCTCGATATGTTGAGCTAAGTGGTCTGCATACAATTTGGCGTAGTCCACGAGCTCCGCCAGAGCCCCGGCATCCCCCTCCCTCCACGCCTTGTATAGCTCCTCCATCACCCTTGCTAAGTATCTCCCCACGCCGTGTTCGGAGACCATGACGTATATGGGACCCTCGGCAAAGGGGAAGCCGGCCCTATTAGCCCCTTGGAAGAGGATGTACTCCTCGATCCCGTGATGGCACGCGTCTACGAAGTGTTGAGCGAAGTGTATGAGTTTGAGGACATCGTCGGGGTCTGGGTTTTGAGCAGATAATATTTTATCTAAGATTTGTAAAGCCTCTAGGATTTTTTCATGGTGCTCTCTCAGAGCTGAGGTGACGTACTTCACTCTTATTTTGACCATAGTTATTATTTTATTTGGTATTTAAAAATTTTTCTATTAAATTTAGAACTTAAAACCCGAAAATAAAATGACACTTTCTGTGGTAAATGCTAAAACTATTCCTAGGGTTATGGCAATCCAGAATTTGGGGCTCGTCAAGCCGCCTAGCCTCGACAAGGCGCTGAGGTTCACGTGCAACATGGCATAGACTATGGAGGCGTTGGCCACCGAGTTCAAGACGGCGAGGAAAAGCCCGTTAGATACGCCCAAGTAGTACACGCCGGCGCCGGCCACCGTAGGCAAGCCGGCTAATATGGACATTCCTAGAATAGGCGTTATGAGAGGTCGCCCCCTCCTATTCGCCAAGAGAGGCCCCGCTATGGCGAAGCCCTCAGTTGCGTTGTGGACCGCGAAGCCCACGGTGAACAACACAGCCGAAGCCAACGCGCCTGCTAGAAGGCTCGCCGCTATGGCGAAGCCCTCGCCCATGTTGTGCACGCCGAGCGCCACCGCTATGACAAAGGCCGTGGCCATGGACTGCTCCAGGCCTTCGCGAATAGCCGCCCTCTCTGCGCGCGCAAGCGCCAGGAAGGTAAAGACGAAGGCGAGAGTGGTCGCGACAGCCGCAATTACGAACTCTGCGGCGGTCCCCCATCTGGCCAACCCCTCGACGTATTCAGAGGCCGCGTGGCCGGTCTCCAGAGCTAAATAGGCCAAGATGCCGCCCGCAAGCGCTTGTAAGAAGCCGAGGGAGGTGTTGCTGAGTCTCTCCCGTAAATAATACAAGGCCAAAGCCCCTATAAACACAGTTATGCCAGCCATGAGGCTAAAGACTACTGGCAGTAGGGCATAATCTGATGGTGTCGCGGTCGCCTTGGCCAAAGGCACCGAGGCCAGCGTGATCCACAGTCCAGCCCAGATTCTCTTCACGAAGACTTCCTCGAAATAGACATTTAAGCATTAACAATGTTAATGTTTTCTTTTAGAACTGGATTCCAATTCCTCATTTAGTTGCCATCGACGTCGAGATGGGCTTGTCGCAATAACCGTAGCATGGACGTGTGAAGTTGAAACAGCTACAACATAGGAGCCCGTGAAGCTGCGACTTAGCGGGCTGTTCCGGATATCTCTTAGGGTCAAACCTTTATTATGTCAAGAGCTGGGCCGCTGGCTAGGCAACCTCTCGGAGTCTAAAAGCCAGGTAATAAACGCAGGGCCGACCTAGCCCCTCGAGGCCTCGTACCGCCTCACGATCTGAGCCTCGTGGGGATTTAACCTCAACGCGTCGTACAACTCAGCCATGGCCTTTTCGCCTTCCACCCGCACCTTGTATATGTTTATCTCGCCGGGAGTCTCCCTCACCGCGTAGCGTACTTCCTTGTCTTTTAAGACCTCCTCGGCCCCCTCGGCCTCGTCTAGGGCGTAGAAGACGGGGGTGTGCAGTATAGCTATTCTCCTCACGCGCTTGAGCGCCCTCACGGCCCTCTCCTCCAGCCCTTCGACATATGGGCTCATGAGGAGGAGGGCGTTGTCGACATCCTCATCGAGCTCGTCGTAGGCCACTGCCCTCGCCCTCGCTCCTCGGGCCCAGACGAGTGCCAACACGGCAGAGGCCATGGCCGCGCAACTGGGCGTCTTGTCGTATATGATTACGAATTCGTCGAGGTCTTGCACGAGCCTCTCCGCATATATCTTGGCCAAGAGGGCCCTATACTCAAGCTCGGCCCCTTCCATGCGCTCTCGATTTCATGTATATTAAATTTCGCCTCCGACAATGCCCGGGCATCCGCGCGCACTTGAACAGCCGCGGCGCTAGAGGTCCGTCGCGGATGCCGGATACAACTGAGCGAGAAAAACTAGGCGTTTTTAAGGAGGTCCTTGTACCGTTCCCTGAGCACCTTCTTGTCTATCTTCCCGGTGCCCGTCATGGGCAAATCGGAGACCACTAGGACCTTATCGGGGAGCCACCATTTGGGTATTTTGCCCGCCTCCACGAACTTCTGGAGATGCGCCAATATCTCGTCCGGGCTCACCGAAACGCCCGGCTTGGGCACCACGAAGGCCACGGGCCTCTCGCCCCATTTCTCGTGGGGCAGGCCCACCACGGCCGCGATCCCCACGGACGGGTGCATCATTATGAGGTCCTCGAGCTGCAAAGACGATATCCATTCGCCCCCGGACTTTATCACGTCCTTGAGCCTATCCACTATCTTGATCCTGCCGTCGGGGCACCACACCGCGGCGTCGCCTGTGTGGAACCAGCCGTTGCGCCACGCCGTTTTGGTCTTCTCGGGATCGCCTATGTACTCGGGGGTTATCCACGGCGCCCTTAAGGCCAGCTCGCCCGCGGTCTTGCAGTCCTTGGGCACCGGCTTGTCGTTCTCGTCGACCACGACGAATTCAGCGAGCGGGTTGGGGAGGCCCGTCATCACGATTAGGTCAAAGGCCTTGTCCGCGTCCTCGGGCAACTTCTCGGTGGGCCTGAAGAAGCCTAACGAGACCACCGGCGCGGTCTCAGTCAAGCCGTAGCCGACCCTGGGCACGAACCCAGCATCGGCGGCTTTCTTGGCCAACTCTTTCGGGAGCGCGGCGCCTCCTACTATGTATATAGGCGCCAGCCTCCTTATGCCCGCGACGTATTTCGGCAGATCGGGGTGCGTCACGAGCATGTAGAGTATCGTGGGCACGCCGGCCATCGCCTTGACCTCCTCCTCCACTATTAGCTTGAGTATATGGCCGTAGTCGAATCTGCCCGGCAGGACTTGCTTCCAGCCCATCAAGGCGTAGACCCAAGGCAAGCCCCAGGCGTGGACGTGGAACATCGGCACTAGGTAGAGCGCGGCGCAAGGCCTTCCGTCTATGTCGGCGCAATCGCCTCTGGCCAAACCCCTATAGCCGACCGCCGCGAGCGCCACGCTGAAGGTGTGCAACACCAGCTGTCTGTGGGTGAAATAGGCTCCCTTGGGCCTCCCCGTGGTGCCCGATGTGTAGAGCACCGTGGCCACGACGTCTTCGCCCACGTCGGGCAACTCCCTCTCCTCCCCCGACTTTATCACGTCCTCTATCTCGACGTCTTTGCCCGCGACGCCCATGCCGTCGGATATCTGGATATACGTCTGCACGGACTTAAGGTGGGGTCTCAGCTTATCGACGAGCGGCGCGAAGTCTCTGTGGTATATGAGAACTTTATCCCCCGCTTGGTTTATCGTATACGCTATATCCTCAGGAGCCAACCTCACGTTCACGGTGTGGAGGGCCGCCCCTATGCCGGGCACAGCCCAATATAGATCCCAGTGCCATATGGTGTTCCAGTCCAAGGTAGCTACCCTATCGCCTGGCCCTACGCCGAGTTTCCTCAGCCCGTCGGCCAACCTCAATATGCGCCTATACTCTTGTCCATATGTCGAGCGTATGTCGGCTCCGTGCGGGGGCCTATAAACTATGGGCACATCGCTGAAAACATAGTTTATATACCTCAACAGATTGTTTAGCGTTAATTGGTATTTGTAGGCCATACGAAATTATTTTCGTAATTTTTTAAATTATAACGGGTAGAGTTTAAGGAGCAACTTCTGGAGGAAGCCCGGGACGTACCTTATAGAGGCCATGCCGACTGGTCCGGCCGTGAACGGTTCGCTTAGACGATCTAGGAGCAACAGATCCTCCTCCGGCAACTGCACGGAGAGGGCGCCCGCCACGTCCTCGGCTTGCGCCACGTTTTTGACGCCGGGTATGGGCAAAACGCCTCTATGCCTCAGCCACGCCAAGACCGCTTGGGCCGCCGAAATGCCTCTGGCCTTAGCTATGCGCAATACGGCCTCCACCACGCGTCTGCCCTCCTCGGTCGAGGCCTTCCGGTACGAGGGGTCCACCCTCCTGGCCTTATCGGGCCCCCATCTGCCCAAAACCGCCCCTTTGGCCAACGGCGACCACGCTATTATCCCCACGCCGAGCTCATCGACGGTTTTCTTGAACTCCTCGCTATCAGCGGCTCTGTTGAGTAGGTTGTACTCCACTTGGTCGGACACGATCTCGTGCCTCTTGAGGCACTCCGCGGCCTTGCGAAGGAGATCGGCGCCGAAGTTGCTCACGCCTATCTCGGCGGTTAGGCCCGCCTCCTTGAGGCGCTCGAGATCTCTGATGGCCCTACATAGGGGGACGTAGAAGGGCGGCGGCCAATGAAGCTGGAGGAGGTCGATGCGGCCCAACCTCCTCGAGCTCTCCCTAGCCGATTTCTCGATCCTGCCCCAGTGGAAACCGGCCACCTTCGTCGCTATTATCACGTCGTACCCCCGCGCGGCCTCGCCTACTAGCCTCTCCGATTCCCCCCACCCGTAGAGCTCGGCCGTGTCCACGAAGTTTATCCCGAGCTCGAACGCCCTTCTGTACGCCCTAATGAGCTCGCCCCTATCCGCGAGCCAAGCCTTGCCGCCCGCCTGCCAAGCGCCGATGCCTATATCGCTCGCCTTCAAGCCGCCCAGCCTCACGACCTCTTGGCCAACTCCTCCTTTAAAGCCCTCTTCAATATCTTGCCCACTGGGGTCTTAGGCAAATCGTCCCTGAACTCCACGATCCTTGGGCGCTTGTATGAGGCCAGCCTCTCGGACGTCCACTTGATTATATCGTCCGCCGAGATCTTGCCTCTGCACTCCTCCTTGAGGACTACGTAGGCCTTCGGCACCTCGCCGGCTTCGGGGTCGGGGACTCCTATCACGGCGGCTTCCTTGACGCATGGGTGTTGGTAGAGCACCTCCTCCACCTCCCTGGAGAAGACGGAATAGCCCTTGTACTTTATCATGTCCTTTTTCCTATCCACTATGTAGAAATAGCCCTCCTCGTCCATATACGCTATATCTCCTGTCCTGAACCACCTCATGCCGCAACACCAGAAGAAGGCCACCTCGTTCTCCTCGGGCTTGTTGTGATATCCCCTCATGACTTGCGGCCCCGATACTACCAACTCGCCCGTTTGGCCGGGCGGGAGGAGCTCAGGCTTGTCGAGATCCGCTATGGCGGCGTAGGTGTTCGGTATGGGCAAGCCGATGGACCCGGGCTTGTGTTTGCCGTTCAACAAGGGGTTGAGGTGTGTGACCACGGCCGTCTCCGTCATGCCGTATCCCTCCCTCAAAGGAGCTCCGGTGAGCTCCTCGAACTTCTTCGCGACCTCGACTGGGAGAGGCGCCGAGCCGGATATACAGAAGGCCAAGCTCCTCAAGTTGTACCTCAAGGCGTCGGGGCTATTTATTATCAGATTATATATCGTGGGCACTCCGTGGAAGACGGATGCCTTGTACTTGCCTATATCGGAGAGGACGCGCTTGAGGTCGAAACGCGGATACACCAGCACCGTGTGTCCCTCGAATATGGCGTAGTGCATTACAGTGATTTGTCCATAGATGTGATACCAGGGGAGGACGCCTACGAGGACCATCGGCTCATCGGGAGGCATGCCCCTCGCCCTTCTGACCACGTCGTAGAAGGGCTTTAGTTGTTGTAGATTGGCGGATATATTGGCGTGGGTTATCTCGACGCCCTTGGGGATTCCGGTGGTCCCGCCCGTGTACATCAAGGCGGCTAGGTCCTCCGGCGACACGGACGCCCTGTTGACCTCCCGCTCGTACTTGAGCAAATCGGCGTATCGCGCGACGGCCCCGCCGTATTTTATCTTGGGGGCCTTCAACCTACGTCTAGCCAAGGGCTTAATCCACGCCGGCATGTAGTCGGTCATCTCGACGACGTAGACCCGCTCGAACTTGTACTCGTCCAGCGCCTTGAGGACCTTGTCGTAGAGCACGTCTGCCGTGAACAAGACCTTGGCGCCGGAGTCCTTGGACTGCCTCACGACCTCTCCCGGGGTGTATAAGGGGTTCATCGGAGTCACCGTCGCGCCGATTTTCAGAGCTGCGTAATAGGCGACCGCGAACGCCGGGTGGTTGGGCATGTATATCGCCACTACGTCGCCCTTAGAGATCCCCGCCTCCCTCAACGCCTTAGAGACCCTATCGCTGTGGTCGGCCAAAGCCTTGTAGGTCACCTTGCCGCCAAAATAAATATAAGCGGGCCTATCGCCGCGGGCGGCCGCTCTGTCGAGATAGACGAAGAGAGGCTCTGGCTTTATCTCGACATCTGGCGGCACGCCGTCATCGTAGTTCTTTGTCCAAGGTCTTGTTTTTATATATCTTTCAAAGACCTCTTGGGAGTTCACCAAAACTAACATGTCAAAATAAATTTAAGAATTGAGTTAGCCTCTAGACGAAGAGAATCTTTAATAATAGACTTAGAGAATCCGCGTAATGGTATTCCCGTTAGATTCGATAACGGACTACTCAGTGGTGTTGACGCCGGAGCACGAAATGTTCAGGAAAGCGGTCAGAGAGTTCGTCGAGAGGGAAATAGCGCCAAGGGCCATGGAGGTGGAGGAGAAAGGCGAGCCTCCGCTCGATCTTATAAAGAAGATCGCAGAGCAAGGCTTTTTCGGGATAGGTATACCCGAGAAATACGGAGGGCAGGGCGGGGATCACCGCATGGCCGCCATAATGTCGGAGGAGTTCTGCAGAGTTCTGCCAGGCCTCAGCGTCTACTTCGGCACCAACGAGTTGTTCGCAACCCCTATACTCCTCTTCGGCACCGAGGAGCAGAAGCAGAAGTACATCCCGCCCATAGCCAGAGGCGAGAAGCTTGGGGCGTTTGCTGTGACGGAGCCTTGTTGCGGAAGCGATGTGGCGGGGATACAGACAAGGGCGGAGAAGAAAGGCGATAAGTGGATCATAAACGGGAGGAAGGCCTTCATAAGCAGCTCCGACGTGGCCGACTACTTCATAGTCCTGGCGAGGACCTACCCGCCGCCGGATAGGAGGACGCGATACCTCGGCCTCACCTTCTTCGTGGTGGAGAAGGGCACTCCCGGCTTCAAGGTGGAGCAATGCTACCACAAGATGGGCCTTCAAGGCGATAACGCCTGCGAGTTGGTCTTCGAGAACGTCGAGGTGCCCGACGAGAACAGAGTAGGCGAGGAGGGCATGGGCTTCATATACGCCATGGAGACCTTCGACAGAACGAGGATAGGCGTCGCCGCACAGGCCGTGGGCATGGCACAAGCCGCCTTCGAGAAGGCCTTTCAATACGTGCACCAGAGGCAAGCCTTCGGGGTCCCCGTGGCCTACTTCCAAGCGATACAGTTCAGCCTAATGGACATGGCCGCTAAGCTCTTCGCCGCGAGGTTGCTCACCTATTTGGCGGCGAAGCTCGCCGACGAGGGCAGGAGGGAGTTCACCTTCGTCGCGTCGTTGGCGAAGTTCTACGCGACCGAAGTCGCCGAGTCGATAATATCGGAGGCCATAAACCTCCACGGCGGAGTCGGCGTGATAGTCGAGACCGGCATAGAGAGGTTCCTCCGCCACGTGAAGATAACGCAGATCTACGAGGGCGCCAACAACATCCAGAGGCTTACGGCGTATCGCCAACTGATACGCCTTTTGAGAGAGAAGGGGCAAATACCTGAGGAGATAGCCAAGATCGTCACATGAGGAGAGTCGCCGTAGTGGGCGTAGGCGTTTCCAAGTTCGGCTATAGGCCGGACGTATCTTTGCCCGAGCTCGCCTGGGAGGCCGTCAAGGAGGCGTTGGACGACGCCAAGCTGGACAACAAGGACGTGGAGGCGTACGTCGTGGGTAACGTGGGCGGCTGGTCCAGCGAGTTGCTCCCCGCTGTGGTCGTAGGCGAGTATTGCGGTTTGACCCCCAGCAACGGCATAAGGGTCGAGGCCGCTTGCGCCAGCGGGTCCGCCGCGGTGAGGACGGCGTATTACATGGTCGCCAGCGGCGAGGCCGATATCGTCATGGCCATAGGCGTCGAGAAGATGAACGAGTCCCCGACGCCGACAGTAGTCGAGTTCATAGGCAGGGCCGGCAACTATTTCTGGGAGTTCGAGAACTTCGGCCTCACGTTCCCCGGCTACTACGCCCTACACGCCACCGCTTATATGAACAAATACGGCGCGACCGAGGCCGACCTCTGCGAAATAGCCGTCAAGAACCACTATTACGGCTCGCTCAACCCCAAGGCCCAGTTCCAGAGGCCCATAACGTTGGAGGAGTGCCTCAAGTCCAGGTACGTGGCGTGGCCCTTAAAGCTGTACGACTCGTCTCCCATAACCGACGGGTCAGCCGCGGTGATACTCGCCAGCGAGGATGTCGCCAAGAAGATAACCGATACGCCCGTCTGGATAAAGGCCATAGGCGCCGCTAACGGCACTAGTAATTTGAGCAAGAGGGAGGACTTCACGGGGCTCGAGGCGGCCAGGCTGGCGGCCCAAAAGGCGTACAAGAAAGCCGGCATAGACCCCAACGAGCCTACGAAATACCTCGACGTGGCCGAGGTGCACGATTGTTTCACGATAGCGGAGATAATGGCCTACGAGGACCTCGGCTTCGCCAAGAGGGGCGAGGGCTATAAACTGGCTAGGGAGAGGCAGACGTATATAGGCGGGGTGATACCTGTCAACTTGAGCGGAGGGCTCAAGGCCAAGGGCCACCCAATAGGCGCTACCGGCGTGGCCATGATAGCGGAGCTCACGAGGCAGTTGAGACAAGAGGTGGAGAGGGGGAGGCAAGCGCCTATTAAAAAGGGCATGGCGCTGGCTCACAACGTGGGGGGTACAGGCCACTACGCCTTTGTTACAATTTTGTCTCTATGAGTACTATAATTACAAAACTAAGAGAGAATCTCGACAAAGCCGAGGCGGAGGCGCTTAGACAATTAGACCAACTTGTCGCCGCCACTGGGCTACCCGTCTACAAAGACCCCAAGACCGGGGCCTTGCTGTGGGTCGACGTGAGAGAGTTAAGGCTCAAGTTCCAGCTGTCAGTTAACAAAATCGCTAAGTTTGTAGAAGGGCTCGCACAGGAGAAGCTATACTACACTAAGTGTAAGCAGTGCGGCGCTGTGTACTTCCCCCCACAAGCCGACTGCCCCAAGTGCAGGACGTCAGACATGGAGTGGAGGGAAGTATCCAAGGAAGGAGAACTACTCACATGGACTGTGATTAATGTAAAGCCCGCCAGCTTCGCCCACCACAAGGACTACGTAGTCGGGATAGTCAGGATGCCCGAGGGCTTTAACATTACGGCGTGGGTAGACGCCGACCCCTCCACGTTGAGGCCCGGCATGAGGCTCAAGCTCGTCGTCGGGAGGAGGCCCGGCGAGAACTACATCACTTATTGGTTTAAGCCAGCGTAATAATATTTTTAACTAAGGTCTCTCTCGGGCCAATGTTGCCGAGGGCTTTCATAACTAGCGTAGTCGGGTCGTGGCCTAGGCCCAAATGGCTTTTGGAGGCCTTCGAGAGGAGAGAGGCGGGCTTGGTGGACGACGAGACGCTCAAGATGTACATGGACGACGCGGTGAGGTTGGCGATAAAGGACCAAGAAGAGGCCGGAATAGACGTGGTGACCGACGGCGAGCAGAGGAGGACCAGCTTCGTGGCGTTCGTGGGCCAGAAGCTGAAGGGGTTCAAGGTGGTGAAGAGCGAGGAGCTCCACCCGGACGCTCGCGAGATAATGAAGAAGTACAAGGCCCCGTTGACGATCTGGAGGCCCGTGATCTCAGGGTATATAGAAGACAGCGTCATAGCCGCTGACGAGGCCCAGTTCGCCAAATCGGTGGCCTCGCGGCCCGTGAAGGTGACCCTCCCGTCGCCGTATTTGATCATGTGGGAGAGCTGGCACGCCAAGATATCGGCGCCTTATTACCCGAGGCCCGAGGACGCTGCCGAGGCCTACGCCAAGGTCTTGAGGAGGGAGATAGCCAGGCTCATAGACGTCGGGGTCGCCTTCATACAACTGGACGAGCCCATGTTGGGCGATCTGCTCGAGGCCTCCGAGAACGAGCCAGACCGCTACAAGAAGGTCGCGGCCGAGATATACGGGCAGAAATACAGAGGGCTGAAGGACGAGATAAGGCTGGCCGTGGACTTAGTCAACGAGGCCGTGCAGGGCTACGGGACGTCCGTCCGCATAGGTATGCACTTGGACAGATGGCCCACGGAGGACTCCCCCATCGTCGGCTACGAGAAGTTGGCCCCGGCCATATTCGACGTAAAGGTCAAACAATACGTCGTGGAGTACAAAGCGCCCAGGATGGGCGATCCCGTCGAGTTCGCCAAGGTCCTCCCGAGCGATAAGGAGATAGGCTTGGGCTCTATCGACGTGAGGGACCACAAAAGGGTCGAGACGCCGGAGGAGGTGGTGAACCACGTGGAGAGGATAGTCAAATACGTCGATCCGACCAGGATATGGCTTAACCCCGACTGCGGGTTCGCGCCGGGCCAGTTCAGGGCATTTCCCAGGGACGTGGCCAGGGCCAAGCTCAAGGCGATGGTCGAGGCGGCGAGAAGGCTCAGGGAGAAGTATTGGTGGGCCTAGCCGAACAACCCCCCTCTGCCTTTCTTGAAGACGACGGATTCCAAGAACGTGTCCCTGACCGGCTCGTAGACCCTTTTGTAGAAGCGGGATTGGCTCTCCAGAACCTCTCTGGGAAAGGAGGAGACGTATTGGACGGCCGCCTCCCAGGCCTTCTGGTAGGGCACCACGAGGTCTATCTTCCACGCGACCTCCCTATCGTAATCTTGAGGCCTCTGGGGCTTACCGCCTATCATGAACAAGCCCGTCTCATCGTCCACTTGCACCTCCTCCCCCGCCACCGTTACGAAGTTCCTCTCGCGCCCGACGCCACGGGCCTTCGTGGACCCCCTCGCGCCGCCTCTCGACGCAGGTCCGTAGTGTTTAGCCCACGCGTAGAATATGGCCCTGTTGAGGCCGAAGGACTTGGCCTTCTCCAGATCTCCGTATAGTACATAATACCGAGCGGCTTGTAGGAGCGCCATGACTTGGAACCTGCCTATTTTGGACGCACCGCCTCGCTCCGCCGTTATGGGCGCGTGGACCGGCTCGTACTCGGCCAACGCGGCCTCCACGAGCCGCGCCGCCTCGCCGGGCTCCGCCCGCGCGTAGCAGCCCTCCTCGTGTCGGGGATTGTCGGGCCTCGCCCAATCGGGGGAGAAGGCCGAGAGCTTGTCGAGCGGCACGCAGACCGCCGCGTAGTCCAGCTCCTTGTGCAACGAGAGCGGCGCCGTGAAGACCCTCTTGGGGTCTATCAAGTCCTCGACCTTGAGCGCCCAGCCGGAGCGCTCCGAGAGCTCCTTAAGGGGCTGGGCCGCCTTCTTGAGCACGTATCTGACAACGGCATGGGCCTCCTCGACCGGCCTAACGCCGGGGAGGGCCCTCTCGTTTATCCTCACGTGTATCCCCTCGCCGGACCAGAGCACATATACGGATTTAGAGACGCCTAGTTTGTCCAACTCCGATACTATCACCTCGGCCGCCTTGACGGCGAATTCCCATTTATCTATCTTGGTGTCTATGTCGAAGAAAGGGGTATAGGCCTTTATCCTCGAGTCCGACACGTCCTCTTGGCTCTTGATGGGTCCGTAAAGGGCCGCGGTGGCGTAGAACGTCCTGACGCCCAAGGCCTTGGCCAACCTCGGCACATCGTCGGGCGATTCTATGACCAACGGCTTGCCCGACTTGTCGTAGCGCGTAAACGCCTTGCCGTACACAGCGGCCCAACGATTACGCGAGAAGTTGAAGATCTCCTTCTTGACGAGCTCCTTTTCGTAGTACACGTGATATCTGGCCGCGTTTTTTAAGACTTCATCAAGCCCAAGAAGCCGTCAGCGATCAGCTGGACGGCCCACGCAGCTACTATGAGGCTGAAGAACCGCGAGAATATCTTCAGCGTATTGCTACCGACTAGCTTGATCAATAAGATCGAATACCTGATCGTGGCGTACGTCAAAACGGAGGCCACGGCTATCGCTAAGACGAGCGAGAACGGGTTGTAGTACGTGGCCATCACCATGACCGAGGTTATGGCGCCCGGCCCCACCAACATCGGCGTGATTATCGGCACTATGACGTAATCCTCAGGGTTTATCCCCATGGTCCTCGGAGCGCCCTCCCTCAATATGTCGATAGCTATCACCAAGAGGAGGATGCCGCCGGCTGCTCTGAAGCCGTTGATGTTTATATTGAAGATGTAGAAAATATAGGGCCCGGCCAAGGCGAAGAGGAGCAACAAGGACGGCACGGTGACCGCCACGAGTTTCAGAAATCGCCCATGTAGCCTTTCGTAATCCGGCAACACCGCGAGGAGGGGCACGGCGCCTAGCGGGTCGATTATGGCGTAGAGCTGGGCGGCGCCTACGAGGGCGTCGACGAGCGAGAAGGGCTGCATAAAGGCGGCGCTACGGGGGCACCTTGCCTATGATCTTGCGCACCCTTTTCCCGTCCGGCGTCTTGAAGAGCGCCACCAACACCCCGGGCTTGCCCGGGGGCTGGAGGACCCAGATCTTCTCAGGCTTTAAGAGGTACCTCTTGCCCTCCACCTCCACTTCGTACTCCTTGTCGAGTAGGTCCGACACGTATCCACCCGCTCCCATAAATAAACGCTTCGCACACAGATGAGTTATAAAAAAGCGGAGCGGCATATGCCGATGGCTACTATCTCGGAAATAGAGGCGTATATACTGGGAGGCCAAAGCACCAGCGCCCAATGGGCCTCCACGACTGTGTTAGTCAAGGTGGTCACGACGAGGGGCGAGGTGGGCTGGGGGGAGGCCATAGGCGGTTTGAGGTCTAAAGCCGTGGCGAGCCTAGTGAAGAGGATAGAGGCGGTGTTGAGGGGCAAAGACGCGTTCAACGTCGAGAGGAATAGGCTGGAGTGGTATAAACACGACTTCAACATCTCCATATCGCTAGAGTCCATGGCCGCCTTAAGCGCCGTGGACATGGCGTCTTGGGACATAATAGGGAAGGAGCTAGGCGCGCCGATATATAAGCTACTCGGAGGCGAGACGCGGCGGGACGTCTTGGTCTACGCCAACGGGTGGTACCAAGACTGCGTGAGGCCGGAGGACTTCGCCGAGAGGGCCAAAGAAGTGGTCAAGAGGGGCTATAAGGCGTTGAAGTTCGACCCGTTCGGGGACTACTTCGACTCGATAGACGAGAAGGGGCTTAGGCAAGCCGAGGCCAGGGTCAAGGCCGTGAGGGAGGCCGTGGGGGACGAGATCGAGATATTCGTAGAACACCACGGCAGATTCAACGCAGTCTCGGCCATCAAGATAGCCAAGATGCTCGAGAAATACAGCCCTGGCTTCGTGGAGGAGCCCGTGCACCCGGAGGACGTGGAGGGCTTGAGGAGGTACAGGAGAGCGACCTCGTTGAGGATAGCGCTGGGCGAGCGGATCATAACGAAGAGCCAAGCCTTGGAGCTAATGAAAGAGGGGCTCGTGGACTTCCTCCAAGTAGATCTGTACAGAATCGGCGGGATAACCGAGGCGAAGAAGGTCTCGGCCATGGCCGAGGCCTTCGACGTGCTCATGGCGTTCCATAACGCCCAAGGGCCTATCTTGAACGCGGCGACCCTCCAGCTGGACGCGATAATACCGAATTTCTACATCCAGGAGTCCTTCTACGACTGGTTCCCCAAATGGAAAAGGGATTTGATATACGATGGGACCCCAATAGAGGGGGGCTACGCCAAGGTGCCCAATAGGCCGGGGCTTGGGGTCGAGGTGAACGAGAAGTTGGTGGAGGAGTTGAGGACTGAGGCTGACGGCCTCAACGTCGAGGAGCCCATATGGGTCGTGAAGGGGACGTGGAGGAGCTTCTAGCGGCGATGAAGAGAGTGGTGGGCCCGGAGGGATTTCTGGGCGGCTACGCCTGAACCCCCGCCCTACGGGTCTGGAGCAACGGCGGCTTTGCCTCCGCCGCTCTACCTTGCTGAGCTACGGGCCCTATATGGCATAATGGGCCGTGGTTAAAAATTTAGCGGCCCCGCGGAATCGGGTTCTAGCAAGAACTCAATGCTTAAATATAAGAAGCGGGTATGGGGACATGTCGGCGAGCTTGTTCAAGAGGTACGAACTGCCGCCGCTTCCCTACAACATGGACGCGCTGGAGCCCTACATAAGCAAGGAGATAGTCGACGTGCACTACAACGGGCATCATAGAGGATACGTCAACGGGGCGAACGCCTTGTTGGAGAGGATGGAGAAGATAATCAAGGGCGAGTTGGGACAAGGCCACTACGACATACAAGGCATATTGAGGGGGCTCACGTTCAACATCAACGGCCATAAGCTACACGACCTCTACTGGAAGAGCATGGCGCCCGCGGGCAAGGGCGGGGGCAAGCCCGGCGGAAGGCTGGCCGATCTCATAAACAAACAATACGGGAGCTTCGACAGGTTCAAGGCGGTCTTCACGGAGGCCGCTAACTCGCTCCCAGGCACCGGCTGGACGGCCTTGTACTACGACGTCGAGACGGGCAATCTACAGATAATGACGTTCGAGAACCACTTCTTGAACCATATAGGGGAGGCGCCGATCTTGATTATAGTAGACGAGTTCGAGCACGCCTATTATCTCCAGTACAAGAACAAGAGAGCCGATTACGTCAACGCTTGGTGGAACCTAGTCAACTGGGACTACGCAGAGCAGAAGCTCTCCAAGTTGGTCTAATCCCCCATTTTTTCCTCTTGTCGAGTAAATATATAAATCTCTAAGTCGACAAGAGTTGTGGAGGTGGAGGAGAGGCTGCTCCAGATAATAAAGGAGAGGGGCGAGGCCTCCACGAGCGAGCTAGTGGAGTTGACGGGCTATCCCAGACACAAAGTGTTGCGGGCCCTCAACAAGCTCTACTTCAAGGGATTAGTGGAGCCCATCAAGAGGGGCAGGAGGTACGTCTGGCGTTTAGCCTCCGGCGAGATGGCGATATACCCGCTCCACACGCCGCTTTCGCCTATACTTTACCTCGAGGGCGTGGTGGAGCCGATCTACAGGAGAGTGGGCAATAGGGTCGATTCGTTCCTCTTCGTCCACGTCAAGAGGGACGTCTATTGGCTATGCGATTGCGGGACCGGCTACTACGTCATATCCGATGAAAGGATAGAGGGGTGCGAGTGCAAGCTGAGGCACGCATTCGGCGAGCGGAGGCTCGCCATGTTGTACTTAACTGGCGATAACAGATTCCGTTATTGGCGCAGTTATAGATACGGCGAAGAGGACGTCGAGTTCGTGGTGTTGATGCCCGAGGATAAGACGTCGCAGGAACTCGTCGAGAAGTACAAGAAGTACGAGGAGGCGGTCCCGGCGGGCGGGCCGAGCTGAGGGCCGGCTCAAAGCCTCAGCCAGTGGGCCAAGGCCAACACAGCTAGCGAGAACAAGAAGAGCGTGGCCGTCGCCGATATCGCCGATAGGTAATACGTCTCGAAGAGATTCCATATATAGACAGAGGCAGGGCTCGCGAGCCCGAAGGGAGGTCCCGATACGTAATAAGCTATGACGGCCACTGAGCCGAACTCGCTTATGGCTCTAGACGCGGCGGTCAAGCCGGAGGCGAGGAGCCCCCGAGCCGATCCCCGGAGGACTAGCCAGAAGATGCGCAGATCGCTTGCCCCCATGCTCATGGCCATGAGCTCGGGTTCTCTCGGCAAGGCCTCGAAATAGCTCTGGGCCGCCCTGATGTAAACAGGCGCCGAGACTATCACTAACGCGGCTATTAGGCCGGCATATGTATCGAATAGGCTGAGGCCCAGCTCCTTCAAGGCCTTTCCGACAAACGTCTGGGGGCTAGAGAGGAGCGCGAGCGCTATGCCCACCAGCGGATGCGGCACAGATGCCGGCACGTCGGCCAGCGCGTTCATGATCGCGTTTCTCCTCCTGGCCATGAGGTAGGCCAACGGCGTGAAGAGGACCGCGTCCAGGAGAACTGCAATGGACGAGGCGAAGAAGGTCAAGCCCATGGACCTCAATAAGGCCTCGTCGAAGGCGTACTTGTTGAGGAAGGGCCCATACCCGTAATACAGAAGCGCGGCGAAGGGCGAGAGGAGCAAGGCCAACGCTATTACGGAATAGGCTGTTACGAGCCTATACATGGTCGGCCAACGCCCACGCCGGCGCCTTGGCGTCCTTGGGGCAACGCGTCGGCGAGAACCCCTTTATGTCGAGGACTGGAGTGCCGTCGAATAGGTCGAGGTCGGCCACGTACAGCTTGTTCCCCTCTATCCTCAACAGCCTGACTATCGAGACGCCTACGGGGTTAGGCCTATCCGGGCTGTCCGTGGCGAAGACGCCGACTTCGGGCGCCGGCACGCCTCTGACGCGTTTCGGCCTGACGACCAGCGGCGAGCCCCTGTACTTGTGTAGGTACGACACGACGATTATGTGGCTGAACTCGTCCAAGCCCTTCAACCCTTGTACGTACTCCTCGTCCAGGACTATTACGCCGTCCACAAGCCTTTTCTTGACCTCGTCGTCCGGGTACTGGTGTCGGACCACGCCGATGGGCCTAAACATGATTAATTCCACTCTTCAAGTTAACGGCCCTCCGTATTGTAGATCTCCTCTATCTAATAAGTCCTTGAGCTGGGCCGGCATGGAGTTGACGTCGCCGAAGACTATGGGCTTCTCCAAGGGCGTTAAGCCGTACCTAGACAATGCCTCTCTGTTGTTCAATACAAACAAGAGGAACTGCAACGCTAGACGGGAGTTCTCGGCGCTCTTGGGTATTGTAATGTACAAATATACTGGAGATCCCCTTATCTGCACGGGCTTGCCCTCGATAGGTATAGTCCACGAGAATTGGGCGTACCAGCTCGAGTAGCCGACGTCGCCGAAGTTGAGCCACGGCGGTAGCTCGAGGTACTTCAGCCCGTTGGCCACCGCGTACGACTTGTACGAGAACACAAAGGCTATCTGGCCCTCCTTCATCGGCACGACGTAGTAGAAAGTGCTGCTCCTCGTTATATTAGCGCGGTTCTGGATCATCCTCGCTACGAAGAAGCTCTCGTCGCCTGCGTAGAGCTTGCCCGCGGCCTTGAGTATCAACATGGCGTAGAGGCCTTCTGGATCGGTGGCCGGATCGGCGATGCCCAAGGGATATCTACCCGACGTCAGATCGTAGAAGAATTGATACCACAACTTGCTGTCGTTAGTCGTGTAGGCCCGCTCGTATAGGGATATCAGATCGGCCATCCCGGGAAACGTCTTCACGGAGGCGTCGGAGTAGACCAACACGTTGCTGTCGGCAACTATCGCTATGGCCCATCCCGGGTTGTAATTGCCGGTGCCGACGACGGCTTGTCTGAAGGCGACCGGCATGAACACGTCGCACGGCGTACCCAGCGCTATTTGGTGAGCCAACGCGAAGGAGCCGCCGGGCTTGACGACGACTTGAACTCCCGTAGAGTTGCCGAACATATCGGCTAGCATGTGGCCCTCTTGTGCGTAGGCACCAGCGATGCATAGAACTATTGAAGCGGGCGCCCGCCACGTGGAGTAGACCATCAGCGCAACGGCGACCGCCGCCACGACGACTGCGACAATCGCGTACAAAGCCCTGCGCATGTAGCCTAAATTCATCGCTATTCTTATAGCTTATTTTATAGTAACAAATTATATTTTAATAAGTTAAACTTAAGGGATTATTATATTAATTTATCGAGAATTTTGATAAACAAAAAATATTATAATAATTTAGATTATTTTCATTATTAAATATAATGATAATTTTATAAATATTTATTTAGAATAAACTTAATTTAAAAATATTGAAAGATCTTAAGTTCAATGAAAAATCAAGGCGTGATCCAAGGCCTAGATATCTGGAAATCCTTCGGTAATACTTACGTACTTAAAGGCGTACATATAACGTTGCGCAGAGGCGTTAACTGCATAAGGGGCCCCAACGGCGCCGGGAAGAGCACTTTGCTGAGGATATTGTCGTTTCTGGAGAGACCCGACAAAGGCACAGTGGTGTTCTTCGGCACAAGGGTGGACGCGTCCGCTTGGCGCGAGGCGGAGAAGATCAGGGGCAAGATAGTCTATCTGCCCCAGACAACTGAGTTATTCTCGGTGCCTGTAAAATCCCTCTTATCTATTTGTAGAGACAAGGAAACCGCCATGAGGTGGGCCAAATACTTCGGCGTGGCAGGGTTGTTGGACAAGAACGCCGCGTCGTTATCGCCCGGCATGAGGCGGAGGGTCCAGCTAGCGCTCGCGTTCTCGTGCAGTAAAAGCGCCTTGTTGTTAGACGAGCCCGAGTCCTACTTGGACGAGGAAGGCCGGGGGCTACTCGCCGATGCGATGCGGGAGGCGTCGGCGAATATGGTGATCGGCTACGTCTCCCATGAAGACCCCTTGACTCCTTGCGACGTCACCTACTTCATGTCCGAGGGGGCTATCGTGGGCTAGCGTGCGGGAAAAAATATAATCCAGAAATACAGTAGATGTGGAGTTGACGGATCCGCTTATACTTAAATATAGGGATCTCCTATTGGAGAAAGGCCTCGTCGAATTGGCCGAGGGCCTGGCGCCCGATAGGACCGTAATGGACCTCATAGCCTCGATGGCGGGCTCGTCGGTCGCCGAGGCCTTGGAGAGGCTGGCGAAGTATATAGAGAACAAGCTCGATAAACGCATAGCGGCTTTGGCATACGCCGAGGTGACCGGCGTTTACGACGAGGAGTTGTCCGTGAAGTCCTTGGCTAAACACTTGGCCATGTGGTACTTATCGATCGCCCAAGACTTGGGGCTTATTAAACTCGGATAGGTGTCTGCGTATCTCGTCGTACCCCTCATATATCCTCCGCGAGAGCTCCACTTGCTCGGCCCAATAGCCCTCCACGTAGGGCCTATGCCTCTTCGCGAACTCGACGTAGGCCCTATGTAGGGGGGCAGGCCTCATACCCCACATCGGAGTTCCGGGGAGGGGGATGAAGTAGTGTAGCCGTATTTTCGCCCCGATCTTCACCAAGCGCTCCATGGCCGCCACGGTGGCCTCGACGTCCTCTTCGCCCTCGCCGGGCAGCCCCGCTATCACGTCCACCACGGGCGTGAAGCCGTGCCTCCTCGCGACCTCCGCGGCCTCGAGGGCCGTCTCGACGTCGTGACCCCTCTTAGTCGCCCTCAAGAGCCTATGAGAGCCCGTCTGTAGGCCGAAGGAGATCTTCTTATTGGCCACGAGGCCCTTGATGGCGTCCAACACCTCGTCCGTGACGGTCTCCGGCCTGGTCTCGCTGGGGAAAGTCCCCAGATAGGGCCTGCCGCCGGCTCTCTTGACAGACTCCAACAGCTCCACGAGCGCCTCTACGTTGGGGGTCTTGCCGTCGCGGGAGCCGTACAGGAAGCCGACAGGCGCTATGAACCTTATCGCCTTCACGCCCTTGCTTACGTAGACCCTCGCCATCTCGGCCACGGACTCGACCGATCTGTACCTCACGGGCCCGAAGCGCCACGTCGCGCAAAAAGAGCATCTATAGGGACAGCCCCTCATTATCTCCACTGGCGGATACGCGTCCAGCGTTTTGCTGTAGGTCCTGTAGTCGTCCAAGTCGACGTAGACCCTCGGCCCAGCCTTTATCCCGCCGTCTAGGTAGAGCGTATTGGGCGGCGCCGCGTCCGACCGCCCCAGCTCCCTCTCCACTATAGCCGGCAAGGCGACCTCGCCGTCGCCCACGACCGCGTACTTGACGCCCAGCCTCAACAGGATCAAGGGATCGCCGACGGCTTGCGGCCCTCCCGCTATGACGACCGCCTTGGACGCCGCCTCGGCCACCTCCCGCCAATATTCTATAAACGACGGCGTGGACAAGCTGTAGAGCACCAACGGCCTCTCCGACTTGTCTATGGCGGCTAGGAGCTCCTCGCGGCTCCTAACCACGAGGACCCTCTCCCTGTCCTCCACGGCGGCCAACGCGTATGCGAGGCCGTTGCGAGCGCCCGGCAGCTCTCTGGCTATCAACACGTACTGCGGGTGGCAGACCTTAAAAACACCTCAGCGACCTCGCAACGTGATAGTGGCCTACGGCAAGGGGCCTCCCGTCGCAGTGTTCGCGGGGTCTTGGCTCTGTTCCCGCTCGCCGGTTGACGGAACGCCTATAGCGTTGGGGGAGCCCGTGGGCGACTGCGCGTCGCCGGAGAGGCTAGCGCAGTTGACCTCGCTCGCCACCGCGGTGTTCTTGTTGAAGGAAAAAGGCATAAGGGTGTTCTACGGAGGCGGCGATCGGGAGGAGTTGTTGGCCGCATATGCCGGCGGGGCCGACGGCGCCTTGGAGGAGGTGAAGCACAGATTCGGCGTTCCTGAAAGGCCCGACGACTCGGCGTTTGTCGTAATAGAGGCCGACGACGAGGGCGAGATCAGAAGGGCCTTGAGGCGCGCCGGGGAGATATACAGGAGGCGCGTTGACGTGTTGTTAGCCGCCGATTTCGAGAAGGCGTTGAGGCTAGGCCCTCTGGCGTCCGGCGTAGTCTTGAGGGGGCCGCCCGACCTAGTCGCCTTCGAGGAGGCGTCGTATCTGCCCGAGATAGGCAGATGCACGCACTGCGGAGTGGACTTCTTGATGTACGGCGATAAGATCTCGCGGTGCATCTACTGCGGCCGTTCGCTGAGGGGGGTCTTAACTCAGCGCAAGCCGACGTTGAGGCCCGAGATATTACGCGCGATACACAAAAGGCTGGCCTCAGGCGCGCTCCCTAAAAAACTTGTCGTACTTTAACAATTATAGATAAGGCCTATTATCGCCAGAAGACGCTATGAGGAATTTTCGTGAGTAGAACCGTTAAAATTAATAACACTTGTTAATACCGCCTATGGGGCTCATCGTCTGGCTACACGAGGTCTCGCGGAAGGACCACGACTTAGTGGGCGGAAAGGCGGCGAACCTCGGAGAGGTCGCGAAGATAGCGAGGGTTCCGCCGGGGTTCGTCGTCACGGCCGAGGCCTTCCGGCATTTTATAGAGGCCACCGGGCTGGGCCCCAAGATTTTGGAGACGCTCAAGGCCGTTAGGGGAGGATCCCCCGAGGATTACGAAAACGCCTCCGCCGCCATAAGGGGCTTGATAGAGTCCACGCCGATGCCCAAAGAGATAGCCGACGAGATAGCATCGGCCTATTTGCGGCTCTCGGAGCTCGTGGGCGTCAAGGACGTCGCGGTCGCGGTGCGCTCCTCGGCAACCGCGGAGGACATCCAAGAGGCCTCCTTCGCGGGCCAACAAGACACCTATCTCAACGTCAGAGGCGTCGAGAACGTCATCGACTACGTGAAGAAGGTCTGGGCCTCCCTCTACACCGCGCGCGCCATATACTACAGGGAGCAGATGGGCATCCCGCACGAGAGGGCGGCCATAGCCGTGTTGGTGCAAAAGCTAGTCAACGCCAGATCGGCCGGCGTGATGTTCACCTTGGACCCCACCAACGGCGATACGTCCAAGATAGTGATCGAGGCCGGCTGGGGGCTCGGCGAGGGGGTCGCCAGAGGCATTGTCACCCCCGACGAGTTCGTAGTGGATAAGTCCACTCTGACTATCATCGACAGGAGGGTATCGAGGAAAAAAGTCGCCGTTGTTAGAGACGAGGGCGGTTTGACCAAGGAGGTGGAGCTCCCGGAGGAGAAGGCCTTGGCCCCTGCGCTCACCGACGAGGAGGTCGTCCAATACGCCAAAATGGCCTTGGAGCTTGAGCGCTATTACGGGCATCCGCTCGACATAGAGTTCTCGGTGGACGCCGACATGAAATTCCCCGAGAACCTCTTCGTGGTTCAAGTCAGGCCGGAAACCGTGTGGAGCAGGAAAAAGGTAAAGGCCGAGGAGGCCAAGGGCGGCGTAGTGGTCGTGAAGGGGATCGCGGCCAGCCCCGGCGTGGCGGTCGGGAGGGCCAAGATATGCCTAACTCTAGAGGACGCCAAGAGGAAGCTACAGAAGGGCGATATACTAGTGACCAAGATGACCGATCCAGATTGGGTTCCCTACATGCGCTTGGCCTCGGCCATAGTAACCGACGAGGGCGGGAGGACCAGCCACGCCGCTATAGTCAGCCGCGAGTTGGGCATACCCGCCGTCGTGGGGACCGGCAACGCCACCCAAGTGCTGAAGGACGGGGAGCTCTACACAGTCGACGGCACTAAGGGCGTCGTCCTGCTCGGCGCCGTGGAGAGCAAGGCCGAGGCCAAGGTCGTCGAGGCCCCGAAGGCGAGCCCCGATATAATAATACACATATACCGCGCCATCCCGACGGGGACTAAGGTGTACATGAATTTAGGCGAGCCCGATAAGATAGACGAATACAAGGATCTGCCCTTCGACGGCATAGGGCTGATGAGGATAGAGTTCTTGGTGTCGAGCTGGATAGGGGAGCACCCGCTCTACCTCCTCTCCATAGGGCAAGAGCAGAAGTTCGTGGACAAGATGGCCGAGGGCATAGCCAAGGTGGCGTCCGCCATATACCCAAGGCCCGTCGTGGTGAGGTTCTCGGACTTCAAGACTAACGAGTACAAGAGCTTGAGGGGCGGGGAGAAGTTCGAGCCGGACGAGCGGAACCCCATGTTGGGCTGGCGTGGCGTGTCGAGGTACATATCGCCGCAGTACGAAAAGGCGTTTAGGCTAGAGCTCAAGGCGATCAAGAAGGCGCGCGAGGAGCTGGGCCTCACCAACATCTGGGTCATGGCCCCCTTCGTGAGGACCGTGTGGGAGGCCGAGAGGTTCTCGAAGTTGTTGGAGGAGGAGGGCCTCTACCGAGACCGCGACTTCAAGGTCTGGGCCATGGCCGAGGTCCCCTCGGTGGTCTTCATGGCCGAGGAGTTCGCGCCGTATTTCGACGGGTTCTCTGTGGGCTCCAACGACTTGACCCAATTGGCGTTGGGCGTCGACCGCGACAACGACTTCCTCGTGAGGATAAACCCCAAGTACTTCGACGAGCGGGAGGCGCCCGTCCTCAAGGCGATATACGAGTTGATAAACAAGGCCCACAAACACGGCCTCACCGTGTCCATATGCGGACAAGGGCCCTCCGTGTACCCCCAGATGGTGGAGTTCTTGGTGAGGGCCGGAATAGACAGCATATCCGTGAACCCCGACGCCGTGTTGAACACGAGGGTCCTAGTGGCGTCTATCGAGATGAAGGTGTTGAGGGAGAGGCTAGACGCTGTCTACAAATCCCTCTACAAGATCGACGAGGACGAGGAGTTCAAGGAAATCATCAGGAAGGTGTTCGGCCGGATGAAGTATTAGGGCATAGGTCGTAGAACCAAGGCACATCGACTTGGTCGAGGCGCCATCTCTGCCTCACGAAGCTCTCCTCCACTGATACCCTCACGCCTTTTCTGAACGCGTAATACCCGGTGAGGGCTATCATTGCGCCGTTGTCGCCGGCGTATTCGGGCGGGACTATCTTGAGCGATAGCCCCCTGTCGGCGGCTATGGCCTCGAGTATTTGCCTAAGCCTCGCGCTCCTCGCAACGCCTCCGGCCACCACGAGCTCGCGTTTGCCCGTATACGCCAACGCTCTCTCGAGCACCTCGGCCAACATGTAATACGCGGTCTCCACCAACGATTTGCACAAGGTCGGGAGCTCGACCTCCCCTCTTCTGTACAAGTCCACGGCCCTGGTGACTAAGCCTGAGAAGGCCAAGTCTTGGCCTATTATGTTCATGGGCAAGGGCACCACCGACTTGGCGCCCTCAGCGCATTTCTCCACTGCCGGAACTCCCGGATAGCCCAGCCCCACCTCCCTGGCGAACTTATCTATGGCGTTGCCGATGGCCAAGTCGAGGGTCTCTCCGAAGACCCTATATTTGCCATCGGCGAAGCCCACGATCATCGTGTGGCCGCCCGATATCAGAAGCACGAGCGGATCGCAGCTGCCGGTCAAAGCCCTTGCTATCTCCACGTGGGCTACGCCGTGGTGCACCGGCACTAACGGCTTGCCGAGCTTGACCGATAAAGCGCGCGCCAAGACTGCCCCTATCCTCAATGCGGGCCCCAGCCCTGGGCCCGCCGAGTAGGCCACGGCGTCTACGTCGTCTAGCCTCTTCCCGGAGTGGTCGAGGGCTCTCCTCAACAAGGAAACAGCGACTTTGGCGTGATGCTCGGCGGCCTCGCGCGGGTGTATCCCGGAGCCTGAGGGAGGGACGTAAGTGTCGTTGACGTTGGCGAGAACCCTCCCGTCCTCGACTACGCCGATGCCTATAGTGTGCGCCGTCGACTCTACGCCGATTACGAGCACTACCTCTTGGTCTCAAATATGGTCATGCCGCATCTGCCGCAGTGCCATCTAGGCACAGGCTCCTTGTGATACGCCATGACGGAGCCGCAACGCGGGCAAAGCCTTCTCAAGAACTTTATAGTGCCCTTCTCGTAGTCGTATTGGTACCAAGTGGCGGCCCTCGGGAGCTTTTTGACCTCGCTCATTTCTTCGCGCCCTTCTTCTTCCTGCGCTTCTTCTCGCGTATTTCGGCCTTGCGCTTCCTCGCCTCCTCCAAGAGCTTCTTGCCGTCGGGCAAATTGCGGGCGATAATGTAGAGCGGTTCGATAATTTTGGCTTGCGCTTCAGAGTCGTAGACGTGAACCTCGGCCCTAGAGACCCCTCTGCCGAACTCCGTCTCGATGTTCTTGACTAAGACTAACTCGGGGCTGACCCCCAGCTGTGACGCCACGGCCTCCTTAACTTGTTGCCGCGTCGGCGTGGGGGCCCCTTCGTGGACTATCAAGGCCACGACTTCCCTCCTGCCGAGGAGCTTGTTCTCCTTGATCTGCTCTAGCTTGAGCTCCACGGCCGCCTTATTGGACCGCCTTATAAAGATTCACGCAGAACGTTTGTGTTGTAGGTAGTCTACGATACCTAACACGAGGGCCGAGGCGATCAACACGCCGGCGTGGGTAGTATCGAATTGGCTATTGACAGGCGACATGTAGACTATGATCTCCCTCGCCAACGCCACCAACGCAACATCTATGATCTTATAGACAATAACTTCTTTATTTTGAATATATGTTATAAATGTATCAATTAATTCTATAAATATTATAAATAAAAATAGATTACCTAATATTGAATATATATAGTGTTCGCTAGATGCCTTTGTCAACGACATAACGCCGTCTAGTACTAGAAGGAAGGAATATCCGGCCAACACGATCGCCACCGCCAGCGCAAGGCCGTAGAGCGCCGCCTCCAAGTGCTTAAGCCACTTGACGTAATCCACGGCAGAAAGACTTTATCTAAAAATTTGACGCTGGTCGTGAGCGCCAAGGACGTCTTCGACGCGTTAGCTGACAGGTACGATAGTTGGTACGAAAAACACAAGGCGCTTTACGAAAGCGAGTTGAAGGCAACATCGGCTTTCGACTGCGAAGGAGGCGTCGAGGTGGGCGTCGGCACTGGCCGATTCGCCGTGCCGCTCGGGCTGAGAGCCGGCGTGGACCCTTCTATCGCCATGTTGAGGCTCGCCCCTAAGGACCTCGACCTCGTAGCCGCAGTGGGCGAGCGGCTCCCCTTCAGAGACAAGGCGTTTCCCTGCGCGTTGATAGTGGTCACGTTGTGTTTCGCCGACGATCCTGCTATGATGATAGCAGAGGCGTCAAGGGCGGCTGAGAGGGTAGTCGCGTGCATAGTCCCCAGGGAGTCCCCATGGGGCGTGCGGTATAGGCGCGAGGGCGAGGCGGGCCATCCGTTCTACTCCAAGGCGAGGTTCTACACCGTGTCGGAAGTGGTGGAGTTTGGCGTAAGGGCAGGCATGAAGCCGGGCCGCGTATCCGCCACTCTGAGAGGCGAGAAGGAGGCGGAGTACCCAGTGGAGAACCCGACGTTGGACGAGGCCGAGCGCTACGGCTTCGTCTGCGTTGAGCTAAAGAAGGCCTAGGTATATGGCGGTCCACACGGCGTTGTTGAACGCGTGTAGCGAGATCGAGGCGGCCAACCCGCCGCCTAGATAGGCCAACGTGAGCGCCAAGGCATAGGCGAGGGCCAACAGAGGGTGCGGGTGCAACGCCGCGAAGACCGCCGTGGATATGATGAACGCCCCCCAACGCGGCAACGCCCTAAAGGCCAAGCCTCTGAAGACCACCTCCTCGACTATTGGGGCCAATACGTCCGCGACGAATGGATTCGCGGGAAGCCCCTTGGGCCCCGACGCGAGGTCCGCGACGAAGGCAATGGAATACACCGCCAGAGCCGCGGCGATATAGACGACGTCTAGGCGGAGCCAGACGAGCTTCTTGAAGGAGATTGACGATATGGCTAAGGCCAAGAGGTAGCCCCATAAGGCCGGCCATAGGGCTAAGGCCGCTAGGGAGGCCAAGAATACCGCCAAGTCGGCCCAACGCCCCGTCACCTCAACGCCCCTCTCAACGACTTCAAGGCCTCGACGAGCTTGGCCACCCTCTCCACCACTCTGGGGTCCATTAAGTGCTCGAGCTTCTCGGCCTCAGCCTCGGCTAACTCCTCCTCGACGCCTATGAGCTTGAAGAACTCCGCGAGGGTTCTGTGGGACTTGTTGAGCTCCTCCAGCAAGGCCAGCCCGCGCTCCGTTATCTCTATCCCGCCGCGTCCTCTATACACGATGTACCCTTGTTCGTCTAACTTCCTCAACATCTTCTGGGCCGAGCTGGGCTTGACGCCTAAGGCGTTCGCCAAGGCGCTCAGAGTGGCCTTGCCCTCCCTGGACAACGCGTAGATGGCCTCTAGATAGTGCTCGGGCCTTACATCCTTCATCTCGTGGCCTCTCCTCATCGACGCGAGGTCCACGTCAGAGGAAGATCAACGCATCTATAAGTATAACAAAGACTGTTGCTGCATACGCCGCGACTGCGAGGCGCTTGGATATATAGGGGGAGGCATAGGCCGCCAAGGGCAACAACACGGCGGGTAGCGCCAAGCTCAAGACCACTTGCGTGTAGACCAAGAGCTCCAACGGGTTTAAGCCGGCCGCCAAGACGGCGGCCGTGGGCGCTATGTTGATCGATCTGAGCATTAACCTGGCCTTATATTTAGCCACGCTCTTCCCTAGGACGCGCTCCAAGATCAACGCGCCGGCCTGGACGGAGACCGCCGACGACGCGAGGCCTGCGGACAACAAGGCGATTGAGAAGGCGAGGCCCGCCAGAGGTCCGTAAAGGGGCTCCAAGATCCTCGGCGCCGTCGTTATGTCGACCGACTTCCCGTAAAAGGCGTAGGCCGCCATGACTTGCATTGCCGCGTTTACGGCCGAGGCTACGCCTAGGTTGTAGAGCGTTTGTATCCTGTGCCTCCGCTTGTCTAGGCCCTCGACTATATGCGAGTGCAATAAGACCGCGTGGGGCATCACAGTGGCGCCCAATATAGACGCGGCGTAGAGCGCCTCCCCGCTCTTCAAGGTCGGGACCAACGAATGGTACGCTATCAGCGCCAAGTCGGGCCTTATCAATATCAGCTCGACGAGGAAGCTCAAGCCAACGACGGACGCCAACACGCCTATTGCCGCGAAGTAGGCCCTTCCTCTATCCCCTAAGAGGAGCAACAAGACAACGTCTATGGAGCCGAGGACGGCGGCCAAGTACGCCGGCAGGCCCAACAAGAGCTCGAAGGCCACGATGAGGCCCACGAACTCCGCCAGATCCGTCGAGAGGGCCATAGCGAACAGAACTGTGACGTAGAGCGGGCGCAGGCGCCTCAGCCTAGTCCATATATGGTCCAAGAGCCCTCTGCCGCTCTCGAGCCCCAGAACGCCCGATATGTACTGGTACATAATCGCGATAAATCCCGACAACCATACGACCCAGAGCAGATCGAGGCCGTACGTCGATCCCGAGGCTATATTGGCGCCGAAGTTACCGGGATCGATATAGGCTACGCTCACGACCGTGGCTGGCCCTATCAAGTCCACGAGCGTCGTATACCCTGGTTATTAATTTTTCCCTAAGCTAAAGAAACGAGCTTGCATATTCCGAGTATCTCTATAGGATCCGCCCGAGGAGGTTAGATGTGGCTAAATGGGTAACGGCTTTGTCTAAACACTAAACGGCTCACTGCGTAGTCAATGCTAAAAACGAGGTCTCTGGACCAACTACATGAAGCTGTACGAATACGAGGCGAAGGAGATATTGGCGAAATACGGAGTCAAGATACCGTTCGGCAAATTGGCCTACACCCCCGAGGAGGTCAAGAAAATCGCGGAGGAGATAGGGAAGCCGGTCGTCCTCAAAGCCCAGGTGACAGTGGCAGGGCGCGGGAAAGCCGGCGGCATAAAGGTCGCGAAGACGCCCGAAGAGGCCGAGGCCTTGGCGAGGCAGATGTTCGGCATGACCATAAAAGGCCTAGTCGTTAAGAAGATCTACGTCACGGAGTATCAGGAAGTGGAGAGGGAGATGTACCTCTCGTTGATAATAGACAGGGCGTCCAGGCGTTATTTATTCTTGGCCTCGCCGATCGGCGGCGTGGATATCGAAGAGATAGCGCGGAGGGAGCCCGAGAAGATAAAGAGAGTCTACGTCGATCCCTTCGAGGGGCTCAGGGATTTCCACGTCAAGTCCATAACGTCTTGGCTCGGCTTCAAGCAAGGGACGCCTCAATGGGATCAAGCGGCGGCCATCGTGAGGGCCATGTACAAGGCCATGACGGAGCTGGAAGCAGAGCTCGTCGAGTCCAACCCGCTCGCCGTGACTAAGTCCGGTGAGGTCGTGCTGCTCGACGCCAGGATCATAGTGGACGACAACGCGCTCTTCAAACACCCCGACCTCGAGAAGGCCTACGAGGAGGATCCCAGAGACGTCACGGAGTTCGAGCGCTACGCCCAGAGGATAGGTTTCAACTACGTGGAGCTGGACGGCGATATCGGGATTATAGGAAACGGCGCTGGGCTGACCATGAGCACGATGGACCTCGTCTACCACTTCGGCGGTAGGCCCGCCAACTTCCTCGACATAGGCGGCGGGGCGTCGCGCGACGTGGTCAAGGAGGCGCTCAAAGTGCTCTTGAGGCACCCGCGCGTCAAGGTGATATTCATCAACATATTCGGCGGAATCACGCGGGCCGACGAGGTGGCCGCCGGCATAGAGGCGGCCTTGGCCGAGGCGGGGGGGACCAATAAGAAGATCATAGTGAGGATGAAGGGCACCAACGAGGAGTTGGGCAGACAGATGTTGGCCAAATTGGGAATACCGCTATACGAAAATGCCGAAGAGGCGGCACAAAAAGCAGTGGAGTTGGCCAGCTCATGACGGTTCTAGTAGGCCCCAACACGAAGGTCATAGTACAAGGCATAACTGGAAGGGAGGGGAGCTTCCACGCGCAGAGGATGTTGGAATACGGCACCAAGGTGGTGGGAGGCGTTACGCCGGGCAAAGGCGGCGCGACCGTCGCCGGGCTTCCCGTCTTCGACACTGTCGAGGAGGCCGTGAGGGCCACGGGCGCGGACGCCAGCGTCGTGTTCGTGCCGGCCAAGTTCGCCTCCGAGGCCGTCTACGAGGCCGTGGACGCCGGGATAAAGCTCGTGGTGGTCATAACGGAGCACATCCCGGTGCACGAGACGTTGCGCTTCGTCAACTACGCCAGATCGCGCGGGACGACCGTGATAGGGCCCAACTGCCCCGGCCTCGTCGCCCCTCCGATTAGGACTAAACTGGGCATTATGCCCAACTCGGTCTACCAGACGCCGGGCAGAATCGGCGTCGTGAGCAGATCGGGCACTTTGACCTACGAGATATCGTACCAGCTCGCGCGCGCCGGGCTCGGGATAAACACCGCAATAGGCGTCGGCGGCGATCCCATAGTGGGCACAGACTTAGTTGAGGCCGCGTTGAAGATGGCCGAGGACCCCGAAATAGACGCCATAGTGGTCATAGGCGAGGTCGGAGGCGATGCCGAGGAGAGGTTGGCCAAGCTATACGCCGAGGGCGCAATCGGGAAGCCGATCGTGGGGTACGTGGCAGGCAGGACGGCGCCGCCTGAGAAACGCATGGGCCACGCAGGCGCCATAGTGATGTTGGGCTCCGGCGATGCCAACAGCAAAGTCAAGGCGTTTAGGGAGGCCGGCATACCGGTCGCGGACACGCCGATGGAGGTGCCTCGGCTGGTCTTGAAGGCCTTGAAGAAATAGGTTTTCCACGCGTCGTTTTCGCAATTACCGATCTATGCCTCTATGCGAGATATGCGGCTGGGAGCCCGCCGAGTTCGTATGCCCTAAGTGCGGGCGACGCGTCTGCAAATACGACATGGGCGAGAGGTACTGCAAGGTTTGCGAGGAGACCTTGTGTAGGCTATGCGGCGTTCGGTACGCCGTGTCGACTTGTTATAAATGCGGGCGGCTGGTGTGCGAGGCTTGTAGCGTGCGGAGGGGCCTTTTGCGCATATGCCATGAGTGCCTCAAGTCGGCAAGTGGAATCAGTATATAGTTTATATATGTCAAAATATTTATTGGGGTTCCTTTGGCCTATATATGGACTTGTCGAAACTGTTGGCGGGCAGAACCGCCTATATGAGGGCCAGCGAGATAAGGGAGCTCCTCAAGTGGGCCACCGCAGACGTTATATCGTTCGGAGGAGGTATGCCGGACCCGTCGACGTTTCCGCTAGAGGATATAGCGAGGATAAGCGCGTACGTGCTCGAGACCTACGGCAGTAAGGCCCTACAGTACGGCCAGACCGAGGGGGTCCCCGAGCTTAGGGAGGAGCTGGCCAAGTTCGTCGAAAGCAACGGGATAAGGGCTAGCGCGGACAACGTGATAGTCACGGTGGGGAGCCAAGAGGCCTTGGAGCTGCTCGGCAGGTTGTTCCTCGACGAGAGCTCCGTGGTCATCGCCGAGAACCCCACCTATATAGCGGCCCTCCAGTCCTGGCGCGTCTATAGGCCTAGGCTGGTGGGGATACCCATGGACGACAACGGCATGAGGACCGACGTGCTAGAGGAGCGGGTCAGAAGGCTCAAAGCCGAGGGCGCCGCCATAAAGTTCATATACACGGTCCCCACGGCCCAGAACCCCACAGGCGTCACTATGTCTAACGACAGGAGGAAACATCTGCTCGAGATAGCCGAGCAGAACGACTTGTTGGTCGTCGAGGACGACCCCTACGGCTATTTCATATTCGACAACATATCTGTGACTAGGCTCAAGGCCATGGACAAGTCGGGAAGGGTGATATACCTATCGACGGCCTCTAAGATATTCAGCCCAGGCTTAAGGCTAGGCTGGGTCGTGGCGGATCAAGAGCTCATAAGGTGGTTCGCGTTGGCCAAACAAGCCCTCAACCTCAACACGCCTACGTTTAACCAGTACTTGCTCCTCGAAGGGCTGAGGAGGGGCGTGATACAGAGGAATATACCCAGAATAGTGGACCTCTACAAGAGGAAGCGCGACGCCATGTTGGCCGCGTTGGAGGCGTATATGCCCAACGGCGTGACTTGGACGAGGCCTTCCGGCGGCATGTTCATATGGGTCAGAGTGCCCGAGAGGATAGACACTAAGGAGATGTTGAACGTGGCCATAACAAAGTACAAGGTGGCCTATGTCCCCGGCCACGGCTTCCACATAAACGAGGGCGAGGGCAGGAACACCATGCGCTTGAACTTCACGTACAGCACTTTCGAGCAGATAGACGTCGGCATTAAGCGCCTCGCCGACGTTATACGCGAGTTTTTATGAACGAGCCTCCCCTCGAGGAGGCCACAGGGATAATAAGAGAACAACAGAAAAAAGGCCTCATACACAGGACGCCTCTCCTCAGATCCGAGTCGCTCTCGAGGGCCCAAGGAGGCGAGGTGTTCTTGAAGCTGGAGGCGCTCCAGAAGACCGGCTCCTTCAAGATAAGAGGCGCTTACTACGCGATGTACAAATACATAGGCAAGGGGTACAGGAAGTTCATCACGGCGTCGGCCGGCAACCACGCCCAAGGCGTGGCCTACGCGGCTCAGCTACACGGAGTCAAGGCCACGGTCGTCATGCCCACGACTACTCCGTGGCTTAAGGTAAAGAAGACCAAGGACTACGGCGCGGAGGTCGTCCTATACGGCGAGAGCTACTACGAGGCGGAGAAGAGGGCGTTGGAGCTAGCCGCGCCGGATACCAAGTTCCTACACGCCTACGACGACCTATACGTCATAGCGGGCCAGGGCACTATCGGGGTCGAGATACTGGAGGATCTACAAGACGTGGACGTCGTGGTAGTCCCCGTGGGCGGCGGCGGCCTCATCTCGGGCATAGCCTATGCGGTGAAGAGGGCTAGGCCGAACGTCAAGGTGTATGGAGTGCAGGCGTCGGGCGCCCCGTCGGTGTACAAGTCCCTGAAGGAGGGCAGAATCGTCGTCTTGGACAAAGTGGACACAATAGCCGACGGGATAGCAGTCAAGCGGCCCGGCGAGCTCACCATGTCGTTCATAGAGAAGTACGTAGACGACGTCGTGTTAGTCGACGATAACGAGATAGCGGATGCGATTTACCTACTCGCCGAGAGGACCAGGGTAATCGCCGAAGGCGCCGGCGCGGCCTCGGTGGCCGCCTTGATGGCCGGGAAAATAGACGTGAAGGGGAGGAGGGCCGTGGCCGTTGTTTCCGGCGGGAACATAGACGCCACTATCTTGGTGAGAGTCCTCAACAAGGCCATGGCACGCCAGAGGAGGATAATCAAGTTCGTCGGCGAGGTGCCGGACAGGCCCGGCATGTTGGCGACCGCCGCGTCTGTCCTGGCCGAACACGGCGTTAATATAATAGACGTGTACCACGAAAGGTACGACCCCCACCAGAGGCCCAACTACGTCGAGTTAGTCTTCGTGACCGAGGTGCCTGGGGATCTCGACGTGGGGCTCGTGTTGAAGGAGCTGGAGAGGAGGGGCTTCAAGTTCGACGTACGTTAGAGAGAAGACCATTTAATGGGGATCGATATCCTAATATGCGGACCAAGTTGCTCTACCAAGAGGACAGCTACATAAGGGAGTTCGAGGCTACCGTCTTGGACGTGTTCGGCAACAAGGTCGTCTTGGACAAAACGGCCTTCCACGACGGGGAGGGCGGCGTGCAGGCCGACACGGGCTATCTAGAGGCCTCCGGAGTTAGATATAAGGCCAAGGCGGGCAGAGAGGGGGGCGAAGTGGTCCACGTCATAGAGGGCGGGCACTCGTTGAAGCCCGGCGACGTGGTCAAGGGCGTGATAGACTGGGAGCCCCGCTATCGCAAGATGAGGCTCCACACGGCCGCCCATATGCTCTCCGCAGTGCTATATAAGAAGTACAACGCCTTAATAACGGGCGGCGACATAACCCCCGAGTACGCCAGAGACGATTTCAGCATAGAGGGCGATATGAGCCAAGTGAGGAGGGCTTTCGAGGAGGCCGTGGCCGAGGTGAACGAGCTGGCGGCACGGGGGATAGAGGTCAAGGTCTACTGGCTGCCGAGGGAGGAGGCGCTCAAGATACCGGGCATCACGAAGTTGGCGGAGAGGGCCCCTCCAGATCTCCCAGTCCTCAGAATAGTCGAGATACCGGGCGTGGATATCCAAGCAGACGGAGGCCCCCACGTGAAGAACACAGCCGAGATAGGGCAGATCAAGATACTCAAGATAGAGAACAGAGGGAGGAACAAGAAACGGATCTATTACACGGTCTAGAGCACTAGCCTCTCGGGCTCGAGGCATCTATTTTTGGCGAGCGCGTTGCTGGGCACCTCGACGCCCCCGAAGAGCTCCGCCTTGCCCTCGCCTAATACCAACGCGGCGGCCAACCTCCCGATGGCGTCGGCCTTCATGATACCGCTGCCGCTGGTCCCCGCCGCCACGTAGAGCCCATCGGCCAACTTGTCGACGACGGGCGTCTCGTCGACTACGTTCTCGTCGTAGTAGCCGTGCCAGGCGTTGTGCGGAGTCTTGCCCTCGAAGGCCGGTATGTATTTGCTGAGGACTGGGTATATGCCGTAACGCCATAGCCCCTCCTCCACGCCCGTCTCCTCGAAGCCGAAGGGCCTCCTATCGGCGAGGCCTATCCAGAAATTGCCCTCATCGGGCTCCGGCCTCACGTAGATCCCCTTGGGCAAGATCAAGAAGGGCATGGCGCCCTCCCCCGTGAGCGAGTCGTCGTAAAGCATACGCCTCAAGTCGCCCTCGGCCCTCACCACGAAGACTTGCCTCTTCCTAGGCCTTAGGGGAAGGCCGTACCCGAGCGACGCGGCCAAGTCGCCGGTCCACGCGCCGGTGGCCAACACCACCGCGTCGGCCTCCACGTCGCCCAACGTGGTCGCCACGCCCTTGACCTCGTAGTCCTGCCACGCGAAGGGCTCGCCGGGTATCCCCAAAGGCCTCTTGGGCTTTAGGATCAGCCCGGTGACCTTCGCCCCATACGCCGTCCGTCCGCCCATCTTCAAGAACTGCTCCTCGTAGTACCTCAACACCTTCTCGGGGTCTAGAATACCGGCGTCTCTTATCAACACTCCGGCCTCTATGTCTTGAAGGCCCATCTCCTTGGCCTCCTCGTCGTCGGCTACCTTGGCCCTCACGCCGCGGGGAGGCTCGACGAACTCTATGGATAGCCCCATCGCCTTCAACTCGTTGACGACGGGCTTCAGCGTCCTGACCTCCTCCTCTCCGGCGAGGAAGAGATACCCGACGAACCTCATGGACAAGTTGTAGCCGCTCTTCTGCACGTTCTTGTAGAAATCCACTGTGGTCTTGGCCAAGAGCCTGTTAAGGCGCGATGTAAATATGGTCCTAAAGGCCGCGGCCGATCTGCCCGTATCGCCCATGCCCGCCCCCGACATCATGTCCACGACCAACACGTCGGCCGAGGGCGCGGACCTCTTGATGTGATAGGCCGTGGACAAGCCCACGATGCCTGCGCCGACTACGACGACCTTCATGGAATTCGGGATAAATAGACCTATATATCTATAGGCCGCCGAACGGCGAATATACTTTTATAGTAGATACAAATCTATTACGTGGAGCAACTAACTCCATTGAACATACTAAAGGAGAGGGGGTATAGACTGACCCCGCAAAGAATGGAGGTCTTAAAGTTAGTGCTCGAGAAGCTCGAGAGGAGGGAACACCCCACCTTCAACGATATCTTGAACGAGGTTAAGTCCAAGATGCCCAGCATCAGCGCTAGCACTGTCTACAACATCTTGAAGTTGCTGGAGGACAACGGCGTGTTGATCTCGTTCGAACACAACGGAAGGACCTATTACGACAAGGTCGAGCCGCATATAAACGTGGTGTGTATCGACGACAACAAGGTGATCGACATACACAACGATAGGGTGCTCGAGGAGTTGAAAAACGCTGGCGTTACGCCCATATCTATCGTGGTCAAGGCCGTTTGCGGCGCCTCGCCGCGCGCCGAAGGCCCTAAAGCTTAGTGTTCGACGACAGCGTGATGAGGTATACCGCGCCGCGGATGGGTGAGGGATAGAATCCACAGCTGAAAATTAAATACCGGGGGAATAGTCATGTCCCTCAAATTCGAGGTTATCGAAGTGCCCATCCCGGAGGGGGCTAACGTGATAATAGGCCACGCGCACTTCATAAAGACCGTCGAGGATCTATACGAGGCGTTGGTCAACAGCGTCCCCGGCGTGAAGTTCGGCCTAGCCTTCTGCGAGGCCTCGGGCAAGAGGCTGGTGAGGCATGAGGGCAATGACGATGAGTTGCGGAAGTTGGCGATAGACGTGGCCTTGAAAATAGGCGCCGGCCACACCTTCGTGATCTACATAAGAAACGCCTATCCCATAAACGTCTTGAACGCGATAAAACACGTGCCGGAGGTCGTCAGGATATACGCAGCCACGGCGAATCCGCTCATGGTGATCGTCGCCGAGGTACAGCCCGAGAGGCGCGGCGTTATAGGCGTCGTCGACGGCCACTCGCCGCTGGGAGTCGAGGGCGATAAGGATAGGGAGGAGAGGAAGGCCTTCCTCCGGAAGATAGGCTATAAACTATAGGCGAAGAAAGAGTTTAAGCAGAACATCGCGCGGGGCTTGTGGAGTTTTTATCCAGAGTATTCGGCGATCCCGAGAGGGAGATAGTCTACGTCAAGACGGAGAGGCCTGAGGCGATAGAGGCTTGTTGCGACGTGGATGCGGTCGTGAGGGCCGAGGTGGCGGAGGCCCTTAAAAAAGCCGGCGTGACGAGGCTCTACCAATTCCAGTTCGACGCCATACAGAGCATAAGGGCGGGCAAGGACACAGTAATCATAGCGGGCACGGGCACCGGCAAGACCGAGGCTTTTTTGGCCCCCATCCTCGAGGAGAGCCTAGACGCGTTGAGGGCGCCGGTCGCTCTGATCATGTACCCCACCAAGGCGCTCGCGAGGGATCAATTGGCGCGGGTGAGGGCGCTCGCGGACAAGTTAGGGGTAAGGGCTATGGCCTACGACGGCGATACTCCCCCCAAGGAGAGGAGGTTGTTGTACCAGAACCCGCCGCATATATTAGTGACGAACCCCGACATGGTGAGCCAAGCGTTGATGTACGTGCCCAAGTTCCGCCAACTGCTTTCCCGCGTCAGATACGTAGTCCTCGACGACTTCCACGTCTACAACGGAGTCCTCGGCAGCCATATGTACTATCTCTTGAAAAGGCTGGGCCGTTTCGCGAGGCCCCAATACGTCGCCACGTCGGCCACTCTGGGAAACCCGGCCGAGTTCGCCAAGCTCTTGCTCGACAGAGACGCGAACGTAGTGCAAGGGCCTAGGGGGAGAAGGGGCGAGTTAGTCCAAGTGCTTCTACGCCCTCGTTTTAGGTCCAAGTGGGCCGAGGCCGCCTCCTTGGCCGCGTTGTGCATAGACTCGGACACCAAGTGCATAGTCTTCACGGACAGCCACAAGTACAGCGAGATGATCTATAGAGCTTTGAAGTTGCGCGGATACGGGGATAGGGCCGCGGTGCATAGGGCCGGGCTCACGGCAGAGGAGAGGGGCAGAGTAGAGGAGGCATTCCGGAGGGGGGATCTCGACGTGGTGATAGCCACGCCCACGCTGGAGCTCGGCATAGACATCGGCGATGTGGACGCGGCTATCTTGGCCTCGGTGCCGCCGACGTTTAACAGATATCTCCAGAGAGTCGGCCGCGTGGGCAGAAGGGGGCAGACAGGCTACGTCTTGCAGATCCTCGGCAACGATCCTATTTCCAACTACTACAAGAACAACCCCCTGGATTTCTTCGAGCGAGGGCCGGAGCCGCTCGGGCTCGAGCGGGAAAACGACGAGGTCGCGGCGTTGCATTTGTTGGCCATGGCTCTGGATAGGCCCATAAGGGAGGGCGAGCTCGGCGGATACTTGGACGTCTTGCTCAGACGACTGCGCGCAGAGGGCTATTTGGAGAGGGCGGGGAGGTTCTACAAGATCACCAAGAGGGGGCGCGAGAGGCTCTCGGAGCTATCTCTTAGGGGGAGCCCGCAAGTGGTGCGGATAAAGACGACGGACGGGAGGACTGTGGGGCATAGGGAACTGCCCTTGGCCTTGTACGAGCTACACCCCGAGGCCATCTACATACACGGGGGAATTTCCTATTTGGTCAAATCGCTCGACTTGGACAAGAAGGTCGCCTACGTGGAGCCCATAGACGCTGAGGACCTCTCCACGCAAGCCTTGGAGGACATGGAGCCCCGTCTGGAGGAGGTCGTCGAGGAGGGGCGAGTGGAGGGCGTGCCGTATCAGTTCGGGAGGTTGAGGATACGAGTGACGGTGTACGGCTATGCCCTAAAACGCTTCACCACCGACGAGACGCTCGGCGAATATCCCATAGACCCGATCTCGTACGAGTTCTCCACTAAGGGCGTAGTCCTCTACATGCCGACTCTGAGGTTTAGCCCCAACGACGTCGTGGATTGGGAGGAGAGGGCAAAGGGATATCACGCGGCGGAGCACGTGATAATATCGGCGTCGGAGATAGCTGTCGGCGCGTCCAAGACCGACCTGGGCGGCATAAGCTACCCCGACGGCGTCATAGTCATCTACGACTCGCATATAGGCGGCAACGGGACCTCCCGCCTCTTATTGCGCCATTTCAGGACCGCGTTGGAGATAGCCTTGAAGATAGTAAAGGGCTGTGATTGCGTAGATGGATGCCCCAAATGCGTCTTCTCGCCGTATTGCGGCAACAACAACAAGATGTTGTCCAGGCGCAATGCGGCGAGGATCTTAGAGGCGGTGTTGAGGGGCGGGGCCGCTCCCTCGATCGTCGGCGAGGTGCCCAAAAGCAAGGGGATCGTCTAGCCTATCCAGACGAGGCCCTCCTCGTCGATTTGCTCCCTCCCCTTGCCGGTCTTGACCGAGTTGGCCTTATGCGTTAGGCGTAGGTCCTCCGCGGCCTCTAGGGCGAGCTCTGGGACGTAGAGATCGGCGCCTAGGGGATCGGCCAAGCTCACGCCGCGCTTGTTCTTGTACCTCCACACCGCGCTGTTTATCTTCCTCACCAACGCGAATAACGAGACATCGCCTTTCCACTCCTCGGGCGGGTCCTCTATCCTCTCCTTGTGTATGGATTTCCCGTAGAGCTCGCGCCATATTTTGTCGGTCACAAAGGGCATCACAGGCGCGAGCAACTTTAAGCTGTACTTGAGCACTGCGTATAAAGCGTATATAGCTCCGTTTTGCTCCTCCTTCGAGAACACGCCCTCTCTATTATACGCTCTGGATTTAACAGTCTCTATGTAGTGGTCCGCGAACTCGTGCCAGATGAAGTCGTATAGAGTCAACGCCGGCACGTACACGTCGAAATCGCTATAGGCCTTTATGACGACGTGCCCCACCTCGTACGCCCTCGCCAAGATGGACTTATCTATCGGCATCAGCTTATACGAGGAGGGCTCCTCGAACGAGGAGACGAACCTAGCTATGTTCCATATCTTAGTGACGAAGTCGCGGCCCTCCCTTATCAACGACTCGAGGTAGCGGTAATCGCTGCCCAGCTTGGCCGCGGCGGCGGCCCAGAAACGCACTGCGTCGCCTCCGTATTTCTGGACGGGGGGCAACGGATCGATTATGTTGCCCTTGGATTTATGCATGGCCTCTCCCCTCTCGTCGAGGCCCATGCCGCTGATGCGGACGTACTTGAACGGCACGTTGCCGTGCAACAAGAAAGCTCTCAGAAGAGAGTAGTAAAGCCACGTCCTTATTATCTCGTAGCCTTGCGGGCGTAGTATTTTATCGGGATATACCCGCTCGAAGATGCCTAGGCCTTTGGTGTACCCAGCCGCGTACATCCAGCTTATGGACGAGTCGAACCAAGTGTCCAACACCCTCGTGTCGCCCACTAGCTCCCCGTCTGGGCACTTGGCCTTGACCTCGGGCGGCGGCTCGTCGCGCCACGGCCTATAGTAGCGCCCGCCCTCGGGAACTATGGGCGTCATCTCGTCGCCTTTCTTGCAGTACCAGAGCGGCACCTCGGTGGCGTAGTAACGACGCCGCGATATCGGCCAGTCGAGCTCCAAGGACTTTATCCAGTCCTTTAACATGTTCTTGAACTCGGGCGGTCTGAACTCCATCTTGTCCGCCAGCTCCAGCAGTTTGTCCTTGAACCTGAGCTGGTGGACGAACAGCTCCCTAGTCGTGATTATCTCGAGGGGCGTCCCGCAACGCCAACAGACGGGGACCGTGTGGTGCAACGGCTCCCTCTTAACCACGAGGCCCTCCTTGGCGAGGTCCTCGACGATCTTGGCCCTGGCCTCCTTGATGGATAGGCCGGCGTAGGGTCCCTCCTTGATCCTGCCCCTATCGTCCACCACGACCTTGACGGGCAACTTCAGCTCGTTGACTATGGCCAAATCGCGCGTGTCGCCGAATGTGGAGATCATCACGAGGCCAGTCCCGAAATTGGGATTAGCCGCGGGGTGGGGCAAGATCGGGACTTCTTGCCACAACGGCGGCACGAGCGCGTGTAGGCCCTCCAGCCTTTTGTACCTCCCATCGGCGGGGTTGAATATGACCGCGACGGTGGCCGGCAAGAGCTCGGGGCGCGTCGTGGCGATCACGATGTCCTCGCCCGTTTCCTTGACCTTGAACTTTATGTAGTTCAAATAGGTGTCCTCCTCCTTGTACTCCACCTCGGCCTCTGCCAACGCCGTGCGGCAACGAGGACACCAGAGGGTCGGCCTCTCGGCCTCGTATATTAAGCCCCTCCTCCACAACTCGATGAAGGTCCTCTGGGTCATGACGCGGTACTCCTCGCTGTCGGTGCCCTTATCCCAATAGGTGAACGTCATTCCCCACCTCCTGAAGATGGAGACGAACTCCCTCTCCAAGGCGTCGAGCTCCGCCTTGCACATTTCGAGGAACTTCTCGCGGGGCACCTCGTGGGCGTTTATGCCGTATTTCTTCTCGACTTGCACCTCGACAGGTAGGCCGTTGCGGTCGAGGTAGAATGGGAATATCACGTTGAAACCCCTCATCCTGTAGAACCTAGCCACCATGTCTATCTGGGCGTAATGGGCGGCGCCTCCTATATGCGGACGGCCCGAGGGGTAGGGCGGCGGCGTGTCGATCACGAGGAAGTCGCCGTCTGGGTTGATCCTAATGGCGAAGAGCCCTTCCCTCTCCCAAATCCTTATCAGCTCCTCCTCCCATTCTTGACTCCATCTAGCCTCCTTGAGCTTGGGCACGGGGGATGTGGTTGACCACGTTTTTAATGTGAACCCGCCGAGTTCTGAATTTTTAAGCCCAATTCGGGGACATCCACATGGCTGTCTTGGAGGTGAGGGATCTACACGTGGCGGTCGACGGGAAGAGGATACTCAAAGGGGTATCCTTGGCGGTGAGGTCGGGGGAAGTAGTGGCGTTGATGGGCCCCAACGGGTCGGGGAAGTCGACGTTGTTCCAGACCATAGCGGGCAATCCGCGTTATCAAATCGTAGAGGGCGATGTGTTGCTCGACGGCGTGTCCATCAAGGACATGGCGCCGGAGGAGCGCTTCGCCAAGGGGGTCTTCGTGGGTTTCCAATCTCCCGTGTCGATCCCCGAAGTGCGCTTCGCCTTCTTGATACAAGCAATGTTGAACAAGAAGGCCGGGAAAAAGCTAGGCGACGCCAATCCGAGAATAGCCGAGGCGTACAAGCTGGCCGGAGAGCTTGGGCTGAGGCACGACGTGTTTAACAGAGGGGTTGGCGCGGGCTTTAGCGGCGGCGAGTTCAAGAGGGCCGAGGTGTTGTTGGCCCTCTTGGCCAAGCCGTCCATAGCCGTGTTGGACGAGCCCGACTCTGGCCTCGACGTAGACGGAATGGCGGCGATAAGCAAGGCCCTTCTGAGGCTGGCCGAGTGGGGTTCGGGGATCTTGTTGTCGACCCACTACGCGAGGATACTCAAGTTCTTGGAGCCGAATAGGGTATACGTAATGTACGACGGGCGGTTGGTCCTCGAGGGGGGTCCCGAGATTGTCAAGAAGGTCGAGGAAGTAGGCTACGAGAAGCTCTTCAAGGAGGTCGGGATAGCTTAGCGATTTCCCAAATACCCTTTAGTCGTACAATTCGGGAGATATATAAATCGGAGACGAAGAGATCACATGGAACAAGAGCTCGCAAACGTCCGCGGAGTGATCGGCGAGAGCGAGCGCGTGCCGGAGCTCTTAGGAGTGGCCAAGCCGGTGCCCCGCGCGGTGGAGTTGAAGGGCAGAATAACCAAGGATATGGTCGAGGAGATCAGCAAGCTGAAGGGAGAGCCCGACTGGATGCGCAGGCTGAGGCTGAGGATGTTGGAGCTCTTCGAGAAGCTCCCCATGCCGAGATGGGTTAGAGGCGTCGGCGAGATAGACCTCGAGGCCTTGGTCCACTACGCGAAGCCCCAGGCCCAGACCGCCAGGAGCTGGGACGAGCTGCCTAAGGAGATAAGGGAGTATTACGAGAAGCTGGGCTTGCCGGAGGTTGAGGCCAAGGCCCTTCTGGGGCTAGCCACTCAATTCGATAGCGAGATAGTCTACTTCAACTTCAAGCGCAAACTGGAGGAGAAAGGAGTCATAATGCTCCCCATGGAGGAGGCCGTCAAGAAATACCCCGACTTGGTGAAGCAGTATTTCATGAGGGTGTTCCCCGCCGAGCATAAATTCGCCGCACTGCACGGGGCTCTCTGGTCGGGAGGGACCTTCATCTACGTGCCCCCTGGCGTTAGGATAGAGCAACCGTTGGAGACCTTCTTCTTGATAGGCGGCTCCTTGGAGAGCCAAATGGAGCACAGCATAGTGGTGGCCGATAAGGGCGCCCAAGTACACTGGATAGAGGCTTGCTCGGCGCCCAGGCTCCTCAAGTACAGCTTCCACAACGGCATGGTGGAGGGCTACGCCCACGAGGGGGCGGACCTCAGGATAACCACGGTCCAGAACTGGTCGCGCGATATAATTAACTTCAACAACAAGAGGGCGGTCGCGGAGGCCCGCGCTCACGTGCAGTGGGTAGAGGGCAGCATCGGGAGCAAGACCACCTATACGTTCCCCTCGACTATATTGAAGGGCGAGGGGGCGTCTACCGAGATATACGGAATAACCGCGGCCAACGGGGGGCTCTGGAAGGAGAACGGGGCGAAGGTATGGCACCTCGCCCCCGATACTAAAAGCAGGGTCGTTAACAAGAGCATCTCGGCCAACGGCGGCACCTCGGTCTATAGAGGGATGGTGTACGTGGCCAAGGGCGCTAAGTACGCGAGGAGCCACGTCCAGTGCGACGCCTTGGTGCTCGACGGCGAGTCGGCCAACATAACTATACCCCACGACCAAGTGTTCGAGGAGACCGCCGTCGTCACCCACGAGGCGACGGCCAGCAGGATCTCGGAGGAGAAATTGATGTACTTAAGGGCCAGAGGCCTCACGGAGGACGAGGCCAAGGCGTCCGTGGTGCTCGGCTTCGTGTCGGACGTGGTGAAGGACTTACCATTCGAATACGCGGTGGTGTTACAACGCGTCCTAGAGCTCGAGTTCTCGAAGCTGGGCAGAGTCGGCTGAGCAATATTTTAATAGCGCGGCATTATCACATGGCCCAAACGACAGCCTTTAAGCTCTGCGAGGGCGCCGTCGTGGGCCTCGAGTGCCCGCCCAGGAACTCCTCAGCGCTTTTGAGGCGCGGGGTGGAGCTCGTGGAGAAATACGGCATTAGCCGCTACGACATAGTGGGCGTCCTCGTGGCCCTCGGCGCCGATCCGGGAGAGGCTAAGAGGGCGTTGGGCCTCAGAATAAGCGGCAACATAAAGAGGCCTGTGCAGACCTTTTACGAAAGGTATAGGCAAAAGCTAGGCGAGGAGGGGGTCTTGAAGATCCTCTTGGAGCTCTACGAGGCCGCTGGCGGCGAGTGCCTCTGCCCCGTAGGCCCCATAGTGCCTCTGGGCCCCGACAGATACATCGTACAGAGGCCGTCGGGGATCTACTTATGCGAGGCGGGCTCGTGCAAGGAGATCGCCCCTGAGCCCATAACGCTCTACGACCACCCTCAAGGATGCCAGATATACAACCCGGCCTTACAGATAGTGGGACAGCCCGTGGCGCTCGTCGCGAGCCAAATAAAAACGCTCAAGGTCGCCGAGCCTGACCTAGTGGCGAAGTACTTGTTGCCCGCCCTATGCCGCGATCTGCGCGGAGTCGATCTAGGCGCGTTTGAATTCTTCTAGGTGAAGCCTAAATACACAATTTCCCCCGCTCTCGTGGATATAGGCATAATTAGACCCTACGAGGTGGAGTTCCACCCGGGCGACGTGGCCGACTTGGAGGAGGCCATAACGGAGAGGGGGCATCGACCCGTCAGGATCTACGTCGACATGTTGGAGGTGAGGCTCGGGAAGGGGATAGAAATATATCAAGGAATTGGGAGAAGCGAGCCGGTCAAGGTCGAGGTGCCCGGCGCCGTCTTGAGGCATCTGGGCATATTCAGGGACTTCGAGCAGTTCTCGTACCGAGTCTTCGCGGCGAGGGCCTTGGAGTTGGCGGGGACGTTCGTCGTGAACCCCGTGATGGGCTGGCTTGTGGCTAGCGACAAGATGGCCAGCGCCATGTTGCTAGTCAAGGCGGGCCTCCCCGTCCCTCCCACCATAGTCAGCGAGAACATGTTCTCGGCCTATAGGGCGGTCTCGTCTTTCGGCCGCTCGGTCGTGAAGCCGCTCAGAGGCAGCATGGGCTACGGCGTGTTCAAGCTCGAGGACCCCGACGTCGCCATGCACGTGTTCTCCATGTTGACCAACCTCAACAAGCCGTTCTACGTGCAGCGCTACGTCGAGAAGAACGGCGGTGATTACAGAGTCGTCGTAGTCGGCGGGAGGGCGATCGGGGCCGAGTTCAGGAGGGCCGAGGGCTGGAAGTCCAACGTAGCGCAAGGCGCTAAGCCGGAGCCCGCTAGGCTGAACAAGGAGTTGGAGGAGCTAGCCGTCAAGGCCGTCGAGGCCCTCGGCCTAGAATACGGAGGGGTCGACATAGCCGAGACCAAGGAGGGGTATTACGTCTTCGAGGTCAATCCGACTATGTCGTGGCAGGGCTTCAAGGCGGCGACGGGGATCAACCCGGCTAAACACATAGTGGACCACCTCGTAGAGAAGATCAAGAGGTGATCAGTCCGTCGCGAGCACGCCATATACGGCGCGAATTGATACCCGTCATCACCGTTGATGGCCGAGGTCTCGATATTTAAGCGTTTGGCGGCCTACGCCTTATAGACGTCGCGGTCCTTCTCGCCGATTTGACGGTGCCTCTGACCTTGACCGTTCTACACCCCTCCATTAGGGCCACGAGGGCCCTGGCCCTTTGGACCAGCCCTCTCGGCACCCCTATTACTACCACGTCGTCGTACACGCCCACTACGTCGAACTTGAGCACCTTGTACTTCATGCCGAATACCGCGATGAACAACTCGCTTAAGTCGTTGAGGCACGTTAAGGCGTCGTCAGCTCTAATGATGAGGTACCTATACATGGGACACCAGAAGGTCGACGAGCGCGTTGAGCCCGTTCCTGAGGGGGCGCCTCCAAGAGCTATCGCCGGTCAACTCCACGAGCAAGCTCTCGACGTCCAAGGGCGACTTGACGTCGCTCGGCGATTCGACGGGAGTGGCGAACAGGGTATTGTCGGGCTCCAGCACCTCGAGCCACTCTGCGAGGAGCTCCAAGTCCTTCAACAACGGCTTCAGCTTTACTTCTATGTACTTGCCCATCTTCAAGGAGGTCTTCACTTGATCTCTTGTGAGGACCTCGCGCGGGTTCACCGATAGGATCTGGACGTCCTCCTTGTGGACCAATACGTTGAACTTGGACCTATTCGGCACGTCGGCAACGCCCACGTCGACGCCCCTGACCACCGGCGCGATCTTCTGGGTGACTACGCCGCGTCTGACCAATGCAACCCTCACCCCCACTTCCCATAGGAGGTCCTCGGCCGAGGGATCGCGTAGGTCCCACTCCACGAACCCTCTCCTTATCCTAATTACATCCGCCACCTCTCACCCTTATCCTGACCACGTCGTCGGAGCTCGAGGGGGTCACCACGCCCTTGACCAGTTTCTGTTTGTCGAGCCTTATGTACCACTCCCGCTCTTGTCCCGGCGGGGGTTGAACGTGGGGACATAGCTTCTCCAACAACCGCCGGCAGTCGTCCAGAAACGCCGTGATCAAATAGATAGGGTTCCCGTAATGGCCCTCCAGCGCTTGGATGACGTAGGGGAGATCCCCGAAGAAGGACCTAAGCGCTTCTACAACCCTATCTAAATCCTCGGTGGCGTGCACTAAGACCTCTATCTCCGCAAAGCATCTCACCCTTTATCCTGGGACTTCAGCTTGGGGAGGAGCGTCTCGCGTAGTTTCTCTATCAGCTTCTTCTGCCTCTGTCTAAGCCTCCTGGCCTTCCATCTGCGTTTGGCCTCCCTGCCCACTATGCCCGCGTAATCCGGATCGTTCCTTATTGTCGGGGCGTTGGGGTCTATCATTATCACCTCGAAGTATCTGTACATGCCGTCGTCGGCAACCCAGTAGCTGCCCAAGACTTCTAGGTTGGGGAAACGCTTGGCGGCCCTCTCCTCGGCTACTTGTTGCCAGCTCTTCCACAAGGTTATCCCGTACACGCCCATGCGTTTAGGCCTCCTACCCGAGTCGGGCCTCCTCCTGTTGAAGGGCCCTCTCCTGAGCCTAACCCTCACGACCACCACGCCTTGTTTGGCCTTGTAGCCCAAGGCTCTGGCCTTGTTGAGCCTAGTGGGCTTGTCCACTCTGACGATGGCCGGCTCCTTGCGCCATTTTATCAGCCTCTCCCGCATGACCTTCTCCTCGACCTCTCTGCCCTCCTTGGAGTACCACATCGCCATGTAGGCGTACGCGGATTTGGCCATCGCGCTAGAGCACTACGGCGTTTTTATATTTTCCCATGCCGGCGCCTCATGAAGCGCATGAGGTGCCCGAGCGACGCTATGTTCAACGCCCCTCTCTCGGCCCCCAAGTCGTAGAGGTAGAAGTACTCGTCGAGTCTAAGCGCGTTGTACAAGCGGAGGGCGTTCTCGAAATAACGCCGCTCGCCCTTGAGCAGTACGTACTTAGTCCTCCCCGCCTCGCCGTAGACCCACGCCGTTATGCCGCCCGCGGCGACCCGAGAGATCTTCCCCGAGGCCTCCATCCCTATGCCCATGAAAAAGACGTCGCGCCCCACCGCGTATTCCAGCTTGAGGGCCCTGGGCCGCGGGCCAAGCCCTTTAATTTCCTTGAAAATATCGGCGGCTAGGTATACCCTCTCGAGAGCCCGCATCGGCCTATAGGGCTTTCCCGACGAGCTGTCGACTGCCCTACAGAGCGTATACGGCGCGCCCTCGTATTCGCGGATCTTCACCTCGACGCGTTTGAACGCGCTGGTCTTCTCCACCGGCAACCCCACGAGATCCGGCGCGGGCAAGCCTCTGGAAAACGAGAGCGTGGCGGAGAGCCAGGGATCGCCCTCTACATACACCGCCTCCTCTCCTCTGTAGAGCTCCAAGTCCATCTCGACGTCGCAGGAGTCGACCACTACGTCGAACTTATCCTGATCGGCCGACTCGACGAACTCCACGAATAAGAGGTCCTCGAGGAAGCGCCTCCTCATGAAGAGGTTGGGGGGAGGTACGTCGTAAATGTAGACGTCCCCAGGCCTCGTCGTCTGGACCACGACTCGGTCGCCCGATTTGGCGAAGAGATATGCCAAATACGCCGAGCCGGGTTCGAGTCCCCTTATTAGGACCTTGCGATTTGTCCAACCCACGGCTTTCTGGGCAACGGCCCGTGCGCCTTCTCGGCGTCCTCTATGGCGTATAGGCGGCAGTCCTCGCCCTTGGGCACCTTAGTGCAGAAATCCCTATGGAGCGCGGGCAAGTCCTCCCACACGAGCCTCGTCAGGGTGGGCCAGAGGTCCCACGCGTGGGCGAGCATTTGCCAGCATACGTGTCTTATCTCCGCCTGGGCGGTCGAGGCGCAACGCAGGGGGACGAAGTTGAACAAGAGCTCCCTGGCGTTCATCTGGACCGCGAACTTCACGGCCGCGGCGTTGGGGAGAACCATGCGGGCGTACTCGGGGCGGAAGGACTCCCGCAACTTGAGGTAGTCCTCGTAGGCCCTCCTCAAGACGTCCTCGGGGAACCCGCTCGGCACCACGAATCTGATCTCCCTCTTCGCATAATCCACATAACGTTGCGACTCGGCCCAGTAGGAGGCCATGCGGTGTCTGATGAACTGCGTGTGGCAAGCGCGGGAGCACTCCACCAGGAACTGCGCGCCCATGAACTCGAAGACCGACCAATGGCCCTGCCTATAAAACGCCGATATCCTCTTGGCGACAAGCTCGGGAGTCTGGGCCTTCAAGGCCTCCTCGAAGGGGACGCCGCGGTATAGCGCGTCTGCGAAGGCCGAGACCAACTCCTCCGAGCCCCAACGGCCTATGAGGACCGCCGACGGCCTCACGAACTTCACGTAGTGTCCAGACTCCCAATAAAAAACAGCTCGCATATCACTTTTATACTAGCTTCGAGGAGCCGTCGTGTCCATCGTTTGTCCCGTCTGTAACCTCCCCGAATGGGAGGCGATGCCGCCGCCGCATACTTACAGGCATAAAGGGCCGGAGAACACCGTGATGATAGCCCGTTGTAAACACTGCGGCACTGTGTTCTACATCTTCAGGACTCGGCTGGATACGTACACTATCCAGATAGAGAGGGCCGAGAAAAAACACGGAGGAATTCCCCATATACAATGATTTGCGACTCTTGCGGCAAAAGGCCTGCGCAGTTCTTTCGCCGGACTAGCGGCGAGAGGCTCTGCCTCCAGTGTCTGTTCAAGTCTATAGAGGAGAAGGTATGGCGCACTATACGGGACGAGAGGATGATAGAGCCGGGCGATAGAGTGGCGATAGCCATATCGGGCGGCAAGGATAGCTTAGTGCTCTTGGACTTATTGGGACGGCTCAAGGAGAAGGGGCGCTTAAAGGGCGTGGAGCTCGAGGCCTTCACCATCAACGAGGGCCATCCCTATAGCTGTTTCTACCGCATGTCGAGGGCTGATTTCGTGAGGGCCCTCGCGGAGCGCTACGGCATAACGTACTCAGTCTACACCTTCAAGGAGGTGTTCGGATACTCGGCTCTCGAGGTCGCCGAGGGCCTCTCGAAAAGGGGCGTAGAAATCCACATGTGCACTATCGACGGCGTGTTGCGCAGAAGGGCCATGAACTTAATAGGGAAGAGGCGCGGTTGGACCAAGATAGCCACAGCGCATAACCTCGACGACGAGGCGCAGACAGTTTTGTTGAACGTGCTCATGGGGAACTTGAAGAGGTTCGCTTGGTTCGACCTAGAGGGCGCCGAGGAGAAGGACCTAATAAGGCGCATAAAACCATTGAAGTATATAAGAGAGGAGGAGATAGCCGTTTATGCGCACTACCGCGGTATTCCTCTAATGGAGCTGGAGTGCCCGTACGTCTACAACAACCCCAGATACAGCCTCAAGTTCACGCTGGCGGAGCTCGAGGAGAGGATCCCCCACGTTAAGTACAACTTAGTGAGCTTTGGCAAACGGCTGGGCGAGCTGCTCAAGGCCGAGGGCGGCTATAGGAGGTGTAAATACTGCGGGGCCCTCTCGGCGAGAGACGTCTGCAGGACTTGCGAGATCTTCGAAAAGGCCGGCCTCCTAGAGGGCTATCTCAGACATCAAGCTATCTGGAGCCTGACGCAACCCCCCTCGTCCACCAGCCTGTAGCCTCTGTTGGAGATCGACGAAATGAACGTGTCTATGTAGCGCCTAAACAACGGATAGACGGTCCTGCAGTATTTTATATTGACCGCGTTGTTGTTGCTGTTGTCCTCTTGGACCGTGGCTAGGCCCCTCAACTGCACTACGTAGGCCGCCTCGCGTAGCTCCTCCAAGTCGCCGTCTTGGAGGGCCGACTTGACTATCTCGGCGTCTCTCTTGGCCATGTCCAGCGCTATTCTGTCTAGATCGGAGAGCTTCGCCACGAAGTCCCTCTCGATGGCCACCGCCGGCTCGTTGTTTATCACGTGGGTGATCCACCTGGGGACGAAGATCCTCCTGGAGGAGACCCTGTAGTGGATCTTCTTCACGAAGGCAAACATGCCGAGCCTCTTGGGGAGCTCCTCGAGGTCTTGCTCGTCCACCGAGGTCACGTCCACTATGAAGTGCATCTTGGTCCGCCCCGAGTCTAGGGCTATGTTCAATATATTGGCGTTGCTGTCGGCGAATACGTTCGAGAGGGCGGCCAAGATGCCCGGCTGGTCGAAGTTTAGCTCCACGAGGTATTCGCCTATCTTGCCGCCTAAGTTGTTGATAATGAGGTAGATCTCGCGGTTCAGCATCGCTCAGCATTACGCCTTATTTAAAAACTTATCCCCGGACAGAGGGCGGGCGCCCGCGGGAATATGTTTAAATCATTTATGCGGTTCGAGAATGGTGATCGGGGCTGGGTTGCGGAAGGGCTTCGCCCGATGTCGACTTAGGAGCCAGGTGACTAAATAGGGCTATATAACTTTAATAGAAGTAGTTCGGTAAATACATGCCGCCCAAATGGCATTGGCCCCAGATAGATCCCGATAAGGTGCCCTTAATTAGGGTGGAGCCCCCGGGGCCCAAGGCGCTTGATATCGTCAAAAGGGATGAGTCGGTCTTGATGCAGTCCTTCGTGCGGTGGTATCCCTTAGTCATAGCGAGGGGCTACGGCCCCGTGGTTGAGGACGTCGACGGGAACTTGTACATAGACTACAACGCCGGCATCGCCGTCACGGCGACCGGCCACGCCCATCCCAAGGTCGTCGAGGCAATAAAACGACAAGCCGAGCTCTTCTTGCACTACTCCCTCACCGATTTCTACTACGAGATAGCAGTCAGTTTGGCCGAGAGGCTCGTCTCGATAGCCCCCATATCGGGGCGAAAGAAGGTCTTCTTCACCAACAGCGGGACCGAGTCGATAGAAGGCGTCGTCAAAATAGCGCGGGGCTACTTTAAGGGGCAAAGGCCTTATATAATAGCGTTTTACGGGGCCTTTCACGGGAGGACCTACGCCTCGATGTCGTTGAGCGCCTCTAAGCCGATCCACAGAAAGTACTTCTCGCCCGCGATGCCTAACGTCGTCCATGTGCCGTATCCCCACCCTGTCCACTGCCCCTTTAAGGCCAAGGACCCCGAGGAGTGCGGACAGTACGCCCTCGAGTTCATCGAGGAGTGGGTCTTCAAGAGGCTGGTGAGCCCCGACGAAGTGGCCGCCGTGTTGATAGAGCCGATACAAGGCGAGGGGGGCTATGTGGTCCCGCCGCGAGGCTTTATGAGAGGGCTACGCGAGCTGACCAAGGAGCACGGGATCCTCCTAGCCGTCGACGAGGTGCAGACCGGCTTCGGCAGGACCGGCCGTTGGTTCGCCGTGGAGCACTTTGGCGTGGAGCCCGACATAATCGCGACGGCGAAGGCCATAGCGTCGGGGCTGCCCATGGGCGCCATAATAGGGAGGGAGGAGGTCATGTCGTTGCCCAAGGGATCCCACGCCAATACTTTCGGCGGAAATCCCGTGGCCGCCGCGGCTGCCTTGGCGACGTTGGACGTCATAGAGGAGGAGGGCTTATTGGAGCACGCGTCGCGCTTGGGCGATGAGATCAAGAGGGCGTTGTCCGAGGAGCTCAAGGGAAGGCACGACGTCAGAGGTCTGGGGCTTATGATCGGCGTCGAGCTACTAGACGAGGGCGGGAAACCCGCAAAGAACTTGGAGGAGGTCCTCGTCAAGAGCTTCAAACGCGGCTTGGCGGTGATAGGGGCCGGCTTCTCCACTATCAGGATAGCCCCTCCGTTGGTGATTCCTAGAGATATGGCGTTAAAGGGGGTCGATATATTGCTAGGAGTTCTTAAGGCTCGCTAACGCCTTTTTCCTCTTCACGACGTCTTCGAGGTACCACTCCAAGACGAGGTCCTCCTCGTCCGCTATGAGCAAGGCGGCCTCGTACGCCTCGTCCCACGTCTCGGTCTCGTACACCACCTCCCAGCCGAGCTCTTCGACATCCGAGGGGCGGCCCGTCACTAGGACCCTGCCCCCCTTCCTGTCCACCAACACCCAGTACATGTAAATATACCGATGTTGCTTTTAAAAACAACATTTTAAATCATTCGGACATAAAAACGGCCATCTCTTAAATTTAATAAAAATCAATCGTATAATATAATATATGTTTATATTAGTCTCACTGATATTGATACTGGATATATATATACAATATAATACGAGTATTGTTACTCTTTTTGTGTATTATAAGTGTAGTATCCATCAGCGCTAGCTTATATCTTCTCGGATTCGACGGTTATTTATTGGTTTCTTCGCCGTCCATCAGCACAGCTCGGCGCGTTGGACTCTTGACATCGAGAAGTTATAGCAGACCCTCGCACTACGTTGGGTATCCCCTTCCGAGCGGCGAGCCGGCGCGAATGGAAGTTTAATTGGATGCTTTTCCGGCGGTCGTCCTCTATTATAGCCGTATCCGCGATCGTGTCCTGGAACTCGTCACAATCGCAGATCTTGCGCGCCGCGAGGCTTGCCGTCGTCGCAGTCAGCCCATATCGCCGCGCCAGTAAGGCGATGGCGTACGTTAAGGCGTTGATGGACGCGGCGTACACGAGCTCGATGGGGTTGAACAACTCGGCACCCTATCTACGTAATTAATCGCAGAGATAAGGGCCCTCCCAAAGACGGGGCTTGCCCAGCGCGAGCCACGCCGGCCGTCTGAATGGGCTGAGGCCGTTGGCTCCCGGTCTTAACCGACGATGTGGGGCTCTCTGCTGCGTGTTTTGAAACTTAATAACGCCGGCGCTGCGAACCTAATCGATGGTCGTCGAGGTTCAAGTCAAGGACAAGACTGGCTTCATAATCCTTAATAGGCCCGAGAGGTTAAACGCTCTCGATAAGCCCTCCTGGTCGTCCTTGGGCAATGCCGTGAAGGCCTTGTGCGGCGACTCGGGGGTTGATGCCGTAGTAATCACCGGGATCGGCAGGGCGTTCTCGTCAGGCGACGACATATACGCCATGTACGAGTTAAGGAGTGTGGAGGAGGCTGAGGAATTCTTCAACACCTTGTACTCGGCCGTGGAGGCCGTTGTGGATTGCGAAAAGCCCGTAATATGCGCGGTCAACGGGCTGGCATACGGCGGCGGCATGGAATTGCTGTTGTTCTGCGACGTGGTGATAGCCGCAGAGGGCGCGTCGTTCGCAGTGCCGGAGGGCAGGCTGGGCTTGATACCGCCGATGATGATAACGATCGGGTCCAAGGCCTTGGGCTTTAGGCTTGTGAGGAGGCTCTCCATAACGGGGGACCCTATAAGCGCCGTGGAGGCCAAGGAATTAGGCATTGTGGACTACGTAGTGCCCGGAGATAAGCTCATGGAAAAGGTCGAAGAGGTGGTTAACAGCATAAGGAGAACGAGCCCCAGCTCGATAAGGATCATTAAGGAGTGGACCAAGCCTAACAAGGAGGCCTTGAGGACGGCGATCAGAGAATTAACCCTAATGTCGATAGCCCAAGACGCCAAGAGGAGGATGTCGGAGTTCATCGAGGAGAGGCGGAGGCGTAAGCACAATGAGACCATTTAACCTTTGGGTTGATCGGGTTAAGCTCGGTTCTGCTCGGCGTAGGCCCTATGCCCCACGCGAAGTCCATGACGCAGAGCGTGAGGCTTATGCGCGGGTTTCGTCGGCTTGCCTATCGCTTAAGCGCGGGCGCTTACTCGCTCGACTTCAATTGGGAGCGCGCCGCCAAGCAGCCGCCGAACAGGGCTAGCCACCTGGCTGTATGCGCAACCCTACTAACAGCATGCTACTCCTCATCGTTATCGTCATAATATTTCAGCGCGCGTGTTAAGCTGCGCTTATGGGTTTTCATAAACGCGGTGAGCCTACATTGCTTCACCATCCTCACGATCTTCAATCCCCTATATCCTCTTGACGGACGCGTCCATGAATTCGACTGGAGTCCAGAGACTCGATGCCTTAATAGTGCCCCGGCCGGGATTTGAACCCGGGTCACGGGCTCTTTCCGGCATTGCCGCGAGAGGCCCGCATCCTTGGCCGGGCTAAACGACCGGTTGGGGTGCCAGTCCACGGCCCCCGACGTCGCCCGGCCAGCCCCTCCGGGGCCTTGTCGGAGGATTCATAACGGGTATATATCCTTTTCCCCGCTAAGCGCGACACGAGGAGGCTGCGCGTTGCTCGCAAGCGGGTCGCCGCGCTTAGCGGATTCGTCGACAACAGAACGAGCAACGTTGGTGCCCCGGCCGGGATTTGAAATCCCGAGGCCTTCGCCTTCCCGGGTCCTGGGCTCTCCTCGGCGCGGCCGCGAAAGGCCCATATCCTTGACCGGGCTAGACGACCGGGGCCTCGGCGATAACTGCCCCGATCTATAAAAGCATTTCTCGGCGTAAAGCCGATCTGCCGCTCGGAGCGCTTCGACGATTTCCGTCGGCAAGCGCGCCGAGCGTGACGGCCGGAGGGCCGCGCATAAGTTGCCGGCGTTTTTCGCCGAGGCCGTAGCCCTCGCCAGTAGAGTTTATATAAAGCACCATGTGAGGCCGATGTGTGGGACGAGTTCGTCAGACGCGAGATAATCAAGTTCGGCGATTTTAAGCTCTCGAGCGGGGGGTATAGCCCCTACTATGTGGATTTAAGGCAAGTACTCGCGTATCCCGATCTACTGAGGTGGGTGGTCGCCAAGTACGGCAATTTGCTCAATGACGTCGATTTCGACGTGATAGCAGGCGTGGCGACCGGCGGCATACCCTACGCCTCGATACTAGGCTTCAACATGTTCAAGCCCATAGCGTACGTGAGGGAGGAGAGGAAGTGGTACGGCGCTAGGAAGGAGGTAGAGGGGGCCATATGGATGGGGGCCCGCGTCGTCGTCGTGGACGACGTGATAACCACAGGCGAGTCCTTGGTGAGCGCTATAGACAAGCTCAAAGAGGCCGGCGCTAAGGTCGTGGCGGCCGCCGTCTTCTTGGACAGACAGCAATGCGGCGTGCGGAGAGTCGAGGGGACGACGGGCGTGCCCGTGAAGGCCGTATATAGGATACTCGACGTCCTGGAGGAGATCAAGGACTTGATAGGGCTTGCTAGATACCGCCAAGTGAAGGAGTACGTGGAGAGCTTCAAGTGTTGATCGCAGATATCTTAGAGAGGATACCTCCCGAGGTGACTAGGCGTTTGGGCAAGGCCCTTTTCGCCGTGCCGTTGCCTCGTTGCGGTAAGAGGACTAGCTGGAGGATAGGCGGGGTGGAGACCAACGGGCCTGTGGGCATTGCCGCCGGCCTCGACAAGGAGGGGCTATACACGAGGGCCTTGTCCTATTTCTGTCCAGGCTTCATAGTCGTCGGCTCCACCACGGCGAGGCCCAGGAGGGGTAACAAGCCTCCGCTCGCGGCTAGGCTGAGGCCGCGTTCCTTGATCAACGCCATGGGCCTCCCGAGCCCCGGCCTGCCGGTGGTCATCTCGAGGATCTCAGGCGTCGACTACCCGTTGTTCGTGAGCGTGGCCGGCTTCACCGCGGAGGAGCTCTTGGCGCAGATACGTTACGTGGAGAGGCACGGGCACAACGTACTCGCTGTAGAGGTCAACTTGTCCAGCCCGACCTATAAGGGCTTATGGGATCGGGCGGCGCCGTTGCTCGAGTCCAAGAAGCCCCTCTTCATCAAGGTGGGGCCCTCGTCGGAACTCAAGGCGTTTTTCGAATTGGCTAAAAAGAGAGGATACGGATTGGTGATCACGAATACCTTGCCCGCGGCGGACCCGCACCTGGGCGCCGGGATGGGAGGCGTAAGCGGCCTTTGGCTCTACCCCCTCATGACGAGAATGCTCGAGAAAGCCAGGTCGTATTTAGGCAAAGACGTCCCCATAATAGCCGTCGGCGGCGTGATGAGCTGTAAACAAGCGAGGGCGGTCCTAAAATTCGCCGACGCCGTCGAGGTGTTGACCGGCATACTCTACTACGGCCCCCAGCTAGTCGGACTGCTGAACGCCTGCGCCGCGGCTGCCAGATCCGCCCTGTAGCGGTCTACGTGGGACAAACTCAAAAAAAGACGTGCATGCGCCCATTCATGAGCCTCGAAGTTCTGACCAAGGCGTTTGGCGTGTCGGGCTTCGAGGAGGACGTGAGGAGGAGGATATTGGAGGCCGTGGGCGGGGCCGAAGTTGACGACTTCGGCAACGTGTTGGTCGGCGGCAAGTCGGGCGTGGCCTTCGTGGCGCATATGGACGAGGTAGGCCTTCTGGTGACCTCCGTCGAGGACGACGGGAGGCTCAAGTTCAGGAAAGTGGGCGGCGTGGACGACAAAATACTCCCCGGCTCGCGCGTGGTCCTATACGGCGAGGGGGTCAGAGTCGAGGGCGTGATAGGCGTTCAACCCCCTCACTTCCAACAACAGCAACAACAGACCTCTTGGCAAGACCTCTATATAGACATAGGCGCTACCTCTAGGCAAGAGGCGGAGTCCATGGGCGTAACGCCCATGATGCCCGCCGCGTTTAAGAGGGAGTACGCCGAGATGGGCCGTTTCGTCTCGGCAACCGCCATAGACGATAGAGCCGGCTGTTGGGCATTGATAGAGGCCTACAAGAGAGGCGTCGACGCGACCTTCGTCTGGACGGTGCAAGAGGAGGTTGGCCTAATGGGAGCCAGGGCCTTGGCGAGCAGATCCAACGTGCGGAGCGCGATAATAATCGACACCATGGCGTGTTGCCACCCCAACTTCACGGGCGGCGTTAAGCCCGGCAATGGCCCCGTTATTAGGATCTTCGACAACTACGGCGCTTATAACAACAAGTTGGCCAAGAAAGTATTGGAGGTGGCTAAGAAGAGGGGCATCCCTGTTCAGATAGGCGCAGGCGGCGGGGGGACGGACGCCGCTGCCTTCTTCGTATCAGGAATTCCGGCGGTGTCCATCGGCATATTGAGCAAGTACTCGCACTCCCCTGTCGAGATGGCCCACAAAGATGATCTAAAATACGCCGTGGAGCTCATAGCAGCGCTCGCCGAGGAGCTCCAGCGTATTTGAGTGAGCCGTAGCGTTTTGCAGACGACTGGAGGAGTGGGCCCGCCGGGATTCGAACCCGGGATCTCCCGCGCTCCTAAGCCCTTTAAGCGCGGGCGCCGTGTAAGGCGGGCTTTAGGGAACAGCGTTCAATCCTAGCCGCTAGACTACGGGCCCCCACGGGTCTTGAACAAGCGGGGTTTAAGTTTTTCCTCCGCGATCCCGCGCGGCGATTGGCTCTACGAAAATCGTTTTTTATCGACCCGCCCGAGCTCTCGTGGAGATAATACCACTTGCCGAGGAGAGCCTCGGCGTGAGGTCCATGGCGTTGTTCGTACAGACTAAGCACGTGTCGATACTCTTCGACGCCGGGATCTCGCTCTCGCCGCGCCGCTTCGGCCTCCCGCCTCACCCGTTGGAGCTGGAACGGGTGAGAGAGCTACGCGCGAAGATCGTCGAGTATGCCTCGTCGGCCGACGTGATCACCGTGTCCCACTATCACAGAGACCACTTCACGCCGTGGTATAGGAGTGAGTACATGGCCACCGACGAGACCACGTACGTACAGATATATAGGGGAAAACTCGTCTTGGCGAAATCGCCGCAGGGTATCAACTGGAGCCAACGGAGACGCCATCACGGCTTCAAGAAAGCGGTGGAGCCCATAGCTAGGCTGGAGTACGCCGACGGCAAGACTTACCGATTCGGCGGGACGGCCGTGACCGTGTCGCCCCCGTTGCCGCATGGGCCCGAGGGGGCCAAGACCGGCTACGTGATAGCGTTCGTGGTCGAGGACAGGGAGGAGAGGCTCTTGTTCATGCCGGACGTCCAAGGGCCCGCCAACGACGCAGCCCTTAGCTTTGCGTATACCGTTGCGCCGACCGTCGCCATAGTGGGCGGCCCGCCGACTTATCTGAACAACGTGGAGTGGGCCGTTGGGGTCCAGAACCTCGCCAAGCTGGCCTCCATGCCGGGCTTGACGATGTTGGTGATCGCCCACCACGCCTTGAGGGATCTGGAGTGGAGGGAAAAGCTCGCGCAAGTCTTCGAGGCCGCGTCCAAGGCCGGCGTCGAGGTCAAGACCTACGCCGGGCTTTTGGGCAAACAAGACGAGTTGCTCGAGGCGCGCAGGAGGGATCTCTATAGACTAATGCCCGCCGAGCTCAGGAGCGCGGAGGACGACGAGGAGGAATGAGGGCGCGCGCCCTCTTAAAGGTCGTCTCGGAGCTTATCTCTATTGGCGCGATCAGCGCGGTGATCTACGTCTTCGTGGATCTCTTGGCCGCGAGGTTCCCGGGCGTGCCCGCGTATGTCTTCGATCTAGCTAAGGCGGCGATAATCATAGGCGGCGGCACCGCCTCCGTCAAGGCCCTTGGCGATTACCTAGTGAGCGAACTGAGGCCCAGGATAGGGGATAGGGCATACTCCGTGGGGAACGCGTTTAAGTTAATTGGCTATATAGCCGCAATAACCGCCGGCTTCCTCAAGATAGGGCCCATAAGCCAAATAGCGCTACTGGGCGGCACGGTGGCAGGCATAGTCCTCGGCCTCGCCTTGCAGCCAACCTTGGGCAACCTCTTCGCGGGAATACTCGTCATAGCCACGAACTTCGTGCGCGTCGGCGACGTCGTGAGAGTACTCAATTGGCAAGTGCCCTATCAATTCGCCAACCTCCCCGCTTATAAGTTCTTCTCGCCCGACTACATCACGCCGGGCATTAAGGGAAAGGTCGTGGAGGTGAACTTGTTCTACACCGTGATCGTAACGGACGTGGGAAGAGAGTTGAAAATACCCAATTCCATAATCCTAGGCGGCGCTATTATAGACGAGTCGACGCCGCAGTGGGCGCAGGAGCTCTTGATCAACGTACGCGTCGAGCTGCCCCTCTCTGTGGTGGACTTGGACAAACTCGAAGGACAAATCCGCGATCTATTATCGGATCTAGGCGTCAAGGCGGTGTACCTCAACGAGCAAAGCGATAAGGACTACGTCATAGTGTTGGCGAGATTGGCCGTGCCCAGAGGCGAGGATTGGCGGGCCGTGAAGTCGGAGGCCCTCAAGAGGCTATTGAAGTTCAGAGATGCGTTGATAAAAGCAGAGGAGCAACGCTATCTCTGCCTCACTAGGGGCGTCTGTAAGTAGAAAGCGCCTCGCCCATACGCCTTATGCCCTCGACGAGCCTCTCGGGGCCTTCGGCCACGAAGGAGATCCTAACTGCGGCTTTGTACGCTTCGCCGAAATAGCTACCGGGGACTAAGGCGACCGAGTACTCCTCCAAGAGCCTCTGGGCGAAGGCCTCGCCATCAGTTATATACTTCGATAGGTCTACGAATACGAACATCGAGCCTTGAGGCACGACGAACGCCCCTTCGGGCACGTACCGCTTGAGCGCGTCGACGGCGATGTCGCGCCTCGCCTTATAGGCCGCGACAACCTCCTTGATGTACTTAAACCTGATCTCCGATTTGAGGTATACAGCCACCATCTTCTGCGCGAACGACGGCGGACAGTACACCATCTCCTCGTTCAACAACTTGACCTTGTCCACGACCTCCTTGGGCCCGTAGACGTAGCCCAGCCTCCAGCCGGGTATGGCTGGGTCCTTGGAGAACGTGTTTATAGAGATCACGTGCTCCGGCGCCAGCTTGTAGAGGTAGACGTGCTCCCCCTCGTATATCATAGTCTTGTAGGCCTCGTCAACTACGAGCCAGAAGTCGTGGTCGACTGCGAGGTCGGCGAGGGCCTTAGCGGCTTCGGGGCTCAACAACCTGCCGGTGGGGTTGTCGGGGCTTACCAACACCACTGCTTTTGTCCTCGGCGAGATCTGCCCCTTGAGCTCCTCTACGCGGGGCTGGAAGCCCTCCTCTAAGTATACCCTATGTCTTACTACTCTCCCTCCGAAGTATTCTATGAGGGGCTTATAGCCGAAGTACGTGGGGTCCATCAACACGACCTCGTCGCCGGGCCGAATTATCGCCGCCAAGGTGGAGAACATGGCTGCTTGGCCCCCCGCCGTGACGGTTATCTGGTCGGGCGGCACGTCCAGTCCTCCCAGCCTCTTCAAGTCCTCGGAGATGGCCTCTCTGAGCTCGTAGATGCCTTGGCTGGGGGTATAGCCGTAGAGCTCCATGCTGTCTATTTGCAACAGCTCGGCCATCTTGCGCCTTACCTCTATGGGGGGCGGTATGCTGGGCTGGCCCGCCGAGAGGACTATGACGTCCCTTCCCTCACGCTTCAGCCTCTCCCTCAACGCGTCGATCTTCCTCGTGGGGCTTTCCCTGAGGTGGACCAGCCTCTCGGATAAAGTCCTCATAGGAGGAGGGAGAAGTCCCCTATATAAAACGTAGCGTATACATATATCGAAGATGGAAGAAGCCTATAAGTACAATATACCTTCTAGTCGATCCTGTCGTGGAGTTGTATACAGGACGCGGCTGCGTTATTGCTCGACAAGCCTCAGTACAGGTACCCCGAACTCGGAATAATCCAGCTCCCAGACCTCGAGGGTCCTCCTATCTATTATCTTGACCCTCACCCCGTTGAGGTAGATCCGGTAGGGCCCCAGCTCCTCGACGGTATACCCGGATATCGTGGCCGCCAGAGCCGTGGAGACGGCCACTAGAGGCCCGCGCAAAGTCGGCACGAGGGCCGCGGCGTTGCCGGCCGGCTGGCCCCTTATTTCGGAGAGCTTTCTCAGGAACTCATCCAACAAAGCCTCATCCCCCAACAACTCCAACGCGCGGACGGCCCACTTCACGGATATGCTGGCCTCGAGGCCGAGGCGGGCGAAGAACCACGCATCGCTGGTGTTGGCCGCGAGCTTCGCCCTCTCAGCTTCTAACATCTTAAGCAACTCTCGCGGCGGGATCTGAGGCGCTACGTCCTTGGCGAACGCCTCGGCGTCTTCGCCCAAGAGCACGCGCGCGTATTTCTTCAAGAGGGTCCACCCGTCCACTCCGCGGGAGTTGCTCCACTTGTCGAAGGCATCGTCAACTACGTCGTTGAGCCAATTTATCGCCTCTCTGAGCGGTTGCCTCCACGGGGCGGGCCCGTCGCATCCGCAGTCTCTGGTCCAACGCCCCAGCCCGTGCGGGCAACTCCAGGAAGTGCCCGGTATTATCTCCGCGGTCCCCAACGGCTTGAGCCGCTCGGCGGCGAGGCCTAAATTGGCCAACCTCCCGCCGAATCGCGCTATCGCCGTGGCCAAGACGCGCTCCTCGCCTTTTTTGTGGTGCCCGAAGGTCTCCCCGTCCAGCGCTACTAACGTCAAGCGATCCTCTGGGGCCGCCTCCATAGCCTTGGTCAACTCGTCCGGCTCCCCGAAGGCTATCTTGTCCGAAAGCGCCTCGTCTCTGACGAACACTAAGATCTTCCTCCCAGACGGCAAGAGGACCTCGTAGGGCCCGCCCGCCTTTCCGCCCTTTACTTGCCTCTGGGTGAGGACGGTGAACTTTATGTCGTATTCGGCTAAAACCTCCAGCGTCTCGACGTCTACGGCCATCTCAGGCAGCCACATCCCCTCGGGGTATCTCCCGAAATGCCTCTCGAAATGCCTTATGCCCCACTCCACCACGACTTCCTTCTCCTTGCGGTCCAACAGAGGCAAGATCACGTGGTAGTAGGGATGGGCCAAGGCGTTGCCGTGTCCCCACCTCTCTCGCCCCACCGCATCGGCTTCTATAATCGCGCTGTAGACGTGCGGCCTTTTCCGCCGCAACCAATCCAGAAGCGTGGGCCCGAAATCGAAACTAATCCAAGTGTAGTTGCCCAACAACGCGTTGGGCTCGTAGCACTCGAAGGTTATCCTCTCGTTCCAATGCCTGTAAGGAGCCGCCGAGGGCTCCGGCAGTATGGTCTCCAGCCACGGATCCTCCCTGGGAGGCTGGTAGAAATGCCCGTGGATGACGAACACGGACCTATCGGTGCGATAGTATATAAGCTTGGGCCTATAATAAGGCCGTATCATGACCGCGGCCGAGGCTCTGGCAGTTGCGTCGGCTATATACGCGGCGATCCTCCTCGCGACGTACTTCTACTTGGTCCGCATGACGCCCGGCTGCAGGGGCCGAGTCCTTAGCTGCGTCAAGGCTGAGGAGCTAGCCGTAATTGCCTTAATAGTCGCCGTACAGACCGCCGTCATGGCGCTCGTGGCCTTTTTGGCGTCTTAACACTCGAGGGGCACGAGCTCCCGGAGCTCCACCTCCACGTAGCCCTCCACCATCCCGTCCACATACGCCCACAGCCGCTGGCCCCAGATATCGAGAAGCGCCTTGTTCCCCCTCAAGGACTTGACCACCCTTATCACGCGCGCCTTGAATGGGCCCGAGCCGACCACGACATCCTCGGGCCTTACGCCGAAACAGCCTCCCTCCATCTCCAAGACTTGTAGCCCCACCATCTTGGCGGTCACCGCGTGTCTCGGTCTTCTGAAGATCTCCTCGGGCCTTCCTGCCTCGATTATCCTCCCTCCGTACATGACGGCGACCATATCCCCTAGGGAATACGCCTCCTCGCGGTCGTGAGTCACGTGGACGACGGATACTCCGTACTCCGCGGGCAACTCCTTCAACAAGGACAAAGCGGCCTCCTTTATGTCCGGGTCGAGGCCCGCCATGGGCTCATCGAGGAGGAGCAACCTCGGCCTTATAGCCAAGGCTCTGGCGAGCGCCACCCTCTGTTTCTGCCCGCCCGAGAGCTGGCTAGGCCTCCTCGAGAGGAGGTCCTCGATGCCCAACCTCCTCGCTATATCTATCACCGCGGCCCGCCTCTCGTCACGCGGCACTCCGCGCATCCTCAAGCCGAACTCGATGTTCGAGAAGACAGTCATGTGGTCGAACAAAGCGTAGGATTGGGGCACATAGGCTATGTTCCTCTTCTCGGGAGGCAGCTTGGATATATCGACGCCGTCTAACAACACGACGCCCTCGGCCTTCAGAAGGCCGGCCACGGCTTTTAATAAACTCGTCTTCCCAGCGCCGTTGGGGCCCATCACGACTAGGTAGCCGACGTCGTCTACGAGGTCCACTGGGCCGAGCTGGAACGCGCCTATCTTGGCCTTAACGCCTCTTAGCTCCAACACGGCCTATCACGGCTCTGAAGGACAAGAACACGGCTAGGACGAACAAGACGAGGGCCGCGGAGTACTTGACCGCCTCGTTCAGCCCTAGGCCGATATATGCTTGATATATGTATATAGAGGCGGGGTATATCGAGGAGTTGCCCAGGATTATATAATACGCCACTACTAACAAGGCGCCCGCCTCCGAGACCGACCTAGCCCACGAGAGGAGCGCGCCGTCGAGCACGGCCTCCTTGATGTTCGGGAGCACGACCTCCACGAAGGCCTTGAAGGGGCTCGCGCCCAGCGACCTCGCCGCGTTTTCGAGCTCCGGATCCAGAAGCCTCACGGCGCCTTCTATAGTCCTGATCGCGTAGGTGGCCGAGAGGTAGGAGACGGCTATCACGGCGCCCGGCAAGGCGTCGATTATCTGTAGGCCTAATTTGCCCAACAAGGGCCCGAGCCCATACGATGCAAAGGCCAAGATCACCATGAGGCCCACGACCGTGTGGGGCACGACAACGGGGATATCGATTATCGCATCCACTAGCGGCTTGAGCGGGAAATCGTAACGGGCCAGCACATACGCCGTCGGTATGCCGGCCAACACCGCTATCAACGAGGCGAGAGTCGATATAGCCGCAGTGATGCCTAGGGATTGCAGGAAGGACCCCGTGGCGAGCGCCGACGCCAAGCTACCCCAGCCGAGGTATATCAAGAACAAGAGGGGGTAGAGGAAAAAACTAAGGGCCAACAAGAGGGCTAGAATCGCCGATGCCTTGAACCAAGCCATTAGGGAAACGCCGGCGCGTACTGCGGCACTTGAGACAACGGCACTACGAAGGGCTTGAGCGGGGCCGGGACGTCGGAGTAGTTGCCGTAGACTACCCCAGGCGATATGGGCTGAATGCCGTAGCTCTCAAGCACTTTTTGGCCCTCTGGGCTGAACAACAACAACGCGAAATTCACCGCGGCTTCTGGATTCGGCGCCGTCTTGGGCACAGTGAACGTATATATCACTGGGTTGCAGGCGAAGGTCTTAGTCTGCCCGGCCTCGGTCCACGTCGCCTTGACCGAGTGGTAATAGGAGGCATAGTCGAGGGAGCCCAAGTTCACTGGAGGCGGAAGCGTTATGTAGGCAAGCCCCTTATACTCCTGCACTTGCGGTATGGCGTTGGAGAGGTAGGCCGACAACACGAAGTCTATCTGGCCCGACGCCATGAGCGACAACAGATCCACCTCGGTGGTCCTCATGACGTACTTAGACGTATTGCCGTATATGGCGTTGTACAACAAGGAGGAGTTTCCGAAGAACGTGAGGCCGGCCAGCTTTATCATACAAATAGCTTGATAGCCAGATGGATCCGTGAAGGGGTCGGAGACGCCGACCTTGGCTTGGCTCAACGCGATTATCCGGAATATCTCCCTCCAAGTGGAGTTCCATTGGGCCGAGAACGGCTGGTACTCTTGGACTTGCCTCCATAGGTCGTACACCTCCCTCCCGGCAGTCGTGTTGAGGTTCACGATGACGGCCATCTGCGTTATGCCGAAGGCGATCTCGTAATCGGTTAAGTTGTTCTTGAAGAGGACGGCGGGTATAGTGGTGGTGTCGGCCGCTGCGACTAGGCTGAACTGCTTGCTGGCTACTTCGTCTTGGGCCAATTTGCCGCTGCCCTCGAAGAGGGGCTGCCCCACGGCCACCGAGGGGTACAGCTGGGAGTAGACGCCTAAGAGCTTGCTGAAGGCGAATTTCAAAGTGCCCGCGGCCCCGACTGAGAAGAGGCGCGGGGCCGTCGTGATGTTCGCGGACGTTTTAGGAGCTCCAGCGGCGTGGAAATATCCGTAAAGGGCCCCAAAGCCCAACAAGAAGCCTATCACTATGCCCAGGACTAGCCCCTTGATGTCCATGCCCTCCTTCTCTAACCCCCATTTAAGTTTTTATCATATATCTGATATTAAGGATTTTCTAATGCGCTCAACGAAGGTCTTAAGATAAGCCAAGGCCTCCTCGCTCGATAATTTCCCGATATACTTAATGTTTATCAACTGTTTTTTAGATCCATTATCATAAACGACTATCTCGATGCGCCCGCCCGGCGCTTCCTCCGACGCAACGTATATCCTATAACGCCCCGCCAACTCCAAGACCTCCGCGTCCTTCGGCACGGGCACCCCCTCGGAGAATACGTCCATCGAGACGACCCTGACGTCGCCCAAGTCTATGACCCTGGCCAAGTTCTCGCCTGCCTCGTCCCTATGTATGGAGATCATAAAAGCGCCGAGGTGTCGGTTAATAAAACTGGAGCCCTAATCCCAGAAAGCCCTCGTCGCGGCGTACTGCCTCTCTGCCTCTATTATGGCGCTCCACAAATCGCCGCCTGCGGCTAGCTTGTTCAAGATCCTCACGGCGGTTTTGGGGCCCACCCCGTGCGCCAACTGCACCAACACCCCCACCTTGCCGTGCTCTAGGACTATGGAGGCGCTCTGCCTCAACTCGTCCAGCTCCTTGGCCTCCTCCTTGTCCAGCTTCCGCTTGGCCTTGAACTTCCTCCATACCTCAAGCGCCCGCTCCAAGTTGCCCTTGACGACTGCGATGGCCCCCACGCCGCATTTGGGACACCGTATCCTCTCGGGCAACGTAGACGCCTTGCCTCTGAACGTCCACCCGCAGTTGAGGCACAAGAGGGAGACCTCTCTGCTCAATATCCTCTTGCGCACTAGGTCCTTCACGGCCTCTTGCGATAGGCCCTTGTAGGTGAAGTCCACGCGGAGGGCCTCCTCGAGGATCGGCTTCTCCAAGGCGGTCGGCGTTGCGAGCCTCTTGGCCCGCACTTCGATCCTCCCCGCCTTGATGCCCTCCAAGAGGTCTAACAACGCCTTGAGGTCGAGCTTCTCCACGAAGATCTCGTTCACGGCCTCTATGCCCGGCAAATCGTGGACGTAGGCGTCGACGAGCTTGGCCGGCACCTCCTCGGCCTCCCTCGACAAGAGGCCCACTCTCTGGGCCACTTGCATGAACCTGTACTTGAACAAACGCGACGACCTCACGGCGTTCATCAAAGTCCTCTGGACGTACGCGGCGTCTCTGTAGAAGGCCTCCGAGAGGGGCGTCTGCGGTATTGGCTCTCTGTGTATTAACAGGACTCTGTAGGGATCGGCTCTGTAGCCTACAGGACCCAAATAGGCCGAGAGGTGGTGCGATAGGTACATGCCCAACGCCTCGTTGCCCTTGGAGCCCAGACACGCGTGGACCACCGCGTATTTGCCGAAGAGGTGGACGCGGACCACGTCGGGGGTGGGTATGTCCTCCTCGGAGAGGCCCTCCACGTCGGCGAGGCCCGCGTATTCCCCCTTGAGGGCCGCCTTGAGGGCCTCGGCCCTCCTTCTACAAGCCTCCTCTGCTATCTCCCTCGGCACCGGTATCTCCTCGCCCAGCCATCCGGGCAGAGCCCCGGTTAAGTCCAACTCGGGATATAGGAGGACGACGTCGCCCTCGACTCTGGAGACGGTCCACGCCCTGCCCGATAGGATTATCCTAGTCCCGGGCTCCACCGTGAAGACAAACTCCCTGTCGAGCTCGCCCACGATCCTCCCAGTGGTCTGGTCGACGGCCTTATAGCTCTTCTCGTCCGGTATTGTCGACGCGTTCTCGAAGTAGTACTTTATAGACCCTCTCCTCGGCCTAAGCCCGTCGAGGAGGCGATGCCTCTGCGCGAAGTCCAAGACTAGCCTCAAGTCGTCCGGCGTAAGGGACCTATAGGGGTGCGCCCTCTTGGCCATGCGGAGGACGTCCTCGAACGCCAGAGGGCGGCCGTCCAGCCGAGCCTCGAGCGCCATGCCCACTACTTGGTGCAACAACACGTCGAGGGCGACCTCGTGGTACTCCACTGCCTTTTCCAGCCTCCTCTCCGCGGCCCTCTCCGCTATGACCTCCGACTCCAAGTAGTCCTCTAGGTCTGAGGCGACGACGATGCCGCGCGAGACGGCGTCTAGCCTATGTCCGCTCCTCCCCACCCTCTGCACGAGCCTAATAGCTTGCCTCGGCGAGCCGTACTGGATAACCAGCCCCACGTGGCCTATATCTATGCCTAGCTCGAGGCTCGAGGTAGCGACGACCACCTTGAGCTCGCCGGATCTGAGCCTCTCCTCGACCGAGAGCCTATGCTCCCTCGATAGGGAGGAGTGGTGCACGTCGACAACATCGCCTAACAAAGCCTTTAGCTTAGCCGCGAGGAACTCGGCGCCGTCTCTAGTGTTGGTGAATATCAAGACGCCGCTCTTCTCGTTGGCGATCACGTCGGCTATGTACCTAAGCCGCGCCAAAGTCTCAGGCGTCGCGTCGTACTTCTCGGCATCGGCGTAGTCCTGCTCCGAAGGCGTCGGCGCCACGACCGATATCTCGTACCTCTTCGCCGCCGAGACGTCCACCACCTCGACCCTCCGCCCGGACCCTCCGAGGAACGCGGCGACCAGCTCGACGTCGCCCACAGTCGCAGAGAGGCCTATCCTCTGGAACTCGCCCGCCAGCTCGACGAGCCTCTCGAGCCCTAGGGCCAACTGGACCCCCCTCTTGTTGTTCACGAGCTCGTGGACTTCGTCCACCACTACGTGGCGGACGCACTTGAGGGCGCGCCTCATGGCTCTGTTGAGGAGCAAGATCTGGAAGGATTCGGGAGTCGTGATCAACAAATTGGGAGGCGAGCGGTAGACCCTCCTCCTGGCCGACTCCGCCGTGTCGCTGTGCCTTACGTCAATTCTAACGCCTATAGCCTCGGCTATTGCGGACAGCCGCCTCAACACGTCTCTGTTCAAGGCGCGGAGAGGAGTCACGTACAACGCCTGCACGCACTCCTCGAGCCCCTCGTCCAACATCTTGGAGAGGATGGGGAACACGGCGGCTTCGGTCTTCCCCGACCCCGTGGGCGCAACTATCAACACGTGCGCGCCGGAGAGGACGACTGGTATTGCTGCCTCTTGCACTGGCGTGGGCCTCTCGTAGCCCAACTCTCTTATGGCCTCTCTGAGCTCCCTCCTCAACAGATCGAAGACCACGCGCTGGGGGATATCTTAAATAAAAAGTGTTAGAGGCCCCATGCGCTTCGCCATCTCCTTCGACATAGACGGCGTATTGGTCGACGCATTGAGTAGATTACGTTTGTGCCTAAACGGCGATGACGTGGACTGGGATTGTTTCCTGGACTGCGAGAAGTTAGCCCTCGACAAGCCCAAGGTGCATAACGTCGAGCTGACGCGTTTCTTGTCTAAGAGGGGACACCACGTCGTGGTGATCACGGGTAGACCCGAGAGGATGAGGGAGTGCACCGAGGAGCAACTTAAACACTACGGCGTGGAGTACAGAGCATTGTACATGAGGCCGGACGGCGATAGGAGGCGCGACCCTCTCTACAAGGCAGATGTCGTGGCGGCCTTGAGGAGGAACGGCGTCGAAGTATTAGTCCACTTCGACGACAATGCGGAGACCGTAAAGGCGCTCAAGGCTCTGGGGATAGACGCAGTGTTGATCTACTGATTACCCCAGCGCGAACACCTCAGTCTCGCCCACCACGGTGTCCTCGTCGGAGACGAATTGGGAGCCGAGAAGCCTCCTGTAAGTCCTCGCGTCCTTGAGCCAGCCGGGCTCCTCAACTCTATACCCCAAAGAGCGCGCTCTCTCAGCTATCTCTATCATCTCGACTATCTTAGGGTGAAGCGCCCTCTTGGACCCGGCGGGCACTACGTCTAGGATATTCACGCGCGCGAGGCTGCGCGTCATCTCCTCCAACTCTTGTAGCCTCCGCCGGGATCTATATATCCTAATTCTCGGCGCTCTTAAGCTGGATATCTTAACCACTCTGTAAGCCGCCGTCGATAGGCCCAAGAGGCCGAGGAGCGCTGCAGGCGCGTTCAACAAGAAGCTGATCAAGAAGCCTGCGGCTGAGACCAGAGCCACGTAAATGGAGAGGGCGAGTATATCTCTCCTAATCAGAGCGCCCCCTAAGGCGGAGAGGAGAGCTACGAAGAGGGCCACATAGACGTCCATCATAGTTCCACTAAATAACAAGAGGAGATGGCTATTACTTGGACCTTATTGGACTTAGCTTGTCTTAACTTAGTTATACACTCTTTTAAGATCCTCAACTTCTTGTCTATGAACTTATCGAGATGGGGGTCTCTGCCTTTAAGTGAGATTAATTTATAGGACTCCTCCTCCAAGGCCTTGATAAGCTCCTCGGGCGTTCCGTACAACATCACGGCGATTTCTTCCTCAGCCTATAGTACTGCCTGACGGCCTCGGCGACCGCCTCCGCCTCGAGCACGCCCTTGTCGGCTAGGGCTTGTAGGAGCTCGGCGCGCGCCATGACCTCCTCGATGCCGCCCAGTCTCTGGAGCCAGAAAGACCTCTTGAGATCCATCGTGAAGACGTCCTTATTGCGGTCGTACACGCCCACCTCCACTAGGCCGAACTCCTCGTCCTTTATCTTTATCCTGTTGAGGGCGGGGTACGGATATGCCCTGAGCCACACCACTTCTGTGAGCGAGGTGACGCGCCTCCCCCAATCGAACTTCTTCACCACGGCGACGGCGCTGAACGCCGATATGTGCTCGGGCGAGACTCCCATGGCCTCTCCGGTCATCCTCATGAAGGCCTCGACCATGTCCTCGGCGTGGAACGTCGTCGCGCCTCCGTGTCCCGTCAAGATGCCTTGTATCAGCTCGTGTATCTCGCGGCCGCGGCTCTCCCCTATCACGACTATATCGGGTCTGGCGCGCAACAGATAACGGACCAAGTCGATCAAGTAGATGGCCGACTCAGATCCGGGCAAGTTCTTCTGGTAGTCGTAGAGGGGCGACGTGAAGAGCAGGACCGAGTTGGTGAAGCTCTTCGGCAAGCGTATTTCGGGGGTCTCCTCCGCCACCGCTATGCGCTTATGTGGCAAGAGGACCAACAACGCGTTGAGGAGAGTGGTCTTGCCGGAGCCCGTGCCTCCTATAATGAGTATCGATTTGAGGTTCTCAAAGAGGTACCACAAATAAGCGAGGCCGAGCGCCGAGATTGTCTTGTTCTTGATGAGCTTAGTGGGCGATATAGGCTCCGGCGGCTGGATACGTATGGAGACGTAGGGCGGATTGCGCGAGGTCTTGCCAGACATCGCCGTGGCGAACCTCAACAAGGCGCCGTTGGACAGACGCAGGTAGGTGTCTTGTATGGGGTATTGCTCGTTTAGAGGACGGCCGGTCTCGGCGTATACTCTGCCCACTATCCTGAGGAGCACCTCGCCGTCGGTGGGCACTATGTTGGTCCTTATGTTGTACCCGTAATCCCTATGATCGACGTAGATCGGGCTGTTGGTCCCGTTTATGTTGACGTTCTCGAGCCTCACGTCGTAGAGGAGCGGCGTGAGGTAGGAGTAGTCGGCGGCTTCCAGCTGGACGTAGAATCGCACGGGCGCCCTCAGAGGCCTCGGAACGCCTATGTCGGCCATGGCCATCTCGATGAGCTTGCCCAGCTCCTCCCTCGTCATGTCGGGCTTGACCACTTGCCTCGCCGTCAAGTACTCTATTACCTTGTAGACGTACTCCCCCACCTTGTCCGAGTACGGGAACGCGTAGTTGACCGAGTAGCAGAAGCCGTCCTCGAACTTGTGTATCACTATTCTCGCCCCCTCAACGGCGTATTCTTCGACGGGGATCCCGGGGCACTGCTCAGTCCGGAAGCCCAGGCCGCGCGCGCTCATGGCGCTCCCGGGGCGGAGGGGTTACTAGGCGGCTTCAAGATGCTCGTTGTGAGCATTATTACTACGAACATCGCCACGTAGAAGATAGAGAGATATATAAGGCCTCCTCTCGTGGAGAAGCTGACCTTGGCGAATAGGAAGTAATAGCCTACGGCCAACATCCCGAAGGCGAGGTAGAGGAATTTCATGCCTATTCCTCCCCCCGCGAGGCCCCCGACGCCTCCTCCGGCCACGTTGGCCATGGCCTGGCTCATTATGACCATCGAGGCGTTGACGAATGCGACCATGGCGGCGCCTAACACGGCGAGGAGCCTCACTATGCCCAACGACTTGCTCAACTGCTCGCGGTAATCGAAAAGCTTGGCCACGAAGTTCTGTAGTTGGTCGATCGTGGAGCGGGGGAGAGTGCCCAGCCTGTGTATGTCGAAGAATATCCTGCTCACTATCGCCATTATGGGCTGCATCCCCTTGACCACTATCTCTTCCAGCTCCGCCACGCCCGACTTCACCGCGTTGAGCATGGCGGCGCCCCTAGGCGTGAAGTCGCCGAAATTGCCGTACGTTATCGCGTTCTCCATGGCCTTGACCACCGAGGGGGAGCGCTTGAGCTCGTCGAGGACAACATAGGAGAAGTCCATGAACCCCCTCTCGAAGGAGCGCGCGTTCACCCTCTCCCTAGTCGCGAGGTAGCCGATACCGGATATGGCGGCGGCCGCCAGGGGCGTGTAGATGCCGAAGTTCAAGAAGAAGCCCAACACCACCATGGCCGCGCCCGACGTTATGGCCGCGATGACCGGCCATATTCTGAAATCCATCTTGAGCAGAGGGACGTTTATCACTAGCCCCATAATGGCCCCCATCACCGCCGGCAGAAGGCCTCCCATGAGCACGAAAATCCCAGCGTTGCCGCGGCCCACGACTATCGCAGTGACCGAGAGCATCGCCAAGCCCACTATCGTGGCGGATATGGCCGACACCAAGGAATCGGTCCTCCTCTGCATCGCCGTGGAGAACTCCACCATGTCCATATCCATATACAACGAGAGCTTCGCTATTATGTCCTCGCCTACTCTCAGAGCTGTGTACAACGAGTTGAAGCGGTACACTAGTTTCTGAGGCGCCAGCTTCTCCACGGCTCTCTTCAAGGCGTCCAGCGGCTCCATGCCCAACATACGCGTGTTGTTCCAGGCGGCGGTCGAGAGGGTCCTTATGCCGGGGAGCTCCTTGTAGCGCATCATGCGCTGGATGGCCAAGTCTAAGGGGGCCTTCGTGGCGAACGTCATCTGGATCAACACCGTCAAGAACGGTATCTCCATGTTGAGCATCTCCCTTATGGACATAGCGCGGACTCTTATTATGACTTTAGGCGTGAACAAGAGGAAGAGTCCCAGCCCCAGGAAGAGAGGGCCTAGGGGAAAGGAGCGCGTTGCCGTGAAGAAGGCGCCCAGCGCGGCCAACGCGACGCCTCCGAGAAGGGCCAGTCTAACGGTCTGGCGGAATCTGAGGGGGTCCAGATCGGTCCTCTCTATGCCCTTCATGAGGAAGTTGTATATACTCACCACGCGATATGCCCAGTTCTTAGATATATTTTTTGCGTTAAGCTGCCGGACGGCGGCAATGTTATAAATGTAAAACTGCTCCCATACGTGGACAAGGAGTATATGCTCAAGCTGGCGAGGGATCCTAACGTCGTCGAGGCGTTGCGCTCTATGGGCGGCTTCTTGTGGTACTACACAGAGCTCTACCCCTATAGGACCATATACACCTTAACGGTGTGCCGGGGAGTTATCTGCGTCTACATAGCGGGGGAGGACATGATGGACATGAGGCTTCCCCTAGAGCGCTATCTGGAGTTCGAGAACGACGAGGAGAGGTTGAGGCAGTTGGCCAAATCGTTGGAGATGCTCGCCTCGTTTTCAGAGAAGGCGAAGTGAAAGCCGCCGGGACAGCCGGCGCAACAGGGCCGCGGCGAGCGCGAGCTTCCTGGCCTTTATGGAGTCCGCGCGTTTTATCTCGACGTCGGGGTAAAAGCCGCTTATGGTCGCCTCCCGCGCGCCCATGGCGTACGCCAGATAGACCGCCCTATCGCCGTCGGTGAAGCCTCCGACGTTGTAGGTGCCCGGCCGCGGCTCGGTCTGGACCGTGAAGATTCTGCGCGGGGGAGCCGCGCCGAGCTTTGCGATGTTGTCGCCGTGGGCGTGGACCACCGCCACTCGGCCGACGCCGACGTGCTCCGGCTCGTAGTCGAGATCGGTCACCACCACGTCGGGCTTGACGCCCTCGGCGAGGAGGCGCTTGGCCGTGAAGCCCTCCACCGCCACGATCACCGACCCCTCGGCGAGTCGTTTAAAGGGAGGCATATATATCACCGGCCTCGACCAGTCCAGCTTGAACAACACGTCGACGGGCAAACCGCCGAGGCGCGAGGCAAGCTCGGCGGCCTCGGCGTCTTTCCAGAACGAGAGCTCCGGCAAGAGGGCCTTAGCCAAGGTCATCACATATCGCCACTCCAAGGGGTCCACGAGCCACAGCCCGTCGTTTTTCATTTCCTGACCACGGTGAGCAGCTTGTAGTTCGAAGGCGTCGGGGCGTACCAGAGCGCGCCGCAGCCCGGCATCGTCAAGTTGACGGCTTGCGCCCCGGGGACTACGGGCGAGGGCGCGAGGCAAGCCGCGCCTCCTATGACGCGGTCGAAGTTGGTGGCGTATATCTTAACTCTGGCGAACGACGCGTTGAGGCTGTAGGCGAACGCCGATACGCGGTAGAGGGACGCCGAGAAGGAGCCGCGATACGCCGTGAAGTTGGCCACGACGTAGAGCGCCACGACGCCGGGCCTCGTGGAGTTGTTGACGAGGGCTATCGAGTACCCGTACGCGTCGAAGTTGGGGAACTGCGTGGGGAGGAAGAGTTTATAGCTGATGGCGACGACGCCGGGGGTCAACGAGGACGATATCAGGTCGGCCGTCTGCGACGCGACGTAGCGGACCATCAACGACGCGGTGGACGCGGCCTCGTTCTGGAACGCTTGTAGCGACGAGGACCAGGCCAGATACGCCGCTACTATATAGGCGGCGGCCATGAAGCTGAAGAGCAAGGCCGCCTCGACGGCCGCTATGCTCCTCATTTCCAGAAAATCGTCACGTTGTTCCAGACGAGGTACACCGCGTTTATCCCCTTGAAGGCGACTGAGGCCGTACCGTATTTGCCCGAGACGGTGACGGTGGCGGGGCCGGAGCAGATCAGTTGGGTCGAGTTAAGGGGCCCGATCGCGTACGACAACGCTTGCCCGCTCCCTTGTACCGATAAGGAGGCCGATATGGTGTATAGATAGAGGGAGGAGCCGTTGACGTACACCACTCTGCTGTACAACATAAGCGTGCGCGGGTAGATGGACTTCACCGCTATTACGGGCTCCCCTATCTGCACAACCGTGGAGTCGACGAGCCCTCTCAACATGTTGGTGCCGAACTCGGCGTAGGTCGAGTTGTACCCGACTATCAGCTCCTTGAAGTAGTACGTCTTCGAGACGCCGCTGCAGTTCACGGTCACCGAGAGGCCCGGGGTTCTGACGTAGAACGTGCCGAAGTAAGTCGAGGGGAGTTGATACGTCCTCTGGACCCCCGTCATCCCGAAATCCGCCTCGAGCGAGTCGGCGAGCGCGACGAGGAGCGCTTGGACGTTCCTAGCCTCGAGCCCGGCCTCTATCTGGAAGATGTTCTGTATTATGTAGGGAATAGCGGCGAATATTATCGCCAAGGATATGGAGAGCAATATGGCCGTCTCGACGGCCTCCAGGCCCCTCATATGGTCTGATAGGTCTTGCCGTTCAGAACGAAGTACGGGAGAGGCCACATGTACGGGATGACGTCGATGCCGTAATAAGTACTGCCAGACCACCCGACGTACAAGTTATTGAAGCTCCACATGGGGCCGTTACAACTCTGCAGATTGCTACACGGAGGATTAGTCGTGAGCAGAACTGGGCTATATGCCGTGTTGGGCCAGCCGTTGTACCACCAAGAGCTATAGGGGTTTAATTGCGAGCCGCCGACAGTGGCTATGTGGAAGTTGGCGAATTGCGGAGTTAGGGCGAAGATGAAGTACGCCTCAATGCCGTTTCCGTACGTCGTCCACACGTACTGATCGGCGCACACGCTGGCGTATTGGTTCCACCAAATATTCCAGCCGGGAATTCCGGTCAGATAGCCGTTGTAGAACTCTAGTAACCTACCAGCGGGCGAGCCCTCTACACAGTAGGTGATAGTGTTGGTGGAGTTGGCCAAGTAGATATACTGGAGATATCGAGAGGGCAGGTAGCCGTTCTTCACGGCGAGGGTCATGTTCACGATCACGGCGAAGCCCGAGGGGTAGTTGAGGAGAGATACAGGCGTGCTGAACGTGTACGAGGAGGAACTAGTCTTCGGCACGTATAGGTCCACCACTTGCGATAGAGATCTGGCAGTCGTTTGGCTCGACGGACATATCTCGAGCAACGTGCCCCTATAGGCGAACCAGCCGGGGCTCTGTACTATCTTGACCCATACGTCGTTCCAAGCGGCGACGGAGTACGCGAGAGGGCCGCTCCAGCCGCTCTTCGTGAACACGTACATGTTGAGCCTAGTGAAGTCGCTAAAGCCGAGCGCGGTCAAGAGGCTCGGCGGTATGACCAAGACGAAGTAACTGCCCGCGTAGGCCGAGGGGAAGTACACTTGGAGCACGCGGCATCCCGACGCGATTTGTATTGGGCTCACGTATTTCAGCTCCCAAACCGGCGCGTAGCCGGTCGGGAACGCCCCCTGTATTTGTTGTACGTAGGCCGGATAGAGGGTAACGTTCACGGCGCTTCGAGGCGGGACCATCACCAAGGTCCAGCTGGCGCTACCGTTGGATATATCGAGGCGAGCTCCGAAGACCCCGTCGTTGGGCGAAACCGACTGGACCACGGGCTGGCCCGACCGCCAGGGGAAGTAGAAAAGCGCATCCATATTGCCAACGTTGATCAAGTACAAGGAGTTGCCGCTCCATAAGTAGTACACTTGCGGGTGAACCAAAGTTAAGTTATTGACGGCCAGCTGGGCCCCCAGCAACCGCAACACGGGCGAGAAGCTCGAGTACTTGGGCACGAGGAAGGTCAAATTATATAGAGCTGAGTCCACGCCGCTGGAATATCCATAATATGTAACAAGAGTTAAATTACATATATTAGTTATACCACAAGTATAATTATAGAGCACGTTACCTGTATTTATATAGAGGGTGAACGAGGCTCCCAATGCGCTTCTGGGGACGTTTGACTTGACGAGGACTCCGTAGCTGTACCTCACGTGTGTGGTGTTGAAGGGGTATACAAAGGCCCTCGACGCCGACGCGTTGACGTAGGCGCTCTGGGTTATGTTGAGGCCCACCACGAGCGCCAGCGATATGTTGCCCACGGCCGACGCCCTCGCGTTAACGTAGGACGAGTTGCCCCAAGCTAACACCACCCGCCTAGGCGAATCCACCACGGGGGCTGAGCCGAGCGCGGTCAACACCGCCGACGGCTCGGGGTAGGTCCAAGGCCTTATGGCCAAGAAGTCGTACACGGCGGCGTTGCTCCAAGGCGTGGAGCTGGACTGCGGGAAATCCTCTGTGTCGGTGCCGAGGACTACGTTAAAACTCAACGGCAATTGGGCCGAAATCCACTGCCCAACGTACTGCGTCATGGGCCCGGTGTTGTTCGAGAGGAATTTGTAAACCGAGAGGTACACGTTGCCCGCGTTGTTGCCCTGCAATATACCGGATATCGAGAGCACGTACCACCGGCCTTGTTCCAAGCCCACGAAAGAGCCGCCATAGTCCCACAAATAGGTCTGCCAAGGACCTGAGTAGATCCCATTGGGCAGGTAGGACCAGACGAAAGACGGCGGATAGCTCTCCGGCTGCACCGCGACCATGTCGGCGCACCAGGGGAAAGTTCCGCCGTCATAGCCGCCCCAGAACAAGGCCAGATAGCCCATCTTCTCTCTGCCGATCGTCGTCACGTTCACCAACACTCTGACCTGGAAACCGGGCCAGCTAGACGGTATTGAGTAGTTGTTCCATATTTGGTACCCCACGTCGTGAATCCCAGCTGGGTACACGGCGCCTAGGAGGAGCCCTTGCGTCGAGTTGCCGTAGACGGACGTCGGGATCAGTTGTTTTATCGGCGTTGGGCTGGATTGAGGAGGGTAAATTATGTGACATGTGCTCTCGACAATAGCGCTTGGCCAATTATACAGCCCGGCCGCGCTGACGAACCACTGGGATCCGCCTATGGTGTATGTGGCATATGGGTTGTTGTTGAGGTCGGGGAACGCCGGCACTTGGTACGTGTAATAATAATTGGCCGGGTCGTAGCAGAAGGGCTGAGACGGCGTGATCCCGAAGAGGGATAACATCAACGGTATGTTGAGCGTTAAGTACACGTTGTCGGTGGGGCTGTTGTAGAGGACGACCATGACCTCGTCCGACACGCCGGGCGAGGTCAAAGATCCCCTCGGCATCTTGAAGTCGAAGAGGCAGAAGGGGCATTTCAAATACTCGGACCACCAGGGGAGTTGCACGAAGGCCTTGGAGAGCATCTCGTTGAATTCCTCGACTACGTTGGGGTTGTGGTAATTACAAAGTTGATTAGCGTAATAGGCCAAGGCCTCTCTAAGCGCCGTGTTGTTGACTAATATCAAGTACAGCTTACGTTTTAGGAGAGATGCGTCGTATCCATTACCGTTTTGGGCTTGCTTAAGTATCTCGGACACAGCCTCGTTGTAGGGCTCCCCGATGGAGGCGGGCCTTCTGACGTCTGCCGAATATATGATCACATAATCGCTCTGTATTGACGTATAGGGCGTGACGACGAATCTGTAAACCTTATAGGCCCCCGGCGCCGAGAGGGCCCCTTGTAGCCACCAGTAAGTGAAGTTGTAGGAGTCGCTCAAAACAACGGCAGCAGGGTAGGGGCCTAGAGTGCCGCCGAAGCCTCCTTGGCTTATACTATAGTTGGCCGTCACGAAGGTGCCGAGAGGTATCAAGCTCTGCTCCACTGCTTGTAGAGCTTGTCTTAAATACTGGGAGGCCGACTGGAGTTGGAAATACGAACTAGGATATCCTTGGACCAAGTTGTTGTACAACCCGGCTTCGAGCGCGGCAGTGGAGACCTTCGACGCCCCGCTTTGGGCGAGGAACGCCGTGTACCCCGCGAGTAGCTGGACCAGCTCTGGCCAGTTCTGGCTCATTATGCCGTAGGCGGGCCTCTGCACCGAGGCGAGGGGGGTTATGCTCGTGGCGACGTACGCCATATATATCACCGCGGCGGCCACCACGACGGCGAGTGCAGTGAGGATTATCCACTGACCCCTAACGCGCGGCGCGTTTCTCCGGGCGGCCATAGGCCTAAGCCGCTTCATGGCCTAGCTATGTATAACACTAGCCTTACCTGAGTTCCGTCAGGGAGGACCGTCGTTATCGACGCCGACGCGGTGGAGGTCGTTCCGCTCCAGCCGTTGGGCCTCGCGACGCTTAGGAGCTTTTGGCTCCAAGAGGCGCATACGAGGCAAGAGGGCGGGGGGCCTCCGGCTAGATATACGGTGAAGTTGTAGACGTAGGGCTGGGGTATGGCCGAGTCCAACGCGGCCTTTACGGCTGCTGCATTGTTGGAACATATGGACGACAATAAGGCGTTGAGGAACGTAGGGCTCAGCGCCAGCTGGAGGAGCGTGTTGTAGGCGGTCTCCACGTCTTGTCTACCGGCCGTGACCGACACAGGGTTCTTCGGGAGCAACGTCAACGCGTATATGGCCAAGGCGACCAACAAGACGGCGAATAGGAGCTCGAGGAGCCACCTCATCTCAACGGGCTCGGGTACTCGTAGACCGTCACGTTGACGAGATACGTAGTGGTGAGCGAGTTGAAAACTCCCCAGGCCGACGCGGCGTAGGTCTGCGGCGTGTTGGTGAAGCCCCACCTAAGCCAAGTCCTTATATCGACGTCGACGGCGGGAGGCGCCGGGAAGAGGGGTATGGGGACTAACGCCGCGTTGGGTATCTTGCCGGAGCTAGAGCTAGGCGTCACGTAAACTACGGCGAGCAACGCGTCGGTCGGCAGATCAGCCCAACAAGCAGTGCAGTGAGCGTTGGGCACGCAGTTGTTGCAGTTGTCGACCTTCACGGGGGAGTTCCCCGTCCCCGGATCTAAGATTATATTGGACGCATAGGTCAAGAATCCTTGGCCCGTGTAGAGCGATAGGTATCTCACTCCGAGCGATTGGCGGCCTTGCGCGCTAGGAGCTCTATCACAAGGCGTGTTGCTGTTCGGGTACACGTAATCCGCGTCGTGTATTAGGTACAAGGTCGTGGACGTAGTGCCGGGAAACGGGGCTCCGTATATGAGCGACACAGAGGTCGCGTTGAAGACGTAGAAAGACGCGCTGTAGGGATAAGTCGTCTTCTGCGCGTAGATCACCAACGCAGCGTTGAGCTGGGCTATCTGGCTATAGTCCACGAAGGGGGGCGTCGCGGCGATAGCGGCATAGCTGTAATAGTACCTCCCGTCGTTTAGAAGGGGCGTGAGGACGACGTTGCCGGTATACGGCGGATAGCAACTGGACGTAGTACAGTAGTAGAGGGTATACACCACTTGTCCTTGAGGATACGACCCAACGCCTCTGGCCACTATGTATATAGTCCCGTTGTTGAGATTATAGGAAGAATAGAATTTTTGACATATTGGATCGTTATTCTTGAAGGCCACGCCGCCGGAGTTCACGTACGGACATACGGCCAACCTCACGAGCGGCTTTATCTGGATCTCGACATCGTATTTGGCGTATTTTTCGCCGAAGAGGCTCTTAGCTATTGACGTCAAATTTAACGCAGTGTTTATTACGTTCAGTATCACGTAGCCGTATCCCGCCATGTAGACCGTGTTGCCCACTGCTTGCGCCAACGTGCTTTGCGGGTTCCACACGTAGCAAGCCGGATACCCGGATAGCTGAACGGACGCCAGGGCTAAGTAATCGATGGCGTAGTCGTTGAGATAGCCCGGCGCCCTGGGGTTGGCCACGCCGATATCTCTGGACAAATTATACGCCGCGTACGATGTAATCCTCTGGAGTATTTGTTGAGCTAGTACGTTCAACTCGGCTTGGCTTTGTTGTTGGCTCGCCGACATGGCCCCCACAATGTAGAACGTGATTGCTATGAAGAACACGATAATAAAGCCGATTACGGCGAGTTCTATGGACTGCACGTTGGGAGTTGAGAAGCTCGATAAAAACCTTACGTTGCGTCGGCAAGCGCTTGCTTATATACCCGGACCCCCTCCGCGGCATGCGGGAGGCCTTCCCCGAAGAGGCCTTGAAAGCCGCTTATGAAATCGTCAAGGATGTGAGGGATAGAGGAGCTCCGGCCGCGCTCGAGTGGTCGAGGCGGCTGGACGGCGTAGCCCCCGACGAGCTCGTGGCGCCCCCCTCGTTGAGACCTAACGCCGATCCCGCCGTGGTCGAGGCCGCGCTCGAGGCGGCCAAGTCCCTGGAGCGCCTCTACGTCAAGGTCAAGCCGTCCGATGCGGTGGACTACTACGAGGGCATATTGAGGGCGCTTTTCTGGAAGCCCGTGAAGGCGGCCGCGCTCTACGTGCCGGCCCGTTATGTATCGACCTTGGTCATGTTGGTGGTCCCCGCAAAGATAGCCGGCGTCTCCGACATATACGTCGTGACGCCGCCCAGAGGCGCCACGCCAGAGCTATTCGCCGTGGCCGAAAAGCTCGGCGTCAAGGGGATCGTCCAGTTGGGGGGCCCACAAGGGCTGGCGTACGCGGCCTTCCACCTAGGCGTTGACATGTTGGCGGGGCCCGGCGGCGTCTACGTGCAGGCGGCCAAGTACGTCTTATCCCGCTACGTGGGCATCGACGGTATCGAGGGGCCCACCGAGCTGGTCGTGTACGCGGAGGGCGTGGAGCCGCGGCGCGCCGCGGCCGGGGCCCTCGCCCAGCTGGAACACGGGCCCGCGTCCTTCGCGCTGGTCCTCTCCAGAGATCCCGCGCTTCTGGAGGGGGTAGAGCGCATATACGCCTCCGAGAGGACCAGCTCCATGGGGCCTTTGAAGACGCAGAGGGTCTCGTCGCTAGAGGAGGCCGCGAGGGTAGTGGACGAGACGGCGCCCGAACACCTCGAGGTCTGGGGCGCGCCCGAGCTGGCGTATATGGTCAAAAACGTCGGCGCGATTTCCGTCAACGCGCCGAGCCCTCTGCTCGACTACGTGGCGGGCGTATCGCACGTGTTGCCCACGGGCGGCAGCGCCAAGTGGAGGGGCCCCGTGACGCCCTTGACCTTCATGAAGCCCATAGGCATCGCCTGGCTTTTGGCGGACACCAAGCTGAGGGGACATGCGGTGAGGTTGGCCGAATACGAGGGCTTTAAGAAACACGCCGAGGCCTTGCGATGAGCTGCGCCGTCTTGGACGAGCTCGAGCGCGTGATAAGGGAGAGGATAAATTCGCGCGACCCCAACAGCTACACCTACGCTATATATAGCAAAGGCGTGGGCTATATAGCTAGGAAAGTCGGCGAGGAGGCCGTGGAGCTGGCGGTCGCCGCCCTAGCCGAGGGGAGACAGAGGGTGGTCGAGGAGTCGGCCGACCTCTTGTACCATCTACTGGTCCTCCTCGCGGCGCAAGGCTTAAGCCTCGAGGACGTGTGCGCGGAGTTAAGGCGGCGTAGAGGGGCTAGTCGATCCTCGCCTTGAGCTTCTCGGGGCTGGGCAGAAGCCGAGATTGCCTAGAGCTGAAACAAGAACGGGAGCCCGTGTGGCATGCGGCCCCTATCTGCACCACCTTCAACAAGACAGCATCGCCGTCGCAATCGCTCCTGAACTCAACCACGTATTGGTAGTGTCCCGACGTCTCGCCCTTAAGCCACAACCTCCTCCTGCTGGTGGACCAATAATGCGCTACACCCGTGATGAGGGTGAGGAAGACCGCGACGGGGTCCATGTGGCCCACCATGAGCACCTCGCCCGTCTCCGCGTCCTGCACCACGGCCACGACCGTGCCGTCTCTCTGGCGGTAGTTGAGCCCATTGGCTATCCTCCAGGCCTCCTCGGCCGACGCGAGGGGTTTGGGCTCCACGATATTCAACGCCGCCATAGGTTTTCCCTAGACGCGTATTTAAGGATCCGAGGCGGCCCCCTCATGGCGTTCAAAAAGCTCCCGGTATTTTACGAAGAGCCCGACGTCGGATACGGCGTGTATAGGTTACACTTCAACGAGAACTTGTTCTTGCCCGAGGAGTACTACAAGGAGATCCTCGACGGCTTGGAGAGCTGGGAGGCGCGTTTCTACACTCAGCCCAACAACGCGTCGTTGGCGGCCAAGATAGAGGACCACATGGGCCTCCCGAGGGGCTCCGTCGTGATAACCGCAGGCGCCGACGACGGGCTGAGACTCGCCATCCAGTTGCTCCACTTCGCAGAAGAGAAGAGGCTGGTGGTGCTGGAGCCCGCCTACAGCATGCCGCGGATCCTCGCCGAACAGCTCGGCGTCGAGCACATCCAGTTGTCGTATAGGCAAGACCTCGGCGTCGACGTCGACGAGCTGGTCAAGACGGCTAAAGGCGGCGCCGTCTACGTCTGCTCCCCCAATAACCCGACGGGCCATCTAGTGAGGGAGCTAGAGGAGTTGGCCTCACGCCTCGAGGGGCTCCTCATATACGACGCGGCCTACGCCGAGTTCGCGGGGCTGTGGAGGCCGGAGCTCTACGAGTACGGCAACGTGGTCGAGGCGAGGACCTTCTCGAAGGCTTGGGGCCTCGCGGGCCTCAGAGTCGGCTATCTCGTGGCCCGGAGGGCCTTGGCGTCGGCGCTTAGGGCCTTGGCCTATCCCCACCCCATAAGTAGCTATTCGGCCAAAGTCGTCGAGAGGGCGTTGGCCTTGGAGGGCTACGTGAGGAGGTCCGTGGACGAGGCGCGAGCTGTGAGGGAGGAGGTGGCGCGTAGATTGGCCTTCGACAAATACGTAGGCGAGGCAAACTTCATAACGCTCAAGCTCGAAAACGCAGAGGCGATCGCCTCAGAGCTCTACAAGAGGGGGTTCGCGGTGAGGGCGCTCGGCGGGAAGCCCCTTTGCGAGTCCTGCTTGAGGTTCACCGTGGCGCCCATGGACGTCATGGACAAGTTCCTCGCCGCGTTGTCGGACGCGGTGAAAAGATTTATATAAGGGCCTTCCAAGGGCGACATGCCTACGGACAGTCCCCATATTGTTGGCGGTCCCCAATAAGGGCCGTTTAATGGAGCCCGCGCTTAAGCTCCTCGAGCTCGCGGGCATAAGCCTCCTCGCATCCGACGAGAGGTCCATCATCTTGCCGACCAATTGGCCGGACCTCAACGTGGTCAAGCTCAGGCCCGAGGACATACCGCAGATAGTGTCGGCGGGGAGGATCGCGGCTGGCATCACGGGCCACGACTACGTCGTGGAGTCGGGCGCGGACGTGGAGGAGCTGTTGGATTTGAGAATAGGCAAAGGCTCCATAGTCGTCGCCGCCGTCAGGGGGAAGTGGAGCTCCGTCGACGATTTGCCCGACGGGGTCAAGGTCGCCACTAAGTACGTCAACATAGCCTCCAAGTTCTTCGAGGAGAGGGGGAAAAAGGTGAGGATAGTGAAAGTGTCGGGCTCGGTCGAGGTCATGCCTCTCCTCGGCGTAGCGGACGTCGTGGTCGACGTCATGGCCACCGGCACGACGCTGGCGCTACACGGCCTTCAGCCCCTCGAGAAGATAATGGACACTTCGGCCCGCTTGGTGGCCGGCCGCGAGTGGGCGGACCACTACGTGGTGAGGAAGCTGGCCGCGTATATAAAAGGCCATCTGGACGCCCAGAACAAGCGCATGGTGTTCTTGAACGTGCCCTCGGACAAAATCGCGGAGGTGATCTCCGTGTTGCCTGCCCTGGAGTCGCCGAGCGTTGCGCGCCTCGCAAGGGGCGACATGTACGAGGTGTTCTCCGTGGTCGACGAAGGGGATCTGCCCGACCTTATCATGCGGCTCAAGGCCGCGGGGGCTAAGGACGTGGTCGTAGTCCCTCTGGACAAGTTGATAAAATGAAGGTCGCCATACTCGACTACACCGTGGGCAACATAGGCAGCCTCGTGTCTGCGCTGAGGAGGCTGGGCGCCGAGGCCTATTTGTCCAAGGGCGAGGGCTTGGAGGAGGCCGACGCTGTCGTGTTGCCCGGCGTGGGGACCTTCCAAGTCGCGAGCAAACTAGCGGCGGTCGCGAGACGGTACGTTGGATCCAAGCCCATTTTGGGGATATGTCTCGGCATGCAGTTGTTCTTCGAGTCGAGCGAGGAGGGTGAGGGCCCAGGCCTGGCGTTGTTCCCCGGCCGCGTCGTGAAGATAGAGGCGGAGAGGGTGCCCCACATAGGCTGGGAGTTGACCAAGGCCGCTGGCTCTTGCGATCTGCTCGAGACCGGCTATTTCTACTACCTACACAGCTACGGAGTTGAGGCCAAGGGCGCGCCCTACGAGGCAGCGTATATAGAACTGAGGAGGAAATACGTAGCGGCCGTGTGCGATAAGGACAAGGGGATTTACGGAGTTCAATTCCATCCTGAGCGGAGCGGCAGGAAGGGCCTAGACGTCCTCAAGAAGTTCTTATCGTTCGCCAAGGCCTAGCTTGGCCCTTATCAGCTCGGCTATCCTCTCGGCGAGGGCCTCCGGCTTCTCCCTCGCGTCCAACACCACGTAGCCCTTCTCGGCCGCCCTTTTGAGGTACACGGCGCGCACGGCCTTGAGGAACTCTAGGCGCTCGTATTTCTCCGCTGGGCTGCTCCTCGCGTTTATGCGCCTTACGGCGTCCTCGGGGTCTAGATCCAACAAGATAGTTAAATCGGGGGGCGGGACCTTGGAGTTTATAGCCTCTATGAATCCAATATCCACCCCGGCCGCTCCTTGATAGGCTATGCTCGACTCCACGTAGCGCTCGGTCACCACAACGAGCCCTTTGCGCAGAGCCGGCGCGATTTCTTTTTGGTAATGATCTAGCCTATCCGCCGCGAACAAGAGCGCGTCCACGTACGGATCGGACGTACCGCCCCTCAGCGCCCACTCCTTGATCAAACGGCCTATGGGGCCATCGCTGGGCTCCTTGGTGGCGTAGATAGGCATTATCTCGCGCAACTTGGCTATGACCGTGCTCTTCCCGCTCCCGTCGATCCCCTCGATGGCTACTAGAAAGCCCACGCTACTTCGAGGCGAGGCGGTTTTAAAGAGCGGCGGGCGCCGTCAAGGCGCGAAGGGCAAGAAGGTCACCGGCATCAAAGGCTCCTTGATCTGCGACTTGACGACAACGCCCTCCTTGGGCACTATCTCGAACTCGTAGAGGCCGGGCGGCACCGGGGACCACCTCATCTTCCTTATGAAGAGCACGCGCTTGAAGTTGCCGTCGCGCGTCCTCGCTATGCCTGTCACCAAAACGCCCGTCGCGAGGAACTCCTCGACGCCATAACGGCTTATGGCCGTCGACCCGCTCGGTATTTCGGTGGTCACTATGTTCGTGGTGCCGATCTCCCTCTCTATGCCCATGACCAACACGCGTATGTACTCGCGGAGCACTTGCACGTCTTTGTCGAGCGTCACGAGGGGGGCTATGGGGTCTATGACAAGCCTCTGGGCGTTGAGGGCCGCCACGTAGTCCCTCAAGGAGGCTATGAGCGACTTGGCGATGGCGGTGGGGTCCTTCTCCCTCAGACGCTCTATTAGGTCCATCTCGGGCACCAACACTTCTATGAGGCCCTTGGCCCTCAGCTCCTCTAGGTCCCAGCCGAAGCGCTTGGCGCCCATGACGAGCTGCTCGTAGGTCTCGTCGACCGAGACGTAGATCCCGGGCTCCCCGAATTTGAGAGCTCCTTGTAGGAGGAAGGTGAGCGAGATCAAGGTCTTGCCGGTCCCGGTCTCCCCGGATACCAGATACGTGCGCCCGCGTATGAAGCCCCCTCCGATCAGTTGGTCCAGCCCCTCTATTCCCGTGGGCGCCGTCTCGTAGAACAAGCTGTCCGAATATCTGTTATACGCCACGTCGGAAGACGCCATAATGGCCATATTGCTTCCGGTATATATTTCCATCCTCCACGCTCGAGATACCTTTTAAAACGCGGCGGAGGCTCAAGCGTGTTGACAGAGGGCGTCGTGCGCCTCAAACCGTTGAGGGTCCTCGTGACTATAGAATCGAGCGACCCGCAGTTGAATAAAGGAGCCGCGGAGTTCTTGGCCAAGGCCCTGAAAGGCCCCGTCGACGTGGACGCGGAGGGGCTGAGCATAGCCTTGACCTTTAGGTGGAGCTTGGCCTCGAGAATAGCCGAGATGGTAAACGCCGAGGGCGACTCCGTGCTGGACTTCGAGGTGGACCGCGACGAGGTCGTCATAGTGACCAGGAAGGGCCTCGTCATAACGGTACACGTCGACGTCAAGAACAACGGCTATGTCAGCGAGGTGGAGGGGACCATCTCTGTGGATAGGGCCCCCTTTGAGATCGACGAGGGCTAGCCCCTCTTCACGCGCCTCCCATCGCCGATGACCCAATAGTCGCCGTCGCTCCTCCTCTCCAGCTTAAATATGGGCACCTCGTGCTTCACGCGCTCCAAGGCTTGTCTAGCAACCGCGAAGGAGATCTCCCTATTCACGCCGGCGACGAGGACGTATATGGTGTGATCGCCCGGCCTAAGGGATCCGACTCTGTGGTAGATCCTCGCGTCGAGGACCCCGTCGAGGGATTTAGCCCACTGCTCTATCTCGGCTATCTTCTGGCTCGCGTAGGGCTCGTAGGCCTCGTAGTCGAGCTCGCCCACCTCCGCCCCGTCCACTTGGCCCTTCACGAAGCCGACGAAGATCACCACGCCGCCAGCCCCCCGAGGCGCCGTCTTGGAGATCACGTCCTCAACCTCTTTGTTGAGGTCTATCTCGCCCGATATCAAGCCGCCCCCTCCCGATACCGGAGGCATGACGGCCACCTCGTCGCCCTCTCTGAGCGGGTAGCTCTCGGTGGCGTTTCTGCCGTTTATTAAGAATATGATGTCGTCCTTGTAGGCTAGGGCTTTGGGATACGCCTTGAAGAACCAATCCATCAATTTGCCTAAGGTGTAGTCGTCGGGCACCTCGAGCTCCTCGTACGTCTTGCCGGTGACGTCGCGCAACGCCGAAAAGTACTTCACTCTGACCTTCACGGCAACTAGCGGTTCTGGCGTTTTAAGCCTTAACGTCGCGAAGGCCATATCGTCGTTTCGCAGTCCTCGTTTCGCGGCTGGCCGTCACCAATATTTTAATGATGCCCAATTACCCTTTACTGATGTCGTCTAAATTCGATGTTATAGTTGTGGGAGCCGGCCCCGCTGGGCTCGCCGCCGCGTATAAACTAGCATCGGCCGGTTTTAAGGTCTTAGTGCTCGAAAGGGGAAGGGAGCCGGGCTCGAAGCAAGTCTACGGCGGGAGGATATACGCGTATTGGCTTGATAAATATCTCCCTGAGTTCCGCAAAGACGCACCGACGGATCGCTGGGTCCGCAAAGAGCGCGTGTCGTTAATGGCGGACGAATCCGTCACCACTCTCGAGTTCGAAGTCGTTAAGCCCGAGAGGACCAGCTTCGTCACGTCGTTGTACTCGTTCACCTCGTGGCTAGGCAAACTGGCGACGTCCGCGGGCGCCAAGATCGTGACGGAGGTCGTCGTGGACGAGCTGCTCAGAGACGAGAAGGGGAGGTTCGTCGGCGTGAGGTCGGGCCAAGACAAGGTGTACGCAGAATATGTCATAGACGCCGAGGGCGTGAACAGGCTCTTGCTGGAGAGGGCCGGCGTAGTGCCTAGGCTGAGGCCGGAGCTCGTGGCAGTGGGGGTCAAGGAGGTCCTCAAGTTCGAGAGTAGGAAATTGATGGAGGACAGGCTAGGCCTCTCCGAGGATGAGGGGCTCGCGTGGGCCTTCGCCGGATGGCCCACCGAGTATCTCCCCGGCGGCGGCTTCCTCTACACCTATAGGGACTCCGTGGCGCTCGGCGTAGTGGTCTACTTAACCGCATGGCGCCAGCTCACGACGCCTGTTTACAACTTAGCCGAGCGTTTCAGGACCCATCCCTATATAGCGAGGCTGGTGGCAGGCGCCAGCCTCCAAGAATATTCGGCGCACCTCACGCCTGTGGCTGGGATATCCATGGCCCCGCCGAGGTTTTCCTACGACGGCTTGTTGATAGTTGGCGATGCCGCCGGCTTCTTGATGCACGCCGGCGTTTTGATAAGAGGCGTGGACTTCGCGGTGGCCTCCGGCGTTCTCGCGGCCGAGGCCATAAAGGAGGCGGGGCGCCCCGACGCGCTCTCCCGTTATGACGACAAGTTGAGGAGCAGCTTCATCATAAGGGACCTTGTAGCGTTCAAAAACGCCGATAAGGTGCTGTCGGGGCAATTCGCCTTCGACGATATGCCTAAGCTGGTCAACGCGTTCTTGAGGAACTATTTCGCCATAGAGGACAGACCGCCGACGGTCGCCTCCGCGCTCAAGACCACTTTGGGCGAGACCAACGCTTCTCTGGCAAAGGTATTGATAAATATGATGTACGCTCTGGCTTATCTATGAGCGCACAACAGCCCGTTATCAAGTTCATGACCATAGAGGAGCGCCTCAACGTCAACGCGTGGGATGTCGATATATACAGGCCCCATATAAAGATAAAGGATCCGGACATGTGTAGACGATGCGAGAAGAAGCCTTGTACCTACATGTGCCCCGCCAAGTGCTACGTCCAACAAGGCGACATAGTGGTGCTGAGCACCGAGGCGTGCCTCGAATGCGGCACTTGCCGCGTAGTGTGCCCCTACGAGAACATAGACTGGAATTACCCGCGTTCCGGGATGGGCGTTTGGTACAGGTTCTCCTAGGCGTCGGCGTTCTGCCTTTTTGGCCTTAGTCGAATAGGGCTTCTGCGCAGTATGTAATTATATTTATAAGAACACCTTATCGAAGAGCTCGATGAAGTTCGTGGTGTTGACTAAGGCGGCTGTGCCCCTCTCGTCAGCGATAAGGATAGACCCCAAGACGGGCACGTTGATCAGAGAGGGGGTGCCCCTCTCCGTCAACCAATGGGATCGCGATGCCGTCGAGTTCGCGTTGAAGCTCCGCGACAGATACGGAGGAGAGGTTATAGCTATATCCATGGCTCCGCCTTCCGGAATACCGGCGTTGGAGAGCTTAATAGGGATGGGCGTCGACAAGGCCATACTGGCCACGGACCGCGTCTTCGCTGGGGCCGACACTTGGGCCACCTCCTTCGTTTTGGCCAAGACCATAGAGAAGTACGTCCCCGACTACACCTTGGTGATAGCGGGTGAGGAGACGATAGACAGCACGACGGCGCACGTAGGGGCCCAAGTGGCCTCCCATTTGAACATACCGTATATCTACTACGTGTACGACGCCGAGATACAAGGCAATAAGATCAGAGTGAAGAGGTTCCTCGAGGACGAAGGGGTGGACGAGTTCTATGAGATGGATCTGCCGGCCCTCATATCGGTGGCCAAGGGCACGCAGATGCCTAGGGAGATAAGCTTGTCGAGGAAGATGAACGCCAGAGAGAAGATCGTGCTGGCGAGCAATAAGGAGTTGGGCTTAGACCCCGAGTGCGTGGGGCTGAAGGGCTCGCCGACTTTCGTGGCCTCCCAGACAGGCGCGACGTTCCCGCCCAGGAAGCGGAAGATATTCGCCGGCGATCCCCGCGAATCGGTGAGGGCCTTCGTCGAGGAGTTGAAAAAAGAGGGCTTGTTGTGACCATGCCCTGCAGTCTTTGGCCTCAGATAAACAAGGAGGAGTACAAGGGCGTTTGGGTATACCTAGAACACGACGGGACTAAGCTCAAGGACGTCGCGTTGGAGTTGCTGGGCAAGGCGAGGGACTTAGCCGCTAAGAGGGGCAACGCGCCCGTGGGGGGCGTGTTGGTCGCAGGCACAGACGAGATGGCACAAGAGGCCATCTACCACGGCGCCGACAAAGTCGTCGTGGTGGTAAACCCCGAGCTGAAGGTCTATACGCCATACGAGTACGCCAACGCGATCGCCAAGGTAGTGGCCAAGTACAAGCCCGAGATCTTCTTGATCGGCGCCACGAAGAGGGGGCGCGAGCTGGCCGCGTTCATAGCGAACACATTGACAACGGGCATCACCGCCGACTGCACCGCGTTGGAGATAGACCCTAAGACGGGCGACCTCTTGCAGATCCGCCCGACTTTCGGCGGGACCCAGATGGCCACCATCAAGACGCCTCACAGAAGGCCCCAGATGGCGTCTGTTAGGCCCGGCGTGTTCCCCAGGCCGCCCCGCGATCCCAACAGGAAAGGCGAAATAATCCACGAGGTCGTGGAGCTGAACAACAGAAGGACTGCGTTCTTGGGAGCCGAGAAGAGGATAGAGCACGACATAGCAGATCTTCCGCCTATCGAGTCCTCGGACGTCGTCGTGGCCGGCGGAAGGGGGCTTGGCTCAGCCGACGGCTTCAAGCTGTTGGCGGAGCTGGCTAAGTTGCTCAACGGCACAGTCGGAGCCTCGTTGATGGCCGTCAGGGCCGGCTGGGCGCCCCACACGAGGCAAGTGGGCCAGACGGGCAAAACGATTAGGCCTAAGCTCTACATAGCCGTGGGGATCTCCGGGGCCGTCCAGCACATGATGGGCATACAAGAGGCCAAGTACATAGTGGCGATAAACTCCGACCCGAACGCCCCCATAGTGCAGAACTCCGATTACGCCATTATCGGCGACTACAAACAGATAGTGCCTCTGCTAATCGAGGAAATAAAGAGGGCGAAGGGCATTACGTAATTCAGAAGTAATACCACACGTCATCTTTCGGCGATCAGGGTGTTCATCACGATACGAACAATTCTTTAATTTTTAAGAGACGTTAACTCCCATGAGCCTAGTCGCCAGGGCCATGTTCCCAAAGGGCAAGGAGCCCCGTTATGCCTTCGAGGCTCTCATATCCATGTTGCCCGAGGTGGTGCTGAACTTCGGCGTCGACGGGATCTCCATGAAGGCACTAGACCCGAGCAAGGTCGCTTTGTTGCAACTCGAGTTCGCCGCAGGCGGCCTCGAGGAGTACTCCGTGGATCGCGACGTCAAGATAGGCTTAATCCTCTCGACGGTGAAGGACGCCTTCAAGAGAGTAGGCGCTGCCGAGAAGCTGGAGGTTGGCGTGGACGAGGAGAAACAACGGTTCGTCATGACGGTCTACCCCAAAAAGGGGAGGGAGGTCGGTATATACAGGAGGTTCTCGTTCCCGATAGTCCAACTAGCCGAGGAGGAGATACCCGAGATAAACGTTGAGTACGATGCATCGTTTGAAATGGACTCCTCTACGTTCGACGACATGATGGCCCTAGCGGAGCAAGTATCCGACTCGGTGTTGATACAAGTCTCGCCTGACTCGGTCGTGTTCAAGGCCGAGGGGGAGGGGGGCAGGGCGACCGAGAGCGAGTTCGGCCGCGACAACGAGGCCTTGTTGGATATCAGCGCGCAGGGAGCTGTTAAGGCCAAATACACCGTGGAGCTGATACGGAATGTGTCTGGGAAGTTGAAAGGAATAAGCAAAAGGGTCAAGGTCGAGCTGGGCGACGCGAAGCCCTTGAGGCTCACCTACGAATTCGCCACCGGGAGGTTCGTCATGGTGTTGGCGCCCAGAGTCGACTAATGAACTCCCTAGCCCTCTTCGTCTTGTTCTCGTTCACAATAGCCGTCGCTTTGGCGTTTTTCTGGTACGCCTACACTACGTTTAAATCAACTTCGGACACCATAGTGACGGTGAGGGCCGCCGTGCTCTACTACGAGAACAAAACGTTGAGGATCGTGATGGTGAACCCGGGCCCCAATCCCGTCAACATAAACGCCGTTTACCTGAACGGAATACGGTGCAACTTGACGCGCACCGCCTACATAGGACCAGGCGCCGTGTCTGAGGTGTACGCCACATGTCCTCCTGTACAAGCGCCCTCGGCTCAAGGTATTTTGGTGGCGAACGGCTACCCGATACCGTTCGTCGCCTCGGTATCTTGATTTTATACTGGTTGTTTTTAACGCGGTGATGTGGGCTGGTATTGCCGACCTCTGACGAGGACTACCAGAGCTGATGCGTTACTTCCTGCCGTACGGGCAGAAGTGCAAAACGCCGAGCTGTTTAGCCAGCCCCGCGAAGCTGACGCCGTAGGCCACGACGGGCTTCCCGGCCTGTCTGGCCAACTCCACCAAGGTCTTTACATCCACGGAGCTGGCGGCGCCCGGGGCTATGACGACCACGCCTATCTTGCGCAGTACTTCGGGCAAGGAGCTATCGTCGACTAGGCCTAAGGGCTTTAGCGAGACCCTTGCCGGATCGTAGACGTAGATCTCCGGCGTCATGACGCTCAAGGCCTCGGCGACTCTCTCGCTGTAGCCCACTAGCAAGACGGGCCCTCCGTATAGGAGCGCGATGTATTCGACGAATTTGTTGATACATCTACTGCTCTCGCGCGGGTGGCACGCAAGGGCGGACTTCGCCGCCGTGAGCGCCCTCGCCCTTATGGCCTCGACACAGAACCGCAACGACGGATTCTCGACGGCTTTTGCCAGCTCGTAGACGCCCGACTTGACGTCGGGCTCTACCGGGGCGTCTACGCATATATTGCCTATACAACATCGCGCGATCCTCTGGCCTTCGCAGGTGTCCGCGCCGCCCCTGTCGCTCACCGACACCACTAGAGCGCCCGCGTTCACTAGGTGATTTTGATATTTCTTTAAAAAATTATGTCGAAAAGCTCGGCCGTATAGGATCGTCGCGAGGACTTCAGCTATCGGCTCAGTGGACAACGCCCTTTGCCTTAAATCACTTATATATATTATTGACGAGGATAGTTCATGGAGATTTTGAAACACGATCTGCTCATAATAGGCTCCGGCATAGCGGGTCTGAGGGCCGCCCTACAAGCCGCCTATACCGCCAAGATCGACATCGCTATTTTGAGCAAGGTCCAAGTGATGAGGTCGCACTCGGTCTCGGCAGAGGGCGGCATGTCGGCCGTGTTGTACCCAGACAAGAACGAGGACAGCTTGGAGCTACACGCCTACGACACAGTCAAGGGGTCCGACTATCTGGCGGATCAAGACGCCGTGGAGCTCTTGGTCAACCTAGCCCCTGTCGAGGTCAAATTCCTAGAGAGAATAGGCGTTCCTTGGAGCAGGTTGCCCGACGGCAGGATGTACCAAAGGCCCTTCGGCGGCATGTCGAAGCCCAGGACCACCTTCGCTGCCGACAAGACTGGTTTCTTTATAATGTCTACATTATATCAAAATATTCTTAGATTCGATAATATTAAACAATATCATGAATATTTTGTAACAAAATTAATAATTGAAAATGGAGAATTTAAGGGAGTGACGGCAATCGATTTGAAGACCGGCGAGCTTAAGCTCTTCTTAGCCAAGGCCGCTATAATAGCCACCGGAGGGGCCGGCCGCCTCTACAAGTTCACGACGACGGCCCACTCGACCACGGGCGAGATGTTGGGGTACGCGCTAAGGGCAGGGCTCGCGCTCAAGGACATGGAGTTCGTTCAATGGCACCCCACGGCCTTGGTGCCGAGCGGCATATTAGTCAGCGAGGCCGCTAGAGGGGAGGGCGGCTACTTGATAAACAAGTCGGGCGAGCGCTTCATGAAGCGCTATGCCCCCCAGAAGATGGAGCTGGCTCCGCGCGATATAGTGTCGAGGGCCATACTCACCGAGATAGCAGAGGGCAGAGGTTTCGTTCACGAGGAGAGCGGCATGGGCTACGTGGGGCTCGACCTCAGACACCTCGGCGAGGAGGTCCTCAACAAGAAAATACCGTTTATAAGGGAGTTGGCGCACAAATACGCCGGCATAGACGCGCTCAGCGAGCCCATACCTGTGAGGCCGGCTGTGCACTACACAATGGGCGGCATACACACGGATACCTACGGCCGCGTCCTCGCCCCAGACGGGTCGTGGATCAAGGGGCTTTGGGCCGCCGGCGAGGCCGCCTCAGTCAGCGTCCACGGGGCCAACAGGCTGGGCTCCAACTCGCTCAGCGAGTGCGCGGTGTGGGGGAGGCTGACGGGCGAGGCGGCGGCCAAATACGCCATGGAGGCGCCGACGCCCACGACCGACGAGAAGTACGTAAAGATCGCACAAGAGGAGGAATCCAGGATATTCGACAAGCTTCTGCACAAGGAGACCAACGGCGTCTCCGTCTACGAGCTGAAGGCCCGCCTCCAGAACACCATGGAGGAGCACTTCGGCCCCTTCAGGCACGAGTCTACGATGAAGGAGGGCGTCCCCAAGTTGCTAAAGATAAGGGAGGACTTCTCGAGGGTGAGGGTGGAGGACGGAAGCCGCATATACAACCAAAACTTAAAGGACGCTTTGGAGCTCGACGGCATGATCGACGTGGCGTTGGCGATCGCATACGGGGCCTTGGCGAGGCGGGAGTCGAGGGGTGCCCACTACAGGACTGATTACCCCAACCGCGACGACGTCAATTGGCTGAAGCACACACTAGCCTTCTTTGAAGGAGGCCGGATGCAGTTGTCGTATATACCCGTGAGGATAACTAAGTGGACGAAGTTCGAGGAGAGGAAGTACTAGGCCATGCCGACGTTGACAATAAGGGTCAAGAGATTCGACGGCAAGAAGAGCTGGTGGCAGGAATATAAAGTGGACGTCAAGTCCAGGAGGATCTCCGTCCTCGACGTGTTGTTGCAGATCAAGGAGGAGAAAGACCCCACGTTGGCCGTGCGGTACAGCTGCCGCATGGCCATCTGCGGATCGTGCGGCATGGTCATAAACGGAGTCCCGCGCCTCGCGTGCCAAACTCTCTTGACCGAGATCAAGGGCGATGTCATCACGGTGGAGCCCATGTGGAACCACAGAGTCATAAAAGACCTTGTAGTGGACACCGAGCCCAACTTCGAGAAGTTGAGGAAGGTAAAGCCCTATATAATACGCAATATCAAGGAGTTGTTCGAGTCCGACAAGGAGTTCGGCCAGAAGCCTGAGGAGTTGGAGAAATACTACAACTTCGCCTACTGTATAGAGTGCGGCCTCTGCATGGCGGCGTGCCCCGTCGTGGCGACCAACCCTAGGTTCCTAGGCCCCATGGCGCTCGCCGCCGCGTACCGCTGGTCCGCCGATAGCAGAGACCAAGGCTGGCCGATACGCGCTAAGATAGTCGACGCAGAGGAAGGCGTGTGGTCGTGCCACTTAGCCTATACTTGCTCCGCCGTGTGTCCCAGAGGCGTGGACCCCGGCTTCGCGATACAGTTGGTTAAAGCAGCATTGATGAGAAGGGCCAAGAGGTTATGAGCGATCAACGAAATCCATACATAAATGTAGGCAACAACCATAACGATATGAGGTCGGGAAGGGGCTTTGGCGAGTGGTTCAGAGTTATAAACTATGAACGTCTATATTTCACTATACAGAGAATTAGTGGATTATATATGTTCTTCTATTTGATATTTTATAGAGTTATTTTCGATGCGTTCGTGAGCCCGGCCCTCGTCTCCAGCTTCGACGAGACTGCGGCAGGCAAGGCGTTGGCGGCCCTCTTCTTAGTCTTCTTAGCCTTCCACGGCCTCAACGGCCTCAGGATAATGTTTATCGAGTTCGGCATAATAAAAGGCTGGCCTCTCAGAGATCCCATAAAGAACATCCCTGGACTTCGTAGATCCCGGAGCCACTTGGCGTACAACGTGTTGATGATAATAGTGGCCATAGCGGCGTTGATATATCTGCCGTACTTGGTAGTGTTCGGCGCTGTGTTTAGGCCATGAGCGAGGGGACCATACGCTTGGCCTTCCTCTTATTGGCGCTCTATGTAGTGGTCATGATAGGCGTTGTGTTCTTGGTGTTGCTCCCCATGTACGTGCCGCTCTCGGAAGTCCTCAGCTCTAACCCCATAACCGTCTACCCCGAGGGGGTAGCTAAGGTGAATCCGACGCTCAAGGTGCTCGAGGCGTCTATAGCGGCGGCTTGGAGCACTCACGGAACTCTGGGATTCAGGAGGTTCTTGTTGGATTCGGTGAAGACCGAGAGGGGGGCCAAGGCTGTTAATTGGCTGACAGTAATTCTAATAATCGTGATAGTGCCGCTCGTGATTTACGCCATATTGAAGATCTAGTACTTGATTTTTAAAGTACAGACAACTTGTTCTTGTGCGCTTTAACGAGAGAGCCGCCGGCGCCGTGGTGTACATAATGCGGGAGAAGCCCCTTTATCTAGTGTTACACAGCAGATTCGGCTGGGATTTCCCCCATGGGCTGATAAGGGAAAAAGAGACCGAGACGGCTGCTGCTCTAAGGGAGATCTACGAGGAGACCCGCTTGAAAGTTGACCTAATACCGGGGTTCATGGAGCGCGTGATGATAAGGTTCTCCAGAGGGGGGAGGACCATATACAAGGAGATCGTGATGTACCTCGCTAGGGCGTATTCCGAGGACGTCCAGCTGTCCAGAGAACACGACGATTATGCGTGGCTCGACTACGAGAGCGCCTTGAACAAGCTGTCCCGCGACGAGATGAGGCGCGTGCTCATAAAGGCCAATAACTTCATCAAGACAGCCATCAAAGCAGTATGAAGTTGAGCATCGTGTTGAGGGCAGATCTCCCCATCTCTTGCGGGAAGGCGGCGGCTCAAGCCGGCCACGCCGCGGTCGAATGCACTATCAAGGCCCTCGACTCGGCCAAATGGAGGAAGTGGGCCGAGCAATGGCTAGAGGAGGGGCAGAAGAAGATAGTATTGGCGGCCAACAGCCAAGAGGAGATCCTAGAGCTCGAGGCCAAGGCTAAATCCCTCGGGCTGCCGGCCGAGATAATAAGAGATGCGGGCCTCACAGAGGTGCCGCCTGGCACTATCACCGCGCTTTGCGTGGGGCCCGCGCCGGACGAGCTCGTGGACGCCGTGACAGGACGCCTTAAGCTTTATAAACAGCCCTCTTGATGTATATATCAACGCCTATGCCCTCCACATCCCATTGTTTCGCGTAGGAGCCCTCCGGGCCCTTGCCCAGCTCGAGCTTGACGGCCCTCACCTCGTTGGCTATGTACTTCCTCATGTGCTCCACGGCCTTCTTGAGCTCCTCGTTAGGAGTGTCCACGTACACCTCCACGTAGTCGTTGACGGATAGATCCGCCTCTTTCCTCATCACTTGGATCCTCCTCACCAGCTCCCTCGCCAACGCCTCGTAGTAAAGCTCGGGCTCTAGCTTAGCCGGAACGCAGACGGCTATGCCGCCCTCCTCGTGCGAGACCCACCCCTCGGGGCATTCGCCCTCCTCCACCGTTTTGGCGTTGGCCAAGTAGGCCAACAAAGCGGCGTATTTAGCCGCCCTCGGAGCCCCTCTTATCACCACCTTGGATATAGGCCATCTGAGCTTTATGCCGGCCTTGTTCCTCGCCTCGGCGATTATCGAGAAGGCCTTGAACAACTCGTCGAAAGTCCTCAGCAGCTCCTCGTCGACGGGCCCCGGCTCAGGGTAGCGGGCCAAGTGGACCGACTCTGCTACGTCGGGCTCGTACTTCTTGACGAAGTTCTGCCACAAATATTCGGCGATATGTGGCACGAAGATGCCGCCTATTACCAACACGTCCTTGAGCACCTTGAACAACACGGCGTAGGCGGCGAATTTGTCCTCGGTGGGCTCCTCGCTCCAGACCCTCCTCCTCAAGAGCCTTATGTACCTATGGCTTAGGGTCTCGACGACGAAATCGACCCAGGCCCTGGCCGCCTCGTGTATCTCAAACGCCTCCATGCGCCGCGCCACCTCCTCGGCTAGCTTGTTGGCGGCCGAGAGGAGCCATTTGTCCTCGTCCAAGGCCTTGTCCAAGTAGGCCTCTAAGGCGTGCTTCTTGGGGTCGAAGCCGTCGAGGCCCATGTACGTGTCGGCGAATTTGACGACATTCCAGAGTATGTTGAGGTAGCTGACCTCGAACTTAACCTCGTCCGGGTCGAAGTTGAGCGACTCCCAAGGGGCCGCCTTGGTGAGCAAGTAGAGCCTGACGGGGTCGGCTCCGTATTTGCTCAAGAGGTCCTTGGCCCAGATCACGTTGCCCTTGCTCTTGGACATCTTCTGGCCTTGTTTGTCCAATATATGCCCGGTTATCAAGATGGACTTGTAGGGCGCCCTCCCGGTGTACACCATCGACGTGGCCAACAGGGAATAGAACCAACCTCGCGTCTGGTCGATCGCCTCGGTGACCCAGTCGAAGGGATAAAGCGACTCCCACAGCTCTCTATTACGCTCGCCGTCCACGGCCGCTATCCAAGCTATGCCCGAGTCCATCCAGACGTCGGCCACGTAGGGCTCCCTCACCCATTTGTCGCAGTCGGGCGTCGAGATCTCCACTTGGTCTATCCAAGGCCTGTGCACTAGCCAGAAGTCGTCCACGGGCGGGAGGCTCTTGGCCATCGCCTTGAGCTCGTCTATGCTACCTATCACTAATATCCTGCCGTCCTTCTGGCAACGCCATATGGGCAACGGCGTGCCCCAGAACCTGCTCCTGCTGATGTTCCAATCTCTGGCGTTCTTGACGAAGTCGTCGAACCTATACCTCAGCTTTTCGGGATATATCTTGACCTTTTTCAACTCCTCGTACATCTGGTCCCTCAGCTTGGACATCTTGATGAACCACTGGCGGTCCGCCCTCAGTATCAGCTTAGTGCCGCAACGCCAACAGTGCGGGTACTCGTGCCTTATCTTAGTGCTGTAGATCAAGAGCCCCCTCTCCTTGAGGTCCTCCACGACTTTCTTATCCACGTCGAATACGTACATCCCGGCGTATCTGCCGCCCAGCTCGTTGTACACGCCGTTGATCTCGACGCTGTTGGTTATCTTGATGCCGAACTTCTGGGCCAACTCGAAGTCCTCGGGGCCGTGGCCCGGCGCTATGTGGACTAGCCCGGTGCCTTGTTCGAGGGTCACGAACTCTGCCGGGTAGACTTGGTGGGGCCTATTAGCCCTCTCGGGGACCAGATCGGCTAAGGGGTGCACGTAGCGCATGCCGACGAGCTCGGCCCCCTTCTTGGTCTCGACGATGCGCCATTCCTTAACCCCGAACAGCTGCATGAGTTGTTGGGCTAGCCTCTCGGCCAGCCACCAGTACTCCCTCTTGCCGTCCACTAGCACCTCCACCTTGGCGTAGCTGTACTCTGGGTGCACCGCGACGGCCTCGTTGTCCACTATAGTCCAGGGGGTCGTGGTCCAGATCACTAAGTACTCGTCGTCTCTGCCCTCCACCTTGAACTTGACGTATATCGACGGGTCTTCCCTCTCGGCGTATCCCAAGTCCACTTCGTGGTCGCTCAACGACGTCTCGCAACGGGGACAGAACCAGAGGACCTTGTAGTCCTCGGCGAGGAGCCCCTTCTCGTGGGCCCTCTTAATGAGCCTCCAGGCATATTCTATATAGCGCGGCCTCCTAGTCTGATAGGCCCTCTCGAGATCTAGCCAGAGGCCCAGCCTCCTCGTGCCCCACTCCTCCCAGAAGGAGAGGTAGTAGTCCACCAGCTTGTTGCACTCCTCGGAGAACTTCGCCACGCCGAACTTCTCTATGTCCTTCTTGCTCTTGAGGCCTTGCCTTTGCTCCACCTCGAGCTCCACGGGGAGCCCTTGCATGTCCCAGCCGCCTTGCGCCCACACCGAATAGCCCCTGGATCTCCAGAAGCGCAAAACGACGTCTTTGTAGGTCCTGCCCCTTATGTGGCCCACGTGAGGGAAGCCGTTAGTGGTGGGAGGGCCTTCCAAGAACGTGAACTTCTTGTTGTTGGGGTCGAACGCCCTCCATTTCTCCTCTATGTTTTTCTCGGCCCAGAACTTGCGCACGTAGTCCTCGACAGCCAACGCGTTGTAGTTCATCACGGAATCCCCGGCATGGCTCTATGATTTAAAGTTATTTTAAGCTTGAGCCTCGACGGGCTTGACGGGGTCGCGCGCTTCGCGGCGGTTCTTATCCGTCGCGCACGTCGCTCGGCCGGATCGGGGGCTGAAGGGGGCGAGCCCTCGACTGGCTGAGCTTCGGCTATAACTTTTTATGGATATTTTAGAAAAGTCGTTTATGTCTTGGAGGACGGCGATAACTATCGCCGGGCTCGACTCGGGCGGCGGCGCCGGCATACACGCCGACATAAAGACGTTCGCGGCGCTCGGAGTCCACGGGACCACCGCCTTGACTTGCGTCACAGCCCAGAACACCTACGAGGTGAGGAGGGCCCAGTGCCTAGAGCCGTCTCTCGTGAGGGACCAGATCTTGGCCGTCTGGGACGACATGGGGATCGACGCGGGCAAGACGGGGATGTTGGGGACTCGCGACATAATAAAGGAGGTGGCCTCCGTCGTGAGCAAGCTGGGCTTCCCCCTAGTCGTCGATCCAGTCATGGTGGCCAAGTCGGGCGCCCCCCTAATATCGGAGGACGCCATGGAGGCCTTAGTCAAGAGGCTTCTGCCCGTGGCCAAGGTCGTTACCCCCAACAGATACGAGGCCGAGAGGCTGACGGGCATGAGGATATCGAGCGTGGAGGACGCCAAGAAAGCCGCCGAGAGGATCCACAGAGAGATGGGAAGCGAGATAGTGATAGTGAAGGGCGGCCACCTCGAGGCGCAAGACGCCGTGGATGTGGTATATATAAACGGCACCTTCCACGAGCTGAGGACGCCGCGTTTAGACCCCCGCGCCACGCACGGAACAGGCTGCTCCTTCTCAGCGGCGATCGCGGCGGGGTTGGCCAAGGGCGAGGAGCCCCTTCAAGCCATAAAGATAGCTAAGGAGTTGATATACGTCGCTATAAAGTACGGAGTGCCCAAGGGCAAGGGCCATTGGCCCGTGAACCCGACGGCTTGGGTGGAAATACCGGCCGAGAAGTGGAGGGCGTACGAGGAGATGACCAAGGCGTTGGGAGTGCTCGAGGAGAACGCGGAGCTGTTCGGCGCCTTGATACCCGAGGTCCAGAGCAACTTGGGCTACTCCATAGACCCCCGCTACGCCCGGGGGAGGGACGACGTCGTGGCTATCCCGGGCAGGATCGTGAAGTACATGGGCAAGGCGAAGCCCTCGGGGCCTCCCACGTTCGGCGCCAGCGACCACGTGGCGAGGAAGATATTGGCCGCGCTAGGCCACGACCCCCGCGTAAGGGCCGCCGCGAATTTCAAGCTCGACGAGGACCTCCTGAGGAGGGCCAAGGAGGCGGGCTACAGGATAGCCGTCGTGGACAGGCGCAACGAGCCGAAGGAGGTGAAGGAAAGAGAGGGGGGCTCTATGCAGTGGATATTAGAGGAGGCCGTCAAGCAGACGGGCGGCGTGCCCGACATCATAGTCGACTTGGGCGATTGGGGGAAGGAGCCCATGATATCGGTGCTAGGCAAGAACCCGTCAGAAGTCCTCGAGAAGGTGTTGAGACTATATAGGGGTAAATAACTGCGACTATACGTCGCGCCGGCGTCCACGCATTTTAGGATCTCTTCGGCCGTTCGAGCTCGCCGAGTTAGCTTGAGGCGTTTCCCGAGGGGCGTCCACTGTCCCAAGAGGGCTAGGCCCGGAGGCGTGTGCTCGGCGCGAAATCCCTATGGAGATGCGGCGTTAGAGAAGAAGGAAAACACTGGCGCCCCGGCCGGGATTTGAATTCCCAGGGGCCTTCGACCAACCCCGCCCGGGTCACGGGCTCGACAGGCCCGCATACTAGTCCGGGCTATACTACCGGGGCTGCAACCAGCCTACTCGTTGCTTTTAAGCTTTTCCCTTCGCTTCAAACATGTTTCCAAGCCCAGAGAGTCCGCTAGAGAAGTTCTAGCTAGCGGAGAGCAACGTTGATTAGGGCTGTGAGTACGCGGAGGCCAGCATCGTGGTATCCGTACGTGGGGTTCCGCAGTCATCGACAGCGAATAATACGCAGATTGGGTCCGGCGCATTCCATAAGCGACTCGATCGCCTCGACGCTAACCGCCGCCGGCTTCGCCGTCTCGCCTCCAATTTCGAGATATAACGGCCGTGAGATCCAACGCCGTGCGCCTCTCGGCGTCGTCGCCGACGATAATTCAAGCGCCGACAAGACGAGGGCCGCGGATTAACGAAGAGTACACCAGTAGAAACCAATGCGCCTCGACTTTTTGTTCCGAGCCGAGGCACTTGGCGGTCTGAGTGGGGCTTAAGATACGGCTTGCGGGGCCAAATGCGGCGGCCGGGATTCGAACCCGGGATCAACGGCTTGGAAGGCCGCCATCCTAAACCAGGCTAGACTACCGCCGCTTGTCGGCTATGTACCCATTCTTTTTTAACCTTTACGCCAGGCCGACACGGCGGTATATGCGCTCAGCTCCGCCGCGAGCAAATGGCCGCGCCGGAGGCATGAGCTACAAATCGCCGAGGTCCTTATTGCCGGAAAGCGAGCGGAGGTCGACGGAGCGCTCGCCGGGCAGGCCCGACGCCGTCGGCGGCGAAGCCTTAAAGCCGATCTGTACCTCGGAGGGGGCTCGCCCAACGCACAGGGGTTAATGTTTTTAATCGCCCCAACTCGGCCTCCCCATGGTTAGGCCGGCTCTGCGCTCTCGGTCTTTGAGGAGAGTCCAGAGGAGGACGCCGGGCGGCCGCACCGTGGTCCACTACTACAAGAGGTTCGCGTCGCCGCCCAAGAGCGCCATAACCGGCGAGCCGATACAAGGCGTCGGCAAGCGGATCAAGGGGGAGAGAGGGGGCTTCAGAGCGCCGTCGAGGCCATACGGCGGCTACGTATCCCATAAAGTCCTCGAGCGAGCGCTACGGCTCGCCGTTAGATCTTGATGGTCGTAATAGCGATATCAGGACAGCCTGGCTCGGGCAAGACGACGGTCGCCAAGGAGATCGCGAGGGTCCTGGGTCTGAGGCTTAGGTCCTCGGGCGCTCTCTTCAGAGAGCTCGCGAGGAAGTTGGGGATGGACCTCATAGAGTTCCATAAATACGCCGAACAACACCCTGAGATAGACAGAGAGGTGGACGAGATGGCCATAGAGGAGGCCAAGAGGGGGGACGCCGTGCTCGAGGGGCACCTCACCGCCTGGGTCGTGCGCCCCTACGCTGATATATGCATCTACCTCAAGGGAGCACCTGAGGTCAGAGCCAAGAGGGTCGCTCTCAGGGACGGGCGCCGCTACGAGGATGCGTTAAAGGAAATACTGGAGCGGGAGGAGCTCAACAAGAGGCGATATAAGCAGATCTATAACATAGACATATCGGATTTAGCCCCTTTCGATTTAGTCGTGGACACGACCTATCTCTCCCAAGCCGATGTGGTGAGGATAACTCTCGATTTCGTCTGCACCGCGTTATCCGCCAAGTTCTCCAAGAACATGTGCGCTAGTTGGAGTAATAGGTATTAACAGCAGTTGGAGCAATAGATATTAACGGCCCGATTCCGTTTTAAATATGAAGTTCCTGTTGCGTTGTAGACCCAACACCATAAAGCCGCCCACGGGCAAAAAAGTCGCCATCATCGGGGCGGGGCCCGCCGGCCTCGGCGCAGCCGGCCAGTTGAGATGTCTCGGGCACGAGGTCCACGTCTACGACGCCCTCCCGGAGCCCGGCGGCCTCCTCATCTTCGGCATACCGGGCTTTAGGGTGTCCAAGGAGGGCGTCAGAGAGGGGGTGGAGGAGTTGAGGCAAGTGGGCGTTAAGTTCTACACGTCGACGTTCGTGTACTGCGGCGGGGATAAGCCGAAGGAACACGACGCGTTGTTGTTGGCGAGACAATTCGTCGATCTCAACGAAATAATAAACGCCTATGACGCGGTCGTGATAGCCACGGGCACTTGGCGGAGCCGCCGTATGGGAGTCCCCGGCGAGGACCTCCCCGGCGTATACCAAGCGTTGGACTTCCTCTTCCGCCTATACTCGCACGAGCTGGGCTATCTGCCCAAGGAGAGGGTGCACCCGTTGGGCTCGAGGGTGTTGGTGGTCGGCGGAGGGCTGACGGCCATAGACGCGGCCGTGGAGGCCTTGATGCACGGGGCGAAGAAAGTCGTCGTCTCCTACAGACGCACCATCAAAGAGGCCCCGGCCGGCGAGGCGAACATAAAGAAGGAGCTAATAGATAGAGGCATAGAGTTCAGGGAGTTGATCAACCCCGTTCGATTCGAGGGCTCGGGCAGGCTGGAGAGAGTCGTCTTCATCAAGATGAGGCTAGGGGCGCCGGATAAGTCCGGCAGGCCTAGGCCTGAGCCGATACCTGGCAGCGAGTTCGCCGAGGAGTTCGACACTGCGCTCTTGGCCCTCGGCGAGGAGCCCACGCCGCCTTTCCCCGACGGATGCGCCGGGATAAGGCTGAACCAGGACGGCACGATCAACGTGGACGAGGCTTTCAGGACCACGAGGAGGGGCGTGTTCGCGGTTGGCGACGTGGTCCACGGCCCATCGCTCATAGGCAAGGCCCTGGGCTCCGGGATGCGCGCAGTGCCCTTCATAGACGACTACTTGAACGGCAAATTGAACTGGCGTTCGGCTTAATCGTTATGCCTTAAAGTCGAAAGCTATAATTAAAAATTGCCGAAAACAAGCAGACGATGAAAATAGCAGTATTGGTCAAGCCGGCCTTGGACACAAGCCAGTTGAGGGTCAGAGAGGGCCGCGTGGTGATAGAGGAGACGCCGCTCAAGATAAACGACATAGACAGGAACGCCATAGAGGAGGCCCTCAAGCTCAAGGGGAACGACAAGGCCTACGCGGTCTCCGTGTTGAAATGGCCTCCTTTACAGAAAAGGGCGCAAGAGGCCGAGAATCTACTGCGCGAGGCGTTGGCCATGGGCCTCGACGAGGCGTACCTAGTAATCGACGAGGGCCTTATAAACTCCGATCAGTCCGCCACGGCCAAGGCCATAGCCGCCGTCATCAAAAAGGTTGGCGCCGATCTGGTGCTGGCGGCGGAGGCCTCAATAGACAACTACACGGGCCAAGTGCCGCCGCGCGTGGCCGCCGAGCTGGGCTGGCCCTTGATAACGTACGCCAGAGAGCTTAAAGTCGAGGGCGGCAAGGTGATCGCCAAGCGCGACTTGGAGGACTCCGTGGAGACCGTCGAGGCCCAACTGCCCGCGGTAGTCTCGGTGACGCGCGAGATAAACCAGCCGCGTATACCCACGTTGTTGGCGATCAGAGCGGCCATGAAGAAGCCGATCAACAAGCTGAGCTTGACGGACTTGGGCGTAAAGCCGGATACGAGGACCGAGGTGGTCGAGTATAGGCCTGTGGTGATACAGCGCAAGAGGGTGATCATAAAGGACGGAACTCCGGAGGAGAAAGCGGATAAGTTGCTCCAATACCTAAGACAAGAGGGTGTGATATGAGGGCCCTCGTCGTGTACCCGAACAAGGAGGCGCTCTACGCAGCGTCTGCCTTGGGCGAGTACGCGGCGTTGGCCGTGGGCGATGCCGAGCTCAAGGCGGCCGAGGGGGCCCCCCTCATATACAACGTCAAGGGAGATCCCAGAGATCTGGGGCTGAGGGCCTCGGCCGTTCTGCAACTGGCCGGCCAATACGACGTAGTGGTGATGCCGTCGCTTAAGGAGTCCCGAACTCTAGGAGGCTATATCTCCCAGAAGTTGAACGCGTCGTTCTTGGCCGACGTCGTCTCGCTGAAGGTCGAGGGGGACAAGCTGTTGGTCGAGAGGTTCGTCTTCGGCAATAAGGCGGTCGTGTCGTTGAGGGCGAGCGCCCCCGCCGTTGTGACTATTGCGCCTGGGAAGTTCCTCGGCGAGCCGCCCAAGGCCTCGTCCAAGGTTGTCGAGCTGTCGCCGCAGCCGGCCGGCCTCTTCAAGATAGCTGGGCTCGAGCCCAAGGCCTCCGGCGGCGTCAAGATAGAGGAGGCGGAGATCATCGTATCGGTGGGCAGAGGCTTCAAGAAGAGGGAGGACTTGGCCATGGCTTTCGACCTCGCCAAGGCGCTCGGCGGCCAGGTGGGCTGTTCTAGGCCGATAGCGGCCGACTTGAAGTGGCTATCGGAGGATCACTGGGTGGGCTTGTCGGGCCACAAGGTGAGGCCTAAGTTGTACTTGGCCATAGGCATATCGGGACAACCTCAGCACATAGCCGGCATATTGGACTCCCGCATCATAGCGGCTATAAACAACGATCCCAACGCGCCGATATTCCAATACGCCGATTACGGAGTCGTCGAGGACTTGTACAAGATAGTGCCCATACTGATAAGGAAAGTGGCCGAGCTTAAGAAATAACACATCGCCGACAAATAGGAGTTTTTTATACTCGAGATTATCACAGTGGACTTCCGGGACTTGCCGGCGATATATCTCCACTCGTGCCCCAACTGCGGCAAGGCGATAGAATCCCATAGGCTCGCCAAGGGGCTTCCGTGTTCTCTATGTCTGCCAGAGGAGCCGAAGAGGGCGGACATAAGGCGCGTCGTGGAGGCGTTGAGGAGGCGTAAGGCCTTGGCCGGCTTGGCCCGCGTCGACGACGTGTTGAGACGCTACGACGAGATATCTGCTCTCTTCGAGAAAGTCGTGGGCTTCCGCATGTGGGGGGCTCAGAGGCTCTGGGCCAGGAGGCTCGCCGCGCGTAAGAGCTTCGCCGTGGTCGCCCCGACGGGCTCGGGCAAGACGACCTTCCTCTTAGTGGCGGCGTTATACATGGCGAGGGAGGGGAAAGTGCTCTTGGTGTTCCCCACCTCCGCGCTCGCCTATCAAGCGTACAAGAAGTTGTTGGACTACTCGACGCGCGCAGGCCTCCCCGCGTCGATCGTGACCTACAACTCCATGTTGGGGCAACAAGAAAAGAGCGAAGCGTTGAAGCGAATAGAAAGCGGCGATTTCGATATATTGGTCATAACGTCGGCCTTTCTGCCCAAGTATTTCGACGTCTTGTCGAGGCACAAGTTCGCCTTCGTGGCGACAGATGACGTGGACAGCGTCTTGAGGGCCACCAGCAAGAACATAGACAGACTCCTCAAGCTTCTAGGAGCCACCGACGAGGTCTTAAACAAGGCGCTCGAGCTCGTAGAGCTGGGCAAGAGGAGGGGCAAGGCCGTGTTGGCCGGCGATGAGGAGGAGGCCGAGAGGACTGAGGCCGAGATGGCGAAGGCCAGGGAGGAGTTGAGGAGGATGAAGGACGCGCTCAAGCTCGGCGTATTCATAGCGTCGGGCGCCCTCGCCAAGGCCAGGCGCACGGCCAGGCTTCTCTTATTCAGAGAAATCCTCGGCTTCGACGTAGGGGGGAGGGCCGAGGGGCTCAGGAACGTCTACGACTTATACGAGAAGCTCTCGGAGGACCCCAAACGCCAAGTCGCCGATTTGGTGAAGAGGCTGGGGGGCGGCGGGATAGTGTACGTCTTGGACAAGGACTTCGGCAAGGAGTTGGCCGAGTACCTCAAGTCGTCGGGCATAAGGGCCGAGCACTTCCTAAGGCCCAGGAAGAAGGTGCTCGAGGCCTTTGAGCGAGGCGAATTGGACGTCTTGGTGGGCTTGGCCTCGTCGAGGTCGGCGTTGGTGAGGGGCATAGACCTCCCCCACGTGATAAGGTACGTGATCTTCGTCGGAATACCCAAGTTCAAGTTCAGAGTTAAGCTGGACGAGTTCTCGGTGCCGGCCTACCTCGGCTTCCTCTACGGCGTGCGCGCCGTGTTGCCCCAAGAGCTGAGGTTCAGAGCGGATAGGCTCATAGCGCAGCTGAGGCGTATAGCGCCCTACGCGGCGAGGCTGGACAAGGTGTTGAAGGAGGGGCCGGCCAACTCCTTCGAGGAGTACATGGCCAACGTGGCGAAGTCGGCGGTGGAGTTCGTCGCCGATGTGTTGGGCAGAGAAGATGTGAGGAAATCGATAGAGACGTCCACCGAGATAAAGTTGACATATATAGATGGACAACTGTACGTCCTCTTGCCTGACGTCACTACTTATATACAAGGCAGCGGGAGGACCTCGCGCCTCTACGCCGGCGGCCTCTCGAGAGGGCTCAGCGTAATACTAGTAGACGACGAGAAGGTGCTCAACGCCCTCAAGAGGGAGATGGAGCTCAGATTCGACGAAGTGCGCTTCGAGGAGCTCTCCAAGGCCAATCTCGACGACATCTTGAAGGGCATCGACGAGGACAGAGAGACTATAAGGCGCATTATGTCGGGCAAGCTCAAGCCAGAGGAGTTGGCCTCGAAGGACCTCATGAGGAGCATACTGCTGGTGGTGGAGTCCCCGACTAAGGCCAGGACCATAGCATCGTTTTTCGGGAAGCCCAATATGTTAATAATAGGGGGCATGCCGGCGTACGAGGTCTCCACCGGCGACGCCATGTTGACGGTGATAGCCACCATGGGCCATATTTACGAGCTGCCGACGAGTTTATCGCGCATCGACAAGGAGGAGGCGGATAGGGTCCAGAAGTTCGCCAAGCCCATGGCCGCAGGCCCCTACAACCCCATAGACTACGCCGTGGTGAAGACAGAGGAGGGGTACGTGCCTATATACAACAAGATATACAAATGTCCCGGCGAGTCCTACGTAGACGATCTGGACGTCCCCGAGGGCTGCAAGCCTCTCGACATAATATCAACGCTTAGAGAGCTCGCCTTCGAGGCCGACGTGGTCTACTTGGGCACAGACCCCGATTCAGAGGGCGAGAAAATAGCGTACGACGTGTACCTCGCGCTGAGGCCTTACGCCGAGGCGATAAAAAGGGTGGAGTTCCACGAGGTGACCAGACGCGCGATAATAAACGCCCTCGCGTCGCCCAGGGACGTCAACTTGTCCATGGTAGCGGCGCAGATAGTGAGGAGGATCGAGGACAGATGGCTCGGCTTCGGCCTCAGCAGAAGGGTCCAAGAAGTCCACGGCCTCTCGTTCCTCTCGGCGGGAAGGGTGCAGACGCCCGTCCTCGGCTGGATAGTAGAACGTTACGAGAGCTCCAAGGCCGAGCGCAAATACGACGTGGTGTTGAAGATAGGCGAGGGCAGAGTGAGGCTGGCCGTTCCGGAGGAGGTCTACAAGGCCCTTAGGGAGCGGCGGAGGGCGAGGGTCGAGTTGTTGGAAAGCAAGACGGAGGTCGTGCCGCCGCCTCCGCCCTACACCACCGACGAGTACTTGAGAGATGCCGTCAGCAAGCTGGGCATAAGCGCCGAGGAGGCCATGGGGTTGGCGCAAGACCTCTTCGAGAGCGGGTTCATCACGTACCACCGCACCGACAGCACAAGGGTCTCGACGACCGGCATAGGCATCGCTAAGGAGTACGTGACGAGGCGCTACGGGGCCGAGGCCTTTAGGCCGCGGACTTGGGCTACGGGGGAGGAGGGAGCCCACGAGGCCATAAGGCCCACTAGGCCAATAGATGCCGAGGAGTTGAGGGGCCTCGTCGCCGCCGGCGTGTTGCAGCCCGCTATAAGGCTCACGAGGAGCCACTACGCCGCTTACGACTTGATATTCCGTAGGTTCATGGCTAGCCAAATGCGCGAGGCGACCTTGGCGGTCGAGCGGTATTCGCTCTCCGTGGACGGCTACACGGCAGAGGTGAGGCGCGTGGTGGAGGTCAAAGACCAAGGGTTCTTGGCCGTGTACAAATCCGTAGAGCCGGAGCCGAGGTTGCCGACAGGGGATGTGGAGGTCGAGATAGCCTACGCCAAGAGGCTCGTTGCGTTGTTATCCCAAGCGGACGTGTTGAGGTTGATGAGGGAGAGGGGAATCGGGAGGCCTAGCACCTATGCGAGGATACTGGAGGTCTTGTCCAGGAGAGGCTACGTGGTGGTCAAGGGCAAGGCGAAGTTCATGATACCGACTAAGAGGGGCATAGAGGTGTATAAATACCTCAAGGAGAACTACGGCAAACTTGTCAGCGAGGAGAGAACCCGCCTAATAGAGAAGTACATGGACGACGTGGAGAACGGCAGGAGGAGCTACGTAGCGGTGTTGGACGAGCTGTTCTCCGAGTTCCTCCAGGAGGTGCTCGCGCGTCAGTAGTTTATATTCCCGCGTATATTACGTGAAATACGTCGAGTTGAGAAAGCTAATCATCGAGCTCTTGGACAGAAAGCTGGACGCGGGATGGGCCGCCGCGCGTTTAGAGCGTAGCGTCGAGCTCATATCCTCTTGAACGCGACGTAATACGCTGCTACGACTGCTATGAACACGAAAAATCTAAAAAGCCAAAGGCCGACGCCCGCGATGCTCTGCGGCCTGACTATGAGCGGAAAGACGCCGACATAGGGCACTATCAAGACTGCCTCGCCGATTATATTACGCGGGGTCACGGGCGACTCGCCGTATTGCTGATCTGAGATCGGGTTCGTGATCGCGTTATCGCCCTTAGTGGTGAGCGAGCAGTCGGGGCCTACAGCTATAACTCTATGTATCACCCACTCCCCAGGCGGAAACGGCGGGGAGGCGACGTAGACGACCACAGCGCCTACTCTAGGACAGCTTTGTGAGTTGGACAAGACGACGAAATCGCCGACGCGGAGATCCGGCATCATGGACCACGAGGAGACCACCGCGAAGGGCCAGGACACGTGGAGGACGTACTTGGCAACGAAGAACACGGCGAAGAGTATAACCGCGAACGAGAAGACGTCGAGGACCCACCTCTCGGCCATGGCCACAAGAGCGCCCCCCTAATTAAGTTTGTGGAGGAAAAGTTTTTATATGCGCTAATTATGTCAAGCCATGGCGCAAGCACCGAGAGCCGGAGTTCCCGTAATGATCCTGAAAGAGGGCTCGCAACGTACTACGGGCGTGGAGGCCAGGCGCTCTAACATACAAGCCGCCAAGGTGATCGCCGAGATACTCAGCACAAGCCTCGGCCCGAGGGGCATGGACAAGATGTTAATAGACGCGTTTGGCGATGTGACCATTACAGGGGATGGAGCCGCTATATTGAAGGAGATGGAGATACAACACCCGGCCGCCAAGTTGTTGATCGAGGTGGCCAAGGCGCAAGACGCAGAGGTCGGCGACGGCACTACGACGGTCGTTGTTTTAGCGGGCAGGCTACTCACCGCGGCTGAGGAGCTCCTCGAGGAGGGCATACATCCGACCATAATCATCGACGGCTTCAAGAAGGCCTCGGACTACGCGGCCAAGGTCGCCGAGGAGATCGCGAGGCCGATACAGCTCACCAAAGAGGAGATGGCCAAGGTCGTGATAAACTCGCTCAGCAGCAAGATAGTCTCGGAGGCCAAGGACTACCTAGCCGGTATAGCGGTCGACGCCGCGTTCCAAGCCGTCGAGTACAGGAACGGCTCGCCGTATCTCGACTTGGACTGGATCAAGATAGAGAAGAAGAAGGGCAAATCCCTCTACGAGACCCAGTTGGTCCAAGGCATAGTGCTCGACAAGGAGGTGGTGCACCCCGGCATGCCGAAACGCGTGGAGAACGCCAAGATAGCCGTGTTGGACGCGCCGCTCGAGATAGAGAAGCCCGAGTGGACGACGAAAATAAGCGTCAGCTCCCCCGACCAGATAAAGGCCTTCTTGGACCAAGAAGCGGATATACTGAAGCAGTACGTGGACCGCTTGGCGTCCATAGGGGCCAACGTGGTGATAACGCAGAAGGGCATCGACGAGATCGCCCAGCACTTCCTCGCGAAGCGCGGCATAATGGCGGTTAGGCGCGTTAAGCGCTCGGACATAGAGAAGCTGGCTAGGGCGACCGGCGCCCGCATAATAACTAGCATAAAGGACGCCAAAGCCGAGGACCTCGGCTCGGCCGGGCTGGTCGAGGAGAGGAAAGTCGGCGAGGAGAAGATGGTCTTCGTGGAGAAGGTGCAGAACCCGAAGGCCGTCACTATATTGGTGAGGGGCGGCAGCGATCGCGTGCTCGACGAGGTCGAGAGGTCCATGCAAGACGCGCTCCACGTGGCTAGGGACCTCTTCCGCATGCCGAAGATAGTGCCCGGAGGCGGCGCCTTCGAGATAGAGCTCGCCAGAAGAGTCAGGGAGTTCGCCAGGAAGCTCCCCGGCAAGGAGCAGCTCGCGGCGCTTAAGTTCGCAGACGCCCTCGAGGGGATACCCACGATACTCGCGTTGACCGCAGGCCTCGACCCTGTGGACGCAATAGCCGAGCTGAGGCGCAGGCACGACAACGGCGAGGTGTCGGCCGGCGTGGACGTGTTGAATGCCAAGATAGCCGACATGGCCGCTCTCAACGTTTGGGACCCGTTGCTGGTGAAGCAGAACGTCCTGAGGTCCGCCACCGAGGCCGCCATAATGGTGCTCCGCATAGACGACATAATAGCCGCCGGCGCTCCGAAGAAGGAGGAGAAGAAGGGCGAGAAGAAAGAGGAGGAGGGCGAGAGCAAGAGCGATTAAACTTCTTCTTTTTAGGGACAAAATTTTAGAACCCCTCTATCCGGGCGGGCGTGGAGAGCAAGCTTTCTCCTCCGGAGCTGGTCGAGAGGGTCGAGAAGATTATCCAGCTCCTCAAAAACGCCTTAGTGGACAGGACGTTCTACCCCCCGAGGCTGACGAGATACGAGGTTGCGAGGGTTGTGGCGGCGCGCGCGTTGCAGCTAGCCATGGGCGCTCGGCCCCTAATAGACGTATCCGCGTTGGACAACAAGGACCCCGTCCTCATAGCGCTCGAGGAGTTCAGACAAGGGAAGTTGAACTTCTCAATAATCAGACAATTGCCCGACGGGAAGACGATTAAGCTCGAGCTGAAGGACTTGATGGAGCTCGAGAAGTTGCTTCGGGCTTAACCAGGACCACTTTCCCGAAGTACATAAACACGTGTCCTCCGGCCCTCACGATTTTTTCAGGACTTGCGTCTACGTCCCCTTCCATCACGTATACTATAGTCAAATCGCCGACCTTGTAGGCGTAGTATTTTGCCCCCCGCTTCTGGAGCTCCTCGAGAACCACGAAGAAATTTGAGCGTATAAATAAAGGAGATCGCCGATTACTGGGCCATGGCGCCGACTAGGCTAAGCGGAAGAGCGGGCTACGCCCCAGGGATCGACGTGATGATCGAATGGTCGAGTTCGGCTACCAAGCGAGGGCCCACTAGGCACACTACGACGAGTATCGCGCCTCAACGGCGAAAAAGCTTTAAGCAGAGAAGTTCTCTCGTACTGGCGGGGGTGCCCGAGCCAGGTCAAAGGGGCAGGGTTCATGGTGTGGCCAGCCCATAGGTCCCTGTGGCGTAGGCCTGCGTGGGTTCAAATCCCACCCCCCGCACCAATTTTGCTTCTCTACCAGAGCTCACAGATGGCCTCATCGACGCAAGCGAGAGTGCGCTGGCTAGTCCGCGTCGCTTTTGTCCTATCCTCTCCCGACCCCGAGGTTTATGCCCTCTATCACTCGAGAACGCACATCGAGATGGCAGACGCCTATCGTCAAGATCTGGCTGGCGCACGCCTTGGGCGTTTAAAGATTTAAACCAGTAGACGAAAAGAGCCCATGCGTAATATTCCTATCACGAAAATCTCGGACTATATATGGGAAATACCGCCGGGCGTTAAGCCTTGCCAGAAAGTGCCCGTAAGGATATACGCCGACGCGGTCTTGTTGGACAAAATGAAGACCGATATGACCTTGGAGCAGGGCATAAACGTCGGCTGCCTCCCTGGGATATACCGATGGTCCATAGTACTGCCCGACGCACACCAAGGCTACGGCTTCCCCATCGGAGGCGTCGCCGCGGTAGATGCCGAAGAGGGCGTCATAAGCCCGGGCGGGATAGGATACGACATCAACTGCGGCGTGAGGGTGCTTAGGACGAATTTGACCGAGCAGGAAGTGAGGCCCAAGCTCAAGGAGCTGGTGGACACTATCTTCCGACTCGTGCCGCCGGGAGTCGGCGAGACCGGCCACCTCAAGTTGTCCATATCGGAGTTCGATAGGGCAATCGCCGAGGGGGTAGAGTGGGCGATCTCGAAGGGCTTCGGCTGGCCCGAGGACAAGGAGTTCATCGAACAGAAGGGCTCTTGGGATCTAGCCGATCCCAGCAAGGTGTCCGAGAAGGCCAAGAACAGAGGCAAGGACCAGTTGGGCACCCTCGGCTCCGGCAACCACTTCCTCGAGATACAAGTCGTCGACAAGATATTCGACGAGAGGGCCGCTAAGGCCATGGGCATAGAGCGGGAGGGCCAAGTGCTCGTCATGATACACACGGGCAGTAGGGGGTTCGGCCACCAAGTCGCCACGGACTACCTCATGATAATGGAGAGGAAGATGAAGGACTGGGGCCTAAAACTCCCCGACCGCGAACTCGCCGCCGCGCCGCTTAGGGATAAAGTCGCCGAGGACTACCTAAAGGCCATGGCCGCGGCCGCCAACTTCGCTTGGACCAACAGACAGATCATAATGCACTGGGTCAGAGAGGCGTTCAAGAAGGTGTTCGGCTCCATCGAGAAGATAGGCCTCGAGATAATCTACGACGTGGCCCACAACATAGCCAAGCTCGAGACTCACGAGGTGGACGACAAGGGCACCACGAAGAAGGTCTGGGTGCACCGCAAGGGCGCCACGCGCGCTTTCCCGCCGGGCCATCCCGAGATACCGGTCAAGTATAGGGAAATAGGCCAGCCTGTGTTGATACCGGGCTCCATGGGCTCGGCGTCTTGGATACTGGTGGGCACTCGCGAGGCCATGAAGATAACCTTCGGCACAGCGCCTCACGGCGCCGGCCGTATGCTCAGCAGAGAGGCCGCGATTAGGTCTTTCCCGCCCCAGAGGGTTAGGGCGGAGCTGGAGAAGAGGGGGATAATAGTCAGATCTGCCGAGACCGAGGTCATAAGCGAGGAGGCGCCCGAGGCCTACAAGAACGTGGACCTAGTAGTGGAGGCGGCCCACCAAGTCGGCTTTGCTCGGAAGGTCGTGAGGCAGAGGCCCATAGGAGTTGTCAAGGGCTAAGGTAAAGCGTCCAGCTCCTCAAGCTTCTCGGGGTGCAGGCGTATTTTGCCTACCCTCACCTCGTCGAAGTCCTCCGCTGTGGCGTGTAGCTCTACGCCCTCCTCCGAGATCCTCTCGACCACCCCATACCCGACGAGTCTGCCCTCCTTGAACAAGCCCGCTAAGATGTGGCGTAGATAACCGCGCGGCACTACGTAGTCCCGCCCCCTCCCCTCGGGCTTCTCCACGTCGCCTGGAGCGTATCTCCCCCAAGGGCAGACCAACGCGCCCTCCCATCGACAAGGGGACAACGCGCTGAGCGGCGCCACGACCCTCGCCTTGAGCGATATATGCCTCTTGTAGGATAGGTTCCTCAACTCCCGCCTCTCTTGCGGCCCTCTAGGATAGACGTGCGGCGGCCTCGAGACGACTACGCCGGGGAGCACCTTCTCCCCCAAGTTCACCACGCGGGCCTCGGCGGCGTCGGCCACGGCCTCGAGAAGTTGAACGCCCCTGCCGGAGGTCCACCCCGGCGTGTTCACTAGCACCAAGGGCGCTGCGACGCGCCTCAGACATCGCGCAACGCCCGCCACTAGGAGCTCCTCCACGCCTTGGAGGTTGACGGAGCCCACGTAATAGCCGTTGAGCGGCTCGAGCTCGGATATATGCGGGACTGACTCAGACGCACAAGCGCAGGACACAAAGCCGGGCGGCCCCACGTCGGATTGCCCCACGTCGGCATCCACGACGCAGACCTTTCCCCTATCCACGTGGGTGTTGAGCAAATACGTCGAAAGGCCGCTTTTACCCGAATCGGTCGAACCCACCAACATCACGACCCCCTCGAGCGACATCTTCCAATCGTCGGGTATCGGAGAGCCGTTGAGGAACACGACGGAGCCGCCGTCTATTTTAAAACGCGCAGGCCCCTCGACCGGGTATTGCTTGTGTCTAGGCACGAAGAAGCCCTTGAACATCCCTCCGAACACGCTACAGCCCTCGTCGCATTCCACGCGCGCCGGGCCTCTCACCAACGCGGAGGAGCCCGAGGGTAGCTCGACGCGGAACACGTCTAATATGCGCAGATATATATCAGCACCCGCTACGAGGACCTCACCTCTCGGCCAGCCATCGGCACATCACAAGACGGATTTGCTCGTCAAATAAATTCAGTCCTCCAGGTGCTCGTCATCGCTCGGCCGTCCCGAAAAGCCGTCATCATATGAACAAGGCGATGTCCAGAGGGAACTCAAACCTTTCCGAGAACCCCTTGAATGCCAAGAGCGCGGCCGCCGCCGCGACCTTCCCGCCGGCAATCCCGACCAAATCCGCCAACGCCCTTATGGTCTTCCCGGTCCTGACCACGTCGTCGATTATTAAGACCGAGTTGCCTTTGGCCAATTGTCCATAAGGCACATATAAGGACACAACCCGGTTGCCCTTTATATAGGAGACCTCGAGGCTCCTAGTCCCCGGTTCCTTGTACTGCTTGGCGATCACCAACGGCACGCCGAACCTCTGGGCGACGGCTACGGCCAACGGTATCCCGTCCACAGCGGCAGTCAACACCTTGTCGATCTCCAACCCTCCGAACTTCCTCGATATATATATCGAGTATAGAGCCCAGAGGTCGGGGTCGTAAGTGGCGGTGAGGTCCACATAGGTCTCGTAGATCCTCAAGATCTTGGAGAGTATCTTATCCAACGGATATTCGGCGAAGAGCTTCTCCACTATCTCGTTGGCGGTCTCGACGGAGGGCAACATATCTCCGGTGTAGTACCGGGACAACACGCTCTCGGGCAGCCCTAGCAACGACGAAAGTTCCTTGTACGTAAGCCCCAATAATCTCTTGATGGATCTCAAGACGCTTACTCCATCCAGTTGGATCCTTACTTTCTCCAAGCGCTCCACGCAATTAAACACACAATTAAATTTGAATTAATTGCTCATTATGGAAGTCTCGATCGAGCTCTCGAGGCTGGTGTTGAGGGAGGGGCCGCGTAAGGTGGTGGGCTTACCGCTCCACTTGAACCTATTGGGCTCTGTCAAGGCGCTCCCGACGTCTTATCTCCTGGGACGTTTTGGAAGGGCCTACTTCAAGGACGCGAGGTTCAAGGAGGTTGCCGAGGCGCTTTGTCCCGCTTGCGTGGCCGAGGACGCCAAGAGCGCAGTGGTCGTCGATAGGGGCCTTATCGTCGAGGCGTATTACAACACCGTAGCGGGCGAGGTCTTGGCCCTCGCCCCGGGGGTGGACTCCATAGCCGTCCCTTGCTTCACCGGCGCTTTGGGCGAGGCGGTGGCCAAGAGGGCGAGGGAGGCCGAGCCGGGGCTGACGCTGATCGCCGCTAAGCTCGACGATGGCGATTGTAGCTGGGCGGACGCGACGTACGTAGGGCTCGGGAGACCAGCTCTGCCCAAGGCGCTTAAGTTAGGCCCAGCGTCTCTCGCAACGCTCTCGGCAGCCCTCAGAGCGCAGGAGGAGCTGTCCCTCTACTCGACGCTAGCGCTCTTGACAGATTGAGAGCCATGAAAGTCGGCATAGTGGGCGGCGGTAGGATGGGGCTTTGGCTCAAGAAAGAGGCGGCAAGGCTCCACGAAGTCGCAGTATTCGACGTGGACCGCTCCAAAAGCGATTTGAGCTCCCTGGAGGAGCTAGTCGGCTGGAGCGACGTCGTGATAATAGCAGTAGGCTTCAAGGAAGCGGGGGCAGTCCTCAAGTCGCTCGCGGGGCTGGACGTGTGCGGGAAGCTGGTCATGGACATCGCGACGTTCAAGAAATACGTGATATCCGCCTACTCCTCGCTGCCCGAATGCGTCCTCGCGGCGACGGTTCACCCCATGTTCGGCCCAGGCGCCGGCTCCATAACGGGCAGAAAAGTCGTCGTGATGGAAGTGCCGGGGAGGCGCGGAGTCGACGAGGCCGCGGCCTTCTTCGAGGGCTTAGGGGCCTCGGTCGTGCGGGGCTCCGTGGAGGAGCACGAGCGCTTCGTCAAGTACACCATTGGGCTGAGCTACGCCGTGGGCCTTGCGTTGGCCAGAGTCTACGCCAAGTATTGGCCTCTCCTCGAGAAATACGGCGGCACGTCTTTCCGCTACCTCTCGGTCTACGCAACGTCTCTATTGGGCGATAGGAGCGCCCCTCTCTACGCTGATGAGGCCGGGGAGGCGCTGGAGGAATTCTTAAAAGCGCTGAGGGAGAAAGACTTGCCGCAACCCCCCGTGGATCCCGAGGAGGCCTACCGGCTCTTCTACACGGCTCTCTCAACGCTTGGATACTAGCCTCCCCACGGCCTCCTCAAAGGCGACGGCCAAGAGCCCCTCGATGCCCGACATCTTGGTCAACGCCTTTATGGTGGTGCCTCCCGGCGTGGCCACCGCCTCGACGACTCCGTCATAGCCGAGGCCGCCCACGAGCTGAGGAGCCGTCGAGAATAGGCCGGCCGCTATCTCCTTGGCCAAATCCCAAGGCACGCCGACGTTTACCGCCGCCTCGACGTAAGCTCTGAGGAGTTTGGCGACTATGGCGGGCCCGCTGCCCAACACGACCGTGAGCGGGTCCATGAGTCTCTCCTCGACCCAGAACACCAAAGGCGATATGGCTCTCAAGAGCTTGTCCACGACCTCGTCGTATTGCCCCGCGACGGCTATGGCCGTCAGCCCCACGTTGGTCATGGCCCTATAGGGCTTACTCGATATCTCGGCCAACCTCGCTAGAGGGACGCCGGCCGCGAAGGAGACTAGGGGCTTATCCGTCTTCACCGATATCTCGGCCACGTTATAGGGCTTGACCGATAGTAACAACAAATCGCTTTTCTCGACCACTAGGCCGTTATCGAGATATACGTCGAAGCCCATCTTGAGGCCTCTCTCCAAGGACTTACGGGTTTTGACAGAGCCTATGACCTTATATCCCCTTTCCTTGAGCCTAGACCCCAGCGCTGTGCCCAACTTGCCCAAGCCTATTATCCCGATAGTCTGGGGGACTAATGTCCATGCCCCCGGTAAAGAACCAATTTATATATCTGATTCCGACCATGGGCCTCGACACCGTCTTGATATTGGCTATATACGTTGCGGTGGTCCTAGCCACAGTGTTGAGGTTCAGGAAGAGGGCTTGTTAGATCTCCACGACCCGCCTCCCTATATGCTCGGCCTTGGGCATATCGGCGAGGAGCCGCGGCAGGTCGGAGAATTTATATAGGCTATATACAGGCCTCACCTTGCCCTCGGAGAGGAGCCTCAAGGCCTCGACTAAGTCGTTCCTAGTGCCCTGAAGGATGGGCAGTACGTCGATCTCCTTGAGTATGTACAGGCCCAATTGCAAGGGCTGGGGGTTGGGATCGACGTTTCCTATGAGGGCTATTTTACCGCCCGGCTTCAGAGCCCTGGCCGATTGACCGATCGTGGGCCCGCCCACGGTTTCTATCACCACGTCGGCGTAGCCCAGCTTTTTGACCTCCTCGGCGAAATCCGGTCTCGTTATCACATAATCGGCGTATTTGGCTACGTGTTCCGCCTTCTCCGGCCTCGTGATCCCCACAGCCTTGGCGCCATACGCCCTCGCCACTTGCAACGCGTGGATGCCGACCCCTCCCGAGGCGCCCGTCACCACGACTAGTTGCCCAGGCCCTATGCCCGTCCTCTTCGCGGCTCTGACCAACGTCGAGAGTACGCAGGCTGCGAAAGACGCCGCGGCGAAGTCCACGTTGTCGGGCAACTTCACCAAGGATTTAGAGTCGGCGACGATGTATTCGGCGAAGGCACCCCAGATATCCTCGCCGAATACTCTCCTGTTCTTGCATAAGTTCTCCCGCCCCGCTCTGCAGTACTCGCACTCGCCGCAGTATTCGTACATCATGCCGGCGACGCGATCCCCCGGCGAGACGTGCGCGTCCTCGCCCACCTCCTCCACAACGCCTGCGAACTCGTGCCCGGGCACCGTGGGGAACTTCACCCTCTGCCACCCCGTCCAGGCCAGGTAGTCTCTATAACAAATTCCAGCGGCCTTCACCCTCACCAAGGCCTTGCCGGGCCCCGGCCTCGGCCTCTCCACCTCTAGGAGCTCCAGCTCCGAGCGAGGCCCCTTGACTATAAACGCCTTCATATACTGCCCGGCCCCCTTTCTTAAAAACGTTCAGTTGTTTTTATCCGACGGATATGTCGTGAGCTTATTGGCCGAGCTGGGCGTATGCCCGGCGTGCGGGAGCCGCGACACAGCCCTCAACCCGGAGGGCTTGATAGTTTGTAGGACTTGCGGAACGGTCTTAGGGCCGTCGATCGCCGCGGGCCATTTAGCCACGAAACGGGCCGACTACTTCACCTTAGAGTCGGGGACGGAATACTACTGGAAGGACGCGAGGGGCATGGTGGCCCCTAAGTTCAGACTTTACGAATCCCTATCGAGGCGCGCCAAAAGCAAACTCGACGTGGAGATCGAGAGGGCCGCCGCGCTCTTGAGCCTCCCTAAGGTGTGCGCAGACGCGGCGAAGGCCTTAGCGGCGCGGTTGGGCAAAACGCACGACGTAGAGTACACGGCTGCGGCTACGTTGTTCGTCGCTTGCAGAATAGCGAGGATATACGCCGATGACGCCTTCAAGAACTACGACGTAAAGCGCCTCGCCAGGGCGGTCTTGGTCGTGCAGAGGAGGGCCGACGTCGCTATGCCGCCCCCGCCCCCCAAGCAGTTCATCTATAAATTGGCGGAGGGGCTCGGCGTGGCGAGGCGCGAGGTAGTGGCCAAGGCGCTGGAGGCGTTGGACTTATTAACGCCGATTATAGGCAGGGGGAAGATAGCCCAGTCCGTCTCCTTGCTACTGGCGGCGAGGAGCTACGGGTACAAGATAGAGCCCAGAGAAGTCGCCAAGGCGGCTGCGGTTTCCGAAAAGGCGTTGGTGAGCGCTCTGGAGGAGGTGGCTAAATCGGTCAGAGCAACAAATCGAAGGACTTCTCGTCGAGCACTATCTTGACGTGCCTTACTGCTTTGCCTACTAGGCGCTTCGGCTTGAGCTCCACTAGGTACTCACCGGTCTCTAGCTGCTCGTAACCGGCCACGGCCCATTCCTCCCCCGCCTCCTCGCCGAGCATGAAGGCGAAGTCCTCGAAGTAGTCGTAAGTCCCACAAGTATAACACATATTGCCTCCGAATTTGACGCTTACAGACTCGCGGTCTGCCCTCAATACCTCCACCTCGGCCTCGGCCCCGAAAAGCTCCTTAAATCTGGCCACGGCCCTTTCGACGAATTCCATATAACCAACACGATATCCGCATATAATGATGAGACCCCGATAGGACGATGGATGATATAAATCGCATGGGCTGAACAAACTGGCGCATCCGGCTCCGCTCTCACGCACCTCCGAGACGCCGGAGGCGTCGGCGGGCGGGGAACCGGGGGTCCGCTACACTGCGCGGAGAAGCTTTTATATCTTATGCTCCGATATGTCGTCTACACGCCGCGATAGGCTTTTTTGAAGGGACTGAGGTGGCTATATGAAGCGTCTCGTCGAGTGGCTAGACGGCGCTTGTGCCTTGGGTGCAGGAGGAGCTGGCTCCGCGCCATGACTTGCGTGATTCAGATAACCGGCGTGAAGGACGCGGGGAAGACCGCCGTAGCTGAGAAGCTGATAGCGAAGTTGAAAGGACAGGGGCGTTCCGTCGTCGCTATAAAGATTAGCCACCACGAGCCCGACCCTCCCACGAAGGACACATATAGGCTCAGGAAAGCCGGCGCCGATAAGGTGTTGTTCTACAACGGAGATGTCTTCGTCCTATATGCGCGCTCGGTGAACTGCGCAGAACTGGCGGCCGATTATATAATCGTAGAGGGCCTCAAGGAACTGAAGATCGGCTATAAGATACACGTAGGCCCTGACCCGCCCGACGATGCGGACGTCGTGGTGCCGAGTCCGGACGCCTCCGTGGAGATAAAGTGCGTCGACGGGGATCCTTGCTCCGTCCTGGACGCCTTATTGCGCGTGCGCCAAGGGTATTATAAACACACTACTTAAAATGCCGGCGCGGCTTATCGCATGTACGTAGTGATCGAGGAAGAGGGCTTGTACGTCGTCGAGTTCTCCTTTGTGTCGTTAAAAGAAGGCGAGTTAGTCGAGGAGGATGTCGTCATTAAGGTCGATAAGTCCGGCAGAGCGGTCGAGGCGGGCCGCTTTATGACGCTAGATCAAGCCATAACGGCGGCCGCTAGGCGATTGCTCGACGTCGAGGATAGCGTGGAGGCGCTGTTGGACAAACTGGAATACCGCTTAGAGGCCGAGGAGAGGGTGGAGCCGCTCGACATATACGATATGTCGTATCTCGTACACGCCCTATATGCTCATGCGTCCTCCCTCAGATCCCTATCGTCTCGACTAAAAGGCCTAGGCCTCGTGAGGCCGAGGACGTACGAGATGACCCGCGCCGCCCTCAGGAGGGCCCTCTTCTTGCGAAGGACGCTTTTCGACTTGCGCCTGCTCTATTTGACCAAGATCCAGAGCTCGATAAACGTCTCCATGAAGAGGATGACCTTGGTGGGGACAGTGGCCCTTCCGGCTATACTCATATCGAGCATCTACGGGATGAACTTATCTTGGTTGCCCCTCTCACATAACCCGCTCGCGGTCTTCGCACTCATGGCTGTAGCTACTGCGGTTTTCGCGGCCTTGGTCTACAAGATGTAATCACTGGGCGACTCCGACCGTGTTCCCGACCCCGATTAGAATCACCGATTCGCCCGGCTGCACCTTCTCCTTTATGAAGTCCACGACGCGTTTGCTGACGACCTGCACCGCGTCATAAACGTCCTTGGTCATAGCCGTTAAGGCCTCTGCCTCCCTCATCTTGATTAGGAAGGCGTAGAGCGGAACGCCGTATTTAGTCGCTATGGTCTCTATGTTGAACTTCTCAGCGCCTATGCCGCCCATGGCCACGCCGACCCCCTCGGCCACATCGCCGGTCCTCTCGCCCTCGAGCTTCAACGCGGCGTCCACAGTTATCACGTATTTGGGCCTAACGCCCAGCTTCCCGAAAACGTACTCGACCCCCTCGTCGGGTCTACCCACAGTGCTGCCCGGGCCCTTGGCCTTTATCACGTACAGCTTCCGCCCCTCTAGGTCGCACTCCACAATAGCCGTGTCCTTGACGCCGTCGTGGTAGACTGGCTGCGAACACAGCCGGGACACGTTATAAGCAACGAGGGGCCCGGCGCTGTCGCCCACGGGTAATCCCTTCATGAAGGCCGAGACGGCTCCATTAAGGGCATCTGAGACTTCTTTCAATAAGGGTAACAACATAGATAATTGCATAGCATATACATAAAGTTTATATTTTTTCGCAATTCTATAATAATGATCCACGATCTTGTACAAGAAGTTTATTTCCCTCAACGCCTCTAGCGCAGTCGAGGCGTTCTTGACGGCTATATTGTTATCGCCGATTAACTTAGCGACCTCCGACTCTGACGCGGTCTCGTACGCGTTGAGGATGTTCTTGTACTTTGGAACTATGCCGAAGGGGTCCAAGCTCGTGGGCGTTATCACGGTGAAGTCCAACATCCTCCTTATCACTTCGTCCACCTCCTTACGTCCGACTCCTTGCCTTTTCAGCTTGTCCAAGTAATTGCCTATATCGTTTGAGGCCGTCCTTATCATTTGGCCCAAGTAGGACAAGAAACCGCCTATCTGCCAGAGCGGCCTTTGTATGTAATAGAATTCCTGATATATATAGATAGCCATGAACCACACTATAGTGGTTATGATCCAGTACCAGATGCTAGACCCCGTAGTCATTGCTTGGAGTATCATCGGCTTACTGCTGTTATGTTATTATAAAGATTTTAGCGATCGAGGACAGGCTTGCTCCTCGTCTAGCACATGCCCATCACGCTTCAGCGATCCCCTCGACCTCCACATCCCTCCCCTTACTGTTCCTCCTCGCCAGAGCCAAGCCGGCCGAGGCCCCTGCGGCGAGCGAGGCGGCGACCACCCTAATGAGGCCGTCCTCCGTTAAGACAGGAAGCCTTATCGTATCGCTTAGCTGAACCGTGTATTCAATCCCTCTGTACCTCACCACCATCACATCGGTTATGGGGATCAACGCAACGACGCCGTTTGAGCCTCTGAAGGTCAAGCCTCCCTCCAACACCTCGAAGTTGTTCAACGGGAGGCCCAACACGTCCACGACGCGCACGCGTTTGGCCAAGTTGGTGTCGTTTATTGATATAATAGGACTCGCCTTGACGACGTAGCTAGCTATAGCGGTGCCGTTGAGGTATACCGTCACGGTCACGTTGGCGCCCACGCGTGTCACAGCAGGCGTGACGACGCCATAGCCCCATCCGTGCACGAGGACCCGCGGCTTAACTATATCGGTGTAGGCCGTCAAGTAGCCTCCCGACAAAGAGGCTGGGTAGTAGAAAGTAGAATTGCCGAGCACGACCGCCACGTAGTAGTTCACGCCGTATACTAAACACCTCCCTACGGGCGAGCCGCCGGCTGTCGTCGGGTACACCGTGAGGTTGTAGAGCGAGAGCGGATTGCCCGCCGCATCGGTGGCGTTTATCCCTTGTAGCAAGGTGGTGTTTATAGCCTTGGGGAAATATGGCATCTGGAGGACGTACGTCTCGCCGTCGTTGAGTTGCACCGTCACGACCACGGGCCTAGTCAATGGGTCGGAGATGTAGGCATAGCCTTGGCATTCGCCCGAGACGGGTATCTGGATCTGTTTGACGACGATGGAGGGCTTGCCCAATAGGACTACTTGGCTCGGCGCAAAGCGCAAAGCCGGCACGGACACTTGGTATCCCCCCGAGAGATCCACGCCGGGCTCAGGCACGTAGACGTAATAGTCGGGCGATTTAGAAGAGAGGGATATGGGCGTGACGTTGACTAGGCCGTAGCCAGTTATGGACACTTGGGGCGCATAGGCGAGGTATTCGGCCATGTATACGCCGGCTACGCTCTCTTCGTAGATCTTGTACAAGAAAGATCCCGTCACGTTGGGCTTGTACAACGACTTGATGGCTATTAGAGCTGCGTCGGATATGTTGAGCTGCAACGAGCCTATTAAGTTATACACAGCTGAATCGCCGTAAGACAAGGGGATTAACGGCCCGACGGCCCTCCATTTGTCCACAGTTACCGCCAAGAAGGCTCCGCACGCCCTTCCCGTGATATACGTCGGCGTGCTGTAGGGCGACAACAACGCCCTGCGCGAGTTCCCGTACGCGTCTATGACGTAAACAGCGCTTATCCCATATCCCGAGAGTGGGTCGAGGTAAGCGGTGACGTTGACGCAACCGCCTAAATATACGCTGTAAACGTAGGGGACGTAGGGTATCTGCACCGCGGCGAGGGTCGAGTTCAACAACAGATATAGGGTTATCAACATCGGAGTCGACGAGCCGGGGAGAAAATAAGGACAACATTTAAGTAGGGGGAGGCTCGACGAACGACGTGAAGTTCGCCACGGCGTCGGTCCTCTTCTCGCTTGCGGCGTTCGTGGTAGCTTGGGCTTTGAAGGGGTTGCCCCCGGGCTTGGCCTTGCCCCTATACGTCTCCTTGACTGTGGTGGACGTCGTGCTCTTCGTCTTAGGCAGAAGGGACGCGGCCGCCGCTCTGGATATAGCTTCTGCGGAATGGGAGGCGGCCGAGCTCAAGGCGTTGATGGGGTTGTTAATAGCTCTGTTTATCTTGTCGATAACCGCATTAGGCTACCTCATAATACTCTACACGGCCCCGTCGGCGCTAGCCGTTTGATCTGCTCTTGGTCTCCAGCTCCTCTAGCCTGCGCCTGCACTCCTCCAGCCTGTTCTTGAGCTCGGCCACAGCAGCCTCGCGGAGCAAGAGCGATCTGTAGAACGAGAGGATCTCCCTCTCTTGCTCTAGGAGCTTCTTCTGCCACTCGGCCAAGCGCGTGTGCTCCTCCACGAGCCTCCGCGCGAAAGGCGCTAGGCCGTCCATGAGCTCCATCTCCTTGCGCCTGACGTAGTCCTCCATCTTCGAGTACTCGGCCTCCTTCGCCTTCAGAGCCTCCTCCACTCTTTTGTACTTCGCCACTAGGTCCTCCAACTCCTTCTTCTTGGCCTCTATGTCCCTCTCCAGTTGCTCCAGCTCGGCCCTCCTCCTCTCGAGCTCTTGCAGTTTCGCCTCGGCGTCTTTGCCCTTGGCCTCTAGCTCCCTCACGCGCGCTTCGCGTTGGTCCAACTCGACCTTCTTGGCCTCTAGCTCTTGTTGCATCTTCTTGAGGTCTAGATCGCGCCTCAACAGCTCCTCCTCGCGAGTCCTCAAGGCCCGCTCCCTTTCCTCCAGCTCTTGGAGAAGCGCCGTGTATTTCCCCAACACGCCCCTCAGCTCGTCCAACAAAGGCTTGGCGGACGTCGAGAGCTCGGCCAATTTCTTGAGGTCTTGCGCCATGGCCTCCAGCTCGCCCTCCCTCCTCTTGAGGGCCTCCTCGCGTGTTCTGAGCTCGGCCTCCCTATAGGCCAATTGCTTTATCTTGTTCTCGTAGTCCTGCATCTTAGCGGTCATCTCCTTGACTATCTCCAACATGGAGGCCGCCACAGCCCTTATCTGTCCAGCTATGTTGTTCAAGCCCTCTAGGGCAGAAGAGGCCTCTCCCAGCTTCCCCAAGAGGTCGTTCACGGAGCTTAAAGATTTGTTCAAAGAGTCGGCGGCGTTAACCACTTGCGCGGCCGCTACGTTGAGCTTGTCCATTACCGCGATCAACTCCCCCTGTCTCGAGGCGAGCTCCGACATCCCGCGAACTATCTCGTTGAGCTTGGCGACGTTGTCCACTAGGTCTTTAATGCTCCGCGATATTACGCTTGATAAACTATCAATAGACTTTTTAATATCATTAATATTATTTCTCAAATCAGGTTGTATAAAATTTCTCAATTCATTTAAACTAGAATTGATAGAGCTTAAAGCCGAGTCTATCCTAGTTAACGCCTCCTCAACGCGCTTGTCTCTGAACACGGCCGGCTCTTATTACATAAATTTAAATTCATTTACTCGCGGAGTAGCGGAGATCGGCTCCTCGTTGTTTCTCGAGCTCCAGCTGAAGCGCGGCTATCCTCTCGAGAAGCGACTCGCAGAGGGAATCCCTCTTCCGGAGCTCCTCCAATAAGATCTCCCTTTGATACGCAAGCTCCTCTAACGCCTTCTGCAATATCGAGCCGATACGATCGGCGGCTTCTTGAATCCTAGAAACCGCTACCTCGACGTCGGGGGCCGCCGGCTGTTGTTGCACAGCCTGGGACTTGTTGGAGAGCTCTGCGATTTGCCTAGAGAGCATAGATATATCCTTCTTGATCTCGAGCAACTCCCTCAACACGTCTTGCAACACCTCCTCCGGGGGCAGATCCGCCACGTCTTGCGCGTAGTATATCCTTAAATAATTGTCGTATATTGTGGGGTTCCGATCGGCGAGGGCGAATATAAGGGCTAAATATGTCGACGTCGAGGCCGTGATATTGGGCCCCTCGACTATAGGCGAGGGCTCTTTCGTCGACGCCGTGGTCGTGGGCTACCCGACTAGGGCCAAGATACTAGGCGATTTCGAGAACCTCGACGAGATAAGCGAGGGGGCCAAGATAGGCCAAAACGCTGTCCTCAGAAGGGGTTCGGTGATCTATGAGAGGGTCTTGATGGGATCCGGCGTCGAGTTGGGCCACAACGTGCTAGTACGCGAGGATACAATTATAGGCGACGGCGTCAGGATAGGGACGGGCTCCATAATAGAGAGGGGGGTAAGGATAGGGAAAAACGCTTGGATCCAATCCATGGTCTATATCCCAAACGGGACCGTGATAGAGGACGAGGTGTTCATAGGGCCCAACGCCGTTATCACTAACGATAAGTATCCGCCGAGCAAGAGGCTGGACCCGGTCGTGATCAAGAGGGGCGCAGTCATAGGGGCTAACGCCACCTTGGTGGCTGGTGTGGAGATCGGCGAGGGCGCCGTCGTGGCCGCCGGCGCTGTGGTGACGCGGGACGTGCCGCCCGGCGCTGTCGTGGCCGGAGTACCGGCAAGAGAGATATCGAGGCTCGAGGAATATCTCGAGAAGAGGAGGGCGTACGAGTCCTCGCCTCCTAGAACCCTGCAACGGCCCTCTTGATCCTTCTCGACATCTCCTCGTACATCCTCATCTCTTCCTTGGTCAACGACGGCGGTATGCGCTTGAGCGCCTCCTCGAAGTGTTGTCTCGAAACGGGCCGCGCCGAGCTAGCCCTCTCCCTGATGGTCTCCCTTAAGGCCAACATCGCGGCCTCTCTAACCAAAGCGGCTATATCGGCGCCTGTGTAGCCCTCGGTCCTCTTGGCAAGCTCGGCCAAGTCGACTACGTCCTCCTTCTTGCACCTGCCGTCTTTCGCGGCCGCCTCGTCGCATAGCTTGACCCGCCTCGTGTGCACTTTGAATATCTCGAGCCTAGCCTTCTCGTCGGGCGGAGGCACGTATATTATGCGGTCGAATCTACCGGGCCTTAATAATGCGGGGTCCAGTATATCGGGCCTATTGGTCGCGGCCATCACTACGACGTTTTTCAACGTGGCTATGCCGTCCATCTCCGCCAAGAGCTGGTTGACTATTCTATCGGTCACGCCGCTGTCGCCGAGTCTGGACCCCCTTGCCGGCGCTATGGAGTCTATCTCGTCGAAGAATACGACACAAGGCGCGGCCATTCTGGCCCTCTTAAATATCTCCCTCACGGCCTTCTCCGACTCGCCGACCCATTTGCTCAAGATCTCGGGCCCCCTCACGGCTATGAAGTTGGCGCCGGATTCCGTGGCCACGGCCTTGGCGAACATGGTCTTGCCGACTCCTGGCGGGCCGTAGAGCAATATGCCCCTCGGCGGCTCCACGCCCAGCTCGTCGAAATAGGCTCTGTACTTCATAGGCCATTCTACTATCTCCCTCAGCTCTTGCTTGATGTCGTCGTAGCCGCCTATATCGCTCCAATGCACCTCGGGTACTTCTATTATCACCTCGCGTAACACAGTCGGCTGGACGTACTTCATGGCTTCGAGGAAATCGCTCATGCCGACCTTGAGCTTGTTGAGGACCTCTTGCGGTATGCTGTCTTGGTCTAAGTTTATCAGCCCCTTGGCTACGGCCTTCCTCAACGAGGACATAGCGGCCTCCTTAGCCAACGCGGCTATGTCCGCGCCGGTGTAGCCGTGGGTCATCTCCGCTATTTTATCCAGATCGACCTCATCGCCGGGCTGACAGATCCCCGTCTTCACGTCCTCGCTGGTACACAAAGGCATGTTGCGGGTGTGCACTTGCAGTATCTCTCTGCGCGCCCTCTTGTCGGGCATCGGGATTTGTATCTCCCTGTCGAACCTCCCCGGCCTCCTCAAGGCGGGATCCACGGCGTCTGGCCTATTGGTGGCGCCTATGACCACTATCTGCCCCCTCTCCTGTAGCCCGTCCATTAGGGTCAAGAGCTGGGCCACCACCCTCTTCTCCACCTCGCCCGTGACCTCCTCCCTCTTGGGAGCTATGGCGTCTATCTCGTCTATGAAGATTATGGCGGGGGCGTTCTTCTTGGCCTCCTCGAATATCTCCCTCAACTTGGCCTCCGACTCGCCGTAGTACTTCGACATTATCTCGGGCCCGTTTATGGCTATGAAGTAGGCGTTGGCCTCGTTGGCCACGGCCTTGGCCAACAAGGTCTTGCCGGTGCCCGGAGGGCCATATAGGAGGATCCCCTTGGGAGGCTCTATGCCCAAGTGCTTGAACAGCTCGGGGTGTCTGAGGGGCAGCTCGACCAACTCCCTTATCTTCTGCTTGGCCTCCTCCAAATCGCCTATGTCCTCCCAAGTGACCCGCGGTATGGCCAACTCGGTCTCCTTAACGGGCTCCTCTCTAACTAAGACCTCGGTATCGACTGAGACGTACGCGGCCGGGCCCGGCTGGACTTGCACTACGATAAACCTAATAGAGCCGCCGTAAAACGGCACGTCTATCGCTTGTCCTCTAGTAACGGGCTTCCCGAGGAGGATCTGCTTCTTGAGGTACTCCGGATCGACCCTCACGGGCTCCGTGGGCGCCAACACCACCCTCTGCGCCGGCTTGAGCGAGATCTTCCTAACCTTGACGGTATCGCCTATCCCCACTCCGGCGTTCTGTCTTATCATCCCGTCCATCCTAATCACGTCCTTGTCTTCGTCCTCAGGATAGGCCGGCCACACTTGCGCGTAGGCCGATTTCCTCCCCACGATCTCTACGTAATCGCCGGGCTCTACTCCGAGCCTTTTCATCACCCTTATCGGTATCCTGACGATAGAGCGCCCGACGTCTCGGGACTTAGCCTCGAAGACGCGTAGAATGACCTCGTCGGCCATCATCTGCGCACGGGGCCCATCTATAAAAGCTTTTAATCCCCAAAAGGCTAATGCCAAATATGTCGATTTTCGACGAGTTCGATAGAATAATAAAGCGATGGCAGAAGTTCTTCGAGGAGTTAGAGAGCCAAATAGACGAGGAGTTCCAGAGGCTCTCCCAATATAAGTACCAAGGCAGAGGCAAGCCCAGGTTCTACTACTACGGATTTGAAATAACAATAGGGCCTGACGGGAGGCCCGTGGTGAGGGAGTTCGGCAACGTGAGGAGCAGAAAGGAGGGCTCGGGCATAGAGGTAGTGGACGAGATAGAGCCGTTGACGGACGTAGTGGAGGACGACGGGAAGATAAAAGTCGTCGCCGAGATTCCCGGAGTTGAAAAGGAGGACATAAAGGTGCGGCTGAGCGAGGACAACAAGACGTTGATAATAAGCGCGTCGGGCAAGGACAGGAAGTACTACAAGGAGATACCTCTGCCGGGCGAGGTAGTGCCCGAGAAGACCAAGGCCTCATACCGCAATGGAGTCCTCGTGGTGGAGCTCGAGAAGAAGGACAAGGGCAAGAGGGGGTTCGAGATAAAGGTCGAGTGATTTTTTATGCCATATCACATAAAGGCGGATAAGTCTGAGGTAGCCGATATCGTCGTCGGGGTCGGGGATCCCGCCAGGGCCCAGCTCTTCGCCGAGGCCGTGGGGGCCAAGCTGGTCAACGCTAATAGATATCCGGTCTACACTGGCCGCTATAGGGACGTTGCCATCACCATAGTGGCCCACGGGATAGGGGCGCCGTCGATAGCCATAGCGCTTGAGGAGCTCAAGATGCTCGGCATGAGGAAGTTCGTGAGGATAGGGACGGCGGGCGCTCTCGCCGATTTGAAAATAGGCGATGTAGTGGTAGCTTCGGCTGCCATAGCCGCTAAACGCGGAGGCATATATGCCTCCTATTTTGGCGACGCTTGTCCTCCTCTCGCCCCATCGCCCTGGCTCACAGTTAAGCTCTACGAGAGGTTGAGGAGGTTGGGCGCGGTCATGGGCCCCGTCGTGTCCAGCGATGCGTTCTACGCCGAATCTGGCGTAGCGGACCTCTGGAGGTCTTGGGGCGCCTTAGCCGTCGAGATGGAGTGCGCTACCGCGATGATGCTCGGGTGGCTTAGGGGCTTCGAGGCCGCGTGCGTCTTGGTTATAAGCAACGTGGTAGGGAGGGAGGGCTCGGCGGATCTACGCGGGAGGTTCCTGGAGGTGTTCAAAGAAGTGCTGGAGGCCTTGGCGTGACGTCATTTGGGGTTCTTAATCGTCATCGATCAGTAGCGGCAGCCCTGCGCATCATCGTAGTGCATATCTCCTTCGTTAATAATGCTAACGTCGTAGCTATCTCTGCGTACATCTCCTCGACGCATTTGGCGCAATAAGCAGTGGTCTTGCCCTTATAAATGCCGAGATATCCCACGTTTTCGGGCCCTATAAGGGCGCCGCATGATTTGCACTTAGGTTTTTTTAGTTTCACGAAAATTTCCACTTCGGCCCTATCGGCGTTCGTCACCACTTCGCCCGCCGCCGATAGGAAGAAGATTAGTTTCGATCTACCCTCCCTCTTCATGCCAAAATGGAAGATATAAAAACAACTGACGTGCGGGGCTCGTTGCGGCATATGTAGCGAGTACATCACAGTGTCGCGTCGGCCGGCCTCCGGCGGCCCTCATTAATATAGTCTTCGTCACGTCGGCCGAAACGGATCACGGCGAATCGTTGGCGAGACAAATATCGGAGGTTTAAGGGACTGAGGCTTTAAGCCCTAGCAGACGGCCGCTCTTCCAACTCCCTTGCGTTGAGTTCCTCGGCGGATATCCTCACGTACTTCTGGCTTGAGCTAAGCCCGACGGCCACGATGGGGATGAGGCCGCGCGGCCTCACGAGGCGTCTTCCCTCTCGACGCGTTGACGACATACCTCTTTGCAGATCGGCGTATGGGAGCGAACGGCGCGCCGGCCGCGGTGAACTGGGCGCTCTCGACGACTCCGCGCCTTTTGTAGTAGCTATTTCCTTAGCCTATCGCTCCCCCAACGCTTTATGAAGTCGTGCTCAACGCCTAATGCGTCCAATATCCTCCCCACGAAGAAGTCCACGAGCTCCTCCAAAGTCTTAGGTCTATGGTAAAACGGAGGGGCCGCCGGCATGACGATCGCGCCGGCCAACGCAGCGAGCTCCATGTTCCTTATATGCACCAAGCTCAGGGGCGATTCCCTTACCACTAAAACGAGCTTTCTTCTCTCCTTGAGCGCTACCTCGGCCGCTCTAGTTATTAGATTAGTCGTTATCCCGTTAGCCACTGCGGCCAGCGTCTTGGTGGAACAGGGGACTATCGCCACCGCATCTATCTTAAAACTACCTGAAGCGGGCGGGGCCTCCATGTCGTCCTCCTCCCAATAATAGTCGGCTAACTTCACGACGTCCTCTTTGTCGCCCCCAACCTCATGCCGGATAATGCGCCACGCCGTCTTGGACACCGACAAGTGCACCTCGACGTCGCCCAGCCTTCTGAGGAGCTGGAGCAGCCTCACGCCGTATATGACGCCCGAAGCTCCCGTAATGCCCACGAAAACCCTCATAGAGTCGAGTCGTAGATGGCTTTATAAAAACTGAGTAAATTCCTCTATGCGTAAGAAGAGGGAGAGAGGTCACAGAAAGAAGTCCCTCGATTATTATGCGATAGTCTCCGTATACCTCCCCCCTGAATATATAGAGTACCTAGACGCGTTAGTCGATATGGGCATATTCGACAACAGGTCCGAAATAGTCGAGGCCGCTCTCGAAGAATTGCTCCGCAAATACGACGTGAGGATCGAGGACGAGGACATAGACGCGCTGAGGGGTAGATAAATCAGCTTTGTCACCACCGCTCATCCTCGCCACACACCGCTCTCATCACTAGGCTGCTTAGGGCACTTCAATATTAGCGTGGCGCTTTGCGAGATCTTGTTCGTTCTTGCCGAGCCTTTTCATCAAGTCTGCCACTATAGCGTCTAGCACCACCATGGCAGTGTCCTCGAAAAGAGTGCCGAGAGGCGATAAAGGCTCGTGTAGTCCTAGGATCTGCCTTGCGAAGTAGTCCGTCATAGCGGCGACTTTAGTCCGGCCGGGCACAAAGACGACTATATCGGCCAGCCTTCCCAGCGGCGAGTCGGGATAGGTGGTGACTGCCACTACCAGAGCCCCCATCTTCTTAGCCGCCTCGGCTGCGGCGACGGCGATCTGGGTGGTCCCGCTGCCGGATATGGCGACTACTATGTCGTCTTTCCTAACAGGCGGGGTGATCGTCTCACCCAACACGTAGGAGTGTATGCCGAGATGGCGCAACCTCATGGCGAAGCCCCTAGCGACGAGCCCGCTACGTCCCATGCCGACAACCAACACTGCCCTCTCCTCTTTATAAGCAGATACTAGAACATCTGTGAATTTCTTTATACTTTCTAGATCGAGCCTATCGAGAGAATTTAAGATGAAAGTAGCTATTTCTAGAAAGGCGGCTTTAAATATCTCCGACACAATGAAACAAAAATCTTCAATTTAAAAATACTACCTCTTAAGGGACCTATCGCTACGGAATATCTCGACCCTCTGCGCGTTTAGCTCTTTGGCGATGTAATTGAAGGCAGCTTCGGGATCTGTATTGCCGCACGTGTAGACGTCAACCGTGGCGAAGCCATGTTCGGGCCAAGTGTGCACCGAGATGTGGCTCTCGGCCACTATGGCGAAGACTGTGAGCCCCCCGTTAGCTCCGAATTTGTAAACGTTGATGGACACCAGGGTGGCGTTGGCCAATTTAACTGCGTTGGTTACTATTTGTACTAATCTGGTTTCATCTCGTAAGACCTCCCTATCGCAGTTGTATAAGTTCCCGTAAACATGGCGGCCTATTACCACGGCCCCCGCCCCGGCGTCCCCCCGCATAAGAGGGGGTAGCTGGCCAGTATATAAAATTGACCCCCAGAAATATGCCGGCATCCTCCGCAAAATTGCGCGTTAGATTGGATCACAAACATCGGCTTTAGATGTGCCACTATAGGGGGCGGCGACCAGCCTAATGTACATATATAAGTTTATATACAGCGCTAGTGTCGGTTATAGGCCGATGTCGGCGATTCGCCGTCCGTACCCGGCGCATTTCTTGCGGGTAAAACACTAAACTCGTTATCAAGCCTTAGCAACATGCCCAAGCTCCATATAGCGTCCTTGGAGGACATAATCAGCGGTAAGGCCACGGACATCTATTTCGTGAGGACCATCGAGGCGTTGAGGGCCGCCGGTTTGGATAACGCCGTGGTACGCGCCGAGTTCCACGTTGCGTCGTTGCCCCGAGGGTACAAGTGGGCCGTCTTCGCTGGCCTTAAGGAGGCGCTTTACGTCTTAGAGGGGAGGCCCGTTACTGTGTATTCTCTGCCGGAGGGGACTCTTTTCGGCGAGAACGAGCCGCTTATGGTCATAGAGGGCAGATACGTCGACTTCGCGGTCTTCGAGACCACCCTCTTGGGTATACTACGTCATTACACGAGCATAGCATCTAAGGCGGCTAGAGTTAAGAAGGCTGCGAGAGGTAAGACGTGCCTATTCTTCGGAGCGCGCGTCTTACACCCGGCCGTGCAGCCCATGGCCGATAGAGCCGCATACATCGGAGGGTGCGACGGCGTATCCGGAGTGCTGGGGGCTGAAATGCTCGGGAAACAGCCCTCGGGCACTATGCCGCACGCCCTTATGATAATCTTTAGGGCCTTAAAGGGCGACCACACCCTCGCGTGGCTGTGGTTCGACAAGACGGCGCCGCCCGAGGTGCCGAGGGTCATATTGGCCGATACCTTCCTCGACGAGAGAGAGGAGTCGTTGATGGCGGCGAGGCTGTTAGGCGAAAGGCTCTGGGGAGTAAGGCTGGACACTCCGGGGAGCAGAAGAGGGAATATGTTGAAGATAGCGAGGGAGGTCAGATGGGCCCTCGACTTGGCCGGTTATAAGAACGTCAAGATCGTAGTGAGCGGAGGCCTAGACGAGGAGGAAGTGGCGAGGCTGGCCGAAGTCGTTGACGTTTTCGGCGTCGGCACGTCTATAGCTTTCCCGCCCAGCGTTGATATCTCCATGGATATAATCGAGGTCCTAGTCGACGGGGTCTGGACTCCCATTACGAAGAGGGGGAAGCTCCCCGGCTTCAAGCAAGTCTACGACTGCGGCGGCAAGCGCTTAATAAAGCCGTGGCGGGACCCGCCGCCGAGATGCCCCGACGGGAGCGAGGCTAGGCCTCTGATGAGGAAGTACCTAGAAAACGGAAAGATAGTTGAGAGGATGCCCAGCGAGGACGAAATAAGGCAATACGTCTTGAGTCAACTTGAGTCGGCGGAGCTTTGATACGCACCGACATCGCGCGGCGTAGTCCTTTGCGGGCTCTCGCCAGCTGTTAGGCCGGGTGAGCTGTGTTTTCTCGGCTGTCGCGTATGAGAGGCCTCGCTACCGTAACGCCTTAGGCTTTATCAAGAGGGGGCCGTAGGTGGCCTCCCCCGAGGCCAACATCTTGTAGAGCCTCACTAAGCTGGGCCCCGCCATCCTCGCGAAGCGTTTGTTGTAGCCGAGAGTTCCTAAGAGCTTGCTGATCAAGCGACTCCTCTTGATCTCCTCGACGTACGGCCTCACGAGGTGTCTGTACACGGCCTCCGCCTCTCGGGGGCTGTTCCTGATCTTCAGGGCTATGTAGGCCGCTTGCGCGGCCAAGGCGCCTGTGGCTATGGCGTAGTATATCCCCTCGCCCGTCGAGGCGTCCACGAAGCCCGCGGCCTCCCCCGCCAACAAGACGTTCCCGCGCCCCAACCTCCTGAGGCTCCCCAAACTGAGCGGATGGCCCATCACGCCCTTAGCCTTAAGCCCCAGCGATTCGGCCCATTTGGTCAACGCCTCTCTAAGATCCCTCCAAGGCCCCCAGCCCACTCCTATCCCGACGTCGACTCCCCTATCGCCTAGCGTGAAGGCCCAAGCGTAGCCCACGCCGCCTGTCTCCTCGTGCGCGAAGTCGAAGTCTATCAAGCACACGTCGTCTAGGTACCCCTCGGCGATAGACATAAAGGCTATCGCGTGCGTTTTCGGGCTCGGCGGCGGCTCCCCGAGCGACCTCGCCACGGCGCTGTTGGCGCCGTCGGCCCCTATTATGACGAGGCCCTCGTAGACCCCTCGCTCTCCCACGGCTTTATTGCCTTCGACCCTCAACACCTTGTCCACCACGAATTCCGCGCCCGATTGTTCCAAGAGCATCTTATCGAACTCGGGCCTTCGCGTGATCTTGATGGGCTCGCCCCTATGCGTGTATCTAATATCGGCGACCTTCACCTTGATCTCTCTACACTCCCCATACCAGTTGTACTCCACGCCCATCCTCTCGAGCATCTTCCAAGTTCTCGGCGTTAGGCCGCCGCCGCACGGCTTCTCCCTCGGCGGCTTGAACCGATCGACGACTAGGACTTTAAGGCCGAGCCTCCTCGCGACGATGGCAGCGGCCCCTCCCGCGGGCCCCGCGCCCACTATGACGACGTCGTACACGGCCTAGAGTCGGCTGTTGTTTTAACGTTTACTCGTAGCGGAGGGCATCGACTAAGTTCATCTTGCCGGCCCTCAGAGCTGGGGCCAAGGCGCCCAGGACGTTGATGGCCGCCGCCAACGCGGCTGTGCCCAAGGCTATGCCGAGTTGCGGACGTATGGGCACAGACATACCGGGGAAGAAGTTGATCTCCACGAAGCTCAAGGGGATCATCAAGGCGCTTCCTACGGCGATACCCAACGCCGAGATTATCGCTGCCTCAGTTATGACCAAGGCCGTTATCTGCCTCCTCTTGAAGCCCACCGCCCTCAATATGCCGAACTCCTTGGTCCTCTGTATCACCGATATGGTCATGGTGTCGTAGAGCCAAAGCGCCGTGATGGCCGTGGACACGCCCGAGACTAGGCCCAGGAAGAGCTCAAGCCCGGTGAAGAATTGGTTTACGGTCTGCACTAGAGAGGCCAAGCTGACGACTTGTGCGTCGGGGAATACGGCCTTTATCAACGGCTGGACCTTGTCGATATACGCCGTGTCCTTTAACGCTATCACGACTAACGAGTAGCCCGAGATGTCGGTGATGTACCTGAACTGGGCCTCGTCTACTATCACCGAGTTCAAGGTGCTTATAACGCTGGGATGCTCCGGCAGCGTTATGCCGGAGACGACCAACGTATACGAGCGGCCCGCGTATATCAAGGACAACGGGTAGCCCACGCCGAGCAGTTGCGCTCCTGTGTTCTGGTCGAACGCGACGTAATAGCCCACGACGGCGAGGCCGCCGCCCACTTCGTTGTTACCCTCATATATCGCGGCTTGAGGCACTAAGACGGATATCTCGTCCCTCGGAACTCCGTATAGGCTCACCGATGCCGCGCGGCCGTTGGGCAGTTTAACCACGGCGAAGGCCGCAGACACCGGCACGACGGCCGTGGAGTAGGGGCCGGCGTACGTCTTGATGACGGCCACGTCGGCTTGCGTAAAGGTCCTCCCCATCACGAAAAGGTTGTTTATGCCCAACTGCGCGAAGAAGGAGAGCGCGCTCTCTCTGAAGTAATTGCCCACCGAGAGGGCGATCGTGAGCGCCATGAAGGCTATCACTACCCCTACCACGGCGCCGATAGTTCTGCCCCTCCTCTCCCAGAGCGCGCCCCAGGCCAGCGCGAGAATCTCCAACACAATGAGCGAGCGGGGCGTCTTTATTTATTATATCGACGCAATAACCCTCTTGCTCCAGAGCTGGTATAAGCCGACCAGGTGCACCAGCGGCGTGTCCGTGATCATTCTGTAGGTGAGCCAGTTCTTGAATGCCTCGGCGTCTGTTCGCGAGCTCCACTCATCGGGCGCGATCTCCACGTAGCCCTTGCTGATCTCCGACGCTATGGCTTGGGCGACCAAAGAGGCTTGCCAGAGCGAGCCCCAGCCGATCGGAGGGAGGCCGAGCTTTAACAAAGCCGAGTCGCCGATGAGGTCGACGCGTTCGTACTGCGTTTCTAAGCTCTCGAGCTTAAGCTCTAAACCCGCCGTCAATGGATGGGGCCTTGCGGCGGGGACCAATATATGCAGCTCATCCTTGGAGGAAGCGGGGGTTCCTCGACCACGTCAAGCCCTATCCCCTTGGCCTTAGCCTTCCAGGGCTCCAGGAGGAAATAGTAGTCGTCAGATACGTAGACTAAATGAACGGACACCTCCTTCTGGGGGAACCTCGTCTTGAGGGCGTATGCGAGCTCTTGGAACCCGATCACAGGCGTGAACTCGCTGACGACGAAGCGGACGGCCTGGCCGCGGCCGCTTTGTCGAAAAGCCTCTCGGCTCCCTCGACGCTCCAGTACTCGGCGCTTCCGACCTTATAGGAACCCGGCGCCAAGACCACATAGTCGCCGCATACGCTCGACGTGTTGAGCAATCTAACGCACTTGTCGTCTAGGGCCTTCGCGGAGTCTTGGACGTGTCTGACTCTCCTCAAACGAGAGAGGGGGAATACCAAGTCCTTGAAGTCCACTAGACCGCCATACGCCATAGGTATACCTATTATGAACTCGCGCACGAGCTTGGGCTCCACTAAGACGACCTCGGCGTCGATGGCTTGAAGGAGCCGGTAGATGAAGTATATCCCAGCTATACCGCCGCCAACGACGACAACTCTGGCCATAGGAGATGTCTCGGTTTATTGGAATATAAGTCTAGCGGAAATGCTAAAATAACGATTTCGATAGGGGGCTACATGGAGGCGTTGGTGACTAGGGTCGGCCGTAAGGAGAGCCCCTACTTGGTGGAGTTCTACGACGTGAATTGCCCGTTTTGCGCTAAGGCGGCTCTGGACCTCTGGAACGAGCTCTTGACCTCCGGCGCCTATTTCGAGTTGGTGTATTTACCAATCCATTACGCCATCTGGAAGGACGTCGGCTCGTATAAAACAGCCGAGGGCACTTACTTGGTTAACCTATCTGCGTTTTGCGTAGACGACCCCGCGGAGAGGGTCAAGTACATCCTGGAGCTCTTCAAAATAACCTCCTCGACGCGGAAAGAGCCAGAGACTATAGAAAAACAGCTAAGATATGCCGAGGGCAAATTCGGCGATCTAAAAAACTGCGTTAAGGGGAAGGTGGGCCGACTAGCCGACGACCCTGAGCTGGCCTACGAGCTGGCGCGCGAATACGCCCTTTCCATAAACGCCGTGGTGACCGGCGTGCCGGCTGCGGCCATAGTCGACGGCGACAAGGCCGTGGAGGTCAAGGAGGGGCTCGGCGATGTGGAAAAACTAGTCAAGAAGTATCTCGACAATAAGAGGAAAGCGCGCGTTTAAGCCGTTCTGCCGTCTCTTCGGGCGTGGTGTCCAAGGTGTAGAGGCCGGCCCCCGTCTCGGCGCTCGCCGCATATTTCAGCTTGCCGTCGGGTCTATACATGCCGTATATCTCGAAATGTAGGTGGTAGTACGCGTGATCGCCTTTAAGCGGCGCTTGGTGTAACACCATCATGTAGGGCATAGGCCTCCCAAGCGCTTTGTTCAACGCGCAGAGAACTTGCCTCAACGTAGAGGCGAGCTCCCCCAGCTCCTCGTCGTCAAGCTGGGTCAATAATTGGACATGGCGTAGGGGGTACACGTGGACTTCGTGGGGCCATCTAGCGTAGTGGGGCACAAAGGCGACCCAACGACGTCCCTTGACGACAGACCTGGCGGACTCGATCTCCCTTCTAAGCACGTCGCAGTGGAGGCAACGCCCTCTTTCCCTCCAATACGAGGCGGCCCTCTCGAGCTCCCTCGCCACGCGCTCGGGCACTACCGGGAGCTCGTATATTTGCGAGTGGGGGTGGGTCAACGAGACTCCTATCTCCTTTCCCTTGTTCCTGAAGAAGAGGAAGTAAGTGATAGCGGGATCCGACACAGCTCTTCTCATCTCCTCGACGACCTTACGGAGGACCTTGATTATGTGATCGGTCGGCAGATCGCTCAGGTCGTCCAGGTCGTGTTGCGGCGTCTCGACCACTACGAGCGCCCTTCCGTAGGCCCTCACTACCTCGTAAAGGCTGTCGCCTGACGCGGGCGGGGCCTCCTCGCTCACCACGGGATATCTATTCGGCAAGATCAACACGTCCCAGCCGTATCCCGTCTCGGGCGCTCCTGGGTCGAACGGGCAGAAATCGCTGGGTTGCCACGGCCTCTGAAGTCGTCTCGGAGCCACCACTATCCAATCGCCAGTTGTGGGATCCCTCCTTATTTCGCTCATAGGAACTGAACCTTCAGCCCTTCGTCCACTTTCAACACCCAGCTCTTGGCCTCGCCGATGCCCCTTATGGATTCGGCCCGTCCCTCAGAGGCCAACGCCATGACTATGCCGCCGAGGCCAGCGCCCGACAGCTTCGCGCCGTAGGCCCCCCTCGACAAGGCGCCTGCGACGAGCGCGTCCAGCTCGGGCGTGCTGACGTCGTAGAGGTCCCTCAAGAGGGAGTGCTGATAGGTCATCACGGCCCCTACGCCCTTGAGCTTCCAATCCTCGCCGTCCAGCTCAGGCAGAAACGGGGCCTCGACCTTGCGCCCCCTCAAGATCTCCAACGCCAGCAACGTCGATTTGTGCATTCTTATCGTGAAGAGGATCCGGTTAGCGAGCACGCGCGGCACGGCCTCCAAGTAGGGCTTAAGCTCCTCCTCGTCCAATTCGTCCCATTTCACCTCCCAGTACTTCTCGGAGAGCTTCTCTCTGATATTGGGAGGCGCCGCGTTGATGAGCGCCTTGAGCCCCTCCTCCAGCTCTTTCTGTCTGCGCGGATGTATTTCGGCCGTGGAGTGGCGCACTCCGCTGTCCAGCGCCACGAAGACGCCTCCCTCTAGGTCCAGCCTCTCTACGTTGTAGGGAGGTCTCGTGTTTATGTAAGAAATCCAGCCGAAGGCCGAGCCGTATTGGTCCAACCTACCGCAAGGTATGCCCATTACCTCCCTCTCCGCCACGTACGCCGCTTCGGCCACGAAGGAGGGCTCTAGGGGTCCTCCCCACAACGCTGAGAGGGCGCCGATCACCGCCACGAGCAAAGCGGCGCTTGAGGCCATCCCGGACGCGATCGGGACGTCGCTGTCGACCTCGAGGACGCAGCCGGCGGCCTTGACGCCGAAACGCATGAGGGAGAGGACGGCGGCCTTGACGTAGTCTATAAACCCGCGGCCGCTCGGAGGTTCGCCAGGTTTGAACTCGCCCGCCTCCCCTGTATTGCGCGACCTAGCTCTACAGAGCCCCTCCAGGCGCCCTGCCCGCGCCCTAGTGCGGAGATTTATGGCGACCGAGACGACGGGCAGGCCTTTGTAGTCTTGGTGGGTGTTTAAAAAATCAAGACGGCCCGGCGCGGACGCAAGGACCTCGAACCTCATAAAATGGCCCTTTCATCTTCGCCGAAGATCTTTATCTTGTCCGGCTTGACATATACTGGGATCTCGACGCCTTCGGCCGGCGGCCTGCCGATCACCTCCACCCTGGCCTCTACGCCGTCCCACTCCACTAAGGCCGTGGTGACGAAGCCTGTGACCTCCACTATCTTGACGCGGCCTTTGGATATTAGCAAGTCGTTCTTGCTCTGAGGGGAGTCCGCCACGTACATATCGGCCGGCCTAATCCCGACGTATATCTTCTTCCCGACGCGATCGGCCAGAGCGGGGGACGCGGGCAAGGGGATCTTCAGAGCGCCCGCGTCGGCTAAGTAGCCGCCGGCCTCCTTCACGAGCTTGGCCTCGAAGACGTTCATGGGCGGGTCGCCCAAGAAGGTCGCCACGAATAGATTCGCGGGCCTGTCCAGCAGATCCTCGACGGTGCCGACTTGTTGCACGACCCCGCGCCTCAACACTGCGAGTCTATCCGCCACGGAGTACGCGTCTTGTTGGTCGTGGGTTACTAATATTGTAGTTATCTTAAGCTCTCTTTGCAACCGCTTCACGAAAGCCCTGGCGCTAATACGTATCCTGGCGTCTAAGTTCGAGAAGGGCTCGTCGAGGAGGAGCAACCTCGGCCTCTTCACCAAGGCGCGGGCTATGGCGACTCTCTGTTGTTGACCTCCCGAGAGCTGGCGGGGGTAGCGGTCCAGAAGGTCTGCTATGCCCAAGATCTCGGCCACTTCCTTAACCCTAGCCTCTATCTCCCTCTTGGGGACTTTCTTTATCTTCAACGGGAAGGCTATGTTGTCGAAGACCTTCATGTGAGGATAAAGGGCCCAGTTCTGGAAGACCATACCCACGTTCCTCTTCGGCGGATCCACGAAGATTTTGCGCTCGACGTCTACGATGACCTCGTCGTCGAACATGATGCGCCCTCTCGTGGGCACCTCCAAGCCGGCGAGGACGCGCAAAAAGGTGGTCTTGCCGTGACCCGAGGGGCCCAAGACCACGAAGAACTCGCCGTCGTTGATCTTGAGGTTTACGTCCTTCAGAGCAACCACGTTGGGCGGAAATATCTTGTCTACATGTTCCAACGTGACCACAACCACGAGTAGTATTACCTTAGGGTTTTAAAATTAAGCTACTACCGAGTCCAGCTTGAGGGAGCTCTCGGCGCGCCTCAAGGCCTCCTCTATCGCCGCGTCCAGCTGGGGATCGATGCCGTCTCTGTAATGATGCGGCGCTATCTCCACCAAGACGTCGGGGTCTACGCCGTATCCCTCTATGGCCGTGCCCACCCCCTCGGCCCAGAAGGCGTATTTGGGCTGAGTGATTATGGTGCCGTCTACGAGCTTATACCTAGTATCAATCCCGACGGTTCCGCCCCAGGTCCTCACGCCTATGACGGGGCCCAGTCCCAGCGCCTTGAAGTCGTAGGTAAATATATCGCCGTCGGAGCCTGCGTACTCGTTAGTGATCAGTACCAACGCCTTGGGCAAGACCAGCTCCGGGTAGGGGCTCGGCTTGAAGTACCTGGTTAAGAAGGCGCCGAAGGCCCTCGCGGCGAGGCGTTGTATGAGCATCCCGGACGTATGGCCTCCTCCGTTGAACCTCACGTCTATTATGAAGGCCTCCTTGTACCCCTCGACGATAAGCTGTTTGAAGAACTCGGCGTAGCCGTAGGGCCCCATATCTGGTATGTGTATATAACCAACTCTCCCGCCCGTCTTTTCGTGTACGTATCGTCTATTGCGTTCTACCCAATGCCTATACGCCAAATGCCTCTCGTCTCTCAAGACCCTTACGGGAAAACGCCTTCTGCCGCGCCTACCGTCTACCTCAACCCAGACCACGTCGCCGGCTCTGTTCAACAAAGCGGCCTCGGGCGGGACGTCGGGACCCAACGCGACGCCTCCTATCGACAACAAACAATCGCCCTCCTCTACGTCAACGCCGGGGGCCGCGAGCGGGCTGCGCTCCCCCTCGTTGGCCGGATCGCCCAAGAGGATCTTGGCCACGCGCCAACAGCCGCCGTCCCAGCGGAACTCGGCCCCGAGGCCGCCCACGGGGTAGGGCTTGTCAACCTCGAAATCCGGCACTATCTCGTAGGCGTGGCTGTTGCCCAACTCGCCTTGCATTTCGTTTATCACATCGCTTAGCTCGTAGCGCGTGCTGATCCTGTCCAATAACGGCTCGTACTTCTTGTACACCGCGTCCCAATCGACCCCGTTCATGTCGGCTCTCCAGAAGTTCTCCTTCATGAGTAGCCAAGCCTCTCGAAACATCTGCCTCCACTCCTTGGCGGGCTCCACGTAGACCTTAACTCTGCCCATGTCCAACACGCCCGACTTCCTCCCCGGCTCTCTGGACTGCATATCGGGCCTCTTCTCGACGTCGACTAGCCTCAGCCTTCCCTCCTCCTTTAGCAGTAGGTATTTGCCGTCAGGCGAGGCCCTTATGGCCGACACGCCAGACGTCAGTTGCTCCTTGGTCTTAGTCTCGAGGTCGTAGATCTCCACGGAGCCCCTCCTCTCTTGGGCCGACCAGAGGTAGTACCGCAAAGCCCCCTCCACGTCGTATCTAAGCCACGCTGCCTTGCCGCCTTTAAGTCCCACCACGGCCGCGTACACGCCCTCCTCTACGGGGAACGGCTCAGCCCTAGCAGGTAGGCCCTCGACGTCTATGTCGGACGTCTGCTCCTCGCGTTTTCTGTACTCCACGAAAGGCGATATGTCGTCCTTTTTCAGCGGGATTAAGTACGGCTTGGAGTGCTTGGCGAACACGTAGTAGAACTGAACTGGGTCTATGGCGGGATTGAACGCCCTCCTCGAGAGGAAGTAGAGGTATCTGCCCGAGGGATCGAAGGCCGGGCTGTAGTCGAAGCTCGTAGGCGGAGTCGCGTCGTAGGTCTTCCCCGACTCGGCGTCGTATAGCCGTATGTTTTGCGTGTAGACGCCTGAGGGCCGGGAATACGCCAGCCAACGGCCCGATGGGTGCCAAGCCAGCTCTGTGATCAGCCCGTACTCGCTCTTGTCGGCCAAGGCCATGGCGCCCGTCTCCAAGTTGAGTATCCACAACTCGCCCTTGTGATTAGAGAGGGCCAGCCTCGGGTATTTCAAGGCCAAGGCCTCGATCAGCCCGATCCCCGGCTCTACCTTCTTGAGCAGAACCCCCTCGCGGCTGTACAGCTCCACGACTCCGTCGTAAGTCGAGACGACGACCTTGTCTCCATCGGCCGAAATGCGCTTGTACCTGGTCGAGCCGCCCCTTTGTCCGAGCTGGACGACGGCCCCCTCCCACGTCGGCATGTAGAAGGCTTGTCCTCTCGAGATCAAAACGACGGCCTCCCCCGAGGGTAGGTGGAAGTCCTCCAAGTACTTAAACGGATCAACAAACTTGGCCATTCTCTGCTTCCTCGAGAGAGGCGCGTCTATCTCGAGGAGCTCCAAGCGCCCCGTCGAGGGGTCCAATAAATATATATCGCCTCCTGCCTGGAAGACTATCCTACGCCCATCCGAGCTGGCGTTCCGCACGAAGAAGTCCTTGAAGCTGGTGTGTTTTCGGAGATCCCCGCCGGATGGATCCACCGAGTATATGTTGCCTACTCCTTCGTGGTCTGACACGAAGAAGACCCTCCCGCCGACTATCATGGGCGAGGTGACGTTGCCGGGGAGGTCCACGAGCTTCTCGAAGGTCCTCCCGCCGTCTCTGCTTATCCAGAGGACGCCGCGCATGCCGCCTCTGTACCTCTTCCAGTAGGGGAGGTCGTAGTTGTTCCGCCCCAACACCACGAAGCCTTCGCCGTACAGTAGGGCGGTCGCCGGCCCGAGGCCGAGCCTTTCGTATCTGCCGTCGAGCGACACGGCGTATAGCTCCCTCCACCGCGTGAACGGCATCTTGAAGTCGCTGTACACTAGGACCCTTCCGTCGGGGGTCCAGCCCACTACGCGCGTAAACGGGGAGCCGAAATAGGTCAGCCTCTTGGGCTCTCCGCCCTCGGCGGGAATCACGTAGGCTTCAGCGAGCGTGCCTTGGTCGGTCTGTTGGAGCCTAGTGAACGCTATGTAGCGCCCATCGGGCGAGAACTTAGGCCTCAACACAATGCCGAAGTCCGAGGTGAGGCGTTGGGCCACGCCGCCCGAGAACTTCCAGAGGTCGTCCTCGGTGACGAAGACGATCTCGTCGCCATATATGTCCGGATGCATGTAGTATCCCTTCATCGACCGCTTCGTACCGCGTAGTTTTAAACGTGGCGCAAGAAATATTTTGGCTATTAATCTCACCCATGGCCAGGGTCAGGGCACATCTGCTCATAAAGGGCAAAGTCCAGGGCGTGTTCTTCCGCCAATCCATGAAGGACATCGCTTCCCATTACGGCGTAAAGGGATGGGTTAGAAATCTCCCAGATGGGAGGACCGTGGAAGCGGTGCTCGAGGGCGAGGAGGACGCCGTGAGGAAGGTGATCGAGTGGGCGCACTACGGCCCTCCCGGCGCGAGGGTGGAGTCCGTAGAGGTGTCCTACGATGAGTATAGGGGGGAGTTCGACGATTTCAAGATACTGCCCACGCCCAGAGGCTGACATGGATTTCTATTTCGAGTACTTCGACGAGAGGGGGGCCGCGGTGTACGACTTATTGGTAAAGCTGAGGGTGTTCGACTGGGCCTATGCCGCGGCGGCTAAGGCGGTCGAGGCCGTGGCGTCCAAGGGCTCGAGGCTTCTGGAGATAGGCGTCGGCGTGGGGAAACTGGCCGGCATCTTGGAGGGGCGAGGTTATAGAGTCGTCGGCGTGGATGTCTCGCCGGCTATGTTGAGAAGAGCCCTTAAGAGGACTTCGGCCGACCTAATCGCCGGCGCTAGCTGGGCTCTGCCCCTGAGGGGTGAAGCCTTCGACGCGGCCGTCGCCCTCTTCACGGTCCATCACTGGGGCCCCCACGAGCCCTCCGCCAAACGAGTCCGCGAGGCCTTGCGGCCTGGGGGGACGTTCTTGGTCGTGGAGGCCGATAAGGGCAGAGTGCCGTTGGTGGGCAGCCACGGCTGCACTCCTAAATGCCTCGAGGAGGCCCTCGGCCCCCACTTCGAGGTAGGGGCAAGGCGCAAGTTCCCCCTCCTAATAGCCGAGGCTAAAAGGAAATAACGAGGGCGTGCGCAAGGGCTATCTGGCTAACGCGTAGGATTGGTACTCTTGTGGGCCGAGTTGTTGGGATGCATCTGCGTAGAAGCGGTCGATGGACTTCATGAAGTTCTCCAACCTATCTATGACGTAAATGCCGTACTGAGGATATATCTCGAAGACCAGTTTCTGAGGCCTCACGGGGGTCCATCGCATTTTCCTTATGAACATGACCCTGAAGACGAAGCCTCTGTACTCCTGTAGCTCCAGCTTTATGACGCCGCTGGCCAAATACTCCTCCACTCCGAATCTGCTGATCTTGTTCTCGCCAGTCGGTATCTCCGAAGTCATGACTGTCGTGACGTCCTTGAGCTTCCTCAACTGGAAGACCAACTCCCTCATATACTCCCTAACCCAGAGGACATCCGTGTGGGACGTTATGAGCAGAGGGGCTATGGGGTCCACGACGAGCCTCTTTATCCCGAACTTCCTCACGTTATCTATAATAACTTTCGCTATCTCCCGCGGATCGGCCACGACCTTCTCGCTCTGGGAGTAGGCCTTGAAGTGGGTCCTGAGGTCGACGAAGACGAGCTTCTGTTGCTCTTCCAACACGTCGAGGTCCCACCCCAAGGAGGACTTAACGCCCCTCTTGACATCCTCTGAGGGCTCGTCCACTGTTATATAGAGGCCCGGCTCATCGTAAAGCTCGGCGCCTGTCTTGAGGAATTGGAGACTGAATATCGTCTTCCCTTGTCCCGCCTCTCCGGCTATTAAGTAGATCTCCCCCTTCTTGAAGCCGCCGCCTAGGAGCTGATCGACGTACCAGATGCCGGTAGGGGTGCGGTCCTCGTAGAGATAATATTGATCGAGAGACACAAGCCGAGGTTGTGAGGTGATATATATGGGTTTCGATTCGTAAACGCTGTGTGTCAAGGGGGACCGACGGCGTCCATCACGGGGCCCGCTACGGGGCCCTCCGCCGCCTGGATTTTATCAGATCGAGATCTTATAAAGGTTTAAAGCGGCTCGATCTTGAAATCTACAGAGAACCTCCTCTTCAAGCGCTCCAGCTTGCTGACGCCGCGCGTGGCGACCAAGGCCAAGTACTCCTCCGGCACCTTGACCACGACCAGCCCGTCCGCCTCCTCCAGCCTTATCTCTTGCGGCGGCACGTACCTTTTAAGGGCCGAGATAACCGCCGAGTATAACTTCTTGCTAGGCGACTTGGCCTCGCCGCGCTTTAAAGGAACCACGAAGGTCTCCTCGCCGAACACGTAGATCTCGTACTCGGGCTCTCCTGTCAAGAAGTCCTTGACGACGACTACGGGACGCGATAGGTCCTCCTCCCTCATGCCCGCCGGCACTTTCACCGTCATGGAGAGGGAGTACACCTTCTTCACCTCGCCGTCCTTCATGAAGATAACAGTGTCTATTATCGACGGTATCATGCCCAGCTCGACCCTCCTGACGAACCTCTGTATTGCGTCTATCGGCGATGTTGCGTGCACTACGCCGACCATGCCGACTCCGGCCAGTCTCAAGTCCACGTAGAGCTGGAAATCGGCTGTGTCCCTCATTTCGTCGAATATTGTGTAGTCGGGCCGCGAGAGGAGCAAGAGGTCGTGTATCTCCTCAGACGTTGCGTAGTTCTTGGAGAGTTGAGTGATCTGCTTGCTCAGGACCATATCTCTGGGGGACTCCACGGTCTTGACCACTTTGCCCTTTGATAGGTAGAACTCCGCTAGGGCTTGGGCGAAGGTCGTCTTGCCGGCGCCGGGAGGTCCCGAGATCAAGATCCCCTCGGCGCTCTTCTCCAAGCGCTCCACCACTCTGGGATCTAAGCGGTAGTCCTCGAGGCTCCTCCTCACGAGGGGCTTTACAGCAGTTATCTCGAGCCCGTCCGATACCGGTGGAAACGCCACTACTATGCGCAGATCCCTATGTTGTATTATCAACGAGTGGGGCCTCCTTATCTCTATCCTAGTGTTGCCGCCCTTGGCCGCCTCCGAGATCAACTCCCTCACTATGACCTCCAGCTGGGCCCTCGACATGGGCTCCTCCGACAACTTGACGAGGCGCCAGTTGCCCGGCCTGCCTGCCTTAGCTTGAGGCGGCGCGCCTTCCTTCAAATGTACCGACATTATGTCCTTTTCGAAGAACCGCTCTATCTGGAGAGGCCCCTTCTCCTTGCCCAAGTAGGCCACCTTGAGGCCCATGGCCGATGCGGAATCCCTCAAGAACGGATCGCTGGTGATCACGATAGCGCTGTTCTCCTTGGCGAACTTCCTCACCAAGGTCGGCAACTCCTCCGCCTCGACTGGCCTTTTAGAGCTCTGCACGAACTCTATGCGGACCAGTTCCGAGAGCCCCAGTTTCTCCACGGCGTTTTTCAAGTCCTTGAGCTCGGCCACTCCTATGAGGCCCACCCCGTCGCCTTGTCTGGCCAGCCGCTCTAAGTAGTCGACGACCTCCTCCAGTACGAAGAGCGTTCCTCTGATCGTGCCGGATATAACGGCCTCTTTGAGCGAGCCGTCCAGAATAACCGAGATGTCCGCAATGTATTTATCCACCGTCGACACCAACGAATCAATATATATTCTTTTTGCTTTTAGAGGATCATCAATGCGGCATAAAGCGCAACGGCCGCAACGACGGCTATCGCGGCGGACTTGGCCAAGAGCCGATATACGTCGCGGGCCTCCGCCTTATAGTAGTCGAGGGTTAATACGAAACAGCTGTGGGCCGGGCTTAACATAACGCCGAGGAAGCCGCCTAGGAATGCAAGCGATAAGTTATAGCCGTGTAGCAACGCGCTGAGCGGCGGGAAGGCGAGGCCGGCGAAGGTGAACTCGACGCCCGTCGCGAGGCCTATGAGGAACGGCACGGCGAACACGGCGAGGAGCGCCGTGTTTCCCAGATACATCGCCAGCGCTCCGCTGAGGCCGCTCTCCTTTATATACTCCGAGAATATCAGCGATGCCGTTATTATCGCCAATATGCGCGGAGTCAAGGCGTAGCGAAACGCTGCCATCACCTCGCGCGGCTTGACCCTATAAGCCGCCACGAAGATCGCCAGCACTAGAGCCACGGCGGCGTATATCGGAGCTAAGAACGAGAGCGCGGCGACGGCCGCGAGAGGCCAAAGCGCTGATAAATCCCTTAGTCTGCCCTTGACGTTCACGCCTCTGACGCGGGACAGCCCAACGGAGACGCCGGCTATTACGGCCGCGACGCTCGCGGGCCACGACCAGGAGATCACCTTGGCCACGGGCTCGGCTAGCACAGCTGATGTCAACAAAACGCCTTGGAACAAAGGCCACACGGGTATCCATATGTGCCTCATCCAGTAGTTGAGATATGTCTTCTCCCAGCTGCTCAAGCCCATGTCGCGATATAGCGGGTCCACCACGACGGCGGAGACGTATGCGCCGCCCGGCATGGGCAAAAGACCTATGGCGGCCGGTATTGCGAATGCCGCGAACCTCGGGCCCACCGCAGTAAGGCCGCTTGCCAAAGCCTCGCGTCTATCCTTCATCAAATAGCCGAGAGCCATGGCGAGGATGAGCGAGGAGAGCACCTCGAACATGGAGTAATTAAACGCCGAGATGGTCGCCTCGACGACCGCCGGGCCCAGGACGACAATGCCGTATATCACAGCGGCTAAGGATATCGAGATCGCGACATCAAGCTTCTTGGAGAGGGTTCCCCCTATCACCAACGCCACGGTTGCGAGGAAGACGATTAGCGCAAGCATAGGGGCCACGAAGATGTTAATTTAAATCCTCAATTTAAATCCTCCCCACTATTATCGAGCTGTAGAGGCCTCCTTGATATATCACCCTCCTCTCGATGACCTCGCCCTTGAAATATTTAAGGAATGCGCGCCAGCGTGGCGTGATCACGACGACGCGCGCTCCCGGCCTGGCTAGACGCTCTATGGATTTGACCAGCCCGCGGTATAGTTTGTGGATATTGGCGGGAATCCTGACCCCGTACGGCGGATTGAACGCGAAGACGTCGCAGACTGGGCGGAGGGCTCTGTACAACTTCGTTGAGTCGAACCACAAGACATCTGCGTCGATCCCCGCAACGGCGAAATTGGCTAGAGCGCCCTTCAGATGCCTCAAGGATATGTCGACGCATAGACACCTGGCCTTAGCCGCCGAGGACGCCTCCAAGCAAATGGTGCCTCCGCCGCACGTCAGATCGCACAACGTTTCCCCGTCCTTGACTCGCGCCAAACGCGCCATAGCGTAGGCCACTATTGGGTTAAGGGAGGCGTAGTGTTGGTATTTACGATAACGTCTGTCCTTAAGCGAGGACCTAGTAGCCGTAAGCCATACGTAGTAGGAATCGCCTACCACATCCACGTTCAGCTCGACGTCGGGGTCCACTAAATTTATCGTAACTCCGATGTCCTTGAGCAAGGAGCCGACGGCCACCTCGACGTCTCTAGAGGTGAACTCATGTACGCCGGCCCTTTCACATGCGACTCCGGCTGTGGTGAAGGGCGTCGCGTAGGAGGCTATATCGGGCAAGACCGATTTTACGCCCTCCACTATGTCCTCCAGCTTGCCGAAACGCCCAGCTGCGAGGAATACGCCGAACTTCTCGACCGAACGGAGGGACAAAAGCTCTTGGGGCGATGCGTGGACGTCAGCGATTACTCTGCCGCTCATGTATTCGGCAGATGCCGAAGTTGTGCGGAACCGCGAAGTCAGCTCCTCTACGACCACGTCCTCGAGGCCTTGGACCGTGGTGAACAGATACCTCACGTCTTTAACCAAGGCGCTGAGTGGGCCTCGATCGCCTCCGCGCGCATCACTAGGCTGAGTGATTCGCCCAACGGCGGCCGCCTTAAGTTGCCCATATACGGATACCTGCGCATTTAAAAAAATATAGGCGCGTCAACAGTTATAAAATATACCGACGTATCGGATGTGAGGCGCTACTTGTTGGCCATCGGCCTCGAGAGGTTCCTCAGAAACGTGGCTACGGGGTATCTGACCGTGGTGATCCCCTTGTATTTGAAAGAGATAACGGGCAACGCCGTGATGGCCGGCCTAGCGGTGACCGTGGCCGGCCTTATCTCCATGGGCGCATCGATATTATACGCAGCGCTGGGCGACGTGATAGGACACGCGAGGGGCCTAGCCGTCTCGGAGATCGCCTTCGCCTCTGCCTTGTTGGCGATAACGGCGTCGAGGAACCCTTGGGCCATAGGCGTGGCGTTGGGCTTAGGCGGCGTGGGCATGTTAGGACCAGGGGCCACCAGGGGTAGCTTCGTGCCGTTGATAATGGCCTTAGTCAGGAGGCATACGTCCAACGCCGTGGAGAGGGCGCGCGATCTAGGCGTTATCAACGTCATCTCGACAACTGGCGGCGTCGTGGGCTCTTTACTCGTCGCATTCCTATCGTTGCGGAACGCCTCGGTTTACCTAGTCCTCTCGGTCTCGGCGGCTGCGCTCCTCGTCATGCTCTCGCTTGGGACGTCCGAGGTCGTGCGCCTCGTTAATCCGTTCAAGGCCGTGGCCAAGAGGAGGAGTGCCGTGTTGGCCTACTCGATGAGCCAACTCGTCGCCGGCATCGGCGTAGGGTTATCGAGCTCGTTATTGTCGTTATGGATGAACGTCTATTTAGGCCTCGACAAGGCATTGATAGGAACGATATACGCAATAGGGAACGCGGCCTTCGCGCTCTCGGCGCTCTTCGCGCATTTATTCGTCAAAAGGCTGGGGCAAGTCAAGGCGTCGGCTGTCAGCAGATTCGCCTCGGGCGCTCTGCTGTGCGCGCTTCCCTTCGTCCCGCATCCTATCGTGTTCGCAACCCTCTACGCCATCTACAACGCCGCAGTGGGGATCGGGGGAACCGCGAGGTCCTCCTACATCTCGGGCGCCGCGGCAGAGGGGGGCGAGGCGACGACCCCCGCCGTGGCGAGCATCTCGATGAGGGCGGCCGCGACGCCGTCGGCCATAGCCGCCGGGTACCTCATAGACGTGAGCCCCGCGGCCTTGATGCCCATATCAGGCCTCTTCATGGTCCTAGCCGGGTACATCTTTCTGAAATACTTAAGGGAGGAAGAATAATAAAGTCTTGAGATCTACAATTACAGCGACGCGCCGGGAGGGGCCGTCCAGGCCGCTATGAGCCGGCGTGACGACGCCGCGGGATATCTCCGACGCATTCGCACGAATTTCTGTATTTACACGTCCTACAAGCCGGCCCCGGCCTGCACTCGCCCTCGATCAACGCCTTGTACTTAGGCGTGGGGTCCGCCGCCTTTTCGAAGAGGGAGCGTATCGATTGGCCCGGGACATATATGTGTAGCTTAATCGTCGGCCTTTTGAGCGCCGCGGCGGCCACGTCGCCCTCGACTAACGCCATCCTCTTGGCCCTCTCCATATCCCGCGCTATTCTGAAGAGGTACACGTGGTCGGCCCCAACGCCGGCGACTGCGTAGAACACCTCGTCGCGATAACGATGGCCCATGCCTACGTATGGATACGGCTCTGCGTATTTGACGTACACAGCGGCCTCTCGGACGAGCCCCCTCGCCGCAGTTACCACGACCTTTCTGCTGACGCTCCTGGCCGTCTCGAACTCCTCCTTAAGCCTCGGCAAAATAGGCCCTATGTCGTCGGGGCCTATATCGGCGCCTATCCTCAACAAGGACCGCATCGCGTCGCCCTCGCCTCTGAGCGCGCGCCTAGTGAATAAATCCACTTGTTTAGCGTCGGCTATCCCCAACATCACGGCGTATTTCACGCGATCCCTAAAGGCTCTGGCAAAGACGTAGACCTCCTCCTCGGAGGCTCTATAAGAGGCAGCCCGAGGGCATATCAATGTGGAGGCCACAGCCGCAGAGGAGATGTAGGAAAGCCCCTCGATCTCCTTCTCGAGAGCCAACGCCTTCTCGAAGAACCGCTTGTTCCTGGAGATCGCCTTGTAGAGGTCCTCTATTAACACACGTCGTATTGAATGCCTATATAAATAATATCACGACCGCCGAGAGTATCAAGAAGGCCGCTGCGTATTCGCGAGGCCTCGGCCTCTCCTTTCCAGTAAGGCGGGAGATCAGCTGCGCCGCCAACGGCACAACGCCTAGGACTATGACCGTCGGGGCGAGCCCTGCCGCCACTGCCGAGTACGCGAAGAGCGCCGCGCCGCCGCCTAAGTCTAACACCGCTATTATCGGCAACGCCGTGCGCCAAGACTCCTTGAGCCCTTCGCCGAGCCCTCTGGCGCCGCTCAACAAGGCGAGGAGCGGGAGGGCCGCGGCCGTGCGGGCGAACGCTATGGATATGGGGCTCATGCCGCCTATCCCAGCCACCTTAATCGCGGCGTATCCGGCGGACCACGCTAACGCCGCGCCGAGGGCGTAGACTGCGCCTTTTAAGTTGCCCTTTCCGCCTAGGACGAGCACGTAGATACCGGCCACGGTCATGATAGCCGCGAGGACGTAGGAGGCCTTCAGCGGCTCGCCGAGGGGAATTGCCACGAATTGTTCCAGTATTATATAGCTGTAGGCCGCTGGAACGGCCGTCGAGACGCCCGAGGTGCCCAGCGCTTTGAGGTATAAGGTATCGCCCACAGCCAACGACAAGACGCCGCTGAGGGCCGCGTAGAGGGCGTCCCAGCCGAGCCCGAGGTAGAGCGCCGGGACGAATAACACGATCGATGTATAGATCAACCTCAATAGGTTGAGCCGTAAAACGCCGTATTCCTCTACGTAGCCCCTATAGGCGACTGAGGCGTAGGCCCATATAAGCGCTGCACCCACTGCTGGCAATATATCGTACATGAGAGCCAGATAGCGATAGTTTTTAAAAATGTTTTAAAATTAAGTAAATAAAATAAAATTATAAAAAATACTTATTTAAGATTGATTAATATAGACATTTTGTAAAATTAAAATTAATTATACGAATAAATCTAAGCATTCGGGCAAGGCTACACAAAAGGAGCATATACTATTGCGTCCTGGACTGAGCGCGTCCTTATCGGCCGATATATCGCTCCGTAAGATTCATATATGTGATAATTTCCCTCGACGCTTCGCAAGATTGATATATAGATGTGGAAAGCGCTTTCATGAAAAGCGTTGTCATAGCCGGCGGGGGTATCTCGGGCGTCTACTTAGCGCACAAGTTGGGTCACAGCGCTTGACGACGTGAAAGTCTACTTGGTGGACCCAAAGCCGTACCACGAGTTCGTGATGGGCATACCCATGGCCTTAGCCGGCTTGTTGCGTTTCGACGACCTCAAGATGTCGTTCAATTACCTCAAGCGTGTTGAACACATACGCGACGAGGTAGTCGACGTCAAGGAGTCCGGCTTAAAGCTGGCCGGAGGCGAGGTGATAAAGGGCGATTACCACGTATTGGCCATAGGCGCTTTTAGGATTGGCGATGATATCTACTCAGTAGATGGCGCCGAGGCCTTCTATAAGGCCGTAGAGGGCGCCGAGGCGGTGCGGTTCATAGTGGACGAGCTTTACCCCGCGATGGGATTCAACGAAATAAGTCTCGCGATAAAGATGCTGTGGCCCCAGAAGGAGGTGTCGATACACTTAGTGTACGTCCATCCGGATTACCTTTGGCTTTTCAATTCCTTCAAGGATACCTTCGCCAAACACGGCGTCGTGGTCACGGAGGAGCCGCCGATGGTGAGCAATAAGAGGGAGATCCACGTCTTGGTGCCTGAACTGAGCATCCACCCGCTCGCCAAGGGGGCTCAAAGTGGGGACGTTGTTCGAGACCCAGTACGACCGGACCTACCTCATAGGGGACTCCTCGCTCTTGAAGATCGGCCTTCCGGGTATAGGCTGGGGCGCCATATGGCAAGCCTCCATCGTGGCGCAAGCCATAATCAGCGAGATAAAGAGGGGCGCTGTCGATGTGGAGGTCGACGAATGGACGTATATAAAGGACCCAGATAAATTTAAGGAATACTTCACCTATAGGATGACCAAGGGAATACCTTTAGTTCAATTGAAAGGCCTTTATAATCTCTGGAGGACTAAGATCTTCGGCGTTCTCTGATTAGAGAAACGTCGATCACGGCGAAGCAATAGGGGCGTCGGGCCCCGGGAACTCCGACGTATCCAGGGATCGGATGAGCGCCCAGCTCTACGGCGGGGCATTAGTCGTCGACAACCATGAGGGCCGACGGCAAGACCCAGCGCCCTCTTGACGAGGCGAGGGTTCCTCGACAGAGAGCCCGCCTCGGCAGACGACGAGCCATCTGCGGCACAACGCTTTTTAGCCTGACGCGCCGTTATGACATGGACCTGGACAGAGAGATAGAGCGTTGGGTAAGGGCATTGGGCCTCAACGTAATGATACCGCCAAATGCGCCGGAGCCCTTCCATATATCGACCGCGCCGCCCACGGGCGTGCCTGTGGTCGACATAGTGAGGCCCAAGGGGGCCGAGTTCTACGTGATCGCCATGGGCATAGCGATTAGCCCCGAGCACAAATCCGCTTTGTCCTCGATGAAGGAACAAGAGAGGAGGCGCTTCTTGTTGGACCTCAAGAGGGCTATTCTCTCCATGGGCGTGGACTTCGCGTTTCTGCCCCCAGATGCCGAGATCCCAGATGCCGTCCAAGTGTCGAGGCCCGTGTTGGCCCAAGGACTGGATGCCCAGAAATTCCTCGAGGAGTACTATAGGGTCAGGAACGCGGGGCTCTTGGTCATAGTGACCTTCGCCGATAGCTTCAGACAGAGGGCTGGCCAGACGTCGTTGTACGCATAAAATACCCACGTAGACAATTCCATGAGGTTTGCGCTGTTCGTCGTGCTCTTGTTGTCCGTTGCGTTGTTGGCAGCGCAAGTGACCATAAAGGCCATCGACGCCTCGACGAGCAAGGTTTTGGCTAATTCTATGATAATGTTATGGAAAGAGGGCGGAAAGGAATTAGTCGCGGCGAACTCGAGTGGGATACTGACCGTGAAGGATCTAGAGCCGGGCTTATACATAGTTGAAGTCATTGCGTTCGGCCGCGTCTTCAACCAGACGGTATATATACCAAGCGTTAACCCGATCGATATCAAGATACCAACGGCCTTCATAATCGCCGTGGTCGTTAACGACGCGGACGGATCCTCCGCGAGGTGGCCCGTCGTCGTGTTGGGCCCCGATGGTCGGAGGTTGGCTCCGGCGCTCCAGTCGAGGTAGTCGCCGATGGGAGCACCTATGTGGTCAAGGCAATAACGCCCTTCGGCGTTTTCGAGAACTCCACAACGCCGGAGCCCGGCCGGAATTACACCGTGATAGTCCACGTGCCCACTACGGCCGTGTCGATACAAGTCGTCGATTATTGGGGCGACTCGGTCAACTGCACTGTGAAGTTGTTGGCAAACGGCAGCGTCGTCGCGTCGGGCCGCGCGCCGCTCAGCGCGGTGGTGTTGTCGGGCACCTACAACATCTCGGTGACGGCTAGCATAAACGGCCTAGTCCTCAACTACGACGAAGCCGTCCGCGTGCCGCCGGGGCGCTACGACTATACGGTGAGGTTGCCGACAGCCGAGCTCTTCGTGTATCCGCAGACGCCGTTAGGTGCGCCTTTACGTAACGCCACGGTCATCGTTAGTCGAGGCGGAGCGGTCGTGGTTAATTCCACGGGCCCGCAGAGGCTCGTCTTATTGGCCGGGACTTACGAGGTCTTAGCAGAATACGCTAACTCTACGAGTAAGTCCGTCGTGACGCTTCGCCCTGGCGATAAAAAACCAGTTTACCTGAACTTATCCGCGACGATCGGTCCAATCATAAAGGTCGCGCCCAACGCGACGACCACGACGACTATGACGTCTGCTACGCGGTTGCCGTCGACTGTCGGCACGACTCCGCCTATGCCCCCCGCTACTACGACTACGTCACGGACGGCCACAACAAGCGCATGGGACTATGCGCTAGTGAGTATGGGCTCGCTGGCCGCAGCTCTTGCTGTCGGCGTCTTGGTCCTCTCTCTAATGGCCTTAAGAGGCGCCGAGGATTAGCCTCCTCGTGAGGCCGAGTGTTCTACGTTGCGGACGCTCAAGGCCTCAACACGTCGCTCCGAGGAGTCAATCGGATCGCCTGCATATTGCTATTTTCATGAAATTTTACATTAAATAAAGAGAATCTATTATTACAGTGTAAATTGTATTAAATCTAGAGCTGAAAATAGCCCTGCAAAAATTACATAGACATTCCTCTGTATAACTAAATATATAACATGGTATATGGTGCCATTTTGGGAAATTATACTATATCTCCACGGTCTTCTTGGGTCTATGTACTTCGATAGGATAATTAAGCCAGAATCGCGCCCCCTATGCAGGTGGACCAAACTGGTGATAGGGACGGGCGACAAGAGCGAGCTCATGTTGGGCCATTTCACCAAACACGGAGACGGCGGGGTCGACTTGTTGCCGATAGGGGATTTGTATAAGACACAAGTAAGGGCTTTGGCCAAGCACATGGGGCTACCTGAGGAGATCGCCAAGAAGCCCTCCAGTCCTAGGTTGTGGGTGGGCCAAACCGCCGAGGGCGAGCTGGGATTTACGTATGCACAAGCCGATCCGGTGTTATACGCGTGGGAGCTCGGAATACCCGAGTCGGAGATACCTGAGCAGACAGGCATTCCGCCGTCGGTGGTGAGCAAGATACTCAAGAGGGTGAAGGAGAACGCGCACAAACGCAACCCCCCGCCGATCGCCAAGCTCATGAGGTCTAAGCAAATCACGGCCTCAAGGAGGGCGCGATGAGCGTCGGCCCTCGAGTTAATCCACCCTAACGCCGTCGACTACAACGGGGCCTCTCGGCTTAATCCTCCCTATGACCCTTGCGGAGTAGCCCAAGTCCTCCAATCGCCTTACAAGATCGATGGGCGCGTCCGTGATGAGAGCCATGCCTACGCCCATGTTGAAGACGCGGTAGGCCTCCTCCCTCGGCACGCCCTTCTTGAGCACCGCCTCGGCCCAACACGGGAGGCTTCCCAGCTCCAGCTCGGCGCCCAGGCCGCCGAGGATCCTCCTCAATTTCGAGAAGCCCCCGCCTGTTATGTGCGCCGCGGCCTTCGCGAGGCCCTCCTTAAGCGGTTGGAGCACTTTGTGATACATGGCGACGGGGCTCAACAACGCGTCGGCCGCCGTCGTGCCGCATAGGCCCTCCTCTAACTTGAAAAGGCGGCGGAGCAACGAGTAACCGTTGGCGTGAGGCCCCGTCGACTCTACCCCCACGACGTAGTCGCCGGGGGCGGGCGGCCTGGGCACCGCCTCCCTGACCGCGAGGACCGTGCACACCACGTCAACGCCGTTGATTACGTCGGGCATAATAGCCGTCTCGCCGCCTAGTATAGCCGCTCCGACCTCCGCTGCCGCTTTCGCGAGGCCGTCCAACACGCGGCCGGCCGCCTCCTCTAGGCCGGGGGATAGCGCTATGTAGTCGACGGCCGCTATCGCCTTAAACCCGTCGCACACCACGTCGTTTACGTTGACCGCTAGGCAATCCCAGCCGGCCACGTCCATCTTGTTCGCTTGTAGGAGCCAGACCGTCTTAGTGCCCACGCCGTCTACGTGTAGGGCTAGCTCGCGGCCTCCCGCGTCCAACCACCTGACGTAGGACCCCTCGCCGCCCGAGAGGATAAGGCGGGCCTTCGCGTGTAGGGCCCTCTGTTTATCTAGATCAACACCGGCATCTCTATACCTCATGGCCCCACGAGGCGCGGCGACGCCACTGCCCTGGCCACTCGGTACGAGGTCCTAACGAGGTTCTTGAGAACTCGCGCCCTAGTAGCGAGCCCCACTCCTCCTATATTCGGCGTGAGGTACGACGCCTTCTCCGCGACCGACTTCTCGTCCACGTCGAAGTGCCATTTGCTTGTAGCGGGATCCACCTTGCCGCCTACTCCCACCACTACAGCCCCCTCCTTGATCATGTCGCCGGTGAGGCGCCAGGGGTTGTCCTTGTACAGCTCAGGCGGCCTCCCGACCGCGGATATCACTATGTCGGCCCTCTTTACGTAGGGCTCCCGCTCCTTCGACAACGCGTGGAGCACTGTGACGGTCGCGTCGAGTTGCATCAACATGATTGAGAGCGGCTTCCCCACCAGCTCCCCTTTGCCCACCACCACCACGTCTTTCCCCCTCGCGTCGATTCCGTATAGGCGGAGGAGCTCCAGTATCCCGGCGGGGGTACAGGGCAAGACGTCTTTGTCCAAGTCGAAAACGTCTAGGAGCTTCTTCTTGTTGTCGGGCGTTAAGGCGTCCACGTCCTTCTCAGGCGACAACGCGGCGAAGAGGGCCCTCTCGTCCACGAAAGGCGGCACAGGCTTCTGGATTATCACGCCGGTGACGTCATCTCTCTTGTTTAAGCTCTCTATTAGCTCGAGCGCCTCCTTGGTCCTCCTCTCCGGCGGCACGTCGTGTAGTTCATATATCTCGGCCTCGCCCCCCACCTCCCTCACGTCCTTCGCCTTAAGCGAGGCGAAACGCCTTTGAGTGGCCAACTCCACCGGGTCGTCGTTGAGGAGAATGATGGCGAGCTTGGGAGTTATGCCGATTTCCTCCAACTTCTTCACGTGCTCCCGCGCCCACTCCTTCGCGCGTCTGTGTAGCTCCTCGCCTCTCATCCACGTAACCATGGCGGCAAGATCAAGTGGAGGGGCCTATCTGCCCATTCCTTCAACTGCAACTCGACGTATGCCCTTTGTCTTTCGTCCCACGCCTTCCTCCAAGCCTCGTCGATCCTCAAGACGGCCCTCTTGACCGCCGCCTCGACCTCCTCCACTCTGATCCTCCCGCCCTCTTCCACAACGCGAGGCGCCTTTACTCTCTCCTCCCATAGCTCGAGGAGGCCGTCGGCCACTGCTTGGAGCACCTTGGAGTATAGCCTGTGCTCGAAGATGAGCACTCTGTCGGCTATCAACCGCACCTTCTCCTCGCCGCTCAAGGGCAAGGAGTATATATCCCCTATGTACACAGGCCATTGGTCGACGATAGGCCCTCCGTCCACCGACTCGTCCACGACGTGGACAGTGGGCCCCGTCACCTTGACGCCGGCCCTGTAGACCTCGGCGTGTACCCGCATGCCGTACATCCCCTTCCCTCCGGCGAAGGGGAGGAGCGAGGGGTGTATGTTCAGGACGAGCTTGAAGCTCTCCACGAACTCCTTGCTGAGCACGTAGTCGTATCCCGCGAGGGCCACTACGTCTACGCCGCGGCTCCTCAACGCCTCCACCATCTCCCTCTCCCTCTCCCGCCGAGGCACCCCTCTGTGTTTCACGAAAACAGCCTCCACCCCGTATCTTTCCGCTATTTTACGCACCGGCGCCTCCTCGTCGCTGTATATCAACACGACGGGCTCCACGCCTCTCAAAACGCCTAGTTCCACGTGGTCCATGATCGCCTTGAAGTTCGTGCCCCGCCAAGATGCTAGGACCCCGAGCCTCATGGTTTATTTAATGCAATAAATAAAATTTTCGCAGAATTGCCGTAAGGGACTTGCTGAGTATTTTAAACAGAAAAGTAAGTGCTGTGGGATGCGCCGATATGTCGACTACGGGCAGAGGAGGGGCTGACGCACTCGTAAAGTGCGCTATGTGGAGGGCCCTTTAAAGGCGCCGTGAACTACCCCATCCCTCGCGAGGCCCATATGTGCTCGATTATCAGCGAGCCCGGCGTTTACTCGCGAGAGGGGCTAGGGCCTTAGGGCCGAGCCGGCTTCGCCTATTTAAATAAGCTCTTTATCAAGAACCAGATACTTTTCAAAAACCTATGCGTTGTGTTTAATGGAAAGCTTAAAAACATACAGCCTAGTGGGCTTATGGAGCTCGTGTACGAGGGGAAGGCCAAGAGGGTATATAGATCAGGCGACCTTTACATAATGGTGTTCAAAGACGAAGTAACGGCCGGCGACGGGGCGTTCAAGGCAACAGCGCCGGGGAAAGGCGCCTTAGCCGCCGAGACCACATACCTCTTGATGCGATATCTGGCGCCAGTCGTCGAGACGCACTTAGTGGAATTCAAGCCGCCGAACGCCCTAGTCGTCAGGCCGGCCGAGGTAGTGCCCATAGAGGTGATAGTGCGTTTCGAGGCCTACGGTAGCCAGCTCAAGAGGATGCCGAAGTTGATGCCTCTTAAACCCCTCTCTAAGCCCCTCGTGGAATACCACTACAAGGACGACTCGTTGCACGACCCGTTGGTCTATCCTCAAGAAATCGTCGAGGCTGGACTAGTCGCCGAGGAGGAGCTGGCGGAGCTCGAACGGAGGGCTCTGACAGCCGCCGCGGCGTTGAGGGAGCTCTACAGAAGAGCCGGATGCGATTTCGTGGACGTCAAGTTCGAGTTCGGCCGCATCGGCGGTCGGTTGTTGTTAGTGGACGAGATATCCGGCGATACTTTCAGGCTTCTGTGCGGGGGAGAACACCTCGACAAGGAGTACTTCCGAAAGACGAAAGACGCCGCGGGCTTAGTGGAGAGGTACAAGAAGCTCTTGGAGATTACAAAGGCCTTAACGGCCGGCGCGTTTTGAGGGGCGAGATCCCGTAGCTGAATCTAGCGTTGATTAGGGCCGAAAAAGCAACGCGTGCAGACCTTGGCGCCTACGGCTTTCAGGAACTCCTCGGGCGTTAGGTAGGTCAAGCTGTCCAGCTCCAAGGCCCTCACGGCCGTGTCGTGGTCTAGTTGGTTGAATATCATGTGGCTATCCGGCGGCATCCTCACGCCGTATGGGCATTGGGTCCTTAACGGCGGCGTTGCCACCGCGGCGTGGACCTCCCTCGCTCCGGCCTTCAGACGGAGGAGTTGAGCTATATGGCGTAAGGTGAGGCCGCTGATCAGGCTATCGTCGATTACGAGCACTTTGGCCCCTCTGGCCGCGTGTTTGACCACATTGGCCTTTAGCTGTATGGCGGAGACGCGGTCCCTCACGTCGTCGAGCAGAGCGCTTCTTTTCCTCACCGTTGGGACAAAGCCGGGGATATGCCTCGCGGCGAGCTCTTCGGCGGCCCACGCTGCGTAGTAAAGCCCGGTGTCGGGCACGCCCATCACCACGTCGACGTTTTTCTCGATCTTCCTTGCTAGAGCTCGGCCCAGCCTCGCCCGCACATCGGCGACCTCCACGCCGTCTATCTCGCTGTCTAGGCGTGACGAATAGACGTACTCCATGGCGCAGACCTCTCCCGGCTCGTTGCCCCCAGACGACTCGACCTCAAGCCTCGTTATCTTCAAGAGCTCCCCGCCCCTTAAGCTCCTCCTCACCTCGCCCCCGAGCACCTCTATTGCGGCCGTCTCCGTCGCGACCACGGCGAAGTCGAAGCCGTGGGCCCCCACGGCTAAATGCCAAAACCTGGGCGGACGATAGGCGTAGAGGACGCCGTCTCTCGACAACGCCACGTAGACCACGCCGCTAGACGGCGCACCGGGCTTGACGTCGTCCTTCCCGAACGCGCAGTAGACTACTCCGTCCTCCTCGCGGCAACAGTCCTCGGTGTATACACACCCCACGGCCGCGACGCCTTTGGCCTCGCGCGGCGCCTCCCGCGAGAGGTCTAGGTCCAGCCTCTCCAGCCCCCTAGGCCCTAACAAGTACGCGATCGCTACGTCTCCCCTATTTGCCATGGCCTTGAGGCCGTAGTACACGAGGGGGTAGAGGTTCACCTCGCCGGCGAAGCTATATACGGCGAAGAGACCGGCCGACATGTCAGCCGAAGCGGATCAGCCCCCTCCCCGGCTCCCACACGAGCCGCTCCCTAGTTCGGCCGCGCCACTTGTAGACAGCCCTCGCCTGCTCCGCCTTGCGCCCCATCGCGGCCATGTACTCCGGCGAGCCTATATCGCGGCGATAGAAGAGGCCGTCGCCCCTCACGGCGGCGGCGCACTTCTCGGCCTTCTCGTAGGCCTCCTCTGGCGTCGCCCCCGCAGCGAGCACCTCCACGGCGCGGGAGCCCAACGTCTTGTACCCTCCCCCCTCCGTCGGCTCCGCCGATCCGAAGAAGACCAAACAACCGACGCGTTTTATCGCGTCCCAGTCCACGCGGAATATCCTCCCGGCGGCTAGCCTCTTGTCGAGGGGATAGCCCTTGGGCGCGATCGCCTTCACCACAGTGTGCTCCGCCTTGAACCTCCGCTCCGCCTTGTGGAGCTTCCTAGTCGCCGACTTGAGGAACAAGTCGTAGAGATCGCCGTCGTAGAGATATACTGCGTTCAGCGCCTCGGGATCGCCGAATCTGCTGTAGTACTCTATGACAACGGGGCCCATCGCGGTGAGCATCATCTGGCCGCTTAAAACGCCCGAGTACACGACGCCGAACTCCCGCCTCACTGCCTCGACGGTCGCCTTAATCGCATCGATGGCGGCATTCACCTCCTCCTCATCTATGAAGGGCAGGGGGGACACGGTCCCCATCCCGCCGCATTCCGGCCCTAGGCCCAGCTCGTAGGCATGGGGGTTGTCCTGCACGGGCGGAAAGGCGAAGACCGATTCCCCGTCCACTAGAGCTTGCACCGTGTACTCCACCCCCCACACGGCCTCCTCGACTAAAACAGCCTGAGGGGTATCGCCGTAGGCCGAGAGCTGGGCCCTCGCCTCCTGCGCGCCCCTCGCGATGACCTCGTCCAACGCGCCGTCTAGGTACTTCGCCTCGCCGTAGATGACCTTGACCCCCTTGCCGCCGGCTTGTCTGACGGGCTTGATAGCGACGGAGCCTAGGGCCTTGGCGAAGAAGTAGGCCTCGGCTATGTCGGCGAAGACGCCGTATATCAGCCGGCCGGCGATGTCGTATTTCCATTGAAGTTGTCTGGCCACGTCTTTCCTCTGCTCAATGAGGGCGGCCTTGGAGGGCGCCCCCAGCGTCAGGAAACCCCTCTCCCTAAGGGCGTCCGACACACCGGCGAAGAGGGGCTCCTCGGGGCCTATCACCACGAGATCCGGCGAGAACTCCTCGGCAGCCTTGACGGCCTCTGTCGGGCTCGTCGGAGGGCCCAGCTTATAAGAGCCGCCGGTTTCCTTGACTAGCTGGGCTATGCCCGGGTTTAAATGGCCCATTAATGCGTGCAGCCTAACTCCGCTCCTCGCCAAGCCCCACGCTATCGCATGTTCTCTCGCGCCGTCGCCTACGATCATCACCTTGTCCATATGGCGTAGGCGTAACCCATTTAAATATTTAATTAGAAGCTACTGCGCATGCATTAGACAGGCTTGCGTTACGTTTAACAATATACTTAAAACTAGACATCATCCGCGACAAAGCCTCACGCCGCTCGTCGCCTCTTCGCTTTAGCCCTTGAGGGCTTGTCAATTGGCCGAAAACGCCTAATGCCTTCTGTGAGTCCCTTCGACTAAGTAGTAGGCTTGATCGCCGATATACACAGCGTGGTCCGAGGCCCTCTCGAGTAAACGCAAGACCACGGCCTCTACGACTTTGCACTTGTCGGGCCCCTTCAAGAGCTCGTCGAGAGATCTCGCATAAGCCTCGTCCACCACCTCGTCGTCGAGCCGCTCGAGCTCGCCTAACCTCGAGACGTCGCCGGCGAGGAACATGTCCATGGCCATCGCCACCATGCCCCTCACCGTGTCCTTTATCTCGAGGACCCTCCCCGATATGCACTCTCTCCCCAGCTTCTCCGCCACGGCGGCTATGTCGTAAGCGTATCGGGCTATGCGGTACAAGTCGTAGGAGACGAAGAGGGCTCCCTTGAGGAATCGGAGGTCCTTGGCCACTGGACCAAAGCGGGCCACGGCCTCCATGATCAAGTCGGCGATCTCGTCGTGGAGTTCGTGGAGCCGCGACGCTATGACTCTTACGTCCTCTGGCCTAACGCTCTCCTTGAACGCGGCGTCCAGGGCGTCCATGGCCATGGACGCTCCGCGCCTCAAGGCCTCCGATATCCTCTCCTCCGCCATGTCCAACAGCCTCCTCATAGCCCTAAGGTCGGTGTTATGATATAAGGCTTCTTCATATTAATATAACCTCCCGGTCACGTACTTCTCGGTCAGCTCGTGCCTCGGCCTCGTGAAGACCTCCTTAGTAGGCCCCGACTCGACGACTCTCCCTTGGTACAAAAAGGCCACATAGTCGCTTATCCTGGCCGCTTGTCCCGGGAAATGGGTTACTAACAATATCGTCACGCTCTTCTTGAGCTCCAGGAACAACTCCTCTATTCTCGCCGTGTTTTCGGGGTCTAAATTCGCAGTGGGCTCATCGGCCAGTAGCACCTCAGGCTGAAACGCCAGCGCTCTTGCTATGCATAACCTCTGTTGTTGGCCGCCCGACAGCTTGCCCGCCGGGGAGTCCAGCCTATCCTTTACCTCGTCCCACAGCCTAGCAACCTCGAGCGCCCACTTAACCCTCTCGTGTAACTCCCTCTTGGACTTGACCAGCTTATTCAGCTTGATGCCAAGAGCCACGTTCTCGAACACCGAGAGGTTGGGGATGGGGTTCGGGATCTGGAAGACTATTTGGACCCTCCTCCTGAGCTCATATACGTCCATGGAGAAGACGCTCGTCCCATCGAGCAACACGTCGCCCTCCACTTTAGCGTCGGGATATAGCTCTATTAGCCTATTCACGGTCCTCAACAAAGACGATTTCCCGCTCCCCGATGGCCCCATGATGGCGTATATGACGTTGGCCGGCACCGAGAGGTCGACGCCGTTCAACACTACGTTTTTGCCGTAAAAGAGCCGTAGCGATTTGATCTCCACCTTCATGTCCTCCCAAGGGACTTCGCCGCGATGAACAAGGCCAAGACCAAGGTGAGCAACACGGCGGCTGCGCCGTAGGCCGACGCGATCCATACCGGGTAATTCGACTGGCCCGCCTCGTAGATCCAGAGGCTCACGGCGCCGGTGGGGCCCGTGAACGGCGCATAGTAGCTGTTCCCAAACGCAGTGAACAACAACGGCGCCGTCTCGCCGGCTATTTTGGCCGTCCCGAGCAAGAAGGACGTCAAAACGGCGCGCCAGACGGCCTTCCTGAGAACTGTGAACAAGGCCTTGTACTCCCTCCCCGATATCGAATAGGCCGCCTCGCGCAATGACTGCTCAACCGAGGCGTAAGCGCTTGCTGTGAACAAGGCCACGTAGGGGACCATGACTATGGCCAACGCAGCGGCGCCCAAGTATGCGTTAAAGGCGTCGAGAGGTCCGAAGAACCAGCCCAGCCAGCCCCCGCTGGGGAGGAGCTTTAAGATATTGTTAAGGTCTTTCTGCATGAAGGAGAACACGCCGTATACGAAGAGGCCCACTGAGATCGTCGGGAACTCCACTAGTACGTTCGTGGACGCCCTCGAGATCGACGACAACGCCTCCCTCTTGAACTCGCCGATGTACACGCCCAAGGGGAAGCCCACTAATATGCCCGCCGCAGCGCCGAGCGCAGTCATGTAGAGAGTGCCTACGATGAAAGGCCCAACCCCGCCCTTGTCGGCAAAGGGGCCTGGCGGGAGGTCCACGAGGAACGAATAGAGGCCTCCCAGCTGGGCTATGGCCAGCGCGCCGTGAATATACACGTCTACGACGACCGCTAACACCGGCATTGCGGCTAGGAAGGCCAAGAGGATTATAACGCCCGTGCCTATCATGTTTTTGATCTTCCTGGCGTTCATGCTTGCCATCGCCTCAACAAATAGAGCGACACTCCGTTGATAGCTAGGCCGATCACGGCGAGTACGAACGCCGCAGCGAAAAGAACCGAAGTCATGTAGGTGTAGGCAGCGGCGTTGGGAAACTGCAAGGCTATCAGGGATGAAATAGTTATGCCGGGGTTAAGCGGGTTCAAGGTCAAAGTGACGAAGTTCGAGCCTACGACCATGGCCACGGCCACCGTCTCGCCCATGGCGCGGCCCAAGGCCAAGAAGAAGCCCCCAGCAACATAGGTCCTCACATATTTCAGCTTCAAGACAATCGCCTCGAGCCGCGTGGCACCTACGCTGTATATAGCCTCCTCGACAGGCTTGGGCGTGGCGGCGTAGCCCTCCCTAATCACAGCGGCGGCGTACGGCGTTATCATAAAGGCGAGCAGTAGAGCAGCCGTGAGGAGCGTGTAGGGGGACATATTGGCGTCTATGTGTAGAAGAGCGCTTGCGAGCCAGTTCACGGCAACGGCTAAGGCAGGCCCGAAGGTCTCCCGGCCCCAGAGCCCGAAAATAACCGTGGGCATCGCGGCCGTTAGGTCTAAAAGCGACGATAGGAACCAGCCTAGCCTCCCCGGCAAGAACTCCACCAGAGCCACCGCAACGCTGACGGCAAGGGGCATGGCGACCGCCACGGCTATGGCCGAGGTTAAAAGCGTGCCCGTTATGGCCGGCAGTAGGCCGTATTGCTCCGTCACTGGGTTCCACGCGGCGGAGGTCAGCAACGTGAGGCCGTAGTGCTGAAACGCTGGAGTTGCATAGTAAGCGAATAGGGCGGCCATTCCGCCCAAGAGGAAGACCGATACAAGGCCCACAGCTCTCATGCCCCACTTGAACTTAACTGATATGAGCGCCACGACGCTGACAATGTAAAACACAAGGAAGAGGAAGAAAAAAAGGCCGATCATATTTAAGGCTTGACTTGGTTGAGCGCCTCAAGGCCTATTTGTCGTAGCTCCGGCGGCAGAGGCAGATAGCCGGGCACCAAATCATCTTGGCCCTGCGTGAGCACCCACTTCAAGAACTCCTTGACGAGGGCCGCCTTGGTCGCCGCGTTGGGAAGGCCCTCGGCAGCATAGTCCTTCCATACGATGACGAAGGTGAAAGACCATATCGGATAGCCATGCGGCGGGTTGGTTAATTCCTTTGTAACAAAGTTCCAATCAGCCTCGGCCGAGGGAAATGCTCCGTACTTCTGTCTATACCTCTCCAACGCGGATGTAATGCCCAGCCCCACTGCTTCGGGCGTGGCAAAATAGAACTTCCCGTCGTTGTCGTTTCTTATATACGCCACGCCGCCTATGTAGTCGAACTTCTCCTTGTTAAGCGCGTAGTACGCGTACTCGATATAGCCTATAGAGTAAGGCGTATTCTGGACGGCCGAAGCCACGCCGGGATTGCCTTGTCCCCCTATGCCTCTGCCTAACTTGTCCACAGGCCATTGGACGTTGAGGCCCCAGCCAACAGTGGAATTCCATGGTGGATAGGCCTTGGCTAGCCATAGAGTGAAGGCGCCGGTCGTGCCCGAGCCGTCTGAGCGATGAACAGCTATAATCTCCTTATGGGGAAGCAAGTTGGCTAGGCCCGGGTTAAGGGCTTTTATGCGGGGATCGTCCCAGTAGGTTATATTACCCATGTATATTAACGCTATTATCTCCGCGGTCAGATTTAGGTACTTGTGAGTCCTGGAATAGGCAATCTCGGGAACGTTGTAGGCCAACACGATGGAGCCCACGATCACGGGAAATTGAAACACCTGGCCCTTTAGCTTTTCGTACCTCTCCGCAGTCAGCGGTATGTCAGAGGCGCCGAAGTCTATATTCTTACTAACAAATTGAGCTTGGCCAGCCCCGGAGCCGACGCCTTGGTAATTCACCACGATGCGGCCTCCTGTGTAGTTCCTGAAGTCTAAGGACCATTGTTGCATCTGCGGGTACACGAAGGTGGACCCAGCGCCCGTGATAGAGCCGCTTAATGCGGCAGTAGTCGTAGTCGAAGGAGCCTTCGTGGAAGCCGAGGAGGCCGTCGTGGAGGTCGTAATAGAGCCTCCCTTGTTGCTGCTTGTTGCTATTATGGCGATCGCCGCGATTATTACCACGACGGCTATGATTATGTAAATCGTCCTCATGGGCGCAACGCCTTGAGGTCCTTATTGCGATTTTTCATATTACTCTGTAGAGCTCAAGCCCTCGTCATCGCCGAGGCTTGTTCTATATATTCATACGAAAAAGCGCCTAGAGCCGTCAAGAGCTCGGCCTTACGCCGAGGCGCTCAGCGGTCAACGGCGTAGTGGAGGCGCGGCCCAGCGCTAGATCGACAGCCGCTTTGGCTATGCCCGGCCCTAGAGTCCAGCCCAGCCTGCAAGCCCCGACAACCACGACGAGCCCCTCGCCCCTCCTCTCCACCGCGGGGAGGCCGTCCGGCGCGCGGGGCTGGGCGGAGCTCGGCAAGCCGCGAACCGCCCCGAGAGTGAGGCCGCTGGCCGACGGGGATGTGGGGTGAGGGGGCGAAAAAGGAGGTCAGCTCCCTCACGTAGCCCCAGATCTCTTGCGGGTACTCCTTGCCGTAGACCTTGAGATAGGCCAATATCCATTTCCAGTCGAGCTTGGCGACCCTCGCCTTGCCCGAGATCCACATCCTAATGTACTTGATAGGATAGCCTTTGATGTAATACGATTTATTTCGAACTTTGTCGGCTCCAAGGCCCCGGCCGCTGCCCTCGACCAACCTCCTGGCGAGGGGTCGAATACCGTAACCTTGGCCCCCTCGGCTGTTAGGAAGATGGCCGAGAATAAGCCCGTCACGCCGCCGATGATTGCATACATATTATGATGAACTTTATCATTTTTAGGTCGAGGCCGCGCGGCTGTAGATGTCGGCGGGTTCCGGGCACGCGAATTTTTAATATACAGAACTCTTCACGTGGAGGTCGTAAAGCGCCGTTTAATAAGAGTGCGGGGCTCCTACCTGGCCTATCTGCCCAAGAAGCTCATGGGCAACTTGGGCGTAAACGACGTAGAGATGTACTGGGAGGACGATTTCGTGGGAATAAAGCCCCTATTGGCGAGGGGCGCCGGAGTGGTGGAGGCGAGAGGGGCCCTTGCTGTGTACCTCATAGTGGCGGGATACGCCGCCGGCCTCGACTACCTAGACCTAACGGCCGATCGCTCCGACGTGGAGAGGGGGTTGTCCAAGGTCTTTGGACGCGCGCTGGATAGAGGAGGGGCCTACAGGGTGGAGTACGAGGACCGTTACACTGACAAGGAGGAGGTCATCAAGAGGATGTTGGACTCACTGTTGTTCCTCCTGAACGGCTTATCGGCGGGCACGGCTACTGCGAAGACCGTCGAGGCCGTCGACGACGAGGTGGACAAGCTGAGGCTCACCGTTAATAGGCTCTGCACCCGCTACCCCACGCCCAAGTGCGGCTTCCACATACAGCTGGCGAGGTTCTACGAGCGGGCCGTGGACCACATAGTCGAGCTATATCGCGAGGCGCCCGACGGGAAAATCTGGGCGATTCTCAGAGACGTTGCGGCGGGGCTCAAAGATGCGCTAGGCGATCTAGAGGCGCTCGGAGAATACGTGGCGAGGATGCCCTCGGCTAGGTTCATGGCCATGCAGTTGTCCAAAGGGGAAGCTCAAGCCGTACACGCGGTCCGCGTTATAGACTACCTCCACAACGCGGCCGAGGTTTATTTCGATATACATCTCTATGAGAGCTCATGCAGATCGCAGAACAGCCGACGCGCTCGGGCCTAGCGTAGTCGCTTAGCCGCCGACTTATCGAGGAGGTCCAGCTCCTCGGCTCTGTCGAACAACTCGCTCCTCGAGCTCTTGGGCCATGGGTCGAATAAGTTCCGCACCGGAACTTAGTTCCGCTATGGAACTTAAACCTTACGGCCTAGGCCTTCGCGTCTCGGCCCACGCGCTTCCGCGAGCTCGAGAGGAAAAACTTAAAACCAGAGGACATCACTGCAGAAGGGCCCGTAGTCTAGCGGCTAGGATTGAACGCAGTTCCCTAAAGCCCGCCTCACGAGGCGCCCGCGATAGCCTCAGAGCGCGGGAGATCCCGGGTTCGAATCCCGGCGGGCCCACTCCTCCCGCCTCTTTCTATCGCCTAGCTAGGCGCGCGGCGTATGAGGACACGAGGGCCAAAGCCGCTGTCGAGTACCAAGCCAGCGGCGGATATATCGACATAGCGTAAGAGAAGATGTAGCTGGCGTTCAGCCCCAGCGCCATGTCTATCACGTTGATGACCGCCAATGCTGACGAGGGCGAACTCCGTCGCGATCCCTCGGCGTAGATCGCCGTTATGTACACGGTGTAGGAGGCGCCGTAGGCGAACACTGCGAGCGGCACCACGGCGGGAGGCGAGGAGGGGACGAGGGCCATGGAGGCTGACGATAGCGCTGAGGCCGCGACGAGTACTACCTCCTTCTTTCTGGCCTTGTCGTAGATAGAGCCGAGCGCCCCGCCCAACAGGCCGGACGCCATGGATGCCGACGATATGGCGCCTGCCAACGATGGAGGCACGTCTTTGTAGTAGGAAAGCCACGTAGCGGCGAGGCTATTCGTTGCGTATACAGCGCCCCATATGGGGAAGGAGGCGAGGCCGAGGGCGATCGCGGACCGGTCTAGTTTATGCCCGTGTTTGAACCCCTTTTGCGTCAAAAGCGGCGCGGCTACCGCCGACGCCGCAACGCCCGGAAGGATCGCGGCCGCACGCCAGCCCATTGCTGCTGCTACGTAGCCCCAGTAGTAGCCTGTAAGGGCTCCTACGTTGAAGGAGGCGTTGTACCAGCCCAGCGCAGTCCCCGTAGCCCCCGGCTTAAGCGACACGAGCGCCGCGCCGGCCGTCGAGAAGAATAAGCCGGCCCCCGCTCCTGCCAAGGCTCTGAACGCCAAGGCTTCCTGCCAAGTTCCGCTGAACCCGACGAGGGCTGAGCCGAGGCCCAGGAGCAATAGCCCGATGCCGGCCGTCCTGACGTCTCCTATCTTCGCCCCGATCCAGGCGGCCGGTATCTGCATGGCAGCGGCGCCCGCGATGAAAGCCGCCGGCAATAAACCCAACTGAGCCTCTTGCACCGCCAAGTCCCTCGCCATTAGCGGCAATAATGGGGATACGTAGAACCAGAGCAAGGCGTACACGGCGCGTGCTCCCAGTATGTAGTAAAAGAGGCGCACTTGCCAACGTCAATCCGGCGCTATTTAAGTTTAAGTCGTCGGCTGTATCTGGGGCTCTTGCGGCGCGAATATGAGGGTCGCGTTCGCCTCCACGTCAACGGCGTTCGCTCCCGGCAACACGTTGCTTATGATTAAATAATAGCCCTCGCCCAACTGGTCCACGCTCAGCTCGACGCGCACGCGAAACTCCGCGGACTCGCCGCCGTAGAAATATGCCGGCCCTGTGAAGGCCCAGATCTGCTCCAGCCCCAGCTCCTGGAAGCGCTCGTACTGATCCGATGTGAGGACGAAGAGCCTAACGGGCCCCGTGCTCGCCACGCTCACTTCGAGGGTCGCGTTCCGCCCGGTCGCGGGCAAGTCGTACTTTATAGGGACGAGCTCGTAGGACTGAGGGGCCGATGTGAAGGAGGCGGCCAACAGCCGTTTCGAGACGACTCCATCGCACCAATTACTGAGCTCCAACACTAGCCAAGCGGCGCCCTTCAGCTCGACGTTGCAACCGTGCGACTTAAAGAACTGCGTCACGTTCACGTAGGGGCTTGGGACCTCGCCCACTTGGCACGGGCCGGCCAACGCGTAGCTCGGCGCATAGCCTATGTAATAGCCATAATAGGCGTATTGAGGGCTCGTCAACAATTCCCAGTGAGCCGTCGCGTTCCTCATCAACTCTCGGACGTACTGATCGGGGACCCGGCCGCTGGGATAAAGGACCTCTTCGCCCATTATCAACGTCATGAGGCCCCAATACTGGGCGAGGTACTTCTGGAAGTCGTCGTAGTAGCCGTAGTGGCTAATAGCCGGGTTCATGGCCATGTGGGCGAACCTCGCCTTGGCGAAATCGTTGAGCCAAGGACAAGGCAAGAGCGGGGGAGCCCCCTCGCTGGATCTGTACTGGTTCACGACGTCGATGAACTGGGCGACCCAGTTGGAATCTACGACTAGACCGCCCGCGGGGCTTGACTGGTTCCCTTGACCTCCTGTGGTCTGGACGAACCTTGTGGTCACGACAGCGATCGACAACAACAAGAACAATGTTATCAAGGACTCGACGCAGGGCTTCATGATGCTTCAAATCGGCGAGCTCGAAGAACGCCGGCTTTGCCGAAAGCTGTCCTATAAGTATCGAAATCCATTAGAAATGTAGATGATTTATCTTAAAAATCATCATTATTGAAAAGCTTATATAGTTAGCTAATAATTAAGTTATGTATTAGACCTAATGGATCGGCTGTTGGACCTAAACGCCTAAATCGCCCAGCTTTTCTCCGCAACGCGGATCCTCACATGGTTGAGAAAACGTCAAGGCCGAAAACAGCGATGGTTATGTTTTCCCGACACACAGCGGGCACTCGGCGGGAGCCCTTCATGTGAGAGAGGCCGAAGTCGACCGACGCGCCGAAACGTCATAAAGTGGTATGGCTCCGACAAGAGAGGCTTCTCAACGGTGCGGCCGGAGGGGTTGGGCGCCTTATCGGAACCACTGATTGTCCCCGGTGGGACATTCTGTGATCAACGCACAGCGTCGTTGACCATGTCAGCGCGATGAGGCTCTAGGCCTACGCAGTAGGCTGGATCTCGGCCTAGATAACTGAAACTAAAAGCTATTTACTATGCTATTTACTATATTAGACAATAAACGTAATTCTTCTTTAAAAGGGTCCCGTCACCTCGACCTATGGCTAAAAAAGCCGCTGTAATAGGCGCAGGTACGATGGGCCACGGCATAGCCGAGCTGTTCGCCATAGCCGGTTACGAGGTCGCCCTAGTCGACGTCGCGGAGGACTACTTGAAAAGGGCTTTGCAGAACATAGAATGGTCCCTAAATAAGCTGGCCGAGAAGGGACAAATAAAGGAGAGTCCGCAGGCTGTTCTGGCTAGGATCAAGCCCATCGTCAACGACGTGTGTAAGGCGGTGGAGGGCGTCGAGATCATGGTCGAGGCTGTTATCGAGGAGATCGAGGCCAAGAAGAGGGTCTTCGCCGAGGCCGATAGGTGCGCGCCGCCCAACGCCATCTTGGCCACTAACACCTCCAGCCTCCCCATAACGGAGATATCCGAGGCGGTCAAGCCCGAGAGGAGGCCCCTCGTCGTAGGCATGCACTTCTTCAACCCGCCTGTGTTAATGCCTCTTGTGGAGATAATCAAGGGCAAGTACACCAGCGACGAGGCGGTGAAGCGGGTTGCCGAATACGCATCGCAACTCGGTAAACAGACCGTCGTCGTGAACAAGGACGTGCCAGGCTTCATAGTCAATAGGATATTAGCAAGAGTCAACGACGCCGCTTGTTGGACCGTCGCTAAGGGCGTGGCGGACATAATAGCGGTGGATTCCGCTCTGAGATACCGAGCGGGGCTTCCCATGGGCGCGTTCCTCCTGATGGACTATACCGGGATAGACGTGATATGTTTTATAGGGGATGCCATGGCCAAGAGGGGCTTCAAGACGCACCCCTGCCCGCTGATCGTCGAGAAGTGTCAACAGAAGAAATACGGCGTTAAGACCGGCGAGGGCTTCTACAAGTACCCGGCCCCCGGCAAGTTCCAGTGGCCCGATATACCCAAGGAGCCAGGCGAGGGGCTCGACGTGGTGGCGTTGTTGGCGCCGGCCATAAACGAGGCGGCGTACCTGGTCAGAGAGGGCATAGCCACTAAGGAGGACGTCGACAAGGCCGTGAAGCTCGGCCTCAACTGGCCTAAGGGCCCCTTGGAGCTCGCGGACGAGCTAGGAATAGATGCCGTAGTGAGGGCGCTGGAGGATTGGAGGGCCAAGACAGGCTTTGAGGAGTTCGCGCCCGATCCGCTCTTGCTCGACATGGTCAAGTCCGGGAAGCTCGGCCGTAAGAGCGGGGAAGGTTTCTATACATATATAAAGGCCGAGGAGAAAAAGCTTGAGACAATAGTAGTGCGGTACGAGCCGCCTATAGTGTGGGTAATACTCAATAGGCCCGAGAGGCTTAATGCCATAAACCAGAAGATGGTGGAGGAGCTCTCTGCCGTATTGGACGAGATATCGAAGACTGATTTCGATAAAGCGCGCGTTGTGGTGATCACAGGCGTCGGCCGCGCCTTCTCGGCAGGCGCCGACATCACGGGCTTCGTGGGCACGACGCCTCTCCTAGCGTATAAGCTCTCCAGAGGGCTACACGAAATAACCGAGAAAATCGAGAAACTCGATAGGCCCGTCATATGCGCTCTGAACGGGTACGCGCTCGGCGGAGGCCTCGAGCTGGCCCTCGCGTGCGATATCAGAATAGCCTCCGAGACAGCGGTCTTGGGCCAGCCCGAGGTTAATTTAGGCTTGTTCCCCGGCGGCGGGGGCACGCAGAGGTTGACCAGGCTCGTGGGGCTCGCCAAGGCCAAGGAGTTGATATTCACCGGCGATAATATATCAGCTAAAGACGCCGAGAGGATAGGGCTGGTCAACAAGGTAGTCCCGCCTGAGAGGCTCGAACAAGAGGCGAGGGCGCTTGCGCTTAAGTTAGCCGAGAAGCCGCCGATAGCGTTGGCCATGGCTAAATACGCGATCAACTACGGCTACGAGGCGCCGTTGTGGGCCGCGCTCGATCTTGAAGCCGCCCACTTCGGCATAGTCTTCTCCACGGAGGATCTATACGAGGGGGTCAGCGCCTTCCTCCAGAAAAGAAAGCCGCAGTTTAAGGGGAAATGAGCCTCAGAAACGTATACATAGTGGACTTTAGGCGAGTCCCCTTCAGCAGGCTCACCAGGAAAGAGCCGCAGAGGGATATCTACTACAACATGAGGCCCGAGGAGATCGCCGCGATAGTAGTAAGGGATCTCATAGAGAGGAACAGCATTAAGCCGGAGGACATAGACGACTTGATAACGGGCATGGCTCTACAAGTCGGCGAGGGCTTCTTATACGGCGGTAGGCATGTAGTGTTCGCCGCCAAGCTACCGGTGACCGTCCCGGCGGCGGCTGTGGACCGCCAATGCGCCTCCTCCATAACCTCGGTGATTATGGGCGCCAACGAGATAGCGACGGGGATGGCCGATATTGTGATAGCAGGAGGCGTCGAGCATATGTCGAGAGTGCCCATGTACGACAACCCCCACGTGATTGTAAACCCCAAGTTCTTCACGGAGGAGTACGCCTTCTACGAGCTCAACATCGGCTACGTCATGGGGCTCACGGCGGAGAGGCTGGCCGAGGAGAGCAAGATAACTAGGGAGGAGATGGATAGATGGAGCTTGAGGAGCCACCAACTCGCATATAAGGCCCAACAAGAAGGCTACTTCAAGGGCGAGATAATCCCCGTCGAGATCGAGCAGGAGGGCAAGAAGGTGGTAGTGGACAAGGACATGTCGGTGAGGCCCGACACGAGCCTCGAGAAATTGGCCCAGTTGCCGCCCGCTTTTAAGGCCGACGGCGTGATAACTGCCGGCAACTCCTCGCCGCTTAACACCGGCGCGGCCTATCTGCTGTTAATGTCCGAGAGAGCGCTCAAGAAATACGGCCTCCAGCCCATGGCCAGATTCGTGAGCTACGGCTTCGCCGGGGTCCCGCCCGCCGTGATGGGCAAGGGCCCTGTGCCCGCATCTAAAAAGGCCCTCGAGAAGGCGGGGTTGAAGGTCAAAGACATCGACCTCTGGGAAATAAACGAGGCCTTTGCCGTGGTCACGTTATATGCGATAAAGGAGCTCGGGATAGAGGAGGACAGAGTGAACAAGAGAGGAGGGGCCATCGCCATAGGCCATCCCTTAGGAGCTACCGGGGCTAGGATCATAGGCACTCTCGCGAGGCAGTTGCAGATAGAGGGGAAGGACAGAGGCGTGGCGACCCTTTGCGTCGGCGGGGGCCAAGGCGCAGCCGTGGTAATTGAAAGGGTTTAACCTTTTTAACATCGACGAATTGGTCCCTGTGTCGTCGGAGAGGGAGTACATGGACTTGCTGGAAAGGGCCTATAAGGTGATCACGCCCAAGGCCCAGAGGAGGGCCGAGATACCCAAGCTCGAGGTCCAGAACTTGCCCCGTAGGACCGTGATAACGAACTTGGGCCAGATAGCGAAAAGGCTAAACAGAGATCCCAGCCATATAGCTAAGTTCTTCCAGAAGGAGCTCGCCATGCCGGGGATGCTCGACGGCGATGCTCTTGCGCTAAGCGGCGAGAGATCGCCCAAGGTCATAGAAGCTGTGTATGAGCGCTACCTCAAGTACTACGTGATATGCCCCGTCTGCGGATCGATAGACACGCTATTGCAGAGGGAGGGACGCGTCTACGTGCTCAAGTGCACTGCGTGCGGCGCGTCTACTCCAGTAAAGCCGTTGTGACGGCGGATTAGGCTAGGGCCTTCAAAACCTCCAGCACAGCCGTCGTCGCGAACAACACGGAGAGGGCCGAGTACAAGGCGCGGGTCCTCACGATGTGGGCCAATCGCGCAGCCGCGAACCCGCTGGCGAGCGCCGAGGCGCCGACGATCAAGGCCGTCGATAGATCGAACTGTCCCAGATAGAAATACGCGACGACGCCCCCAGTAGCGGATAACGCCATAGCAGTCGCGGCGGTTCCCACGGTTTTTCTAATCGGCATATCGTCCACGGCGCTGAGGACTGCCGCGAACATAACGCCGCCGCTCGCGCCAACGAGGCCAGTAGCTATGCCGACCCCCACGCTCGACGCGATCGCGAGAACGCGCCGGGATTTTGGGGCCAACGCGCCTAGATACCCCCTGGCCCGGGGCAGAAGCCCTCTATCCGATCCCAATATAGCGTTTTCCAAGGAGGTATATGTCAAATAGAGCGAGGAGGCTGCGAAGAGCAGCTCGAGCGGGGGCTCCGGTGTCATCACAGCTATGTGGGAGCCCAGTTGAGCGCCGACAATGGAGCCGAGGCCTAGCACTAACGCGTAACGGTAGTCCACGTCGTGGGCTTTCAAGTACACCGCGAGCGCTGAGGCTGTCGCCATTAGATCGACTAATAAACTCACGCCTACTGATTGTTGGTACGTGAGCCCCATATAGGAGAGCGCCGGGACCGTGACGGCCACTCCGCTGGACCCTGCGAGGCCCACTAACACGCCAACTGCGACTCCCAAGGCTATCAGCGCCGCTACGTTCACTCCAACGTTTTTTTATCCAGTATTTACGCTATAATGGTGAGGAAATGCGTCGTAGCGTCGGGGGTGCTCATTGAAGGCGGCAAGGCCTTGTTAATATATCACGAGAAACTCGGCGTCTGGCTCTACCCGGGCGGACACGTCGAGGAGGACGAGACGCCGTCAGAGGCCGTGGTCAGGGAGTTCCGAGAGGAGACGGGGCTGGAGGTGGAACCCGTGGGCCCTAGGCGGGGCGTGTCCGGCGACGACGTCGTCGAGGAGCCGCTTCCCTTCGTCGTGCTGAGAGAGGTAGTGAGGTATCCCGCCGAGGTCCACATCCATTACGACTTAATATTCCTAGTTAAACGCGTCGGCGGCTCCCTAAAGCGCGGAGTTTGGTTCACCGAGCGTGAAGTGGAGGGGATAAAGACGTATCCGAACGTGAGGGAAGTCTTAAGGCTTGCATTTAGGGAAGCGGGCGTATGAGCTTGCTCGACGTGGTTATCCAGACGTTGTTGGCGACTCCGTCCGGGGCCTTCTCGCCCGGGCCCCTCACCACTGCGGCAGTGGTCCAAGGAGCCTTGAGAGATTCCCCCGGCGCAGCCCTCAGATCCGGCCTAAAGGTGGCCGTTGGCCACATGGCCTTTGAGCTTCCCTACGTGTTGGCCCTCGGGCTCCTTTCGGGCTTCTTGTCGGCGCTGGGGAGGCCCTTGGCCGTGGTGTCCTTCGCTTCCTCCCTCTTCTTCGCATACCTCACGGCCAAGGACGGCGTGCGCACTATAAGGGGCGATGGGCGATGGGCCCGCGCTACGCGGCGCATGTCGCCCTTCCTAACGGGCTTATTGTTCACAGGGGCTAATCCGTACTTCCTAATGTGGTGGGCCACAGTGGGGCTTCCCATATTAAGCCAAGCGTTCCAGCTGGGCCCGCTGGGCTTGGCCGCCATGTATGGCTCACACGTCTGGATGGACTACTTCTGGCTCGGGCTCATGGCATCTGCTGGAGGTAGCACATCGAGGATTTTAAGCGGCAAGAGGTACGGCTACTTGTTGATCTCCCTAGCCGCCTTGTTAGCGCTGTTCGGGCTCAACATAATCCTCGGCGCCTTCTTTGGAGTTCTTCTTATATAGCCCATATTTCAACGTGAGGGGCTGGGCCATGGCGCTTATAGCAACAATAGCGGTAGCCGGAGCGGCAGTCATGGCGTACTTATACTTGTTGCCGGGACGCGTCGATATATATGTCGCGGATCCGCCTTCCCCTGTAGCTGTATATATCACCTTCAGCTCTGTGGCTTTGCATAGGCTAGGATCTAGCGGGTCGGGTTGGATCGTTGTCTTTAACGGAAGCAGTACAGTCAAGTTGTCGAGTACGCCTCAGCTGTTGGCCTCGGTCTCGGCGCCTCCGGGCGAATACGACGAGGTCTCCTTCACCATATCCAGCGCAACTGTGCAGATAGGCGGGATGAACGTCACGGCCAGAATTCCAAGCGGCGAGTTCAAGGTTCACATAATCGGCGGGCTTAAGCTAAGAGGGGGCTCTACAGAGAAGCTCCTCATATCGCTCCCACACATAACTCTCGCGGACGGGCAGATAGTGATCAGCCCGTCCATAACGGCTCGAGTAATGCCTTGAGGATCGAGCTGAGGCCTATAGGGTTCGTCGAGCGCGGGATTCCGGGCCCAGAAATTGGCGCCAAAGTAGATAGAAGGAGCTTCATCTCGACTATTAGGATATACGACGAGTACGTAGATGGGTTGTCCGGGCTTGAGGAGTACAGCCACATCTTCGTGATATGGTATATGGATAGAGTACGCGAGGTTCAGCTAAGGGTGAGGCCAAGGCGTCTGCCCGACGCCCCAGAGGTCGGCATATTCGCCACGCGCTTCCCGCCGAGGCCTAACCCGATAGGCTTGACGGTGGCGGAGCTGGTATCGTTGGACCCGCCACGTATACACGTGAGGAACCTAGACGCTTGGACGGGGAGCCCGGTCTTGGACATAAAACCCTACGATGTGTTGGACGTGGTCGAGCGGCCGCGGATGCCGGAATGGCTACAGCGTTTTTTAAACACTTGATATCCTTCGGCATGGTCTGTATATTTGTAAGCAGAGATACGTTCCCCGACGTCCTCTACAAGAAGCTGTCTGAGGTAGGCACAGTCAAGGCCTATAAGTTCGGGAAGCCGGCGTGGCTGACGACGGGCATACCCAAGGAGGAATTAAAGAAGGCGGCGGCGGAGTGCGACGCCATGGTGGTGTTCGTGGGCGACGTCGTGGACTCCGAAGTATTATCCAACGCCAAGAGCCTCAAGATAATATCTACAGTGTCCGTGGGCTACGACCACATAGATGTAGCCGAGGCCAAGAGGAGGGGCATCGTGGTCACCAACACGCCGGAGGTCCTCGTGGACGCCACGGCGGATCTCGCAATTGGGCTACTGCTGGCCTTGGCCAGGAGAATAGTGGAGGGGGATCGCTTGATCAGGGAGGGCGGGGCTTACGACGTGTGGGGGGCGTTGATGGGGTCGGACATAAAAGGCAAGAGGGCCGGCATAGTGGGATTGGGCAATCTAGGGACGGCGATAGCCAAGAGGCTTTTGGCCTTCGGGGCCGAGGTCGTCTATTGGTCGCGCAATAGAAAGCCCCAAGTGGAGTTCGCCTTGGGCATCAAGTACCTCCCCCTCGACGAGCTGTTGGCAACCAGCGATTTCGTCATCGTGTCGATAGCCTTGACCCCCGAGACGAGGCATCTCATGAACTGGGAGAAGTTCTCCAAGATGAAGCGCGGCGCTTATTTCATAAACGTGGCGAGGGGGGCCGTAGTCGACACCGAGGCCTTGGTGAGGGCCTTGAGGGAGGGCATCCTCGCCGGCGCGGCGTTAGACGTATACGAGGAGGAGCCGCTCCCCCACACTCACGAGTTGACCAAGTTCCCCAACGTCGTCCTTACTCCTCATATCGGCAGCGCCGCCGTTGAGACCAGGACTAAGATGGCCGAGATAGCCGCCGAGAACGTGGTGCGGTTCTTCAAAGGACAAAGGCCTCTGTACGTGGTGGAGTGAGCGTCTGGTCTAACCCTTCGTTCTTCGAGGTGAAGTTCAAGTGCATAAAATGCGGCGTGTGTTGCGTCGGCACTCAGATGGAGCTCTTGCCCGAGGACGTGGAGCGCCTAGAGGCCTTGGGCTATCGCCTCGAGGACTTCGCGGTGTTCGACGGTGTTGTGTACAGGCTTAAGAACGTCGACGGCCATTGCGTCTTCTACGACCCAGGTACCTCCACTTGCAAGATATACGAGAATAGGCCCATAGGCTGTAGGCTCTATCCGCTAGTGTATGACGGGGATAAGGTCTATGTGGATAAGACTTGCCCTACTTGGAACACAGTGCCCAGAAGGGAGGTGGAGCGGCTGGCGCGCTACGTGGTCAAGTTCGTTGAGGACGTCCAACGGACTAAGATAGTTATAAGGCTACGCAAAGGCTCTTAGATCCTCGCCCCTTAATAAGGGGACGCCTAAGCTCTCGGCCAACTCCTCCACTTCGCTGTACGGCATGGCCTCGGTGCTGGGGCCGAGCACTTCTATTATCGCGAGCGCAGGGGGCAACCCTGCCAATTTCGCTAAAATAGTCGAGAGCTCGGTGTGGCCCCACCTTCTGCCGACCCTTGCGCCGAGGATGGGGACGTGCCCAGGCGCGTAGAAGTTGTCGACGAATTCCTTCTTGGCCAGCTCGGGGTCCTTTAAGGCTATGCGCACCACCCTCGCCATTTCCCTCAAAGTCAAGGCCTTGTCCGAATCCCTCACGCCCGTCTTCGTGCTTTTGTGGTTCACGTAGCCCATGAAGGCCGGCTCGTCCCCGTACCTGGGCGTCGTCGATAGCCCCAATCCGCGGTAGTAATCTGAGAGGAAGCTCAATCCGAGAGCCCTCCCTATCTCCTCCGTCGTGACGAAACACAAAAGCCCTCCTGCATTTTGCCTAAGCCATCTGACCAAACTTGCCGTCACGGCGTCGGCCCTGATCACGAAATCGGCCTCAGCCTCTCTATGATCGCCGTCGTATATGAGGACGGGCCTTCCCTTGATCAGAGCGGCGATGGCCTCCTCGAGGCGCGTCACGTCAACTATAGTTTATGAGTATATATGCTTTCTGTAAACTATTTTTTACATTCTACTTTGTACCTCAAGACCACCTCCTGTCCGCACTCGCAGATCTCGGCGGATTGGAGCCTCAGCCTAAACGGAGCTGACTCCACATCGTCGAAGCCCGGCCCCTCGAACAACGAAGTCCCTGCACCGAGGGCATAAGGGGTTACGGTTATTATCAACTCGTCCACGAGGCATCGGCTGAGCATCTGCCAGTTTATCTGGCCGCCTCCCTCCACCAACACGCTCTTTATCCCCATGGAGTATAGCCTCCTCAACGCCTCGTCTAGAGGCACCCTATCGCCCGGGAACTCCAGTACTTGGACCCCCCTCTCCCTCAAGGCCTCCGCCTTGTCCTTAGGCGCCCTCTCCGTCGTGAGCACCACGGTAGGGGCCGAGCCGTCGAAGACCCTCATGTCCAGAGGTAGCGCGAGCGCGCCGTCTACTACCACCCTGACGGGATTCTTGCCCTGAGCATATCTCACCGTGAGTCTTGGGTTGTCTACGCGGACGGTCCTAGCCCCTACGAGTACCGCGTCGACTTTCGCCCTCAGCTCGTGTAAGCGCCGTAGGTCCACTGGACACGACAGTTTGGAGTAGCCGGTCTTGCTGGCTATCCTTCCGTCGATAGTGACCGCAGCGGCTAAGTAGACGTACGGCCTCATACCAAGATCCTCACGCCGATTACCCCGTCCCGCCTCATGGAATCCAAGGCCTCCGTGGCCTTGGCGAGGGCCGCGTAGGGCTTCTCGGCTACTCCTATACCCAGCCTGACGTCTATGTATATTTGGTCGTATAATATGTAGCCGGTCCGCACGTCGGGTAGGAAGATCATCACGTTGTCGCCGCCTAAGTAAAACGCGAGGCAGCCGAGCCCTCTGCATATTGAATTCACCTTGTTCAACAATTCGCCCACGACTACATACACGTCGTACGCGCCCATCCTCTCCGTATGCCTAGTGCTGTTGACTATGTCGAGGTGTCCGACCACGGCGGGGCCGCTCTTAGTGTCCCCCGCCTCGTCGCAACTCTCGTAGGCTTCCAGCGGAGTTGCGCCGCGGCCTATACAGTGATCCACCGGCACCGGCGATATCTCTTGTAGCGACTTTGCTTTCTCTATCAAGACCCGCGGCGATATGTTGTTCGCGTATACCAACAAGTAGTCGTAGCGCATCTGATGGGGGAGCGCCTCGACCGAGGTGTACTCGGCCCATGCCCTTTTGTGCAACTCAGCTTGCACTTGCTGGATTATGTGCTCCCTTCTGAAGCCAAGAGTTTCCGTCCACTCACGATAGCCCGTCAACTTAAGTTGCATGACGACGTGCACGTTACTGGGTTCGAGTGGCCGATAAAAAAGTATTAACCCGCTGGGTTATCTTGTCAACTAAAGTTTCCAGAAGCGCTTTGCCCCTCTCGGCGGATACCTCGGAGGGGTCCATACAGCCGATGATGCCCGACTTCGACATCCATGCTGTGCGCAAATACCTCATCTTGTGCACATCGCCTTCGCACATCTTCTCCTTAGGCGTATCGAGGAGCCGGCCCCCTATAGCTAGATATACGCTAGCCTCGTCCGAGCCGGCGTGATCCCTCACAGGCACCAAGCTCCATATGTTGATCCAGAGCACCTTAGGCCCCAGCTCATAGTTCAGCTGAGAGGCCACGGCATTTCCGGCATCAGCCACGCCTCCATGGCCCGCTATCACCACTACGTGATCGCACCACTTGGCGGCGCTCTTGATGACTTGACTTATGTACGACAAAAACACATCGCATTCCACGTATACGGTCGGAGGGAAGTCTTGGTGTTCCTTGCTGCACGTGTACCATACGGGCTCTAGGACTTGCGCCTTTAGAATTGCGGCGAGCCTCCTCGCCACATATACCGATATCTCAGTGTCGACGGTCGGAGGCAGATACGGCCCGTGTTGTTCGTAGGAGCCAACCGGCAATATACAGTCCACAAGCTGTCGTTCATTTGGCTTTTGATCTTATCGCCTCGACCAACTCCTCGATAGCTTGCGTCAATTCCCTAAGCCCCTCTATTTCTATCTTCAATCTCAAGTACCCGTCGCCGCGCCTCTCGCCCAAGTCGTCACGCTCGGCATCTTCGCGAAGTAGTTTCTCCAGCTCCTCGTCGTCGAGTTCTTCCTTCTTTTTCCTCAACATCATGACCTCTTAGCGGCATTAATCCAACTGTCCTTTAAGCTGGGTCTAAAGTCTTAACTATGAGGGTCTACTACGACGACGTCTTTAAGAGGCACGAAACGGGGCGAGGCCACCCCGAAAACCCCAGCCGCCTCGACAGCGCAGTTGAGGGGGCCAGAGAGGCGGGCGCGCAGTTCGTGCGCCCCCGCGTGAGGGACGACGTGCTCCAACGCCTGGAGGCGGCGCATAGCCGCGAGTACATAAGATACGTGGAGGATCTATGTAACTTGGGCTCCCCAACGGAGCTCGACGGCGATACTTGGATATCCCCGGGGACTTGCCCGGCGGCTTTGACGGCGGTGTCGGCTATTCTAGACGCGTTGGACTCGAGGGAGCACTCCTATATATTGGCGAGGCCTCCGGGCCATCACGCCGGCAAGGCCGGGAGGGCCTTAACGGCGCCTACTCAAGGCTTCTGCGTCTTCAACACGGCCGCCGTAGGCGCATTGTACATGGACGGCGTGGCCGTGGTCGATATAGACGTGCACCACGGCAACGGCACCCAAGAGATCCTATACGACAAGGACGTGTTGTACATCTCTACTCACCAAGATCCCTTGACCCTTTACCCCGGCACCGGCTTCCCCGACGAAGTGGGCATCGGCAAGGGCGAAGGCTATAACATCAATATACCCATGCCGCCGGGGACCGGCGACGATGGGTTTAAGAAAATCCTCGACGAGGTCGTGATGCCGGTGTTGAGGCAATACGGCCCCAAGGCCTTGATAGTCTCGTTGGGCTGGGACGCCCATAAGGAGGACCCCCTCGCCGATATGGGCCTCACGCTGAATGGCTACCGTTACGCCATCAAGTCGTTTCTGGGGCTGAACATCCCAACGGTCTTCCTCCTCGAAGGAGGATATAACCTTAGAGTATTACGCGAGGGCTCGAAGATGTTGGTAATGGAGGTCGGAGGTCTGGGCTACGCGCCGGCTGAGGAGGAGAGCGCGAGCCACCACGCGGTGTGGGGCAAACTCTCTAGCACGTTAGCCGAGGTCAAGGCCGTTCAGTCCAAGTACTGGCGGCTACGTGGCTGATCGCAATGGCAATATCCTCGGACACGTCGATGCTGGAGTACTCGCAAGGAATCGTGTTGGAGCAGTACAACGCGTTGACGCACCCCTTTATCTTCTCGCGGGCGTTGCCCAATAGCTGGCAGTGCGTCACCACCGCGTAGACGGCCGATGCGCCAAGCAATTTAGCGTTCTTACATGCGTCGACCAAGGTGCCGCCCGTGGCCAATATGTCATCCACTATGGCTATCGTCTTGCCTTGGAGATTCGTCGAGGCGCTCGGCTTCATGAATATCTCCCCCGTCTCCCTATCTCTGAACTTCTCGAAGTGGTCGTATTCAACTCCCAAGCGGTCCGCCAATGCGGTAGCTCTATGTAGAGAGCCCGCGTCAGGGCTGAGCACGATGTCGACGTTCCATCTCCTTAAAACCTCGGCGTACCTCTCGGCAGGGTATACATCCACCACCCTCATCCCAGCCACGTAATCGCCTATATATGGCTTGTGTAGATCTACAGCCACTAGGTGGGTTACTGGGTATCTCCTTAAGTAGCCCAATATCGCCTTGATGCTTATGGGCTCGCCTTCGCGAAATCGTCTGTCTTGTCGCGCATACGGCATGTAGGGAATCGCCAGGACCACCTTCTCTACGCCGTAATCGCTCAAGGCGTCTAAGGTGAGGAGCAACTTAACGAGGTTCTTGTTGACGTCTGGATAGAGCCTGGCCAAGAGGACGACCTCCTTGGCGGGCTCCACCCTGACTAGGACCTCGCCGTCTGGGAAATCCCTCTCTTCAAGAGGCCTCGCGTCGAGGCCTAGCTTGCTCGAGATGGGCTTGGCCAAGTCCTCGGCGTTTTTGAAATAGTAGAGCCTCATGAGAAGGATGTGGTTATTAACATTGAACAACTGCCGCTAAGCCCACGATATGGCGGTCTTAAGCGGCTCGGGCGCTCCGCCGATTTTAACAGCGACGACTATGAGACGATCGGATGACTCCGAGTAAGGCGATTTATCAAAATCGCCGTAAATTGATTTCACCATCATGCCGATGCTTCGCAACATCAGCCCGATCTCGCTCGGAGAGTATATCCTCAACTCGAGAGTCCTCGCGCCGATGTACTGTCCTTGTTTGTAGATATATCTAGTCTCCTTTATTCTCCCCGTGAGGGGGTTATAGTTGGCTATGGACAGGACCCTGTACGGACCTGCCGAGATCCACATGTTCCAGCTCTCGCCGAAGGCCGCGTACGCCTTATCTATCTTGGACCTATTGGCGAGATCTAGGGCGAGGAGTCCTCCGGGCTTTATAGAGCCGGACAGCCACATGAGGATCTCCAAGTCCTGCTCATCGCCGAACATGCCGATTGAGCTGTGCATTATATAAGCCCCGTCGAAGGCGCGCCGCCGGAAGGGCGGTAGCCTGAGGTCCGCGGCCACCACATCGCCAAACCTCTTGGCCTCCTTGAGGTACTCGAGGTTTATGTCTATCCCTACTACCGAATCGGGCGGCATGAAGCGCATATGTCTTCCGTGTCCGCACGCCGCGTCCAAGAACCTCTTCCCTGGCGTTATGCCAAGGGCCTCCACTAGGAATTCGGCCTCCTTAGCGCTGGCCTCGGGCCCTCTGTAATGCTCCATGAAGTCTCTATAAACGTCGTCGAAAAAGCTGTAGATCCAGCTCATAATAGCCTCTTAAAATCCTCGGCGCTTTTGGCTATCTTGAAGCCGGACGCCTTCCTGAGCCTGTTCATGATCGCGAGGCCTATGCCCCGCTCCGGCACAGTTGGCGCTATGGCCACGTCGGCGTTTGTCTTGTCTATTCTCCTCAACGCGTCGTATAGGTTCTTCGCTATCTCGTAGAGGTCCGAGCCGAGTTTCAGCACTACATCGCCCTCGGCGCATTTATCGACCATACACAAGACCGCCGCCTTAAGCCCCTCCTCGTGCGCTAGATCCACCGCGAGCCTTAAGTCGAATTCCACAAGCACTAAGGGCTTCTCAGGAGCATAATGTCTATACTTCATACCAGGCGCCAACGCCACGTCCGCCTCGCCGAGGCCTCTCGCAAAGGGAGGCACCTCCACCTCGCCGAAGATAGACTTGAGCTCCTCCAAGGTGAAGGGCCCTGGCCTCAACAGAACTGGGGGCTCCTTGGTTACGTCGATAATAGTGGACTCAACGCCGAAGAACGTCCTCCCGGCGTCTAACAAGACGTCTACGGAATCGCCTAGGTCTTCCAGAACGTGGCTTGCCTCAGTGGGGCTCGGCCTACCCGCCTTGTTGGCGCTCGGGGCCGCTATGGGCGTCCCGGCCTCCTCTATTAGCCTCAACGCGACCGGATGAGCGGGACATCTCAAAGCCACCGTCGGGAGGCCTGCCGTCACGACGGCCGGCAACTCGGCCTTCTTCTTCACGACGAAGGTGATAGGCCCTGGCCAGACCCTCTTAGCTATGTCCACTACGCGATCCGGCAAATCGCCGATATTTAAGGCCATCTCCACAGATGATACGTGCACTATCAGCGGGTTGTCGGCCGGCCTGCCCTTGACTTTAAAGACCTTCGCCGACGCGTTCTCGTTGAAGGCATCGGCGCCTAGGCCGTAGACGGTCTCCGTCGGGAAGGCCACTAGGCCGCCTGCCTTTATCGCTCTGGCGGCCTCCTCTATGTCCTCCCGCCTCGGGTTCAGCGGGTCTACGCGTATCAGTTTAACCACTGCGAAATAGTTATTATATGCGATTAAAAGCCTTGGCCATGGAAGTGACGGTCGTGGGAACTGGGAGAATGGGCTCAGCCTTTGTCAAGAGAGCGGCTCAACTGGGACATGCGGTGTATGCGTGGAATAGGACTCGGGAGAAGTTGTCGGGCTTGCCCGCGACGCCTATATCTAAGCTCTCCGAGGCGCGGGGGCTAATCGCCGTGTTCGTGTCGGATGACGAGGCCCTCCTCTCCATAATCGGCGAGCTAAAAGGCGATGTGGTCGCGTTAATGGGCACGTACTCTATTCAAGGGGCTAACGCGGCGCGGAGGGCCTTAGAGGCCAGGGGCATCCCCGTCATGGCGGCTCCCGTGGTGGGAGGTCCGGGCAACGTGGAAAGGGGCGATGCCATATACCTAGTGGGCGGTGGAGGCGTGGCGTATGAGAAATACGCCGGCTTTTTCGCCGAGATGGGCAAGGCCATGTACCTAGGCGATTTCGAGAAGGCCGTAGTGTTGAAGCTTGCGTATAATTCGTTATTGATAGGGACTGTCTCAGTTCTCGGAGAGGCGATCTCGCTCGCTTCGTCATACGGGATAAGCCCGAGCGTATTTAAGGAGCTCTTGCAACAAACGGTGTTTAAGGACGTAGCAACGGCCTATGTAGACCGCATGTTGTCCAACGAGTCTGGGACGTTCGCGTTAAAGCACGCGAGCAAGGACGTGAGGTACGCCATTGCCGCTGCATCGGGCAGATCGGGCGCCGTGGTTTTATCGGCCGTTAGGACGCTCTACGAGTTGCTAGAGCTATGGGGTTTCGGAGATGTGTATTATATAAAGGCCGGCATCTTGGAGGGCAAGAGGTAATCAGGAACTCTTTTTTAAAACCCAGCCATTTGGACACATGCCCTTGGACTACGGCTTGCTAGCTATGTTTATAATTACCGTGATCGTGATGTCGATAATGTTGTATTTATTCATAAGATCCAGCGAGCGCGTGGACGCGATAGGCGGCGACAAGGAGGGCCGCATACTCTCAGTAATCAGATGTAGCGATGGCGAGAAGAGCAGAGAATATAGGGAGGGCGATTACGTGGGGAAGGCCGTGGACGATTGCCCTAACGGCGTGATAGTGGGCATATACAAGGAAGTTCCCCGGCAAGGGCGATAATGGCCTATAGACGCGCCGTAACTATAGAAGAAGCTCTAAGATCCTCGGGCACAGCGACGGTGAGAGGTTGGGTTTACAGGAAACGCGAGCTCAAGGATAAGATCTTCGTAGTGCTCAGGGATTCAACCGGCATAATGCAACTTGTCTTCTCCAGAGGAACAGAGGCCTTCGACGTGGCCCAGAAGCTCAACATAGAATCGTCGTTGGTGGCCACCGGCGTGATAAAGGAAGAGCCCAGAGCCCCTGGCGGGAAGGAGTTGCACGTGCAGTCGGTTGATTGGTATTACGTGGGGCGCCCCTATCCTATCAACGAGGACGCCGCCCAGGCCGACAGCGAGTACTTGCTCGATGTGAGGCATTTATGGCTCAGAAGCCGCAAGATGCAAGCGGTGATGAAGATAAGGCACACTGTATTCGGCGCTATTCACGAGTACTTCAGATCGAGGGGTTATTACGAGGTGCAAGGCCCTATGTTCATAACGGCGGCTGTCGAAGGCGGTGCTACTTTGTTCAAGGTGCCCTATTTCGACGGACAAGTCTACTTGACCCAGAGCTCCCAGTTCTACTTAGAGGCGCTTATCTTCAGCCTCGAGAAGGTCTACACGATAGCTCCCAGCTTCAGAGCAGAGCCGTCCCGCACGAGGCGGCATCTCACCGAGTTCTGGCACGCCGAGGCCGAGATGGCGTGGTACCACCTCGACGATTTGATGAGGGTCCACGAGGAGCTCATCTCCCATATAGTGTCCAAGGTCCTCAACGAGAGGGTCGACGAGCTGAGGCTTCTTGGCAGAAAACTCGAGCCCTTGGAGAACATAAAGCCGCCGTTTTACCGCGTATCGTACGACGAGGCGGTAGAGATCCTCAAGAGGAAGGGCGTCAAGATCGAGTGGGGCGACGACCTTGGCGCCGACGAGGAGCGCTTGTTGACGCTTCAGTTCGACAAGCCGATACAGCTTTACGGATTCCCCGAGAAAGTCAAGGCGTTCTATCACAGAAACGATCCCCAGAGGCCCGAGATTACGCTGAGCGTCGACGTCCTAGCGCCTGAGGGTTACGGCGAAATAATAGGCGGAGGGGAGAGGATATACGACGAGTCCGAGCTCGTCTCCAAGATAGAGCGGTTTGGCCTCAACCCCAAGGACTACCAGTGGTACATAGACCTTAGACGGTACGGCTCCGTCCCCCATTCGGGATTCGGCCTAGGAGTGGACAGAGTCGTTATGTGGATCGCAGGCCTCGACCATATCAGAGACGCCGTTCCGTTCCCGAGAGACGTCAGGAGGACTTACCCCTAATGTGAAGGTCCTCCTAACGGGCACTCCAGGAGTCGGCAAAACCACGATATGCAGGAAGTTGTCGAAATTGTTAAACATCAAGTGCGTCGAGGCTGCTGCGTTGCTCGCCGGCAAGCCCTTCACGACGTGGGATCCCAGCTCGTTGACGTACGATATAACAGACGTCGAGGCGGCTCGCAGAGAGCTGGAGAGAGAGCTGGGGCCAGATTACGTGCTCGACACACACGTGCTCGAGCTCGTACCCGACGTGGATCGCGTTTTCGTCCTGAGGAAAAGGCCGGATGTGTTGTTCAGAGATCTTTCGGCCCGCGGATGGCCTCTGACCAAGGTGGTCGACAACGTGTGGGCCGAGGTCCTGGATTACATATACGTCGAAGCCAAGAGCAGGTGGAGCGAAGTGATACAGCTGGACGTCACCGACCGCACAAGCGACCAAACCGCCGACATTATAGCGAAGTGTTTAAGAGAGGGTATGTGCCAGAACGACTACGTGGATTGGCTGGGCTACTCGCTCGAGACAGGTCTCTTGGAGCTCCTCGAGTCTATCTCCAATAGGATTTCTTCGCGGCGGTCTTCTTCTCTATTAGGAACTTGACGGACCACCCTTGTTCCACGAACTTATGCAACAATCTCCTCATGCTGTTCTTGGGCGATATGAGGAGGGCGTATTCCACCCTGGCGTTGGCGAGGTAGAGCCTAGCTATATACAACCTCCTACCGTTGTCCTCCACTACAACGTCAGCGTGCGACATACTCGATAGCTCCGGGACTATGCGGGCGATCTCCCTCTCGATCTCGGACATGTTCGCGACGAGCTCCTCAGGCCTCTCGTCCAGTTCTCTCAATCCCACTATCTTGATCTCGAACATAACAACGCCGAAGTCCTTGCCGACTCTGAGAAGGGCCACCGAGCGGACGCCCATCGATAAAACGGATGCTTGGAGCATATAAAGCTTGAGCTTCAATATAAGCGCCGGATGCTTTAAAAAACGGCCTCGGCTATTTCGATCACGAGCTTGGTGGGGTCCTCTAATCTCATCGGCCCGGCCTTGCCGCCCTGAAGGGCTTTCCTCAGCTCGACCAAGCACTCGTCCACGCCACTACAACGATATAGCGGCGCCCCCTTGGCGATTAGGTACGTATCTATATGGAGATGTTCCGGGAAGTAGGACAAGGCGGGAGTCCCCATGAGGACCGCCTCTGTGGCCATGGTCATGCCGCCCGTGATGACAGCCGCTGCGTAGTATGCTAGGTCTAGGTGATCTACGGCCTTCGTTAAGTTAATCACGCCGTCTATTATCTGATCGTCGTACCTAGGCACGTTGACCACGACATAGCCGAGCTCCTTGGCCGCGTCCACGAGCTTCCTCCTCAACGCCGTGACATCCCAACGGTAATACGCGGCCTTGGCCTCCTCGGGTCTGAAAACCACGTAGCGCCCCGGCTCAAGGCCCAGCCGCCTTATCGTCTCCACCTTGGGCTCATGGCGCGATACCCACATGTACTCGAAAACCCCATCAAACGTCGCTACGCGTTTGGGACAATACGGCCTCCACGCCTCAAGGGGTATAGCCGCCGGCGCTATTAGGTACTCGGATAGAGGTATAGTCAAACTATTTGCGTGGAACGCGTGAGGCGTGTCGTTCAATATCACAGACTTCTTCCCGAGCCCAAAGGCGGTCCTCACGGCGTCCGGGCTCGGGAACGACAAAACCCCGTCTAGGCCTTTCATTAAGTCGACTAACTCGAGTTGTCTCCGGAGCCCCTCCACCAGTTTCTCGTACGGCGTTTCGCCGTATTTGCCGATACAGATGTAGGGGACTCCGTATAGCTCTAGCATGTCCTTGACGTGGTAGTACTCCCTACAAGTTATAACCAAATCGAGGCCTTCCCTCTTCAACAAAGCCGCTATTCTTGCTTGTTTGGGAGTCAAGGCGTCGAATAGGGCTTTCATTCGTGTATATATACAAACTTAAGATCTCTCTTGGAGATGAGCTTAACAAACCCGTATCTGACGAACTGCGCCGCGCTCCCCTCGCTTAGCTCGAGCGCTTTGGGCTCTACTAGCCCGCGCTCCACGACTTTTTTGCCCACGGCAACGGGCTTGACCACCTCGGCCTCGGGCGAGCCCTCGGGGACCCATTGTATTATCGGCAACTTAGACTGGCGCGCCTCCTCCACGCTCCAGCCAATTATTCTGCCCCAGCTCTCGTCGCCCGGCCTCTCGACCTCGACGTTGGCCAACTCCATCAGCCTAAACGCCTTGAGCTCTAAGTCCTTCCGCGATATGTATAACGCGACGGGGCCTGGGCCCAGCTCGTACACGCGGTGCCCCCGCTCGGGGAAGCTGGGGTGTTGAGGTAGCTTGACCACGACTTTTCTGGGC